>JAJTBD010000002.1 GCA_021287075.1 Micrococcales bacterium | reverse complement strand
CCAACTGGGCACAAACGCCCCGCACCCTTTCGCCCAACTGGGCACAAACGCCCCGCACCCTTTCGCCCAACTGGGCACGAACGCCCCCGGCGCGCAGTGGGTATGCCGCGTCAGGGCAGGGCGCGGCGGGCCTCGGCGATGGCAGCGAACTCCGTGACGCCGATGGCCTCACCGCGGGTGCGCGGGTCGATCCCGGCAGCCCGCAGGCACTCCTCTGCGCGGGCCGCCGAGCCGGCCCAGCCCGCGAGCGCGGCGCGCAGGGTCTTGCGGCGCTGGGCGAATGCCGCGTCGATGCAGGAGAAGACCTCCTCGCGGGTCGCGGTGGTCACCGGCGGGTCCCGCCGCACCAGCGAGACCAGCCCCGAGTCGACATTGGGGACCGGCCAGAAGACCGACCGGGGGACGGTCCCGGCGAGGCGCACCGCGGCATACCAGGCCGCCTTGACCGAAGGGACGCCATAGGTCTTGCTGCCCGGGGCGGCCGCCAGTCGCTCGGCGACCTCGAGCTGGACCATCACCAGGACGCGCTCGAGCGTCGGGAAGGCCTCGAGGAAGGACAGCACCACGGGCACGGAGACGTTGTAGGGCAGGTTGGCCACCAGCGCGGTGGGCGGCGGCCCGGGCAGCTCGCGCACCGCCAGCGCGTCGGCGTGCACCAGGGTGAGGCGCTCGCGGTGGGCGGGGGCGAGGGCGGCGACCGTGTCGGGCAGCGCTGCGGCCAGGACGGGGTCGACCTCGACGGCGGTGACGTGCCCGGCGACCGGCAGGAGCGCCAGCGTCAGGCTGCCCAGCCCCGGGCCCACCTCGACCACGGAGTCGGTCTGGGTCACCCCGGCGACCCGCACGATGCGCCGCACCGTGTTGGCGTCGACGACGAAGTTCTGCCCCCACTGCTTGGTGGGGCGCACCCCCAGCCGGTCGGCCAGGTCACGGATCTGGGAAGCGCCGAGGAGCCCGGACGCGTCGGCGTCGGGGCTCCTCGGGGTGGTGGGGTCGGAGGTCACCGACCCAGTATCGCCTCAGGCGGCGTGGGCGCAGCCCCACGGCTGGAGACCGCGCTTGGCGTAGACGCGGTTGGCCACCGTGATCTGCTGCGCGCGGGAGGCCAGGTCGGCGCGTGAGGCGAAGTCGCCACCGCCCGCACTGAGCCAGGTGCCGATGTCGAACTGGAGGCCGCCGTAGTAGCCGTTGCCGGTGTTGATCGACCAGTTGCCACCGGACTCACACTGCGCGATGCGGTCCCACATGCCGGCATTGGCGAGGTTGATCCCCGCGCCGGACGAGGAGGAGCTGCTCTGCTTGGGCGTCGAGGTGGCCTTGGGGGTCGAGGTCGCCTTGGGCGTCGAGGAGCTGCGCGGGCTCTGGCTGGACTCCCGCGGCGCCGAGCTGGAGCTCGAGGCACTGCTGGGGGCCGGGCTGGAGCTGGGCGTCGCCGTCGGGGTGGGCGCGGGCTTCTCCTTGGTGCCGATCTCGACGACCTTGTCGACGGGAGCGGTCGTGACCTTGTTGGAGGTGGTCTTGCGCACGACGACCTTGCCGTCGACGACCGTCAGGTCATAGGTCACGGTGCGGACGCCGTCCTTGCCCTCCTGCACGACCTCGGACTCGCCCACGAAGCGGGTGTCGACACGCTTCTCGGTGGTCTCGAAGGGGACCTTCTCGGTCTTCTTCTCCTGGCGCTGGGCCACCCGCTGGACCTTGACCGCGAGGCCGTCCTTGAGCGGGGTGCTCGCGGCCGGGCTGACCTTGTCGGCCTTGCCGAGGGCCACCTTGAGCTCGGCGAGGAGGTCGGCGACGGTGGCCTTGGTGCTGTCGGCCTTGCGGGTCTTGCCGTCGACGAGGACCGAGACCGACTTGGGCGTGGTCATCGTCACCGCGAGACCGCTGCGGCCCAGGGCCGCGGAGCGACTGGCCGAGAGCAGCGCGCCCTCGGACTCGCGCACACCGAGTTGGGCGAGCGCGTCCTGGAGAGTGGTGGCCGTCGTCCAGTGCTCCTGGCGCTGGCCGTCGACGGTCAGGGTCAGCTTGCGGCCATAGCGCACCACGATCTTGTCGCCGTCGCTGACGCCGCTGCCGACGCTGGGGACGACCGCGTCGTGCTCGCCGACCGAGATGCCCTGGCGCTCGAGGACGTCGCCCACGGTGGAGCCGAAGGCGTGGACCTGACGGGTCTGCCCGTCGATCGACACGGCCACCGCCTTGTCATAGATCGACGCGCCGGCGCCGCCACCGACGACGGTGAGGGCTGCGGCTGCGATGGCGAGACGGCGGGTGAGGGGTGAGAACACGGTGCTCCAAGGACGAACTGGCGGGGGTGTCGCACCATCGAGCAGGGACCCGGGCGACCGTGTCAGCGTGCCCTAGCCTGGGTGCGAAGGTCAAGTTTTGATAACGGCGCCCAGGCGGCCGGCGTGACCGGCCTCACCTGCCCCAGTCACAGTGGCCCCACCCGACCCACTACGAGGCAGGCCCGAGAGGTGTCGGCGGTCTCACCAGGGCCCGTAGACCCGCTCCGAGGTCGCCGACAGCGCCTCGCAGAGGGTGGGCACGGCCACCCCGCGGGTGCCGGCCATGTGCCGCACGGTCAGCGGCACGAGATAGGGGCTGTTGACGGCCCCACGGTGCGGCATCGGCGTCAGATAGGGCGCGTCGGTCTCGACCAGGAGCTGGTCGAGCGGCGTGATCGACAGGGCGTCGCGCAGGCCCGAGGCGTTCTTGAAGGTCACCGTGCCGGCGAAGGAGAGGTAGTAGCCGCGCTCGACGCACTCGCGGGCCATCGCGATGTCACCGGAGAAGCAGTGCAGCACCGTGCGCTCCGGCGCGCCCTCCTCCTCGAGGATCCGCAGCACGTCGTCGTGGGCGTCGCGGTCGTGGATCTGGAGGGCCTTGCCCAGTCGCTTCGCCAGGCCGATGTGCCAGCGGAAGGCCTCCTGCTGCACCGGGACCCCCTCGGGGCCGGTGCGGAAGTAGTCGAGGCCGGTCTCGCCCACCACGCGCACCCGCGGGTGGGCGGCCAGCCGCTCGATCTCGGCGTATGCCGCGTCGAGCTCACCGGCCGCTGCGAGGTCGGGGATCTCGTTGGGGTGCAAGGCAACCCCACCCAGCACAGCGGCATACCCCTCGACCGCCTCGACGGTGAAGCGGGCCGCCTCGAGGTCGCAGCCGATCTGCACCACCCGGTCCACCCCCACCGACGCGGCCTTGGCCAGCGCCTCCGAGAGGTCGGGCCGGCCGTGGCCGTCGCGCGCGATGTCGAGGTGGGTGTGGTTGTCGACCACCGGGATCGGGAGGGGATCCGGCAGGGGCGGTATGCCGCCGTGCGGCTTCTGGCTCGAGGTGGCCACCGGCGTCACTCCGCCCCGAGCCGGGCGAGCTCCTCCTCGACGACCGACTCGTCGAGCTTGGTGAAGATCGGGGTCGGCTTGGCGACCGGGGCGCCGACCGTCACCGGGCGCGACTCCCACCGCGGCGTCGCGGTGTAGTCGCCGGTGATGACGGGGTAGGCGCGGCCGTCGTCGAGGTCGGCGACCTCCTCGATGCGGGGCATCGGCATGAACTGGCCCTCGCCGCCGAAGGTGGCGTGCACGGCATTCGAGCTGTGCGGGAGGAAGGGCGCCAGGATCGTGTTGAGGTCGCTGACGCACTGGGCCAGGACGTGCAGGATCGTGCCGAGCCGCTCGCGCTCGTCCTCGCCCTTGAGCTTGAAGGGCGCGGTGTCGGTGACGTACTTGTTGACCTCGCCCACGACCCGCATCGCCTCGGCGATGGCCATCTTCTGGCGGTGGCGGGAGATGAGGTCGCCCACGGTCTCGAAGCCGGTGAGCACGGCCGCCCGCACGGCCTCGTCCTCGGGCTGGAGCGGGCCGGCCGCGGGGATCTCGCCGTAGTTCTTGGCGATCATGCTCGCCGTGCGGTTGACCAGGTTGCCCCAGCCCGCGACGAGCTCAGAGTTGGTGCGCTGGACGAACTCGCGCCAGGTGAAATCGCTGTCCTGGTTCTCCGGGCCGGCGGCGCAGATGAAATAGCGCAGCGCGTCGGGCTGGTAGCGATCGAGCACGTCACGGACATAGATGACCACGCCACGGCTGGAGGAGAACTGCCTGCCCTCCATCGTGAGGTACTCGCTCGAGACGACCTCGGTGGGCAGGTTGAGCCGGCCGTACTCCCCCGGCTCGCCGCCCTTGGCTCCCTCCCCGGCATACCCGAGGAGCTCGGCGGGCCAGATCTGGGAGTGGAAGGTGATGTTGTCCTTGCCCATGAAGTAGTAGGACGGCGCCTCGGGGTCGTTCCACCACTCGCGCCAGCGCTCCGGCTCGCCGATGCGGCGGGCCCACTCGATGCTCGCCGACAGATAGCCGACGACGGCGTCGAACCAGACGTAGAGGCGCTTGGTCGGCTGGTCGCGCCAGCCGTCGAGCGGCACCGGGATGCCCCAGTCGATGTCACGCGTCATCGCGCGCGGGCGGATCTCCCCCAGGATGTTCTTGGAGAACTTGATGACATTGGGCCGCCACGTGCCCGAGGCGTCACGCTCGTCGAGCCACTCCCCCAGCGCCTCGGCCAGCGCCGGCAGGTCGAGGAAGAAGTGCTGGGTCTCGATGAACTCCGGCACCTCGCCGTTGACCTTGCTGCGCGGGTCCTTCAGCTCGGTCGGGTCGAGCTGGTTGCCGCAGTTGTCGCACTGGTCGCCGCGGGCCTCCTCGTAGCCGCAGATCGGGCAGGTGCCCTCGATGTAGCGGTCGGGCAGGGTGCGGCCGGTCGACGGGGAGATCGCGCCACGCGTGGTCTGCTCGACCATGTAGCCGTTGAGCCAGTTCTGGTGGAACAGCTCCTGGCAGACGGCATAGTGGTTGGCCGTCGTGGTGCGCGTGTAGAGGTCATAGGAGCAGCCGAGGTCGGCCAGCTCGTGGGCAATGATCTCGTGGTTCTTGTCGACGAGCTCGACGGGGGTGACGCCCTCCTTCTCGGCCAGCACCAGGATCGGGGTGCCGTGCTCGTCAGAGCCGCTGACCATCAGCACGTCGTGCCCGGCCATGCGCATGTACCGGCTGAAGACGTCGGAGGGCACACCGAACCCGGCGACGTGGCCGAGGTGGCGTGGGCCGTTCGCATACGGCCAGGCGACTGCAGACAGGACATGGGTCATGGGCAAATCCTATGCGTGCGCATAACCCGGCTTTTTCTGCCCCGGTGGGTGATCATTGGCGCATGATCGCTGCACTGACCGGCACGGGCCTGTCCGCCGCCGCCGGCCTCAACGCCTATATCCCCTTCCTGGTGATGGCGGTGCTGGCCAAGTACACCGACATCGTCAACCTCCCCCAGGGCTTCACCTGGATGGAGTCCTGGTGGTCGATCGGCATCGGCGCGCTCCTGCTGGCCACCGAGGTGGTGCTCGACAAGATCCCCGCCGTGGACTCGGTCAACGACGCCGTGCAGACCTTCATCCGCCCCGGCATGGGCGGTCTGATGGTCGCGGCGAGCCAGGCCGCCTCCGAGCTCGACAACAGCCAGTGGATGAAGGACAACCCCTGGGTCGGCATCGTCCTGGGCATCCTCGTCTCCGGCCTCGTCCACTCCGGCAAGGCCGCCGCGCGCCCCGTGATCAACGCCGGCACCGTCGGCCTCGGCGCGCCCGCTGTCTCCACCGCGGAGGACGCCGCGTCGGTCACGCTGGCCCTGACCGCGATCTTCATCCCGATCCTGGTGCTGGTGGCCCTGGTCGCCATCGCCGTCATGCTCTTCTGGATCTGGCGCAAGTGGGCGGCCTGGCGCCGGGACAGGCGAGATGGCGTCGACGCCGGCCTTGCCTACTGACCTCCCGGACACCCGGCTGGCCCCGCGCGAGCTGCGCGCGGAGACGGCGCTGGTCCTGCTGGTCTCCCTGGGCGCCTCGGCGATCTGGTCGCTCCTGGCGCTGGTGCGCAAGCTCACCGCCGAGGTGTCCCTGGGCGCCCAGACCACCCAGATGAACACCTCGGTCACCCCTGACCGCCCGTGGCTCGACCTCGTCTATCAGCTCACCGGCATCGCCCTCGGCGTCGTGCCCGCCCTGCTCGCGCTCCACCTGCTGCGCCGCGACGACGCCCGCGCGCCCCGCCTCATCGGCGCGGACCTGGGCCGCCCGTGGGGCGACCTGGGGCGCGGGGCCGCGCTGGCGGCATTCGTCGGCATCCCGGGCCTGGGGCTGTATGCCGCGGCGCGCGCCCTCGACCTCAACACCACCGTCGCGGCGGCCAACCTCACCGACCACTGGTGGACCGTGCCCGTGCTCGTGCTGGCGGCGCTCCAGAACGCCGTGGCCGAGGAGGTCGTCATGGTCGGCTATCTGCTGACCCGGTGGCGGCAGGGCGGCTGGGGCTGGTGGCCGGCGATCGCGCTGTCGGCGGTGATCCGCGGCGGCTACCACCTCTACCAGGGCTTCGGCGGCTTTGTCGGCAATCTTGTGATGGGGCTGCTGTTCGGATGGATCTTCAAGCGCACCAAGCGGATCGGGCCGCTCGTGGCCGCCCACTGGCTCCTCGACATCGTCGCCTTCGTCGGCTACGCCCTGCTCAAGGACCACCTCGGCTGGCTGTGACGCCCAGTCCTCTTTAGCCCATGTGGGCACAAACGCCCCGAGAGGTATGCCGCGGGGCTGGGCCCGCGGCATACCTCATCTCACGCGGGGGTGGTGATCGCCCTCGCCCTGCTCGACATCACCGGGCGTGACGGGCAGCGCGCGCTTGTGGGCCGTGCGGCGGTGCCAGCTCAGGATGGTCTCCTCGGCCTCGGCCGGGACGTCCTTGCCCTCGAGGTAGTCGTCGACATCCGCGTAGGCGACGCCGAGGGCCTTCTCGTCGGGCTGGAGGGGCCTGTCGGTCTCGAGGTCGGCGGTCGGGACCTTGGTGACGAGCTGCTCGGGCGCGCCGAGGTGGGCGGCGATCTCCTTGACCCGCCGCTTGGGCAGGCCCGCGAGCGGGAGCACATCGGCGCCGCCGTCACCGAACTTGGTGTAGAAGCCGACAACCGCCTCGGCGGCCTGGTCGGTGCCGACGACGAGCATGCCGCGGGCGCCGGCGACGGTGTACTGGGCGATCATCCGCATGCGCGCCTTGACATTGCCCTTGACGAAGTCGGTCAGCTGCGACTCGTCGGGCACCGCGTCGACGGACATGACGGCATCCCACATCGCATCGGTCGCGGGGCCGACGTTGACCGTCGCGACCTCGTCGGCTGCGATGAACTCGATCGCCACCTGCGCGTCGGCCTCGTCCTTCTGGACCTGATAGGGCAGGCGCATCGCCACGAAGCGCGCGTCGCCGCCCTGCTCGCGCACCCGCTCGCACGCGAGCTGGCACAGCCGCCCGCCCGTCGTGGAGTCGACGCCACCGGAGATGCCGAGGACGAGGCCCTTGGCCTTGGTGCGGAGGAGGTAGTCGGCGAGGAAGGCGATGCGTCGCTCGGCCTCCGTGGCGACGTCCCAGGTCTCGGGGTCGATGACCTCGAGCTCCTCGATGATCTCCTGCTGGATCTGGCGGTCGGTCATGCGCACCATCCTAGGTCGCCATCCGCAGGCGTGATCGCCCACTCGCCGCACACGCTGTCGCGCGTGCGCTTTACCCCACTTGGGCACGATCGCCCCACCCCCTTTACCCCACTTGGGCGCGATCGCCCCGGGCCCCTAGCGGATGGAGTGATCGGGGCAAGCCCTCCGCCAAGATCTGGGGACACAACGGCGCGGTGCCAGGCCCTGTGGATAGCCCAGACGAGATGGCTGCGAATCGCGGCACCCTCGGTCGTATGAGCGACCTAAGGATCTTCCAGGGGCAGAACGATGAGGGAGGGCACCGCCGGCGCCGGAAGGCCTCGCGCGGTCGCCGCCTCCTGCACGGCGTCTACGTCGACACCAACGCCGAGGTGGAATCCGAACTCCTCCTGAGGGCGAGGGCGGCGATGGCCGTCTCGCCCGCGGGATCGGCCGTGAGCCACCACACGGCGGCCACGCTGTTCGGTGCTGTGGTCCCTCATTGCGCAAACATCCACATCAGTTCGGCCACTCAGTGGCGCAGCCGGCACGACGGCATCTGCGGGCATCGCTACCGGACGGCCCTCGATGTAGTGCCCTTCAAGGGCATCACCTTTACGAGCCCTGGTCAGACCATCGTGCACCTCGCCGCCGAACTGGAGCTGGTCGACCTCATCGTCGCCGCCGAGAGCCTGGTGAATGCCGGCCGCATCGATGCCGCTTCGCTGGTCGCCTACATCGCGGCGTACTCTGGGCGCGGCAAGGCGATGGCCCTGCGGGCCGCCCGGATGGTCCGCCCCGGCGCCGAATCCGCGATGGAGACCCGGCTGCGGCTGCTGCTGGAGTTTGCCGGTTATCCGCCCCTGAAGATCCAACATCGGTTGACAGCGAATGGCCGACGTCGCCGGATCGATCTGGCCTGGGCTGAGTATCGGGTGGGCGTCGAGTACGACGGGAGGCAGCACGAGGAGGACGACCATCGCGCCGCTGACAAGGTCCGTCGCGAGGAGTTGGGTGGCGAGCTCTGGCGTCTGGTCTCCGTCACCGGGCGCGAACTGTACTCGGACCCTGGGGCGGTGCTGGACCGCGTGGACCTGGCCCTCGACAAGGCAGGCGCCCCGCCGGTGAGCCGGACCGCGGGCTGGGAGCGCCACTTCCCGTCGCTGCCCAACTACATGGAGTGAGGCGGCCCGGGGCGAACGTGTCCACGTGGGCCAAACCGCCCGTGGGCGAACGTGCCCAGATGGGCCAAACCGCCCGGGGCGAACGTGCCCAACTGGGGTAAAGAGTGGGGGTGGGCGGAACTCGCCAATTGGCTTGATGGGGGGTGCAACGGGGCGGGCCCGGTATGCCGCGTGGTGCGGCATACCGGGCCCGTCTCGTGGAGCGTGTGGCCGGGTGGCTCAGTGGCGCTGGCTGCGCGACTTGCGGAGATCGGAGTTGAGCGTCGAGATGACGTCGAGGGGGATCTCCTTGGGGCAGGCGGCCGAGCACTCGCCGATGTTGGTGCACCCGCCGAAGCCCTCGGCGTCGTGGGTGGCCACCATGTTCTGCACGCGCGCCCACCGCTCGGGCTGGCCCTGGGGCAGCGATCCGAGGTGGGTGATCTTGGCGCCCATGAAGAGCATGCCCGAGGCATTGGGGCAGGCGGCCACACAGGCGCCGCAGCCGATGCAGGCCGCGGACTCGAAGGCCCGGTCGGCAAGCGGCTTGGGCACCGGCACCGAGTGGGCCTCGGGGGCCGCGCCGGTGTTGGCGGAGATGAAGCCGCCGGCCTGGATGATCCGGTCGAACGAGCTGCGGTCGACGACCAGGTCCTTGATGACCGGGAAGGCATCGGCCCGCCAGGGCTCGATCGTGATCGTCTCGCCGTCGCGGAAGGAGCGCATGTGCAGCTGGCAGGTCGTGGTGACCTCGGGGCCGTGTGCGTGGCCCGAGATCATCAGACCGCACATGCCGCAGATGCCCTCGCGGCAGTCGCTGTCGAACGCCACCGGCTCCTCGCCGCGCTCGGTGAGGTCCTCGTTGAGGACGTCGAGCATCTCCAGGAAGGACATGTCCTCGGAGATGTCAGTGACCTGATAGGTCTCCATGGACCCCTTTGCCTGGGGCCCGGCCTGTCGCCAGATCTTGAGAGTGAGGTTCACTTGTAGCTCCGCTGCTTCAGCTCGATGAATTCGTAGACGAGGTCTTCCTTGTGGAGCACCGGGGCACTCATCCGGCCGTCGCCGTCACCGGCGAACTCCCAGGCCGCGACATAGGCGAACTCGTCGTCGTGACGCAGCGCCTCGCCGTCCTCGGTCTGGCTCTCGGCGCGGAAGTGACCGCCACAGGACTCGCGGCGGTGCAGCGCGTCGATGCACATGAGCTCGCCGAGCTCGAGGAAGTCGGCCACGCGGCCGGCCTTCTCCAGCGACTGGTTGAGCTCGCGGCCCTGGCCGGGCACCCGCAGGTTGGTCCAGAAGTCCTCGCGCAGGTCGCGGATCATGCCGATGGCCTTCTTGAGGCCCTCCTCAGTCCGCTCCATGCCGCAGTACTCCCACATGATGCGGCCGAGCTCCTTGTGGTAGCTGTCGGCCGAGCGGGTGCCGCCCATCGTCAGGAAGCGCTCGACGCGCGACTCGACGGACTGGCGGGCCTCCTGGACCGCCGGGTGGCTCTCGTCGAGCTTGTCGAAGGGGCCGTCCGCGAGGTAGTTGCGGATGGTGTTCGGCATGACGAAGTAGCCGTCGGCCAGGCCCTGCATCAGCGCGGACGCGCCGAGGCGGTTGGCGCCGTGGTCGGAGAAGTTGGCCTCACCGGTGACGAACAGGCCCGGGATCGAGGACTGGAGGTCGTAGTCGACCCACAGGCCGCCCATCGTGTAGTGCACGGCGGGGTAGATGCGCATCGGCGTCTCGTAGGGGTTGTCGCCCGTGATCCGCTCGTACATGTCGAAGAGGTTGCCGTACTTGGCCGAGACGGCGTCCTTGCCCATGCGGGAGATGGCCTCGGCGAAGTCGAGGTAGACGCCGCGGCGCACCTCGCGCTCGGAGCCGTCCTCCTGGAGCTCGACGACCGCCGGGCCGACACCGCGGCCCTCGTCGCACATGTTCTTGGCCTGGCGCGAGGCGATGTCACGCGGCACGAGGTTGCCGAAGGAGGGGTAGATCCGCTCCAGGTAGTAGTCGCGGTCCTCCTCGGGGATCTGGCGCGGGTCCTTGTCGCAGTCCTCGGCGCGCTTGGGCACCCAGATGCGGCCGTCGTTGCGCAGGGACTCCGACATCAGGGTCAGCTTGGACTGCTTGTCGCCATGCTGCGGGATGCAGGTCGGGTGGATCTGGGTGTAGCAGGGGTTGCCGAAGTAGGCGCCCTTGCGGTGCGCACGCCACGCGGCGGTGACATTGCAGCCCATCGCGTTGGTCGAGAGGAAGAAGACGTTGCCGTAGCCGCCGGAGGCGAGCACGACCGCGTCGGCGAGGTGGGTCTCGATCTCGCCGGTGACCATGTCGCGGGCGATGATGCCGCGGGCCTTGCCGTCGACGACGATGACCTCCAGCATCTCGTGGCGGGTGAACATCTCGACCGTGCCGGCCGCGATCTGCCGCTCGAGCGCCTGGTAGGCGCCGATCAGCAGCTGCTGGCCAGTCTGGCCACGCGCATAGAAGGTGCGCGAGACCTGCACGCCACCGAAGGAGCGGTTGTCGAGCAGGCCGCCGTACTCACGGGCGAACGGGACACCCTGGGCGACGCACTGGTCGATGATGTCGGCGCTGACCTCGGCCAGGCGGTAGACGTTGGTCTCGCGGGAGCGGTAGTCGCCGCCCTTGACCGTGTCGTAGAAGAGGCGGTGGATCGAGTCGCCGTCGCCCTTGTAGTTCTTGGCCGCGTTGATGCCGCCCTGGGCCGCGATCGAGTGCGCGCGGCGCGGGGAGTCCTGGTAGCAGAACGCCTTGACGTTGTAGCCGGCCTCGCCGAGCGTGGCCGCGCCGGCGCCACCGGCCAGGCCCGTGCCCACGACGATGACGTCGAGCTTGCGGCGGTTGGCCGGGTTGACGAGCTTGGCGTCGAACTTGCGCTGGGTCCACTTCTTGTCGATGGGACCGGCGGGGGCCTTGGTGTCGGCGATCTTCTCGCCCTCGGAGTACAGGCCCTGGATCAGGTCAGTCATGTCGTCAGTTCCCCACGATCTTGAAGAGGATGGCCAGCGGCGGGATCGCGAAACCGACCGCCACGACGAGTGCGACGAGCACGCCGAGTGCCTTGGCGGTGGCGCGCGACTTCGCGGTCTGGGTCAGGCCGAGGGTCTGGGCGGCACTCCACACTCCGTGGTGCAGGTGCATGCCGAGCGCGATCATCGCGAGCAGGTAGATCGCGACGACCCACCAGAGCTTGAAGGCGGCGACCACGAGCGAGTAGGGGCTGCCCTCGACGACCGTCTCGCCCGAGTTGAAGTTGGGCTTGAGGATCGTGAAGTGGATCAGGTGGAAGACCAGGAAGAGAAGCAGGGCGATACCGCCCCAGCGCATCATCTTGGAGCTCACCGTCGCAGCCACGGCCTTCTTGACCACATAGCGCGAGGAGCGCGCCCGGTTGGCCTTGCTCCAGAGGTGCAGGGCGAAGCCGACGTGCACCAGGAGGGCGGTGATCAGCAGGAGGCGGAAGAGCCAGAGGAAGCCCGAGTAGGGGAGGATCGGCTCGCCCAGCGTCCGCAGGTGGTGGGCGTAGTCGTCGAACGCCTTCTGCCCGAAGAGGAGCTTGAGGTTGCCGTACATGTGCATCAGGACGTAGAAGACGAACAGCAGGCCTGCCAGCGCCATGGAGATCTTCATGGCGACAGAGGTCCGCTGAGTGCTCACGCCCGCGGGATTTGTCGTCGTAGTGGCCACGGGCCAAACCTAGCGCGCCGCCAGTGGCGATTCCGCGCCGACCCCGTCTGCGGCCATGTGACATTTGCCCGAATGTGACCTCGTGCCGAGGAGCGGGTGGTATGCCGCGACGAGCGGTCCGCGCAGCCCCTCCGGAAGGTCAGCGCGCGGCGAGCGCCGCGTCGTAGAGCACCTTCTTGGACAGTCCTGTCTGGGCGGCGACATCGGCACACACGTCCTTGAGCCGCTCACCTGCGCCAACGCGCTCGAGTATGCCGCGCACGGCGTCCTCGAGGGAGGCCGCCTTGGGCGCGGCGCCGGCGACGACGACGGTGATCTCGCCCCGGACTCCCTCGGCCGCCCAGGCCGCGAGGGAGGCGAGCCCCCCGCGGCGGACCTCCTCATAGGTCTTGGTGAGCTCGCGGCATACCGCCGCAGGCCGCTCGGCACCGAAGGCGTCGGCCATCGCGGCCAGGGTCGCGTCGATCCGGTGCGGCGCCTCGAAGAAGACCATCGTGCGCTGCTCGCCGGCGAGCGCCGCGAGCGTGCGGGCCCGCTCCCCCGGCTTGCGCGGCAGGAAGCCCTCGAAGCAGAAGCGGTCGACGGGCAGGCCGGAGACCGCCAGGGCCATGAGCACGGCCGACGGCCCCGGCACACAGGTGACCCGGATCTCGCGCTCGACCGCGGCGGAGACCAGCCGATAGCCGGGGTCGGAGACCGACGGCATACCCGCATCGGTCACGACGACCACCCGGTCCCCGGCCACCAGGCGCTCGACCAGATCTGGGGTGCGGGAGCGCTCGTTGTGCTCGTGATAGCTGACCACCTCGCCGCGCGGGGTGACGCCCAGCTCGGAGAGGAGGCGGCGCAGCCGGCGGGTGTCCTCTGCGGCGACCACGTCGGCGCCGGCGAGCTCCTGCCCGAGGCGGGGCGCCGCGTCGCGGGGGTCGCCGATGGGGGTGGCGGCCAGGACGAGGGTGCCGGCGGGGGTCTCGGAGGGGCTCACCCCGCGATCCTCTCAGGTCCACCAGCCGACGCCGCCTACGATGGTCGGCATGGACCGGGAGGAGCAGCTGCGCGACCGGCTGCTCGGATACCGGCCGACCGACCGGCTGCTCGGGTGGCTCGGGCCCCTTGTCTTCACCGTCCTCGGGGGCATCCTGCGCTTCTGGCAGCTGGGCCGCCCCCACCAGCTGGTCTTCGACGAGACCTACTACGTCAAGGGCTCGACCTCGATCCTGTGGAACGGCGTCGAGATGCGTGTCCCGGACTCGATCAAGTCGCCCGACGTGATGTTCACCAAGGGCTCGCCCAGCGTCTTCGGCACCGAGGGCGACATGGTCGTCCACCCCCAGGTGGGCAAGTGGGTCGGCGCCCTGGGCCAGTGGGTCTTCGGTGTCGACAGCTCCTTCGGCTGGCGCTTCTCGGTCGCGCTGCTGGGCACCCTCTCGATCCTGGTCATCGGGCGGCTTGCGCGACGGATGTTCGGCTCGAGCCTGCTGGGCACGCTCGCGGCATTCCTCACCGCCTTCGAGGGGCACCACTTCGTGCAGTCGCGCACGATGCTGCTCGATCCGATCCTGATGTTCTTCGTGCTCGTCGCCTTCTATCTGCTGGTGCTCGACCGCGACCGCAGCCGGGCGATCCTGGCGCGCAAGGTCGCCTCCCTCGAGGACCCGGGCGCGACACTGATGTATGGGCCGTGGCTCGGCTGGCGGCCGCTGCGCCTGCTCGCCGGCATCGTCCTCGGGCTCTCGTGCGGGGTGAAGTGGTCGGGGCTCTACTTCATCGCGGCATTCGGCCTGATGACCGTGCTGTGGGACATGGGCGCGCGCCGCACCGTCGGGGTGCGGCACTGGATCCAGGGCGCGGTCCTGCGCGACGGGCTGCTGGCCTTCGTCGTGATGGTGCCGCTCGCCCTGGCCACCTATCTGCTGTCCTGGACCGGCTGGTTCGTCTCCGACAACGGCTACAACCGGCACTGGGCGGAGAAGAACCCGGGCAAGGGCATCACCTGGCTGCCCGACGACCTGCGCTCGCTCGCGCAGTACCACAAGGACGTCTGGGACTTCGCCTACAACCTCAAGACCCCCCACGACTACATGTCCAACGCGTGGGGGTGGCTGGTGCAGTCGCGCCCGACGTCCTTCTTCTATGAGGGGCCCAAGAAGGGCGAGGACGGCTGCACCGTCGAGCTGTGCTCCAAGGCGATCAGCTCGGTCGGCACCGTGACCTTCTGGTGGGTAGGTGTCGTCGCGCTCGTCTTCTGTGTCTACTGGTGGCTCTTCCGCCGCGACTGGCGCGCGGGCGCAATCCTCGCCGGGATGGCCGGCGGCTACCTGCCGTGGTTCCAGTACCAGCACCGCACGGTCTTCGGCTTCTATGAGATCGCCTTCGAGCCGTTCGTGATCCTCGCGGTGACCTTCCTGCTCGGCCTGGTCCTCGGCCCGCGCACGGCGCCGACGGCGCAGCGGCGCACGCGCCTGATGGTGGTGGGCGGCTACCTGCTGCTGACCTTCGCGGTCTTCGTCTTCTTCTACCCGATCTACACCGCTCAGGTGATCCCCCAGGAGCACTGGTCCTGGCGCATGTGGTTCCCCTCCTGGGTCTGAGTTCGGGCGGTCCGCTCGGCTGTCGGTCGCCGCGGCTAGGTTGAGCACGTGTTCTTCTTCGACGGCGAGCAGCGCGCGACGGTCTCCCCCACCGACCTGAGGTCTGCGGGCGAGTGCGAGTTCGCCCTGCTGCGCCGCTTCGACGAGGTGCTGGGCCGCGCGCAGGCGGCCCCAGCGGTCGCCGACCCGATGCTCGAGCGCACCCTCGAGCTGGGTCTGGCCCACGAGCAGGAGGCCCTTCGCTCCCTCGTCGCCCGGCACCGCGGGCACGTCGTGGAGGTGAGCCGGCCGCAGCGGACGCGCGCGGCATACGCCTCAGCCCACGAGACGACGCTCGATGCGCTGCGCGACCCGGCCACCGAGGTCGTCTACCAAGGCGTGATCGCCGGCGAGCGCTTCATCGGCATCGCCGACTTCCTTGTGCGCGAGGGCGACTCGTGGACGGTGTGCGACAGCAAGCTCGCGCGCAGCGCCTCGGTCCCCGCGCTCCTCCAGATCGCTGCGTATGCCGCGCAGCTGCGGTCCGCGGGCATCCCCGTCTCCCCCTCTGCTCGTCTCATCCTGGGCTCGGGCGAGCAGCGCGACTTCCCGCTGGACGAGATCGTCCCGGTGGAGCGGGCCCGCCGTGCTCGGCTGCTGGCCATGCTCGACCGGCACCAGGACGAGGGCGGCGCGGTGTCGTGGGAGGACGAGCGCTGGGCGGCCTGCGGGCGGTGCGACGACTGTCAGGCCGAGCTGGCCGCGCGACGCGATGTGGCGCTGGTCGGCGGCGTGCACACCTCCCAGCGCCAGCGGCTGCTGGCCGCCGGCGTGACGACCGTCGAGGAGCTGGCCGAGCGCACCGATCCCGTGCCCGACCTGCCCGAGACCCGGCTGGCCGCCCTGCGCGCGCAGGCCCGGCTGCAGCTGCGCGGCGAGCAGGCCAACGCCGATGGCGCAGGGCACCAGGTGCTCTCCGAGGTGCACACCCCCGAGGCGCTCGCGGTGCTGCCGCCGCCGAGCGAGGGCGACATCTTCTTCGACTTCGAGGGCGACCCGATGTGGTCCGAGGCGGGGTCGTCGGTCTGGGGGCTCGAATACCTCTTCGGCGCGCTCACCCATGACGGCGGCCCGGAGACGTTCACGCCGTTCTGGGCGCATGACCGCGATGAGGAGCGGGTCGCCCTGCGCGCCTTCCTCGACTGGGTGGCCGAGCGGCGGCGCCGGTGGCCCGACCTGCACATCTACCACTACGCGGCATACGAGAGGTCGGCGCTGCTGCGGCTGGCCGTGCGGCACTCCACCGGTGAGGAGGAGGTCGACCAGCTGCTGCGTGACGGCGTCCTCGTCGACCTCTATGCCGTCGTGCGCTCGGCAGTGCGCGTGTCCGAGCGGTCCTACTCGATCAAGCGTCTCGAGCCGATCTATATGGGCGAGGACCTGCGCGCGGGCGACGTGACGACCGCGGCCGACTCGATCGTGGAGTACCACCGCTACAGCCAGGCCCGCATCGAGGGACGCACCGACGAGGCCGCCGGGCTGCTCGAGGAGATCCGCGCCTACAACGAATACGACTGCCTCTCCACGCTGCGGCTGCGCGACTGGCTGCTCGAGCAGGCCAACGAGGCCGGCGTGGTCTCGGCCATCGGCACGCGCACGGGCGAGGAGGAGCCGGCCGCGCTGAGCGAGAGCGCCCAGCAGCTGGTCGACCTCGAGCTCCAGCTGCGGGCGCTGATCGGCGAGGTGCGCGCGACCGAGCGCACCACCGACCAGCAGGCGCTGGCGATGGCCGCAGCGACCCTCCAGTTCCACCGCAGGGAGAACAAACCACACTGGTGGGCCCACTTCGACCGGATGCGGCTGCCGGTCTCGGAGTGGCAGCGGGGCGCAGACCTCTTCGCCGTCGAGTCCGGCGCTGTCGACGACCCGGGCTGGCACCGCCCGCCCAAGAAGAGGGTCGACCGGCGCACGGTGCGGCTGCGCGGGCGCTTCCCCGGCGGCGGCGCCTACACACGCGGCGACAGTCTGATCGCGGTCTATCGCGACCCGTGGCCCGAGGGGATGGACCACCAGCCCGAGCATGTGCACGCGGCCAAGGGCACCGTCACCGTCGTCGAGGTGGCCGAGGTCGACGACGGCAGGCACGAGGTCGTCATCGAGGAGACCCTCGGCAAGGGCATGCCCCAGCACGACCAGCTGCCCTGTGGCCTGATGCCGGGCTCGCCCCTGATGACCAAGAGCATCGACGACGCGCTGCGCGATCTCGGCCAGGAGGTCAACGACGTCTGGCCGGCGCTGCCCGAGCAGCCCGGTGTCGACCTGCTGCGCCGCATCCCGCCACGCCTGCTGCGCGGTCCAGGGCTGCCGGAGGTGGGCGCTGGGCCCGAGCGTTTCGTCGACGCGATCGAGGCCGCGGTGCGCGACCTCGACTCCTCTTATCTCGCGGTGCAGGGCCCGCCCGGCACCGGCAAGACCTATGTCGGCTCCCGTGTGATCGCGCGGCTGGTCGAGGCGGGGTGGAAGGTCGGCGTCTGCGCCCAGTCGCACGCCGCGATCGAGAATGTCCTGTCCGCGTGCGTGCGGGCCGGCGTGCCCGGGTCTGGGGTCGGCAAGGAGATCACCGAGAGCGGGCGCACGCCCCAGTGGACGGTCACGGGCAAGGACCGGCTCGCGGCATTTGCCGCCGAGCAGCCCGGTGGCTATGTCATCGGCGGGACGGCGTGGGACCTGACCAACCCCAAGCGGGTCGAGCGCGAGCAGCTCGACCTGCTGGTCATCGACGAGGCCGGTCAGTTCTCCCTGGCCAAGACGGTCGCCGTCTCGGTGAGCGCGAGTCGCCTTCTCCTGCTTGGCGATCCGCAGCAGCTGCCGCAGGTGAGCCAGGGCTCCCACCCTGAGCCGGTCGACGAGTCCGCGCTCGGCTGGCTGCTGCGCGGCGAGCCGGTGATGCCGCCCGGGCTCGGCTATTTCCTCGCCACCACCTGGCGGATGCACCCCGCCCTGGCCGACCGGGTCAGCCGGCTGTCCTATGCCGGCAGCCTCGCGGCCGAGGAGCAGGCGACGGCAGCGCGCCGCCTCGACGGCATCGAGCCTGGCGTCCATCTCGTCACGGTCGAGCACCGGCACAACACCCAGTCCTCGCCCGAGGAGGCCGAGCGGGTGGTCTCGCTCGCGCGCGAGCTGATCGGCACCCTGTGGGACGACCCCGACGACCAGGACGAGTCCGGCGCGCCCATCGGCGCCCGCCCGCTCACCGCGGCCGACATCGTCGTCGTCACCCCCTACAACCGTCAGGCCGGCCTGCTCCGGCGGGTGCTCGACGAGGCCGGGCTCGCCGACACCCAGGTCGGCACCGTCGACCGCTTCCAGGGCCGCGAGGCGGCGGTGGTGATCCTGTCGATGGCCGCCTCCGCGCGCGAGGACGTCTCCCGTGGCATGGGCTTCCTCCTCGACCGGCACCGGCTCAACGTCTCGATCTCGCGGGGCAAGTGGGCGGCATACGTCGTGTGCAGCAATGTGCTCACCGACTTCGTGCCGAGCAGCCCGCGCGAGCTGCTCGCGCTCGGGGCCTTCATGCACCTCGTCGGCGAGGCCTGACCGCCCGGTCGCGCGGGTGTTCGACAGACGCTCCTCGGCGGCGATCGGCAATCCGCTGCCGGGCCCGCGGGCCCGGGGTTAACGTTGTCGCGCACACGGGCGGGGAGGCGCGATGGGACGGCTGCGGCGGATGCTGGCGGGGCTGGCCCTTGCCTGCGGTGCCGCCACCATGGCGATCGGCCAGACCGCGCCAGGACCCGACCTGATGGCCGAGCCGGCGCTGATCACCACCCCCGACTTCCGGTTGGCGCCACGCACCTTCACCGAGCAGCAGGTCAACGACAGGGTGCAGGCATGGGTGCGCTCCGGGGAGATACCAGGCGAGGGCGGCCCCTATGAGGCGATGTCCCGGGCCGCGCTGCACGACGTCTACGACCTGACCGTCTCCTTCCTCGCCCGGGGACAGCTGCCCCCGGCCGGCGCGGGTGAGAGGTGGAACTACTTCTGGCCCCGCGACGGGGCCTTCGTCCTGCTGGCCCTGGACCGCACCGGCCACCACGCCGAGGCGCGCACGCTGGTAGACGCGATGGCCCGGCTGCCGCTCGACCCGGGCCTGGGCTATGACGCGCGCTTCCTGCTCGATGGCACCAAGGTCGTGGTCTCGCCGCGGGGCCACAGTCCGATGGCTGTGGCTGGGTCACCTGGGCGCTGGGCACGGTCAGCGACGCCTCACTGCCGCCGAGCGCCGAGGGCCTGCGCGCCAGGTGCCTGGCCAATCTCTATCGGCTGACCGGCCACGGCCGCTCCATCCCCCAGCCGTCCCCGGACTACTGGGAGGTCCGGGTCAAGCGCACCTCCCTCGGCACGGTCGCGCCCATGCTCGCGGGGGTGCGTGCCTCGGCGACGCGGCTGCGGGCCGACGGCCACTCGGCTGAGGCGGCGGAGGCGGTACAGGTGGCGCGACGGCTGGCCGCTGTCGTCGAGCGCCGCTTCGCTCCCGACTACGAGCGCTTCGGTGACACCGGGGGCCTCGACGCCGCGACCGCGATGCTGCTGCCGCCCTTCAACTCACCCGACGCGACCGTGATGCACCGGTGGCGCGACTATCAGCGCGAGGCCGCCAGGCCCTCGGGTGGCCTCGCCCCCGGCGCCGCCTGGAAGGCGGACGGCACGTCGTGGACTCCTCAGGTCGCGCTCGTCGCCTACACCGCCGCGGCCTCCGGTGACCGTGAGACCGCGCGGCGCTGGCTCGACTGGCTCGACGCCCACCGCGCCCCCTGGGGCTCCCTGCCCGAAAAGGTCACCCGCACCGGCAACCCCGCCGGGCCCGCTCCCCTGCTCTGGACCGACAGCCTCGTCCTGCTCACGCTCGCCGAGCTGGAGCCGCCGCCCGCCCGCGGGCAGTGAGCACGCGGCATACCCACGGCTTGGACCGCATGCCCATCGAGGGCCGACGACCACCGTCCCCGCCCCCGCCCCCCCGCCGAGTGCGTAGGTTGTGCGGTCTGGGCGGCCGATTAGCAGCCAAAACGACGCACTCGGCAGGTGGACTCGGCAGGTGGGCCGCCGGGTCAGGCGCCGCGCCGGGTCAGACCTCGCGCCGCGCCCAGCTCGGCGGGGCCATCACCCCACGCCGATGTGCGACCCACAGACCGGCGAGCGCAATGCCCGTCAGCACGAAGACCGTGACAAGGCTCGCCTCGAGGCCATAGGCGCCGCCGCTGATCAGGTCCGAGCCGGCGGGGTGGGTGATGAGCAGCCCGGCGTTGTCATTGCCGGAGACCGGGACCCCGAGGACATTGCTGAGCACGGAGTTCCACGCGGCGTGCAGGCCGAAGACCCACCACAGCGACCGCGTCGCACATAGACCATCGCAAAGAGCAGCCCGGCCTCGACGATCGTGGCGGCCGTGCTGACCCGCGTCGCGTCGTCGGCGAGGATGTGGACCGACCCGAAGATGACGGCCGACGCGCCCACCGCGATCCACGAGCCGACCCAGTGCTCGAGGAAGCGGAAGACGATGCCGCGGAAGAGGATCTCCTCGACCACCGCGGCAAAGAAGCCGGTCATGATCACGTCGGTGAGCCACGGGGTGTCGCCGACCGGCCGACGGCCCTCGACGACGAGTCCGCCCATGGCCCAGGCGATCCCGCCAGACACGAGCAAGAGCGTGGTGCCCAGCGCGAGCCCGCCGAGCAGGCCAGACGCGCGGCGCGGGTCGAGCTCGACCGGCCACCTGCGCTCGAGGACGCCAGTCATGACGAGGTATGCCGCGAGCGCGGCCACGATGAGCCCGAGCGCCGTCACGAGCATGCCGGGTCCGTCGCCCGGCCCGGACGGGTCGACCAGATAGGCCAGGCCCAGACCGAGCCCGCCGATGACGCCGGCCACGGCGAGGAAGACGACGATCCGGATCAGCGGGTGGCCCCACCTCGGGTGCGGTGCGACTGGCTGGTCGATCGCCATGTCGTCTGTCCTGAGCCGTGGGATGGCCCAGCCGCCGATAGGTCCTGTGTCTGTCATCGTGCGCTCGCGCGGGCGCACCGCCTGCTGTGACATCTGCGCTCTCCCCGTGTCGTGCTCTCCCCTGCCCGACACCTCCAGCCAAGCACCGGGCCGGCCGCCGTGACATGGGGTTAACACCCGTCTTGGGGCAAGCAAGAACCCCCGCTCAGCGGCGCTGAGCGGGGGTTGTCGACTGGTGGAGCTGAGGGGATTCGAACCCCTGGCCTTCTCATTGCGAACGAGACGCGCTACCAACTGCGCCACAGCCCCAGTGCGTCCAGAAGAATAACACCGCGTGCGGCCGCAGACGAAAACGGGCGAGTGCCCCCGGAGCGCGGTTACCGTGGGTCGGACGACTGCGAGGAGAGACATGACCAGCGAGTCCCAGCCCGGCCCGAGCCAGGCGCCCCAGACCGGCCGGTATGCCGTGCCGGCCGCCGACGCGCGAGAGGCCGGCAGCACCATCCCCCGCGGCGTGCGCGAGGCAAGCGAGTGGACGTGGCGGCTCCTGCTGCTCGCCGCGGGCGCCATCGCCCTGGGCTACCTTTTCCGCACCCTCAGCGAGGTCATCGTCCCGATGGTGGTCGCGCTGCTGCTGGCCGCCCTCCTCAAGCCGGCGCACCGCAGGCTGTCGGCGGTCATGCCCAAGGGCCCCGCGGCCGGGCTGACGGTCCTCGGCACGATCGCGATCGTGGCGGCCCTGCTGGCGCTGGTCGGCAGCCAGGTCTCCTCGCAGTGGAGCAGCCTGACCACCCAGGTCCTCGAGGGCGTGGAGCAGGTGCGCGACTGGGTCAAGACCACCTTCGGCCTGACCGACACCCAGTTCACCGAATACCTCGACAAGGCCAAGCAGGCCGCGTCCGAGAGCAACCTCGGCGACTCCGCCGCCAAGGCCGGGCTGACCGCGACCCACGCCATCGCGGGCCTGTTCATGGCGTTGTTCGCGCTGTTCTTCTTCCTCTATGAGGGCGACCGCATGTGGCGCTGGGCCGTGCGGCTGGCCCCGCACCGCGCCCGCCCCAAGGTCGACGAGTCCGGGCATGTGGCCTGGGGGCAGCTGAGCGCCTTCACGCGCGCGACGATCATGGTGGCCGCCGCCGACGCCACCGGCATCGCGCTCGGTGCGCTGATCCTCGGGGTGCCCTTCGCCGCCGGCATCGCGCTGATCGTCTTCCTCGGCGCCTTCATCCCGATCGTCGGTGCCCTGGTCTCCGGCAGCGTCGCGATCCTGCTCGCCCTCGTGGCCAAGGGCCCGGTCGCCGCGCTGATCATGCTCGGCATCGTCATCGCCGTGCAGCAGATCGAGTCCCACGTCCTCCAGCCCTTCCTCATGGGCCGGGCCGTCGCGGTGCACCCGCTGGCGGTCATCCTCGCCATCGCCACCGGCGTGATCCTCGGCGGCGTCGTCGGGGCGCTCGTGGCGGTGCCCACGGTCGCTGCGGTCAACGCGGTCGCCCACCATCTGCTCGACTCCCCCGAGTCACACGATGACGACACCCACGCCCCGGTCCTCGACGAGGAGGAAGAGGGCGGGGCCACCGCCGCCCATGGCTGAGCACTCGCTCGGCGCGGGCATCACGGTGCGCCCCGTCGAGGAGGCCGACCTGGCCGCGGTCGTCGCGCTCTATGCCGACGACCGCCTCGGCGCGAGCCGGGAGACCCCCGACGACCTGGGCCCCTATCGTGCGGCCCTGGCGCGCATGCGCACCCAGCCGGGCAACACGGCATACCTCATCGAGCGTGACGGACAGGCGGTGAGCACGCTCACCCTCACCATCGTGCCCGGGATCTCGCGCACGGCGACCACCCGGGCGACCCTCGAGGCGGTGCGGGTCGCCCCCTCCGAGCGCGGCACCGGGCTGGGGACGCGGCTGGTGGAGTGGGCGTGCGAGGAGGCGGCCCGTCAGGGGGCGACCCTGGTCCAGCTCACCACAGATGTCAGCCGCACCGACGCTCACCGCTTCTATGAGCGGCTCGGCTTCCGCCAGACGCACCTGGGCTTCAAGCGCGACCTGCGGGCGTGAGCCTCAGGCGCCGGCGACGCGACGCTCGTCGCGCCGGACGACGCGCGGTTGCGGGGCCGGGGTCGGCGTGACATCGGCGGGCGCCGGCTGCTGGCGCGGGGCCTTGGCCTTCATCGTGTAGGTCGGGCGCGGCACGGGCACCGGGTCCCAGGTCAGCGGCATGTCGTCCTCGTCGAGCAGCGGCGCCTGCGGGGCGGCCTCGATCGACTCCACGGGGGCCGGCGCGGCGGCGGCCTCGACGGCGTCGATGTCGTATGCCGCGCTGCGGCCGGTCTGCGCGGACCGCGCCTGCGCCGGGGCGTTCGTGCCCAACTGGGCAAAAGTGGTGGGGGCCTGCGGCTCGTCGGCCTTGGCAGGCCCGAGCCCGGCGGCGGCCTCGACGGCGTCATCCTCGCCGGCAGGGGTCTCAACCGCGCCATTCGCAACGGCGGCGGGCTCGGCCGGACGGGTGCGGTGCACGCGTCGGGCCCGGAGCGGGGAGTCGGCCACGGCCGTGGCACCCTCGCCGCGGGCGGCGGCGCGGGCGATGCGCTTGGCGGTGACCTCGGCCTGGACGCGGTTGCGCAGCGCCCAGAAGGAGACCGCGGCCGTGGTGACGGGCAGCAGCAGGAGCGGCCAGGTGAGCGCGCTCAGCGCGACGACGGGGATGAGCACGAGCAACAGCGCCAGCGAGGAGACCAGCGCCAGACCACGGGCCGCCCGGCTCGGGCCGCCCAGCCGGGGCGGGGCGATCGGGCCAGCAGCCCGCTTGACCGTCACCTGCGGGCGCGGCCTGCGCACGGGGCTGACGGCATAGGAGGTCGGGGCCGGGCGGGAGAGGTCGGCGGTGGGCAGCGACGGACGGCGCTCGAGGACGCGCATCGACTCGGAGAACTGCTCGATGGAGCGGGCGGTGGTGAGGTGCTCGCGGCGCCTCATCCAGTGCTGCGCGAAGTAGGCAGCCCAGATCGCGATGATCACGAGGAAGACGAGGGAGTCGGGCTGCACGGACACGACGGTAGGACGAATCGCCCACTCCCCCATGGACGTCTGGCGGTGTGTCGCGGAAGTGACTGGTGTTATTGCTGTTTCAGGCGCTGCATCATCGACGACCCGGCCAGGTCCTCGGTCGTGAGGGCAAAGCTGAGGTGGTCGGCCCACTCCCCGTCGATGTGCAGGAAGCGTCGGCGCACGCCCTCCTCGCGGAAGCCGAGCTTGCGCACCACCGCCAGCGACGCGGCATTCTCGGGCCTGATGTTGACCTCGATCCGGTGCAGGCCGAGATCGCGCATGGCGTGGTCACTCGCCAGCGCCAGCGCGGTGGGTGTGACCCCGCGTCCGGCCACCCCCTGGATCACCCAGTAGCCGGCCGTCGCCGACCACAGGGAGCCATAGGTGATGCCAAAGAGGTTGAGCTGGCCCGCCAGCCTGCTGTCGACCTCGATGCCAAAAGGCATCATCCGACCGGCCCGCGCCTCCCGGCGGTAGTGCCGCAGCATCTCGGCATAGCTCGTCGGATGCTGTTGCGGGGCAGGCGAAGTCGCCTCCCACGGGTCGAGCCACTCACGGTTGGCCACGCGCATCCGCAGATAGCGGTCCTTGTCGGCGCGCCGCAGCTCGCGCAGCACGACGAGCTCGCCGGCAGGTGTGGCACCGCGCAGCTGGACCGGCCAGGCGCTCACCGGGCCACCCCGGTCATCGGGCAGCCCCTCGTCACCGGTGGTCGCCGCCGCTGATCTGGGAGACGGCGTGCGCCAGCACCGGCTCGAGCACCTCGAGGGCGTCGCGCACTCCCCCCGTGGAGCCGGGCAGGTTGACCACCAGGGTGCGGCCGGCGACCCCGGCGAGCCCGCGCGAGAGCATCGCGGTCGGCACCCCCTTGGCCACACCGGCCGCGCGGATGGCCTCGGCGATGCCGAGCACCTCGCGGTCGAGCAGGGGCCGCGTCGCCTCGGGGGTCCCGTCGGTCGGGGTCAGGCCCGTGCCCCCGGTGGTCAGCAGCAGATCGGGCTCGCTCGTCAGGGCTGCGGCGAGCGCCTCGGCGACCGCGGGGCCATCGGGGACGACGGTCGCGTCCGCGCACTCGGCGCCCCAGCCGCGCAGGGCCTCGACGATGGTCGCGCCGCCCCGATCGGGATAGACCCCCTCGGACGCCCGGGTGGAGCACGTCACGACGACCGCCCGCAGCCCGGTCAGGTCGGCGCTCACGCGCCCTCCCGCCAGTCGCCGGAGCGGCCGCCGGACTTGGCGGTCACGCGCACATCGGTGATGCGCCCGTGCTTGTCGACGGCCTTGACCATGTCGATGACGGTGAGCGCGGCGACGGTGACGGCCGTCAGCGCCTCCATCTCGATGCCGGTCCGGTCAGCGGTGCGCACGGTGGCGCGGATGTCCACCCCGTCGTCGGCCACGGACAGGTCGACCTCGACCGCGTGGACGGCGATCGGGTGGGCGAGCGGGATCAGCTCGGGCGTGCGCTTGACCGCCTGGATGCCGGCAATGCGGGCCACCGCGAGCGCGTCGCCCTTGGGCACGGTCCCGCCGCGCAGCGCCCCGACCGCCTCGGCCGACAGCAGCACCCGCCCGGCCGCACTCGCCTCGCGGGCGCTCACGGCCTTCGCCGAGACGTCGACCATGTGCGCGGTCCCGTCCTCCCGGACGTGGGTGAGGTGTGCACTCATGCGGGACAGCCTGCCACGCACCCCCACACCTCAGGGGTATGCCGTGTGCTCAAGCCCCCCTCGCCCTGCCAGCCCCGCTCGCCCCCTGACCCCGCACCCGGCCTCGCTCGATAGGCCGCTGACCAACCCAGTCGACTGGGCGCGACATGCCGCGTGCACGTGCGCCGAGACGGCGTGTCTCGCCCAGTCGACTCACTCGCGGGGGGTGCCGGCTCCGAGGAGGGGGATGCAGTGGAGGGTGTCGCCCTCGCGGACGCGGGTGGCGGTGGCGGGCACGATCGCGATCGCCATGCCGGAGGCCATCGCGCCCAGCTGGTGCGAGCCCTGCCCACCGGAGCGGCGCGCCCAGCGCCCGTCGACATAGACCCGGGTGAACTCGACCTTGTCGCGCACCGAGTCCCAGTCCTCGCCGGCATGGGTGGTGAAGCCCTTGGGCGGCCACGGCGCGGTCTCGCCGCCGTCCATGCCCGACATCCGCGCGAGCGCCGGCAGGACGAAGACGTGGAAGGAGACCAGCGCGCTCACCGGGTTGCCCGGCAGGGTGAAGACGGGCGTGCTGCCGCCGTCGGGACGGGACAGCTGACCGAAGCCCTGGGGCATGCCGGGCTTCATCGCGACCTTGTCGAACCGGGCCTCGCCGCTGGCGGTCAGCGCCTCCTTGACCGGGTCGAAGGCCCCCATCGACACCCCGCCGGAGGTGATCACGACGTCGGCGCGGCCGGCCGCGTCGTGCAGGGCCGTCGTCAGCGCCTCGACGTCGTCACCCATGCGGACCGTCTCTGCGGACAGGGCACCGGCGCTGGTGGCGAGGGCGGCGAGCATGAGCGAGTTGGAGTCGACGATCTGACCGGGCCCGGGCACCTCGCCGGCAGGCACGAGCTCGTCGCCGGTGGAGACCACGACCACCCGCGGCCGCGGGATGACGCCCACCTCGGCGGCACCGGCGGCAGCCGCCAGCGCGAGACGGCCCGGCCCCATCACCAGCGGCCCGCGACCCTCCTCGTCGGCGCGCAGCACGACGTCACCGGCCGCGAAGTCCTCGCCCCGCTCCCGGACGAAGGCCCCGGCGGAGGGGGCCTCGCTCACCGCGACCTGCGTCTCGCCGCCATCGGTGTCCTCGATGGGCACGATCGCGTCGGCGCCCTCGGGCACCGGGGCGCCGGTCATGATGCGCACGGCGCTGCCCGGCTCGAGGCGCATGGCCCCGCTGGGGTCACCCGCGCGCACCGTGCCGGCCACCGGCAGCGAGACCGGTGCCGCCGCGGAGGCGCCGGCGCAGTCGGCGGCGCGCACGGCATACCCGTCCATCGCCGAGTTGGTGAAGGCGGGCAGGTCGAGCGAGGCGACGACATCCTCGGCGAGGATGCAGCCCAGGGCCTCGGCGAGGGGCAGGCGCACCGGGGCGAGCGGCGCGACGCCGTCCAGGACCCGGGCGAGGTGGCTTTCGACGGGGATCATCGAGCCATTGTCTCCCCGGACCCGACATAGTCGGCGAGGAACTCCCGGAAGGGCTCGCCGAGCTCGGGGTGCTCGGAGCCGAGCCGGACGATCGCCTTGAGATAGTCGAGCCGGTCGCCGGTGTCATAGCGCCGGCCGCGGAAGACCACGCCGTGCACGCCGCCGCCGGGCGCGCCACTGGTGGCCAGCTCGAGCAGGGCGTCGGTCAGCTGGATCTCGTTGCCCCGGCCGGGCGGGGTGTGCTCCAGCACCTCGAAGATCGAGGGGTCGAGGACATAGCGGCCGATGACGGCGAGATTGGAGGGGGCGTCCTCGGTCGCGGGCTTCTCGACCAGACCGCTCACCTTGACCACGTCCTGGCCCTCCGAGCCCGGCTCCACCGCGGCGCAGCCATAGAGGTGGATCGCCTCACGCGGCACCTCCATGAGCGCGATGACCGAGCCGCCCTTCTCCTGTTGGACGGCGATCATCTGCTCCAGCAGGTGGTCACGCCCGTCGATCAGGTCGTCGCCGAGCAGCACCGCGAAGGGGCTGTCGCCCACATGCTCCTTGGCCACGAGCACGGCGTGGCCCAGGCCGCGCGGCTGCCCCTGCCGGACGAAGTGGACCTTGCCGAGGTCGGAGGACTTGCGGACCCGCTCCAGCCGGCTGAGGTCCCCCTTGGCCTCCAGCGCCGCCTCGAGCTCCCAGTGGTTGTCGAAGTGGTTCTCCAGCGACTCCTTGTTGCGACCGGTGATCACCAGGATGTCCTCGGCACCGGCCCGCACCGCCTCCTCCACGACATACTGAAGAGCGGGCTTGTCGACCACGGGCAGCATCTCCTTGGGGATGGCCTTGGTCGCCGGCAGGAAGCGGGTGCCCAGGCCCGCGGCTGGGATGACGGCCTTGATGTGGGTCCCCCCGGGGGAAGCGGTAGTCATGCCGACAAACGTAGCCCAGCAATACTGTCCGGTCGCTGTGCGGCAGATGAACGAGCGCTCAGAATGGGTCACATGAGCAGGTATGCCGCGCAGCCGGCTCCCGGGCCCGCGTCACCGGCCGCAGCCAAGAAGTCCCTGCGGACGCTGCTGCGGGCCAGGCGCCGGGAGATCGCCGCCGCTCGCGACCGTGCCGCCGACGACGCAGCCCTGGCGGCGGTCGCCGGTGAGGTGGTCGACGAGGCGGGGCTGGTGGCCGGTGACTGGGTCACCCTCTATGAGGCCCTCCCCCACGAGCCGCCCACGGCGGGGATCGCCGCGGAGATGGCGCGCCGCGGCGTACGCGTCCTGGTGCCGATCACGCTGCCCGACCTCGACCTCGACTGGTGCGAGCTCGACGACCGGCCGCTGGAGCAGCGGGAGGCGTTGGGGCACAACGCGATCGCGCGGGCAGGTGTCGTCTTCGCGCCGGGCCTGTCGGTCGACCGGGGCCGGCGCCGGCTCGGGCAGGGCGGCGGCTGCTATGACCGCGCCCTGCCACGCCGGTCGCCAGGCGTCCCGGTCATCGTGCTGCTCCACCCCGGCGAGATCGCCGAGCAGGACCTGCCCGTCGACGCGCACGACCAGCGCGTCGACGGCATCATCTCTGCCGAGGGCCGCGAGCTGTGAGCCGCCCGCCCTCGGTCAGTCGGACTTGCCGGGCCGCAGGGTGAGGGTGTCGGAGCCGGCCTTGTCGACGGCCTCGCGGGTGAAGGGCCAGGGGTACTGCTCACCGTGGACCCAGGCGTTGATCTGGTCGTCGTAGTGGTCGTCGGTCGGGTGGCCCGAGACGCCGGTCTGGTTGACCCAGGTGGAGCGGTCGAGGTCGCCGAGGTCGACCACCATCCGCATCGAGGGGGCCCAGTCGACCTCGAAACCGACACTGGCGTCCCAGCCGAGCGCGTTGACGATCGATGAGCCCCCCGGCATGGAGTAGGGGCCGCGGTTGACCAGCGCGCGCACCGGCGCCGGCACGTCCTCGCCGCCCAGCACCTGGTGGCGCAGCGTGAGGGTGTGCAGCTTGCCCCACTGCCACCGGCCCGGGTCCTGGCTGATCTCGCGGGTGAGCTTGAGGCGGGCGCTCGTCATCGCCTGGCGCAGGATCTCGTCACGCCCCTCGATCAGGCCCGGCGTGGCCTTGCTGTCCCACCACGCGTCGCGCGGCCGCTGGAGCAGACCGGCCACGGCCTGCATCCAGCGGCTGCCGCCGTCGGCCCGCAGCTCGGTGGGCAGCTCGTCGTTGAAGGCCAGCTCGAGCAGCTGGCTCCACACCGCGTTGTAGTAGGCGGCCGAGGTGCCCGCGTCGGAGCCGTCGGCGGGGGTGGAGAAGTCCCAGCCGCGCAGCAGGTCCTGGCCCTGGCGGGTGAAGTCGTCGTCGACGCTGACCTCGAGCAGCGCCTTGACCAGCACCGGCGCGAAGGAGTTGCGCGTGTCGGTCTGCATGGCGGCCATGTCGGCGGGGCTGACCTTGTCCTTGGCCTCCAGCAGCTCCCGGATGCGCTGCGCGCGGTAGCCGTAGTCCCACTCGGTCGTCAGGAAGGGTGAGGTCTCTGCGGTCACGGCCTGGTTGGCCGCGACGAGCAGGCCCTCCTTGGGGTCGAGCACGCTGGGGAGGTCCTCGAAGGGCACGAAGCCGGTCCAGTCATAGGCCGGGTCCCATCCGGGCGCGGGCCAGAAACCGGGGGGCGAGTCGGCATCGACGGCCTTGCGGATCGGCACCTGACCGGGCGCCTGATAGCCGATGTGCCCGGAGGTGTCGGCATAGAGCAGGTTCTGGCTGGGCACCGCGAAGTCGCGGGCCGCCTCTCGGAAGGAGGCGAAGTCGGTGGCCGCGTTGAGGCCGAAGATCGCGTCGGCGGTGTTGTCGACCTGGAGCCCGGTCCAGGCCAGGGAGACAGCGAACTCCTCGGTCGCCGGGTCCTTGTCGGCGCTGGCCCCCTGGAGCCCGGCGTCGGCCACCGTGTCGACGGCCTCGGACACCAGCGGCCCGTGGCCGGTCGAGCGGACGGTGAAGGTCTGCTCGGTGCCGCCGGCGACCTTGATCGTCTCGCGGCGGGTCTCCAGCGGCACCTTGGCGCCGGCGCGCTCATAGGTCTCGCCCTCGACCTTCTCCAGATAGAAGTCGGAGACGTCGGGGGCGAGGTTGGTGAAGGCCCAGGCGACCTTGGCGTTGTGGCCGATCACGACGCCGGGCAGCCCCGCGAAGGAGAAGCCGGCGACATCGAAGGGGCACGCGGAGGAGACGGTGCGGCAGTGCAGCCCGACCTGCGACCAGATGCTGGGGATGCCGACGCCGAGGTGGGGGTCATTGGCCAGGAGGGGTGTGCCGGTCGTGGTGCGCGAGCCGGCGACGACCCACGAGTTGGACCCGATGCCGTCGCCCCGGCCCACCAGCTCGGGCACGGCATCGAGCGCGCGCTGCACCGCGGCATACGCCCCATCGGCGCCGCGCGAGGTGACCGAGTCGTATGCCGCGCTGCCGGCTGGGGAGCCGGACCTCGCCGGGGTGCGGGTCAGGGCCTGCGGCACCGCCGCCGACGAGCCGGGCGACCAGTCCTGGGCGCTGAGGATCGGGGCGTTGGCGGTGAAGGGGTAGTCGGGGTAGATCGCGCGGATCTGGGCGCTCGACATCCGCCCCGTCAGGCGGGCCCGGGCCAGCTCGTCGCCGTAGTCGCTGCGCAGGTCCCAGGCCATCGCCTTCAGCCAGGCGAGGGAGTCGGCCGGGGTCCACCGCTCGACGCGGTAGTCCTTGTATTTCTGGCCCAGCACGACATATTCGACGCCCAGCTTGGCGGGGGTGCGTCGCTCACTGAGGTAGGCGTTGACACCGTCAGCGTAGGCCTGGAGGTACTGGCGGGTGGCGGGGCGCAGGGTCGGCAGCTCTTTCTCGGCGACCCGGCGCCAGCCCATCGTGCGGATCACCTTGTCGGTCTCGACCCCGGCACTGCCGACGAGCTCGGCGAGCCGGCCGGCGGTGATGTGACGGCGCAGGTCCATCTCGAAGAAGCGGTCCTGGGCATTGGCATAGCCCTGGGCCTTGAACAGGTCTGCCGAGGTGTCGGCATAGATGTGCGGCACACCTCGCTCATCGCGCACCACGCTCACTTCCCCCCCGAGACCGGGCAGGCTGCGCTCGCCGCTGTAGTCGGGGCGCGGGCGCTGGATCATCGAGCCCACGAGGACCCCGAGCACGACGGCGACGGCGACGACGAGGGCGAGCGCGCCGAAGGCGGTGCGGCGGAGCGCTGGCAGGCTGGGCACCCTGCGAGACTAGGGCACAGATCCGACGGGGAAGCGGAGGACGCGAATGCTGGGCAGTGGTGGCGCGGCCGTGGGCTTCGGGCTCGACGACCTCACCCGCGTGCTGCTCCTGGGCGCCCTGGTCCTGGTGGCCGCGATCGTGGCCGTGCGCATCTCAGCCCGATCGGGCTTCCCCTCGCTGCTGCTCTACCTGGCGATCGGCGTGGCCCTGGGCGAGAACGGCCTGGGCATCGCCTTCGACAGCGCGTCGCTGACCCAGGTGCTGGGCTACTCCGCCCTCATCCTCATCCTCGCCGAGGGCGGGCTGTCGACCTCATGGGGGTCCATCCGGCCCTCGGTGGCACCGGCGGTGGTGCTCTCCACCCTCGGTGTCGTCATCTCGGTCGCCGTGGTGGCGGTAGCCTGCCGGCTGCTGCTGCACATCGGCTGGGACGAGGCCCTGCTGGTCGGGGCGATCTTGGCCTCCACCGACGCCGCCGCGGTCTTCTCGGTGCTGCGCCGAGTCCCGCTGCCCTCCCGGGTGACCGGCATGCTCGAGGCGGAGTCCGGCTTCAACGACGCCCCGGTCGTGCTGCTGGTGACCGCGCTGGCCGAGCGCACCACCGGGGCCGGCGGCGGCTCCTGGTGGGAGCTGGGCCTGGTCGCCGCCCTGGAGCTCATCGGCGGCGCCGCCATGGGCATCGGCGTCGGCTATCTGGGTGGCCAGCTGATGAAGCGCTTTGCCGGCGGCTCCTCCGGCCTGTTCTCCATCGGCGTCATGGCGGTGACCGTCCTGGCGTATGCCGCGGCCGCCACCGCGCACACGTCCGGCTTCATGGCCTGCTATGTCAGCGCACTGGTGCTGGGCAACCTGCGACTGCCCCACCAGTCGGCCGTCCACGGCTTCTCCCAGGGACTGGGCTGGCTGGCCCAGATCGGGCTGTTCGTCCTCCTCGGGCTGCTGGCGACACCATCCGGGATGGGCGACCAGGTGGTGCCCGCGATCGTGATCGGCCTGGTCCTGCTGCTGGTGGCACGTCCGCTGGCGGTCCACCTCTCCCTCGCCCCGTTCCGGATCCCCTTCCGCACGCAGGCGTTCATGTCCTGGGCGGGGCTGCGTGGTGCGGTCCCCGTCGTGCTGGCGACGGTGCCGATCACCCTGGGCTCACGGACGGGCGAGTGGATCTTCGACCTGGTCTTCATCCTGGTGGTGGTCTTCACGCTCGTTCAGGCGCCGACGCTGCCGTGGTTCGCCCGCCGGCTCGGGCTGACCGAGGAGGCCCACTCGGTGGAGCTCGACGTGGAGTCGACTCCCCTGACCGAGCTCGGTGCCGACATCCTGGCCGTCACCGTCGGACCTCGGTCGCTGCTGCACGGCGTCGAGGTCCTCGAGCTGCGCCTGCCCACCTCGGCCAACCTGACGCTCATCGTGCGCGGCACCGAGCGCTTCGTGCCCGAGTCCTCCACCACCGTGCGCCACGGCGACCAGCTCCTGATCGTCTGCCCCGAGTCGCAGCTGGAGCAGGTCAGCCAGCGGATCAGGGCCGTCAGCGAGCACGGCCGCCTGGCGGGGTGGAACTGACCACCCTCGGACCCTCCTCGGGGCCGGTCGCCGGCGCAGCGGCATACCCTCGGGCGAGCGCGATCGCGCAGAGCAGCCCGACGGCAAGGAAGCCGCAGGCAAGCCAGGCCGCGGCGCCGGTGGCCGAGGCGAACCCGCGCGAGAGAGCATCGACGACCTGCGGCGCCAGCTGGCCCTGTTGACCATGGCCGCCCTGGGAGCGCAGCCCGACGATGGAGCCGCCGGCGGACGAGGCCGCAGCGTCGGCCAGTCGCCCGGCGAGCGCCCCAGGCAGCCCGCGCACCGTCGCGAGCTCGTCGGGCAGGGCGGTGGCCAGGCGTGCGGCGAGGGCGGTGCCGGCCAGCGCGGTGCCCAGCGCGGCGCCGACCTGGCGGACCGTCGACTGCGTGGCGGAGGCCGATCCGGACTGGCCCGGAGGCACCTGCCCGAGCACGGTCGAGGTCAGCTGCGCCGAGGCGAGACCGAGGCCGACGCCATAGACGACCATCACGGCCGCGATCGCCCAGATCGCCCCCATAGCCGAGGTCAGCGCCGCGGTGCCGGCGACGCCGGCGACCTCGAGGACCAGGCCCAGGACGACGACACCGGGAGCGCCGAGGCGGGCGGCCAGGTGGCGGGCGGAGGCCCCGGAGATGAAGGCGCCGATCGCCATGGCGGCAAGCACCCACCCGGCCTGCATGATCGACAGGCCGCGGGCGTTGACCAGATAGAGCGGCAGCACGAAGACGAGGGCGAACTCACCGGCGGCGACGGCGAGCGCGGTGACATTGCCGAGGGAGAAGGAGCGGATCCGGAACAGGCGCAGGTCGAGGATGGCCGAGCGGCCGTTGTGGCCACGGTGGCGCTCCCAGAGGATGAACAGCGCGATGCCCACGATGCCGAGGGCCAGGGCCCCCGCCGCGGCCGAGATGGGCGCGTCTGCCGGCCAGGTCCAGCCGAAGATCGACAGCTGGTCCTTGGGGTGCCACCAGCCCAGCGACGGGCCCTCGATCAGGCCGAAGACGAGCAGGCCGAAGCCGAGCGAGGAGGTCAGCAGACCGTCGACGTCGGCGCCCGGCCCGCTCACCTCGCCCCGCGTGTCCGGCACAAGGAGCAGTGCGGCGATGATCACGGCGATGCCGAGCGGCAGGTTGACCAGGAAGATCCAGCGCCAGCCGAAGGACGTGGTCAGCCAGCCGCCGAGGAGCGGGCCCACGGCGGCCATGCCGGCCATCACCGCACCCCAGACCCCGAAGGCCACGGCCCGGTCGCGCCCGCGGAAGGCCGCGTTGACGGTCGAGAGACTGGCAGGCAGGACCATGGCCCCGCCCACGCCCTGGACGGCACGGGCGGCGATGAGAGAGCTGGCGGCATCGGCCCGCGCGGCGAGCAGGCTGCCGAGCACGAAGATGCCGACGCCGCTGACGAAGACGGTGCGGCGCCCACGCCGGTCGCCGAGGCGGCCCGCGGAGAGCAGCAGCGCGGCGAAGACGACGGAGTAGAGGCTGTTGACCCACTGGGCGTCGGTGAGGTCGAGCCCGAGGTCGGTGATGATCTGGGGCAGCGCGATCCCGACGATGGTGCCGTCGAGGACGATCAGGCTCAGGCCTGCGGCCAGGACGCCGAGGGCGGCCCAGCGGCGCGAACCTGTCATGCGGACACGCTCTCGGGACGCGCGGTCTCACCGGCCGTCTGGTCGGCGCGGACCAGGGGCCGCAGCGCCATGAACAGCAGCACCAGGGCTCCGCTGAGGGTCATGTGCCCCAGGCCGGAGACGCCGGCAATGGCGGGCGAGTCGGCGATTGCGCTGCCCAGCACCTGCAGCGTCCCCTTGACCAGAAGCCCGCCCGCGGTGAGCGCGAGGCCGATGTTCCACACGAGGAGGAAGCGCCCGAGGTCGCGTTCGGCGAGCAGGCGGCTCACGGCGAGCGCGAGGACGGCCAGGAGCATCACCGTGCCGAGCACGAGCGTGTGGGTGTGCACGACGGCCAGCTGGGTGCGTCCGTCGAAGGCGCGAGCGCGGGTGAGCTCGCGGTAGTAGAGGCCGCTGACCATGCCGATGCCGGTCCAGGTGGCGGCGCTCCAGTAGATCCTGCTGAGCATTTCTGGGCTCCTGTGTGGTCGCTGCGGGCTCCCTGTTTGAGACACGCTGTCTCCATCAAATATAGGTCTTTGCAACACCCTGTCGCAAACCCGTGGCGGACGAGGAGGCACACTTGGTGGCTGCGGGCCAGTGCCGGGCCGCCGCATGAGAGGAGCAGGTATGCCGCGCATCAGCGCGCCCACGGTGCGGGAGCACAGCGAGCGGGTGCGGACCGCGCTGGTCGATGCCGCCGAGGAGATCCTGCGCACCGAGGGGCCGGAGGCTCTGACCGCTGGCGCCGTCGCGAGCGCCGCGGGCATCGCGCGCAACAGCGTCTATCGCCACATCGAGTCGGTCGACGACCTGCGAGCACTTGTGCTGGCGCGACACCTGCCCCGCTGGCAGGGTGCGATCGACGCCGCCCTGGCCCCCATCGACGACCCACGAGAGCGGATCCTGACGTGGTGCCGGGTCAACCTCGAGCAGGCCGACGAGTCCGGCCACGGCTGGCTGATGGCCTTGGCCCGCGGCGGCTCGGCCGGGCCGGCCACCGCCCGCGCCGTCGACCACGCCCACCGCAGCCTCGAGGACCTCGTCCTCGACGAGTGGCGTCGGCTCGCCCCGGCCGCAGAGGCCGTGTGCCTGGCCGAGATCACCCGCAGCATCGTCGACGCCGGCTTCCGGCGGCTCGACGCCGACGATGACCCCGGCCTGGTGACGACCACCGTGATGGCGGCTGTCGCCGCGATCCTCGACGCGAGGGAATAGCGCCCCCACGGCATACGTATCATTGGCGGGATTCACCATCGGACAGCCAATGTGGGAGGGCCTCGTGCCTACGTACGCCTACGCGTGCAAGCAGTGCGACCACCGTTTCGAGGTCGTGCAGTCCTTCAGCGACGACTCGCTGACCGACTGCCCCGAGTGCGGTGGGACGCTGCGCAAGGTGTTCAACTCCGTCGGGGTCGTCTTCAAGGGCAGCGGCTTCTATCGCACCGACTCCCGCGCCGGGAAGTCCGCCAGCACCGGCTCGACCACGCCGCCGGCCAGCTCGTCGTCGGACTCCCCCGCGTCGTCCTCGAGCGGGTCGTCGGGCGGCTCCGAGTCCAGCGCCTCGTCCACAGCCACCCCCTCGACGAGCTCGTCGTCCACAGCCTCGGGCTGATCGGCGGTATGCCGCGTGGCACGGCCTAGATTCGTGCCATGACCTCCGCACCAGTCACGACCGAGACGACCGGCCCGCGCGCCGAGATCGGCATCATCGGCGGCTCCGGGTTCTATGAGTTCTTCGAGGATGCCGAGCACGTCCGGGTGCCCACGCCCTTCGGCGAGCCGAGTGACGACCTCGTCGTCGGCGAGGTGGGGGGGCGCAGCGTGGCCTTCGTGGCCCGCCACGGCAGGGGGCACCGCTTCCCGCCCCATCGGGTCAACTATCGGGCCAACCTCTGGGCGCTGCGCTCGCTGGGCGTCCGACAGGTGATCGCGCCCTGTGCCGTCGGGTCGCTGCGGCCCGAGATCGGGCCCGGTGCGATCGTCGTCCCCGACCAGGTCGTCGACCGCACCTGGGGCCGGCCGCACACCGTCTATGACGAGATCGGACCTGTCGTCCACGTCGCCTTCGCCGACCCCTACTGCCCGAGCGGGCGCGAGGTCGCCGTCCGCGTCACGGGCGAGGAGGGCCACGACGTGACGCCCGAGGGGACGCTGGTGGTCATCAACGGACCCCGCTTCTCCACCCGAGCGGAGTCGCGCTGGCACTCCGCCGCCGGCTGGACGATCGTTGGGATGACTGGCGTTCCCGAGGCGTCCATCGCCCGCGAGCTCGCGCTGTGCTACACCTCGATCGCGCTCGTGACCGACCACGATGCCGGCTTCGAGGACGGGCCCGCCGTCACCCATGAGGCGGTCCTGGAGGTCTTCGCGGACAACATGGAGCGGCTGAAGTCCACTCTGCGCCGCGTCGTCGCCCAGCTGCCCCCGCCCCAGCCCGACGAGGCCGCCGACTGTCCCTGCCGACGCGCCCTCGACGGGCTGCGCCTGCCCATCGAGCTGCCCCACTAGGCCTGCCATGTCTCCCCTCTCCCTGCCCACCCGCACCGGTGGGCCATCCGAGGCTGCCTTGCCGCGGCCTGACCGGTCCGCGCCGGCTCACCGCTGGCCATGGGTCCGCCGCGCGTCGGGCCGCGGGTCCCTGGCCGCACCCCCGAGTCGCCACAGCCTCTGGCGCCGGCGGGTGCTGCGCAAGGTGGCCGCCGCGGTCGCCGCCGGCCTCGCGGCATACACGCTCGTGGTCGTCCTGCGGCCCCCGCCCGACCCCAGCCTGATGCCGGTGGCCGTGGCGGCCGACACCGTCCCCGCGGGCACGCCTCTGCGCGCCGACCTGGTCGAGATCCAGATGATAGATCGCGACCAGATCCCTTCTGGCGCAGTCGATTCCGCCGATGAGCTCAGTGGGCATCGACTCACCACGCCTGTGACAGCGGGCGAGATCCTGACCCGCTCACGCATTGTCGGCGAGGGCCTGCTGGTCGGAGCCTCCGCTGGGGCGCGCGCCGTGCGGGTGCCGGTCGTCGACGCCGCCAGCCTCGAGATGGTGAGCCCCGGAGCCCTTGTCGACGTGCTGGCTCCCGGTCAGCCCGGGCCCACTCTCGTGGCAGCGACCGTGCTCGACGTGCAGCGCGGCGCCCCGTCATCCAATCCGCTCGACCCGGCCGGCGGCAGCCCAGGCGTGACCCTCGAGGTCAGCGCCTCCGAGGCGGCGCAGCTCGCGCAGGCACACGACCCCGGCGCTCCGGGCGGTGGTGGCTTCCTGCTGGCCCTGCACCCCCCGGGCTGATCACCGCAGGGGACCTCCTGCGTGCCGTGCGCCGCAGGCCGGTCACGCGAGGGGGCCCCTCACCTCGGCGTCCGGGCGGCAGCGCGGCGTGCGGCACTCAGCCCCCGCGGCGGCCGATGGATAGGTTAAACCTCGCATCTTAAGGAGGAGACACGCGCGGCACCAGCTCTCAGATGACAAAACCTGTGATTTGCGACTACCCTTTTGGACGGCCTGCGCGATGACGCGCAGCAGAGTGGGGGGCCGGTCTGAGTCCTCCCCACCGGAGAAATCATCAACCCGCCTCACCACCAGGAGATAACCCATGAAGGGTTTCAAGGACTTCATCATGCGCGGCAACCTTATTGAGCTTGCCGTCGCCTTCATCATGGCCGGCGCGTTCGCCAAGGTCGTCGAGTCGTTCACCAAGATCGTCATGGAGCTCATCGCCAAGGCCGGCGGCGCCCCCAACTTCGACTCCTGGAAGGTTGCCGGCCTGACCACCGTGGGCCCGTTCCTGACCGCGCTCGTCGCCTTCCTCATCCTCGCCTTCATCGTCTACTTCTTCATCGTCAAGCCCTACGAGGCCGCCAAGGCCCGCATGGGCATGGCCGACCCGGAGGAGGAGCTGGCCGAGGAGATCACCCTGCTGCGCGAGATCCGCGACTCGCTGGCCCGCCGCTGAGCGCGAGCTGCTGAGGGTCCCCGCGACCGCAGACTCGCTGACGGCCCGGCGGCCGGCGCATCGCGCGCGACCCGCTGACCGTCGACCGCCGAGAGGGGCGGGAGCCACCAGGCTCCCGCCCCTCTCGCATGCTGTCGCCCGCCCCCTCACCCTTTCGCCCAATTGGGCACAAACGCCCCGCCCGCCCCGCACGCCGGCCGCTCGCCCTTTCGCCCAATTGGGCACAAACGCCCCATCCTGCTGCCGCGCCATGACGCTGGTGATACTCAGAGCGCCGTGGGAGGTCGATCCGGCACCACTAGCGCCGCACCCCGACACACGCATCGCGCCAAGTGGCGAGTTCCGCCACAGCGCCCCGCGCCTCACATCACGCCAAGTGGCGAGTTCCGCCACAGCGCCCCGCGCCTCACATCACGCCAAGTGGCGAGTTCCGGCACAGCGCCCCGCGCCTCACATCACGCCACGTGGCGAGTTCCGCTACTCCCAGTGGGGCGGGCGCTGCGAGCGGTACCACTCCGCATCGCGCCCGGGGGCCTGCTCCCCCCACCCCTCGTCGGTGTCGTCGCGGGTCTGGTCGACGGCGTCGCCCTCCGGCCCGGCCCAGCTCTCCCCCGGCCGCACCACCCGGGTGCCCTGCGACTGCCGGGCCTGGTCAGCGCCGCTCTGGCCGTCGGGGCTCGCGCCGCCGGACCACACAGGCTCCTGGCCCGTGCCGATCCGCGTCGGCCGGGAGACCACGCGGCGGTGCCTGCGGGTCACTGCTCGCCCAGGAAGAGCGCCGGGTCGACATTGTCAAAGGTCCCCGGGATCTCAGCCCGGCGACGCTCCGGACGCTGGCAAGGGGCCTCGCGCCGGGCCACCTCCAGCACCCGCGCGACCTCACGGGCCGGATCGCGGAACAGGTCGGTGGTCCACACCCGCACGTGGTCCCAGCCCAGGCGCTCAAGATGCTCGGGCCGCAGGCGGTCGCGGTCGCGCACACTGGCCATCGCGGCATACGCCTCGCCATCGGTCTCGACGGCGACCTTCATCCGCCCCGGCCGGTGCGGGTCCTCGACGGCGATGTCGATCCGGCCCGCCGAGCGGCCGTGCTGCTCGTGCACCACGAGCCCGGCCTCGCGCAGCCGGCGCGCCAGACCCGCCCGGAGCGCGCCGGACGCCTCGGGCGCATCGAGCGGCGCCTCGTCGGGGACCTGGCCATGCCGCTCCGCATAGGCGAGATAGTCGCGCAGCATCTCCGCGCCGGGTGCGCGCAGCGGGGCTCCCGCCAGCTGCTCCGCCGTCAGTGAGGTGACGACCGTCATCGAGCGCCGGGCCCGGGTGATCGCGACGTTGAGACGGCGGTCGCCGCCCTCGGCACTGACGGCGCCGAAGCGGTGCGGCAGCTGGCCGTGGGGCGTCGCGGCATACCCCACCGCGAGGATGACGGCGTCGCGCTCGTCGCCCTGCACCCGCTCGATGTCCTTGACGAAGAAGCGCTCCGGGCGGGCCTCGTCAAAGAAGGACGCGATGGAGGGGTCGGCCCCGGCGAGCGCGCGGCGGAGGGCGTCGTCGATGCGCTCTGCGTGCAGACGCCCGAGGGTGATGACCGCGAGCGACCGCGTCGGACGGCGGCGGGCGTGGTCGAGGACGAGCTCGACGACCCGGGCGACCTCATCGGGCGTGGACTCGACTGTGGCAGAGCCCTGTTGGATGGCGCCATCGCTGCCATCGACCCGCTCCACCCGCACGATGTCACCGCGCAGAGTGCCCGGGAAGGTCGTGATGGAGCCCCCATAGAGGCGCTCGGAGGAGAAGTCGATCAGCCGCGCGTCGTGGGAGCGGTAGTGCCAGTCGAGGCTGCGGGTCGGGAGCAGGTCTGCGAGGACATCCAGCACAGACGGCGAGGCACCGCCTCCCTCGCTGTCGAGTTCCGTTGCGGCAGTGACAAACCCGCTCGGCGGCATCTGGTGTGGGTCGCCGACGACCACGACCTGCCGCCCGCGGCTGATCGCCGAGGCCGCCAGCGCGGGCGGGATCTGCGATGCCTCGTCAAAGACGACGACGTCGACATGCTGCCCGGGCGGCATGACCGAGGCGACCACAAGCGGGCTCATCGCCAGGCACGGCGCCGCTGCGGAGAGCACCTGCGGCGCGCTGTCGACGAGCGCGCGCAACGCCCTGCCGTCGCGCTCCGCCGCCCGGACGGCCTCGACCTGCTCTGGGTATGCCGCGATGGCCCGCCCCAGCCGACGGCCCACCTCCGCGCGCACCCGTCCCGGGCCGGAGGCCAGATGAGCACGGTCCTGACGGACGAACTCGGCTGCGACAGCACGCATCCGGTCGCCGTGGTGGCCGCCATAGACACCGTCAGTGGTGGCCACGGCCTCGGCCACCGAGGTCCAGAAGGCGAAGTCGAGCTCGTGCCTCGCCGAGTCTGCCGGCACCCGCCTCGCGGCGAGGTCGTCCACGAGCGGGCCCAGGCCAGCGGCGCGCAGCCGCCCCAGTGCAGGCGCGACGGTCGGCAGCACCCGCAGCCGGTCGAGGGAGCCGGCCAGGGCCGCGACGCGAGATCGCAGGTCGCCGATGGGCAGGTCGAGCAGCTCGTGCTCGCCGTCCCCCGGCGCGAGATGCTCGCCCAGCCAGCGCAGCTCCTCGACGAGGCGGCCGTGGGCGGTCACGGCGGCGGCGACGCCATGCGGCGCGCGGGGTCGGCCACCCACACCTGTCAGACCCTGCCAGGTGACCCGGACGTTCTGGGCGCGCAGCAGCACGGCATGCAGGTCGTCCGGCACCGGCCCGGGCCGCAGCAGGCCCATGGCCTGGCGGCGCAGCCGCTGGCGGGCGGGCAGCGACAGGGCGATTGAGTGCTCGCGGCGATAGGAGCGGGCACCGGTCGCGCCGACCATGTCGGCGAGTGGGATGTCAAAGACCTCGGGCCGGAAGACCTCGAGCACGGCCGCGGCCTCGCTGATCGCGGCGAGGGCACGCCCCCAGTCGCTGGCGGTGGCCGCCTCCGGCAGCCCGGCCTCCTCGATGAGCGCGTCGAGGCGGGTGCCGGTCTCCTTGAACTCGCCTGCGTCCAGGCGGCTGACGATCTCGGCGGCGCACTCCGCCTCGGACTCATCCCGGATGGCTGCCCCCCACCACGGGTCGGCCGCGCCGGGGTCGGAGGACCACGCCCCCGACCGCCCGGCCTCGTCGAGGTCGGCCCAGAGCGACTCGCGGCGTGTCGGGTCGAGGGCGGCCAGCACCTCGCCGCGCAGCCGCACGCGCGTGCGCGGCGGCAGCTCGCGGGCCTCGAGCTCGGCGACCTCCTCCTGGGCGCGGTGCACGGAGACCTGCCAGGGCTCGCGCACCCGGTGCAGCGAGTCGCGATGGGTCGACAGCGTCTCCCGGGCCGCAAGCAGCTCCTCGTCGGAGGTCGTGGTGTCGGGGGGCGCCGGACGGGAGTGGCGCGCGAGGACCTCGGCCACTCGGGCGACGAGCGCTCGCTGACCGCCGGAGCCGCCGTGCGTGTCGAGGACGAGGTCGCCGAGCCCGAGATGGCGCAGCCGGCCCAGCACGTGGTCGACGGCAGCGCGCTTCTCGGCGACGAAGAGCACGCTCTTGCCGTCACCGGCGAGGGCCGCGATGAGGTTGGCGATGGTCTGCGACTTGCCCGTGCCGGGCGGCCCGGTCACCACCAGGTCGGCGCCGCCTCGCACCGCGTCGATGACCGCCTGCTGGGAGGAGTCGGCGTCGAGCACGAGGTGCTCGTGGCGCGGGTCGTGGTCCGGCGCGCCCTCGGGCACCGGCCGGTCGAGTGAGGCACGCGCGGCCTCGTCGCCGGCCAGCGCGGCGATGACGGGGTGGGAGCCGAGCCGATCCCCTTGTGCCGCAAGGTCGGCCACCATGGCGAGCTTGTCATAGGGGAAGTTGCCGAGCACGAGCCGCGGCGTCACCGCGAAGTCCGGCAGGGGGGCGCACAGGTGGCGCAGCGCGGCATACACCGGATAGGGGTCGAAGCGCGCCCCGGTCACCGCCATCGACTCCAGGTGTGCCACATCGACATCCAGACCGCGCTCGCCGCGCAGATACTGCGCAAGCACGGGGTTGAACTCAGCGTCCGGGCCCAGGTCGACGACGAAGTCGCTCTCGGCCGCGTCGACCGGCCGCAGCTCGCAGGCGCGCAGCAGCACGGGGGCCGATGGCGACCCGACGCTCCCCCGCCCCGCCCAGGTAGCCATCCCGACAGCGAGATAGCCGGTCGCCAGGCCGCGCTCCTCGGCCATCTCGAGCGTCTTGCCGCGGATCGCACGGGCGCGACGTCGGGCCTCGTGCAGCGCCGAGGGCTCGCGCACCAGCTCGCCCAGGCGGGTGGGGCGTCCGGCGAGCAGCTTGGAGACGCCGCCGGGGTGGGCGGTGGTCAGGTCCAGCGTGCCGTCCGGCAGGTCGCGGTGCCACAGCAGCGTGTTGGGCCCGCCAAGCCCGGCCAGGTCGCGCTGCCAGCGCGCGATGGTCTCCCCCATGCTGGGTCCAGCAGCCGGATGACCCGCGGGTTCGTCCCGCGGCGGGCTGGTGGGTGGCGTCTGGGTCACGGGTGAAGGCTAATACGCCCAGAGAGAGGTATGCCGCGTGGTCGGCGACCACGCGGCATACCTCATGCTGTGCCCGGCGAGGGATCAGGCGCCGGCGCCCGGGGCGATCTCCTCGAAGGTGCCACCCTGCTCTGCCTTCTGTACGAGCGAGGCGGGCGGGGTGAAGCGCTCGCCGTAGCGCTCGGCGAGCTCGCGGGAGCGAGCGACGAAGCCCTTCAGGCCGCCTGGGTACTGGTCCATGTAGCGGGCGACGCCGCCGGTCCAGACCGGGTAGCCGATGCCGAGGATCGAGCCGACGTTGGCGTCGGTCGTCGAGGTGAGCACGCCCTCGTCGAGGCACTTGACGGTCTCGAGCGCCTCGATGAAGAGCATCCGCTCCTTCATGTCCTCGAAGGGGATGTCGGCATAGTCCTCGCCCTGCTTGAAGGCCTCCAGGCCCGGCCACAGACCGGTGCGCTTGCCGCCCTCGTAGTCGTAGAAGCCGGCGCCGGACGAGCGGCCCTTGCGGTCGAACTCGTCGAGCATGCGGTCGATGACGACGTCGGAGGGGTGGGCGCCCGCCTCCTTGCCCTCGGCGACCGCCGCGGCGCGCGTCTCGTCGCGGATCCGGCGCGGCAGGGTGAGGGTCAGCTCGTCCATGAGCTGGAGGACCGGGGCGGGGTAGCCCGCCTGGGCCGAGGCCTGCTCGATGGACGACGGCGCGGCGCCCTCGGCGAGCATCGCCATGCCCTCGGAGGTGAAGGTGCCGATGACGCGCGAGGTGAAGAAGCCGCGCGAGTCGTTGACCACGATGGGCGTCTTGCCGATCTGCTTGCAGAAGGCCAGCGCCCGGCCGAGGGCCGCGTCGGAGGTCTTCTCGCCGCGGATGATCTCGAGCAGCGGCATCTTGTCGACGGGCGAGAAGAAGTGCAGGCCGATGAAGTCGTCGGGGCGCGAGACGCCTTCTGCCAGAAGGGTGATCGGCAGGGTCGAGGTGTTGGAGCCGAGCAGCGCGTCGGGCTCGATGACCGGCTCGATCTCGGCGAAGACCTGCGCCTTGACCTTGGGGTCCTCGAAGACGGCCTCGACGACGAGCTGGCAGCCCGCGGCGTCCTCGGCCCTGTCTGTCGGGTGGATGCGCGCGAGCAGCTCGGCGCCCTTTTCCTCGGTGGAGCGGCCGCGCTCGATCGCCTTGCGCACCAACGTCTCCGAGTAGCCCTTGCCCTTGTCGGCGCCCTCCTGGGTGACGTCCTTGAGGACGACCTGCATGCCGGCCTTGGCGCAGACATAGGCGATCGCGGCGCCCATCATGCCGGCGCCGAGGACGAGGACCTTCTCGACGGGCTTGGCGTCGGCGCCGTACTGCTTGACCAGCCCGTTGGCCTTCTGCATGTCGAAGAAGGTCGCGCGGATCATGTTCTTGGCGACCTGGCCCGAGGCGAGCCCGGCGAAGTAGCGGGTCTCGACGAGCTGGGCAGTGTCGAAGTCGAGCCCGGCCCCCTCGACGGCCGCGGACATGATCGCCAGCGGCGCGGGCATGTTGGCGCCCTTGAGGGTCTTGCGCAGGTTGGCGGGGAAGGCCGGCAGCATCGCGGCGAGGGAGGGGGTGCTGGGCGTGCCGCCGGGCATCCGGTAGCCCTTGACGTCCCACGGCTGGGCGGGCTCGGGGTTGGCCTTGATCCACGCCTTGGCCTTGTCGAGCATCTCCTCGGGGCTGGCGGCCAGCTCGTCGACGAGCCCGAGCTCGAGGGCCTTGGCGGGGCGGTGGCGCTGGCCCTGGAGCAGCACGTTCATCAGGCCGGAGGCGATGCCGAGCATGCGGGTGACGCGCACGACGCCGCCGCCGCCGGGGAGCAGGCCGAGGGTGACCTCGGGCAGGCCGATCTGCACGGCCGGGCTGTCGAGGGCGACGCGGTGGTGGCAGCACAGGGCGAGCTCGAGGCCGCCGCCCAGGGCCGCACCGTTGATGCACGCGACGACGGGCTTGCCGAGCGTCTCGAGACGGCGCATGTCGGCCTTCATCAGGCTGCTGCGCTCGATCGTCTGCTGCGCGCCGTCCTTGGTCGCGGGGACGGACAGCAGCATGTTGAGGTCGCCGCCGGCGAAGAAGGTCTTCTTGGCCGAGGCGAGGATGACGCCGGTGATGGAGTCCTTCTCGGCCTCGAGGCGCTCGACGGTCTCGTGCAGCGACGCACGGAAGTCGTCGTTCATGGTGTTCGCCGACTGGTTGGGGTCGTCGAGGGTGAGGGTGACGATGCCCTCGGCGTCCTTGTCATAGCGGATTGTGCTGGTGCTCATGGGTTCTGACGTCCTTTGGTATGCCGTGTGGTCTCGGGGGTGGGTGAGCGTCAGAGCCGCTCGATGATGGTCGCGATGCCCATGCCGCCGCCGACGCAGAGCGTGGCCAGGCCGTAGCGGCCGCCGGTGCGCTCGAGCTCGTCGAGGGCGGTGCCGAGGATGATCGCGCCGGTGCCGCCGAGGGGGTGGCCCATCGCGATGGAACCGCCATTGGGGTTGATCTTGTCCATGGGGACGTCGAGGTCCTTGGCCAGCTTCATCGGCACGGCGGCGAAGGCCTCGTTGACCTCCCAGACGTCGATGTCGCCGGCGGTCAGGCCGGCGCGGGCGAGGACCTTCTCGGTGGCCGGGGTGGGGCCGGTGAGCATGATCGTCGGCTCGGAGCCGGTGACGGCGGTGGCGACGATGCGGGCGCGCGGCGTCAGGCCGGCCTTCTCGCCGGCGGCCTTGTTGCCGATGAGCATGAGGGTCGCGCCGTCGACGATGCCGGAGGAGTTGCCGGCGTGGTGGACGTGGTTGATCTGCTCGACCCAGTGGTACTTCTGCAGGGCCACGGCGTCGAAGCCGCCCTCGGCGCCGATCTTGGCAAAGCTCGGCGGCAGGCTGGCGAGGGAGTCGGCGGTCGACTGGGGGCGCATGTGCTCGTCGCGGTCGAGGACGACGATGCCGTTGGGGTCGGTCACGGGCACGATCGAGCGGGCGAAGCGGCCCTCGTCCCAGGCGGCCTTGGCCTTGAGCTGGGAGGTCTCGGCGAACTCGTCGACGTCGCGGCGGCTGAAGCCCTCGATCGTGGCGATGAGGTCGGCGCTGATGCCCTGCGGCACGAAGTAGGTGTCATAGGACGTGGCCGGGTCCATCGCCCAGGCGCCGCCGTCGGAGCCCATCGGCACGCGCGACATCGACTCGACGCCGCCGGCGAGGACGAGGTCCTCCATGCCTGAGGCGACCTTCTGGGTGGCGAGGTTGACGGCCTCGAGGCCGCTGGCGCAGAAGCGGTTGACCTGGAGGCCGGCCACGGTGTCGGGCAGGCCGGCGACGGTCGCGGCGACGCGCGGCAGCACCGCGCCCTGCTCACCGACGGGCGAGACGATGCCCATCACGATGTCGTCGATCAGGGCGGGGTCGAGGCCCTCGTTGCGCGCGGTGATGGCCTTGATGACCTGGACGACGAGGTCGATCGGCTTGGTGCCGTAGAGCGCGCCGCCCTTCTTGCCCTTGCCGCGCGGTGTGCGCACGGCGTCGAAGATGAGCGCGTCGGTGGGGGTGACAGGCATGGGTGTCCCTTCGCGGGGTGAGGAGTGCTTGCGCACACCGTACTAAGCAAGCGCTTAGTTGCCTAGACCCGGGCTGGTGTGACCGCCGCCTCCCCCGGGCGCTTTTGCCCAGTTGGGCGAAAACGCCCCACCCCTTTAGCCCAGTTGGGCACGAACGCCCCACCCCTTTAGCCCAGTTGGGCACGAACGCCCCGCCCGCCGCGGTATTTGGACTATCAGGACCGCGGGGGAGGTGCGCCGTGAGCACGGGCGTGCGGCATACCCGACCGTTGTGATAGTCCAAATGCGCGAGGGTATGCCGCGCGCGCTGGTTCGATGGAGCATGCGGCGGCGCGCGAACCTGGCCGGCGCCCTCCTGGTGGGGGTGCTCGCGGCCGCCTGCTCCGGTCCGGCGCCGGACGCCGACCCCCAGTGGACCCAGCTCGACCCGGACGGCGCCGAGCCCGTGACCCTGACATCCCTGGGCGACCGCCTGCTGCTGGGGACCTATGCCGCGGGCTCGCCGACGCGACCCGGCCTCTCTCTCATGGGGCCGGGCGACGGGCTCACCCCGCTGACGGTCTCGGCCAAGAGCGTCAACGGGCCGCTGGCCAGGTGGCTGGTGCTCGCCGCCTCGGGCACCGAGCTGGTCGGCGTCGGCGGCAACGCCAACGGCGCCCACGGCAACACCCGGTGGACCACCTGGTCGGGCTCCATGGGCGGCGGCGCTTCTGGCCAGGCGGTGGGCGGCGTGACCGAGCAGCCCCAGGACTTCTGGACCTTCGGGGGCTGGGAGGCCGGGGGCATCGTGGGCGCGACGTGGGTGGGCGGCGCCCCCGTCATCGTCGGCTCCTGGAAGGGCGCGGCCGCCGGCACCGACATCGCCACCTGGACGAGGGAGGGCGACACCTGGTCGCACCGCCCCGCCACGGGCACCGACCTGGCGAGCACGACCACCGCGCTGGCCCAGGCACAGGGGGTCGCTGCGACGGCCGGCACGGCCGTGATCGCGGGTTCGCTCACCCGGCTGGACAGCGGGGTCACGGAGCGACCAGCGGTCTGGCTCTCCCGCAGCGCTCGTGGTCCGTGGACCCGGATCGAGCTGCCGGGGGACGCCGGGCGGGCGGAGGCGGTCGGGTGCGACGAGCGCCGCTGTCTCGTGCTGGGCCGCTCGGGCTCGCGGCTTCGGGCGTGGTGGGTCGCCCCGGCCGGGGCTGCGGCCCAGCCGCAGGTGACGCCGGCGGACCCACCCGTGGCCGCGCTCGCCGAGAGCGACCATCTGGCCGCACCGGCCGTGCGCGGGGAGTCCGCGTGGGCGCCGGTCAGGGACGATGGCCACAGCGTCGTGCTCGCCGCGGGACACCGTGGCTGGCGGCGCTCGCCGGCACCACCCGGCATACCCACCGCGGTGGCGGTCCTGGACAACCGGCTGGTCACGATCATCCGGGCGACGGCCCCGGGGGCCGCGCCCGCGAGCGCGCTGTGGACCGGCGCCGTTCCGTTGGCCGACTGACCCGCTCGGCCTGGGTGTCGCGCAGGAGCATCGCGGCGAGCGCGACGCCGGCCGAGAGCAGCGCGCCGATGAGCGAGAGCGCGCCGAAGCCGAAGTGCTCGAGGATGACGCCGGCGACGGCGCCGCCGGACGCGGCAGCCAGACCCATGAGCAGGTCGGCCATCCCCTGGGCGCCGGGGCGCTCGTGCACGGGCAGGGCGCCGGTGAGCATCGTCGAGCCGGAGACGAGCGTGCAGGACCAGCCGACGCCGATGAGGAACATCGAGGCGGTGATGAGCACGGACATGCCGGAGTGCGAGCGGGAGGACATCAGCGCGGCGATGAGCAGGATGGTCCCGCCGGCGACCGCGACCGTCCGCGCGCCGAAGCGGTCGACCGCCATGCCGGTCAGCGGCGAGAAGGCATACATCCCGAAGATGTGGATGCTGATGACCAGGCCGACCAGGCGCAGGCTGGCGCCGCCGTGGTCCATGTGGAGCGGGGTCATCACCATGATCCCGACCATGACCGCGTGACCGATCGCCATCGTCACCAGGCCGAGCGTGGCGACGGGGTGGGCGAGGATGACCCGCAGCCCGTGGAGGAGCCCGCCCTCGAGGTGGTCGGTGCGGGTGGACGGGTCGTCCTGGAGCTCGTCCCGGCGGGACTCGAGCAGCGGGTCGGGGCGCAGCCAGGTCACGAGCACCGCTGCGGCAGCGACGAATCCGATCATCGAGAAGACGAAGGACCCGGTCATCTCGGGCATGTGCAGCCATCCGGCGAGCCGCTCCCCCGCCCCGAGGATGTTGGGCCCGATGACCGACCCGACCGTCGTGGCCCAGACGACGATGCTGATGTCGCGGCCACGGTGGGCGGGCTGCGCGAGGTCGGCCGCGGCATACCTCGCCTGGCTGTTGCTTGTCGTCGCGCCGCCGAAGAGGAAGGAGCCGACCAGCATCAGCGGCAGGCTGCCGAGCGCGGCCGCGGCGACGATGACGAAGCAGCCGATGACGGCGATCGCATAGCCCGCGGCGAGCCCGGGACGGCGGCCGCGCGCGGCCATCAGCCGTGCGAGCGGGATGGCCAGGATCGCGCCGCCGAGGACCTGGAAGGTCGTGCCGAGCCCGGCGAGCTGCTCGGAGTCGGCGATCCGGTTGGTCAGCAGCGCCATGACCGCGATGCCGCTGGCCGTGCCGACGCCGCCGAGCGTCTGCGAGCCGGTGAGCACGCCGAGCGTGCGGCGCTGGAGCGGCGTGCGCTCGGGGTGCGGCGGCGGCGTGGTCTGCGTCACGGGGAGCCAGTATGCCGCCCGCTCGCCTCCCGCGGTCCGCTGTCCACGGGCACTGGCCGGCTCAGGCTCAGGGCGTGGAGGTGTAGGTGGCGTGCCGCTTCTCGAGGAAGGCGGCGATGCCCTCCTGCGCGTCCTCGTCGACGCATGCGGCGGCCATGACGTCCGTGGCGAGCCGGTATGCCGCGGCCTGCGGCAGCTCGACCTGGGCATAGAAGGTGCGCTTGCCGAGGGTGCGGCCCCAGGCGCTGCCGCGGGTGACGCGGGCGACCATCTCGGCGACGGCCTCATCGAGCTGCTCGGCCGGGACGGCGCGGTTGATCAGACCCCAGTCGGCGGCCGTGGCGGCGTCGATCGTGTCGCCGGAGAGCGCCATCTCGAGTGCTCGCTTGGGCGAGATCTGACGGGCGACGGCGACGAGTGGGGTGTGGCAGAAGAGTCCGCCCTTGCCGCCCGGCAACGCGAATGCCGCTGTGTCGGCTGCGATCGCGAGGTCGCAGCTCGCGACGAGCTGGCACCCGGCGGCGGTGGCGAGGGCGTGGACCTTGGCGATGACCGGCTGCGGGATGCGCTGGACCGTGGCCATCATCTCGGCGCAGGTGCCGAAGACCTCCTGCGCCTCGCGCAGCGTCGCGCCGCGCATGTCGCCGAAATTGTGGCCGGCCGAGAAGACAGGCCCCTCGGCGGCGATGACGACCGCGAGGGTGTCGCTCGCGCCGACCTCCTCGAGCGCCGCGGTGATGTCGCGCATGACCTCCAGCGAGAGCGCGTTGCGCTTCTCCGGCCGGGTCAGGGTGATCGTGGTCGTGTCGCCGTCGCGCGTGATGGTGAGGTTCGAGGACTCCATGCCGCCCACTCTGGCGAGGCGCGACGCCGGGGGCAACAGCGCGGCATACCCCATCCGGCGACCGCGCCGGAGGAGGCGACGAGCGGCCTGCGGAGTGGAACGGGTCCTGGCGGGGGTGTCAGTGCACAGTCCGGGGCAACGCCGCAGGTCACAGCCTTCTGGCTCTTTTGTGCGTTTGCCTGACAGGACCCCTTTGCCGGGTTTAGACCAGAACTGCACACCCGCTCACCACCGGCCGCGACGCGGCCCCGGACAGAGGTCCCCCATGAAGAAATCACGCCTGTCGGCAGCCGTCACCGCGGTCCTCGCCGCCGCCCCGCTCGCCCTGTCGGCAGCCCCGGCCTCCGCCGCAGGCAGCTGCAATCTCTATGCGCCATCGCGCGTCTCGATCGTCTCGCCGTACCGGGAGATCCGGGTCAGCTTCAGCTCCGGGTGCGCCAGCGCCACGGACGCCTACTGGACCGCCCTGCATCCGTCCCAGGGTTACCAGACCGCGGTCTTTTATCCCGATGACTACTACTTCGCGCTGTATGACTTTGACGACCGCGGCACCTGGCGGTGGAACCCCGAGGGCGCCTGGGGTTATAACGACCAAGAGCTCACGCAGAACATGCCCTACACGGACATCCGGCTGGGCAGCCGCGCCGACATCAGCGCGACGCGCTCCGGCTCGAAGGTGAGTTTCTACACGCGCACCCAGCGCTATGCCTACAGCGTCAGTGCCTTCGTCGCCTACCGCCCCAACCCGGTCGCGCTGCTCCAGCGGCAGAAGCCGGGCACCACTACCTGGAGCTCGATCAAGTACCTCTATCCCGACAGCGCGGGCGTCTACCGCTACAGCTACTCCTACTCCACGAGGGCCAACTACCGGGTGCTCGTGCGCGACGCGGCTGGCATCTGGGGCTCCAACTCACGCACCATCACCCTCTGACCTCGTCCGGGACAGCGCCGCGTCACGGCGCTGTCCCGGCCCGGTTCACTCCGCGTGGCGGGTGGAGGTGCACCAAGGACTGCCGGCCTCGCCGTGCGCCTGGGCGAGCACCTCGATGGCCGGCGCATAGGCGTTGCGGGCGGTGAGGAAACTCGCCCAGCGCGGGTCGTCGGCGGGGATCGGGTGACCGGCACGCGCGAGGACCTCCACTCCCTGGTCGATCTGCCCGCGGCTGAGACCGCCATGATGGCTGGGGCGCTCGCGGGTGCCCTCGAGATACCAGCTGGCCTCGGCGATGGCCTGCAGGCACTCGGAGCCGATCCGGGCGACTCGGGAGGCCGGGCTGTGGACGGCGTCGTCCTCGAGGAGGTGGATCTTGAGCAGGGCCGCGTCGGTGACGGCGGTGAGCGCTGTGACCCACGAGCGGCCAGAGCGGCTGGAGTGGAAGAGCTGGAGCATCGGGTAGCGGATGTGGTGATCGATCATCGACAGCCCGACCCGCTCCCACTCGGCGAAGAACCGGTCGGCGCCGTCGAGCTGGGTGTCCCGCTCCAACGCCACAAGCAGCTGCGGGCCCCAGGGCGGGCCGCCGGGTCGCAGCTCGAGCGCCGCGGTCGCGGTCTGCCGCTCGACATAGGCGGCGTGCAGGGTCGGCAGATAGGCGATGAAGAGAGTCATCAGCGCGAAGCCCATGAGCCCGCTCGTCAGGTCGACGATCGCCGGCCAGATGCCCGGAGTCCAGTGCGTGCCGAGCGTCAGCATCGACGAACCCGTCTCGCGCACAGCGGTCCCCAGATCATGCAGCCGCCAGACAGACCAGAGCCGCTCGTCCATCGCGGGCCACAGCGCGAGCGCCCAGCCCGCGGTCATGACCGTCCACCAGGTCGCCAGCTGCCCGACCAGGACGAACGGCCCGGCCCACGACCACCAGCCCTTGCGCCGCCCCTTCGGCAGCAGCTGCGCGCCTGCGGTGAAGATGAGCACGACCAGCCGCATGACGACGTGGGTGAGGCGCGACCTAGGTGCCCCCGGCCGCAGCAGCGTGTCGACCACGCTCATGCCGGTATAGACGACGATGGCCAGCCCGACGGCGAGCGCCGCGATCGTCGGGAGGTGCCTCACGGCCCGATCGTAGTGCCGCTCTCCCCCACCCCGCGGACCTTGACCGAGCGTCGCTCGTCACCTGCAGGCGGTCCCGCCACATCGGGTATGCCGTGTGGTCGCGTTACCCTTGTCCCTGGCCCTTCGCGGGCCCCCCGCCCTCGTAGCTCAGGGGATAGAGCACCGCTCTCCTAAAGCGGGTGTCGCATGTTCGAATCATGCCGGGGGCACCACAACGTTTTCGCAGGTCAGCGGGCATGTGGCCGATCCTGACCCACCCCGCACTGAGGCGGAAGTCGGGATGCTTGCCGACCAGATAGCGGACCATGTCGTCGGCGCAATCGACGCAGCCCAGCGTCAGGTGCTTGAGATCGCCGAAGCCCGAGCCGCCAAGACCGCCCGTCGGAAACAGCGTCGCTGGCTGCCGCGTCGCTCGCGTCAATGACGAGCACCGCCGGGGCCGCCTCGACGCCCGGATCCACACACCCTCCAACTGCGTCGGTCGCCGCGATGGACCTCGTCGACACGGTTGTCTGCCAGTATTCACCCGTGGCGAGGAAGACGGCGCGAGCGAAGACGCTTGCTCAGCTGGCTGCTGAGCCGACCTGGTCGGAATCCCAGGCCTCCCATACCGGTCGGCATGCGCCCAGACCCGGTGGTGTGAATTCCGCCGGTGAGTTCTTTGACCCCCGGGGCGTCAAACTCGCGCTCCAGTTGGCGGATGCCTCCGAGGAACAGGCACAACAGGCCGTTGACGCGGGGGCATCCATCGCGATCGAGAGCTGCGGATGCGGCGGCGCCCCAGGCTGCACGCCTCGATGGCTCCAGGACAAGGATGTCAGGACACTTCGGGGCGGACAGCCGCCGACGTTCACCGGCAGATACGGCGCGCCGACCTGGCTGGAGGTGTGGGGCGCACCTGATCGGACGGTCGTTTTCGCCCACGGGGACATGTCCTGGGGCGACGTGCTGGACGAGGGCTGACCCTTTCGCTGCCTGCCACTGGACGCCCACGTACGCTCAACGTGTGCACCTGACCCTGAGGGGCTTTCTCGTCGCCAGGCTCGTCGCGGTGGCGGCCTGGATCCTGTGGCTTGCGCTCGCGTTCCTGCTGGCCGAGTTCGTGGGTGCCCAGATCAGTGGTGACATCGCCAGATGGTTCGCGCGGTTCGCCGTCCTGGCCGCTGCGATCGGGCTCGGTGTGTGGCTTCAGCGGCGCGCCCTGGTCTGGCTGGACCCTGAAGGGGAGCTCCGCCGCCAGGCCGGACAGCAGCGATAGCCGGACCACGGCATACCGCCTCTCCCATCAGCCACCGATAGGCTCACGCCCCGTGTGGTACTGGGTCTTCAAGTTCGCGATCATCGGGCCGATCGCCAAGGCGCTGCTGGCGCCGCGGTGGTCCGGGCGCGAGCACCTGCCGCGACGCGGGGCGTTCGTCCTGGCGCCCAACCACGTCACCTATCTCGACCCTGTCTTTGTGTCGCTGGGCGTGCCGCGCAAGGTTATCTTCATCGCCAAGAGCCGCTACTACGAGCACCGTGCGCTCGGCTGGTTCCTCTCCGCGATCGGGCAGGTGCCCGTCGACCCCGAGAATGCCGCGTCCGCGGCTCCTGCTCTCGACGCGGCCCGCGGGCTGCTCGCCTCGGGAGGGGTGTGGGCGGCATTTCCCGAGGGCACCCGCTCCCCCGACGGCCGGCTCTATCGCGGCCACACCGGGATCATGCGCGTCGCCCTGGCCACGGGGGTGCCGGTGATCCCCGTCGCGGTGACCGGGACCCGCGAGATCAAGCCGCCGAAGTCCTTGGGCCGCAACAAGATCCACGTCACCTACGGCCGCCCCATGGACCTGTCCCCCTGGCAGGGGCGAGCAGGCGACCCGGCAGCATGGCGCGAGGCGACCGACGCCCTGATGCGCGAGATCGCGTCGATGACTGGTCAGGAGCAGGTCGACGCCTATCCGCCCCGCAAGGACGGCCCGACTAGCGCGTGACGGACGCCGACGTGGTGCCCCAATACGCCGGGGCATCCGGGAGCAGCACTCGATAGGTGCGCGGCACGGCGCAGGTGTATGACCAGCGATAGGCCTGCGTCGCGGTCGGATAGAGATACTTGACGGTCTTCCACGAACCATCGGCGAGGCGATACTGCAACTGCGCCTGAGACGACGGCGTGGACTGCCCATACCGATCCAGCGCAGGCTGGTAGCGGTTGACGAAGGTCGAGACGCTCACGGTGTTGCCGCTGCGCCCCACACCCAGCCAGACAGCCGCGCCATAGCGCACGGACGCGCCGACCGTGTTCTGCGACAACGCAACCCGCCCTCCAGTCGTCGCCCCGTCAGGGCGCCACTGATAGGCGCCCACGGACGCTGAGTCAGGAATCTGCGCGGTCGTGGACGGCAGCGAGGCGATCGCGGTGCGGGCGCCGGCGGCAGTGGTCAGCCACCAGCTTGCGCTGCTCGCCCCCGCAGCGGAACAGTCCGGGCGATAGGAGACCGGCACAGCGACAGTGGGCCGGTTCAGGACGATGCGGCCCGGCAGCAGCGCGGTGCACGTGAGGGGCACCGACGAGGGAACGACCGTGGAGACCACCGGCCCCACGCGCCCCTCCATGGTGCCCTTCCTCGGGCGCAGGGCGAACTCATACCGCGCTCCACCCGCCAGAACGCCCAGGCTCCAGGCGTCGCCCTGGTCCAGGCCCACGGGATAGGGCAGCTCGGTGGCGATGGTCTCCCCCGCTGTGACGTTGCGCTAGGCCTACAGGTAGGCCCTCGACGGCCCCGCGTGCGACCGGATGGCATATTCCGGTCGGGCGCCCAGGCGGCTGGGGCCAGGATCGCACTGGGCCGCCGCACTCCCATAGGCTCTGCCGCATGACGGCAACGCAGCTGGTGGTCGCCCTCGGACGGCCGGGGACGGGCAAGACCGTGCTCGCGAGCGAGCTGGCCAAGTCGATGCGAGGATCGCACCTGCGCGTCGACTCGGTCGAGTGGGCGCTGACAGGCGTGACACTGCCGGAGGGCGACACGGCATACGCCGTCGTCCGCGAGGTGGCCCGGCACAACCTCCACCTCGGCATCCCGGTCATCGCCGACGCGGTCAGCCCCACCCACGCCAACCGCATCGAGTGGACTCGCCTCGCGCAGGAGACCGGGTCGGCCCTGACGATCTTCGAGACCTTCGTGCCCAATGTCGAGATTCTCAGGGCTCGCATCGAGGCCCGCGATCCCGAGCACGAGGGCGAGCGCGTTCCTACGTGGGAGGAGTGCCGCAACCAGCGCTACGACGCGTGGGACGACCACCTCGACGGGCGCCGATACCCGGTCGACATGACCGACACCGGCCACGGCCTGTGGACGGCGATGCAGCACATCAACTGGTTCCCCACCGCCGTCGGTGCCTGAGACCCACCCCCAGCTCGTGCTGGGGATCCCGCACGCGACGGAGGCAGGCTGACGTGGACGACTCCGCGGCCCGGCAGCTCCTCGACGCAGAGCGCACGCGGCTCACTGAGGGGCTGCGGGGGCTCGGCGAGAGTTTCGACGACATCGTCGAGGCGGCACGCGACAGCAATCTCGACGACGAGCACGACCCCGAGGGCAGCACGATCGCCGCCGAGCGCTCGATGATCTCCTCGATCACCGGCGGGGTGCGCTCCCACCTCGCCGCGGTCGAGCACGCGCTGGCCCGGCTGGACGCCGGCACCTATCGCACCTGCGAGCGGTGCGGCGGCCCCATCGCCGAGGCCCGGCTAGAAGCCCGCCCGGTCGCCACGACCTGCATCCGCTGCGCCAAGGCGGGCTAGATCCCAGCAGTTGCCCGGACCAGACCCGCGCGGCGAGACGAAGGCCACAGGGCCGGAGGAGACGGGCAGCACAGCGCAACGCCGCCGGCCCCGGTCTAATGGCGCGGTGACCACGCCCCTGCTGACTGCCCTCGTCGACGGCAGCCACCCGGCTGCCACGCTGCGCTTCGAGGACGCGCAGATGAGCCACGCCGACTTCAGGTGTGCCGCGACGGCCATCGCGCACTCCGTCGCGGGGCTCGGGAGGGTCGCCGTCCTGGGCACGCCGACCCTGGCGACAGCCTTGGCCGTCACGGGCGCGATGCTCGCGGGGACCACGGTCGTCCCCGTGCCGGCCGACTCGGGCCAGGCCGAGATCGACTACCTTGTCGCCGACTCGGGCGCGCAGGCCTGGGTCGGTCCTGCCGCGCCGGGCAGCAGCCTTCCCGCGCTCCCTGTCGACCCTGCCGCGCGGGCCGACGACCTCCCCGCCGGGCCTCGCCCCGACAGCACCGCCACGATCCTCTATACCTCCGGCACGACCGGACCACCCAAGGGAGTCCTGCTCTCCCGCAAAGCGATTGGTGCCGGGCTCGACGGCCTCGCGGACGCCTGGGCCTGGACCGCCGCCGACACGCTCGTCCACGGCCTCCCCCTCTTCCACACCCATGGGCTGATCATCGGCGTCCTCGGCCCCCTGCACATCGGCTGCTCACTGGTCCACACCGGCCGCCCCACACCCCAGAGGTATGCCGCGGCCGCCGGCTCCATGTACTTCGGCGTCCCCACGGTGTGGTCCAGGGTCGCCCACGACGAGGAATCGGCCCGGGCCCTCGCCGGGGCGCGGGCGATCATCTCCGGCAGCGCCGCCCTCCCTGCGCCGGTCTTCGAGCGCATCCGGGACCTGACCGGTCAGGCGCCCATCGAGCGCTATGGGATGAGTGAGACGCTGTTGACGGTCAGCAACCGGGCCGACGACGCTCACCGGCTACCCGGCCACGTCGGCTGGCCGATCACCGGGGTGCAGACCCGCCTTGTGCGCGCCGACGGGATGCCAGTCCCCCACGACGGCCAGAGTGTGGGCCAGCTCCAGGTCAGGGGGGCCACCCTCTTCGACGGCTATCTCGGCCGGCCTGACGCGACAGCAGCAAGCTGGACGGAGGACGGCTGGTTCCGCACCGGGGATGTGGCCACCATCGCCCCCGACGGCAACCACCGCATCGTCGGGCGCGAGTCGATCGACCTGATCAAGACCGGGGGCTATCGGGTCGGGGCTGGCGAGATCGAGACCGAGCTGCTGGGCCACCCGGCCGTGCGGGAGTGCGCGGTCATCGGCGTGCCCGACGAGGACCTGGGCCAGCGCATCGTCGCCGTCGTCGTCCGCGCGGGGCCCGTCGAGGCCGCCGAGCTCGTCGACTGGGTGGCCACTCGGCTGAGTGCCCACAAGCGCCCCCGGGAGGTGCGGTTCGTCGACGCGCTGCCCCTCAACCCGATGGGCAAGGTCCAGAAGAAGGAGCTGCTCGACGCGGACTGAGCACGCGGCATACCTCCCCAAAAACCACCACTGCCGGCGCGCGGTCCGCCATCGGCCTACGCTGTGCCTTTGTGGTGACACCCATGGAGCCCCGCGGCAGCGTCTTCGACGTCTTCTTCGCCAACCCCGCGCGCCTCGTCGTGACGGCATTCGCCGCTTTCATCACCGTCGGCACCCTGCTGCTGATCAGCCCGCTCGCCGCCGCGTCCGGCCACCCCACCCACTGGGTGACTGCGCTTTTCACCGCCACCTCCGCCTCGTGCGTGACCGGTCTCGCCGTGGTCGACACCGGCACCTACTGGAGCACCTTCGGCCAGCTGGTCATCCTCGGACTGATCCAGGTCGGCGGTCTCGGGGTGATGACGATGGGCTCGCTCATGGCGATCCTCATCGGGCGCCGGCTCGGGCTGCGCTCGACCGCCCTGACCGAGGCGGAGGCCCGCGGGATCGGCAACGAGGACGCCAAGCGCGTGCTGGTGGGCATCTTCCGGATGACGATCGTCATCGAGTCGCTCGCAGCGCTGGCGCTCTTCCTGCGCTTCTGGCTCGGCTACCGCGAGCCGGTGGGCCAGGCCGCCTATGACGGTGTCTTCCACGCGGTCTCGGCCTTCAACAACGCCGGCTTCGGGCTGAAGAAGAACAACATCGCCGACTACGTCTCAGACCCCTGGATCAACCTCCCGATCATGATCGCCGTCGTCCTCGGCGGCATCGGCTTCCCCGTGCTGTGGGAGGTCACCCGGGACTGGCGCCGGGCTCGCCGCTTCACCCTGCACACCAAGATCACCCTCCTTGGCACCGTCCTGCTCCTGACGGGCGGCACCCTGGCCCTGCTCATCGGCGAGTGGAGCAACCCCAAGACGCTCGGCGGGCATGGCGTCGGCACCAAGGTCCTGGCCGCCGCCTTCCAGTCCGTCATCGCCCGCACCGCCGGCTTCAACTCCATCTCGATCGGAGACCTGCACGAGGAGAGCCTCTTCGTGCTCGACGGCATGATGTTTGTCGGTGGCGGCAGCGCCGGCACGGCGGGCGGCATCAAGATCACGACCTTCGCCCTGCTCGCGTTCGTCATCTGGGCCGAGCTGCGCGGTGAGCCGACCGTGCACCTGGCCCGACGGCGCCTGTCCGGCGAGGTCATCCGCCAGGCCGTGGCGGTCGCGCTGCTGTCGGTCGGCGTCGTCGGCCTCGGTACCATGCTGCTGCTGGACATCAGCCCCTTCAGCCTCTCCCCGGTGCTCTTCGAGGCCGTCTCCGCCTTCGCGACCGTCGGGCTCTCCACGGGCATCACCGCCCAGTTCAGCGACGCCGGCCAGCTGGTCCTCGTGGCGCTGATGTTCATCGGCCGACTGGGCACTCTGACGCTCGGCGCGGGTCTCGCCCTGCGCGACCGGGCCCGCCGCTATGAGTACCCCGAAGAACGTGTCATCGTGGGCTGATGGCCGGTCGCGAACTCCCCAGGGGCATCCGGCGCCCTGATCCCATGCGCGGTCGGGCGAGCCGACCCCTCGAGGCCGTCTTCGCCAACCCGGCCCGGGTGGTCATCAGCTCCTTCCTGGCCGTCATCACCCTGGGGACGCTGCTGCTGCGCATGCCGGCCGCGACCGAGAGCGGGTATGCCGCGTCGTGGCACGACGCGCTTGTCACCGCGGTCTCGGCAACCTGCGTGACCGGGCTGATGAGCGTCGACGTGGGCGGTCACTGGAGCACCTTCGGTGAGCTGGTCGTCCTCGGGCTCTTCCAGATCGGCGGTCTCGGGGTGATGACGATGGGCTCGCTGCTGGCCGTCCTCGTCGGCCGTCGGCTGGGGATGCGCAGCGCGGCCATCGCCGACGCGGAGTACCGCGGCAGCATCAGGAACGAGGACGCCAGGCGCCTGGTCCTCGGGATCGTCAAGGTGAGCTTTGTCGTCGAGGCCCTGACCTCGCTGGCCCTCTTCCTGCGCTTCTGGCTCGGCTATGGCGAGCCCGTGGGCAAGGCGGCCTACACCGGGATCTTCCACGGGGTCTCCGCGTTCAACTGCGCCGGCATCTCCCTCAAACACAACAGTCTCGTCGAACACGTCGACGACCCCTACATCAACATCCCCGTCATGGTCGCGGTCACGCTCGGCGGCCTGGGCTTCCCGGTGATCTGGGACCTGCTCAAGCGCTGGCGCACACCGGCATCGTGGAGCCTGCACTCCAAGATCACCGTCCTGGGGTCGGTCGTGCTCTTTGTCGGCGGCTGGGTCGCCTTCCTCGCGCTGGAGTGGGGCAACCGGGCGACGATGGGCGACTTCTCAGTCGTGCACAAAGTGATGACGTCGGCCTTCCACTCCTCGATCGCGCGCACCGCGGGCTTCAACACCCTCGACATCGGGCTGCTCCAGCCGGAGACGCGCTTCGTCCTCGACGGGCTGATGTTCGTCGGGGGCGGCAGCGCCGGCACGGCGGGAGGCATCAAGATCACCACCTTCGCCCTCCTCGCCTATGTCATCTGGGCCGAGCTGCGCGGCGAGCCGACCGTGCATGTCGCCCGGCGGCGCCTGTCCGGGACCGCCATCCGACAGGCCGTCACGGTGGCGCTGCTCTCGGTGGGCATCGTGGGGCTCGGCACGATGGCGCTGCTCCTTGTCAGCGACGCGTCCGAGGGGGATGCCCTCTTCGAGTCGGTGGCAGCCTTCAGCACTGCCGGTCTCTCCAGCGGCCTGTTCACCGAGCTCAACAAGGCGGGCCAGCTCGTGCTGTGCGCGATGATGTTCATCGGACGGCTCGGCACCCTGACCCTGGGGACCGGGCTGGCGCTGCGGGACAGACCGCGCCGCTATGAGTTCCCCGAGGAAAGGATCATCGTTGGCTAGCACACGACACGTCGTCGTCCTGGGCCTCGGCCGCTTCGGCGGTTCGCTCGCCGCAGCCCTCCAGGAGCGCGGCGTCGACGTCCTGGCGATCGACAACAGCCCCGAGACCGTCCAGTCTCTCGCCGACGAGCTGGCCTATGTCGTGCGGGCCGACACCACCGATGCCGACGCGCTCAGCCAGCTCGACGTGCAGAGCCGGGACATCGCGGTGGTGGCGATGACCGACGTGCAGGCCAGCCTGCTGACCCTGACCGTGCTGACCGAGCTGGGGGTGCCCGAGATCTGGGCAAAGGCAAAGGACCTCCAGCATGCGCGGGTCCTCCGGCGGCTGGGTGCCCACCATGTGGTCCAGCCCGAGCGCGACCTGGGACTGCGCGTCTCGCACATGCTGGTCGCCGGCCACATGCAGGACTACATTGAGTTCGAGGACGGCTTCTCCTTCGCCAAGACTGACGTGCCCTCTGATGCCGTCGGAAAACCGCTGGGAGAGAGCACTATCCGCAGCAAGTACGGCATCACTGTCGTCGCGGTGAAGCGCGCGGGCGCCGACTTCGAGTATGCGACGGAGAAGACCGTGCCCCACCGAGGGGACACGCTCATCGTCAGCGGCAAGACCGCGCTCGTCGAGAGGTTCGCGGAGTCCAGCTAGCGAGACGGCTGGCAGGTAGTTATGCAGCCGTTGCGCGTGGGCTCTTCCGCTTGCCGCGGCTAGCACGCACAATCGGCGGCATGAGCAATCTCGAAATGGCGCCCATGGACCTGCGCGTCGCCCTCCGGTGCGACGACGTAGCCCGTGCCCAGTTCGAGCGTCTGGCCCCGTCACATGTACGCGACTACCTCAACTGGATCGACTCTTCCGTGCGCGCCGAGACCCGCCGCGGGCGCATTGGGCGCTGCCTCGACATGCTGCGCGACCGCGGCCTGGACTGATCCCCGGACCAGCCGGGGGACAGACAGGCGCCCCGGCACCAGGAGTGTCGGGGCGCCTGCTCTCTCGAGCTGATCAGTGCTGGGGTCAGCGGCCGATCTTGCCGTCGTTGTCGCGGTCGAGCGCGTCCTTGGCCTTGTCCTTGAGGCTGCGGTTGTCCTCGACGTTGCCGTCGCGGTCGAAGTCGCGGTCACCGCGGACATTGCCGTCGCGCTCGATCTCGACCTCCTCGCGCTGCACGTCGGCGTTGACCTGCTGCTCCTCCTGGACGGTGCGCTTGTCGAGGCCGACGCGCTCCTTGTCGACGACCTCCTTGTCGATGACCGGGCGCTCCTCGGTGAGGGTCACCTCGGTCTCGTCCTCGCCCAGGCGGCCGCCGCGGTCGCGGTCACCGTCGGCGATCGGCTCGCGGACGACCTCGACCTCCTCGCGCTCGACGGGGACGGTCACGGTCTTCTGCTCGGTGACGACGTGCTTGCGCAGGCGGACCTTGCCGGTCTCGACGCGCTCCTTGCCGACGTTGAGCTCCTCCTCGCGACGGACGACGGAGTCGCCCTCGATGTCGCGGTCGCGGTCGACATCCACGTCGCGGTCACGGTCGACATCGACATTGCGGTCGCGGTCGACACCGCCGACGCCACCAGCGGCGACGCGGTCACGGTCGTCGTAGGACGCGGTGTCGTCCATGCTGTAGTAGCGGTAGAGCTCCTGCTGCTGGGCGTCGTCGATGTGGCCATCGTCGTCGATGTTGGGAGCGTCCTTGATGAAGTCCTTGGAGAACGGGACGCGGATGGTGTCATCAGACACGTCGGCCCGGTCCAGAGGCACGAAGGTCGAGCGAGTGCCGAAGAACCCGGTGTTGACGGTCGCCCAGCGCGGCTGGTCGGTGTTGTCGTCCAGGTAGATCTGCGAAACGCTGCCGACCTTGTCGCCGCTCTCGTCGACGACGGTCGCGCTGTAGAGGCGGTCCAGCTGCTCCTGCGAGGTGTTCACGTCCTGCTCCTTCGTTCGAGGGTCTCGGATCATGCAGTGCGCCCCGCTTCTTGAGACGTTCCAAAGACCGTAACAGAACGATAACGGGGTGTGCGACTTAAGTCGTTGACCTGTGCCGATCCCCTCCCTTGGGGTGAACGGGGCATCGGGGAAGTATGCCGCCGGCAGCGGCCGCCTCGACGCTCGCGTGGCGGCCAGCGGCCTAGTCTCGGGGCATGAGCACGATCGAGGCGGTCCGCGGCGACATCACCACCCAGCGGGTCGACGCGATCGTCAATGCCGCCAACTCCGGCCTGCTCGGTGGCGGCGGCGTCGACGGCGCGATCCACCGGGCCGCCGGCCCCCGGCTGCTCGAGGAGTGCCGCGCGCTGCGGGCCGGCTCGCTGCGCGACGGCCTGCCCGTGGGCGACGCCGTGGCGACAGGCGCTGGGCGGCTGCCCTGCGACTTCGTCATCCACACCGTCGGCCCCAATCGGCATGCGGGACAGACGGATCCGGCCGATCTGGCGCGCTGCTTCACATCGTCGCTGGCGGTCGCGAGAGAGGTCGGGGCTGCGTCTGTCGCCTTCCCCGCCATCAGCGCCGGGGTCTATGGGTGGGCTGGCGCAGACGTGGCCCGGATCGCCACCGAGGCGGTGCGTGCCGACCTCGCGGAGCGCGGCGGCGTCGACCTCGTGCGCTTCGTGCTGTTCAGCGAGGAGCTGCTCGAGCTGTTCGAGGCGCGCCTGGCCGGCTGAGCGCGCCCTCAGTCCTGGACGGTCGAGACCGCGGCTGTCGGCGAGGCCGCGGTGGAGTCCTCGTCCTCGTCGGAGCCGGCGCGGGCGAGCAGCTCGGCATAGACCTCCTCCGGCTGCGCGCCGACGACGGCATAGGTGCCGTTGGCGACGAAGAAGGGCACCTCGTCCATCTCGAGGGCGGCCGCCTCGGCGATGTCGGCGTCGACCTGCTCGCCGAACTCGTCGCCGGCCAGCGCCCGGCGGACGGTGCCGTCGTCGAGCCCCGCCTCACCGGCGAGACGGGCGAGCACGGAGGGGTCGTCGATGACCTTGCCCTCGGCGAAGTGGGCGCTGAAGAGCCGCTCCAGCACGGCGGACTGGAGGGCCATCCCACCCATCTGCCATGCCAGCGCCACCAGGCGGTGGGCGTCGCGCGAGTTGGCCGAGACCTGGGTGGCGGGCGAGATCCGCAGACCGTCGGGGCGGCCGGCGATCGCGGCCCGCTCGGAGACCGCGCTGGCCTGCTCCATCGACATCCCGGTGCGGTCGGCGATCGCCTCGATGACGCTCCCGCCAGCCCCGGCCGGCAGGTCGGGCTGGCGCATGAACGCGCGATAGCGGACGGTCACTGCCGAGGGTCGGGCGAAGTCGGCGATGGCGCGCTCCAGACGGCGTTTGCCGAGGTAGCACCACGGGCAGGTGACGTCCGACCAGACGTCGATCTCGATGGGTCGGTCGGTCATGGCTCCATCTCAGCACATGTCGGGGCAATGGAGAGGGGCCCGTGCGCAGCGCGCGACGGGCCCCTCGGTGCGGCACCCGGTCAGGGGCGCCCGTAGGTCACGTTGGAGGACCAGATCTTGTGCAGGCCCGTGGTCTTGCCCGAGCGGGGCGAGTCGTACATCATGCCGTTCCCGGCGTAGATGCCCACGTGGTAGGCCGGCGAGCCGAAGAAGACCAGGTCGCCCGGCTGGGGGTTGGACACCGGCGTGACGGCCTGGCGCTGCTGCTCCGCGGTCCGCGGCAGGCTGACGCCCACCTGGCGGAAGACATAGGACGTGAAGCCCGAGCAGTCGAAGCCCGCGGTGGTCGTGCCGCCATAGACGTAGTAGATGCCCGACAGGCTCGCCGCGATCGAGAGGACGCCGCCGGAGGCGGGCTTGCTCTCGGGGGTGCTGGTGGGCTTGGGCGTCTGCGCCGACGAGGAGGCCGACGAGGAGCCCGTGCCGGAGGCCTCCGAGGACGAGGAGGAGGCCGAGGACTCGCTGGAGCTCGACTGGGTGGCCGTCGCGCTCGAGGAGGGGCTGGTGCGACGCGTGCTGCGGCTGGCCGCGCGCTCCTCGCGGGGCGTCTCGGACTCGCTGGCGCTGTCCTGGGGCGGCGTCTCGGTCTCGCTGGCGCTCTCCTGCTCCTGCGCCTGCTCCGGCTCGGGCGTGACGACCGGCTTGGGCTTGGGCTTCGGCTTGGCCGTTGCGGTGAAGCCGGTCAGGCCGAAGGCCATCGGGCTGGCCTTGGCGGCCGCCTTGGGCGCGGACACGGCCGGGGCTGCGGGCGCGGCCGCGGGCTCGGCAGCCGGACGGGCCGGCGCGGAGACCGCGGTGCGGGCGGCGGTGGCGTCCTTGGCCTCGTCGGCCTGCGCCGGCAGAGCGAAGGCGGCGACGAGACCACCAGAGGCGGCCAGCACGGCGGTGGTCTTGACCGCGGGCGACGCGGACTCGGCGACCAGGCCGGCGATCTCGGACAGGGGGTTGAAACGGCCGGTGGAGCGGTGGCGGCCGGAAGCGTTATGGCTCAACGAGATTCCTCCTGCGCCTACGAGGTGAGCTGTCGGGTTCGGGTGGAGGTCACCCGGTCCGGAGCCGACGCGAGGCCGGTGGTCCGGACTTCACCCCAAGGGCCGTCTCGCGACGACCCGGAAGTGGGTCCCCCGCTCCTGCCAGCGGAAAAGTGCGGGTCTTGTCGGTCATGGCAGGACTAGGCGTCGACCGTCAAGAGCTGCCCTCTGGGGAAGGACAGCCCATCCAACGTACACACGGAGACCGCCAATGTCACATTGAGGTCACGACGGCCGGGGCTCAGAGGCGCCGGGCGAAGACGTGGACCGCGACGTCCACCGGGAGCGAGACACCGCTGCCCGCGCCGTCGACCGAGGCCAGCACGCGGCTGCCGTCCCGACGCACGGTCACCTCCGCGCCGGGGCGCAGCCCCGTCTCGGTGAGCAGCGCCAGACTCTCCGGCTCCACCTGCACGGGCTCCCCGATGCGCTCGATGCGCACCCGCGCGCCCTCGTCGGTCGCGAAGGCCGTCAGGGTGCCGAGCCCGATGAGGCTGGCGTCGGCCGGCTCGACGCCCAGCTCCTCCAGGCCGGGGATCGGGTTGCCATAGGGCGAGACACGGTGCTCGGGCAGCAGCTGCACCAGGCGTCGCTCCACGCGCTCGGAGATGACGTGCTCCCAGCGGCAGGCCTCATCGTGGACGTATTCCCAGTCGAGGCCGATCACGTCGGTGAGGAGTCGCTCGGCGAGCCGGTGCTTGCGCATGACGCGAGTCGCGAGCGTGCGCCCCTCGTCGGACAGCTCGAGGTGGCGGTCCCCGGCGAGCGAGACCAGGCCGTCGCGCTCCATGCGGGCGATGGTCTGCGACACGGTGGGGCCGGAGTGGCCGAGCCGCTCGGCGATGCGGGCGCGCAGGGCCGGGATGCCCTCTTCCTCGAGCTCGAAGATGGTGCGCAGGTACATCTCGGTGGTGTCGATGAGGTCCGTCACGGGGATACCTTCTCACCCCCGGAGCCCGGACGCGGTTGCCGCGCACCGCCCAAACCACCAGACTCCTGCACAAGGGGGAATCATCATGTCGACTCATCAGCACAGGTCAGCCATGCGCGGCCTGCTCGTCGTCTGCTGCGCCGCCACGCTGGCGGCCTGCGGCTCAGGCGACTCGGCCCAGCCTGGCACCGGCACCGCGACCTCGAGCACCGTCACGTCGAGCGCGCCGGCCTCCGGGACGAGCGCGCCGACCAGTGCCTCCACCAGCGCGGCGCCCAGCCCCACGACCTCGAGCACCGTCGCGTCGAGCGCCCCGACCAGTGCCTCCACCAGCGCGGCGCCCAGCCCCGCCACCGGCAAGGCGACTCCCGCCGCCGGCGGGCGCCTCCCGGAGCGCATCGGCACGTGGCGGCTGCTCACCGACGCCGAGCTGTCCTCACCGGCGCTGACCGCCATCGGCCTGCCCGACCTGCTCGGCCAGCTCGGCGTGACCGGCTCGACGGACCTGGCCGCCCAGATGGGCGCCCAGGCCGCCCGCCTCCAGAAGTCCAAGACACCCCACCTGACCTTCACCATGACCGGCCAGCGCTCCTTCTATGCCGAGGACGATGTCGACCTCCAGGACGCCGGCGCCAGCCCCCGTCTGCTCATGGCCACCGCCCAGACGGTGGGCGGCCAGGACGCCGCCCGGGTGATGTCGCTCAAGCGGGCCGACTTCCAGGCGGAGGGCAAACGCAAGGGCGGCTACGTGGCGCGCGGGCCGGTCGGGCTCCAGACGCGTGGCAGCGGCAGCCACGGCGCGGCCGTCTTCAGCGGCAACGCCTGGCTCGAGACCGAGATCATCAACGACCCCGACCGCACCCTCGACGCCGCCGAGACCTCGGCGCTCGTCACCGCGCTGAGCGCCGTCGGCCCCCGCTGACCGGCGCGCGCGGCATACCCGGTGCGCCCCAGTGGCGCACGCTGGGGCTAAGCGCGCCTGCGCGGGTCGAAGCGCGGCACCCACCGGCCGAGCCAGGCTGCACCGGCGGCGCACACACCCGCCATGGCGAGACAGGCCGCGGCGAGCGAGGCGGCGGCGGTGACGGCGCTGACGAGCAGGGGCCCGAGCGAGGTGCCGAGGTCGGCACCCAGCCGGAAGGCCCCGAGGAACTGGGCCCGCCCGGCCGAAGGCGCGGCGTCCGAGCCCAGCGTCATCACGATGCCGGAGCCCAGTCCGTTGCCGATGCCCATGAGGACGGCGACGCCGGTGAGGGCCAGGACCGAGTGGGTCAGCGGGAGCAGCGCGAAGCCGGCCCCGAGGAGCAGCAGGCAGGGCACGACGATCCAGACCCGGCCGTGCCGGTCCATCACCGAGCCGGACGGATAGAACAGCAGCACCTCCAGGACCATCGAGACCCCGACGATGAGGGAGAGCGTCGCCGCGTCGAGGCCGATGGAGTCGGCCCACAGGGGCAGCAGCGTCATGCGCACCGCCCTGGCCGCCGCGAGCGCCAGCACGCCGAGCCCGACGGTGGAGAGCACCAGCCGGTTTGCGGAGATGACCGAGCGCAGCGACACCGTGGCCGTGCCGGGGACGCTCTCGCTGTGGCCCGCGGTGAGGTCGGGGGTGACCAGGACGAGGAGGGCGGCGCCCAGCGCGCCCGCCGCCCCCACGGCGAATGCCGCACCGGTCCCCCACACGCTCGTGGCGGCCGCTGCTGCGAAGGGCCCGGCGACAAAGCCGATGCGCAGCATGCCGCCGAGGGTCGACATCGCCCGCGCCCGCATCGACACCGGCACGAGGTCCATGAGGAAGGCCTGCCGGGCGATCGTGAAGACGGCGAAGGTCATGCCGAAGAGCACGGCGGCGAGGGTGAGCACTGCGACGCTGCCGGCGACGAGGGCCACCACCATGGCCACGGCCTCCAGGAGCGCGGAGCCGATCAGGGCACGCCGCTCGCCCACCCGGGCGACGAGTGCGCCGGCCGGCAGCGCGGCGACGACCTGCCCGATGCCCATGGCGGCGACGACGAGCGAGGCCGTCTGCGCGCTGGCGCCGAGCTCGCGCGCCATGAGCGGCAGCACGGGCAGGGCTGCGGCCTGGCCCGCCGCGGCGAGCATCGTCGGCCCGAAGGCGGGAACGGCGATGCGGCGGAGCAGCCGGATGGCCGACTCCTCCCCCGGCTCCCCCGCAGCAGGTGGGACGGGGTCGGTCACGGCAGCAGGTCGGTGCGTCCGAAGATGACGGCGGCGTCACGGGCGCTCGGGGTGCCGTTGTCGAGGTCGGCGCCGGCCTCGATGAGCACCTGCGCGACCTCGTCCTCGCCCTTGAAGAAGGCACCCGCGAGCGGTGACTGCCCACGGTCGTTGAGCCGGTCGACGTCCGCGCCCCGCTCCACCAGGGCGCGCACCAGGTCGACATGCCCGTGGTATGCCGCAAGCATCAGGATCGTGTTGCCGTCGCCGTCCGTGAGGTTCACCGGCAGTCCGTGGTCGACATAGAGCGGCAGCCGCTCCGCGTCGCCGGTCCGCGCGAGCTCGAAGCACACCGTCGCGATCTCGCGCATCTCGTCCTCGGTGAGGCCCTCGCCACTGTCTGCCGCGTCACTCATGCCCACCAGTATCCGGGCTTGGCCCGATAGGTTCGGACAGTGAGCTTCGTCGTGCCCTCCCGATACCTCGGTCCGCCCCACTCCGGCAACGGTGGGTGGGTGAGCGGCCACATCGCCGTCCTCGTCCCCACCAGCTCCACCGAGCCGCTGGTGCGGGTCCGGCTCAGCAGCCCGCCGCCGCTCGACACGGAGATGAGCGTGTCGGTCGACGACGGCATCGTGCGTGTCTTCCATGGCGAGGTCCTCGTCGGTGAGGGCCGCCCGATCGCCGACCTGCCGAGCCATGACGTGCCCTCCCCCATCTCCCTCGAGGCCGCCGGCCGCGCCGAGGAGACCTTCGACCACGCCGGCCCGCACCCCTTCCCCACCTGTTATGTGTGCGGGCCGGCGCGCGAGCCCGGTGACGGGCTGCGCATCTTCCCCGGCGTCGTCGAGGGCGCCGACAAGGGCCTCGTCGCGTCGGTGTGGACGCCGGCCGACGCCACCGTCGAGGACGTCTGGGCGGCACTGGACTGCCCGGGCGCCTGGGCCCTGGGTTTCGGCGAGGACGCGATCGTCCTCGGCGAGATGTCGATGGAGCTCGCCGCGATGCCCGAGACCGGCGAGGAGCACATCGTGCTCGGCTGGGTGCGCGGCACCGACGGCCGCAAGCGCTATGCCGGCACTGCCCTGTATGCCGCGGACGGCCGGCTCCTCGCGCACGCCGACCAGACGTGGATCGCGATCGACCCGGAGCACATCCGCCCCGTCGGGTTCGAGGACCCGGACGCAGCCGGCTCCCAGATGTGAGACTGACCCGGGCACACGGCATACCTCGAAGGGAAAACACATGAGCGGCAAGGGAACCGGCAGGCTCGCCGTCGTCACCGGCGCCTCCTCGGGCATCGGCAAGGCGACGGCGCGAGCGCTGGCGGCCGAGGGCTTCGAGGTGGTCTGCGCGGCGCGGCGGACCGACCGCATCAAGGAGCTGGCCGCGGAGATCGGCGGCCGCGCCGTCGAGTGCGACGTGACCGACCCGGCGCAGGTCGAGCGGCTGCGCGAGGCCGTCGGCGAGACGCTGCACGTGCTGGTCAACAACGCCGGCGGCGCCTATGGCGCCGACCCGGTCGAGTCGGGCTCAGTCGAGGACTGGCGCCGGATGTATGACGTCAACGTCATCGGCACCCTCCAGGCGACCCAGGCGCTGCTGCCCGCACTGGAGGCCAGTGGCGAGGGGATCATCGTCGTCGTCGGATCGACCGCGGGCCAGGTCGCCTACGAGGGCGGCGGCGGCTACTGCGCGGCGAAGTTCGGCGAGCACGCGCTCACCGGCGCGCTGCGGCTGGAGATCTATGACCGGCCCGTGCGGGTCACCGAGATCATGCCGGGGATGGTCAGGAGCGAGGGCTTCGCGATCACCCGCTTCGAGGGCGACCAGGCCAAGGCCGACGCCGTCTATGCCGGCGTCGACGCGCCGCTCGTCGCCGAGGACGTCGCCGACGCCATCACGTGGATGGCCACCCGTCCGCCACACGTCAACATCGACTCGATGACCATCCGCCCGCGCGCCCAGGCCGCCCAGCACAAGGTGCTGCGCACCAGCTGAGGCAGTGCCTCGTCTCGGGCCGGTCCCGTGTGGCGCCTTCGCCATCGCTGGGACCGATCGGGGTTGCCATAACAACAGCAAGCGGCCCCAACGTTCGCCGGGGACTTCCTAATAACCAGTGGGCCGAGCAACTCCCGTGCGGGAGGGTAGGCACATGAACTGGTGGCGCGGCCGACGACAGGAGTGTGCGTCGTCCTCGCGGCGGCGCCGGCTCCTCAAGGAGAGCGGTGACTGCCCCGCCTGCCACCACCCTTGGTCCGAGCACGTGGGGGCTTGGGACAACGATCAGCTTCTGTGCAGCGAGTGCCGCTATGAGGCCGAGCACCAGGACCGGGATCAGCCTGTGGCGGGTTGCTGTCTCCGATGCCCGCTCATCAGCTGGTCCGCTCTCCGGGCCCTGGAGGCAGCGGACGCCGCGCTCCCGCCGCATTCGTCCCCGCCTGTGAGCGACGATGATGTCGCGGCCGACTCCCTGCAGGCCTGGCTGGCCGGCGTGCTGTCCACGCACGTCCTCGATACCCACGCTGCACGGCTGCTCGCCGACTGCACATCAGAACTCCAGCCCAGCCCCCCGTTGGTGGGGATACGCGGCCACCTCGAGGCGATCGTCCGTCAAGAGTTGGGCCCCCGTCGGACAGCAGCTGTCACGCGGTTCGTCGGCGTCTCCAGACTCCCCGGGCGCGGTATCCACGTCGGCGTCGGGCCGTATGAGTTCTGGACCGATGACCAGGTCCCGATCACTCTCCACGACACTGAGTTCCTCGGTCTGGTCGAGACCTCGGATTGCCTGCGGCTGTTCTTCAACTTCGATCCGGAGTGGGTGCCTGCGGATGCGCTGGAGACTCCCATCGTCGCCCTCGGCTTCGAAAGCGCGCGGGTGGTCACGAGCGGTGAGCGGTCCGCTGGTGGCAGCGCCCAGCCCGGCTGGGTCTACTCCTTCGAGTGGGACGGCGGCGACGAGTTCGAGCTCCACACCGAGACGCTGGCGTTGGTCTTTACCGCGGCCGAGATGAGGGTCCACCTGCTTCCGGCCGCCCCACCGGGTCTGACCCGGGTGCCCTGCCCTGGCTAGTCGAGGCTAGGACATCTGGACTATCAGAACCGGCCCGACGCCGCGGCGCGCGTGCTCAGCAGACCGGCCACGCGGCATTCTGATAGTCCAAATGCCGTGGGGCGCGGCGCGATTTCCTGGGACCGTTCGCTGTTGCCATGACAACCGCAAAGGGCCCAGCGGCCGTCGACCCGAGACGTATGCCGCTTGGTCCGGCGACGCGGGTCACTCGCCGGCGGGCAGGTCGTATTCGAGCCGGTAGTGGTGGGTGCCGTCGTCGTCGACGTGCAGGAAGAACTCACCTGTCAGGCCGGCCAGCTCGTCGGTGCCCGAGCCGGGGACGACGACATACTCCAGGACCTGGTCGCGGCCGGACATCCGGCCCATCTGCGCGAAGGCGAAGCTGCCCTCCTGCCCGTCGAGCCGCCCCTGCACGGTCTCGATGGCGACATAGCCGGCCGCGCCCGCCCCGGGGTCGCCGGCGCTGAGCATCACGCCCGCGCCGCTCCCCTCGATGCCGCCGAACCACTGCTTTGTGATCCCCATCCGGCTCACTGCGCCGTCGAGCTCGCTGCCGGAAGGCTCGACCCTGACCTCGAACGTGCCCGCTGTGTGTGCCATGTGGCCAGCGTGGCACGGGCACCCCGGGGTGGGAAGGGCTCAGGCGAGGACACCGGCGGCACGCGCGGCGGCGGCATACGCCTCGGCGAGGCTGGCGACGCTCTTGTGCGCGTTGAGCCCGCTGGGGTTGGGCACGACCCACAGCCGCGCACCGGCGAGCGTCTCGGCCTGCTCCCCCGGGGTCGCGCGGGGCAGCCCAAAGGCGATCCGGTATGCCGTGATGCCCGCGACCGCGACCACCCTCGGCTCCCAGCGGGCGACCATGGTGGCAAGGATGTCCGCGCCGGCCCGCAGCTCGTCGCGGCTCAGCTCGTCGGCGCGGGCGGTGGCGCGGGCCACGACGTTGGTGATGCCAACTCCCTTGCGCTGCAAGGCTTCCAGGTCGTCTGCGGCCATCCCCTGCGAGGCGTCGACGACGTGGTCGGTGATGCCGGCGGCACACAGGGCCGGCCAGAAGCGGTTGCCGGGCCGCGCGAAGTGCGCGTTGACCTTGGCCGTCCAGAGCGAGGGGTTGATGCCCACGAAGAGCAGCCGCAGACCGGGGCCAGCGACGTCGTCGACCGTCGCGTCGCGGTAGAGCTCGAGGTCACTCACCCGCGACCGCGGCCCTGGAGGACGGCCGGGACAAGGATGGCGAGCGCAGCCAGGGCTGCCGCGAGCGTCCCGGCACTGCCAGGGAGGCCGTCCGCCACGCCACCGAAGCGGAGGGCACCGACGATGACGAGCGCCGCGGCCCAGCCCCACCAGACGCCCGGACCCCAGTGGCTCAGCATCGGCAGGAGCGGCGACTCCCGGAGCCTGCGGCTCGTCCCGCCCACCCCAGCGACAAGCGAGATGACGATGGCCGGCAGCGCAGCCAGCAGTGGCCAGCCGTCGCGGGCCGACAGGTGCAGGCCCCAGAGGGCCTGCGAGGCCACGGACAACGCGAAGACCAACGTCACGGCAAGGGTGAGGAGGGTGAGGGGGCGGGCCCGTCCCGGCACGGCGACGCGGGGCCCACTGTCGACGCACCACCTCAGCGGGAACATGAGCAGCAGCACGGGCAGAAAGCTCCCAGTGGTGTCATCGAGGCTGATCTGGGGCAGCAGCGGTGCCAGCATCATCAGCATCACACCCGCCACGACCGCCACCGCCGCCGCCAGCCGCGGCGCCCGGGACCACGGCATCGCCTCGGCCGCCGCCTGCCGGTCGAGCCGGTCGGCCTCGGCAAGCAGGCGGCGCGCCTCATCGGGAGTGGCCGTCTCGGCGCTCGCCGTCGCGTGGCCCGACGGGTCAAGCCTGCGCTGGGGCGGATAGGCATAGGGCCGCGGCTCACTCATGCGGAGGCCTCCAGCTCACGCAGCGCCTGACGATGAGCGAGGAATGCCGCGTGGCCGACAGCGCTGGCGCTCACCCGCTCCTCGGGCCTGTCGCGACCCCCCTTGGGGCCCGGCTCCAGATAGCCGGCCTCCCGAAGCGCCTCGACGGTGCTGCGCATCGCGATCGCATCCACGCCGACCATGCGGCGCAGTTCGTCGGCCACAATCGCGCGGTCCTCGCCGAGCGCGGCCATCACGAGGAAACACGCCGGCCAGGCGAGCACCTCGTCATATCCCGTTGTGCGGTGAGCAGCCCCCATGGGCCCAGTCTGCGGCATACCGCCTGCGGCCGCACGGCGGCCGGCGATCTCAGCCCGCGCCCGACGACCGCCCCTGGAGGAGGGCCGGGACCATGACGGCCAGCGCCGCGAAGGCCGCCGTGGCGGCGGTCGCCCATGAGGGCAGGTCGAAGACGAGACGGGCCACCCGGATCAGCAGCGCGGCCGTGAGGCCGGCCGTCCAGCCCCACCACACCGGGCCGCCCCAGTGCGAGACCATCGGCACCACGCCGGCGTCACGCAGTCGCTGAAGCCTCGGGTTGGACATGGCGAGAAGCCCCAGAGCGACCGCCGCGAACGCGGCGACGTCGCCCGCACCCGGAGGCAGCGCCAGCAGGGCGCTGACGGCCGCCAGCACCGCCGTCGCCAGCACCGCCAGTGGTGGCAGCGGCCGCGCACGCACCGGTCCCGTGACCCCGGGCCCGGTGTCGGCACACCAGTCCACGGCCTTGAGCCCGACGATGAAGCTCACCACGAACGCGGGCTGGATGTCCTCCAGCGTCACTCCCGGCAGCACGGGGGCAAAGACCACGAGCAGCACCGGCACGAACACCAGCAGACTCGAGCGGCTGGCCGCCCGCTGGTCGAAGCGCATGGTCCGCGCCCGCGCCTCGGCCTCGATGCGGCGGGCGTCGTCCAGCAGACCGCGCGCGCCCGCGGCGGTCAGCTCTGGAGGAGGCGGCAGCACCGACATCGGGTCCGGCAGTCTCGGTGCGTTGCCGGGGTGGGGTGGGGCCGCACGTCTCACCGCAGCGGTGTGCTCGCCCACGTGGATGTCCTCGCTCATGCGCCCACCGCCGCTCGCCGCAGGGCCAGCTCCTGGCGCCGAAAGCGGCGCCGCCCCTCCTCGGTCGCGGTCACCCGCTCGTTGTCGCGGTCGGGCCGTCTCAGGTCGCGCCGGATCAGATGCGCGCCGTGCAGCACGTCGAGGGTCCGCTCCATCGAGTCCACGTCGAGCCCCAGCAGATCCCGCAGCACCCGCACCTGGATGCCGCGGTCCTCGCCGAGCGCGGCCATGACGAGGAAGCACGCCGGCCAGGCGAGCACATCGTCGGGACCGGCTGGGCGGTGGACGGACTCCATGGCCACAGTGTGCGGCATACGCCCCGCTGTGCGCAGCGCACCAGAGCACACCGGCGCTGCGTCTCTCCCCGGCAGGGCCACACCGTCCTATCGTGACGGGCATGACCTATCAGCCGGCCAACCCCGAGAGCGTCTTCACCTATGGCGCGCCCCAGCTGAAGTTCGGCTCCGGCGCCGCCGACGAGATCGGCTACGACCTCAGCCTCACCGGAGCCAAGCGGGTGCTCATCGTCACCGACGAGGGCGTCGCGGCGACCGGCACCCCGCAGCGCGTGGCCGACCAGATGGCGCAGTTCGGGATCGAGGCCTTTGTCTATGACGGCGCCCGTGTCGAGCCCACCGACGCCTCGCTCCTGGAGGCCATCGACACCGCCCGCGCTTCCGGGCCCTGGGATGCCTTCGTCGCCGTCGGTGGCGGCTCGAGCATCGACACGGCCAAGGCGATCAACCTGCTGCTGACCAACCCCGGCGACCTGATGGACTACATCAACGCGCCCGTCGGCGGCGGCCAGGCACCCAGCCAGCCGCTCAAGCCCCTCGTCGCTGTGCCGACGACCACCGGCACCGGCTCGGAGTCGACGACGATCTGCGTCCTCGACGTCCTCGACCAGCACGTCAAGACCGGCATCTCGCACGCCCGGCTGCGCCCGACGATCGCGGTCATCGACCCACTCGTCACCTTCACCCAGCCGGCCGGCGTCACCGCCGCCTCGGGCATGGACATCCTCTGCCACGCGCTGGAGTCCTACACCGCCCGCCCCTACACCACCTATGAGCGCAAGACGCCCGAGCAGCGGGTCCCCTACTGCGGCGCCAACCCGATCTCGGACATGTGGTCGGCCAAGTCCCTCTCGCTGCTGTCCGGCTCCTTCCGCGAGGCGGTCAAGAACGGCGACAACGCCGACGCCCGGGGCGCGATGGCGCTGGCGGCGACCTTCGCCGGCATGGGCTTCGGCAACGCCGGCGTGCACATCCCGCACGCCAACGCCTATCCGATCGCGGGGCGGGTCAAGGAGTTCCGCCCCAAGGACTACCCCCAGGACGAGGCGATGGTCCCCCACGGGATGGCCGTCTCGCTCACCGCGCCGGAGGCCTTCCGCTTCACCTTCGACGCCAGCCCGCAGCGCCACATCGAGGCCGCACAGCTGCTCGACCCCGGCGCCGAGCGGCCCAACGACGACCGCGACTTCCTGCCCCAGGTGCTCGTCTCGCTCATGCGCGACATCGACATCCCCGCGGGCATCGGGGCGGTCGGCTACGACGAGTCCGACATCCCCGGCCTCGTCGAGGGCACCATGAAGCAGCAGCGCATCCTCGCCGCCGCCCCCAAGGACGTCACCGAGGACGACGTCGCCGCGATCTTCACAGGCTCCATCGCGCTCTGGTGACCCTCGTCCGGGAGGCGGGCACGCGGCATACGCCCGAGCCCGCCCTCCTATGCTGGCGAGCATGACCAGCACCGCCGACCTCCGCCCCCTGACCGAGCAGTCCGGCGAGCTGGTCGAGGCGCTGCGCCGCGCGGGGGTGGCCGAGGTCGACGACTCGCGGCTGACCCGCAGCCTCTATTCGACCGACGCCTCCCTCTATCGCATCCTCCCCCGCGCCGTCGTGCGTCCGCGGCACCGCGACGAGGTCGAGGCCGTCCTGTCGGTATGCCGTGAGCTCGCCGTCCCGATCACCGCTCGCGGGGCGGGGACCTCCATCGCGGGCAACGCCGTGGGCCCGGGTGTCGTCATCGACTACAGCCGCCACCTGGGCCGGGTCCTCGAGATCGACGCCGAGGCGCGCACGGCCCGCGTCGAGCCGGGCACCGTCCACGCGGCGCTCCAGCGCGAGGCCGCGAAGCACCGGCTGCGCTTCGGCCCGGATCCGAGCACCCACACCCGCTGCACCGTCGGCGGCATGATCGGCAACAACGCCTGTGGCTCAAGGGCGCTCGGCTATGGCAAGACCGCCGACAATGTGCTCGGCCTCGACGTGCTCACCGGCACGGGCGAGCGGCTCGTCCTGGGCGGCGCCGGCCAGAGCACCACGGGGTCGGCCGCGCTCGGCGCGCTCCAGGGCTTGGTCGGCGACCACCTCGGGCTGGTGCGCACGGAGTTCGGGCGCTTCCCCCGCCAGGTCAGCGGCTACTCGCTCGAGCACCTGCTGCCCGAGCGCGAGTTCGACGTCGCCCGCATGCTCACCGGCTCCGAGGGCACGCTCGCCCTCGTGCAGGAGGCCACCGTCCGCCTCGTCGAGGACGCCCCGGCGCGGCTGCTCGTCGTGCTGGGCTTCGCCGACATGGCCGCGGCCGCCGACGCGGCCCACCTCACCCTCGCCCACCAGCCCGTCGCCGCGGAGGGCATGGACAACCGCATCGTCGACCGGCTGCGGGCGCTCACCCCCGACGGCGTGCCCGAGCTGCCCGTCGGCGCGGGCTGGATGCTCGTCGAGCTGGCCGGCGACGACGAGGGCGAGCTCGTCGACCGTGCCCACCGGCTCATCGCCGACACCGCGCCGCTGGACTCGCGCATCGTCACCAATACCGCTGAGGCAGCAGCGATCTGGCGCATCCGCGAGGACGGCGCCGGCCTCTCCTCCCGCACCGACGACGGCCGCCCGTGCTACTCCGGCTGGGAGGACGCGGCGGTCCCGACCAAGGACCTGGGCCGCTATCTGCGCGACTTCGACGCGCTGCTGGAGCAGCACCACGTCACCGGCCTGCCCTATGGCCACTTCGGTGACGGCTGTGTCCACATCCGCATCGACTTCCCCTTCGGCGAGGGCGACGACCGGGGCCGCGGCGCCTTCCGCTCCTTCCTCGGCGACGCCGCCGATCTCGTTGCGCGCTATGGCGGCTCGCTGTCGGGCGAGCACGGCGACGGGCGGGCGCGCTCCGGCCTGCTCGACCGCATGTACTCCCCCGCAGCCCTCGAGCTCCAGGCCAAGGTCAAGCGCCTGCTCGACCCCGAGGGCGTCCTCAACCCCGGCAACCTCGTCGACCCCGACCTCCCCGAGGACCACCTGCGGGTCTCCACGATCGCGCCGGTCGCCGAGCGCACGGCCTTCCAGTTCGCCCACACCGCAGGCGGATTCAGCGGTGAGGTGCACAAGTGCACCGGCGTCGCGAAGTGCCGCGCCGGCTCGACCAGCACGACCGTGATGTGCCCCAGCTATCAGGGCACCAAGGAGGAGAAGGACTCCACCCGCGGCCGCGCCCGCGTCCTCCAGGAGATGCTCCAGGGCGAGTCCGGCCTCGACTGGCGCTCCGAGGAGGTGCACGACGCCCTCGACCTGTGCCTGTCCTGCAAGGGCTGCTCGCGGGACTGCCCGACCGGCATCGACATGGCGACCTACAAGTCCGAGGTGCTCTACCAGGCCTACAAGGGAAGGCGCCGCCCGCTCACCCACTACACCCTCGGCCGCCTCCCCCAGTGGTCCGACCTCGCGGCCCGCGTCCCGCGCATCGCCAACGCGATCACCGGCAACCGGGCGACCGGCAGGGTCGCCGCGATGTTCGCCGGCGTCGACCCGCACCGCAAGATCCCGGCCTTCGCCACCCGCACCTTCCAGCAGATGTGGGCCGGGCGCACTCACGCCTCGCGCCCCCTGACCTATACCGACACCAAAACCGCTGTGCTGTGGGTGGACTCGTTCACCGACCACTTCGCGCCTCAGGTCGCCGTGGCCGCGGTCAAGGTCCTCGAGCAGGCGGGGTATGCCGTGGAGGTCGCCTCCGAGGACGCCTGCTGCGGCCTGACCTGGATCACCACCGGCCAGCTCGACGCGGCACGCCCGATGCTCGAGGGCACGGTGGCGATGCTCGCGGCATACGCCTCGCGTGGCCTGCCGATCGTGGGCATCGAGCCCTCCTGCACCGCCGTGCTGCGCAAGGACGCCGTCGAGCTGCTCGGCAGCGACGCCGCCCGCAGGGTCGCCGCGTCGGTGCGCACCCTCGCCGAGGTGCTCATGGCGACCGACGGCTGGGAGCCGCCCCGCCTCGACGGGCTCAAGGTCGTCGCCCAGCCCCACTGCCACCACCACGCCGTCCTCGGCTGGGACACCGACGCCGCGCTGCTGGCCAGGGCCGGCGCCGACGTGCAGCGGGTCGGCGGCTGCTGCGGCCTCGCCGGCAACTGGGGCGTCGAGGCCGGCCACCACGACCTGAGCCTCGCGATCGCCGAGCAGCAGCTGCTCCCCGCGGTCCGCGCGCTGCCCGATGACGGCGTCGTGCTCGCCGACGGCTTCTCGTGTCGCACACAACTCACTCAGACCTCCGACCGGAAGGGCCTGCATCTGGCAGAGTTGTTGGTGGACCCACCGCACCTCGGCCCACCACACACCCCTGCCTGATCGACTCCGGTCGATGGCCCGCACCTAGGAGCAGCGTTGCGCCAGAACATCCGCGAGTACCTCGACCGCATGCACCGCGAGGGCTACACAGTGCGAAGTGACGGGCACGGCTCCGACCCCGACCTGATCGACCCGGGTGGCAACGCCGTCGAGACCTGGCGCGAGGAGTACCCCTACGACGACCGGATGACGCGCGAGCAGTACGAGGTGGAGAAGTACCTCCTCCAGATCGAGCTGCTGAAGTTCCAGTACTGGACCCAGGACACCGGCTCGCGCCATGTCATCGTCTTCGAGGGGCGCGACGCAGCCGGCAAGGGCGGCACGATCAAGCGGTTCACCGAGCACCTCAACCCCCGGTATGCGCGCGTGGTGGCGCTGACCAAGCCGACCGAGCGCGAGCGCGGACAGTGGTATTTCCAGCGATATGTCAACCATCTCCCGACCAACGAGGAGATCGTGATGTTCGACCGCTCCTGGTACAACCGGGGCGGCGTCGAGCGCGTGATGGGCTTCTGCACCGACCGCGAGTACGAGCAGTTCATGCACCAGGCACCGCTGTTCGAGGAGATGCTCACCGACTCCGGCATCACCCTCACCAAGTTCTGGTTCTCGGTGACCCAGTCCGAGCAGCGCACCCGCTTCGCGATCCGCCAGATCGACCCGGTCCGCCAGTGGAAGCTCTCGCCGATGGACCTGGAGTCCCTCGACAAGTGGGACGACTACACCTCCGCCAAGGAGGAGATGTTCCTGCGCACCGACACCGACCACGCGCCGTGGACGACGATCAAGTCCAATGACAAGAAGCGCGCCCGCATCAACGCGATGCGCTACTTCCTCGGCCAGTTCGACTACCCGGGCAAGGACACCGACGTCGTCTTCCCTGCCGACACCAAGATCGTCCGCCGCGGTCGCGAGGCCGTCGGCGACTGACCCACGCCACCGACCACGGGGTATGCCGCGCGCTCACCGGAGCGCGCGGCATACCTGCGTCTGGGGTCAGTAGCCGGTGCGCCCGTCGATGGCCTCGCGCAGCAGGTCCATGTGGCCGAGGTGGCGGGCGTATTCCTCGATGAGGTGGACCAGGATCCAGCGCAGCGCGACGTCCTGGCCGTGCCGCTGGCCGCGCACAGGGGCCTCGAGGTCGGTCCAGGCGGCGGCGCGCTCGCGGCAGCGCGCGATCTCGTCGCGATAGGCCTGCACGTCGCGGGCGGCGGTCGCCGGGTCGATGTCATCGAAGTCACCGTCCGGGCTGGCCTGCCTGCAGTAGTAGTCGGGGACGTCCTGCTCGTCGTCGAGCACGACCCGCAGCCAGTAGGCCTCAACCTCGGTCAGGTGACGCACCGTGCCGATCAGGCTCATCGTCGAGGGCGGCACGGAGCGCTCGCACAGCTGCTCGGCGGACAGGCCGGCGATCTTGAGCAGCACCGTCTGGCGGTACATCTCCAGCCAGGCGTCCAGCCCGGTGCGCTCGTCACTGATGAAGGGGATGTCGGGGCGGGCGTCCTCGTGGTCGGGGACGACAACTGCTGCGGCGTCGGTCATCGCGCCAGTCTGACGGGCTCGGCCCGCCCCCGTCACCCGGTTATCCGGCCGCTCACCCCTCGTTGACTTGTCACAACTCACGCCTATAACCGCCCTTTTAGGCGTGAGTTGCCACAAGTCAACGGATGAGGGCGGGTCAGGGGATCGGGTTGCGAGCGTCATAGCGCACGAAGCCGCGCTGGAGCAGTGCCGCGATGCCCATCGACAGCACGCAGGCCAGCCCGCCGATGAGCGCCGTGCGGCCCTCGCCGATGACCTCTGACAGCGCACCGCCGAGCAGCTCCCCCAGCCGGGGGCCGCCGGCCACGACCACGATGAAGATGCCCTGGAGCCGGCCGCGCATCCGGTCGGGCGCCGCGGACTGGAGGATCGTGGTGCGGAAGACGGCGCTCACCGAGTCGGCGACACCGGCGACGAACATCGCAGCGAGCGCCAGCCACAGGGCCGTATGCCGCGGCAGCGCACCTCCCGAGGCGAGCAGTGCCGCGCCGAATCCCGCTATGGCACAGCCCCATCCGACGATGGAGACCAGGATCGCCACGCCCTGGCGGCGCACCTGCCCCAGCGGGCCGGAGAAGAGCATCGCGACGATCCCGCCCAGGGCGACGGCGGCCGCGAGCGCGCCGACCGTCTTGGCCCCGCCGCCGAGGATGACCGCGCCGGCCGCGGGCCAGAGCACGCGCGGCTGGGCGAGCACCATCGCGCAGATGTCGACGATGAAGGTCATCCGCACGTTGGCCCGGGTGGACAGGAAGGCCAGCCCGTCGAGGACCGACCGCAGCCCGGCCCGCCGGGGAGCCGACTCGTCGTCATGCGCCTCGGGCGGGATCGCCGGCAGTGCCGCGAGGCCGGCGATGGCGGCGGTGGAGATGACTGCGTCGACGGTATAGGCCGACTTGAAGCCGCCCCAGTCGACGAGCACACCGGCGAGCAGCGGCCCGACGGTCATCGCCGTGTTGGTCGAGAAGACGTTGAGCGCGTTGGCCGCCGGCAGCAGCTCCGGGCGCAGGATCCGAGGATAGATCGCCGCCCGTGCGGGTGAGACGACGCCGAACGCGCCATTCCACGCGGCGACCAGGAGATAGAGGACGAGCACATTGGTGTTGCCGAGCCAGGCCTGGAGCGCACACAGGATGCTGAGCACCCAGGTGACGCACTGCGCGACGATGGCGACGCGGCGCCGGTCGTGGTGGTCGACGAGCGAGCCGCCATAGAGCCCCATGACGACGAGCGGCACGAGCGCGAAGAGGCCGACGAGCCCGACAGCCCCGGTGGACCCGGTCAGGTCATAGACCTGGAGCCCGATGGCGACGACGGCCAGCTGTGACCCGATGCCGCTGAGGACCATCCCGAGATAGACCCCGCGGAAGGGTCGGCTCTCCCGCAGCGGGGTCAGGTCGATGAGGAGAGCCACAGCGCGCGATCCTATGCCCGAGGTATGCCGCGCGCCCGGCCCGCGGGGCCTCGACCTCAGTCGGCGACGCGGATGCCGAGCTGGGCGGCGAGCAGGGGCGCGAGGTCGAGCAGCTGGAGGGAGGAGATCGTCGCGCCACGCAGGGACTCGAGGCCACGGGGTGCCTCGATCGTCGCCTCCGACAGGTCGACATCGCGCAGCCTGGCCCGCCCGAAGTCGGCGCCGACGAGGCGGCTGCCGGGGAAGGAGACCTGACGCAGCTGGGCCTCGGCGAAGTCGGGCTCGGTGAGCTGGCAGTCGACGAACTCCACCTCGCGCAGGGCGGCCCCGCGGAAGTTGAGGAACTCGAGCTTGCCGCCGATGACCCGCACCCGCCGCCAGCCCGCGCCATAGAGCTGGACCGCCCCGAGCCGGGAGTCGCGCAGCGTCGCGTCGGTCCACTGACCCTCGGACAGGTCGAGCCCGGTGCCCTGCACGCCGACGAGCTCGGTGTCGGTGACGCGCAGGTGCGGGGCCCGCAGGCCCGTCAGGTCGGCCGACTCCACCCGGCAGTCGAGCAGCAGCCCGCCGGTGGCGTCCTGGCCGGACAGGTCGCCGGAGAGGGTCTCCCCGTCGAGGGTGACCTCGGGCATCAGGCGGGCGCGCGGCATACCGGAAGTCTGCCGGAGAGGCCCGACAGCCGGCCCCCAGCCACACAGACCGTGGCGCCCCGCGCGCGAGGTGCCGTGACCTGACAGGCAATCCGTGGACCGGCACCACCGCCGTCGGCCCGTGACGGCACAATGGGCGCTGTTCGCCATCGCAGCCGAGCAGGACAAGGAGCCACACCATGGCCGACCCCCAGAGCGACTTCAAGCCGGGGCTGGAGGGCGTCGTCGCCTTCGAGTCATCCATCGCCGAGCCCGACAAGGACGGCGGGTCGCTGCGCTATCGCGGCGTCGACATCAAGGACCTCGTGGGCAAGGTGACTTTCGGGCAGGTCTGGGGTCTGCTCGTCGACAACGAGTTCGAGCCGGGCCTGCCGCCCGCCGAGCCCTTCCCACTGCCCGTGCACTCCGGCGACATCCGCGTCGACATGCAGTCGGCCCTCGCCCAGCTCGCGCCGATCTGGGGCTTCAAGCCGGTGCTCGACATCGACGCCGAGGAGGTCCGCGACAACCTCGCCCGCGCCGCCGTCATGGCGCTGTCCTGGGTCGCCCAGTCCGCCCACGGCCAGAACTCCCCGATGGTCCCGGAGAAGGACGTCGACCACGGCCAGACCGTCGTCGAGCGCTTCATGATCCGCTGGCGCGGCGAGCCCGACCCCAAGCACGTCGAGGCCGTCGACGCCTACTGGGTCTCCGCCGCCGAGCACGGCATGAACGCCTCCACGTTCACCGCCCGGGTGATCACCTCGACCGGCGCCGACGTCGCCGCCGCCCTCTCCGGCGCCGTGGGCGCGATGTCCGGCCCGCTCCACGGCGGCGCCCCCTCGCGCGTGCTCCACATGATCGAGGGCGTCGAGCAGCGCGGCAGCGCCGAGGACTACGTCAAGTGGGTGCTCGACAAGGGCGAGCGGCTGATGGGCTTCGGCCACCGCGTCTATCGGGCCGAGGACCCGCGCGCCGAGGTGCTCCGCGAGACGTGCAAGCGGCTGTCCGCGCCCCGCTTCGAGGTCGCCGCCGCTCTCGAGAAGGCCGCCCTCGAGGAGCTGCGCGGCCGCTATCCCGACCGGGTGCTGGCGACCAATGTCGAGTTCTGGGCGGCTGTCCTGCTCGACTTCGCCCAGGTCCCGCCGTCGATGTTCACGCCGATGTTCTCCTGCGCGCGCACCGCCGGCTGGTCGGCCCACATCCTCGAGGAGAAGAAGACCGGCCGCCTCATCCGCCCGTCCAGCCGCTATGTCGGCGAGGGCCCCCGCCAGCCGGAGGCCGTGACGGGCTGGCACGACCAGATGATCCCGGCCGCCGGCGCCCGCTGAGGACGGCTGCACCACACGACACAGGAGGGGTATGCCGCGGGCCTGGGCCCGCGGCATACCCCTTGCCGTGTCCGCGCATTCCGTTAAACCTGTCTGTCCAGTCACAACCCCCCGAGGTGGGGCAATTCGGACGTCCGACGGGTACTACAGTCCCTAGTACTGGCCGTGCAGGACGGCACAGTGCACACCAGCGGCGACACCGGCCGCGGTGCGCCAGTGCGGCAGGGGATGGTGGATGACGCCATGAGGCGGACGGGACGGAGACGGTGAGCGCACCGGTCCGGGATCGCCCTACCCTCGTGCTCCCCACCGCGCCCCGGCTGCGCGGCCGGGCCCGTCTGGTCCTGCTGGCCGTCGGCCTCCCGGTGGCCTTCCTCGTCGCCATCCAGCTGCTGCGGCCGATCGTCGTCGCCCGGCTCGGCGACCACGCCGGCCATCTGCTCGTCGGCGCGATCGTGGTCTCCGGGGCCATCGCCTTCGGCCTGGTCGCCGTCTCGCTCATCGAGGCCAACCGGCGGCTGATCGTCGCCCACCAGCAGGAGCTGGCCGCCCACGACCAGCTGGCCCTCTCGAGGGCCCACGCCACCCGGGTCGCCCACGAGCGCGAGTGCGCTATCCGCGCCGAGCGCGACCGCATCGCCCGCGAGATGCACGACAGCCTCGCCCAGGTGCTGGGTGTCACCCAGCTGCGGCTGCGCGCCCTCTCGGGCGCAGGCGAGCTGGGCGAGTCCGCCCGCGCCGAGGTCGACGACCTGGCAGACCTCGCCCGCGACGCCTATCGCGATGTCCGCGAGGCGATCCTGGGGCTGCGCACGGCCGGCGGTGAGCGGCTGACCTTCGTCGAGGCGCTGTCCACCTATGTCGCGGCCTTCTCCCGCCAGTCCGGCGTGCAGACCACCTTGGAGACCGGCGGCATCGAGCCGGCACTCTCGCCCACCTGCGAGGTGGAGGTGATCCGGGTCGTCCAGGAGGCGCTGACCAATGTGCGCAAGCACGCCGGGGCGGCCGCGGCCACGGTCCGCCTCACCGAGACCCCGATGTCGCTGTCGATCGTCGTCGAGGACGACGGCCGCGGCTTCGACCCCCGCGTGGCCGCCGGCGACGGCTATGGCCTGTTCGCCATGCGCGAGCGCGTCGCGCAGTCCGGTGGCACCCTCGTCGTCGACTCCCGCCCCGGTGCCGGCACCCGGGTGACCGTCCGCATCCCCTCGACGTGCCGCGTCGAGTCCACCCCAGCCCGAGAGGCCACCGCATGACCGCCGCCGCGTCCGACCCCGTCGCCCGGGTGCTGCTCGTCGACGACCAGCAGCTCTTCCGGCGGGCGATCGCCCGGCTCATCGACCAGCAGGGCGACTTCGAGGTGGTCGGGGAGGCCGGCACCGGCCTGGAGGGTGTCGAGAAGGCCCGGGCGCTGCGCCCCGACCTGGTCGTGATGGACGTCGAGATGCCCGTCATGGGCGGCGTGGAGGCGGCGGGCCTGATCCGAGAGTCGCTGCCGTCGACCAAGGTCATCATGCTGACGGTCACCGACAGCGACGACTACCTCTTCGAGGCGATCCGCCTCGGGGTGCACGGCTATCTGCTCAAGGACCTCGACCCCGACGAGCTGTTTGCCATGCAGCGCAGCGCGATCCGCGACGAGACGCCCGTCGCCCCCCAGCTGGTCGGCCGGCTGCTCGCCGAGCTGCGCAGCGTCGAGCAGGTCAGCCACCCCTCCGCCCCCGAGCCGGCCCAGAGCCTGAGCCACCGCGAGCTCGAGATCCTCCAGCTCGTCGCTGACGGCCTGACCAACCGCGAGATCGGCGTGAGCCTGTCGATCACCGAGGGCACCGTCAAGAACCACGTCCACAACGCGCTGCACAAGCTGCACATGGACAACCGCATCCAGGCCGCGGCATACATCGTCCGCCAGGGCCTGGGCCACCCCAAGGGCCACTGACCCGCACCTCCCGCACGCTCCCACCTCGCGCCCGCTGAGCACGCTGGCACCCGCCCGCGCCTGAGGACGCGACACTCCCCCACCCCTGTCAGGGGCGCGGGATGACACAGCCGGCCCCGCGGCATACCCCCTCGTGAGCCTGTATCTCCGCTGTGCCCCTGTGCCGGATTTCTACCTCCCGACGGATGTTCGCAAATGCCCGGTTCGGGCGAGTATCGACTAGAACCACTCCCCGAATGACCGGGGAGCGGCAGCGCTGTCGGATTCGAGGAGGTGCGAGGACCGCATGGGTGGTCTTATCAGAAGGCTGGGTGGCCTCAAGCGCACGCTGGTGCTGCTGTTCGCCTTGCTCTTCGGCGTGCTCTTCGGAGTCGCGTTCTTCACCTTCGGATACGCCAACGGTGCGGCGTACTTCGGGCACGAGTCCGAGACCTGCATCCAGTGCCATTCGATGAACGAGGAGTACGAGGCGTTCACCAAGGGCAGCCACAAGGACGTCGCGACCTGCCAGAGCTGCCACGCTCCGCATGACAACTTCGCGAAGTGGCTCTACAGCGAGGCCGACAACGGTTTCTGGCACTCGCTGAAGTTCACGACGGGGCGCTACCCCGAGAACATCAAGATCCGCGAGGTCAACCGCAAGATCGTCGAGGACTCCTGCCGGCACTGCCACAAGGACTTCGTCAGCGACATCGAGAGCACCCGCGCGGGTGCCTCCCACGACCAGCAGATCTCGTGTCTGCAATGCCACAGCAACGTCGGCCACAAGAGGTGAGGGCATGAGCTCATCCGCAACATCCGCCAAAGAGCCCAGGAAGAAGCGCTCCTGGCCCATGATCGCAGCGGTCCTCGTGGCCGGCGCGCTCGTGACAGCGGGCATCCTCGCCCTGCTCGTCAACATCATGGAGCGCAAAGAAGAGGCCAAGAGCCCCTACTTCCACGTGAAGAACCTGGACGAGAAGACCTTCGACCCCGCGGTGTGGGGCGAGAACTTCCCGCTCCAGTACGAGGGCTACAAGAAGACCTCCGAGATGCCCAAGGACGAGCAGGCCACGCCGCCGGCGGGCGACCCCCGCAAGTTCATGGCCAAGTCCAAGCTCAAGGAGGACCCGCGCCTGGTCACCATGTGGCAGGGCTACGCCTTCTCGGTGGAGTACAACGAGCCCCGCGGCCACGAGTACATGCTCCAGGACCAGCAGCTGGTCAAGCGCGTGACGCAGTTCAAGCAGCCGGGCGCGTGCCTGAACTGCCACGCCTCGATCCCGCAGGTCCTCGACTCCATCGGCGGCGACAAGGCCGCCGCGTGGGCGACGATGAACAAGACGCCCTACAAGGAGGCCGTCAAGCACGCCAACGGCCCGATCGCCTGCATCGACTGCCACGACCCCAAGACGATGAAGCTGCGCGTCACGCGCCCGGCGTTCATCGAGGGCATCAAGGAGTACAAGGCCGGCCAGGGCATCAAGGAGTACGACGTCAACAAGCAGGCCACCGCGCAGGAGATGCGCACGTTCGTCTGCGCGCAGTGCCACGTCGAGTACTACTTCAAGGGCGAGGAGAAGACCCTCACCTTCCCGTGGGACAAGGGCCTGACCGTCGATGACGCGCTCGCCTACTACGACGAGGTCGGCTGGAAGGACTTCGAGCACAAGCTGACCGGTGCGCCGGCCGTCAAGGCACAGCACCCCGACTTCGAGACGTGGAGCAACGGCGTGCACGCCAGCGCCGGCGTCGGCTGCGCGGACTGCCACATGTCCTACACCCGCGAGGGCGCGACCAAGGTGAGCAACCACCAGGTCGCCAGCCCGATGCGCTCGGACGCGACGATCAACTCCAGCTGCCTGACCTGCCACCACTCGACCGAGGCCGAGATGAAGCAGCGCGTCAACACCATCCACGACCGCTATGAGCACGCCAAGGACGCCTCCTTCGACGCGCTCGACGCCCTGATCAAGGACATCGAGAAGGCCCGCAAGTCGGGCGTCGCGGCCGACAAGATCACCGAGGCGCAGAAGCAGCAGCGCAAGGCCCAGTTCTTCATGGACTACGTCGTCTCCGAGAACAGCCGCGGCTTCCACGCACCGGCCTACACCATCAGCATCCTCAACGACGTCACCGACGCCTCCCGCAAGGGCCAGCTGGCCCTGCGTGGCGACATCGGCGCCGGCGCCGCAGCGGCCAGCACGGCCTCGCCGAGCAGCTCGCCCAGCGCCACCGCGTCACCGACGAGCGCGACTCACTAGCTCACGGCCATGAGGTGGAGGGGGAGCCAGCCGGCTCCCCCTCCTTCTCGTTGTGCCGCAACGGAACTCGGCGCCCCCTGGCCACGACATGCCGCGGATCGCTGCACAACGAAGACCACGGTCCGTACTCCCAACGCCCGACCACACCTGCCTGAGCACGCGCGCGGGCTGATCGGTCCCACCATGGTCGTCGTTGTGCGGGGCGAGGGCGCCTGTGCCCAGCGGCAGGGTTTGCCGGACCGGAAGGCCCAGTCGCCTGCATATCTGTGGTCCGACTCACGCGCCAGGACCGGCAGAACACGGACAGTCGGGAGATACAGGCCAAACCGGACGGACCGGGCACATCCGCGCAGACCAGAGGGGGTGACTCCCCCTATCGGCACATGCCCACCCTGTGCCCACCCTCCCCCGCCCTGTGCCCCCTACCCGTCCGGTCTACCCCAAACGTGCCGGGCGACGGATACCCCAGGCCCAGGCCGCTGGCGAGGGTGGACATGTCGTCGACGACCACATGTGTCCAGGAGAAGTCATGAGCAGCGCCACCCCCCAGCGCCCCGCCCCCACGCGCGAGAGCGCCCTGGCGGCGCTGGGCCTTCCCCCCACGGCAGACCTCGAGCAGATCGAGGCCGCCCGCGCCGCGCTCCACTCCTTCCTCAGCGACGCCCCCGACGAGCTCACCGACTGGGCCCGCCACCAGGGCGCCGACATCGACGAGGCGTATGCCGCGGCCCTGGCCCCCGCGCCGGCCGAGGAGGTCGACGACATCGACGCCGTGGCCGCCGAGCTCGGTGAGGACGTCGGCGCGTCCACCCCGCCGGCACGGGTCATCACCGCGCCGGAGACGACCGGCCCCAAGCGCCGCTCGCCGCTGCTCTATCTCGGGGCGCTGGCGGTGATCGCCGCGATCGTCGCCGCGATCTATGGCATGGGCGGCCCGGCCGACACCTCTGCGGCACAGGGCAGCTCGCCGTCGGCCTCGATGCCGCCCGCGAGCGCGGCCCCCGCGATCGACGCAAAGCAGGTCGCCGCCCTCGAGGCCAAGATCAAGGCCAACCCCAAGGACGTCTCCAGCATGCGAGAGCTGGGCCGCATGCACTACGAGGCCCGCCAGTTCGCCGAGGCCGGCGCGTGGCAGGAGAAGATCCTGGCCCTCAACGCCAAGGACGTCGACGCCCACCTCGCCCTCGGCGTCACCCAGCTGGCCCGGGGCCAGGCCGACAAGGCCGTGGAGCACTGGCAGACCGCCGCCAGGCTCGACCCCACCAAGGCCGAGCCGCACTACAACCTCGGCTTCTACTACATGAGCAAGGGCGACACCGCCAAGATGAAGGAGTCCTGGGACAAGGTCGCCACGCTGGCCCCCGGCTCCGACATGGCCAAGAACGTCCAGGGCCACCTCGGCCGCGCCACCGCCACCGACGCGCCGTCCGCACCGGCCGGGCACTGACCGCGATGAACGGGGTGACGCTTCCCGTCGCGACCCTCGCCGGGGTCGTCTCCTTCGCCTCGCCCTGCTTCCTGCCGATCGTCCCGGTGTTCGTCGGCTATCTCGTCGGCTCCACCCCCGCCGAGACCCCCGCCTTCCGCCGGACCGCGGTCCGCCAGGCGCTGGCGTTCGTCGCCGGCTTCACGCTCGTCTTCATCGCGCTGTGGGCCTCGATCGGCCTGGTCGGCTATGCCCTCGGCGACCACCGCACGGCGCTGCGCATCGCCGGTGGCGTCGTCCTGGTCGTCATGGGCCTGCACGTCGCCGAGCTCATCGAGATCCCCTTCCTGTACCGCCACGCCCAGGCCAATCTCGCTGCGGGAGTGGGCGGTCCGGGATCCGGGGCCTCCCCCGCCGAGCTCGCCCCCAGCTATCGCCGCTCCGCCCTCATGGGCCTGGCCTTCGGTGCCGGCTGGACACCGTGCATCGGCCCCATCCTCGGTGCGGTCCTCGGCATGGCAACCGTCAGCGACAGTGTCGGCCAGGGCACCGCGCTGCTGCTCGCCTACTCCATCGGCCTCGGCCTCCCCTTCGTGCTGGTCGCCGCCGGCGCCAGCGAGGTCAGCCGCCGGCTCCAGTGGTTCCGCCGCCACCAGATGGCCGTCTCCCTCGCCTCCGGCGCCTTCCTGGCCATCACCGGGGTCGCCATGATCACCAACGTCCTCGGCCGGGTCTCCGGCCTCGTGCCCACCCTTGGAGTCTGACGATGAGCCAGGACACAGCCACCACCCGACCCGCCGCAGCGGCTCCCGAGCCCAAGGCCCCCCGGCCGGTGCGCAGGCCCCCGTCGATGCCCCGCAATGCGGCGCACAAAGTCTATGCGCTGTTCTACAACAAGCACTTCGGGCTCTTCCTCATCCTCGCGATGGCCGTGCTCACCCTCCTCGGCACCCTGCTCCAGCAGGCGCCGGACGAGGTCCGGGCCGACGCCACGGCATACCAGAGCTGGCTCGACGACGTGCGGCCGCGCTATCGCGGCTGGACCACCCCGCTGAGCGCCATCGGCGCCTTCCACGTCTTCTCGTCCGTGTGGTTCAAGGCCGTCTGCGTGCTGCTCGCGCTGAGCATCGTCGCGTGCACCACCCACCGGCTGCCGCAGCTGTGGGCGCGGGCGCAGCACCCGCACACCCACGTCAGCGACCGCTTCTTCGACCACGCCGGCCTCTCCAGGGACCGCGAGGTCGACATCCCCGCCGCCCAGGCCTTCGAGCAGGCGACCGCCTCGCTGAGGCACCACCGCTATCGCACGATCGTCGACCCGCGCGGCCCGGGCCTGAACCTCTATGCCGACCGCTTCCGCTGGGGCCCCTTCGGGACCGTCCTCGCGCACACCGGCTTCGTCGTGGTCATCCTCGGCGCGCTGGTCAGCGCCAACACCGGCTTCAAGCTGGCCAACCTGCCCGTCACCGTCGGCACCCAGTCGGCCATCGGCCACGACACCGGCCTGAGCGTCGAGGCGACCAACTTCACCGACTCCTACTACGAGGACGGCCAGCCCAAGGACTACGCCAGCGACCTCGTGCTCTACAAGGACGGCGCCAGGGTCGCGGGCAAGACCATCCGGGTCAACCAGCCGCTGCGCTACGACGGCGTCACCTTCTACCAGGCATCCTTCGGCACCTCCGCGGTCGCCACGATCGCCGACGCCACGGGCAAGGTCCTCTTCAAGGGCGGCATCCCGCTGGAGTGGAGCACCCAGGACGAGGCCAATGTCTTCGGCAAGACCCTCCTGAAGGCCCAGGGCCTCGAGGTGTATGCCGTGGGCGTCGCCTCCGGTGGGTCCGACCCCGAGATCGCGCCCGGCCAGATGCGCTTCGAGGTCTATCGCGCCGACTCCACCGAGCCGGTCGACACCCGGGTCCTCGACCAGGGCAAGCCCACCGTCGTCGGCGACCTCACGCTCACCTTCGAGCGCGAGCGCCCCTACACCGGCCTGCGCGTCGCCAACGACCACGGCACGGCGTGGGTCTATCTCGGCTGCGGCCTGATGATGGTCGGCCTGATCATGACCTTCGGTCTGCGCCACCGGCGCATCTGGGTCCGCGTGACCCCCACCGACACGGGCAGCCGCGTCCGCGTCGCCTCCCCCGAGCGGCACGACATCACCTTCCAGTCGTGGTTCGGCCGCTTCACCGACGAGCTCGCCCCGGCCATGGGCGAGCGCCCAACAAAGACAGGTGTGTGAACCATGCTCGCGCTCTCCCAATACCTTGTCGTGGCCAGCGCCATGCTGGTCGGCGTGGGCCTGCTGGCCTATGTCGGCGCCCTCAGCCCCCGGGCCCGCGCCCGGGCCGAGGTCCGTGTCGCCGTGCCGGTCGGTGCGGGCGGCCCGCCCGTCCGCCAGCCCGCGAGCGCGGTCCACGAGGCCGAGCACCACGGACTGGCGTGGTACGGCAGCCAGTGCACCCGCCTGGCGATCCTGATGCTGGCGGTCTCGCTCGTGCTGCGCTCGATCGTCACCGGCCACGGCCCGTTCGCCAACCAGCACGAGTTCGCGACGGCCTTCGCGTTCGGGCTCATCGCGGCATACGCCTATTTCGAGTGGCGCTATGACGTGCGCTCGCTCGCCGTCGTCGTCCTGCCCGTCGCCCTCGGCCTGCTCGTCTACGCCCTGATGATCGACGGCGACGCCAAGCCGCTGGTGCCGGCCCTCCAGAACAACCTCATGCTCTCGATGCACGTCTTCCTGGCGGTCGTCTCCTATGGCGCGGCCGGGGTGGCCTTCGCCGCCGCCGTGCTCTATCTCGCCCACCCGTGGCTGGCCTCGCACATCCCCGCCCTGCCGAGCGCCGAGACGCTCGACGAGATCGGCTACCGCGCGGCCGTGCTGTCCTACCCCTTCATGACCGCCTTCATCATCCTCGGCGCGATCTGGGCCGAGATGGCGTGGGGCAGCTACTGGAGCTGGGACCCCAAGGAGACCGCGTCGCTGGTGACCTGGCTGGTCTATGGCGCCTACCTCCACGCCCGCGTCGTGCGCGACTGGCGTGGCCGGCGCGCCGCCTGGCTGCTGATCCTCGGCTTCGCGGCCGTGCTGTTCACCTTCTTCGGCAACCTGTTCTTCGGCGGCCTGCACTCCTACGCGTGATCCCACGATGACCGCCACCGCACAGCAGACGCCATCGTCGACCGCCACCCCGGGCGGCGACTGGCGGGCCCGCCTGCGCGCCAGCCGGTTCGGGACGCTGGCCGTGCTCGCCGTGACCCTCGCCGTGGTCCTCGGCGCGGCCTGGGCCGTCAACCGGCCCGTCGAGGACAAGTCCGACGGTGGGGTCAGCACGGTCACCATGACCGGTGACCGCTCCGGCCCCGCGCCCAAGGTCGGCCAGCCCGCGCCCGACTTCGCCGCCACCACGATCGACGGCAAGCAGGTGCGCCTGTCCGAGCTCAAGGGCCGCCCGGTCTGGGTGACCTTCGGCGCCTCCTGGTGCACCGCCTGCCGCACGGAGGCACCCGACATCGAGGCCGTCTATGGCAAGTCCAAGCCGGCCGGGCTCGAGATCGTCTCCGTCTACATCAACGAGAGCGCGCCCAACGTGCAGGACTACACGCAGCGGCTCGGTCTCACGATGCCGGCCGTCGTCGACCAGGACACCAAGGTCGCCTCGGCCTATCGGGTCCTCGGCATCCCCGCCCACTACTACATCGACTCGTCCGGGGTGTTGCGAGCCACCCAGGTGGGGTCGATGAGCGAGGCGAAGATGACCGAGCAGGTCCGCCGCATCGGCGGCTGACCCCTGGGAAAGGTATGCCGCCCGCGCTGGCCGGCGCGGGCGGCATACCTATGTCTGGGCGGCCCGAGAGCGGGCCCCGAGCAGGGTGACAGACTGGCCCGGTGAGCACGCACATCACGATCCCCAACGATCTCCTGCCCGCCGACGGGCGCTTCGGCTCCGGCCCGAGCAAGATCCGCCCCGAGCAGGTCGAGGAGCTCGCGTCGATCGGCCGCACGGTCCTGGGCACCTCCCACCGCCAGGCACCCGTCCGCGCGCTGGTCGGCCGGGTGCGGGCCGGCCTCTCCGAGCTCTTCGCCCCGCCCGAGGGATACGAGATCGTGCTCGGCAACGGCGGGTCGACGGCCTTCTGGGACATCGCGGCATTCGGTCTGGTCGTGGACAAGGCGCAGCACTGCGCACACGGGGAGTTCGGCTCGAAGTTCGCCAAGGTGACCACCGGCGCGCCCTTCCTCGCCGAGCCGACCGTGCTCACCGCCGCACCGGGCGGCGTCGCCCAGCCCAAGGCCGAGGACGGTGTCGACACCTATGCGTGGGCCCACAACGAGACCTCGACCGGCGCCATCGCAGAGGTACGCCGTGTGCCCGGCGCCGATGAGGGCGCCCTCGTCCTCGTCGACGGCACGTCCGCCGCGGGTGGCGCCCTGGTCGACGTGGGCGAGACGGACGTCTACTACTTCGCGCCGCAGAAGTCCTTCGCCTCCGACGGCGGGCTGTGGCTGGCGGCCTTCTCCCCCGCGGCGCTCGAACGCGCCGAGCGGATCGCCGCCTCGGACCGGTGGATCCCGCCCTTCTATGACCTGCCGACGGCGATCGACAACTCGCGCAAGGACCAGACCTACAACACCCCCGCTGTCGCGACGCTGGCGCTGATGGCCTCGCAGCTCGACTGGATGCTCGGGCACGGTGGGCTCGCTTGGTGCGCGGAGCGGACTGCCGACTCCTCGGGGCGGATCTATGCGTGGGCCGAGCAGACGGCATACGCCACGCCCTTTGTCACCCAGCCGGAGCACCGCTCCCCCGTCGTTTGCACGATCGACTTCGACGAGTCGGTCGACGCGGCCACGGTGGCAGCGGCCTTGCGCGCCAACGGGATCGTCGACACCGAGCCCTATCGCGGGCTGGGCCGAAACCAGCTGCGGATCGCGACCTATCCCGCGGTCGAGCCCGACGACGCCAGCGCGCTCACCGCCTGCATAGACCACGTGGTCGAGCGCCTCTAGGGCGGCGCCCGCCGCACAACGACGACCACGGTTGAGGTCAGCACCGTGGCGCTGTGCGGGCGCATGCCGGCGCAGCGGCTCCACTGGCCGACCATGGTCGTCGTTGTGCGACCGGGCGGCTCGGGCTCAGACCAGCTGGGCGACGACGGCGACGAGCACGACGAGCGCGAGGACGCCGATCGTCATGCGCCGGCGGAAGCGCGGGGTCACCGGGCCGCCTCCGGGCAGGGCTCGCGCACGATCGGGCCGGTGCGCACCCGCACCCGCGGCCGCCGCTGGGACTCATAGCTCACGCTGACATTCTGACGCCTGGCCAGCCACACCAATGCACCGGCCAGCGACAGCCCGACGACGAGGGCACCGATGCCGATGGTCCAGCGGGCGCCCAGCGCATCACCGACCCAGCCGACGATAGGAGCGCCGACCGGGGTCCCGCCGAAGAAGATCGCGGTGTAGAGCGCCATCACGCGCCCGCGCATCTCCGGGTCGACCCGCAGCTGCACCATCGCGTTGGCGGTCGTCATCGCGGTCAGCGCGGTCAGGCCGACCGGCACGAGGGCGAGGGCGAAGGTCGCATAGGTCGGCGCGAGCGAGGCCGCCGCGGTCGAGACGGTGAATGCCGCGAGGGCCATCAGGAAGGTCGACATCCGTGGCGTCTTGCGGCGGGCCGCGAGCAGCGCGGCGGTCAGCGAGCCGATCGCCATGATCGAGCTGACCAGACCGAACTCCCCTGCGCCCTTGTGGAACTCGCGTGTCGCCATCAGGGCGGTGGTGATCTGGAAGTTCATGCCGAAGGTCCCGAGCATGAAGATGAGGAAGAGGATCAGCTTGATGTCGGGGCGGCTGCGCACATAGCGGAAGCCGTCGCGGATCGCGCCCTCGCCGCGGACGACCGGGGCCGGCCGCAGCTCGCTGGGCCGCAGCGCGGCGAGCGAGAGGAGCACGAAGACGAAGGACGCCGTGTTGAGCAGCAGCGCTGGGCCGGTGCCCCAGGCCGCGATCGACAGGCCCGCGACGGCGGGGCCGATGAGACGGGCGGCGTTGAAGGACGCGGAGTTGAGGCCGACGGCGTTGCTCAGCTTGTCGCGCGGGACCATCTCGGACACGAAGGTCTGGCGGGCCGGGTTGTCGACGGCGGTGGCGATGCCCTGCGCGAAGGCGAGGAGATAGATGTGCCACAGCTGGGCGACATCGGCGACGACGAGCAGCGCCATGACCAGCGAGGTCAGGGCCAGGACGCTCTGGGTGATCGCGACGACGGCCCGCTTGGGGAAGCGGTCGGCGATCATGCCGGCCCAGGGGGCCATGAGCAGGAAGGGCGCGAACTGGAGCCCGGTGACGGTGCCGAGGGCGCGTGAGGAGTGGTCGGTCAGCTGCGTCAGGACCAGCCAGTCCTGGGCGACCCGGCCCATCCACGTGCCGACATTGGAGACGAGGGCGCCGGCGGCCCAGATGCGGTAGTTGCGCACGGACAGCGAGGCGAAGGTCGGGCTCATTCGGCGGCCACCCTCTCCAGGATGACTGCGGCGGCGGCGAGGGTCTGCTGCTCCTGCTCGCTCAGGCCGCGGATGCGCTCGGTCATCCACTGGTTGCGCTGGCGGCGGGTGCGCGCCAGCAGCTCCTTGCCGTCGGGGGTGATCGTCAGGATCACCGAGCGCCCGTCGTCGGGGTCGTCGGCGCGGGAGACCAGCCCGAGCTCGCACAGCCCGGCCGTCGTGCGGCTCATGCTGGGCGCGGAGACGCGCTCGATGGAGGCCAGCTCGCGCGGGGTGCGCGGGGACTCCTCGAGGCGGCACAGCACGGAGAAGTGGTGGGGCGCGATCTCGTCCGAGGACTCGAAGCGCACCCGCCTGGAGATGCGCATGCACGCCAGGCGCAGGTCGGTCGAGAGGTGGTGCAGCTCGCTGCGGGTGAGGGTCACGGTGCTCCGGGATCGGTTCGCTGAAGGTACTTAGTCTAACTCATTACCTTGGCTAACAATTCCCGTGGCAGAGATGGCAGCTGGCGGGGCCTCACCCAGGAGACCCCGCCAGCTGCCAGATCTGGGCGGTGCGGTGGAGCGGAAGGCTCAGACGCCCAGCACGCTCTTGATCGGGTCCATTGCGAAGTAGATGACGAACAGCAGCGCGACAAGCCACATGAGCGGGTGGAGCTGGCCGGCCTTGCCGCGCACGATCTTGAGCAGGACATAGGCGACGAAGCCCGCGCCGATGCCCGCCGCGATCGAGTAGGTGAACGGCATGAGCACGATGGTGAGGAAGGCCGGGAGGGCGATCTCCATGTCGTGCCAGTCGATGCCGGTGACCTGCTGCATCATCAGGAAGCCGACGACGACGAGCGCCGGGGTGGCGGCCTCGTGCGGGACGACGTTGACGAGCGGCGCGAGGAAGGTCGCGAGCAGGAAGAGCACGCCCGTGACGACGGACGCCAGGCCTGTGCGGGCGCCCTCGCCGACGCCGGCGGCCGACTCGATATAGGAGGTGTTGGACGAGACCGAGCCCATGCCACCGGCGGCGGCGGCGATCGAGTCGACGACCAGGATGCGCTCGGAGTGGGGCGGGGTGCCCTCCTCGTCGAGCAGGTCACCCTCGGCGCCGACGGCGACCATGGTGCCCATCGTGTCGAAGAAGTCGGCGATCATCAGCGTGAAGATCAGCAGGATCGCCGAGACCACGCCCATCTTGGAGAAGGACCCGAGCAGGTTGAAGTGGCCGAGCAGCCCGAAGTCGGGCACGCCCACGACGCTGTCGGCGGCGGGCAGGCGCGGGACGTTGAGGCTCCAGCCGGTCGGGTTGACCAGCTTGCCGGTGGCGTCGGTCTGGCCGCCCACGTCAAAGAGCGCCTCGACGATGATCGCCAGGATGGTGGTGCCGCAGATGCCGGCGAGAATCGCGCCGGGCACGTGGCGGGCCATCATCGCGACGATCGCGAAGAAGCCGATGACGAAGACGAGCAGCGGCCAGCCGGCGATGAAGCCGCCGACGCCGAGCTCGACCGGCACGGGCCCGCTGCTGGGCTTGCGCACCAGGCCGGCGTCGACGAGGCCGATGATCGTGATGAACAGGCCGATGCCGACACTGATCGCGGTCTTCAGCTGCGCCGGGATGGCGTGGAAGACGGCCGTCCGGAAGCCGGTGAGCACGAGCAGCAGGATGATCAGGCCCTCGAGCACGACCAGGCCCATCGCGTCGGCCCAGGTCATCTCGGGCAGCGCCGCGATCCCGAAGGCGACGAACGCGTTGAGCCCGAGGCCGGTGGCGAGCGCGAGGGGGTAGTTGGCGACGACGCCCATCAGCAGCGTCATCAGGCCGGCGACGAGCGCGGTCGCGGCCGCCACCATCGCGAGGTTGGGGGCGTCCCCGCCACCGAGGAACTGGCCGGTGCCGTCCTTGGAGGTGCCGAGGATGAGGGGGTTGAGGACCACGATGTAGGCCATCGTGAAGAAGGTGACGAGGCCACCGCGGATCTCCTGGAGCACCGTCGAGCCACGCTCGGTGATGTGGAAGAAACCGTCGAGGCCTCCGGGGCGGGGGCTGGCAGGCGGAGCCGCCGCAGCGGAGGAGGTGTGGGACATGCGCAACAGGGTATGCCGCGTGCGCGCGAGGGGTGGCATCGTCCCGGTGCGCGGTCCACGGCATACCCTGTGGTCATGAGCGACCCGCTGCCCGAGCACGCCGAGAAGGTGCGTCTGCGCGATCAGCCCGTCGCCACGCCCGACCCTATGCCGGTCGCCACCGTGCAGGTCGTGACCGCCGGGATGGTCTGCTGGGCGGTGGCCCTGGTGGTCACCCTCGTCGTGCCGTCACTGCACACGGGCGAGCGCAGCTGGTGGCCGTGGACGTGCGTGACGGCGCTGGCGCTGGGGGCGATGGGCCTGGCCTTTGTGCGACGCGGCCGCGGCAACTTCGAGGACGTCGAATAGGGCCGAGCCCCAGGTCGCCTGCGGCTCAGACGATCTCGAGGCGGCTGTCGTCGAGGACAGGCTCGCCGATCTCGTGTGGCTCGGGAGCCGGCGCGTCGACCTCGGAGTGGGCTCCGCAGCCGTGGTCCAGTGCCACCACACTGCCGTCACTGGGCGACCAGGCGTTGGCACAGACGCCGAAGACGGTACGCAGCGCACCGGCCATCGGCAGGAAGTAGCCGCAGGAGCGACACGGCGCGGGCGCCTTCGCCGCGACCGGGCCGGTGGGGCCCTTGTCGCCGTCGAACCAGCGCTGCGCAGCCACCTCGCGGCCCTCGGCCGAGAGCACGCGCGGGCGCCCCAGGCCGAGCTCATAGATGGCCATCGCGTCGACGTCCTCCTCCCCGGTGGCCTCGAAGCCGGGCTCCAGGTTGGGGTCGTCCTCCTGATAGGGCAGGACATCGCCGGCGCCGAGGTCGCCCGGCTTGAGCCGCTCTGCATAGGGCACCCACTCGGGCGAGAGGAGCGCGTCGTCGCCGGGGACGAGGTTGGTCTCGCAGACCGTGGCCTGCTTGGCGCGCGGGGCGCGGGCCATCGAGACCGCCCAGCGCCAGCCGACATAGGCCGGGGCCGTGCAGACGAAGTAGTGCGTGCCGAGACGCTCCTGCTCCATCTGCATGCCGAGGTGGTCACCGACCGTCCCCGGCTCGGCGATGGACAGCGCCGCCTCCCGGGCCTGGTCGACGGCAGCGGAGATGACGGCGTCGGACTTGGTCACCATGCTCAGGCCTCGAGGTCCGTGGCCACGGCCCGGAGCAGCGCCGAGACCTTGGTGGCCAGCGGCCTCTCGGGGTAGTGCCCCTTGCGCAGCGATGTCGAGACGTGGTCGAGCACCTGCATGAGGTCCTCGACGATGACGACCATGTCCTCGGTCGGCTTGCGGTCGCGCTCGCGGCGGTTGGCCACGACCGACGGCGCGGGGTCGAGGACGCGCACGCTCATCGCCTGGGCGCCCTTGCGGCCCTCGGCGATGGAGTACTCCAGGCGGGTGCCGCCCTTGAGACTCGTCACGCCCTCGGGCAGCGCCTTGGCACCGAGGAAGACATCGCCGCCCTCGTCGTCGGTGATGAAGCCGAAGCCCTTGTCACCGTCGTAGAACCTGACCTTGCCTGTGGGCACTGCTGCACCTGCCTACTCATGCTGTGGGATGCGCCCTGGCGGGCGATGCACCAAGGCTAACCCGCCCGCCGCTTCTCCGGAGGCGAGTGTCGGTCGGATGGGGCAGGATCAGTCGCTGTGTCGACCTCCTCCCAGATGACCATGCGGGCCTTCTGGTCCGAGCTGCCCGCGGAGGGTCGACTGCTGCTGTCCTCGACGGCGGCCCAGACCCTCGGCCGCGGCCTGACGCTGCCGTTCACCGTCATCTATCTCAACGAGGTGCGCCACATCCCCCTCGGCACGGCCGGCACGCTCATGGCGGTCATCGCGGTGGTCGCGCTGCTGATCAGCCCGACGGTGGGGCAGCTGATCGACCGGCTGGGGGCCCGGGCCATGGTCATCGCGGCCTGCGCCGCACAGCTGCTGGGGGCGGCCGTGCTCGCGTTCGCCTCGAGCGTGCCCACCGTGATGGTGGCGATGCTGCTGCTGGGCCTGTCCGCGGGCATCGCGTTCCCGGCGTTCAACGCGCTGATCTCCGCGATCGTCACGGGCCGGCTGCGCCAGCAGTACTTCGGCGTCAACTTCGCCCTGATCAACCTGGGCATCGGGATCGGCGGCATCATCGCGGGTGTCTTCGTCGACGTGGCCCGCCCGGCCACCTTCACCGCGATCTATCTCTTCGACGCCGCCGCGATGCTCATCCCCCTCACCCTGATGCTGGGCCCGCTGCGCCATGTCCACGGGCGCGCGTCCGCCCCTGCTGAGGACACCCATCCGGCCTCGTATGCCGCGATCCTGCGCCAGCCGGCCGTGCTCTGGCTGATGGTGCTCACCTTCCTGGGCTCCTTCGCCGGCTATGGCCAGATGGAGGCCGGCTTCCCGGCCTTCGCCCGGCAGGTCAGCGAGGTCTCGACCAAGGTCATCGGCGCGGCATTCGCCGTCAACACCCTCGTGATCGTGCTCATGCAGTTCCCCGTGCTGCGCTGGATCGACGGCCACCGCCGCACCCGCGTCCTGCTGGCGATGGCCGCACTGTGGGCGGCCAGCTGGGTGCTGCTCGGCGCGACCGGGCTGGTCAGCGGCTCCGCCGCCGCGGCAGCGGGCGTCATCCTCTTCCACCTGCTCTTCGGTCTGGGCGAGACGATGCTCCAGCCGACGATCCCGGCGATGGTCAACGACAGCGCGCCCGACCATCTGCGCGGCCGCTACAACGCGCTCAGCTCGGGGGCCTTCTCCGCCGGGGCGATCCTCGCCCCCGTCGCCGGCGGCTTCCTGCTCCAGCACCGTCTCCCGGTCGCCTTCATCACCACGATCCTGGTCGCGCTGCTGCTCGCGGTGCTGCTCTCGCAGGTGCTTGAGCGGCTGATCACACCGCACGTCAACGGCGTCGACGCCGGGCACCGCAGCACCCTCACGCCAGGCGCAGACCCCACGTAGCGCTCCACCGCTGTCCCGGCTCGAGCACCACGAGCGAGTCGCCGGAGTTGAAGGCATCGGGCGGGCAGCTCATCGGCTCGATGGCGATGCCGTGGCGGCCGGGCTGGCCGGCCCGGGCTTTCCTGGTGAAGACCTGGATCCAGCCGAGGGCCTCGTCACCCCACACCACGATTCCGGGCCTGCCGGGCGCGTCGACCAGGGCCTCCCAGCGCCCCGCAGCGCGGGCCAGGCCCGTGTATGCCGTGTCGAGCTCGGTGCCGCCGAGTGCCCGACCGCCACGGAAGTCCAGCTCGCCGGCCACCGGGACCACTGCGGTGGGGAGCAGCCGCTCGTCGACCTCCACGGCCTGGTCGGCGGGGATGGTCAGCACCACCTTGCCCGCATCGATGTCGCCGATGCCGACATAGGGGTGCGCCCCGAAGCCGAAGGGCACCCGCACCGCCCCCGTGTTCTCGGCGGACACCTCCACCTCGATTCCGGCCTCGACCAGCCGATAGACAAGGCGCAGGTCGAGGTGTCCCGGCCAGCCGGGCACGGGATACAGGCGATAGCCGACGGTGACGCTGTCCTCGGCGCGCTCGAGCAGCTCCCAGAGGGTCCAGCGGGCCAGCCCGTGACTGGCATTGTGCAGCTCCGGCTCGGTGAGCGGGAGCTGCTGCTGCACACCGTCAAAGGTGTAGCGGCCGTCGCGGATCCGGTTGGGCCAGGGGGCGAGCACCTGTCCTCGGCACGAGGTGGACATCTCGTCCACGGCATACCCCGCTGTCAGCTCGAGGTCGCCGACGGTCAGCTCGCGCAGGCCGCCGCCGACCTCGACGACGGTCGCCGCGACGTCCCCGCGGCGGATGGTCCACTGCTCCCCACTCGGCATGCGCTGCATAGGCAGACGATAACCGGGCAGCGCGTACGGTGGACCGGTGCCCTCACCGCTGCGCTCCCTCGCCGACGACATCCGGCAGCGGTCCGACGCGCAGCTGGCCGACCTCGTCAGGCGACGGCCCGATCTGGCCAGGCCCGCACCTGCCGACCTGACCGCTCTGGCCTCACGGGCCTCGACCCGTGCCAGCGTGCAGCGGGCCGTCGATGCCCTCGACCGCGGCCGGTTGCAGGTGCTCGAGAGCGTGGTCTGGCTCGCGGCGCCCGCGACGGCCGCCTCGGTGGCCCCGCTCGCCGCCGCGGGAGAGGCCGAGGTGGTGCCCGCGCTGGAGGATCTGTGGGCCGCCGCGCTGCTGTGGCGCTCCCCCGAGGGACTGGTGCCGGTGCGCACCGCCGGTGAGGTGCTCGGGCCGATCGCCGGGCTGGGCCCGACCTGGTTCGAGCTCGGCGAGCGCTCCGGCATCGCCGACCCGGAGCAGATCAGGGCCGCGCTCGCGCAGGCGCCCGAGGCCGCCCGGGCGATCGCGCGTCGGCTCACCTGGGGGCCACCGTCCGGCTCGGTCGGTGACGGCCCCCTCTCCGCTGCCGAGGGCGTGGCCGCAGAGGGGGCGCGGTGGCTGGTCGGACACGGACTCGCGGTGGTGACGGGAGCCTCGGAGATCACCCTGCCTGGCGAGGTGGGCCTGGCCCTGCGCGACGGCCTGCTGCACCGCTCGGCCGAGCTGCACGCCCCGCGGGTGCAGACCCGTGCCCTCGACGCCGACCTGGCCGACCGCGTCGCCGGAGGCCAGGTGACCGAGCTGATCGGCCTGGTCGACGAGCTGGCCGCCAGCTGGGGGGTGCAGTCGCCGCGGGTCCTGCGCACGGGCGGGCTGGCGGTGCGCGACCAGCGCCTGCTGGCGGCCCTGCTCGACGTCGAGCCCGACCGGGCGGCCTTCGTCGCCGAGCTGGCGTATGCCGCGGGACTGGTCGACGACGACGGCGCCCTCGACCCGGTGTGGGCACCGACCGCCGCCTATGACGACTGGGAGAGCGAGCCCGGCTCCATCCAGTGGGCCCGCCTCGCACGAGCCTGGCTGGCCTCCACGCGAGCACCCCACCTCGTGGGACGGCCGGTGGAGGGCGGCACGGGCAGCGCGAACGCGCTCGGCCCCGACGTGGTGTGGCCGCCGATCCGCTCGCTCCGCCGCGCGATCCTCGACGAGCTCGAGTCGCTCCCCGAGGGCGCCTCCCCCAGCCGCGAGGGCCTGATCGAGCGGCTTCGGTGGCGCCACCCGCGCCGCCTGCCGGTCACGGTCGAGGATCTGGTCGCGGTCGTGCTGCGCGAGGCGGAGTGGCTCGGGATCACCGGTCGTGGCGCTCTCTCCCGCGCCGGCCGCGCCCTGCTCGACGGCTCCGAGGGAGCCGAGCTCGCCGCCACGATGCAGCCGCACCTGCCGGCGCCCGTCGAGCACGTGCTGCTCCAGGGCGACCTGACCGCCATCGCGCCCGGCCCCCTCACCGGGCGGCTCGCGCAGTTCATGCGGCTGGTGGCCGACATCGAGTCCCGGGGCGGCGCCACGGTCTATCGTTTCCGCGCCGAGACCATCCGCCGCGCCCTGGACGCCGGCTGGTCGGCCGACCAGATCCTCGACGGGCTGCGAGACGGCAGCCAGACGCCCGTGCCCCAGCCCCTGGACTACCTCGTGCGCGACGCCGCCCGCCGACATGGGCAGACGCGTGTGGGCGCGGCCGCGGCATACATCCGCAGTGACGACGAGGCGGCGCTGGGTGCCATGGAGGCCGCGCGCGAGCTCGCGCCACTCCAGCTGAGACGCATCGCGCCCACCGTCCTGGTCACCAACGTCCACCCTCAGACCGCGCTGGAGTTGCTGCGGGACAACGGTTTTGCTCCGGTCCTGGAGTCGGCCGCCGGGGGCGTGGTGGTGCCTCCGCCCACCGCCCACCGCGCCCTGACCCGGCGCCGGCACAGCGACCTGCTCCACCACCAGGTCGACGAGGGGTATGCTGCGTCGCTGGTCACCGCGCTGCGCGCGGCCGACGAGGAAGAGCAGGCCCGGGCCGAGCACACGGCCGACACGCCCGAGGAGACCGACCCGATCACGGTGCTCGCCCTGCTGCGGGAGGCCGCGGCCGAGCGGCATGGGGTGTGGGTGGGCTACAGCAACAACCTCGGGCAGGTGCGGCGGATGCTCTTCTATCCCGAGCGGGTCGAGGGCGGGCGGGCGCACGGCGTGGTCGACGGGACCCGGCAGACGCTCTCGGTGCACCGGATCACCGGCGCCGCACTCGACTGATCGCAGACTGAGCGCGGGAAGACCGTCGCAGCACGGGCTCGCTGCCAAGGCACACGGCATACCCACGGCGCACCTGACCACCCGCAGCCGGCAATATCGACTATCAGCATCCGAAAACCTGCGCTCAGCTGAGCAAGACGACGCTGCCGGGCCAGCGGAGGTGATAGTCGATATTGCCAAGCGGCCGGAGGCGTTCGGGATCGGGATGTCAGCGGTAGACCCCGGCCTTGTCCGGGTAGAGCGTCTTGAGGGTGTACCAGGTGGCCGAACCGGGATGGGTCTCATTCCCGCAGTTCACAGGCCCATAGGCCCGGCCCAGCGCTTAGCCGCCGGCGAGCGCGCGCACCACCCGCGAGGGCGAGGGGCGGCCGAGCTGCTCGGCCATCCACACGCTGGTCTCGACCAGCTGCCCGAGCTCGACACCGGTCTCGACACCGGCCCCGTCGAGCGCCCACACGAGGTCCTCGGTGGCGAGGTTGCCGGTCGCGGATTTGGCATAGGGGCAGCCGCCGAGGCCACCGGTCGAGGCGTCGACGACGGCCACGCCGTGGCGCAGCGCCTCCATGGTGTTGGCGAGCGCCTGGCCATAGGTGTCGTGGAAGTGCACGGCGATCCGGTCGGTGCCGATGCCCCGCGCGTCGAGGGCCTCCAGCAGCCGGGCGACGTGGCCCGTGGTGCCGACGCCGATCGTGTCGCCGAGGGAGAGCTCGTCGCAGCCGAGGTCCATCAGCTGCTCGGCGACGTCGACGACCTGCTCGATCGGCACGGGCCCCTCCCACGGGTCGCCGAAGCACATCGAGACATAGGCCCGCACCCACATGTCCTCGTCGCGGGCCCGCTTGACCACGGGCGAGAACATGTTGACCGACTCGGCGACCGAGCGGTTGAGGTTCTTCTGCGCGAAGGTCTCGGTGGCGCTGCCAAAGATGGCGACCGCGCCGACCCCCGCGTCGAGGGCGCGGTCGAAGCCGCGCTCGTTGGGCACCAGCACCGGCCGCTGCCGGCCCTTGCCCTCGTCGCCGAGGATCTCCAGCACCTCGGAGGCGTCGGACAGCTGCGGCACCCACGACGGCGGCACAAACGAGGTCGTCTCGATCGTGCCGAGGCCGGCCCTGGCCAGCCGCTGGATGAACTCGGCCTTCACGGCCGCGGGCACCACTGTCTTCTCGTTCTGGAGGCCGTCGCGCGGACCCACCTCATAGATCGTGACCCGCTGCGGGAGTCCGGTGGCTGCTTCGCGCTGGGGAGACCTCATGCCTCGATTCTGGCAGTGCCGCATCGGAGGCGGGGCGGGTTGGCCGACCCGCACCGGTCACATCGGTGAGCGAGCGGGGGAACACGACAAGCGGGAGATACATTTACGCCTAGCGGGCGCCGCGTCAGGCGCCCGGGAGGCAAGGGATCAGGGGACATGTCCGAGAGCACCAACAACACCAGCGGCGACAGCACAGGTCAGGGCCCGACGGGCGACGGCACCGGCCCGGGCGTCTACAGCGACCCGACCGCCGCCCCGTGGTCCTCCCCCTATGAGGCGAGCCCGCCCGCCGAGGGTGCCGAGCCCGCACCGGGGGCGTATGCCGCGCCGCCGCCTGCGCCTGCCGATCCCTCCCAGCCCGGGTCCCAGCCTGACGCTCCCTATGGCGCTGCCCCTGCGGCCGACCCCTACGCCGCGCAGCCCTACCAGGACCCCTCCCAGCCCTATGCCGGCCAGCAGTGGGGCGACCCGGGCCAGCCCTATGGCCAGCCGGTCCAGCCCTACGCCGGCGGCTACCAGCCGCAGGGCGCGGCATACCCGCCCGCCTATGGCCCCTATGGCGCCCAGCCCTATGCGCAGCCGAGCCAGACCAACGCCAACGCGATCGCGGTGACCATCGTCTCGGGCATCAGCCTGCTCTTCTGCGGTGGCCTGCTGTGCATCCCGGCGCTGGTCATGGGGATCATCGCGATCACCAAGCAGCAGTCCGACCCCGCCGGCTCCTCCCGGATGGCCCGCAACGCGTGGATCGCCTATGGGGCCGGGATCCTGCTGACGATCCTCGCGGCCGTCGCCTTCTTCGCGATCGTCGCGACGGCCGGCAATGACCTCAACAACAGCACGTACTGACCTGCGCCACAAAGGAATCCGTGAACGACGGCCCACTGATCGTCCAGAGTGACAAGACCCTCCTCCTCGAGGTCGACCACCCTCGCGCCGAGGAGGCCCGCCGCGCGATCGCGCCCTTCGCCGAGCTCGAGCGTGCCCCTGAGCACATCCACACCTATCGGGTGACACCCCTGGGCCTGTGGAACGCCCGGGCTGCCGGGCACGACGCCGAGCAGGTCGTCGACGCGCTCATCCAGCACAGCCGGTATGCCGTGCCACACGCCCTGCTCGTCGACATCGCCGACACCATGGACCGCTATGGCCGGCTGACGCTGACCAAGGAGGAGGTCGGCGGGGAGCAGGCCCTCGTGCTGCGCACCACCGACCGGCCCGTGCTGGCAGAGGTGTTGCGGCACAAGCGGATCAAGCCGCTCATCGGCGCGCGCGTCGACGACGACGCCGTCCTGGTGCACCCCTCTGAGCGCGGCCATCTCAAGCAGGAGCTGCTCAAGGTGGGCTGGCCGGCCGAGGACCTTGCCGGCTATGTCGACGGCGAGGCCCACCCGATCGACCTCGACCAGGCGGGCTGGCACCTGCGCCCCTATCAGGAGCAGGCGGTCGACGGCTTCTGGCATGGCGGCTCGGGTGTCGTCGTCCTCCCCTGTGGCGCCGGCAAGACCCTGGTCGGGGCGGGCGCGATGGCCAAGGCCAAGGCGACCACGCTCATCCTGGTCACCAACACGGTCTCGGCCCGCCAGTGGCGCGACGAGCTGCTGCGCCGCACGAGCCTGACCGAGGACGAGATCGGCGAGTACTCCGGTGCCCGCAAGGAGATCCGGCCCGTCACGATCGCGACCTATCAGGTGCTGACGACCCGCCGGAAGGGCGCCTACACCCACCTCGACCTGCTCGATGCCCGCGACTGGGGGTTGATCCTCTATGACGAGGTCCACCTGCTCCCGGCCCCGATCTTCCGGATGACCGCCGACCTCCAGGCCCGTCGCCGGCTCGGCCTGACCGCGACCCTGGTGCGCGAGGACGGGCGCGAGGCCGATGTCTTCTCGCTCATCGGCCCCAAGCGTTTTGACGCGCCGTGGAAGGACATCGAGGCCCAGGGCTATATCGCGCCGGCCGACTGTGTCGAGGTGCGCGTCGGCCTGTCCGAGAGCATGCGGATGGCGTATGCCGTGTCCGAGCCCGACGAGCGCTACCGCCTCGCGTCGTGTGCGGCCGAGAAACTGCCCGTCGTCGACCGGATCGTCGCCAGGCACAAGGGCGAGCCGACCCTGGTGATCGGGCAGTATCTCGACCAGCTCGACGAGATCGCCACCCGCCTCGGCGCCGATGTCATCACCGGCGAGACCCCGCTCGGCCAGCGGCAGAAGCTCTTCCAGGCCTTCCGCGACGGCGAGATCAGCCTGCTCGTGGTCTCCAAGGTGGCCAACTTCTCGATCGACCTGCCGGAGGCGACCGTGGCCGTGCAGGTCTCGGGCACCTTCGGCTCCCGCCAGGAGGAGGCCCAGCGCCTCGGCCGGGTGCTGCGCCCCAAGGAGGACGGCCGCACCGCCCACTTCTACACGGTCGTCGCCCGCGACACGGTCGACGCCGAGTTCGCCGCCCACCGGCAGCGGTTCCTCGCCGAGCAGGGCTACGCCTATCGCATCGTCGACGCCGACGACCTCTGACGCGCGCCCTCGGCATACCCCGGTATCCCTGTCGCACGGCGGCGGGAGTGCGCGGCCGGGCCGAACCCCTGTGCCACCCATCCCGCATCGTGGATGCCGGGGAATGCGGGCGCGGGTGTCACACTTGGCACCAGTGGCCGCATGGCCTCTTGACCTGCAAGGAGACACCCGTGGACGTCCAGCCCCAGGACCTGACTGCCGCCCTCAACCGCCTGCGCCGCGCGCAGGGACAGCTCGGCGGCGTCATCCGGATGATCGAGGAGGGCCGCGACTGCGCCGACGTCGTCACCCAGCTCGCCGCGGTGTCCCGGGCGGTCGACAAGGCCGGCTTCGCGATCATCGCGACCAACCTCCAGCACTGCATCGCCGCCGGCGAGGAGGCGAGCATCGACCGCGAGCAGCTCGAGAAGCTCTTCCTCTCCCTCGCCTGAGCCCCGCCACCGCGTGCCGCCGCGGGGCCGCACCCAAGCGGCTCCCAGCCCACTCCCAGCCTGAGGGCGCAGACTGGAGCGGTGAAGAGCACGCAGCCCGAGGCTCGGCTCCTCGTCGTCGAGGACGAGCCCAACATCCGTGAGCTCCTGGCGACCTCCCTGCGGTTCGCCGGCTTCGAGGTGTCCGTGGCCGGCGACGGCCGCACCGCCCTCGACCTGGCCCTGCGCAGCGAGGTCGACCTCGTCGTCCTCGACATCATGCTTCCCGACCTCGACGGCTTCACCGTCACCCGCCGACTGCGGGAGGCCGGCGTCCACGCCCCCATCGTCTTCCTGACCGCACGCGACTCCATCGACGACAAGGTCAAGGGCCTGACCGTCGGCGGCGACGACTATGTCACCAAGCCCTTCTCCCTCGAGGAGGTCGTCGCCCGCATCCGGGCCGTGCTGCGCCGCACCAAGGGCGAGGTCGACGACAGCGCGACCCTGCGCTTCGAGGACCTCGAGCTCGACGAGGAGTCCCACGAGGTGCGCCGGGCCGGCAAGGTCATCGAGGTCTCCCCCACCGAGTTCAAGCTGCTGCGCTATCTGATGCTCAACCCCAACCGGGTGCTGTCCAAGGCCCAGATCCTCGACCACGTGTGGGACTACGACTTCCGCGGCGAGATGGGCATCGTCGAGTCCTACATCTCCTATCTGCGCCGCAAGATCGACATCGACGACCTGCCCCGGCTGATCCACACCAAGCGCAACGTCGGCTACGTCCTGCGCACGCCGCCGCAGACCTGATGACCCCGTCGCTCGCGCGGCGGCTGGCCCGACCCGCCGTCCACCGGCTCGAGCGGCTGCCGCTCCAGACCCGGCTGATCGCGGTGCTGCTGGCCCTGCTGCTGGTGGCGCTCACCCTCACCTCGCTCGCCACGGCATTCCTCATGCGCCGCGACCTGGTCGCCGAGGTCGACAAGGACCTCGCCATCCAGGCCGTGCCCGTCGCGACCGTCGCCCTCGACTCCATCCGCCAGGACCGGGTCGCCACCCTCCCGAGCGGGTATGCCGTGGTCCTCGTCCCAGCCGACGGCTCGATCCCGCGCGGCATCTACTCCGCCAGCGAGAGCGAGTACCCGGACATCCCCTGGCTGCCCGTCGACGACCCTGTGGTGCAGGACCACCGCCCCTTCACCGTCGGCTCGACCAACGGCCAGCTCAAGTGGCGGGTCATGCCCGGCCCGCTGAGCGACAACTCCGCCTCCTATTTCGTGGCAGTGCCGCTGCGCGAGGCCGAGCGCACCGTCAAGCGGCTGGTGCTGGTCACCGCCGCCATCGGCCTCGCGGTCGTCGGCGCGACCACGCTCCTGGGCTACTTCGTCACCAGGCGCGCCTTCCGGCCCCTGCGCCGCATCGAGGCCACCGCGGCGGCCATCGCTGCCGGAGACCTCACCCAGCGGGTCCCGGTGCGCCACTCCAAGGACGAGGTCGGCTCTCTCACAACGTCGCTCAACCACATGCTCGCCCAGGTCGAACGCGCCTTCGCCGCCCAGCAGGCCACCCAGGACCGCATGCGCCGCTTCGTCGCCGACGCCTCCCACGAGCTGCGCACCCCGCTGGTCACCGTCCGCGGATACGCCGAGCTATATCGCCAGGGGGCCATCACCCGGCCCGAGGACGTCTCCTCGGCGATGGGACGCATCGAGGCCGAGGCGTCGCGGATGTCGACCCTCGTCGAGGATCTGCTCCAGCTCGCCAGGCTGGACGACCAGCGGCCCATGGAGCTGACCGATGTCGACCTGACCGTGGTGGCCGCCGACATCGTCCAGGACGCCCGCGTCCGCGACGGGGCCCGACAGATCGCCCTGCACGGCCTCGACGGCGACCTGGCCCCCGCCATCGTCCGCGGCGACGAGGCGCGGCTGCGGCAGGTGCTCACCAATCTCGTCGCCAACGCCCTCAACCACACCCCGGACGGCACGCCGGTCGAGGTCCTCGTCGGTGGCGGCCGCGGCGAGGTCGTCGTGCAGGTCCGCGACCACGGGCCGGGGCTGTCCGGGGCCGACCTCGAGCGCGTCTTCGAGCGCTTCTACCGCGCCGACTCCTCCCGGGTGCGGGGCCAGGGCGGCGGCAACGGCCTGGGGCTGGCGATCGTCGCGGCCATCGCCGCCGCGCACGGTGGCACCGTCCGCGCCGAACCGACCCCCGGCGGCGGCGCGACCTTCGTGGTGCGGCTGCCGCGGCATACCCCCTGAGCGCTCCGCGGCATACCGACCCCCGGAAGGCCCGACTCATAGGTGGCTCTCAGGTTGCGCCCAGTGCGGTTTGAGGTGGGCGAGGTGTAGTGGTGACACCAGCAACCGAGGAGCACTCAACCGATGAGCAATGACACGCAGCCGATCGAGCGGACGGACCCCACGACCCCCATGTGGTTCGACCGTCCGACGGACCCGACCGCGCCGGCGACGGCGCCCTCCGGAGCGTCGTCACTGCCACCGGCGGCACCCACCGGCACGACGCGCTCCCCTTCGCGTCCACGCCGGTGGGCCGAGCTGCTCACGGTTGCCGGCCTGACCGCGGCACTTGCCAGCGGTGGAACCTACGCCGCGGTCCGGGCCGCCGATGACGGGTCGACTTCCTCCACGACCACCTCATCGAGCAGCCTGGGCCGCGGCACGGTCTCCGCCCCCGTGGTGCAGGCCGACGCGGCAGGCACCAACTGGACCGCCACGGCCACGGCCGTCGCCCCGAGTGTCGTCGCCATCGCGGTGCGCGGACAGAGCGGGTCGGGTGAGGGCTCTGGCGTCATCATCGACAAGGCCGGCCACATCCTGACCAACAACCACGTCGTCGAGGGTGGCCAGCAGTTCCAGGTCACGCTCAACGACGGCCGCACCTATGCCGCCACCGTCGCGGGCACCGACCCCACCACCGACCTGGCAGTGCTCACCGTCAAGGACGCCCCGTCCGACTGGGCGCCGATCGCCCTCGGCGACTCCGAGACCCTCAAGGTGGGCGACCCCGTCATGGCGGTCGGCAACCCACTCGGCCTGGCCGGCACCGTCACCACCGGCATCGTGAGCGCCCTCAACCGGCCGGTCTCCACCAGCCAGAGCGAGCAGCAGCAGGACCCCTTCGGGCAGTCGGGCCAGTCGCAGGGCGAGGCCGTCGTCACCAACGCCATCCAGACCTCCGCCGCGATCAACCCCGGCAACAGCGGCGGCGCGCTCGTCAACGCCGGCGGCCAGCTGGTGGGCATCAACTCCTCGATCGCCTCGCTCGGGAGCAGCTCCTCCGGCAGCGGCAACATCGGCATCGGCTTCGCGATCCCGGTCAACGAGGCCAAGTCGATCGCGACCCAGCTCATCGAGACCGGCAGCGCCAAGCACGCCTATCTCGGCGTCTCGCTCAAGGACGGCTCCGCCAGCGACGGCTCGGCCACCCGCACCGGCGCCGAGATCACCCAGGTCGCCTCCGGCACGCCCGGCGCCGACGCCGGCCTCCAGGGCGGCGACGTCGTCGTCGGCGTGGGCGAGGAGAGCGTCGGCTCGGCCGACTCCCTCGTGGCCTATATCCGCGAGCGCACGGTGGGCGACAAGGTCACCCTCAAGGTCATCCGCGACGGCAAGGCCATCACCCTGGACGCGACCCTGGCTGCGCGCCCAGCGACGAATCAGTAACAGCCACAGACCTCCTCGCGCGGTTTCCTCCCCTTTGCCGCGACGGGGCTGCGAGGACGAGCGCCGGGTTGGCGGGCCCGGCGCTCGTCCATGTCCGGCGGCCGGCGGCCGCGTGGATGTCACGGGGTATGCCGTGCGCGCGGGTCCGTGGCATAGTCGCCCCTTGTGCCTGCCTCCGACCACGACCCCGCCAGCACTCCGGCCGACCACCTCGACACCGGCGCACCCGTCGACCCGGAGCTGAGCGCCGAGCGCGACTATCTCGCCCGCGCGCGGGATGCCATGGCCCGGATGCGGGAGCGCACCCTCGCCCTGGACACGCAGGCCGGGGACGCCGTCTCCGCGGCATACCTCGCCCGCACCCTGCACCTGCGCGCGGCGAGCCTGGCCGATGATCCGGCCACCACGCTCTTCTTCGGGCGCCTCGACACCGATGGCGGGGAGCGCTGGTATGTCGGTCGTCGGCACGTGGCCGACGAGGCGGGCGACCCGATGGTGATCGACTGGCGGGCCGAGATGTCCACCGCCTTCTATCGCGCGACGCGGCGCGAGCTCATGGGCGTGGTGCTGCGGCGCCGGTTCGGTCTCGACCGCGGGGTGATCACCGCACTCGAGGACGAGCACCTCCATGACACATCGGAGTCGGAGAGCCGCAGCCAGATCCTCAGCGACGAGATCGAGCGACCCCGAGTCGGGCCGATGCGCGACATCGTCGCGACGATCCAGCCCGAGCAGGACGAGATCGTGCGGGCCGACGCCGCCACCAGCGTCTGCGTGCAGGGGGCGCCGGGCACCGGCAAGACGGCCGTCGGGCTGCACCGTGCCGCGTGGCTGCTCTATGCCTTCCGTGACAAGCTCAGCCGCCAGGGCGTGCTCGTCATCGGCCCCAACCGGGCCTTCCTCGAGCACATCGGCGCCGTGCTGCCCGCCCTCGGCGAGGCGCAGGTCGGGCACACCACGGCCGAGGACCTCCTCGAGAGCGCCCCTGTCAAGGGCGTCGACAGCGCGGAAGTCGCTGTGCTCAAGGGGGATTCGCGGCTGGCCGAGGTGATCCGCGGCGCTGTGTGGGACCGGGTGCGCGCTCCGGAGGAGCCGCTGATCGTGCCCCGCGGCTCACGCCGGTGGCGGGTGCCGGCCTATGACATCGCCGAGATCGTCGAGCAGCTCAAGGGCCGGGGCATCCGCTATGACGCGGCCCGGGAGATGCTGCCCCAGCGGCTTGCGCATCTCGTCCTGCTCAGGATGGAGGCCGCCGGCGCCGCTCCCGATGACCGGGTGCAGGACTCCGTCGCCCGCTCGACCCCGGTCAAGAGGTATGCCGCGGAGCTGTGGCCGAAACTCGACCCCCGTGAGGTGCTCTTTGGCCTGTTCTCCGACCCGGAGGCTCTGGCCCGGCACGCCGAGGGCGTCCTCTCGCCCGAGGAGCAGGCGCTCCTCCTCTGGCCAAAACCACCGCGCACCAAGGGTTCTGCGCGGTGGAGTCGTGCCGACATGGCCCTGCTCGACGAGATCTCCGGCCAGCTGGAGCGGCTGAGCAGTCTCGGCCATGTCGTCCTGGACGAGGCCCAGGACCTGTCCCCAATGCAGTTGCGCGCGGTGGGGCGGCGGGTGTCCACCGGGGCGGTGACGGTGCTCGGCGACATCGCCCAGGGCACCACCCCGTGGTCGACCTCGTCGTGGGAGGAGACCCTGGCGCACCTGGGCAAGCCAGACGGTCACATCGAGGTCCTCGACCGCGGGTTCCGCGTGCCGGCGTCGGTGATCGACTTCGCCTCACGCCTGCTCCCGCACATGGCGCCCGGCCTCGGCGCGCCGCAGGCGGTGCGGTCCAACCCTGGGCGCCTGGTGATGCGCGAGAGCGACCAGCCGCTGGCGGACGCGGCGGCTGTGGTCGCGCAGGAGCTGCGGGAGCCGGGCTCGGTGGGTGTGATCGTCGCTGACCTTGCCACCGAGGCGATGTCGACCGCCTTGAGCGACAACGGGATCGAGCACGGCGTCCTCGGCGCGGCCCGCGGCGACGTGGAGCATCGCGTCGACGTGGTCCCGGCCACCGTCGCCAAGGGTCTGGAGTTCGACCGCGTGATCGTCGTCGAGCCGGCGGCGATCGCTGCCGCAGAGCCCGACGAGCGCACCGGCCTGCGCCGGCTCTATGTCGTGCTCACCCGCGCCGTCACCGGCCTCACCGTCATCCACCACGACCCCCTCCCCCTCCCCCTCGCCCTCGCCACCCCCTGACCCGCACGGCATACCCCCCGGGGGCGATTTCGCCCAACTGGGCAAAAGCGCCCGCCCCGCCACCGCAAACCCCCAGGGCGTTCTTGCCCAACTGGGCCAAAGTGCCTGGTGGGAATGGGCCATGTAGGTCGGCCGGATCGTCGAGGATGGGAGTGTCCGGCCAGCGCAAGGGAGCATGAGATGGACGTGCAGGGCAAGGTCTTCGTCGTCACCGGTGGGGGCGATGGCATGGGCCGCGAGGTCACCCTCGGCCTGCTGGCCCGGGGCGCTCGGGTCGCCGCAGTCGACCTGCGCACCGAGGCCCTGGAGCAGACCCGCGACCTCGCGCCGGACGGCGGCGCCGGTCTCTCGCTCCACACCGCCGACATCACCGACCGCGAGGCCGTGGCCGCCCTGCCCGCCGCCGTCCTGGCGGAGCACGGCCAGGTCGACGGGGTGGTCAACGTCGCCGGCATCATCCAGCGCTTCGTGCCCTTCGTGGAGCTGGAGTTCGCCGACATGGAGAAGGTCATCGAAGTCAACTTCTGGGGCACGGTCGCCGTCCTCAAGGCCTTCCTGCCCGAGCTGACCGCCCGGCCCGAGGCCTCGGTCGTCAACGTCGCCTCGATGGGCGGCTTCCTGCCGGTGCCCGGCCAGACGGTCTATGGCGCGTCCAAGGCCGCGGTCAAGCTCCTCACCGAGGGCCTGTATGCCGAGATGCGTGGGAGCAATGTGCACGTCAGCCTCGTCTATCCGGGCGCCATCAACACCAACATCACCGGCAACTCGGGGGTGTCCACACCGGGCGGCGACAGGACGGCCGAGGACTCGAAGTTCCCGATGACCGAGCCGCAGGACGCGGCCCGGCAGATCATCGAGGACGCGATCATCAAGGCCCGATACCGCGTGCTGGTCGGCAAGGACGCCGCGATGCTCGACAGGTTCGTCCGGACGGCACCGCGCCAGGCGACCGAGTTCATCGCCAAGAAGATGGCCTCGCTGCGGGAGTGAGCGTCCGTGCGGCCGGCGCCCGCGGATGAGCCGGGCCCGTGCGGGGCCGGGCAGGTCCGCCCTGCGTGAGTAGCCACACCCATGCGCGGGGGCGCGCCGCCGCGGAAGACTGATGGCATGACGAGCCACCAGCAGACCGTGCAGGCCCTCGAGGCCGAGTTCGCGACCGCGATGGAGCACCTCTACTCCGTCGGCAACGGGCTGGCGCGGCTGCGCCAGGACCTGGGGGTCGAGCCGAGCAGGGCGGGCACGCCCACTCCGACTCCGCAGCCGGCAGCCGCGCGGTCGGCACCTGTGCAGCCGGCACCTGTGCAGCCGGCGCCACAGTCCCGGGTTCCCGCGCCCCGGTCGGCGCCCGTATGGGGTCAGGCACCACCGCCGCCCCCGACACGACCTGCCGCTCCGGCCGCGACGACAGCGCCGGCCGGAGCGACCCGACAGCTCCCGCACCCGGCAGCGCCCCCGGTCGCGCCCGGCCAGACCATGGGGGCCCCCGCACCGGCACCCGCACCGACACAGCGGGCCGGTTCCGGCACCCTCCTGGTGCGGGTCATCGGCGTGGTCGGCGCCGCCATCACCCTGATCGGCGTCGCGATGCTGCTGGCGATCGCCATCCGCAATGGCCTGTTCGGACCGATCCCTCGGGTCGCCTCCGGGGCGGTCCTCGCGGTCGCGCTCGTCGCCGGCGCACATGTCCTGCGCGCGCGCACCGGCAACCACATCGGCGCCGTGGCCGTGGCCGCGACCGGCTACGCCGCGGCATACCTCGACATCGTGGGCGCGACCGCCATCTATGGGTGGCTGCCCGACATCGCCGGGCTTGCGCTGGCCGGCCTGGTGACCGCCACCGGCCTGGTCATCGCCCGCCGGTGGGACAGCGAGCTGCTCGGGGTGATCACCGTGCTCGGCTCGGCAGCACTGGCGCCGGCCCTGTCCGGCCTCGGCTGGCTGGCCCCCGCCTTCCTCACCGTCCTCGCCGTCGGATCACTGCCCGCCCAGCTCGGCCGCGGCTGGCCGGCCCTCCAGGCCGCCCGCATCCTGCCCTCCACCGCCGCGGCCACTGCCGGCATCATCGTCGACCCGCTCGCGCGCTATCACGTCATGGCCGTCGCGCTGCTGGTGACGACAGTCGTGGGATCCGCTCTGGCAGAAAGCGATCCGCGCCAGAGCAGGTCCGCTCGCGGGCCGGTCGCTGCGGTGGCTGCCCTCCTCGTGGCTGCCAGCGCGCTTCCGATCCTGACCGCAGCCGTCCGCGACAACAAAACCGCGGGAGCGGTCACCGGACTGGTCACCGGCCTCGCCCTCCTGGGCCTGGCGCTGGCCGCGGCCAAGTCCGCTCTCCTGCCCGCTCGCGTCCGAGCCGCACTCGTCGCCCTGAGCGCGCCAGCACTGGCCATCGCGGGTGTGCGCCTCACCGACAGCGACAGCTCCACCACCGTGCTCCTCGCGCTCGCCCTGGGGTATGCCGCGGTCGGCCTCTGGATGCGCCAGCGGCTCCCCAGCGCGGTCGGCGCCGCAGTGGCGCTGTGCGCCAGCCCATGGCTGGTCTGGCTGCTGACGATGACCGCCTCCCCGGATGAGGCGCGCAGCACGCTCAACCTGCACACCGCCCTCGACGCGCTGCTTGCCCTGGTCGTGGTCCTCGTCCTGGCGGTCTCCGCCCGCCGGGTCTGGCAGGTGCGCGATGAGCTGCCGGTGGCGCTTCCCTCGGTGGTAGCCGGGCTCGCCACGGCCACCGGGATGGTCGTCAGCCTCGGGGTCGCGATCGGGCGGGCTGTGGCTGGGCCGGACCCGGGCTTCGTCGCCGGGCACGCCCTCGCCACGATCCTGTGGCTGGTGGCGGCGGCCGTGCTGCTGCGCCACGGCCTGACCCGCGGCGCCCGGGTCTGGCAGACGCTGGGACTGGTGCTGGCCTTTGCCGCGGTCGGCAAGCTCATCCTCTTTGACCTCAGCGCGCTGGAGGGCATGTGGCGGGTGCTGGCCTTCATCGGCGGCGGCATCCTGCTGCTGGCCATCGGCGTGGGCTACGCCAAGGCACTAGAGGACCAGGGCAGCCAGCCCCAGCCGCACGCCGGGAGCCCGGCTGTGGATAACCACAATGGGGATCTGTCGAATCCGCCTAGCGTTGATGGGGATCGGCCGACCGGCCCGTCGACATCCTGAAGGGGAGGATCCCAATGGCACACCAGTTCCAGGTCGACACCGAGCGCATCCACGCGGCTTCCGGTGACATCGCCCGCATCGCCAGCGACATCGAGACGCAGGTGGCGGCGATGATGTCCCGGCTCACCGCACTGCAGGACGCCTGGCGCGGCACCGCGTCCGACCGCTTCCAGGCGCTCGTCGTCGAGTGGCAGGGCACCCAGCGGCAGGTCAAGTCCTCCCTCGACTCGATCGGCACTGCCCTCGGCACCGCCGGCACGCAGTACGCCGAGGTCGAGTCGGCGACCGAGCGGATGTTCTCCTGAGTCACGGCATCTCGCAGCGGGCTCCGCAGAGCACGGCAGTGGCCGGCCACCCCAGGAGGGGTGACCGGCCACTGCCGTGCTCTCAGGCCTAGTCCCGCAAGGGGACTGGCGGCGAGGCGTCTGGGCTCAGAAGCCCATGCCGCCCATGTCGTCGCCACCCGGCATGGCCGGGGCAGCCTTCTCGGGCTTGTCGGCGATGACGGCCTCGGTGGTGAGGAAGAGCGCCGCGATGGAGGCGGCGTTCTGCAGCGCCGAGCGGGTGACCTTGGCCGGGTCGATGATGCCGGCGGCGATCATGTCGACATAGTCGCCGGACGCCGCGTTGAGGCCCTGACCGGCCTCGAGGTTGGCGACCTTCTCCGCGACGACGCCGCCCTCGAGACCGGCGTTGATCGCGATCTGCTTGAGCGGGGCCTCGATGGCGACCTTGACGATGTTGGCGCCGGTCGCCTCGTCACCCTCGAGCGAGAGCTTGTCGAAGGCGGCCTTACCGGCCTGGTGCAGGGCCACGCCACCACCGGCGACGATGCCCTCCTCGACGGCGGCCTTGGCGTTGCGCACCGCGTCCTCGATGCGGTGCTTGCGCTCCTTGAGCTCGACCTCGGTCGCGGCACCGGCCTTGATGACGGCGACGCCGCCGGCGAGCTTGGCCAGGCGCTCCTGGAGCTTCTCGCGGTCGTAGTCGGAGTCGGAGTTGTCGATCTCGGCGCGGATCTGGTTGACCCGCCCCTGGATCTGCTCCTCGTTGCCCGAGCCCTCGACGATCGTGGTCTCGTCCTTGGTGACGACGACCTTGCGCGCCTTGCCCAGCAGGTCGAGCTCGGCGGTGTCGAGCTTGAGCCCGACCTCCTCGGAGATGACCTGGCCACCGGTGAGGATGGCGATGTCGCCGAGCATGGCCTTGCGGCGGTCACCGAAGCCCGGGGCCTTGACGGCGACGGACTTGAAGGTGCCGCGGATCTTGTTGACGACCAGCGTCGACAGGGCCTCGCCCTCGACGTCCTCGGCGATGATCAGCAGCGGCTTGCCGGACTGCATGACCTTCTCGAGCAGCGGGAGCAGGTCCTTGATGCCCGAGATCTTGGAGTTGACGATGAGGATGTAGGGGTCCTCGAGGACGGCCTCCATGCGCTCGGGGTCGGTCACGAAGTAGTGGCTGATGTAGCCCTTGTCGAAGCGCATGCCCTCGGTGAGCTCGAGCTCCAGGCCGAAGGTGTTGGACTCCTCGACCGTGATCACGCCCTCCTTGCCGACCTTGTCCATGGCCTCGGCGATCATCTCGCCGATCTGGGGGTCCGCGGCGGAGATCGAGGCGGTGGAGGCGATCTGCTCCTTGGTCTCGATGTCCTTGGCCATGGCGGCCAGCTCGTTGGAGACGGCCTCGGTGGCCTTCTCGATGCCGCGCTTGAGGGCCATCGGGTTGGCACCGGCGGCCACGTTGCGCAGGCCCTCCTTGACCATGGCCTGGGCGAGCACGGTGGCGGTGGTCGTGCCGTCGCCGGCGACGTCGTCGGTCTTCTTGGCGACCTCCTTGACCAGCTCGGCGCCGATCTTCTCGTAGGGGTCCTCCAGCTCGATCTCCTTGGCGATGGACACGCCATCGTTGGTGATCGTGGGGGCGCCCCACTTCTTCTCGAGCACGACATTGCGGCCCTTGGGGCCGAGGGTGACCTTGACGGCGTCGGCGAGGGTGTTCATACCCCGCTCGAGACCGCGACGAGCCTCCTCGTCGAATGCAATGATCTTGGCCATTCGGGTGGTTCCTCCCACGCGAAACGAAGGTGTCGGCCGATCGGCGCCCGCGACGGACGGAGGGGATCCCGCGGCTCACGTCACCGCGGCATACCCCACCTCACCGGACCGGCCAGGATTGTCACTCGGACTGGGCGAGTGCTAACGCCATTATTGGCACTCTCACCCCGAGAGTGCAAACGCCCGCCCCGTCGTCACAGCTCGGGCGCATGCCCCTCGAAAGTCGCCCGGAAGGCGGCGTCGGCCTCGTCGACCACAGCGTCATCGAGATCGCCGACAAAGACGGCGTATGCCGCGCGCGCAGGGTTGCCCTCGAGCTCGGCGAGCGCGGTGCGCCACGCCGCCAGGTTGGGGTGGCGGACACCAGCGCACGCCTCGGCAGGGGCAAGGGCATCGATGGCAGCCTGCAGCTGAGCGGCCGTGACCGGATAGGTGGCCGACCCACCCGGGTGGCCAACCGCCTTGGCCAGGACCACCGCGGACAGACCGGCCCGGGACCCTGCGACGTTGACGTGGGGGAACTCCAGCTCGGCCGAGCTGGAGGCCGGCGTCAGGCCCACGCCGAAGGCCACGGGCTCGCGCCAGCCCTCGATCGTCGATGCGAGCGCGTCCCGGATCGCGGCGAGTCCCTCGGGGGTGGTCCAGTCGTGGTCGGCCATGGCGCACATGCTGGCACAGCGACCACTGCACTGGGAGGCGCCAGCCCACACCGGCACTCCAAGCGCGCGACCCCGCATACATGAAAAGGCACACGTTTGCCGGAAAGGAGCATCCGAACGGGAGTAGCGTCCGTCGCACCGCGTGGTCCTGCCAGGACCCGCCTGCCCCTGTCCCCGACCCGACTGCGCCCATGACCACTGCCACGACAACGACGTCGTCCCTGCGCCAGGCGCTCGCCGCCGCCACCCTGCTCACCGTCGCGGGGCTGGGACTGGGCGCCGCCCCCGCCGCCGCCGACAACGGCCGGGCCGGCCCCGAGGTGATCCAGTTGGACACCCTCCAGGCGAGGGCGTCCGACCCCGAGTGCGACGGGACCGCGACGTATACGGTGACCGACCTGCCCGCGCACGCGACGTTCAGGCTGGTCAACACGGCCACGGGGGCCACCGTGACTTTCCCCGCAGCGGCTCCCGAGCGGTCGGCTCCGGCGACTGGGTCGCGACCGTGACGGCCCGGTCCGGACTCGTGCTGGCCACCTTCAGCGCGACGATGGTCTATGGCCGGCCCCACATCGCCACCGCCGCCGAGTGCGCGGCGACGCCCACACAGCCCGCGCGTCCCCCCGCGCCCGCGACCGAGCCGGACGCGCCCTCCACCGCCCTGCGCACGGCAGCCGAGACCAGCACGGGGACAACGGCCCTCGCCGCCCAGCCCGATGCTGCCGCCTCGACCACCGCCAGCGCCGACACATCTGTCGCCAGCGCCGACACATCTGTCGCCAGCGCGAGCACGGCGACGACGGGTGCCACCCAGGCTCTGGCGATCGGGGCGGTCAGCTGCTCGGGGACCTGCGTCTCGTCCAGCGCGTTCGCCGAGGACCACGGCTACTGGGCGGTCAATGGGACCTCCACCGGGCTGCCGGCCGGCACCCTCGTCTCGCTCTACTACTCCTACAACAACGGCGCGTGGGCGCGGGTCCGGGACGCACGCACCACCACGACAGGCACGTGGTCGGTCAGTCCCCCACCGGTGACCTCGGGCGGCGGCTGCCGCTGGATGGCCACGACAGGCGGCTCCCCCACCGTGACCACATCGCTGCGGTCACGGATCATCTCCCGCACGGTCGCGCCGCGCGCGGCGTTCATCCGTGCCACGGGGACCTACGCCTCCACGGCCGCGCGGATGTCGCTGTGGGGTTCGGTGCGACCCGGCGTCGCGGGCCGCACCGTGACCGTCCAGCGCTACTACTCAGGCGCCTGGCACGACGTGGGCAGCGCCACCACAGGCACCGACCGCAACTACTATTGGCACACCTCCCTGGGCACCAACACCCTGGCGTCCTACACCTTCCGAGTGCGCTACCTCACCCAACACCACGGGTGGGCGGCCTACAGCCCGGCCATCACCCTGCGCCGGGTGCTGCCGGCCGACAGCGTCCGGCTGACCGATGCCCAGGCGCGGGGGGTGCTGGCCTACAAGGGGATCCCGGTGGCCTCGTCAGGCGCCTGCTCGAGCCGCTACAGCGCCTCGTGCACGGCCCTGGACACGATCCGGACCGCCACTATCCGCCAGGCCCTGCGGGTCAGGGACTCCGGTTGTCCCATCACCGTGACGGGTGGGACGGAGACCGGCCACGCGACGGGGACCTACAGCCACTGGACCGGCTACAAGATCGACCTGGCGATGACCAGCGGCGTGAGCGCCTATGTCGGCCGGGTCGCGGCGAGCCAGGGCGGCCCTTACTGGTACTCCTATCCGACCCGCTACTTCAACGAGGTCAGCCACTGGGACCTGACGGTCATCGAGTGAGCCGCGTCACCGGCCTCGCCGCGAGTTGCCAGCCCGGGGCCGACCCGCGATGGTGAACAGGATGCAAACGCTTCCACGAAGGTTGGCGTTCGCGCCGTCCTAGCCCCACACTGGCCGGGTGAGCACCGCACTCATCATCCTCACGCTGGTCATCATCACCGCACTGGCGTTCGACTTCACCAATGGCTTCCACGACACCGGCAATGCGATGGCCACGTCCATCGCGACCGGCGCGCTCAAGCCCAAGACCGCCGTCGCCCTCTCGGCCGTCCTCAACCTGGTGGGGGCCTTCCTCTCGGTCGAGGTGGCCCTGACGGTGACCAACGCCGTCATCAAGATCCAGGACAAGTCGGGGGCTCCGCGTCCCGAGTTCCTCGCCAACGGCGGGCGGGAGCTGCTGATCATCGTCCTGGCCGGGCTCTGCGGCGGGATCGTCTGGAACCTGCTCACCTGGCTGCTCGGACTGCCCTCGTCCAGCTCGCACGCGCTCTTCGGCGGCCTCGTCGGCGCCGCGCTGGCGGGCCTGGGGATGGACGGCGTCAAGTGGACCGGCGACGGCACCAAGCTCGACGGCGTGGTGGGCAAGGTGATCCTGCCGGCGCTGATGTCACCCGTGATCGCCATCGTCATCGCCGCCGTCGGCACCTGGCTGATTTACCGGATCACCGCCGGTGTCGCCGAGCGATACAAGGAGAACGGCTTCCGCTGGGGGCAGATCGGCTCGGCCTCGCTCGTCTCGCTCGCCCACGGCACCAACGACGCGCAGAAGACCATGGGCGTGATCACGCTGGCCCTGATCGCCTCCGGCCACTGGAGCGACACCGAGAACATCCCCTTCTGGGTCAAGGTCGCCTGCGCCATCGCCATCGCCCTGGGCACCTACCTCGGCGGCTGGCGCATCATCCGCACCCTGGGCAAGGGACTGGTCGAGATCAACTCCCCGCAGGGCATGGCCGCCGAGTCATCGAGCGCGGCGACCATCCTGGCCAGCAGCCACCTGGGCTTCGCGCTCTCGACCACGCACGTCGCGACCGGCTCGATCCTCGGCTCGGGCGTCGGCAAGGGCGCCGAGGTGCGGTGGGGCGTCTTTGCCCGCATGGTCGTGGCCTGGCTGATCACCCTGCCGAGCGCGGGCCTGGTCGGCGCCCTCATGTGGTTCATCGCCAACCTGCTGGGCGGCCTGCTCGGCGCCGTCGTCGTCTTCGCGCTCCTGTGCGCCCTCGCCGGCTGGATGTGGCTGCGCTCGCGGCGCGCCCCGGTCGACCACAGCAATGTCAACGCCGAGTGGGACGACTCCGGCGCCTCCGCCCCGACCACGGCCGCCACCGGCCACTGACGAGGAGCAGCCATGAACAACCTCCCCCTCGCCCTCGAAGGCGCCGGCAAGGTCCTCCTCGCCGGTCTCATCCTCGGGGCCGGACTGCCCGCGGTCTTCGCCCTCGGGATCCGCGCCCTGGCCTATGGCGTCGGCGGCGACGCCGAGGTCAGCCACGAGCAGCCCCACCCCGTGGGCAAACTGCTCGCGGCCCTCTGCTTCGCGGTCGTGCTCGGCGGCATCGGCCTCGGCATCGCCATCGTCGTCGCGTCGGGCTTCGGCAAGGCCGTGAGCTTCGAGCACATCGTCCCGGTCATCGTCGACAAGCACTGACCGACCGGCCCCGGGCCAAGCAGGCGCCCGGACCCCATCGCACACCTCGACGGCATACCGTCGAGACCACCAGCACTTCCACCAGGAGCGCACCATGGATACACCCGGCGTCCACTTCGTCACCCGCGCGCTGCACTGGCTGCGCGGCGGCTATCCCGAGGGCATCCCCCAGGACGACTACGTCGCCGTGCTCGGCATCCTGCACCGCAGCCTGACCCCCACCGAGATCGACTCGATCGTTGACGACCTCGCGCTCCAGGCCGAGCAGGGGCAGCGCATCACCGGCCTCCAGATCCGCGAGATGATCCGCACGCGGGTCCACGAGCATGCCTCCGAGGACGACGTGCGCCGCGTGACCGTGCGCCTGGTCCAGGGCGGCTGGCCGCTTGCTGGCGAGCTGCGCAAGGAGTACGGCCTGACCGACGGGCCGGCCCCCTATCCGCGGGCCGGGCGCCCCGGCGACCCGGAGCCCCCGCAGGCTCCGGCCGCGGTCTCGGGCGATGCCGCCGAGGATGACAGCGACGAGCCCCCCGCCGAGGGCACCATCCTCGGGCGGATCGTGGCCTGGCTGCGCGAGGGCTACCCCCAGGGCGTGCCCGAGAACGACTACGTCCCGCTGCTGGCGATCCTCCAGCGGCGCCTGACCAAGTCGGAGGTCAAGAAGGTCGCCAAGGCCCTGCGCCGCGAGGGCGTCAGCCCGGCCGGCCCCGACGACATCGCGGCTGCCATCAGCGAGTTCACCGCCGTCGACGCCTCGCCGAGCGACGTCCACCGCGTGCGCGCGCGACTGGCCAAGAAGGGCTGGCCGGTCGAGTTCCCCGACCCCGGCGACGACGTCTGATCCACCGCATGGGGTATGCCGCGTGACCTGCCGGTCACGCGGCATACCTCTGTCTTGGGAAGAGCTCCGGGGCGAGGCGGGCGGGCTGTCAGGCCGTGGCGAGCTCGCGCCAGGAGGCGAGGCGACCCTCGGCCGAGTCGGTGCCCTCCGCGGCCAGGACCGCGTGACCGACCGCCCGGGTGACCACATCGGCGGCCACTGCCATCAGGTCCATCAGGCCCAGCAGGTCGGGGGCCGGTCGGGCACCGGTAGCCAGGGCAAAGAGGGTGTCGCCGTCCATCATCGTGTGCACGGGGGCGATCGCCCGGGCCAGGCCGTCGTGGCCGATGCCCGCCGTCTTCTGGCACTGGGCCTTGGTCAGGGTGGCGTCGGTCGCGATGACCCCGATGGTGGTGGCGGAGCCGGGCCGGAGCAGGGCCCGTTGACGCTCGGTGGCCACCCGCAGCCCCCCCAGTGCCGACGGTGGGAGCGGCCCAACGGCCAGCTCGCCGCCGAGAGCGCGCCGTGCGGCCAGCAGCTCTCCGGTCGCCCAGTCCCACGGCGCGCCAAGGGAATTGCAGACAACGAGCGCGGCGACGGTCGTGCCGTCCTCGAGGACCGCGCTGGCAGACCCGACGCCGCCCTTGAGCCCGCCGGCGCGGGCGCCCGTGCCGGCGCCGACGCTGCCCTGCTCGACGGTCGTGGTGGCGGCGTCGAGGGCCGCCCGCCCGTCGGCGGCCTGCGGGTGGCCGGCCCAGTCGCCGCCGCGGCCGAGGTCGAAGACGACGGCGGCCGGCACGATCGGCACCACCTGCCCGGGCCCGCCCATCGCCACGCCCACACCCTCGCCCAGCAGCCCGGCCGCGACGCCGTCTGCCGCGGCCAGGCCCAGGGCGCTTCCCCCGGTCAGGCACACCGCATGCACACGCTCGACCACATTGCGCGGGTCGAGCAGGTCGGTCTCGCGGGTGCCCGGGCCGCCGCCGCGCACGTCGACGCCGGCGACCGCGCCCTCGTCGGGCGCGCGGACCACGGTGGTGCCGGTCAGCCGGCCCTTGCCGCGGCGGGTGGCGTGGCCGACCCGTAGGCCGGCGACATCGGTCAGGGAGTTGGTCGGCCCAGGGCGCACGGGGAGCATGCCCCCATCCTGCCGCCCGCACGGCATACCGCGGATGCAACGACGCCCGTCCGGTGCGCGGTCACGGACGGGCGTCGTTGGTCCTGGCCGCTGCGGGCCAGCGGTGGGTCAGACCTGGATGCCGAGGCGACGGGCGGAGCGGGCCCGCTGGCGCGAGGAGCGCAGCCGGCGCAGTCGCTTGATGAGCATCGGGTCGGCCGCGAGCGCGTCGGGGCTGTCGATGAGGGCGTTGAGCACCTGGTAGTAGCGGGTCGAGCTCATGTCGAACAGCTCGCGGATGGCCTGCTCCTTGGAACCGGCGTACTTCCACCACTGCCGCTCAAAGGCGAGGATCTCGCGGTCACGGTCGCTGAGGCCGCCGGCTGCGCTAGGCGCGAGCTGCTCGTGCCGTTCGGTGGCGTTCATGAGGCCCTTCGAGACGTGGTGGTGGGTGACGCTGGCCAGCATAACGGTGGAATGACACGCGTGTCATTCCACGCCGGGGTGTCGCCGACCTGCTAGCACCACTCGCCACAGCCGCCACACCAGCCCCGCAGGAGGGGTATGCCGCGGGGCTCGTGTCAGCGGGTGTGTCGTCAGCGCATCGTGTCCAGGATCGCGACGATGTCCTCCTCGGACGTCTGCGGGTTGACGATCGCGAAGCGGGCCAGGGTCTCCCCCGCGTGCGAGGTCGGCACGATGAAGGCGAACTCGTCGGCCAGCATGCGGTCCGACCAGGCCTGGTAGTCGGCGGCGGCCCAGCCCAGGCGCCGGAAGACGATCACCGACAGGTCGGGCTCGCGCACGACCTCCAGCTCGGGGCGCCGGGCGATCTCCTCGGCCGCAAACCGGGTGACCTCGAGCGTGCGCTCGATCGCGGCGGCATACGCCCGGGTGCCGTTGGCCGCGAGCGAGAACCAGAACGGCAGGCCGCGGGCGCGGCGAGTCAGGCCGACGGAGTAGTCGGAGGGGTTGAAGTCGGGCGCCTCGGTGAGCACGTCGAGATAGGACGCGTGCTGGGTGTGGGCGGCACGGCCCTGCTCCGGGTCGCGATAGATCAGCGCGCAGCAGTCGAAGGGCGCGAACAGCCACTTGTGGGGGTCGACCATGAAGGAGTCGGCCCGCTCCACGCCGGCATAGCGCTCCCGGACGCTCGGCGCCGCCAGTCCCGCCCCGCCATAGGCGCCGTCGACGTGGAACCAGATGCCGTATTCCTCGCACACCTCCGCGACCGACTGGAGGTCGTCGATGATGCCGAAGTTGGTCGTGCCGCAGGTGGCGACGACGGCAAAGAAGGTCTCGGGGCCGTTCTCCTCCAGCGCTTTTCGCAGGTTGTCACCGGTCAGGCGCAGGCGCTCGTCGACGTGCACGCCGACGAGCTCGGCGTCCATCACATCGCAGGCCGACTTGATCGAGGAGTGCGCACCCTCGGTCGCGGCGACCCGCCACGGCCGGGCCGCGACGCCCGTGATGCCGTCGAGGGCGGCCCGGGCGCGTGTGGCATAGCGGGCGGCGACGAGGGCCGAGAGGTTGCCGATGGTGCCGCCGGGGGTGAAGACCCCACCGGCCTCGGGCGGCAGCCCGGCGAGGTCGGAGATCCAGCGCAGCGCGGCATTCTCGGCATGGACGGCGCCCGAGCCCTCCAGCCAGGAGCCGGCATAGAGGGAGGAGGCGCCGACCACCAGGTCGAACATGGCGGCGGCGTCGGTGGGCGCGCACGGGATGAAGGAGAGATAGCGCGGGTGGTCGACGGACAGGCAGGCGGGCGCGAGCTTGTCCTCGAAGAGCGCGAGCGTCTCCAGCCCGCCCAGGCCCTCCTCGGTGATCGTCTGCCCGACGGCGGCCTCCAGCTCCTCCGGCGTCGCCACCCGGTCGAGCGGGACGGGGTGGAGCCTGAGGCGGTCCTCCGCATAGCGCAGGATCGCCGCGCCGAGCTGGTCCAGGGTTGCGTTGTCTCCGTGCACGTGCCGGAGTCTAGGCCCGCCGGGTCAGGTCAGCAGCAGGTCGCGCAGCTCGTCGACACTGCTGACGAGGTGGGCCGGTGCGGCCTCGAGCAGCAGATCGGAGCGGCCCGCACCCCAGGTGACGGCCACGGGCGCCATGCCCGCGGCGTGTGCCGCCTGCACGTCGACCACCGCATCGCCGACGTATGCCGCGCCGCCGGCCTCGTGCTCCAGCCGGGCGGCCCCGAGCAGCAGCGGCTCGGGCTGCGGCTTGTGGATGTCGGTGTCCTCCATCGCCACGACGAGGGGCACCAGGCCGTCGAGGCCGAGCGCCCGCATGCCCAGCTCGGCGGGATGGCGCCGCTTGGAGGTGACCACGCCGGTCGCGACCCCGTCGGCGGTGAGCTCGCGCAGCAGGCTGTCCATGCCGGCATACGGACGGATGAGGTCCTCGGTGTGCGCCCAGTTGAACTGGGTGTAGGAGGTGAGCAGCTCCTCCACCCGCTCGGGGGCGATGTCGCGGAAGGTGCGCGAGAGCGGCTGGCCGATCCAGGAGCGCATATCGGCCTCGTCGCGCTCCTGGCCGAGCACCTCGCGCAGGGCGTGTCGATAGGAGACGATGCACAGCTCGATCGTGTTGGCGACCGTGCCGTCGAAGTCGAACAGGACGCAGGGCCAAGGGTTTTGGGGCACGGCCCCACTCTAGGCGGCGCCGACGGGCACCCCGAGCTCGCCGAGGAGGCCACGGACCCGGCCCTCGATGTCGTCACGGATGGTGCGCACTGCCTCGATCGGCTGCTCGTGCGGGTCGGCGACATCCCAGTCGAGCACCCGGCGGGCAGGCACGCCGTCGAGCTCGGCACCCATGTCGACCACGACGTCGGCGGCGTGGACGACATCGCCGACGAGCGCCGGCGAGAAGTCGTGGTCGAGCTCGATGCCGCGCTCACGCATCACGTCGGCGACCAGGGGGTTGCGCAGCCCGGTCGGGGCCAGGCCGGCCAAGCGGACGTGCACGTGCCCGCCGGAGAGGTGCTCGGCGAAGGCGGCGGCCATCTGCGAGCGGCCGGCGTTGTGGACGCAGACGAAGAGGAGCTCGGGCACGGGTCGGGCCTGCTGGCCGGCGGCGTGGGCGAGCTGCTCGATCCGGTCGCGCACGGCGTGCTCGATGAGGGCCGGCAGGTGCTCCAGGTGGCGCGACTCAGGCTCCAGTCTGGCCCGCTCGGCGGCGACGAGCTCGGCGACCTGCGCGCGGCTCGCACTGTCGGCGTAGCGGTAGGCGAGGTCGTCGACGACGCGCTCGAGGTGGGCGGTGAGGGCGCTGCGGGCGGCGCTGTCCGTGGTCATGTCGATCCCAAAGTGAACGGGAGGTGAACTCCGTCTATATGAGAAGTGTACGACCGAGCACGTGCCCCGGCGGTCCGATTCGTGGCGGCGCGCCCGGCTTTGTGCGGTGGTGTCCGGATAGGGCGAGACGGGACCCGCGCGCGAGGCGTGCGGTCGTCCAGTTAGATTTGCCGGTATGCCGCCGCGTCCCCTCGACCAGGTCGTCCACCCCTCGTGGGCCGAGGCCCTGGCACCGGTGGCGGGGACGCTGCGCACGCTCGGCGAGTTCCTGCGCGAGGAGAACGCCGCGGGACGCGGCTACCTGCCGGCGGGCGAGCACGTGCTGCGGGCCTTCGAGCTGCCGCTCGACCAGGTGCGGGTGCTGATCGTCGGGCAGGACCCCTATCCCACGCCGGGGCATCCGATCGGGCTGTCCTTCGCCGTGGCCCCCGACGTGCAGCCGCTGCCGAAGTCGCTCAACAACATCTATCGCGAGCTCGTCGAGGACCTCGGGGTCCCGCGGCCCACCACGGGTGACCTGACCCCGTGGGCCGAGCGGGGCGTCATGCTCCTCAACAGATGCCTGACGGTCCGTCCCGGCGCGCCCAACAGCCACCAGGGCAAGGGCTGGGAGCAGGTCACGGCCCAGGCCATCGAGGTGCTCGCCCGGCGTGGCGGCCCGCTGGTGGCGATCCTGTGGGGGCGCAACGCCCGCAATCTCGCACCCGCGCTGGCCCCCGTGCCGTGCCTCGAGAGCGCACACCCCTCCCCTCTGTCGGCGCACTCCGGCTTCTTCGGGTCGCGCCCGTTCAGCCGCGCCAACGAACTCCTCGCCCAGCAGGGCGCCGAGCCGATCGACTGGAGCCTGCCATGACCCCTGAGCCGCAACGGATCTGGACCCGCTATGTCGCGATCGGCGACTCCTTCACCGAGGGCATGTGCGACACCGACCACACGCGGGAGGACTCCTTCGTCGGGTGGGCCGACCGGCTGGCCGCCCTGCTCGACCACGAGGCACGCGCGGCCGGGCAGGAGCTCCGCTATGCCAACCTGGCCGTCCGCGGGCGCCTCCTCGACGACGTCGTCGGCCCCCAGCTGGACGCGGCCCTCGCCATGGGGCCAGACCTGGTCTCGATGGTCGGCGGCGGCAATGACATCCTCCGGCCCAAGGTCGACGTCGATGACGTGGCCCAGCGGATCGAGGAGGCCGTCATCTCGATCCGTGCGGCGGGCGCCGACGTGCTCCTCGCGACACCCGTCGACCCGTCCGAGGCGCCGCTGGTCCGGCTGACCCGCGGCCGCGCGGCAGCGCACGCCGCCAACATCTTCTCGATCGCGGCCGAGCACGGCTGCCACGTGATCGACCAGTGGCGCTGGGCCGCCCTGCGCGACTGGCGCATGTGGGCCCCCGACCGCATCCACCTCACCTCGGAGGGCCACCGCCGCGTGGCGCTGCACGCCTTCCACGCCCTCGGCTTCGACACCGAGCGCGACGACTGGTTCCCACCGCTCCCGCCGGCCGAGCAGGTCGGCACCGTCGAGGCCACCAAGGCGAATGCCGCGTGGGCCCGGGAGTATGTCGGCCCGTGGGTCCAGCGCCGCCTCACCGGCCGCTCCTCCGGCGACAATGTCACCGCCAAGCGACCCCGCCTCGAGCGCGTCACCTCGAGCACCGACTGACGGACACGCGGCATACCCGTGACCACCCTCGATCGGGGGCGGCGCGCGGGTCGCAGGTGACTAGAGTCGGAGCCATGCCAGCAACGCGGCTGATGCCGACCGAGGAAGCACAGGACCTGATCGACCTGACCCGCGAGATCTGCGACAAGCAGCTGCGGCCCAAGGCCGACGACGGGGAGCGGCTCGCCGCCCAGGGCGAGGCCCACCCGACCGAGGCGTTCCGCACGCTCGGTCGCGCGGGGCTGATGTCGCTGCCCTATCCGGAGGAGCTCGGCGGCGGGGGCCAGCCCTATGAGGTCTATCTCCAGGTCGTCGAGGAGATCGGCGCCGCGTGGATGAGCGTCGCGGTGGGTGTCTCGGTGCACTCGCTCACCTGCTATCCCGTCGCGCAGTTCGGCAGCGACGAGCAGAAGTCCGAGCTGCTCGAGGGCATGCTGTCGGGCGAGCAGCTCGGCGCCTACTGCCTCAGCGAGCCGCTGGCCGGCTCGGATGTCGCCTCGATGACGACCAAGGCCACGGCCGACGGCGACGGCTATCTCCTCAAGGGCACCAAGGCCTGGATCTCCCACGCCGGGCACGCCGACTTCTACACGACCTTCGCGCGCACGGGTGACTCCGGTCCGCGGGGGGTCTCGTGCTTCACCGTCCCGGCTGGGACCGAGGGCATGACCTTCGCCGAGCCCGAGAGGAAGATGGGACTGCACGCCGACACCGTGCGCCAGGTCATCTTCGACGGCGCCCGCGTCGACGCCTCGCGCCGCATCGGCGAGGAGGGCATGGGCATGCCGATCGCGCTCTCTGCGCTCGACTCCGGCCGGCTCGGGATCGCTGCTGCCGCAACGGGTCTCGCGCAGTCGGCCCTCGACGTGGCGGCCCGCTATGCCACCGAGCGCGAGCAGTTCGGCAAGCGGATCAGCGAGTTCCAGGGGCTGGCCTTCCTGCTCGCCGACATGGAGGCCGCGGTCACCTCCGCCCGCGCGACCTACATCCACGCCGCGCGCCTCAAGGACGCCGGCAGGCCCTTCTCCAAGGAGGCCGCGGTCGCCAAGCTGATCGCCACCGACGCCGCCATGAAGGTCACCACCGACGCCGTCCAGGTCCTCGGCGGTGCGGGCTACACCCAGGACTTCCCCGTCGAGCGCTACATGCGCGAGGCCAAGGTCACCCAGATCTTCGAGGGCACCAACCAGATCCAGCGTCTCGTCATCAGCCGGCAGCTGCTCAAGTCGCTCTGAGCCTTGCCGCGGGCCAGCCCGCCGGGGCGCTGGCCGACGCAGGTGCAGGATCCAGCAGTCAGCGGGGTCTCGATCGGATCGAGACCCCGCTAACTGTCAGATCTGGCGCTTGCGTGGGGTGGCCTTTGGGGTCGCCGCCTTCTTGGTCGCGCTCTTCTTCGACACTGCCTTTGTGGTCGCGGCCTTCTTTGCCACGCTCTTCTTCGCTGCCGCCTTCTTTGCTGCGGTCTTCCTCGGCGCGGCCGGAGTGGTCGCCGCCTTCTTTGCCGCCGGTGTCGTCGTGGCGGATGCCTTGGTGGCAGCGGCCTTTTCGGCGACGGCCTTGCGCGAGGGGCGCTTGCGGGCGGGTGTGGGCGCCTCCGCGAGCGCAGGGCGCCTCCCCTGCTCGCCGCGGGAGGCAGCGAGCAGCACGGCCAGCTCCTCCTCGACATAGCGCGCGAGGGCGTCGACGTCGGGCACCGAGTCGCGGTCGGCCATCAGGCCGAAGTGGAGCGCGCCGCGGTATCCCTGCACGGTGATGTTGAGGCCCTGGCCGTCGATGAGGATCGACAGCGGGTGGATCGACTCGAGCTTGGCGCCGCCGATATAGGCCTGCACGTTGGGTCCGGGCACATTGGAGATGACCAGGTTGAGGGTCTTCATCCGGTGGAAGAGCCCGGTCTCATAGACCACGCGCGTCGCCCGTGACAGCAGCAGCGGCGGGGTGAAGTGGGAGATGTCCTCGAGCAGGCCCACGGGCATGGCGGCGTTGCGCTGCTTGGCCTCCTGCGTGATCGCGTTGCACGAGACCAGCCGCTTGACCGGGTCCTCGACCGTGGTCGGCAGCGGAGTGAACATCGCGGTCACGGCATTGCCCATGGCGTTCTTGCCGCTCTCGTCGCGCACCGACACCGGGATCATCGTGATGAGCGGAGTCGTCGGTATGCCGCCGTTGTCGGCCAGCCAGCGCCGCAGCGCCCCCGCCGAGACGGCGAGGACGACGTCGTTGACGGAGGTGCCAAAGGTCGACTTTATCTCGCGGACCTCGGCCAGGGAGACCGTCGCCAGCCCGATGCGCCGGTGTGGGCTGATCTGGCCGTTGAACGGGGTGTCGGGGGCCCGCCCGATCGCCGAGGAGGTGATCACCCCGCCGTCGAGGTCCTTGGGCGAGCGCGCCAGCGCGCCCATGTAGGGCGTCACCCGACTGGCGATGTCGGGTGCCCACTTGGCCATGCCCGTCATGATCCGGGCCGCGTCGAGCGGGCGGCGGACCAGACCCCCCAGCCCACGCGCCACCATCGACAGGGCGCCCGGCTCGGGCAGCGGCTCGAAGCTCGCCGGCGCCCCGCTCGGCAGGTCGGGGTTGAGGTCGATCAGGGTGGTCAGCAGGTCGACACCGCCGACGCCGTCGAGCACCGCGTGGTGGGTCTTGGTGTAGAGCGCGACGCGCCCGCCCTCCAGACCGGAGATCAGATAGGTCTCCCACAGCGGCCGGCGTATGTCGAGCGGCCGGGAGTGCAGCCGGGCGACCTGCTCGAGCAGCTGGTCCATCGTGCCGGGCGAGGGCAGCGCGATCTCACGCAGGTGGTATTCGAGGTCGAAGTCGACATCGTCGACCCAGTAGGGATGGTCCAGGCCCAGCGGCACCTCGCGCAGGCGGCGGCGGAAGACGGGGATCCGCGGCAGCCGGTCGAGGAAGAGCTCGGTGAGGTGCGCCAGGTCGAAGTCGCCCTCCAGCTCGGCCGGGTCGAGCACCGAGATGCTCGCGACATGCCCGGTCGAGCGGGAGGTCTCCATGTTGAGGAAGGTGACGTCGACTCCAGTGAGCTGCTTCATAGCTCTCCTTCTTCGGCAAGGCAGGTGAGGTATGCCGCGGGGCTGGCCCCGCGGCATACGCGTCAGGTCTGGTCGGTGGGGAAGTGTCTGCCGAGCCAGGCCTCCATGTCGGCGACCGTCTCGTCGGGGCACTCGAGCATGGGCACATGGCCGATGCCCTCGTAGCGCACGTAGTCCCACGAGGCGTGGGTGCGTGCGGCGAGGTCGGCGGCCTCGACGGGCACGAGCCGGTCGAGGTCGCCGTGGATCAGCAGCACTGGCTTGTCGATCGAGGCGCTGCGGGCGCGGGCCGCGCGGGGGCGGGAGTTCTTGCGCAGCAGTGAGCGGGCCGCGGTGAGGAACCAGTGGTCGGCGTCGGCGTAGGCCGGCTTGCGCCGCTCGGCCGCCAGGTCGACCGAGGCCTCGAAGAGCTCGGGGTCCATGCGCGTCCAGTCGGCGAAGCAGAGCTTGAGCGTGCGCTCGACCTGTCCCGCGGGCGTGGTGCGCTTCTTCATCCGGCCGAGATAGCCGCCGCCGAGCGGGGTCAGATAGACCAGGAAGCCGCTGGCGACCTCGAGATCGGGGCGCTTGAGCGGCTGGGGCAGCGCCGGGTTGACCAGGATGGCGCCGCGGACGAGCTCGGGGGTGGCCGCCGCGACCATGGTCGTGATGAGCCCGCCCATCGAGTTGCCGACCAGGACCACCGGCTCGCCGACGACCTCGTCGATGAAGCGGCTGACCAGCCGGGAGTTGGTGCCGACGGTCGAGTCCCGGCCCTCGGCCCGGGTCAGGCCGAAGCCGATCAGGTCGAGCGCCAGGACGCGGTAGTGCCGGGCAAGGGGCTGGGCGATCAGGGCCCAGTTGAGGTGCGAGCCGCCGAGCCCGTGGACCAGCAGCAGGACCGGCGCGCCGGCGGGGCCGCCGAAGTCGGCATAGAAGACGGGTCCGCCGAGGTCGGCCCATTTGCCCTGACCGCCCCACGGGGCGGTGAGCGACTCGACGTGGAACTCCGAGGGGGCGGCGCTCATGAGGTCATCGCCGCCTCGAACGCGGTCACGACGTGGTCGTGGTCGATGTGGTGCTGGCGCGGGTGGTGGGGCTCGGGATAGAAGGCCCGCATGATCGCCGGCGCCTCGAAGGGCGCCCACTCTCCCTCGGGCTGGGCGAGCCGGTCGGCGATCGCCCATAGCACCTGCGGGTTGTGGCCGAGCCCGATGTGGCTGGCCAGGACGCGGATGTTCTCGGACCGGGAGCTGGTCGGCTCGATGCAGTGCTCCCAGGCGACGATGCCGTCCCAGGTGGAATAGATCGAGGTGGCCGGCACGGGCAGCGGCTTGGCCGTCACCTCGCGGCGCGGCACCGCACCGCTCTCGCTGGAGACGGCGTGGAGGTGGCCGAAGCGGTCATAGGCGCTGCGCGCCCGCGACTGGCTGGGGCGGTGCAGCCGGTAGGGGCTGCCGAGGGTGATCACATCGCGGACGCTCTCGGGGTGGTCGTGGGCCAGGCCCCGGGCATAGATGCCGCCGAGGCTCCAGCCGATGATCGAGACCCTGGAGCGGTTGCGCTTGGCGATGCGCTTGACCGCCGCCGGCATGCCGGCCAGCACCGCGTCGGTGGGCCCGACATTGCGCCCCAGGTGCCACTTGTAGACGCGGTAGCCGAGCATCTTCAGATACATCCGCAGGATGAAGGTCGAGGAATCGTCGGCCATCAGACCAGGCAGGACGAGCACCGGGTGCCCGTCGCCGCGAGGCGCCCGCGCGAGATAGGGGGCGCGCAGCAGCGTGCGGTTGAAGTCGATCCACGCACGCGCCGGCTCGGTGGCCATCAGCGCCAGCGAGGGCGCGGTCACGTGCTCGTCGGCCTCCAGGGCCGCCGCGATCGAGAAGTCGTTGTGCGCCATGAGTCCATCCTTTGCCGTCCACGGGCCCACGCCCCGGGTCTGTGGTGCGCGTCACTATAGTCATGCGGGCCTGCCCGTGGACCCCCTTCACCGGGATGCTGGGCACTGACACCACATCTATGGAAGGACAGTTGTGCACATTTCCGACAGCTCCGTCGCCCTGGTCACCGGTGGCGCCTCCGGTCTGGGCGGCGCGACCGTCGACCGGCTGCACGCCGACGGCGCCAGCGTCGTCATCCTCGACCTGCCCGGCTCCCCCGGTGCGGACAAGGCCGCGGCGCTGGGCGAGCGGGCCCGCTTCGTGCCCACGGATGTGCGCGACGAGACCCAGGTGCAGGCGGCGGTCGACGCCGCCCGCGAGATGGGCGAGGTGCGCATGGCGGTGACCTGCGCCGGCGTCGCCACCCCCGGCCGCGTCCTCGGCCGCAAGGGTCCCCTGTCGCTGGAGACCTTCCGCCAGGTGATCGACATCAACCTGATCGGCAGCTTCAACGTGCTGCGCCTCGCGGCTGCGGCGATGGCCGACAACGAGCCGGTCGACGGCGACCGCGGCGTGATCGTCATGACCGCCTCCATCGCCGCCTATGACGGCCAGGTGGGCCAGGCGGCGTATGCCGCGTCCAAGGGCGGCGTCGTCGGCCTCACCCTCTCGGCCGCCCGCGACCTGGCCGACAAGGGCATCCGGGTGACCACGATCGCGCCCGGCACCTTTGCCACGCCGATGATGGACGGCCTCCCCGGCGAGGTGAAGGCCCAGCTCGAGCAGCAGGTCCCCCACCCCTCGCGGCTCGGCGATCCGGCGGAGTATGCCGCGCTGGTGCGCCACATCGTCGACAACCCGATGCTCAACGGCGAGGTCATCCGCCTCGACGGCGCCCTGCGGATGCCGCCGCGCTGAGCAGGTGAGCCGCGCGCGTGGCCCGGCCACGCGGCATACCCCGAACGACACAGCACTGGGGCCCGTCCGGATCGGACGGGCCCCAGTGCTGTGCTGGCAGGTGGCTGGTCAGTCGGTCAGCGCAGGATGCCGTCGCCGACCTTGCGGCCCCACCACTTGCCCAGGCCCCAGGTGTCGCCGGCGAGCGTGGTGGCGAGCACGATCAGGCCGAGGGCCTCGATCCAGTGGGAGTCGAAGATGGGGTTGGTGAAGTCCTGGCCGGAGCGGCCGATCGGGATCTCGGCGAGGTACATCAGGCCAAGCAGGATCGAGCCGCGGCCAGGTGTCCTCCTGGGAAATCGGCCTGGTGGTGACAGACAGGGAACTTTTCTGTCACTACAAACCGTAGTAGTTGAATCCGGCTACGGGGACCGTCTGAGATGTCCGTTGCGTCACATATGCCGGATCGTGACCTAGCCCGTGTGGGCCACCCCGGTGAGCGACTGCGCGGCGCGCTCCCCCGAGGCCAGTGCGGAGACCAGGCCCACGCCGTCGACGGTCGAGCCGGCCAGCACCAGGCCGGGCCAGTCGGCGAGCGCAGAGCGTGCGGCCGCCACCCGGTCGGCGTGGCCGATCTCGAGCTGCGGCATCGCCTCCACCCAACGGGTCACCAGGACATGGCTGGGCCGGGCGGTCACGCCCGTCAGGCGGCGGAGGTCCTCGAGGAGATCGTCGACGAGCGTCTCGTCGTCGCGGTCGGCGACGACGCTGTCGCCGGAGCGGCCGGCCGAGACCCGGGCGACGAAGAGCTCCTCGGAGTCGTGCTGGGGCCACTTGGTCGAGACGAAGGTCGCGGACTTGAGCACCCGCACCCGCGAGGAGGGCAGCATGATGCCGGTCCCCTCGAACGCGCTGACATCGGCGACCGCCGCGCGGGGCCAGGCCAGCACGACCGTGGCGACAGTGGCCATCGGTATGCCGCGCAGCTGCTCGGCGGCGGCCGGCACCTCGGCCTCGAGGAGGTCGGCGACGCGGGCGGCAGGCAGGGCGAGGACGACCTCGTCGGCCTCGAGGCGCTCGCCACCCTCGAGCTCGACCTGCGTGCCGGTCGGTGTGCGGTGCAGGGCGACGGCGGTCGCGCCGGTGCGGACGGTGACGCCGTCGGAGGCGGCCAGCGTGTCGGGCAGCCGGCGCAGACCCTCCGGCCAGGTGACGAAGGCGGCGGGCGCGGTCGAGGGCGCCGCCCGCCGGGTCTTGCGCGAGAGCGTCAGTGACTTGCCGCTGCGCGCCACGCCGGCGAGCATCGGCGACGCGGCCTGGAGGCTCAGCCGGTCGATGTCGCCGCTGTGCAGCCCGCCCAGCATCGGGTCGACGAAGCGCTCGGCGACCTCCCTGCCAAAGCGGGTGCGGATGAAGTCGCCGACGGAGATGTCGCGGGTCTCCTTGTGCCGCTTGGCAATCCACGGCTCCGCCGCGGCGCGGGCCAGGCCGAGCGGCGAGAGGATGCGCGAGGTCAGCACGGGGCCGAGGCGGGTCGGGCCTGCGGGACCAACGCCCTCCGGCATGCGGCGCAGCCCGCTCCGGGCGACCAGCCATGTGCGCCCCGGGCGCGAGGCGATCTTGCTCTCGGCCAGCCCGAGCTCGTCGAGGACCGCGCGGACCGCGGGGCTCGCGAGATGCACGGCCTCGGCTCCGGTGTCGATCGGCCGGCCGGCCACATCGACGGTCCGGACCTGCCCGCCCACGCGCTCGTCGGCCTCCAGGACGGTCACCCTGCGGCCGGCCTGGGCCAGCCGTCGGGCGGCCATCAGACCGCTCACGCCACCGCCGACGACGATGGCCTCGCGCGGGGCCTCGCCGGTCGGGTCAGTGGCTTCGGGGGTCAGGTCAGGGGCTGCGTCACGCACGCCCCCAACTCTAGGCGGCCGACCTCGGGGGTCAGCCGCGCGCCCCGGCAGCGGCGTCGACGAAGGCCGCGAACACGGTGCCGCGGTGGTCGTCACACCCGTGGTCGTCCTCCGGGTGCCACTGCACCCCGATCAGCCAGCGGTCGGGGTGCTCGACAGCCTCGACGATCCCGTCGTGCGCTTTCGCCGCCACGCGTAGCCCCTCGCCGACCCTGTCGACAGCCTGATGGTGGCCCGACCGGACAGTGACCCGATCCCGTCCGAGGATGCTGTGAAGCCGTGTGCCCGGCACGATGTTGACCTCCTCATCGAGGAACATCGGCTCCCCCGGCCCTCCGCGGTGAAGCCCGAAGTCCGCGATGTCCGGGATGCAAGACCCTCCGTGAGCGACGTTGACCAGTTGCGATCCGCGACAGATCGCGAGGACTGGACGGTCCGCGGCGACTGCTGAATTGAGGCCGTCAATTGTGTCGTGGTCTGCGCGCGCATCCACGCCATAGGAGTTGGGCACCCCCTCGTCGCTGCCGCCATAGAGCGTCGCGGACACGTCGCCCCCACCGAGGATGAGAAGAGCGTCGGCCTCCGCCACGCGCCTCGCATCTCGCAGGGCCGTACTGGTGTCGAAGACCTCATAGGACGCGCCGAGGTTGACCAGGGTCTGGAGTGCTGTCCGAGTGAACCGGGTGACGAGTTCGGCAGTGTGGATGGTCATCTGCGGGAAGTTGAGCGAGACCAGCACCGCCACGTGGGCCCTCGGCACTGCCGGCTGCTCCGGCTCCGGGAGGCAGTCCTCCCAGCGCACAACGGCGCTGCCTTCGCCCCCTTGCCCTGCCTCGTCGACTGCTGAGCTGGCGGGTGCCACCTCGGTCACTGGGATCCATCCTTCCGTCGCGCCCTCTCGACCAGGTCAGCGAAGAGGGCCGCATCCGTGGGTGAGCTGTCATGTAGATCCTCAGGGTGCCACTGCACGCCAAGGATGTCCGCAGCCGTGTGCTCGACCGCTTCGACGACACCATCCGCGGCTCTCGCCGAGACGACCAATGACGTGCCAAGGCGGTCGACTGCCTGGTGGTGATATGAGGAGACCTCCACCGTGCCCGTCCGGACGATGTCGGCAAGCCGGCTGCCCTCGATGACACTGGCTAGATGAGGCGCGTTGCGGTGGGACACAGACGATTCCGGCAGATCTTGGACCAGTGTGCCGCCGCAGACCACATTCAGCACTTGCATCCCGCGGCAGATCGCCAAAGTGGGAAGACGCCGTGCGACCACCTCCTGAGTGACCGCGACATCGAGCAGGTCCTGGAACGAGACGACGCCCGTGGTCTCGGCTATCGGCTCCTGACCATAGAGCGCCGGGTCAAGATCGGCCCCGCCAGGGACGAGGACGCCGCCGAATCGCTCCAGCCGATCCCCGAGCCCATCTGCGGGGTCCCGTCCGAGCCCGTGCAGCACCAACGGCTCGCCTCCCGCGGCATAGACCGCCTCACACATCGCCTCCGCAGCTAGGGTCGCGCTGAACCGGAGGATGGGAACGCTCTCCGCGCGCCGCCCGATGATCGCGATTGCTGGTCGGGTCACGGCCGCTCGCCGAAGGGGTACTCGAGTGTGGGCAACCACTCGCGCCACACCGCCTCGAGGCGGCCGTCCCCCAGGATCGAGGCCAGCGCCGAGTCGATCTCCTGCCGCACGTCGGGACGGTCCTTGGCGCATCCCACGGCCCACCGATTGCCGGTGCGCACGGTGAAGCACAGTTCGAAGTCAGGATCGCTCGAGCCAAGCGGCACGAAGACGACGTCGTCGTCCACCACCGCGTCGACCTCGCCCGACTTCAGGGCGGCCAGCATCTCCGCATAGACATCGTCGCTGTCCCCACCGAAGGGCACCACGTCGGCACCCTCGAAACTCTGGGCCAGCGCCATGTTGGCACTGTCGGCGATGGCGGCAACCCGTTTGCCCCGCAGGCCCCCCGCATCGGGGACCGCCTCACCACGGCGCATGAGCACCGACTCATGGAAGACGGCATACGGTCGGGTGAAGTCGACCTGCGCCTCACGCGAGGGGATGATGCCCTGACCGCACAGCACACCGTCGGCCTCGCCACGCTGCACGGCGGGGATCATGTCATTCCAGGGCAGATAGACCCATTCAAGGTTCCGGCCGAGCTCATCGGCTATCAACTGCCCCACCGCTGGCTCATATCCCAGTCGGCCTCGCTCGGGGTCGTTCAGCTGGAACAGCGGCGGAGCCTCGGAGTCGATGCAGGCCAGCCGCAGGGGCGCGGTCACGGGGCCTCGTCCCAGTACATCGTGCGCTCCCAGTCCGTGACGTAGCCGCAGAAGCGGGCCCACTCGTCGCGCTTGTACTCGATGAGCAGGTCACTCATCGGGTCGCCGAACACGCCCCGGAGGAAGTCGTCCTTGGCGAAGGCGTCGACGGCCTCACCGAGCGTGAGCGGCAGCGGCGGGAAGAGCTCGCTGACCCCCGCGTAGCTCGAACCCACCTGCGGCGCACCGGGATCCGCCTGCCGCTGGAGACCCTCGTCGATGGTGGCGATGAGGAACGCGTGCGACAGATATGGGTTGACCATGGCATCGGGCAGCTTGTACTCGAGGCGGCCGTTGGCGGAGAGGCGCACGGTGCAGGTCTTGTTGTCCATGCCCCAGTTGATCTGCGACGGGGCGAACTGCCCGGCGTCCCAGTAGCGCTTGTATGAGTTGACGGTCTGACCCATGATCAGCATCCCGCCGGCTGTGTGCGCCAGGACGCCGCCAAGGGCGTGCTTGCCCTCGTCGGTGAGGTGCAGTTCCTTGCGGCCCTTCTCCTCGAGGACGTTCTCGTCACCTCGCCACAGCGAGAAGTTGTGGTGGCAGCCGTTGCCCATCATGCCGGTGGCAACCTTGGGCATGAAGGTGGCCTGGATGCCGAGCTCCCGTGCGACCTGCTTGCACAGCTGGCGGTAGGTGATGAGCCGGTCGGCAGTGAGGTCGCTGTGGTCGTACATCCAGTTGAGCTCGAGCTGACCCGGGTCCTCGTAGTCACCCTCGATCATGTCCAGGCCGAGGGCCTGCCCATACGAGATCACCTTCTGGTAGATCGGACGGTGCCGCTCCAGGTGCTCGATGTGGTAGGCGGGGCTCGACTCCGGCCGATAGATGGCCTCGAGTCCCGCACCCTCCCAGACCATCTCGGGCTCGCAGCCAGTGCGCAGCTCGAGACCCGTCCGCTGGGTGAAGTCGGCGTGGAGATCCTTCATCAGGCCGCGGGAGTCGAGCGGGAAGATGGCACCCGGGTCGTCGGAGACGTGATCCGGCTCGTAGGCCCGGCAGAAGAACCGGGCGACCGAGGTGTCCCACGGCAGCACGGCAAAGCTGTCCAGGTCGGGGATGGCGGTGTACTCCGCGGCGTCGATGCCGCCTCCCATGAGGTTGCCCTCTCGGGAGGTCTGGAGGTTGGCAGCCGCCGTGCGGTGCTGCTGCACGCCGCGGGTGGCGACCCGCTCCAGGTGCCGCGCAGGGATGACCTTGCCGACGACCCGGCCGGTCACGCTGACGACCTGGAGGTAGAGGTAGTCCACGCCGCTCTCGGCGATCTTGGCCTTGATCTCGTCAAGTGCGCCCGCAGCGGCATTGCCCTCCCGGTGGGCATCAAGGGGGGTGGTGGTCATGGCGATTCCTTTGGCTGGGCGCGTGACGCGCTGGGGTCGGGCCGGGCAGTGCGGATGTCAGATGGGTGGCGTCAGGGTGCAAGCGCGGCGATGTCATCGCGCAGGCGCCGCTGGCGTGCAGGGTCGAGGTTGACGGCGACGGAGCCGACGAGGCGGCCGTCGCGCAGATACGTGGCGAGCACCCCGTCGGTGAGCGCATCGAGGTTGCCCTCATCGATCCGGATCTCATCTGCGAGCGAGGGAGAGCCGAAGCTCTGGAACCGCAGGTCGAGCTGGTCGCTCCAGAAGGACGGGATAGGCGCGAACGGAGCGTCCGGGGCCTGTCCGCCGCTCAGCATGGCCTGGAGCGACTGTGCCGCCCGTTTTGCCGTGTCGGTAGGAATCGACCAGTGCTCGACCCTCCGGGGGACGTCATCGAACAGCGGATTGGGGAATCGGGCGATGTCGCCGACAGCCACAGCGCGGTCGGCCCCGACCACACCCATCGAGTTGTCGGTCAGCACACCGTCGGACAGGTCGAGGGAGGTGTTGCCCTCGAGCCACTCAACGTTGGGCACCGATCCGACCGACTCGATCACCAGATCCACGGTCAGCGAACCACCAGATGCCAGCTGTACCTCCGCGACAGCGTCGCCGCCGCCGTAGCCGTGGACCCCGTCATCAATGACGAAGCGCATCCCGGCTGCCTCGTGGTGTCGCTGTACCGCGTCAGCCAGCTCGACACCTAGGACGCGGTTCATCGGCGCGCCGGTCGGCTCGACAAGCGTGACCGAGCACCCCTTCTTGAGCAGGGTCGCTGCCGTCTCACAGCCGATGAAACCGGCACCGACCACGACGACGTCTTGGCCCGGGCGGACCTGCCCGCGAAGCCGGATAAGGTCTTCGAGGGTGCGCAGGACGTGTCGGCCTTCCTCCGGTCCGGTGACCCGCAGCCGACGGGGCCGGAGACCCGTGGCGACCACGAGGCCGTCGAACTCATGCGTCTGCCCGTCATAGGTCTGCAGGGTCCCGGCCGCCAGGTCCGCCTGTTCGACCCCGACCCCCAGCTGGAAGTCGACGTCCTCGGTTGACTTGCGCCGTCGGAAGGCAACGCGGGCGTGCAGGTCGTCAGCGGTTGGCTCACCCTCGTCGGCGAGCAGCTCCTTGGACAGCGGCGGCCGGTTGTAAGGAAGGTGTGCCTCCTCGGAGAAGACCGTGATCGGGCCCTCGTGCCCGGCGCTGCGCAGCTGTTCGGCTGCGCGCAGGCCGGCGAGTGAGCCGCCGACGACGGCCACGTGGGCGCTCATGATCAGTCCTCGACGAGGATGGCCTGCACGGGGCAGACGTCGGCTGCCTCTTCGACCTCGTCGCGCAGCGAGTCATCGGGATTGCCGTTGTACTCGAGCTTGCCGTCGTCGTTCATCTGGAAAACGGCTGGCGAGGCAATGGCGCACTGGCCGTGGTCCTGGCAGAGGTTCATGTCAACGGTGACGTGCATGGTGGATCTCCTTACTGGGGTGCTGGGCGGGGTTCTGGGGGTGTGCGGGGTCAGGGGCGAGGTCAGCCGGCCGCATCGAAAGCGATGGGCAGGCGCATCGGGCCGGTGTTGCCGGAGTCCGGCAGCCACGAGGCCTCCCCGTCGATCCGCGGGTTGCGCATCCGGCGAGCGAGCAAGGGCAGCGCCTCGCTCATGTCGCTGCGGGCAACGAAGTGGCCCAGGCAGTGATGAGCTCCACCACCGAAACCGAAGTGCGGCTTGCGGTCGGCCGTGATGTCAAAGGCCTTCTCACCGAAGACACGAGGGTCCGTGGCGGCCGACTCGCTGAAGAGGTGGACCGTGGTGCCGGCGGGTATCTCCAGGCCCTCGAACTCGAAGTCCTCAAGGGCCTCGCGGGTCACCCAGCGCACGGTGGGGTTGACGCGCATGACCTCCTCCACGGCGGCCTTGCCGAGCTCAGGCTGCTCGGCCAGCAGGGTCCACTGGTCGGGGTTGGCGATGAAGGTCTGCATGGCGAGACCGAGCTGGTTGCGGGTGGTGTCGAAGCCACCGAAGATCAGCAGCACGAGGCCGTCCCGCAGCTCCTCGTCGGAGAGTCGGCCATCCCCCTCACGGTTGGCGGTGACGAGCTTCGAGACGAAGTCCTCGCGCGGGTTCTTCTGGCGGTCGGCGATGAGGTCGTCTGCGTAGGTGTAGAGGTTGGCCAGGGCTGCCTCGATCTTGGGGAGGTCGTCCTTGACCGTCACGCCCATGCCGAGGCCGAGCGTGGTCGACTCGCGAGCGATGATCGGCCACTCCTCCTCGGGCAGACCGAGCATGATCGCGATCACCCGCGCGGCATACGGCTCGGCGAACTCGGTGACGAACTCGCAACGGTCGGGGTGGGAGAAGCCGTCGATGAGCTCCCCGGCAAGAGCCTGGAAGCGGGGGACAAGGGCACCGATGAGCTTGGGCGAGAATGCCGGGTTCATCAGGCGGCGGAGGCGGTGGTGGTCGGCACCCTCCTTGTTGAGCAGCCAGCTGGCAAACCAGTGCGCCCACGGACCCTCGGTGATCCCGTTGTGCGCCGGCCACTGCACACTGCCCTGGCGGAGCTTGGGGTGCTTCAGCAGACGGCTCACCTCGTCGTAGCGCAGGCCGGCGATGCCGTAGTTGGTGCGGGCGTACCAGCTCTGCTCACGCGCTGCGTGCACCTCCTCGGAGGTGATGGCGAAGGTGGGGTCGCTGATGTCGAAGTACGGTGCCTGGTCCTGGGCGACGGCCGTCATGGTGACTGCTCCTGTCGGGGCGGGGTAAGGGTTCCACGAGTGCGTTGCAGAAATACTCCAGAATTAGAGTATTTGTGTCAAGAGGGGAGCCGGGACAATTTCTCGCGTTGTCAGTCGGACGCCCTTGTGGTCACAGCAGGACCGCCCTCGGTCCTGTCAGGCGGGCGCGTCGGCCTCCGGTCGCGCAAGAGCGCCATGCACACCAGTCCCGTGGGGATCCACGGCGACATCAACGAAGGTCCCGTCGGCCTCCGGCATGGAGTTGAGCCGCGACCCCACCACCCACCGGCCGGTGTTGGCCGCCAACACGCGCCGCTCGGGACTGACCACGACGGCATCGACCGGGCAGCGGGTCATGACCTCGACCAGGACCTCTTCCTGGCTGTCCGCAGGGACGTCATAGCCGACGACGCCACAGAAGCGCCCCGCCACCATCACCGGCACGGTCAGGGTGAAGACGTACTGGTCGGAGCCGAGATAGTCGACATAGGGCCCGAAGACCACCCGGGGCCGGCCTTCCTCGGCCTGGGTGAACCAGCCCATGTCGAGGTAATCGTAGACGTCAGGGTCCTCCGGGTCGAAGTTGAGGCGCAGCCGCATCGGGCCATGGGCCCGCTGCTGTAGCCAGAGCAGATAGCGCTCATGCCCCTCGACGACGCCGGGCGCGGCGACGAAGCCCATGCCGCAGGCGATACGCGCCTGGGGCAGCTCCTGGGCGAGCAGGGACTCCAGCGAGGCCAGCGACGCCTCCGAGGCTTCTCCCCCCGCCTCGGCGATGAGCACGGCGGTGCGCTCCGCGACCCGCTCGAGCGCGGCATACCCGGGAGCCATGACCACCCAAAGCGCGGCCATTAGCTGGTCGGCAGTCGCGATGCGACCGTCACCAGGTCCGACAGCCGAGCCAATTCCCTTGTCAGTCATTGCGATTCCTCCGGGGTGCCGCCTTCAGGCGCCAATCTGTGAGCATGCGGAGATTGCGCTGCACGTGTCTCTCAGCCAGCGTCCTGGCCATCTCGCCGTCTTCCTCCGCCACCGCTGTCACGATGTCGTGATGCTCCTGCGTCACCCGGTGGATGTCGATGGGCATCTGTGGAGGCAGCCACAGAAGCGCTGCACACTCCCCTTGGAGGGCCACCTCCCGACGAGTCAGGCGCTCGGACTGCGACGCCATCGCGATCTGAATGTGGAAGCGGCTGTCCGCACGCAGCCGGGCGCCGGCGTCCCCCGCCGATTCCAGCTGTTCAACCAGACGTAGCAGCTGTCGGACGGCACTCGAAGTCGCCCGCTCGGCTGCCAACTTTGCCGCCTGCCCCGAGACGGCCGCCTGCTCGTCTGCGAGGTCTCGGAGCGAAGAAACGGAACGACCAGCAAGCCGCTGCGCCGCGCGTTCGACAGGAAGCACCGAAGGACGCCGCACGAAGGTGCCCCCCTTCCGGCCACGCCGCGTCTCCACCAGGCCATCCTGTCGCAGGATCGCCAGCCCCTCCCGGAGGGTCATGGGCGAGACCCCCAGCTGCTGGGCGAAGTCGACCTCGACCGGCAGTTGCTCACCGTCTGCCAGGAGGCCGAGTTCGATCGACTCAGCCACCCGCTGGGCAATCTCCTCCGCCCGCCCGGCTGGACCAAGCGGACGCACGAGCGGCACTCGGGCTGTCTCCACCACTGCCGTCCTCACTTTCCAGATGCGACGATTCGCGCTCCCGATGCCTAGGGCCACCGCGGATGCAGATTCCAAGCCTAAGGGGGTTGTCATAAATCCCCTAGTTCTGTAGTTTTCCCGCAACCTCACCAGAGATCCCCACTAAATCCTGGAGCCTCATGTCCAACCGCGATCCCAACATCTCTGACCGTGATCCCCTGGCGCCCTATTCCGACCCCGGCGAGGAGTACATCCACCACCCGGACGCTGACGCGCACCACCTACGCTCTCTGGGTTACGAGTCGGAGTTCAAGCGGGAGATGAGCCCGTGGGCCAATTTCTCGCTCGGCTTCACGTACCTCTCCCCCGTCGTTGGGGTCTACACGATCTTTGCCTACGCGCTCGCCTCGGGCGGCCCGCCCATGATCTGGAGTTTCCTGCTCGTGGGCGCGGGCCAGCTCATGGTCGCCCTGGTGTTCAGCGAGGTCGTGGCGCAGTACCCCGTCGCTGGCGGGGTGTACCCGTGGGCGCGCCGCCTCTGGGGCCGCAAGTTCGCCTGGATGACCGGCTGGATCTATCTGGTCGCACTGCTGGTGACGATCGCGTCGGTCTCCTACGGCGCAGGACCCTACATGGCAACGATGCTCGGCCTCGAGCCGAGCGTAAACATGACGATCCTGTGTGCACTCGCCATCCTGGCGCTGGCCACCGTCATCAACTTCATGGGCACCCGGGTGCTCGCCGCTGTGGCCATCATCGGCTTCACCGCTGAGCTCCTCGGAGCGCTGGTCGTCGGCCTGTGGCTGCTCATTGCGCACCGGGAGCACAACCTCGGCGTCCTGTTCGACTCCTTCGGGACCGAGGGGAACCACAGCTACATGTGGGCCTTCGCAGCCGCTGCCCTGATCGGCATCTACCAGTACTACGGATTCGAGGCCTGTGGGGATGTCGCCGAGGAGGTGCCCAACCCGGGCGTGATCATCCCCAAGGCGATGCGCCGCACGATCTACATCGGCGGTGCGGCAGCCACCTTCGTCTGTCTTGCCCTGGTTCTCGCAGTCACGGACATCCCGGCCGTCATCTCTGGGGAGCAGACTGACCCAGTGGGCACGCTCCTGACGGAGGCTTTCGGCACCACCGGTGCGCGGATCGTCCTTGCGGTCGTGCTGATCTCCTTCCTCTCCTGCGCCATGAGCCTCCAGGCCGCGGCAAGCCGACTCGCCTACAGCTACGGCCGCGATGACATGATCATGGGCAGCTCGCTCCTGAAGAAGTTCGACGCCAACCGGGCGATCCCGCCCTACGCGCTGCTGGTGGCAGCTGCCGTGCCGGCACTCATCGTGATCGGGTCGAAGTTCAGCGCCGACGCATTGACCAAGATCGTCAGCTTCGCGGCCCTGGGCATCTACATGGGCTTCCAGATGGTGGTGCTGGCCGCCCTGCGGGCGCGGCTGCGCGGCTGGGTTCCCTCCGGCAAGTACACGCTTGGCAAGTGGGGCCTGCCGGTCAATATCATCGCCCTTGCCTACGGCGTCATCGCGATGATCAACATGTGCTGGCCCCGGACCCCGGACGTGCCCTGGTACGACAACTGGATCGTCCTGCTCTCAGGTCTGGCGGTGGTGGCCCTGGGACTGGTCTACATGCTCGTGCACCCGAGCTATGGCCACTCGGACGCCCCCTACGACACGGCCATCCCGGGCGGCGAGGAGCGTCGCACGGTCGATGCCCCCGCCTGAGTCGCCAGGAGGAAGGGCCCACCCCGCGAGGGTGGGCCCTTCCTCCATTTCGGCACGAGACTTCCGACCTCTGGCCTATCAGCCGGTGCGGCCTCAGCGCAGGGGGCTGAAGGGCTGAAGGACCGGGCTGTGGCGGCCGGTGACGATCTGCTCGGCGAGAAGCCTGCCCGTGGCTGGGCCGAGGGTGACGCCCCACATGCCGTGGCCGCCCGCGGCATACACCCGGGGTGCCTTGGTGACCCCGATGAGGGGCAGGCCGTCGATCGTGACGGGGCGGGAGCCGACCCACTCGTCGCGGCGGGCCTCGACGTCGACGCCGCGGACAAAGGGCTTGGCGGCCGCGGCGATGGCATCGACGCGGCGCGGGTCGAGCGGCGCGTCGGGCCGGCGGAACTCCATCATGCCGGCGATGCGCACGGCGCCCTGGATCGGCGTGATGGCGACGCGGGCCTCGGGGAGATAGACGGGGCCGTCGGGGACGGCCTCGGCGTCGACGGTGAAGGAGTAGCCGCGGCCGGCCTGGACGATCTTGCGCGAGCCGACCCGGCGCAGCAGCCGGCCCAGCCATGCGCCGGTCGCGAGGACGAGCGCGTCGGCCCCGATGATGCGGCCGTCTGCGGTGAGAACCTCTGCGCGAGAGTCGGTCTCGCGCACGTCGACGACCTCGGCCGAGGTGTCGAGCGTGGCACCGCGGGCGACGACCGCGTCGGCGAGGGAGTGCACATAGGCGCCGGGGTCGATATAGCGCTGGCGGTTGAGCAGGACGCCGGTGTGGACGTGCTCGGAGAGCATCGGCTCACGGCGGCGCGCCTCCTCGCCTGAGACCACCTCGCACTCGACGTCGAGCCCGAGCCGGCTCATCGTCTCGACCTCGTGGACGAGCAGCTCCTCGGCGCCCGGCATGCTGAAGGCGGCGACGAACGGCGCCTCACGCGTCTCCGCATTGACCCCGCCGGCGTGCAGCGCGTCGAAGGACTCGAGCGCGATGTTGTTGAGCGGGACCAGCTTGGCCAGCCCGCGCTCCCAAGCGCCCGCTGTCGAGTGGCGCAGGAAGCCGGTGACGAAGCGGGCCAGCGCGACGTCCGCGGCAGGCGGCACATAGACCGGCGAGGCGGGGCTGACGACGGCCCTGATGCCATAGGCGAGGACGGCCGGCTCCGGCAGCGGGGCGGCCAGGCCAGGGGTCAGCCAGCCGGCATTGCCCCAGGACGCGCCGGCAGCGACACCCTCCTTGTCGAGCACGGTGACCTGCACGCCCCGCTCCTGGAGGAAGAAGGCGGTGGCGAGGCCGACCATGCCGGCGCCGACGATGACGACATGCTCGGGCACGCGCTGCCCGGATGCGGTGATGGCCATGGCCCGACCATAGCGGCCGGGAGGCTACGGTCGGCCGGCCCCCTCGGCGGCATCGACGGCGGCCTGGGACGCGGCGTCGATCCGGTCGACCGCGGCGGTGACCATGTCGGCGAGCGTCTCGGGGTCGGGCACGAGCCGGGCGTCGCAGGCGAGGCCGATGGCGACCCTGCCGTTGTAGCTGTAGATGCAGATGCCGAGGCTCTGGTCGCCGCTCATCGGGACCCAGCCGAGCATGCCGGCGACGGGGTTGCCGCCGAGCGAGACCTCGGTGGTGGGCCCTGGAACGCTCGTCAGCTGGCCGATCGCCTTGTTGGCGAAGTAGTTGGTCATCGCCCGGCTGAAGGACTTGGGCGTCGTCGCGACGACCCGCTGGAGCCCGAATGTGATCTGCGGCTCCGCAGAGTGCTTGATGCGCTGCATCATCTCGCGGCACTGAGCGACAGCCTGGAGGGGGTCGTCGATGCCGATCGGCATGCGCATCATCACGACGGAGAAGTAGTTGCCCAGGTCCTCGGGCAGGTCCTCGTCGAGGGGCCGCAGCGCGACCGGCACGAGCCAGTTGACGTCCTCCCCCGGCATCTCGCCGAAGGAGGCCCGCAGGTAGTCGGTCAGCGCAAGCGAGACCGCACCGAAGAGGACGTCGTTGACGGTGCCGTGCTGACGGCGGGCGATCGTGCGCAGCCGGGCCAGGTCGATGCCCTCGATCCACGCGGCGGCCTTGGCCTCCCCCGGGGTGCCGCTCCAGGGGAAGTCGTTGGCGCGCGGCGCGACGAGCAGCCGGGCGGTCGAGCGCCAGGTGTTGACGACCGTGTTGTCCTCTGAGCTGAGGCTCGCGATGGCCTCCACCGTGCGGATAGGCAGGCCCTTGAGCTTGGGCTTGCCGCGCCTGATGCGGCTCCAGGTGCCGCCGAGGATGTGGCCGGCCGTCTCCGGCGCGTGCAGCACGGCACGGGTGCTGCCGCTGGCCAGGTCGAGCCCGTCGTGCAGGGCGTGCTTGCCGACGAAGGTCGCCACGGCGAAGGCGTCGTGGGGGTGGTCGTGCGCGCCCACCCGGGCGGGCGGCGGTCCGCTGACCGCGTCACACATGCCGAGCAGCACCTGGGTCATGCGGATGCCGTCGGCGATGCCGTGGTGGAAGCGGGCGAAGGCGAACGACCCCCGGCCGCCCTCGACCCCATCGACCCCCTCGATGAACTCGACCGACCACAGCGGCCGGTCCGAGGGCAGCTGGACGCTCATCTGCCGGGACACGTGGGCGCGCAGCTGCGCCATGTCCCCGTCGAGCACCGTGTGGGTGACATGCCGGGTGATGCTGAACTCCGGGTCGTCCTCCCAGTGCCAGCCGCCGCCAACCTTGACCGGGCGGCGCCGGAAGACAGGGAAGCGCGCGGCCATCCGGTGCTCGTAGACGTCGCGGATGCCGTCCCAGTCCGGCACGTCGCGGAACCACATGAGCGAGTGGATGTACATCAGGTTGTTGGGCCGGTCCATGTGCAGCCAGGTGCGGTCGTGGGCCTCGATCGGCGCACGGGTCAGCTCGTCGTCGCGCCTGTTGTCGCTGGTCATGGCTACCTCCGGTCGGGGAGCCGCAAGCGTGTCAGCGTTTCCCGCTACGGTCCAGCCCCCGGCTCATCCTGTGGTCACCGTCAGCAGGGCGTATGCCGCGTCGCCGCCCCGCCGTGGGCGTCCTCCCCGCCGCGCCTCCCTCGCCCGGGCGGCCGCCGGTGTTAGCGTCGCCCGGCTCCCCGGCGCACCCCTGCCGCCGCCCCGACGCAAGGATCTGCCATGTTCTCCCCCACCCAGACGCCGTTCGCCCAGAACCCGACGCGCGGCATACTCCTGCTGGTCAGCCGGGTGATCCTGGGGCTGGTCTTCATCGGGCACGGCTGGGACAAGTTCACCCACACGGGGCTCGACGCGACCGCGGTGCAGTTCGAGCAGGCCGGCGTCCCCGCCCCTGCGGTGGCCGCGTTCGTCGCGGCGGCGATCGAGCTCATCGGCGGCATCCTGCTCGTCGTCGGCGCCTTCACGTGGATCGCCTGCGTCGCCCTGGCCGCCCTGATGTTCGGCGCGTTCTTCTTCGTCCACCGCGGCAACGGCCTGCTCATCGAGAACGGCGGCTGGGAGCTGGTCGGCGCCCTCGGCACCGCGTGCATCTTCCTCGCCCTGGCCAGCGCCGGCCGCTACAGCATCGACGGCTATCTCAACGACGATGACGACCGGCCCCGCCGCACCCGCCGTCGCCGCCGCTCCTCCTGACCCCACCTCCAGGGCGGCGTATGCCGCGCGTCCCCTCGTCGGCGATGTGGCCCGGCCCCGGCCGCCCGGTAGCATCGTGCGGGTCCCGCGCGGACATGCTGGAGTGGCGCAATCGGTAGCGCACCTGTCTTGTAAACAGGTGGTTGAGGGTTCGAGTCCCTTCTCCAGCTCTCAATGCGACTGATCGCGCCCCCACTCGGCCAGCCCGGAGGCGAGAGGCCACTTGTGGTGGGAATTCGCCGCGAATAGCAGCCACTCTTGGCCTGTCGCGAGCCCGGTGCCCGGCCCGACCGCCACTCCTGGAGCACGAACTGTCCCGGCCGGCCTGACACCCGGAGACCAGCACGGGGTCGACAGACCAGCGCGCCGTGCCAGCAGGACTCGCGAACGCGGCATACCCCGCACAATGACGACCACGGTTGAAAGCCCCGGGCGACAGCCGCGCTCAGGCGGGGGGTGAGGAGGCTGGCGGGACTGGACCGTGGTCGTCGGTGTGCGGGCCGTGACGTCCGGGAAAGAGCTCCTGGGTCAGCGGGGTGACGGCCTGTAGTCCCATTCCCGCCGGAGCAGGCCAAAGACCCAGGAGTCGGAGACGACACCGTTGACGACACAGTCCTCGCGCAGCGTCCCTTCGAGGGTGAAGCCGAGCTTCTCGAGGATGCGCCCGCTCGCAATGTTGCGGGTGTCCGCCTCTGCCTGCACCCGGTTGACGCCCAGATCCGTGAACGCCCACCCGACCAGGGCCTGCGCGGCCTCCGTGCCACGCCCCTGCCCCCAGACGCGTCGAGCCATCGAGTAGCCCAGCCGCACACTGCGGAAGGTCAGGTTCCAGTCGTTGAGGGCGCACCAGCCGACGACCTCCGCGCTGTCGTTGTCGACGACGGCGAGCCGCACCCCCTCATCGCGCTCGGCCATCTCCCGGCTCCGGGCGAGGAAACGCTCGAACCGCGCGGGGTCCACCCAGGCCGGCTCGTCCCAGAACTCCAGGGCCGCCGCGTCGCTCTGGATGGCGACGATGGCGTCTCGGTCCTGCTCGCGGACTGGCCGCAGCGTCAGCCGCTCCGTGGTGAGGGTGGGGGCGCTGAGCGACATGACCTCATCCTGCCGGACGAATACCGCGCCCGGCACCAGAGGTGGAGAGCAACGCGAGGCCCCCGCCGCGAGGACGCGACGGGGGCCTGCGCTGCATGTCGACCTTCCCCGATCGGCATGCGCCGCGCCCGGCGGCGACGAGACCACCCGGGCGCGGAGCGTGATCAGAACAGGATGCGGTTGAGGAAGGACTGGAGCGCGGAGGTGGTCTTCGGCCCCCAGGCGCCGTCCTGGTAGGCACCGACGACGCGCTGGAGGGCGCGGGTGGTGATGGGGCCGATGGCGCCGTCGGCGGCGACCCCCAGCTTGCGCTGGAGGGCCTGCTTGTCGGACGTCGACAGGTAGCCGTTGATGGAGGCGCCGGTCCACTTCTCGATCGCGGCCGTGGTCTTGGGGCCCATCGCGCCGTCGACGACGAGCTGGCCGACCGTGGTGGCGCGCACCGTGCTGCGCGAGGCGGTCGACGCCGTGGTCGTGGTCGTGGTGCTGGAGCCGCTGGGGTTGACGGCCAGGCCATTGGAGACGGTCAGGCCGGCGCGCACCGAGCAGACGGGCCAGGCGCCGGGGCCCTGCACACGCAGGACCTTCTGGGCAATGGTGATCTGCTGGGCCTTGGTGGCCAGGTCGGCGCGGGCGGCATACTGACCGCCGCCGAACCCGGTCCACGTCTGAGCCGAGAACTGCACACCGCCGTAGTAGCCGTTGCCGGTGTTGATCGACCAGTTGCCACCGGACTCACACGCGGCCACACGGTCCCAGACCGTCTCGGCGGCACCGGCGGTCGTGGCAGCGGCGACGGTGCCGCTGCCGAGAGCCGCGGCGGTCAGCGCCACGACGGTCAGGCGGCGGGCAGAGCGCTGGGAGCGCACGGGGGTAGCACCGTGCTCAGGGGCGAGAGACAACAGGGGGTCCTTCCTGACGGCGCGTGTGGGGTTAGCTGTCGGGTGCGGGCTGTCAGGTGCCCGGCCGAAGGGGAACGGCTTTACCCCAAGGAGTGGACTCCGCGATTGGGTCCCCCACCCTCGTCAAGCCCGGAGATCTTCCGGCAAGGCGTCCGTCGACGAGGCTCCGCGCTGCGGACGCGCCCAGATGCTGCGTATTCACATGTGCTCGGGGGCGCTCCTGTGGCCCCGACGAGCTGGTGTCACCGCTCGACCGTAGGACACTCTCGTCACACTGGTCAACACGAGCCCCAGAACTACACAGATGTAACTTCCCTTGTGGCACAACGGGATTCGCGCTGGCCGCTCACCCGGCGACGAGGTCGCGACGCCGGAAGGCGAGCGCCCCGGCCGACAGCATGGCGACCGTCGCGAGCGCGAGGGCGAGCATCGCCGCCGCACTGGGTTCCTCGATCGGCACCTGCCCCACCGCGTGCAGCGGCGAGAGATCCCGGGCCCATTCCCTCAGCCCGAGCGTCTCACCCAGCACGCCCACGACCGCGGCCCAGCCCACGAGCAGCCAGGCCGACGGGACGAGGCGCGGACGCAGCGCGTGCAGCACGCGGCCACTCCGAGCACGAACAGCACCGCCGGCACGAGCGCCAGCCCGGCCCGCACACTGGGGCCGAGGCTGCCCGCATCGTCCATGGCCCAGGTCGCACTGGCCCCGATCGTGGCGGACCCGACCAGCAGCATGACCACGGCCTCGAGGGCGAGCACCGCGACCCAGACAGCCCACAGCACGTGGCGCGAGGTCCTGGCCGAGAGGACCAGCCCGACCCGCCCGGCCATCTCCTCCGCGGCGAGACGCGAAACCCCTTGGACCGCAAGCGCGGCGGCGCCGAGGCCGGTCAACAGCACCGCCAGAACCGTGAAGACATACTCCGGGCGCGCCACTCCGAGCGCGGACGTGATCGAGGGGTTCTGGGCGATCAGGTCGGCCATCTCACTGGAGAGCGACCCGATGCTGCCGCCCCAGACCACGACCCCGAGCAGCCACCCCGCAAACGCCCCGCGAGTGAACCGCCACGCCAGGCCCAACGGCGTCCCGAGCCCGTCCGTCGCGGTCGCGGCCCCGGGCCTCCCGCCCACCAGCCCGGCACCGAGATCGCGGCGGCGGGCGACGCCCATCGCGAGGGCCAGTGCCACGACGACAAGCAGTGCGTATGCCGCGTAGGGCCACCAGCGCACCCCGCCCCAGGGCCGCACCTCGGCGACCCACCCCATCGGCGTCAGCCAGACGGAATCCCAGCCCCGGCCGTCGACCAGCGCCCGCACCAGGAAGGTCCCGACCACAAGCGCCAAGGAGAGCCCGTATGCCGTGCGCGCCTCGCCGCTGATCTCGGCCACCAGGAGGGCCAGCGCCCCGTAGCCGAGGCCGAACGCGCCCAGGCCGGCGAGATAGGCCAGAGACCCCGTGACCGGGAGCCCCAACGCGACCAGCCCCGACGCCCCGAGTGCGACGAAGAGCGTGACCGCCAGGAGGAGCACGAGACCTGCCGCACTCAGTGGCGCAAGGACTCCGACACGGCCAGCCCTGACCAGTTCCGTTCTGCCCGAGTCCTCCTCACGGCGCGTGAACTGGATCGCCAGATGGGCCAGCACGATCGGCAGCAGCAACTGCCCCATGAAGCCAACCTCGTAGGCGGTGATGCCGCCAAGGGTCGACAGGTCATAGCCGCGCCCGTTGAAGGCGGCCACGGCCGGTGAGACGCCCATCGACTGCTCATACAGCAGCCGTGCCTCCGGCGTGGCATAGAGCTCCTTGATGCTGGAGGCGATCGACACCACGAGGCCGGCCAGCACGACCAGCCACGCGAGCAGGCCTTTCCACCGGCCCTGGACGTGCACCCGGGCCAACGACAGCGTTCCCGAGAATGCCTGGGACACAACAGAACTCATGCCGTCTCCCCATAGTGTCCAAGGAAGAGCTCGTCCAGCGACGGCGGCCGGACCACGAGCGCCGACGGGCCGGCGGCGGCGACGACCGTGACGGCCCTGGCCACGTCCTCGCGCCCCACCGACAGCGTGGTGTGGACGAGACCACCGACCGACTCGACGGTCGCGGCATACCCCTCGATGCCGGCGATCACAGCGCTGGTGGTCGCCCGGATCGTCGTGCGCGTGCCGGCCCTCAGATCATCCAGCGAGCCCGTCGAGACCGTGCGGCCGGCCCGGATGATGGTGACCCTGTCACACAGCTCCTCGACCTCGTCGAGGATGTGGCTGCTCAGCAGGACCGTCGCCCCTTCGGACCGCAGCTCACGGATGGTTGTCTGGAAGGCCTCCTCCATGAGTGGGTCCAGGCCGGACGTCGGCTCATCGAGGACCAGCAGCGGCGCGCCGCTGGAGAGTGCCGCGATGAGCGCGACCTTCTGACGGTTGCCCTTGGAGTAGAGGTCCTCGGTCTCGACCCGGTGCGCGACGCGGTGCGGGTGCACGCCGACCTGGCATACATCCCCGGCGACACGGTGCTGTGGCCGGGGCTGACCGGAGGCGAGTGCATCGACCTGCTCGCCCGTTTCCAGGGACGACGCGATGTCCGTCGCCGCGACGAGCTGGTCGAGCGCTTCGAGCTCGACCCGACCAAGCGCGCCCGGACCCAGCTGCCCGCCGTCGAGCCGCAGCTGGCCGAGCAGCGCACGGATGGTCGTGGACTTGCCCGCGCCGTTGGGCCCGAGGAAGCCGTGCACCTCCCCCGCCCGGACGAGCAGATCAAGGCCGTCCAGCGCCCTTGTGCGGCCGAAGCGCTTGACGAGCCCACTCGCGCTGATCACAGATTCTGACAGTGACTCTCTCATGAGAGTGACTCTACGCTTCGAGTGTGGAAAGTGGAAGTCACTGTCAGGACGATTACACTGCGGGGATGAGCCAGGAGCCGAACCAGCCCGCCGTGGAGCTCGCCGACGCCGTGCCCGGCGCTCCGCGGATGGGCCTGCGCGAGCGCAAACGGGCCGCCACCATGCGCCGGCTCCAGCACGTGGCCCTCGAGCAGTTCGAGGAGCACGGCTTCGACAAAGTCACGATCGAGCACGTCGCCGCCCACGCCGACGTCTCCCCCAGCACGGTCTACCGATACTTCGGCACCAAAGAGGCGCTGGTCCTCAAGGACGAGTACGACGACCAGCTGCTGGCGGTGGCCCCCATGCTCATCGCCGACGGCGACGTCTTCGGCGGCTTCGAGAAGGGCCTGCGGCTGGTGGGCGACTCCCACCTCGGCCTCGACTCGGGCCTGACCCTCCGGCGCACCCGGGTCTGGCTGGAGACGCCGTCGGTGCGTGCCGCCGGCTTCCTCCAGGCCGACCAGATGGCCCACGACCTCGCCCGGATCGTCGCCGAGTCACCCGGCAACGACCTCGACGACGAGCAGGCCCTGTCGGTGTGCACTGCCGCCGTGATGACCGTCTTCGCGGCGATCGAGAACTGGTACCGCGGCGCAGGCGGCCGGGATGTCGTCGAGATGACGCTGGCCTCCCTGCGCACTGTCCGCGACGCTGCCGCCCGCGGCGCGAGCGGGCCCGCCTAGGCGAGCCCGTGGCCTACCCCAGAAGCCGCACCCCAGCACGCGGCACCCCAGGCTCGCGGCATACCCAAGGACGAGGCCGCACAACGCCGTCGGCCCGGCCCACCATCACAGGTGGGCCGGGCCGACGGGCGCAGGCGTCAGTCGCTGATCAGCGGATGACGTTGCGGTTGAGGTAGGACTGCAGGGTGCGCACGGTCGCACGGTCGTTGAGCGAGCGGGTGCCGTTCTTGCGGGCGCCGATCTTGGTCTGGAGGGCGCGCATCGTCTTGGAGCCGACCACGCCATCGGCCGGGGTGCCGACCTTGCGCTGGAGCTTCTGGATGTCGGAGCGCGAGAGGGAGCCGTTGACCGAGCCGCCGACCCACTTCTCGATGGCGGCGGTGGTCTTGGGGCCGCGGGCGCCGTCGACGACCAGGCGGGTCACGCGCACGGTGCTGCGCGAGGCGGTGGTCGTGGTGCGGGAGGTGGCGGTCGAGCCGGTGGAGACGGCCAGGCCGCTCGCGCGGGTCAGGCCGGCGCGGACGGAGCAGACGGGCCAGGCGCCGGGGCCCTGCGCGGAGAGGACCTTCTTGGCGATGGTGATCTGCTGGGCCTTGGTCGCACGGTTGGCGGTCGAGGCGTAGGCGCCGCCACCGTAGGCGCGCCAGGTGCTGTAGGAGAACTGGAGGCCGCCGTAGTAGCCGTTGCCGGTGTTGATCGACCAGTTGCCACCGGACTCACAGGCGGCGACGCGGTCCCAGACGGTGCCGGCCGCGGAGGCGGGCTGGGCGACGGCCATGCCGCCGGCGATGGTGGCGCCGCCCGCGAGGGCGACACCCGCGGCGCGACGGGCCACGGGGCTGTTCTTCGGGGCAGCGTGCTTAGGGGAGTAGTGCATGAGTGGGGAAGGTCCTTCCTGACCGGAAAGCGCCTGAGAGGTTAGCTGTCGGGTTCGGGCTGTCAGGTGCCCGGCCGGTCTCCCGGCTTCACCCCTGCGGACTGCTGCCCGCTGTGGGTCCCCCACCCTCGTCGAAGCCCGGATCGGATCCGGCGGGACACCTGCGTGACGAGGTTAGGCGCGACAGGTGTGCTGATTGGTTTGGGTTTGCGATGTGCAGTTGTCGAGGCTCCGAGCAGGGGTCGGATCTCGCTGACCGGCGCAAGCGCCACCGACCAAGGTAGGTCACGGAACGGCAACGGCCAAATCCCCGTCCACAGGTTTGTCGGCGCGTCGTCTGTGGCACCGCTCACATCGGGTATGCCGCGTGCAGCGGACACGGTCAACGAACGGTGCGGGCGCGGCATACCCCTCAGCGGCGGCGGCGCCGGCGGGCCTGGACGATCCGGTGGTCGAACGGCGCGGCGAGGATCTCGCCGAGGGTGACCCCGGCGGCGATCGCGAGCAGGGTCGCCATGGCGCCGAGGAGGGTGGTGATACCGGTCTGGACCGACAGCGCGCCGGAGTCGGCGCGGCCGTTGACGGCCATGTCATAGAGGCCGCGGAAGATCGCCAGACCGGGAAGCAGGGTGAAGGTCGCCGGGTGGATCAGCACCATCGCGGGGGCCCCCAGTCGCAGGGCGATGATGCGACCGGCCATCCCGATCACCACGCCGGCCAGGCCCGTGCCGGTGATGATGCCGAGCCCGATCTTGCCCGCGACCAGCAGGACCACCATGGCGGTCAGAGCCAGACCGGCGGAGGGCAGGATGAGCCGCCGGCGGCTCTGGAGCGCGATCGAGCCCACGAGCCCCGTGATGAAGGAGCCGATGAGGGCGGGCACGACTGGGGCGTTCATCGCCCGCAGCTCGAGCACATCGGGCGGGGTGAGTGAGAGGTGGGAGAGCTCGGTCAGCATCAGGCTCGCGGTCAGCCCGCCACCGACGCCGATGATGATCCCCGCGACGCCCATGAAGACCGCGAACATCCGGCCGGACCCGGTGATGGGGAAGCCGTTGAGCACATCCTCGAAGGCCGAGACCATCGTGCGTCCGGGCAGCAGCACCACGATGCCGCCGGCCACCACATAGGCGAAGTCGGCGTCGGTGAAGCCGACCTGCCCGCTGCTGCCCGCCCACAGCCCCAGCCACGCCACGAAGACGGCGATCGCGCCGCCCACCGCGTTGAGATAGAACTCGGGGAAGCGTGCCGAGAGCCGGTCCCCCGTAACGAGCACGATGACCGCGGCCAGGATCGCGAGCGCGATGGAGAAGGCGCCGCCGCCGAGCAGGGCCGCGACGGCGCCGGCCATCACCGACAGCGCTGCCGTCTCGCCCCACTTGGGCCAGACCCGCGGGGCCCGCGTGATCTCGCGCAGCTGTCGCCTGGCGGCCTCGGGCTCATAGCCACCGGCCACGAGCGAGTCGACGAAGTCGTGGACGGCGGTCAGCCGGGCGAAGTCGCGGCGCGAGGAGCGCACCACCCGCACCAGCGTGATCCGCCGGCCGGCGTCGGTGCTGCACTGAGCCACGAGGCTCTGGTTGGTGATGTCGAGCTCGAGCCGGTGCAGGCCGGCGGACTCGGCGACGGCGATGACGCTCGCCTCGACCTGGGGTGCGCCCGCCCCGCAGCGGAACATCAGCTCGCCGACGCGCAGCGACAGATCGAGCGCCTCGCGGGCCGCCTGCTCGTCGCGGGCCTCGCTGCGCGCGTGAGGGTTGCGATAAGGGGTATGCCGCAGCAGGTCCCGCAGGGGGATCGGCTCGGTGGGCGCGTCGCCCTGGAGGAAACGGCCGGTGCGCAGCGGGCTCGAGGGGCCCATGACCTTGCGCTTGGCGGTGGGCTGCGCGTCGCCTGCGGTCGTGGCGGGGCGCTTGCGCGGTGTGGCGGGCACCGCGGGGTGCGGGCCCCGGACGGGGACCGGCTTGGGCGGCCGCCGCCGGGGCGTGCCCCCGCGGCCGGCGGCCCCGTCTGCTGCGGGACCGGGGCGCTGCTCCCGCCCGGGCTCAGCGTCTCCACTGGGCCCGGCGGTCATGGCAGCAGCCCGGGCAGCGACGAGAGGGGTGAGCCGGCGAGCGGCCACCAGTGCAGGTGGAAGCCGCTGGCGTACTGGTAGGCCGCCACGAAGCCGGCACCCAGCAGGCAGAGCATGACGAGAAGGCCGGCGAGGGTGGCACCGGGCGTCACACCGCGCACGATCGAGCGGGTGCCGCGGCGCAGCGACGCGCCGCCCGGCCCCCACCAGGCCATGAGCAGGGCCAGGAAGGCGCCGACGGCGAAGGGCACGGCGTGCTGGACCCGGGCCGAGCCGCCGGTGACGCCGGCCATGCCGACGGCGGTGCAGATCGCGCCGGAGATGCCGACGACGGCCGGCAGGATCAGGCTGGCGAGCGAGCCGACGAGACCCACGAGCAGGTGCCACGGGGAGGCGAGCAGGGCGACCGGCACATCGCTGCGCCGGTGGCCGTGGGTGTGCCGGCGCATGACTGTCGAGGTGACCGAGTTGTCGACCGTCTTGGCCAGCAGCATGCCCAGCAGCCCCACGGCCAGCGCGACCATGGGCAGGACAGCGGCCAGGGCGGTCAGCCCCACGAGGAGGCCGGCGAGGGTGCCGCTCCGCTTGGAGCGGGCGATGCGCGGGTCGAGGTGAGGCACGCTCGCCCCCGACTCGACCGGCGCGGGGTATGCCGTGGCGCCCGGTCCGCCGCCCGGCTGACCCGGGCGCGGGGCGACGTCGGCGCCGGGCCGCTCGGCGAGGGCCTGGCCGGGGCGCTGGCCGACCGGCGGATAGCCCGACGGGGCATAGCCGGAGGGCCCGTAGCCGGACTCTGGTGGGCGCGCGGCTGCGGGACCCGGGGCCGGGCGCGCGGCGGGCGCGGCATACGGGCTCGGGGCAGTGCGCGCGGCGGGGGCCGGCCAGGGGTTCCACTGCTCGCGCTGGGGCGCGGGGGCCAGCGGCATCGCCGCGGTCTGGGCGAGCGGGGCGACCGGCATGGCCTGGGTGGACTGCACCGCCGGCATGACCTGGGTGGCTCCGGCGGGTGCCGGGACGGCCTGCGTGGCGGCGGCAGGGACGGGGACGGCCTGGGTCGCCGCGGCCGCAGCGGGGCGGTGGACCTGACGGGGCAGGAGATCGGCGACGGGCTCGCCACGGGCATAGCGCTCCAGGCCGGCGATCACCTCACGCTCGTGCGGGCGCTCCTCGGGCACCGGGGAGAGGGCCGCGACCAGCAGTGGCGCGAGGGCCGGGTCGACGCCGTCGAGGTCGGCCTCCCCCTTGCTGACCCGGTTGAGCACGACGTCCATCGGGCCGCGGCCGAACGGCGGCCGCCCGCTCGCGGCGAAGGCGAGCGTCGCCGCCCAGCCCCACCAGTCGGTGGCCTCGGTGACGGGGGCGCCCTCGACGACCTCGGGCGCGAGATAGCCCGGGGTGCCCATGACCAGGCCGGTCATCGTGATGCGCACGTCGTCGGCGACGTGGGCGATGCCGAAGTCGATGAGCACCGGCTCGCCCTCGAGCATGAGGACATTGCCGGGCTTGAGGTCGCGGTGGATGACGTCGGCGGCGTGGATGGCGTGCAGCGCGCTGGCCAGGCCCAGGCCCAGCCGGTGCAGCGCCTCACCCTGCATGGGGCCGTCGGTGCGGATCACCTCGTCGAGCGAGGGGCCGGGCACATAGCGGGTGACGATATAGGGGCGCTCGCCCTCGATGTCGGCGTCGAGGACGGGCGCGACGCCGGGGTCCTGCACCCGCTCGAGGGTCTCGACCTCGCGGGCGAGGCGGGCGCGGGCGTCGGGGTCGTGGGCGATGTGCGGCCGCAGCACCTTGACCGCGACGGCCCGGCCCTTGGGGTCGATGCCCAGGTGGACGACACCCATGCCGCCCTCGCCGAGCTGCTGCACCAGCCGGTAGGGGCCCAGCTGAGTGTGGACAGGCTGGGTCGCCGGCCCTCCCGTGGTCTCCTCGGCATGCATGGGCACTACGGTACGGGCGCTGTCTGGACGTCGGCTGTCAGCCCGCCGTGGGCCAGGCCAACGATGTGATCACAACTCCCCACGGCGATGGCCGCGCAGGCGGTATGCCGCGCGCTCGCCCGAGCACGCGGCATACCGGAGGCGCTCACTGGTGGATGTAGCCCTCGAGCTGGTCGCGCTCGGCCTGGAGGCTGGAGATGCGGCCCTTGACCACATCGCCGATCGAGACGATCCCGGCCAGCTTGTCGTCGACGATGACCGGCAGGTGACGGAAGCGGCCCTGGGTCATCGTCGACTCGATGTCGGCGATCAGGTGGCCAGGCTCGCAGGTCTGCACCTCGCTGGTCATGATCTGCGAGACGGGCGCCTCGACGAGCCCGGCGCCGGTGCTGTGCAGGTGGCGGACGATGTCGCGCTCACTGACGATGCCGGAGATGCTCTGGCCGTCGTCGCTGACCACGACCGCGCCGATCCCGTGGTCGTTGAGCAGCGCGAGCAGGTCCGAGACGGTGGCGTCGGGACGGATGGTGACGACGTCGCCACCCTTGCTCTTGAGCAGGTCGGAGATCTTCATGCCGGAACGTTAGTGGGCCCGGCCCCCGCGCGCTAGGGATCGTCCGAGGCGTGAGGCGGGCGGGCGGGCCGCCACCCACACCCCCACGCCCGCCGCCGCCGGGCCAGAGTCGTGCTCCCGATTTCCCCCAAAGTGCTTGTGCAAGCGCTTTCCCTTCCGGCACACTGGAGCGGTTGGCCGCAGCCGCGGCCGGCATCACCTTTACAACGGATCGTCCGGCACGTTCCTGCCGGTGAAGGAAAGGCAACGACGCCCATGGCAACTGTCAAGTTCGACAACGCGACCCGCATCTACCCGGGCAACGACGTCCCCTCGGTCGACAAGCTCAACATCGACATCGAGGACGGCGAGTTCCTCGTCCTCGTCGGCCCCTCCGGCTGCGGCAAGTCGACCTCGCTGCGCATGCTCGCCGGCCTCGAGGAGGTCAACGGCGGCAAGATCTGGATCGGTGACCGCGATGTCACCAACCTCTCCCCCAAGGACCGTGACGTCGCCATGGTCTTCCAGAACTACGCGCTCTACCCGCACATGAGCGTCGCCGACAACATGGGCTTCGCGCTCAAGATCGCCGGCACCGACAAGGCCGAGATCCGCAAGCGCGTCGAGGAGGCCGCCAAGATCCTCGACCTCGAGCAGTACCTCGAGCGCAAGCCCAAGGCCCTCTCCGGTGGCCAGCGCCAGCGCGTCGCCATGGGCCGTGCGATCGTGCGCTCCCCCCAGGTCTTCCTCATGGACGAGCCGCTGTCCAACCTCGACGCCAAGCTGCGTGTGCAGACCCGCACCCAGATCGCCTCGCTCCAGCGCCGCCTCGGCGTCACCACCGTCTATGTCACCCACGACCAGGTCGAGGCCATGACGATGGGCGACCGCGTCGCGGTCCTCAAGGACGGCCTGCTCCAGCAGTGCGACACCCCGCGCCGCATGTACGACCACCCCAACAACGTCTTCGTCGCCGGCTTCATCGGCTCCCCCGCCATGAACCTGCTCAACGTGCCCGTCACCGAGGGCGGTGCCCGCTTCGGCTCCGGCCTGCTGCCGATCAGCCGCGAGGACCTCTCCCGCGCCGGCAACGAGATCACCGTGGGTGTGCGCCCCGAGGACGTCGACATCACCAGCGAGGGCGACGGCCTGCCCCTGACGGTCGAGGTCGTCGAGGAGCTCGGCGCCGACGCCTATGTCTATGGCACCCCCGCCTCCGACAAGGCCAAGGACCCGACCGCCCCGGTCGAGAAGCCCTTCGTCGTCCGCACCGACGGCCGCCGTCCCCCGATGAAGGGCGAGACGATCTACGTCAAGCCCAAGGAGGGCCACCTCCACGTCTTCAACATGGAGACCGGCGAGCGCATCGGCGACTGACGCCAGACCACCCGGGGGGCCGGCACCTGCGTTTGCGTGGGGTGCCGGCCCTTCGGCATACCGATGGGACGATGGGATCCATGCCGCTGCACATCACGGCCAACCGGCCCGACCCAGAGCTGCTCGACCTGCCGTGGGGTCTCCCGCTGGAGGAGTGGCCCGACGAGTTCCTCGCCGCGCTGCCGCGGGGCATCTCCCGCCACGTCGTGCGCTTCGTGCGGGTGGCGGGCCGGGTGCTGGCGGTCAAGGAGATCAAGCACTCCATCGCGGTCAGCGAGCACAACATGCTGCGCAACCTCGAGCGCCTCGACCTGCCGTGCGTGGAGGCCTATGGCGTCGTCAGCGGACGCACGGCCGCCGACGGCACCGAGCTCGACGCCTGCCTGCTCACCGAGCACCTCGAGTTCTCCCTCCCCTATCGGGCGCTGTTCAGCCAGCACCTGCGCCATGACACCGCGGCCAGGCTCATCGACGCCCTCGCCGTGCTGCTCGTGCGCCTGCACCTCGCCGGCTTCTGGTGGGGCGATGTCTCGCTGTCCAACACGCTCTTCCGGCGCGACGCAGGCGCCTTCGCGGCATACCTCGTCGATGCCGAGACCGGCGAGCTGCACGCCAGCCTGACCCCCGGGCAGCGCGAGCACGACCTCGACATCGCCGGGGTCAACATCGCCGGGGAGCTGATGGACCTCGAGGCCGGCGGCGCCCTGCCCGAGGGGACCGACCCGGTCGCGATCTCCGGCCGCATCGTCGAGCGCTATGCCGAGCTGTGGGACGAGCTGACCGGCGAGACCAGCCTGACCATGGGTGAGCGCTGGCGCATCGACGAGCGCATCCGCCGGCTCAACGAGCTCGGCTTCGACGTCGACGAGTTCACGATGACGACCGACGTCGACGGCACCACCATCCAGATCCAGCCCAAGATCGTCGACGCCGGCCACCACTCCCGCCGGCTGCTGCGCCTGACCGGTCTCGACGTCGAGGAGAACCAGGCCCGCCGCCTGCTCAACGACCTCGACTCCTACCGGGCCGCGACCGACCGCATGCAGGACAACGAGGAGCAGGTCGCCCACGACTGGGTCGCGCGCATCTATGAGCCGGTGATGGCCCGCATCCCCGCCCAGCTGCGCCACAAGCTCGAGGCCGCGGAGATCTTCCACGAGATCCTCGAGCACCGCTGGTACATGTCCGAGCGCTTCGGCCACGACATCCCGATCATGGACGCCGTCGACGACTACCTCTACTGGGTGCTGCCGAACAAGCCCGACGAGCAGTCGGTCGTCGGCGTCGACACCGTCGAGATGCCCGTCGTCGCCTGGGACGACTGACCGGCCGACTGCTCAGGGGCCGACAGCTCAGGGGTATGCCGCGGGGCTGGGCTCCAGCGCCCGCGTGGGATGGGGAGTCCTACCCCACGGACGAGCCCACTCCCGCCCGCGTGGGCCCGTAGGCTTGCGGCAGGCGGATCGCCCGCCGCAGTCAGGGGAGGAACCACCCAGCAATGTCCGAGCAGAACCCGTACCGCGACGCCCTCTCGCCCGACGACGACGTCGAGGCGACGCGCCGGCGCTCCGACCTCCCGGCGGAGGCACCGCAGAGCGAGGTCGACGAGGCCACCACCGTCCGGCCCACGCCGCCCAGCGAGGCCGACGAAGCCACCACCGTCCGGCCCACGCCGCCGGCCGAGGCACCCACCGACCCCTATGCCGCCCCCGCCGGTGGTGCCACCGCCGCGCCCGCGCCGGGCCAGTACGACCAGCAGCCCTACGGCCAGCCCGAGGGTGGCCAGCCCTACGGCCAGCCCCAGGGTGGCCAGCCCTACGGCCAGCAGCCCTACGGCGCCCAGCCCGGGGGCTACGCCGCGCCGCCGGCCGGCGTCTCCGCCTTCGGGCCCTACACCTCATGGCTCAACCGCGTCTTCGCCTCCCTCATCGACGGGCTCGTCGCGGCCATCCCCATGCTGCTGCTGGTGATCCCCGGCGCGATCATGCTCGGGATCGGCTCGCCCGACTCCGAGTACAACTCGACCACCGGCTACTCCGAGACCGTCGCCGGCAGCGGCAACACCGGCATGATGGCCATCGGCGGCATCCTGCTGGGCCTGGGCTACCTGCTGGCCTTCGGCATCTCGATCTGGAACCGCTTCTTCCGGATGGGCCGCACCGGCTACTCCATCGGCAAGGAGAAGATGGGCCAGCGGCTGCTCAGCGAGTCCACCGGACAGCCGATCGGCCCGCTGATGGCCTTCGTCCGCGAGATCGCGCACTACCTCGACGGCCTGGCCTACATCGGCTACCTCTGGCCGCTGTGGGACGCCAAGCGCCAGACCTTCGCCGACAAGATCCTCTCGACCGTCGTCGTCGACCAGCCCGCGCCGCCGAAGGTCAAGAAGTAGGACCCCTTCTGCCCCAAGGCCGCTCACGCGGCCGCGCATCGATAGGTATGCCGCCCTCCCGAGCCCGGGAGGGCGGCATACCTCTGTCGTCTCCAGCGTCATCGACTGGGGAGGACACGCCGTCCGGGTTGGCCGGCGCGCGGCGTGTCATGCCCAGTGGACGTGGTCGCTCAGGCGGGTGAGAGCCACGTCCAGCCCGGGACATTGCGCAGCACCCAGAAGCCGACCACGATCACGAGCAGTCCCCACAGCACCCAGGTCGGCGCCATCCGGGTGCGCGGCCGGCCGGTCCAGGCCCGCCAGGCCCACTCGAGCCACCACACGCCGAGCCACACGGCGGAGGCGACCAGCAGCGGGTTGCGGGCGAGCGCCGTCCCGAGGTCGCCGTGCGTGAGGGCATACCAGGCCCGGGTCGTGCCGCAGCCCGGGCAGTAGTAGCCGGTGATGGCCAGGAAGGGGCAGGAGGGATAGGTGCCGGCGTCATTTGGGTCGTGGGAGTGGATGACCACCGAGGCCAGCAGCACCGCGAGCAGGGAGCCCACGGGCAGCACGAGACGACGCCCCCGGCCGCGCGCGGCGGTCGGGGGCGTCGCGACGTGCTCGTGCAGCGTCACGCTCGACTCAGGTGGTCGTGCCGGTCTGCGGGTAGTTGCCGGTCGCCATCAGGATGATCTGGATGACGGTGGCGATCAGGCCCAGGACGATCGCGATCGTCGCGAACTTCTTGGCCTTGGCGGAGGCGTCGGCCGCGCCCGCGGCGTCGCCGGCGTTCCACTTGGAGTTGACCTGGGTGGAGAAGATGATCGCCGGGATGCCCAGCGGCCAGCAGCACAGGATGCTGAGGATGGCCAGGGGCAGGTAGTTCTTGGGCGCCACGCCGCCGGTGCCGGCCGGGGTCATGCCCGGGGCGGCCGGCGGGACGTTGCCGTACTGGCCGGGCTGCTGGCCGTAGCCGTCCTGCTGGCCGTAGCCGCTCTGGCCCTGCTGGCCGGCGTTGTAGCTGCCGTCGCCGGGCGGCGGCGGAGGCGGGGTGCTGTCGTAGTTCGACATTGCTGTCGCCTTTCTCTGATCCAGGTCCGGGGGCTCCCCCAGTGGGCCCCGTTGGCGGTGACCGCGCGGTCAGCCTATGACACGGGTGGTCGCCAGCCACGCAGCGAGGGAGTTTGTCTCACGCTGGTTATCCAGATGTGACGTGCTCTGTGCCCGCGCGTGGGGTATGCCGCGGCCGCAGCTCAGCCGCGCAGCGCGGCCCGCTTGGTGGCCACCTGATAGAGCGTCACGCCGGCGGCGATGCCGGCGTTGAGCGACTCCATCTCGCCGGCCATCGGCACCGACACGATCTGGTCGCAGTTCTCGCCCACCAGGCGCGAGAGGCCCTTGCCCTCCGAGCCCACGACGACGACCAGCGGCTGGTCGGCGAGCTCGAGCTCGGGCAGCTCGACGTCGCCGTCCATATCGAGGCCGATGACGAAGAAGCCGGCCTTGTGGAAGTCCTCGAGGGTGCGGTTGAGGTTGGCGGCCAGGGCGACCGGGATCCGCGCTGCCGCACCGGCGCTCGTCTTCCACGCGCTGGCCGTCATGCCGGCCGAGCGGCGCTCGGGGACGATCACGCCGTGCCCGCCGAAGGCCGCGACAGAGCGGATGATCGCGCCCAAGTTGCGGGGGTCGGTGATGCCGTCGAGCGCGACGACCAGCGGGACGCCCGGGGCCTCGGGGTCGATCAGGTCGCGCGGGTCGGCGTACTCGTAGGGCGGGATCTGGAGCGCCAGCCCCTGGTGCACCGCGCCGTCGGTGAGCCGGTCCAGCTCGCCTCGGGGCGTCTCCAGCACGGGTATGCCGCGCTCGCTCGCGATCTTGAGCGACTCGCGGACGCGGTCGTCGGCGTCGATGCGGCCCGCGACATACATCGTCGCGACCGGGACGTGGGCCCGCAGCGCCTCGACGACGGAGTTGCGCCCGGCGACGACCTCGCTGGAGGCCTTGCCGCGACGGGACCCGCGGGAGGCCTGCTGGGCCGGGCGGCCGGTGGAGCGCTTGGCCGCGGCATTCGCGGTCTTGTGCGCCTTGTGGTTGGGACGGTCGACCGCCTTGGGCGTCGGGCCCTTGCCCTCGAGGCCCTTGCGGCGCTGACCGCCGGAGCCGACGAGCGCGCCCTTCTTGGAGCTGCCCTTGCGGGTCGCGCCACGGCGCTGGGAGTTGCCGGCCATCAGGCCTCCTTGGTGTCTGCGCCGCCGCGGGCCAGCGACCAGCGGGCGCCGCCCGCGGTGTCGGCGACCTCGATGCCGGCGGCGATGAGCTGGTCGCGGATCGCGTCAGCGGTGGCGAAGTCGCGGGCGGCGCGGGCGCTCGCCCGGGCCTCGAGGCGCTCCTCGACGAGGGCGTCGAGCGCCTCGAGGGCGTCGTTGCCGCCGCCGCTCGAGCCACCGGCCCAGTGCGGGTCGCGGGGGTTGACGCCGAGGACATCGGCCATGGCCATGACCCGCTCGGCGCTGGCGAGGGCCTCCTCGCGCTCGCCGTTGTCGAGGTGGGTGTTGCCGGTGCGCACCTCGTCGTGGACGGCGGCGAGCGCCCCGGAGACGCCCAGGTCGTCGTCCATCGAGGTGACGAAGTCGGCGGGCAGCTCGACCGCGGCGGCCCGCTCGGCTGTCCAGTCGTGCTCGTCGGGGAGCGCGCGCCCGAGGAAGCCCTCGATGCGCTCCACTGCCGCCTCGGCCTCCTCGAGGGAGCCCTCGTGGTATTCGATCGTCGAGCGGTAGTGCGCCGCCGTCAGGTAGTAGCGCACGGCGATCGGGCGGCAGGCCTTGACGAGCTCGCTGACGCGCATGGTGTTGCCGAGCGACTTGCTCATCTTCTCGCCGCCCATCGTCAGCCACGCGGAGTGCACCCAGAAGTTGGCGAACTCGTAGCCGGCAGAACGGGACTGGGCCAGCTCGTTCTCGTGGTGGGGGAAGCGCAGGTCGACGCCACCACCATGGATGTCAAAGGCGTCGCCGAGGTATTTGCGCGCCATCGCGGAGCACTCGAGGTGCCAGCCGGGGCGTCCGCGGCCCCACGGGGTCGGCCAGGAGGCACTGCCCGGCTCGTCGTCCTTGGCGCCCTTCCAGAGGGCGAAGTCGCGCGGGTCGCGCTTGCCGCGAGGGTCGGCGTCCTCGGCCGCGGCCATGTCCTCGATCCTCTGGCGGGTCAGCTCGCCATAGGCGGGCCAGGACTGCACGTCGAAGTAGACATCGCCCGAGCCGTCCTCGGCGGGATAGGCGTGGCCGCGCTCGATGAGGGTCTGCATCAGCTCGACCATCTCGGGCACGTGGCCGGTGGCGCGCGGCTCGTAGGTCGGCGGCAGCAGGCCAAGGGTCGTCAGCGCGTCGCGCGTCTCGAGCTCGTTGCGATAGGAGATCGCATACCAGGGCTCGCCCTGCTCGATGCCCTTGGCGAGGATCTTGTCGTCGATGTCGGTCACATTGCGGACCAGCTCGACGGTCAGCCCGTGCCCACGCTCCAGCCAGCGGCGCAGCACGTCATAGGCGACGAACGCGCGCACGTGCCCCAGGTGCGGCGGGGACTGGGTGGTGAGCCCACAGACATAGATCCCCACCCGACCAGGCGTCAGGGGGGTGAAGTCGCGCAGCTCGCGCGCGGCAGTGTCGAACAGTTGCAGGCTCACCCGGTCAAGGCTACCCGGGGGCACCCCGGCCGCCCGCATCCGCGAGGCGGGGTATGCCGCGGGCCGGCTCCGCGGCATACCCCTCGCTCGTCGTCGTGGGGCGCTTTAGCCCAGTTGGGCACAAACGCCCCGGCGCTTTAGCCCAAGTGGGCACAAACGCCCCGGGCGGTCAGTCGTCGGACGCGGCGTGGGCGTCGAGCCACTCCTGGCGGTGCGGGGCCTCGTCGGCGATGACGGTGTGGTCGCCGTGGCCGGTGAGCACGACCGTGTCGTCGGGCAGGCTGAGGAGCCGGTCGGTGATCGACTCCACGATCGTGTCGAAGTCGCTGAACGACCGTCCCGTCGCGCCCGGGCCACCGTTGAAGAGGGTGTCGCCGCTGAAGACCACCCCGAGCGCGGGCGCATAGAAGCAGCACGCGCCGGGGCTGTGGCCGGGGGTGTGGATGACGTGCAGCTCGACGTCGCCGATCTGGATGACCTGGCCGTCCTCGAGGGTCTGGTCGGGGGCCACCTCATAGACGGCGTCCCAGAGCATCCGGTCGCCGTCGTGGATGCAGGCCGGGGCGCGGACTGCGGCGGCGACCTGCGCCACGGCGTTGATGTGGTCGTTGTGGCCGTGGGTGCACAGCAGGTGGGTGACCTTGCGCTGGTGGCCGACGGCCCGCAGGATCGCGCGGGCGTCGTGGGCGCAGTCGATGACGACGACCTCGTCATCGGTGCCGACGACCCAGACGTTGTTGTCGGCCTCCCACGACCCGCCGTCGAGCTCGAAGGTCCCGGAGGTGACGACCCGCTCGATGCGCACGCCCCCGTCGGAGACGGGCAGGCTCAGCTCGCTGCTGGTGTCGCTCACAGGACCACCACCGAGCGCAGCACGTCGCCGCCGTGCATCTTGTCGAAGGCGGCCTCCACGTCGCCGAGACCGATCCGCTCGGTGACAAAGGCGTCGAGGTCGAAGCGGCCCTGTCGATAGAGGTCGACGAGCATCGGGAAGTCGCGGCTGGGCAGGCAGTCGCCATACCAGCTGGACTTCAGCGCGCCGCCCCGGCCGAAGACCTCCAGCAGCGGCAGGGTGATCTCCATGTCGGGGGTGGGCACGCCGACGAGGACGACGGTCCCGGCGAGATCCCTTGCATAGAAGGCCTGCTCATAGGTCTCGGGGCGCCCGACCGCCTCCACGACCACGTCGGCGCCGTTGCCGCCGGTGAGCTCGCGGATGCGCTCGACGGCGTCCTCGCTCTTGGAGTTGACGGTGTGGGTGGCGCCAAAAGCCTTGGCCTGCTCCAGCTTTCGGTCGTCGACGTCGACCGCGATGATCGTCGTCGCCCCGGCGACCTTGGCTCCCGCGATGGCGGCGTTGCCCACGCCACCGCAGCCGATGACGGCGATGGAGTCGCCGCGGCCCACGTTGCCGGTGTTGACGGCCGCGCCGAAGCCGGCCATCACGCCGCAGCCGAGCAGGCCGACCGCGGCGGCCTCGGCGTCGGCGTCGACCTTGGTGCACTGGCCGGCGGCCACCAGCGTCTTCTCGGCGAAGGCGCCGATGCCGAGCGCGGGCGTCAGCTCGGTGCCGTCCTCGAGCGTCATCTTCTGGCTGGCGTTGTGGGTGGCGAAGCAGTACCACGGCTTGCCCTTGGCGCAGGCGCGGCACTGACCGCAGACGGCGCGCCAGTTGAGGATGACGAAGTTACCCGGGGCCACATCGGTCACCCCCTCGCCGACGGACTCGACCACGCCGGCGGCCTCATGCCCCAGCAGGAAGGGGAACTCGTCGTTGATCCCGCCCTCGCGGTAGTGCAGGTCGGTGTGGCAGACCCCGCAGGCCTCGATCTTGACGACTGCCTCGCCGGGCCCGGGGTCGGGGATGACGATGTCGACGAGCTCGACATCGGCGCCCTTGCTGCGGGCGATGACGCCCTTGACGGTCTGGGGCATGCTGCGACTCCTTGGGTTCGGTCGATCGGTGGTCGGTCGATCGGCGGCCGGTCGATGGGCTGCGACCAGCCTAGGTGCGCGCGGCGGCTGCGTCAGCGACGGGGAGGGCTCCCCTGCCAGGCCGGCCTCCCGCGGAGCCGCCGCTCCCTAGACTGAGCGCACTTCGACGACCCAGGGGGAAGACGTGCAACTGTCTGGCTGGCTCGCGAGCTCGATCGTGCCGATCGTCCTGCTCGTGATCTATACGACCGGTCTGCTGGTGGCGATGGGCCACCCCGACCGCGCCCCCTGGCGCACCCTGGCCCTGAGCGGGTTCGGCCTGCTGATCCTCACCGGCCTGAGCCACCTGGCGCTCAACGCCTGGCTCTTCAGCGGCGGATACCGCCAGGCCGGGCGGGCGATGTGGTCCCTGGCCTCGATCACCAGCGGGATCCTCTCGGCCGTGGGCGTGGCTCTCGTCGTCGGTGCCGTCCTCACCGGCCGGCCGCGCGCTGGTGCCTCCGCGTCCGGCGGGCCCCAGCAGCCCTATCCGCCGCAGGGCGGGTATGCCGCGCCGCCCCAGTAGCAGGGGATCTCGGCCCTAGGCTGGGCAAAAGGCACCTGGCGGTCGGCCAGGCCCCGGATCTCGGTGAGGAGAAACGTGTCCGGCAACGAATGGGGCATGGTCGCCGTCAACTACCTCGCGCCTGCGCTGATCCTCATCGTTGGCCTGGCGCTTCTCCTGCTCCATCCCCGCGGCGGCGCGTGGCGGTGGGTCGGCGTTACCGGGCTGACCCTGTTCCTGGTGAACAACGTGCTCGGTGCGCTGCTCATGTCCGCCGATCTTGGCCTGCTGGGGCGCCCGATGGAGGTCCCGTGGTCGATCACCGGCCCTATCCAGCAGTTCCTAGGGTGGATCGCCATGGCCACCACGATCGCCGCAATCCTGGTGCAGCGGCGCACCCAGGCGCCGGCGGCAGCCCCCCCAGCAGCCCTATCCGCCGCAGGGCGGGTATGCCGCGCCGCCCCAGTAGAACGCGAGACCTCAGACCGCCCAGACCAGCGCGGTGGCGATGGCGGCGGCCCCCTCACCCCGCCCGGTGAGCCCGAGCCCGTCGGTGGTGGTGCCGCTGACCGACACGGGTGCGCCGCACGCCTGCGCCAGGGCCTGCTGCGCCTCCTCGCGCCGGGTGCCGATCTTGGGCCGGTTGCCGACGACCTGCACCGAGACATTGCCGATCGCAAAGCCCGCCTCGCGCACCAGCCGGGCCGCCTCGGCCAGCAGTCTCACGCCCGATGCGCCGGCAAACTCCGGCCGGGCGGTGCCGAAATGCGCGCCCAGGTCGCCGACGCCCGCGGCAGTGAAGAGCGCATCGCAGGCCGCGTGGGCCGCGACGTCGGCGTCGGAGTGGCCCTCCAGTCCGCGCTCGCCGGGCCACAGCAGGCCGGCCACCCACAGCTCCCGGGAGGCGTCGGACGAGAAGGCGTGCACGTCGACACCGATGCCGACACGCGGCATACGCGGCTGGTCAGTCATGCGCCCATCCAACCAAAGGCCGGCTCAGCCAAGGTGGTGGACGGCCCAGTCGAGGTCGTCGGGGGTGGTCACCTTGCGCGCCAGCGGGTCGCCGTCGACGACGAGCACGTGTCGCCCGAGCGCCTCGACCAGGGCCGCGTCGTCGGTCGCCTCCAGACCCGAGGCGTATGCCGCGCGCAGCACCTCGGCGTCGAAGCCCTGTGGCGTCTGGACCGCCCGCAGCCGCGACCGGTCGGGCGTGCCCGTGATGACGCCGGAGGAGTCGACTGACTTGACGGTGTCGACGACCGGCAGGCCCGGGACCGCGCCGACCGCGGCGCCGGCCTGGCGGGCGGAGCGGACCGCGTCGACGACCCGGTCAAAGACGGCGGTCGGGGTGAAGGCGCGCGCCGCGTCGTGGATGAGCACCACATCGCAGGCGGGGTCGAGTCGCTCCAGGCCGATGCGCACCGAGTCGGTGCGCTCCGCGCCGCCCACCGAGAAGGAAGTGCCGACGGGGGCATGGCGGGAGATCTCGTGGTCATAGGCGTCGCCGTCGGGCAGCCAGCCGTCGGGCAGCCAGCCGTCGGGCAGGACGAGGGCGAGCGAGACCAGCCCGCGCGTCCGGGAGGCGCGCTCGACGGCATACGACAGAAGGGTGCGGCCGGCGACGCGGACGAAGGCCTTGGGCACGTCGGCGCCGAGCCGGGTGCCGGAGCCAGCGGCCACGATGACGACGCCGACGCCCCCTGCAGCGGGGCTGCCGGGGGCGTCGGACGGGGTGCTCAGGTGTGGCTCGCTCAGGACGCGAGGACCTCGTCGAGGATGGACTCGGCCTTCTCCTCGTCGGTCTTCTCGGCGAGCGCCAGCTCGGAGACCAGGATCTGACGGGCCTTGGCCAGCATGCGCTTCTCGCCAGCGGACAGGCCGCGGTCCTTGTCGCGGCGCCACAGGTCGCGCACGACCTCGGCGACCTTGATGACGTCACCGGAGGCGAGCTTCTCGAGGTTGGCCTTGTAGCGGCGCGACCAGTTGGTCGGCTCCTCGGTGTAGGGGGCGCGCAGGACCTCGAACACGCGGTCGAGGCCCTCCTGGCCGACGACATCGCGGACACCGACGAGATCGCAGTTCTCTGCGGGCACCTCGATGGTCAGGTCACCCTGGGCCACCTTCAGCTTGAGGTATTGCTTCTCCTCACCCTTGATCGTCCGCACCTTGATCTCTTCGATGAGTGCGGCCCCGTGGTGGGGGTACACAACCGTCTCGCCGACCTTGAAAACCATGTGATGTTTTCCCCTTTCGCGACCCCAAGGATAACACGACACGCGGAAGTGACATAAGTTGCAGACCCCGCCGTCACCGCAGGTCAAAGCCTCAATTACCGCTCAGATCAACGGGATTCGAGCCTTGACAGGGCCGCTCAAGTCATGTCACGCGCGGGGGTGCGCGCAAAATTACGCAGCCTCTGAGCCCGACGTGATAGTGCGACGAAATCCCCTCCGCGAGTGGGGTTCTCGTCCAGTGCAAGCGCTGTCATCGGTATGCCGTCCCGTCCACCTTTCGGGCACCGTCCGCGGGGTCGCGTGGTCGCGGCACCGGCCGCCTGCCGAGCCGGTACGCTGTGCCCCGTGACGCCTCGACTCTCTGCCTCCGCTCTGCGCCGGTCCGTGCCCGCTCTCGCCCTCGCTGCCGCGATGGGCCTGTCCGGCTGCCAGGTCATGTCCCCGCGACAGACCGACGTGACCTACAACGCCGCCGACGGTGTGCCGATCGACCTGGGCGACGTCCAGCTGCGCGACATCGTCGTGGTCGCCGACAAGGACGGCGGCCCCGGCACCCTGGTCGGCGCCGCCAACAACGAGGGCGACAAGCCGGTCACCGTGCGCGTCGCCCCGGCCGGCTCGTCCAAGGCCGCCGAGTTCGAGGTCCCCGCCAACTCCGGGCTGGCCATCTCCAAGGACACCAAGGTCGAGCTGACCGACTTCCAGGGCGCCCCTGGTGGCATGGTCTCGCTCCAGGCCCAGACCGACGCCTCGGGCGCCTCCGGCGAGATCCAGGTCCCGGTCGTCGCGGCGGAGGGCTACTACGCCGACTACGCCCCGGCGGGCGTCGCCCCCGCCTCCCCGTCCGCCTCGGCCACCAGCTGACGCCGACTCCCGCGCCACGACGACGAAGGGCCGCTGCCACGAGGCAGCGGCCCTTCGTCATGCGCCCAGAAGCTCAGGCGGCCTCGAACTTGTAGCCGAGCCCGCGGACGGTGACGATGTGGCGCGGGTTGCCGGGGTCGGGCTCGACCTTGGCCCGCAGCCGCTTGATGTGCACATCGAGGGTCTTGGTGTCGCCGACATAGTCGCTGCCCCACACCCGGTCGATCAGCTGCATGCGCGTGAGCACCCGGCCGGTGTTGCGCAGCAGCATCTCGAGCAGCTCGAACTCCTTGAGCGGGAGCTGGGTGGCCACCCCGTCGACGGTGACGACGTGCCGCTCGACATCCATGCGCACCGGCCCGGCCTCGAGGGTCGCCGGCAGCAGCTCCTCGGGCTCCGACAGCCGGCGCAGCACCGCCTTGATGCGGGCGAGCAGCTCGCGCGAGGAGTAGGGCTTGGTGACATAGTCGTCGGCGCCGATCTCCAGGCCGACGACCTTGTCGATCTCGCTGTCCTTGGCCGTCAGCATGATGACCGGCACGTTGGAGCGCTGGCGCAGCGCGCGGCATACGTCCACCCCGGACAGGCCGGGGAGCATCAGGTCCAGCAGGACCAGGTCGGCTCCGGCGCTGTCGAACTCGGTCAGGGCCTGGGGGCCGGTCTCGGCGACGGCGACCTCATAGCCCTCCTTGCGGAGCAGATAGGACAGCGGGTCCGAGAAGGACACCTCGTCCTCGACGACGAGAATGCGGGTCATGCCTTCGGGTCTCCTTGCGTGATCGTGCTGTGCAACGTGGGTTCCCTGCCCTGCTGCGACTGAGGTATGCCGCGCACTCGCGCGGGTGCGTGCGGGTCGGGTGGCACCACGGGCTCGGTCTCGGCCCGCTCGGAGGCGTCGGGCAGGCGCAGCGTGAAGGTGGAGCCGCGCCCCTCCTCGCTCCAGACCGTGACATCGCCGCCGTGGTTGGCGCAGATGTGCTTGACGATGGCCAGGCCCAGGCCTGTGCCCCCGGTGGCGCGCGAGCGGGCGGCGTCGACGCGATAGAAGCGCTCGAAGATGCGGCGCTGCTCGGCCTCCGGGATGCCCTGCCCCTGGTCGGTGACGGTGATCTCGACGAGCTCCCCCACGCGGCGGCTGGTGACGGCCACCCGGGTGTCGGGGTCGGAGTAGTTGATCGCGTTGACGATCAGGTTGCGCACCGCGGTGGTGATCAGGTCGTGGTCACCGAGGACGGCCAGGCCGGGCTGGCACGCGGAGACCAGCTCGATCTGGTGGGCGTCGGCCGCCACCTTGGTGTGGTCGACGGCCTCGGTGACGGCCTGCGCCACGTCCACCAGGTGGGGCTCGTGCAGGGCGTCGGCGGCCTGGAGGCGGGAGAGGTCGACGATCTCCTTGACGAGCTGGCCGAGGCGCTGGGCCTCGATCTGCATGCGCTCGGCGAAGCGGTCGACGGCCTCGGGGTCGTCCTTGGCGTCCTGGACGGCCTCGGCCAGCAGCGTCAGCCCGCCGACCGGGGTCTTGAGCTCGTGGCTGACATTGGCGACGAAGTCGCGGCGGACCTCCTCGACCCGGCGGGTCTGGGTCATGTCCTCCACGAGCAGCAGGATGTGCTGGCCGCCGAGCGGGGCCACGCGGGCGCGCATGTGTGAGCTGGAGCGGCCCATCGGCCCCCGCGGCAGCTCGAGGTCGACCTCACGGATCTGACCGTCGCGGCGCACCTGACGGGCGAGCTGGCGCAGCTCGGCGTGGACCAGCTCACCGCGCCGCACCAGGCCATAGGAGACCGCGGCCGGCGAGTTCTTGACGACGGCGTCGGCGGAGTCGAGCACGATGCCGCTGGAGCGCAGCACCGCTAGGACATCGGCCACACCGGCGGGCAGCGCGGGCGGCGGCTCGGGCTCGGCCAGCTGGCGCTCCCGACGCTCGGAGAACCGCCCCGCAAGCACGGTGAACCCGCATGTCACGAAGCCGGCCAGCCCCCCGAGGGCTGCGGCGAGCGTAGGGTCCACGGGGTCAGCGTACGCAGTGGTGCAGACTGGTCCCGCCCAACGGCGGCCGGGGCAGGCACATCGCACGCTCGCGCCATGCCATTTGTTCACCTTGAGGACCCGGACCGTTCACGGCCCCGTGTGATCCTCACGAAGCACCGACCCCCAGTGAGGACAGGGACCACCCATGCGCGACGCCTTCCACGAGGACCTCGACACCATCTCCGACCAGCTCGTCGAGATGACGCGTCTCGCCGGCAGCGCCATGGCGCGCGCCACGGTCGCCCTGCTCGACGCCGACGTCAAGCTGGCCGAGTCGGTCATCGAGGCCGACGTCCAGATCGACCGGCTCCGTGAGGAGCTCGACGCCCGCTCCATCGACCTGCTGGCCCGCCAGCAGCCCGTCGCCACCGACCTGCGCATCGTGGTCACGGCCATGCGCATGAGCACCGACCTGGAGCGGATGGGCGACCTGGCCCGTCACGTCGCCAAAGTCGCCCGCCTGCGCTATCCCGACTCGGCCGTCCCCGCCGACATCCGCTCGATCATCCTCGAGATGGGCCAGGTCGCCGAGCGCATCGTCACCAAGTGCGGCTCGATCATCGCCGCCAAGGACGTCGAGGCCGCCAAGCTGCTCGACAAGGACGACGACGAGATGGACGCCCTGCACCGGCGCCTCTTCGAGCACCTGGCCGACGGCTGGTCGCACGGCACCGAGTCGGCCGTCGACATCACCCTGCTGGGCCGCTACTACGAGCGCTTCGCCGACCACGCCGTCTCCGTGGCCCACCGCGTCGTCTATCTCGTCACCGGCGAGTGGGACAACGAGGCCTTCATCGACCACGAGGAGCAGGAGGACCTGGAGAGCGTCCGCTCCGAGCGCGATGGCCAGGGCGGCGGGGCCCTCCCGGCCGTCTGAGCCGCACCCCCAGACACAGCGCGCGGTATGCCGCGGGGCCCGGCCCCGCGGCATACCCATGTCTGCGACTTGGGCGAAAACGCCCGGGCACCGCCGGTGCCGGCCGTAGGGTGACGCTGAGCGCGAGGCCGCGCCCGGCGGAGGGGGGAAGCCCATGTGGGAGGCCGACACCCGCAGCGACGATGCACCCACGCCCGCCGCCACCTGGGACCACGAGGCGAGGCGGGGCCGGTCCGCCCGCCGCGGCGGCCGGCTCCCGCAGGAGGTCGAGGAGTTCCTCGTCGCGCAGTGGGGGCCGCTGCGGACCATCGCGCTGGCCGTGACCGCCGACCCGCACCGGGCCGGCGACGCGGCGACCGACGTGGGCGTCGCCACCGCACGCGAGTGGGAGGAGGCGTCCGAGGCCGGACACCCGCGCGAGTGGGTGCGGCGGCGGCTGATCCGCAGGCTGCTCACCGACGACGAGCAGCGACCCGCGGCCCGCACCCCACTGCAGCGGCACGTGGCGGCGCTGACGGCCTATGACGCGCTCCCGACCGCAGACCGCCTCGTGCTCGCGCTGGCCGTCCTCGACGGCCAGGTGCCCGAGACGGCACTGGCGCTGGTGCGGAGTGAGCGGGGTGGACGTGAGGCGCGCCCCCTCGCCGAGTCCTGGGCCGGGCACGACCTCACCGATCTGCGCGAGGCCCTCGACACCGAGATCTCCCGCGCCGGGGACACCACCGACCCGGTCGCCGGGGTGGCGGTCAGGGTCGCCGGCGCGCGGCGGCGCAGGCGACGGGTGGCCGCCGCGATCGGGGCAGCCGCGGCGCTTGCCCTCGCCTGGCCCGTGGCCGCCCAGGTGCGCGAGCTGCGCCCCGAGCCGGCGCCCTCGCCGCCGACGAGCCAGGCCCGACGGGACGCGGCGGCCTGGACCGACGTGACCACCTGGCCGGCGCGCGGCAATGTGCCGGCGGCGCGGGTGGAGGTCGGCTCGCTGCCGCCCACCGACAGCGTGGGCGCCCGGCGCGTGCTCTATGCCCAGGACCTGCCACAGGGGCGGGTCGTCGTCACCGCCGGCGAGCTGTTGGCCCTCGACTCGGGCGGCACCCCACAGCCACAGGGCCCACCGCAGTCGCTGGTGGAGGTCTTCGGAGGCCCAACGGGCACGCCGGCGGCCCGGCTGAGACCGCTCGGCAGCGGGGTCACCCAGCCCGGCGAGGCCCCGCGGGTCGTCTTCGCAGGGGTGCTGGCCAAGGGCCAGCCCTGCATGGCGCTGGTCCTGACCCCACCCTCGCACCACGCTGCCCAGCTCTCCATCCACCCCGAGATCACCACGTCGGGCAACCTCTTCCGCCACTGGAAGAGCGTCCCCCTCTCGGGCGGTGTCTGGAGCGGCGCCGTCGGGGAGTCCACCCCCATCTGGATGCGGGTCAAGACGGTCGGCGGCGACGGCCCCGCCATCGGCGCGGGCATCGAGCAGCTCCTCCAGGGCACCAACGCCACCGATGCGAGCCTGTCCACGGCCCGCAGGGCCGCCTCCGACGGGCTGGGGGTCCCGCTCGAGAAGGTGCCCGGCTCCGTGCAGATCGACTCCCCCATCCCGCCCACGGCGATCGCGGGCATCGTGGGGACCGGCGGCCCGCTCACCAAGGCCAACCTCCGGGTCATCGACGTGACGGTGCCCGGCGGGGCGGTGCTGCGCACCATGCAGGTCGACTTCGAGTCCAAGGCCGAGAGCGGGGGGATGTCACCGATGGGCGATCTGCCCCTGCCAAGCGCGAGCTCGCCCGTCGCGATCACGGGCTACCCCGCCGAGTTCAGCGGTGACAGCGCCCTCCCACCGCCGCGCCCTACCCTGGTGATCGCCCCTGGTGCCCGCACGGTCCGGCTCAGCCCCGCGGTGGCCGGCGGCCCCTCCGGCACAGACGCCGTCCCCCTCACTCCCGTGCGGGTGGGAGGCAAGACGGTCCCCGGACTGTGGACCACGACGCTGTCAGGGGAGCTCGTCCAGTCGGGCTTCACGATGACCGCCACCGATGCGGCCGGCCGCGAGACCACCCGCACCCAGCGCGAGGGCGACGACAGCGACCCGATGGACCTCTATCCCGCGTTCTGACCGGGGCTCCCTTGGGCCACAACGTGATCGGCCCCGACACCACGTGGGTGTCGGGGCCGATCGCGTCGGTGCAGGCGCGGTCAGCGCTTGCCCTGATTGGCCACTGCTGCGGCGGCCGCCGCAGCCGCCTCGGGGTCGAGATAGCGGCCCGGGGCCGTGGGCATGAAGTCCTCGCCCAGCTCATAGAGCAGCGGCATGCCGGTCGGGATGTTGAGCCCCGCGATGTCCTCGTCGGAGATCTGGTCGAGCTGCTTGACCAGGGCGCGCAGGCTGTTGCCGTGGGCCGTCACCAGCACGGTCTTGCCGGCCTTGAGGTCGTTCTGGATCTCGTTCTCCCAGTAGGGCTGGAGCCGCGGGATGACGTCCTTGAGGCACTCGGTCTGCGGGACCTCGATGTCGGCATAGCGCGGGTCGCCGTCCTGGGCGAACTCGCTGCCGGCCTCGATGGGCGGCGGCGGGGTGTCGAAGGAGCGGCGCCAGGTCATGAACTGCTCGTCGCCGTACTTCTCCCGGGTGGCGGCCTTGTCCAGGCCCTGCAACGCACCGTAGTGGCGCTCGTTGAGGCGCCAGCTGCGGTGGACCGGGATCCAGTGTCGGTCGCAGGCGTCCAGCGCGAGGTTGGCGGTGGTGATGGCCCGGCGCAGGACGGAGGTGTGGAGGACGTCGGGCAGGATGCCTGCTTCCTTCATCAGCGTGCCGCCGTGCTTGGCCTCCTCACGACCCTTGTCGGTCAGGTCGACATCGACCCAGCCGGTGAAGAGATTCTTCTTGTTCCACTCCGACTCTCCGTGGCGGAGCAGGATCAGTGTGTAGGGAGCGCTCATGCCTCCACCCTAGTGGCCCGGGTCGGCCCCCTCGCCCGATGGCGCCGAGACACCGGTCTCCTTCTCCAGCAGGCGGGCGAAGGCCTCGAGATTGCGGGTGGACTCCCCGTGCTCGATGCGCCAGCGCCACTCCTTCTTCATCGACTCCAGGAAGCCGAGCGCCAGCATCTCGTTGAAGGGCGCGTCCGCCGCCTCCAGCACCGTGCCCAGCAGCTGGTCGAGGTATGCCGTGTCGACGGCTCCCGCAGGCGCCGTCCCCCTCACGTAGACATCGCCCGAGGAGTCGATCGCGTAGGCGAGCAGGGGCAGGCGCAGGTTGCGGCGCAGCAGGTGGCGGTAGAAGGCCTCGTGGTTCTCGTCGGGGTTGCGGATGACGAAGGCGGAGACCGACAGGTGCTCCTCACCGGCCACGAGCGAGACGACCGTCTTGAGCTTCTTCTCGCCCGGCAGGGTGGCCACGATCTCGCCGTCGCGCGCCCCCGCCTCCCACTCGATCTCGTTGTCGCGCAGGTGGTCCTCGATCAGTCGCTGCAGCTTGGTCGTCACCCCGGCGAGCCTAGGCGATGAGGCGGGGCACGCGGCATACCCCATCGCGTGGAGGCGGCACAATGGCGGGGCAACCGACCAAAGGAGCGCCCCCGTGATCTTCATCGTCGTGAAGTTCCCCGTGAAGCCCGAGCACGCCGACGCGTGGCCCGAGATCAGCCGCGAGTTCACCGAGGCGACCCGCGCGGAGCCGGGCAACCTGTGGTTCGACTGGTCGCGCAGTGTCGATGACCCCAACGAGTATGTGCTCGTCGAGGCCTTCGAGGACGACGGCGCCGGGCCCCACGTGGGCTCCGACCACTTCAGGGAGTTCACCGGCTCGGCCGCGCAGTACCTCACGGCGACGCCGCGGATCATCTCCCGTCAGCTCGAGGGCACCGGCTGGGATGAGATGGGCGAGATCACCGTCGGCTGACGACGCTCAGGCGATGGGCGTGCGCGGCACACCGGTCAGGGGGTCGGACTCCCCGATCGGCCGGGTCGAGCCGCCCATCGCCGCCGCATAGACCTCAAGGAGGCGGTCGGCCGTCGCCGACCAGCTGAAGCCCTGGGCGTGGGCGACCGCCCGCTGCGCCAGGTCTGCCCGCCGGTCATCGTCCGCCAGCAGCGCGGCGAGCTCATCGGCCCAGACCACTGGGTCGTGCCCGTCGACGAGGACACCCGCATCGCCGACCGCCAGCGGCAGCCCGCCTACCTCCGCCGCCACGACCGGCGTGCCGCAGGCCTGGGCCTCCACGGCCACGAGGCCGAAGGACTCGCTGTAGGAGGGGACCACCACCACGTCGGCCGCGCGGTACCACTGCGCGAGGGTGGGCCGGTCGACCGGTGGGCGGAAGAGGACCGAGTCGGCGACGCCGAGATCGTCGGCCAGATCCTGGAGCGCCGTCGGGTGGGCCAGGCCCGACCCGGACGGGCCACCGAGCACGGCCGCCACGAGCCGACCACGCCAGTCCGGCTCTCGCTCAAGGATTCTCGCGAGTGCCCGCACCAGGATGTCGGGGGCCTTGAGCGGCTGGATCCTGCCGACGAAGAGCAGCAGTCGCACATCGGGGTCGACGCCGATCGCGGCCCGCGCGGCCGCCTGGTCGCCAGGCCCGAAGACCGAGAGGTCGACGCCCGGGGGCACGACGGCCACCTTGGCCGGCTCCGCGGCATACAGCTCGACCAGCTGATGCGCCTCGTCGGGGGTGTTGGCGACGAGCCGCTGGGCGGCCTCGACGACCTGCGCCTCGCCGATCTCACGGCCGGGCGGCTCGGGCGAATCGCCTTCTGCGAGATGGAGATTCTTGACGCGCGCCATCGTGTGCATGGTGTGGACCAGAGGGACCCGCCAGCGGTCGGCAGCCAGCCAGCCGACCTGGCCGGAGAGCCAGTAGTGGCTGTGCACCAGCGAGAAGTGGTCCTCGGGGAGGTGGGCCGCCGTGCGCATCACGCCGGCCGCGAAGGCGCACAGCTGTCCGGGCAGGTCCTCTTTGGACAGCCCCTCATAGGGCCCGGCGAGGATGTGCCGCACGGTGATGCCCGGCTCCATCTCGACCACGGGCGGCTGGCTGCCGGTCGTGGTGCGGGTGAAGACCTCGACGTCCACGCCGCGGCGGGCGAGCTCGCGCGCGGTCTCCACGATGTAGACGTTCATGCCGCCCGCGTCACCCGTGCCTGGCTGCTCGAGCGGCGAGGTGTGCACGCTGATCATCGCGACACGCGTGATCGGGTGGGGCTGCGGCATACGGCCGAGTCTGCCAAAGGCGGGTCAGCGGGGGCGGACCAGGACCGTCAGGCGGTCACCCCAGGCATGCACGTCGACCCGACCGAAGCGACGGGCGTCGACCGCACGGCGCGCCTGCGCCGGGCCGATCGCGATCGCGGCGCCCCGGGCGGTGTCGATGACCGGCCGGTCGGCGGCCGGGTCGCCGGTCAGCCAGACCGAGCTGCCGCGCAGCCCGTCCGGGTCGAGGCCGGCGCCGAGCCCACGCGGGTCGACCTTGCCGTCCAGGTGCAGCACGACCACGTCGGCGCCTGGCACGCGCACGTCGACCAGCAGGTCGGCGCCCCGCCGGGTGGTGGTGACCGTCAGCGGGAGCCCGGCGCCTTGCGCGTCATGCACCCGGCCGCGATAGGTCGCGCTGTCGGCGGTCTGGGCCAGGGCGGTCACCTCGCTGTCGAGGTAGTGGTGCTCGATGTGCTCGACGTCGTCGCGCACCGAGCCGGTCGCCGCGCTCACAGCCGCCCCTGAGGCGACCGTCCTCAGGATGCTCTCGCCGTCGCGGCTCCACGCGATCCCCGAGCTGTAGGCCTGCACCGCGGCGCCCTCGCCGAGCGTCGCGACGCCCCGGTGGGCGCGCTCCACGGCGAACAGGCCCGGCGCGAGGTCGGCGATGCCGCTCGGCGCGAGCACTCTGGGCAGCAGGACCGAGGCGGCGAGCAGTGCCGTCGCGGTGAGGGCGACGAGGAGTGCGACCATCGAGCGGCTGGCGCCCCGCGGCATACCCGCTGCTGGACCGCGTCGTCGTGCCACCCGACCACCCTAAGGTTGTCGGCGTGAGCGCGCATCGACCGGTCGGCACCATCACGCGCGGCACGACCAATCCCAACCGGCTGCGGCGGGTCGACCGCTGGCTGGCCGGGCCCCAGGCCTGGCGGCTGCGCGCCCCGGCCGGGCCTCCGATCGTCGTCGACCTCGGCTATGGCGCCTCGCCCGTCACCGCCGTCGAGCTGCACGACCGGCTGCGGCGGGGGCGCGGCGATGTCGAGGTCGTGGGCATCGAGATCGACCCGGCGCGGGTCGCGGCCGGCCGGCCCCTCGAGCGGCCGGGACTGCGCTTCGCCCTCGGCGGCTTCGAGGTGCCGCTGCCCGGCGGCCGCGAGGCGAGCGTGGTGCGGGCCTTCAACGTGCTGCGGCAGTATGACGAGGGCGAGGTCACGGCCGCGTGGCGACAGTTGCAGGACCGTCTCACACGCGATGGCCTGCTCGTCGACGGCACCTGCGACGAGCTGGGCCGGCTCAGCACCTGGGTCGCGGTGGAGCGCTCCGGCCCGGTGTCGCTCACCCTGTCGTGGCGGCTGCGCGGGCTCGAGCGGCCGAGCGGCATCGCCGAGCGGCTGCCCAAGGCGCTGATCCACCGCAATGTGCCCGGCGAGCCGGTCCATGCCTGGCTCGGCGCCCTCGACAGCGCCTGGGAGCGGGCCGCCCCGCATGCCTCCTTCGGCGTGCGGCAGCGCTTCATCGCCATGTGCGAGTCACTGCGTGGGGACGGCTGGCCGCTGCTGGACGGGCGCAGCCGCTGGCGGCTCGGCGAGGTCACGCTCGCGTGGGACGCCGTCGCCCCGCAGCCGGGTCGTCAGGCGCCGGTGACGCCCTCGGTCTCCTCCGGCGGGCGGGCGTAGTCGTCCTCGAGCCGGACGATGTCGCACTCGTCGAACTCGCCGTAGGCGATCTCGAGCACCCGCCCCTCGGCGGTGCCGCTGTTGCCCATGCGGTGCTTGGCGCCCTGGGGCACCCACACGCACTCCCCCACCTCGGCGACCCATGTGCGGTCGTCGATCGTGATGTCCAGCGGCACATCGAGGACCTGCCAGAACTCGCCGCGGTTGGCGTGGGTCTGGAGCGAGAGCCGGTGGCCGGGCTGCACGGTGATGATCTTGACCGTCACCGTCTCGTTGCTGACGAACTGCTGGAACTGGCCCCACGGCCGCTCACACGTGAAGACGTCCTCACGCGGGTCGTGCAGGTCAGACATGGCGGGTGTTTCCCTTCGTTGGGCCACTGGCGGTCAGCGATAGCGTCCGGTGATCTGGTCGATGGCCGGCTTGACGTCGGCCAGATAGACGCCCGCGGCCACGATAGCGAGCAGGCTGAGGAAGCCGAGCACCCCGGCGTTGGCGAGCGAGACGAACCCGATCGCGGTGGACAGCCCGAGCAGCACCAGCCAGAAGCTCTTGGTGCGCTTGCCGGCCGCGACAAAGGCGTCGGGCCGCTGGCGCAGCGCGTGGACGAGCGCCATGAGCTCGACGCCGAAGGCGACGACGCTCAGCGCGACGACGATCATCCCCTGGGCCGAGTTCAGTGCGTTCATGGGGGGAACCCTACTTTCCAGTAGCCAGTTGTCACCACACCGTGCAGCCGGTGTCACACGTCGAGAACGATCGTGACCGGGCCATCGTTCACCAGCGCGACCTCCATGTGGGCACCGAAGCGGCCCGTCTCCACCCGCAGCCCCCGGTCGCGAAGCGCGGCGACGACCGACTCGACCATCGGCTCGGCCACCGGGCCGGGCGCCGCGGCATTCCAGCTGGGCCGCCTGCCCTTGCGGGTGTCGGCATAGAGGGTGAACTGGCTGACGACAAGGACGGGCGCACCGAGGTCGCTGAGGGACCGCTCGCCCTCGAGGATGCGCAGGTCGGAGATCTTGCGGGCCATCGTGGCGACCTGCTCGGGGCCGTCGTCATGGGTGACGCCGACCAGGGCGAGCAGGCCCGGCTCGTCGATCGCGCCGACGACCTCGCCGCCGACCGTCACCGAGGCGGAGCGCACCCGCTGGAGGACCGCCCGCATCAGATGCCCACGGCCACAACGGCGCCCACCGGCCGCCCATGCCCGAGCACCGGCGCGTCCTCGAGGACGCCGTAGGCCTCGGACTCCACCCCAAGGCGGCGCAGCACTGCGGCGAGGACGACAGCGCGGGCCCGGTGCGAGCCGTCGGCGATCTTGAGGGCGATGCCGCGTCCGTCCGGCAGCCCCACGGCATACACCGCCTCGGCGCCGTCCTTGGCCACGAGACCAGGGGTGCCCGCGATCAGGGCCGTGACATCGCGGTGGGTGCCGCCGAGGAACTCCGGGTGGCGGCGGATCGCGTCGGCGACCCGGCGCTCCGCCCCATCGGTGGCGGCGGCGATGCCGCCGAGCGAGCGGGCCAGACCCCCGAGGGTGAGCCCCATCGCCGGGGCGCCACAGCCATCGACCGTCGTCAGGACGATCTCCTCGCCGGCCAGCTCGGCCAGGACCTGCGCGCAGGCCTGCTGGAGCGGGTGGTCCGCCTCGAGATAGGTCTCGTGGTCCCAGCCCGCGGCGACACAGGTGGCGAGCATGCCGGCGTGCTTGCCGGAGCAGTTCTGGGTGAGGCTGGAGGGGCCGTGCCCGGAGGCGAGCCAGCGGCGTTGGGCCTGCGCGTCGAGCGGCAGGTCGGGGGTGTTCTGGAGGGCGTCCAGCCCCAGGTCGGCCTCGCCGAGGATGCGCTCGACACCCTCGAGGTGGAAGCCCTCGCCCGAGTGGCTCGCGCTGACCAGGGCGAGCAGATCGTCGGGCAGGTCGAGCCCGGCGCGCACCATGGCGATCGCCTGCATCGGCTTGTTGCTCGAGCGCGGCAGGGTCAGCCCGTCGACGCCGATCACCAGCTCGAGCCCCCCGTCGGGTGCGGTCACGACGACGCTGCCACGGTGGGCCGACTCGACATGCTCACCCCGCATCACATGGGCGAGCACGGGGGCGTCGGCGAGGAGGGCGGGCGTGGGCTGCGGCTCGGTCACCCGGCAACCCTAACGACCGGGCACCCCCAGGCAGGCGTATGCCGCGGGCGCGGCTGGGAGCCGGCCCGCAGCATACCCGGTGGGTGCGGTGACCGGGCGGACCCGGTCGGTGGGAGAGGTCAGTCGCCGACCTTGGCGGCGGCCTTCTTGGTGGCCTTGGTGGAGGCGGCCGCGGTCTTGCGGGCGCTCGTGGCGGCACCCTTGGCGCCCGAGGTCGTGCGGCTGGCGGCCCGGCGGGTCGTGGTGGACGTGCGCTTGGCGGCCGCGCTCGTGCGCTTGCTGGACGCCTTGACGGTCTCGACGGCCTCCTCGGCCTCCTCGACGACGGCCTCGACGACCGAGCCGGCGATGGTCGACGCGGTGCCCATGGCCTCGCGGCGGCCGAGCGTGAGGGTGGACTTGGCCGAGCGCTCGACCTCGTCGACGGCCTTGCGGGCGGTGGTGACGGCGCCCTTGCCGCGGGCGACGGTCGACTCGGCCTGGGCGATCAGGTCCTTGGTCGCCTGCTGGCCCTTGATGCGCTCGACGAGGCCCTCGCCCCGCTTGACGAGCGAGATGTAGCCCTCGTGCACGGCCGCGGTGTCCTGGAGGGTGCGGTTGAGCAGGTGGGCCGGGATGTTCTGGACCTGGGTGACGGTGTCCTTGACGCGCTTGGTGGCCTTGGCTTGGAGGGCCTTGGGCTCGAGCTCGCGCTCGAGGGCGGCGCGGCCCTCGCGCAGCCGCTCGACGGCGAGGTCGGTGACACCGACGGCCGCATAGAGCGGGGTGCTGGCCTCGACGGCGGACTTGCGCACCTGGGCGAGCATGTCCTTCTCGGCCTCGGCGGCGCGCTTCTCGGCGAGCGCGATGCGCTCCTCGACGGTCTTGCGGGCGGCCGCTGCCGACTGGCGGGCCGTGGCGACCCGGGCCTTGGGGGCGGTCTTGGGGGTCGTCTTGGGCGCGGTCTTGCGGGCCGTCGCCTTGCGGGTGGTGGTGCGGGTGGTGGCCATGGTGACTCCTTAGGTGGTGGGCGATGCGTCCCGGCGCGTGGCCCGCGTCCGGGTGCTGCGAGTGGTCGCGGCCGCGGCGCCCTCCGGTGCCGTGACCTTGGTGGTGCTCTTGGTGCTCTTGCCCGCGCTCTTGGCGGGGCTCTTCGTGGCGCTCTTGGTGGCGCGCGGGCGGGTGGTGCTCGTCGTGGCCGGGGCCGCGTCGGTCGACGCCTGCGCGCCGGGAGCGCCGACGAAGGACTCATAGACGTCGAGCAGCGTCTGCTTCTGCCGGTCGGTGAGCGTGGTGTCGGCCGCGATCGCGAGCGCCACGGTGGGCACGGGCTCCTGCTCGCCCGTGGGGCGCTCGAGGATGCCGGCCTGGACATAGAGCGTCTCGCTGGAGACCTGGAGGGCCTTGGCGAGCTGCTGGAGGATCTCGGCGCTGGGGCGCTTGAGCCCCCGCTCGATCTGGGAGAGATAGGGATTGCTGACGCCGGCCAGATCGGAGAGCTGGCGCAGCGAGAGACGCGACTGAAGCCGCTGCTCACGCAGGAACTCGCCGAGGCTGGTGCCCAGCTCGTCCAACGGGTTGCGTCGCGTCATAACTCCATTGTGCTTGCTCTAGTTAGCACTTTGCAAACCCAGGCAAGCGTGACCCCCGACACGTTGACGTGGGCTGGGCAATATCGACTATCACCTGTGGCTGGCCCCATCAGCGTCCGTGCTCAACCGGCGCATTTCGGTGACGCGCTGATAGTCGATATTGCCCGTCGTCGGCCGCCACACGGGTCGGCGGTGCGGCCACGACATGCCGGTGCGCGAGGTCAGGGGGCGACGACGGTCTCCTGAGCGGCGCTGACGCCCTCGATCGTGAGCACGGCGTCGACGGGGGTGTTGCGCTTGATGACGGCGAGCGCGACGGGCCCGTCCTCGAAGTGTCGTCCGACACTCGTCAGTCGCCCGATCTCCTTCTCCCCCAACCGGACTGGCGAGCCCTCCGCGGGGATCGCGTGGCCGCTGCCGTCGAGGTGCAGGAAGACGAGCCGGCGCGGCGGCCGGCCCAGGTTGTGCACCCGCGCGATCGTCTCCTGACCGCGATAGCAGCCCTTGTGCAGGTGCACCGCGGTGCGCAGCCAGTCGACCTCGTGGGCGATCGTGCGGTGGTCGGTCTCCTTGCGCAGCCGCGGTCGCCAGGCGACGATGCGCAGCGCCTCCGCCCCCCACGTCCCGGCCAGCGGCCGGTCGCCGATGGCCCTCTCGAGCCCAGCCCGGGGCACGATCACCTCACGCCAGCGGCGCCCGCGAGCCGGGTGCTCCTCGGTCTCCGGGCCGTATGCCGCGGTCTCGCCCACCAGCCCCGGCCACGGGTCGCGCCAGGCGACCGGCTCGCCGGGCTGGGACTCGGCGTCACTGGGCTCACCGATGACCGCGTGGTCGGCGCTCACATCGGCGACCTCGACGCGCAGCATGAAGCGCATCGACTCCAGCCAGGCGACCAGTGCGGGCGCGGTGCCCGGCTCGACCGTCACCCAGGTGGTCTCGCCGTCGTCGACGACGTGCAGGTCGTGCTCGATGTGCCCCTTGGGGCTGAGCACGAGCGACTCGGTGGAGGTGCGCGGCGCGAGCCCGGTCAGCTGCTGACTGGTGAGGGAGTGCAGCCACGAGAGCCGGTCGGGTCCGCTGATCGTGACGACCCCGCGGTGCGAGAGGTCGACGGCCGCGAGCCCCTCGGCGAGCAGCCGCTCCTCGCGCATCGGGTCGCCATAGTGCGCGGCGACGCCGGCGTCGAGCCCCTCCCCCTCGACCGCACCGTCGCGCTCGAGAAGCGGGCTGCGGTATGCCGCGTGCGCGGCCTCCGCGGGCGCGTCACCCCCCGGCGCACCGGGCACAGGCGCGCCCGTCGGCTGGGCGGGGTCAGGGGTGGGCTGGTCGGTCATGGCTGGGGTCCTTCGTTGGGTGGGGCGCCGGCAGCAGCGGCACAGTCGGAGCAGCGGCCGTGGATGGCCATGTGCCCGACCTGTGCCTCGAATCCCGTTGCGGCGCGGACGCGTTCGACGAACTGACCCGCCAGCGCAAGGTCACACTCCTGCACCTTGCCGCAGCCGCGGCATACGAGATGGACGTGGTCGGCGTGGTCGGCGAGGTGATAGCTGGGCGCCCCGTGGTCGAGGTGGGTGTGGTCGACGACCCCGACCTCGGCGAGGGCGTCGAGGGAGCGATAGACGGTCGAGGGCGTCAGCGGCTCGCCGCCGTCGCGCGCCACGGCCGCGGCGATCTCGTCGGGGGTGGCGTGGACGAGCCGCTCGACGGCGCCGAGGACGCGCGCCCGCTGCGGCGTGAGGCGCATCCCCCGCGCCGCGAGTCGTGCCCGCAGATCCATCCGCTAGTCGACCCGCTTGAGCTGGGCCGAGAGGTGCGGCTGGAGCGCGTTGTCGCCGGCGGCCATGTCCATGGCATACATCAGGTCGCCGTCGACGAGGCCATAGAGGCGCGAGGCGGCCTTGTAGTCCTTGGCGTGCGGCGAGCGGATGACGCCGTCGGTGCGCAGGTGGATCTTGGCCGGCTCGATCGTGCCGTAGTACATCTCGACGATGCCGGTCGGGTGGGTCAGCAGGAGCTCGGCCTCCTTGCCGTCATTGACGACCCGCCAGAAGCCGAGCTCGCGGGCGGCCAGGCGCACCTTGTTGCCGTCGGCGTCGAGGATCCACGTGCGCGACTGCCACTCGAGGAAGGGCCGCCCGTCATGGGTGACGTCGAGCTCCTGGCCGAAGTTCATCGACTCCTCCATCGAGGGATAGCCGACGACGCCCGCTCCCTCCCAGTGGCCGATCAGCCAGGCCAGGGGTGCGAGCTCACGGGGCATGTCGATGTCGAGGTGAAAAGCCACCCCCTGATCGTAGCCTTGCGCCATGGCCAGCTCACTCGTCGTCAAGGTCACCTGCGGCCCGGAGGCCCCCGAGCGCCTCAACCAGGGCCTGACCGTCGCCGCCACCGCGCTCGCGAGCGGTGTCGAGGTCAGCCTGTGGCTGACGGGCGATGCTGCCTGGATGGCCGTCCCCGGCCGCGCGGAGGAGGTGGCCCTCCCCCATGGCGCGCCGGCCGCCGAGCTGCGTGACGCCGTGCTCGCCGGCGGCTCGGTGACCGTGTGCACCCAGTGCGCGGCGCGGCGCGAGCTGACCGAGGCAGACCTGGTGCCGGGCGCGCGGATCCGCGGCTCCGCGGCATTCGTCGAGGAGATCATGGCTGAGGGCACCCAGGCCCTCGTCTACTGAGATCGGGCGCCCGCAGCCGACCGAGGGGTATGCCGCGTGCTCGCCTCGGGCGCGTCAGCCCAGCAGGAGCCGGGCGGGGACGTAGACGACCGCGCCGGTGACGAGCAGCGACGCAGCGGCGGCGGCCAGCTGGCCCTTGGTGCCGGCGATCGGCGGCAGCACCGCGAGCACACGGCGCATGGCGTGGGCGACGGTGGAGGCGAAGACACCGATCAGGGCTGCGGCGCCCAGCTCCTGGCCGCCCGCCCCGGCCATCACGCCGACGGCGGCGCCGCCGCCCAGCAGCATGGCGAGGGGGAGCATCCACGCACGCAGCGAGGGGCGCCCGCTGAGCAGGTCGGCAAGGGACCCGGCGGCCACGGCGGCGGCAGCGGCCGCCACGACGACATCGCCCACCTCGAGCCGCGGCAGGGGGATGAGGGCTGCTCCCGAGGAGATCACCGCGACGCCGGCAGCGGTGACGGCGACCGACTCGGACAGGCGCGGACGCCCGTCGCGACGCAGCAGCTGGTGGAGGAAGATGCCGATCACCGAGGCGGCCATGGCGAGCGGCAGGAAGCGCAGATAGGGGTCGTCCGAGACGATCCCGGCGGCGGTCGCCGCGGCGACCGACGACAGGCCGAGCACGGTGCTCGAGCCGACCCTGCTCGGAGAGCCGTTGAGCGCGGGCCAGCCCCAGGCGAGCAGCAGCCCCACCAGCCCGACGGCGGCGGCGAGGAAGACCGGGCCGACGAAGGCACAGAGGGTGAGGACGGCCGCGAGCGCGACGGTGGCGACGGTCACGAGGGGGCGGCTGACCGCGGCGAGGGCGGGCAGCACCGGGCTGGACAGGGTGCCCTCCCGCTGCCCCCTGCGGCTCGCCCGCGTCTGCGGGACATCGACGTCGCTCTCGGCCACGGGGCCCATCCTCTCACCCGCCGGCAAAGGGCGGGAGGACCTCCACCCGGGCGCCGTCGACCAGCGGGGCGGCGGTGTCGCGGCGCTGGCCGTCGACGAGGAAGGAGCAGGCCGGCAGCACCGGGGCCAGCCCGGGCCGCAGCGCGGTCGCCGCCTCGATGGCCTCGGCCACCGTGGAGCCGGCGACGGTGTCGACCTCGACACCGGCGGCTGCCCGGGCACCCGCCCAGTAGCGCACCTCGACCGTGGGCCGAAGGTGCAGGTCAGCCGGTCCCGAAGTCTGGCCGGCTGCGGGGGAAGTGGTCATATCGTCATATCCTGCCTGTGATGGCCCGCATCCTGCTGCTGACAAACGCCCTGGCGCCCAGCGCCGAGGTGCTGCCGGCGCTGGGCCTGCTGCCCCACACCGTACGCGTGCTGCCGGCCGAGCCGGCCGCGCTGGTGCAGGCCCCCGCGTCCGACGCCGTGCTCGTGGATGCCCGACGCGACCTGGCCGCGGCCCGGTCGCTGTGCCGGGTGGTGCGCACCACCGGCATCTCCGTGCCGCTCATCGCCGTGCTCAGCGAGGGCGGCCTCGTCGCGCTCTCGGCCGACTGGGGCGTCGACGACGTCGTGCTCGAGACGGCCGGCCCCGCCGAGGTCGATGCCCGCATCCGCTTCGCGGCGAGCCGCGTGGCCGGGAGCGCCGCCCCGGAGGAGAGTGCGCCCATCAGCGCCGGCGTGGTCGAGATCGACGAGGACGCCTATGCGGCGCGGGTGCGCGGCCGCCTGCTCGACCTGACCTACAAGGAGTTCGAGCTGCTCAAGCACCTGGCCCAGCACCCGGGCCGGGTCTTCAGCCGCGCGCAGCTGCTCCAGGAGGTCTGGGGCTACGACTACTACGGCGGCACCCGCACCGTCGATGTCCATGTGCGCCGCCTGCGGGCCAAGCTCGGGCCCGAGCACGAGGGCCTGATCGGCACCGTCCGCAATGTCGGCTACCGCTTCGTCCCCGACGGGGACACGATCACCGAGGACGTCCACGCATGACGCTGAGCCCGCTGGCCCCCGAGCAGGTCCCGCAGGTGCGCGCGCTGCTTGCCGCCGCCACGGCCGCCGAGGGCGTCAGCGCGCTCTCGGAGGCCTCCCTGCTCGGCCTCACTGCCCCCGGCGCCCGCCATGCCCTGAGGTATGCCGCCGACGAGCTCGTCGGCTATGCCCAGCTCTGGGACGACGGGGCTGCGGAGCTGCTGGTCCATCCCGGGCACCGGAGGGCCGGCCACGGCTCCGCCCTGCTGGCGCAGCTGCGCACAGCCGGCGGCGAGCCCAGCCTGTGGGCCCACGGCAACCTCCCGGCCGCCCAGGCCTTCTGCGCCGCCCAGGGCCTGGCGAGCCAGCGCGAGCTCTATCGCATGAGTCGCCCCCTGACCGACGACGATGGCGCCGACCCCGTTCTGCCGCAGGGCTTCTCGGCACGGGCCTTCCGACCCGGCGAGGACGACGAGGCCTGGGTCGCGACCAACGCGGCCGCCTTCGCCCACCACCCGGAGCAGGGCCGGCTCACGCTCGCCGACCTGCACGAGCGGATGGCGCAGCCCTGGTTCGACGCCGCCGGGCTGATCGTCGTCGAGGACGACGGGCGCCCGGCCGACGCCCCGCCCATGGCGGCCTTCCACTGGACCAAGGTCGACCCCGACCAGCCCTCGTCTCTCGACCCGGCCCGTGCGGCAGGCGAGGTCTATGTCGTCGGCGTGCACCCGGCATACCAAGGTCGGGGACTGGCCGCGCCGCTCACCGGACTGGGGCTGGCCCACCTCGCCAGGTCGGGCGCGCCCGAGGTCTTCCTCTATGTCGACGGCGACAACGTGCCGGCCCGGCGCACCTACGCGCGAGCCGGTTTCACCGACGCGAGCGTCGATGTGGTCTGGGGCGGCGCGAGCGCGCCCGAGAGCGCCTGACCTTGCCGGGATGACCCGCCGCGCGGCCTGACAGAATGGGGCGCATGAGCGATCCCTCTGCCGCCCAGGACCCCCAGCCGGCCGAGCACGGGACCGACCTCGACGTCTCGATCACCAGCGCCCACCCCCAGGACAACACGCGCTTCCGGCCCCGGGACTCCGAGGGTCGCTTCGTGCGGCTGCACCGGGCCGACGGCGAGCAGTCCGAGGACGGACTGCTCGCCGACCGCTTCCTCGACCGCGAGATCTCCTGGCTCCAGTTCAACGAGCGCGTCCTCCAGCTCGCCGGCGACCAGTCGGTGCCGCTGCTCGAGCGCGCCCGCTTCCTGGCGATCTTCGCCTCCAACCTCGATGAGTTCTTCATGGTGCGCGTGGCCGGGCTCAAGCGCCGGATCGCGACCGGGATGGCCATGCGGTCCGCCTCCGGGCTCGAGCCGCGGGAGGTGCTCGAGCAGATCTCCCTGGTGGCCCACGAGCTGATGGACATCCAGACGCGGCTGTTCACCGAGCAGATCCGCCCCGCCCTCGAGGCCGAGGACATCCACATCGTCCACTGGACCGATCTGTCGCAGGACGAGCAGGCCCGCCTCACCGAGGTCTATGCCGAGCAGATCTTCCCCGTGCTGACCCCGCTGGCCGTCGACCCGGCCCACCCCTTCCCCTATATCTCGGGCCTCTCGCTCAACCTCGCCGTCGTGCTGGCCAACCCCAAGTCGGGCAAGGAGCACTTCGCCCGGGTCAAGGTGCCGCCGGCGCTGAGCCGCTTCCTGCGGGTCGACGACGGGCACGACGACGAGGTGGCCGACCTCTACCGCGTGCGCTTCGTGCCCCTCGAGGAGGTCATCGCCGCCCACCTCGACATGCTCTTCCCCGGCATGGAGGTGCGCCAGCACTTCACCTTCCGCGTCACCCGCAACGAGGACCTGGAGGTCGAGGAGGACGACGCCGAGAACCTCCTGGCCGCGCTCGAGAAGGAGCTGATCCGGCGCCGCTTCGGCCCGCCGGTGCGCCTGGAGGTGCAGGAGGGCATGGACCCGGGCGTGCGCGACCTGCTCGTGCGCGAGCTCGGCGTGCACCGCGCCGAGGTCTACACCCTGCCCCGGCCGCTCGACCTGCGCGGGCTCAATGCCATCGCCGACCTCGACCGCTCCGACCTGCACTACCCGCGCTTCGTGCCGCGCACCAACGCCGACCTGGCGCCGGAGGAGAGCTCGCAGGCGCAGGACATCTTCGCCACCCTGCGCCGGGGCGATGTGCTGCTGCACCACCCCTATGACTCCTTCGCCACCTCCGTGCAGGCGTTCCTGTCCCAGGCGGCCGCCGACCCGCGTGTGCTGGCGATCAAGCAGACGCTCTATCGCACCAGCGGCGACTCGCCCATCATCGACGCCCTCATCGAGGCGGCCGAGGCGGGCAAGCAGGTGCTCGCGATCGTGGAGATCAAGGCCCGCTTCGACGAGGAGAACAACATCACCTGGGCCCGCAAGCTCGAGCACGCGGGCGTGCACGTCGTCTATGGCATCGTCGGCCTCAAGACCCACGCCAAGCTCTCGCTCGTCGTGCGCCAGGAGCCGCAGGGCCTGCGCCGCTACTGCCACATCGGCACTGGCAACTACAACCCCAAGACCGCGCGCATGTATGAGGACTTCGGTCTGCTCACATGCGACCCGGAGGTCGCCGGCGACCTCGGCCGGCTGTTCAACCAGCTCTCCGGGCTGGCGCCCGACAGCCGCTTCGAGCGGCTGCTGGTCGCCCCCCACTCGCTGCGCAAGGGTCTGGTCAAACGCATTCGCGCACAAGCGGATCGGGCTGCCAAGGGCAAGCCGTCCTATATCGGCATCAAGGTCAACTCCATGGTCGACGAGGAGGTCATCGACGCGCTCTACCGGGCCTCCCAGGCGGGCGTGCCGATCGACATCTGGGTCCGGGGCATCTGCGCCGTCCGTCCCGGCGTCGAGGGCCTGAGCGAGACCATCACCGTCCGGTCCGTGCTCGGCCGCTTCCTCGAGCACTCCCGCGCCTTCGTCTTCGGCGAGCCCGGGGCCGAGGAGGTGTGGATCGGCAGCGCCGACATGATGCACCGCAACCTCGACCGCCGGGTCGAGGCAATGGTGCAGCTCAAGGACCCGCGCAGCATCGAGCGGGTCCGCAGCGTCATGGACCGGGGCCGCTCCGGCGACTACGCCCACTGGACGCTCTCCGGCGATGGTCGCTGGGTGCGCCACCGCGCCGGCGCCGACGGCACGCCGCTGCCCGACATCCAGCAGTCGCTGATCGAGACCTATGCCGCCCGCCGCCGCAAGCGGCGTGCCTAGACCAGACCCGAGGCCACCAGCCGTGAACACGATCACCGCAGCCGGGACAGTGCCCTGGCGCCGTCGCCGGGGCAGCCTCGAGGTCGCCCTCGTCCACCGCCCGCGCTACGACGACTGGGCCTGGGCCAAGGGCAAGCTGGAGCCGGGCGAGGAGTGGGTCGTCGCCGCGGTGCGCGAGACCCTCGAGGAGACCGGGCTCGAGGTCCAGTGCGGGCTGCCCCTGCCGACCTCGCGCTATCAGCTCACCAAGGGCAGCGGGGTGCACGACAAGGAGGTGCGCTACTGGGCGGCCGAGGTCGTCGGCGGGTCCGGGGAGCTGCTCCACGAGATCGACGAGGTCGCCTGGCTGCCCGTGGCCGGCGCCGCGTCGCGCCTGGACTACGCCCATGACCGTGACCAGCTGGAGCAGCTCAGGCAGGCCGACGAGGCCGGCCTGCTGACGACCTGGCCGCTGGTCATCGTGCGCCACGCGAAGGCCGTGCCCCGCTCCGCCTGGAAGGGCGACGACTGGCTCCGCCCGCTTGACGATCAGGGCGTGGAGCGCTCACAGGCGCTGGCGCCCGTCCTGGCGGCATACGGGGTGCGCCGTCTGGTCACCTCGCCCTCGACCCGCTGCGCCCAGACCCTGGAGCCGTATGCCGCGACGTCCGGCCTGCGGCTGCGGGCCCGCCGCGGGCTCTCCGAGGAGGGCTATGCCGCCGCCCCGTCCAAGCCCTACAAGCACCTGTGGCGGTCCCTGGAGCGCGGCATCCCGACGGCCCTGTGCACTCACGGTCCGGTCCTGCCGGCGCTGACATCCCAGCTCGTCGATCTGGTGGAGACGGCAAGTCCCCTGGGGCGCAACGCAATCGATGAGCTCGAGGACGCCACCGATCTCGACATGGACAAGGGCGAGGCTCTCGTCTGCCATGTCCTCGGCACCGGCGAGGCCGCCCGCGTCGTGGCCGTCGAGCGGCACCGCCCCTGACAGAGCGCCGGCCCTCCGCTCCTCCCTCGCCGGAACTCGGTCGATGCTCGGGCCGTCGTCGATCAGCCGATCCCGACTGGCCGACCTCCTTGGCCCTCCGCTCCTCCCTCGCCGGAGCTCGGTCGATGCTCGGGCCGTCGTCGATCAGCCGAAGCGGCCGGAGATGTAGTCCTCGGTCGCCTTCTCGTCGGGGTTGTTGAACATCTTCTGCGTGGTGTTCATCTCGACGAGCTTGCCGGGCTTGCCGGTGGCGGCCAGGTTGAAGAAGGCCGTGTTGTCGGCGACGCGCGCGGCCTGCTGCATGTTGTGCGTGACGATGACGACGGTGTACTTGTCCTTCAGCTCGTGGATCAGGTCCTCGATCGCGAGCGTGGAGATCGGGTCGAGCGCCGAGCACGGCTCGTCCATGAGCAGCACCTGCGGCGAGACGGCGATGGCGCGTGCGATGCACAGACGCTGCTGCTGGCCGCCCGAGAGACCGGCGCCGGGCTTGTCGAGGCGGTCCTTGACCTCGTTCCACAGGTTGGCGCCCTTGAGCGACTTCTCGACGACCTCGTCGAGCTGCTTCTTGTTCTTCATCCCGTTGAGCTTCAGGCCGGCCGCGACGTTGTCGCGGATGGACATCGTCGGGAAGGGGTTGGGCCGCTGGAAGACCATGCCGATCATGCGGCGGACCGCCACCGGGTCCATGTTGGGCGCATAGAGGTCCTGGTCGTCGAGCAGGACCTTGCCGTCGACGTGCCCGCCGGGGATGACCTCGTGCATGCGGTTGAGGGTGCGCAGCACGGTCGACTTGCCGCAGCCGGACGGGCCGATGAAGGCCGTGACCGACCGCGGCTCGACCGTCATCGTGACACCCTCGACGGCCTTGAACTTGCCGTAGTAGATGTCGAGGTCCTTGACGTCAATGCGCTTGGCCATGAGGTCTTCTCTTCGCTTTCGGGGGGGTGCGTGGTCGTCGGTGGGTATGCCGCGGCGGTCAGTTGCGGACCTTGCTGAAGTGCGCGACGAGGCGCCCCAGCAGGTTGAGGATGAGGATGATCAGGATCAGGGTCAGCGCCGCGCCCCAGACGCGGTCGATGGCCGGCTGGAGGGCCTCGGTGCGGTCCCGGTCGATCATCGTGGGCAGCGTCGCCATGTTGCCGCTGAAGAGGTTGGTGGCGATGTTCTTGGTGTAGGGGCCGAGGATCAGCAGCGGCGCCGTCTCGCCCATCACGCGGGCCAGGCCGAGCAGGATGCCGGTGACGATGCCCGAGAAGGCGGTCGGCAGGACGATCTTGAAGATCGTCTTCCACTTGGGCACACCGAGCGCATAGGACGCCTCGCGCAGCTCGTTGGGCACGAGCTTGAGCATCTCCTCGGTGGAGCGCACGATCGTCGGCACCATCAGCAGCATCAGGGCCAGGCAGACCGCGAAGGCGACGCGCTGGAAGCCGAAGGTGGTGACCCACACGGCATACACGAACAGGGCCGCGACGATCGAGGGGACACCGGTGAGGATGTCGACCATGAAGGAGACCGCCCGGGCGAGCTTGCCGCGGCCGTACTCGACCAGATAGACGGCCGTCATCACGCCGATCGGCACCGAGATCAGCGCGGTGACCAGGGCCTGGATGAGCGAGCCCTGGATGGCGTGCACGGCGCCGCCGCCGACCCGGCGCGCGGTGATGCCGGCCTGCGAGTGGCTCCACCAGTCGGGGCTCAGCAGCATGTGGCCGCCCTTGACCAGGGCGCTGCCGAGGATCCACACCAGCGGCACACAGGCGATCAGGAAGCAGCCCCACACCACGATGCGGGCGATCTGGTTCTTGATCTCGCGGCCCGCGGACTTGCCGCCCAGGTCACCGGAGGCGTATTCGGAGCGCGTCGTCGCGGCGGAGGCGCCGCCGGCGGTGTCGAGGGTGCTCATTCGGAGAACGCCTTCCTGCGCTCGATGACGATGCGGGCGATCGCGTTGACGATGAAGGTGAGGATGAACAGCACCAGGCCGGCCGCGATATAGGCGCCCGTCTTCTGGGGGCTGTCGAACTCGGCCGCGGCCGACGCGATCTTGGAGGCGAAGGTCTCGCCGCCGTTGAAGATCGACCAGCTCCACGGGGAGCCGGGGGCCAGCGCGGACAGCAGGATCATGACGGCGACCGTCTCACCGAGGGCGCGGCCGAGGGCGAGCATCGCGGCGCTGATCACGCCCGGCTTGCCGAAGGGCAGCACCGCGGTGCGGATCATCTCCCACTTGGTGGCGCCGAGGGCGAGGGCGCCCTCCTTGTGCGGGCCGGGGGTTTGGGCGAAGACCTCCCGCGAGAGCGCCGTCACGATCGGCAGGATCATGATGGCCAGCACCAGGGAGATGAAGGCGATCGTGTTCTGCGGGGTGCCGCCGGCCTTGAACAGCGGCAGCCAGCCCAGGTGGTCGGTGACGAAGTTGCCCACCGGGTTGAAGTAGCGGCCGGCGATCTGAAGGCCCCACAGGCCGTAGACGATCGAGGGGACCGCGGCGAGCAGGTCGATGATCGTGGCCGCGGGGCGGGAGAGCCACGGCGGGGCGTACTGGGTGATGAACAGGGCGACGCCCACGCCGAGCGGGACGGCGATGAGCATCGCGAGGATCGAGCTGATGACGGTCGTCCACGCCATCAGCGCGATGCCGAAGCGGGGGTGGTCACCGCTCGGGACCCACTCGCGCGAGGTGAGGAAGTTGACCTCGTTCTTCATCAGCGACGGGATCGCCTGCGAGAGCAGGAAGACGCCGATGAGCACGACCAGGGCGATGACGGTCAGGCCGGCGCCGGTGGCGGCGCCACCGAAGAGGCGGTCACCCAGTCGGCCGGTGGAGGCCCGGTCGCCCTCGAGTGCCGACTTGGGGTCCTCCCCGTGCGGGGCGGTGTCCGCTGCGGACACTCCGGTGATGGACGACGACACGGGCCGATCCTCTCGTGCTTGCTACTGCTGGGGTGGTGCCCCGTGGGGGTGGGGGCCGATGCGGGCCCCCACCCCCACGGACGCGAGACGTCAGGAGATGGCGTCGATCGCGGTGTTGACCTTGGTCTTGACCTCGTCGGGGAGCGGCGCGTAGCCGATCTCCTCGAGGCCCTTCTGCACGTCATCAGAGGCGAAGTGCTTGAGGAAGGCCTTGATCGCGGCCTGCTTCTCAGCGTCCTTGCCCTTGGAGCAGACGATCTCGTAGGTCACCAGGAGGATCGGGTAGGTGCCGGCCTCCTTGGTGGTGTAGTCGAGCTTGAGGGCCAGGTTGTTGCCCTCGCCCGTCTGCTTGGCGCCCGCCACGGCCTTGCCGACCGACTCGGAGGTCAGCTCGACGGCGCCGCCGCCGTTGTCGATCTGGGCCATGGCCAGGCCGTTGTCCTTGGCGTAGGAGAGCTCGACATAGGTGATGCCACCGTCGGTCGACTTGGTCGCCTCGGCGACACCGGCCGACTTCTCCTTGCCCTCGCCCTTGCCCTTCCAGGACTTCGACTTCTCGTCGGTCCAGACGGCGGAGGCGGCCTTGTTGAGGTAGTTGGTGAAGTTCTCGGTCGTGCCCGACTCGTCGGAGCGGAAGAAGACCTTGATGTCACTGGCCGGCAGCGTCGCACCCGAGTTGATCTTGGCGATCGCCGGGTCGTTCCACTTGGTGATCTGGCCCTTGAAGATCTTGGCCGCGACCTCGGGGGTCAGGACCAGCTTGTCGACGCCCTTGACGTTGTAGGCGATCGCGATGGGACCGGTCACCATCGGGATGTTCCAGGCCTCGGAGCCACAGAACTTCTTGGCCTCGTCGGCCTCGATCTTGCCGTCCTTGGGCTCGGTCTTCAGTGCCGAGTCGGAACCGGCGAAGTCGACCTGGCCGGCGATGAACTGCTTGATGCCAGCGCCGGAGCCGGTCGGGTTGTAGTCGACCTGGGCGTCGGCGCACTTGTCGCCGTAGGAGGAGATGGCCTCCTCGATGGCGTTCTTCTGGGCCGAGGAGCCCTCGGCCTTGATGGCCACCTTGCCGCAGTCCTCGCCGCCGCCGGCAGCGGACTCAGAGCCCGAGGCGGACGACGAGCCGGACGCGGAGCCGGAGGACGAGTCGGACGTGCTGTTGCTGTCCGAGCCACAGGCCGCAAGCGACAGGCTGCCGACGAGGGCGAGCGCCGCCACCTGGCTCATGCGCTGAATCTTCACAGTGATACCTCTCCACACAGGGGTCTTGGTGGGGCTAACAGCCCAACGCTGCCGAAAGTAAGCAGGGCGAGTGAAGGGGCGAGGCGGGGATGGTGAACGGGCGGTGAACGAGCGATATCCATTGCGCAGCAGGCGCGTCAAGAAGATCACACCCAGCCCTGGCCAGGCTCAGCCTGGGCGCCGCTCCCCCGGGCCGCCCTCGTCGATGCCGAGCGCGTGGTCGATCTCCTGCGCCGACAGCGGCCCCTCGCTCTCGGACGCGGCCAGGACCAGATCGCCCACCAGGTCGATCTCGTGGGCCAGGTCGGCGTCGAGGAGGTCGTCCCGGCCGGGACGGGTCCGCTTGTCGGTCACGGAAGCCAATGTAGGGAGGGCAGGTGCCCGAGCGGGGGCAAAGCGCACGACCAGTCGACGGGCGGTCGCCCGGCCCCGCATGCGCCGGCCCAACCCGTGGCCCCAGGGCTGTGATCTGCGCATTTGTCCGTATGCACCCGGAGGAGGATCATTTCGGACATGAGTCTCCTGCAGCGCTGGCGCGTCCGCACGCACCGCGCCACCACGGCGGTCGCGGCCCCGGTCTCGCTCATCGAGGACAGGGGCTCGTTCACCCACGGCTTCTGCCCCGCCTGCGGCTGGAACGGCCCCGCCCGCCGGGCACGCGCCACGGCCGCGCGCGACTTCACCGGCCACCAGCTCGTCTGCCCCGGCTCGGTCGGCCCCACCATCTAGAGACGGCTCGACCGCTTCAGGAATCATCCGGCGCGCGGCCGCGTTAGGCTTCTCCGTGCGCCGGGCTGCGGTAGCCCCGGGTCCCAACATAAGCCGCTACGAGCGGCCACGCGCCGAGAGGCGCTTCCCAGCCCGGCGCATCTTCTCGCCTTAGCGTTGAACCCACCGTTCTCAACGCTTCCCGCCCCGCCTTAGCGTTGAAACCACCGTTCTCAACGGCAGGCCGACGCCGTATGCCGCGGGGCGCTTTAGCCCAGTTGGGCACAAACGCCCCGGGCGCTTTCGCCCAGTTGGGCACAAACGCCCCCGGGGCCTTCAGTCGAGCTGGCCGGCCCGCCACAGGCGCGCCGCCGCCTCCAGGTCCTGGGCGGTGGTGAGCATCTGCGCCGCGGCCTCCGGGCTGGGGCCCACATCGGCCCGGCCGGAGGAGACCACCCGGCAGAATGCCGCCGCCCGCTCCAGTGCCACGGCCAGGTCCCCCTCGAAGACGCCCCGCAGGATCGCATCGGCCAGCGCGCGCACCTCGTCGGGCCCCGGCGGCTCGGCCATCCCCGCGACCACGTGGTCGACCGAGGTGAAACGCATGCCCGCGGCATACTCCCGGCTTGCCTCGACCGGCGCACGGCGCACCCACTCGCGCAGCGCATAGAGCCGCCACAGCGCACCGGGCAGGCTCCGGGCAGGTCGCTGGGACCACAGCTCCGCCACCGACGACAGGCCGATCTCGTCGACGAGCGCGACCAGCCGGGCGGTGACCTCCGGGTCGGCGGCAGCGCGCCCCGCGCCGACCAGCACGGCCGCGGTCTCGTGGGCGGCCTCGGTCAGCTCGGCGGGGCCGGGCGAGGTGCCACCGTGGGCCTCGAGCGCAGCCGGGCTGAAGTGGCGGGGACGGCGGGGCAGGCGGGGTTGGTCGGTCATCACCCATGAGTGTGCCAAAGGCCGTGGGCCGCCAGCGGTTTGGCACAGTGGGGCCATGACCTCGATCGAGAACGTCACCGGCCCGATCGCCTATCACGCCGAGGGCCCCGTCTGGCACGAGAGCTATGGCGGCCTGCGCTATGTCGACCTCTATGCCGGCGACCTGATCACCCTCACCGACTCCGGCCCGGTCCGCCGGCACGTCGGCGACATCGCGGCCTTCCACCGGCCCCGCACCGCAGGCGGCTTCGTCGTGGCGCTGCGCGACCGGCTCGCCCTTGCCGACAGCGACGACGGCGAGCTGCGCCTGCTGGACCCGCTCGAGATGGCCGAGGGCGAGCGCTTCAACGACGGCACCGCCTCCCCGGCCGGCACGCTCTATGGCGGCACCATCGGCCGCAACGCCGAGGAGGGGGCAGCCACCCTCTATCGCTTCGGGGCCGACGGCACCCCCGAGCCCCTGCTCACCGGCGTCACGGTCTCCAACGGCATCGGCTTCTCCCCCGACGGCACCCGCGCCTACTACAACGACACCCCCACCGACCGGATCACCGTCTTCGACAACGAGGACGACCGGCTGGTGCGCCCGCGCCCCCTCGCGCAGGTCGAGGGCGACGGCATGCCCGACGGGCTGACGGTCGACGCCGAGGGCGGGGTGTGGGTCGCCCTGTGGGGCGGGTCCGCCGTGCGCCGCTACTCCCCCGACGGCGAGCTGACCGCCGAGATCGCCCTGCCCGTCAGCCAGGTCAGCGCGCTCACCTTCGGCGGCCCCGACCTGGCCACCCTCTTCATCACCACCTCCCGCGAGAGCCTGCCCGACGGCCAGGAGCCCGACGCCGGGTCGGTGTATGCCGCGCGGCCGGGAGTGCGCGGCCTGCCCGTCCTGCCCACCGCGCTCTAGGCCCAACCGGCGCTGACCTGCACAGATTCGTGGGGGCCGAGCACACGGCATACCGCCGCGGCTGGGTAGTGTCGGTGCGAGAACCTGCCAGGCAAGACCAGGAGAGACAGATGGCACGCGAAGGCACGAGCTCGATCAAGGCCGAGACCGCCCCACACCAGGACGACCCCCGCAAACCCGACTCGCCCACCGATCTGCACAAGCCGTCGTGGAAGTTCACCTTCAAGAACGCCTGGGCGCAGTTCCAGAAGGACCAGTGCACCGACCTCGCGGCGGCGCTGACCTACTACTCAATGATGGCGGTCTTCCCGGCGCTGCTGGCGCTGGTCTCGATGCTCGGTGTCTTTGGCCAGGGTGAGGCGACGACCTCGGCGCTGCTCGACATCCTCAAGGACCTCGGGCAGGCCGACGCCTCCGAGCAGCTCAAGGGCCCGATCGAGTCGATGGTCAACGCCAAGGGCGCCGGCCTGGGCATGCTCGTCGGTCTGCTCGGCGCGCTCTGGTCGGCGTCGGGCTATGTCAACGGCTTCGGCCGGATGATGAACCGGATCTATGAGGTCGACGAGGGCCGCCCGATCTGGAAGCTGCGGCCGTGGATGCTGCTGATCACGCTGCTGTTCGTCGTGATGGCGGCGCTGCTGCTGCTCGGCTTCGTCCTCTCCGGCGACCTCGCCAGGGAGATCGGCGGCGTCATCGGCCTCGGCGACCAGGCGGTGACGATCTGGAACATCGCCAAGTGGCCGGTCATGCTCGCGATCGTCGTGCTGATGATCGCCCTGCTCTACTGGGGCACGCCCAATGTCAAGCAGCCGAAGTTCCGCTGGCTGTCGGTGGGCGCGGGCATCGCGATCCTCGCCGCTGTCCTCGGCTCGCTGGCCTTCGGCTTCTACGCCTCCAACTTCGGCTCCTACAACAAGACCTACGGCGCGCTCGCCGGCGTCATCGTCTTCCTGCTGTGGATCTGGCTGGTCAATGTCGCGCTGCTGCTGGGCGCCGAGGTGGACGCCGAGATGGAGCGGGCCCGCCAGCTCCAGGCCGGCATCCCCGCCGAGGAGACCCTCCAGCTGCCCCCGCGCGATGCGCGCGGCTCCGAGAAGGCCGCCGAGAAGCGGGAGAAGATCATCGAGGAGGGCCGCGAGATCCGGATGGCCGCTGCCGCCGACGGCGCCACCGGTGAGGACCCGCTCGGTGTCGCCGGCAAGGACGCGTATGCCGCGGACAAGGCCCGCGCCGCGCGGGAGGCCGAGATCGCCGCACGCCGCGAGGCCGACCAGGACCACGACAGCCCGGTGAAGAAGGGCCGGCTCTTCCGCCGCTCCAAGGACTGAGGCCCGGCGCCGGGCACTTTCGCCCAGTTGGGCACAAACGCCCCACCGCACTTTCGCCCAGTTGGGCACAAACGCCCCGGGAGGTATGCCGCGGAGCTGGGCCTGGGCGGTCAGCGCACCCGGGTGCCGGCGCGCCAGACGGCGTGGGTGAGCGGCATACCGGGTCGATAGGCGAGGTGGATCGCGGCGGGGGCGTCGAGGACGTGCAGGTCGGCGCGGTGGCCGACGCGCAGCGAGCCGACGGCGAGGCTCCCATCGGGGTCCGTGGTCTCCCGGCGCAGGGCGCGGGCACCGCCCCAGGTCGCCGCGGTCACGGCTTCGTCGATGGACAGTCCCATCTGGAGCACCGCGGTGGCCACACAGAAGGACACCGAGCTGGTGTAGCTGGTGCCGGGGTTGCAGTTGGACGCGATCGCGAGCGTGGCGCCCGCGTCGAGCAGCTGCCGGGCCGGGGCGAGGGGCGCCCGGGTCGACAGGTCGCAGGCGGGCAGGACCGTGGCGACGGTCTCGGACGCGGCCAGCGCCTCGAGATCGGCGTCGGAGAGGTGGTTGCAGTGGTCGACCGAGGCCGCGCCGATCTCCACCGCGAGCATCACCCCGCCGCTCTCGCCCAGCTGGTTGCCGTGGACCCGCAGGCCGAGGCCCGCGTCGCGGCAGGCCTCCAGCACGCGAGCGGACTGCTCCACCGTGAAGGCCCCGGTCTCGCAGAAGACGTCGGCCCACTGGGCGTGCGGTGCGACCGCCTCCAGCATCGGCCCGCAGACAAGGTCGACATAGGCCTCCGCGTCGCCGGGCGACCCGTCGGACGCCGGCGGCACGAGGTGGGCGCCCAGATAGGTCACCTCGTCGACGGACTCGGCCGCGATCCGGGCAGCGCGGGCCTCCTGATCGACGTCGAGCCCATAGCCGGTCTTGGTCTCCAGATAGGTCGTGCCACCGGCCACGGCCTCGTCGACCCGTTGGCGCACAAGCGATCTCAGCTCCTCGTCGCTCGCCGCGCGGGTGGCGTCCATCGTGACGCTGATGCCGCCCGCGACATACGCCTGGCCCGCCATGCGCGCCTCGAACTCGGCCGACCGGTCGCCGGCGAAGACGAGATGGCTGTGGGAGTCGACCCAGCCGGGCAGCACAGCGCGGCCACCCAGGTCGGTGCAGGTGTCGGCATCCGGAGCGGAGGCGGCGGCGCCGAGCCAGGCGATCCGCCCTCCCTCGATGACCACTGCCGCATCGCGCAGGACACGGCCCTCCTCGAGCGGGTCGCAGGTGCGCAGCTCGCCGATGCCCGTGATCAGCTCCGACGCGCCGCCTCCCCCGGCCGCACCGGCCTGCCCGGGCGCCACCTCCATCAGCCTTCCGTCATCGGGACGCGCACGCCGCGCTCGCGGGCGACCTCGGCGGCGCGCTCGTAGCCGGCGTCGACGTGGCGGATGACGCCCATGCCCGGGTCGTTGGTGAGCAGGCGGGTGAGCTTCTGCTCGGCGAGGTCGGTGCCGTCGGCGACCCCGACCTGGCCGGCGTGGATCGAGCGGCCGATGCCGACGCCGCCGCCGTGGTGGATCGAGACCCAGGTCGCGCCCGACGACGTGGCGGTCAGGGCGTTGAGCAGGGGCCAGTCGGCGATCGCGTCGGAGCCGTCCTGCATGCCCTCGGTCTCGCGATAGGGCGAGGCGACCGAGCCCGCGTCGAGGTGGTCGCGGCCGATGACGATGGGCGCCTTGACCTTGCCGTCGCGCACGAGCTGGTTGAAGAGCACCCCGGCCCGGTGACGCTCGCCATAGCCGAGCCAGCAGATGCGGGCGGGCAGGCCCTCGAACTCGACGTGTTCGGCCGCCGCGTCGATCCACCGGTGCAGATGGTCGTTGTCGGGGAAGAGCTGCTTGATCGCCTCGTCGGTGACACGGATGTCCTCGGGGTCACCCGAGAGCGCGACCCAGCGGAAGGGCCCCATCCCCTCGCAGAACAGCGGGCGGATGTATGCCGGGACGAAGCCGGGGAACTCGAAAGCCCTTGTGTAGCCGGCGTGCCGGGCCTCGTCGCGGATCGAGTTGCCGTAGTCGAAGACCTCGGCGCCCTCGTCCTGGAACTCGACCATCGCCTGGACCTGCGCGGCCATCGACTCGCGGGCCTTCTTGGTGAAGCCGTCCGGGTCGGCCTTGGCCTCGGCCTCCCACTCCTCCATCGTGAACTCGACGGGCAGATAGGACAGCGGGTCGTGGGCGCTGGTCTGGTCGGTGACGATGTCGACGTGCACCTCGCCGGCGCGGTGGCGGCGCAGCATCTCGGGGAAGACCTCGGCGGCATTGCCGACCAGGCCCACCGACAGAGGCCGCCGCTCGTCCTTGGCCTTGCCTAGCCACTCCAGCGCGCTGTCGAGGTCGGGCGCGACCTGGTCGAGATAGCGCTTGCCGAGTCTGCGCTCGAGCCGGTGCTCATCGACGTCGACGATGAGGCAGGTGCCGCCGTTGATCGTCACGGCGAGCGGCTGCGCGCCACCCATGCCGCCGCACCCGCCGGTGATGGTCAGCGTGCCGGCGAGGGTCGCCTCGGGTGCCCGGCCGTCCTCGTGCAGTTTACGCGCAAGCGCGTGGAAGGTCTCATAGGTCCCCTGGAGGATGCCCTGGGTCGCGATATAGATCCACGAGCCGGCGGTCATCTGCCCATACATCATCAGGCCCTCGGCCTCGAGGCGCCGGAACTCGGGCCAGTTTGCCCAGTCCCCAACGAGATTGGAGTTGGCGATCAGCACACGCGGCGCCCACTCATGGGTGCGGAAGACACCCACAGGCTTGCCCGACTGCACCAGCAGCGTCTCGTCGGGATCGAGCCCCTCGAGGGTACGCACGATCGCGTCGAAGGCCCCCCACGAGCGCGCCGCACGCCCCGTCCCGCCGTAGACGACAAGGTCGTCGGGCCGCTCGGCGACCTCGGGGTCGAGGTTGTTCATGAGCATCCGCATGGGCGCCTCGGTCTGCCAGCTCTTGGCGGTCAGCTCGGTGCCGCGCGGCGCACGGACGGGTCGGGCTCCGGGCAGTGCCATGGGTGCTCCTTTGACGCGCTGGTCGGTGGGCGAGGGGTATGCCGCGTGCTCGCGGCATACCCGCCTGTCACCTCCCATGGAAGCGGGCTTTGCGCGCGGCGTCTGCGCTTCGGACGCGGGACTTGTCTGGGATCCCAGACTCATCTCACGAGCGGGCAGGGTGCAGCCGCGCAGAGAGGGTGGCCGCGACGGCACGCAGGGGGGTGACCTGCTCGCGTCGCCAGGTCTGATCGCGCCGCTCCCCCTCGAAGGTCACGGCGACCGCTGCAGCGGGGAGGTTGAGGTGGTCGCGCGCGACGACGGCGACCGAGGAGAGGCCGGGCGTGATCTCGTCGTCCTCCACGGCATACCCCCGGGCTCGGGTGCGCTCCAGTTCGGCCTTGAGCCGCAGGGAGGTCCACTCCGCGCCGCCGGCGCCATAGGTCGCGAAGGCGCCGCGGTTGGGATAGAGCGCGCGGACCTGCGGGCGGGGCAGCGCGGCGAGGATGGCCCGGCCGGTCGCGGTGAGGTGAGCCGGCAGCCGCACTCCCTCGTCGCTCACCAGGGAGGGTCGACCGGGGGCGCGCTCCTCGATGACATAGATGACGTCGCGGCCGTGCAGCGTTGCGAGATGGGCGTTCTCGCCGACCCGGTCGACCAGTGCCGTGATGAGGGGGTGGCCGAGACGGGCGATGGGCGCCTGGCGCAGATAGCCGCCCGAGAGCTCGTATGCCGCGAGCCCAAGCCCATAGAGACCGTCCTCGGGGTAGTGCACGACATAGCCGCGCTCCCGCATCACGGTGAGCAGGTGATAGACGCTGGACCGCGGGAGCCCGAGTGCCGACGCGATGGAGGCCGCGGCGACCGGGCCTCGACGGCTCGCGAGATGGCTGAGCACCCGCAGGGTGTTGTCCGCTGCTGGGACCTTGGCCATGCCGACTCCTTGGCTGTTGTCTGGTATCCCAGACGGTATCGCTGGAGCAGTGCTGTCTGGCAGGGGCGGGCTCCGCTGTCCTAGATGGCATGACAGATCCCGCACCGCACGCGGTCTCGCACCCGGCCCTGCGCCCGACCTCGCCCGAGGTGTGGAGCGGCCGCATCGATGGTGACGGCCCGGAGCACCGGCGCTGGCACCAGTGCGTGGACTCGGCGGGCGGCGACGCGACCGCCAGCCCTGACTCGGGCAGCCCCCGCACGCACGCGGATGTGGCTCTGGTCGGCTTCGCCAGTGACGAGGGGGTGCGCCGCAACAAGGGTCGCGTCGGCGCGGCCCAGGCGCCCGACGCGGTGCGGACGGCTCTCGCTCCGCTGGCCGTGCACGGCGAGCTCGGGGTGCACGACGCCGGCACGGTCGAGGTGGCCGACGGTGATCTCGAGTCAGCGCAGGCCGCGCTCGGCGACGCCGTGTCGGGCCTGCTGGACTCCCACCGCGTCGTGGTCGTGCTCGGCGGCGGCCACGAGACGGCGTGGGGCAGCTATCTGGGCCGGGCCTCATCGAGCCGGCTCCTGGACGCCCGCGTCGGGGTGCTCAACCTCGACGCGCACTTCGACCTGCGCGAGGCGGAGCAGCCGACGTCTGGCACCCCCTTCCTCCAGATGGCCCGTGCCGACGAGGCACGCGGCGCGGACTTCCGCTATCACGTGGTTGGCATCAGCGAGGCGTCCAACACCGCCACACTCTTTGACACAGCCGACCGTCTCGGGGCCACCTGGCGCCTCGACATCGACTGTGCCCCAGCGCAGCTCGACGAGATCCTCGCCGAGGTCGATGTCTTCATCGCCGGAGTCGACGCGGTCCACCTCAGCATCGACCTTGACGTGCTGCCGGCCGCGGTCGCACCGGGAGTGAGCGCACCCGCGGCATACGGCGTGCCGCTCGAGACCCTGCTGCCCCTGTGCCGGCACCTCGCCGCATCGGGCAAGGTCGCGCTCATCGACATCGCCGAGCTCAACCCGGCCCACGACATCGACTCGCGCACCGCCCGCGTGGCGGCCCGACTCGTCCACACTCTCGTCGCACCCCAGCGGAGGCCATCATGACCACGCCCACCACGACCGCCCCCGAGGCCCAGGCCACCGTCACGGTCGGCATCGGACCGCTCACGATCGAGGACGTCGTCGCGGTCGCGCGTCACGACGCCCGTGTGGAGATCTCCCAGGAGTCGCTCGCCGAGGTCGCGCGCAGTCGCGCCGTGATCGACTCTCTCGCAACGGATCCCACGCCGCACTATGGGGTCTCGACTGGCTTCGGCGCCCTGGCCACCCGGCACATCCCGACCGAGATGCGCGCCCAGCTCCAGCGCTCGCTGGTGCGCAGCCATGCGGCGGGGAGCGGCGCCGAGGTGGAGCGCGAGGTGGTGCGCGCGCTGATGCTGCTGCGCGTCTCCACCCTCGCGACCGGGCGCACTGGGATCCGACCTGAGGTGCTCAAGACCTATGTCGCTCTGCTCAATGCCGGCATCACCCCGATCGTCCACGAATACGGCTCGCTGGGATGCTCGGGCGACCTCGCGCCGCTGGCTCACTGCGCGCTCGCCCTGATGGGCGAGGGCGAGGTGCGCGACGCCGAGGGGCAGCGGATGCCGTCGGCTCAGGCCCTCTCGGCTGCCGGCGTCGAGGCCGTGGTGCTGCGGGAGAAGGAGGGCCTGGCCCTCATCAACGGCACGGACGGCATGCTCGGCATGCTGTGCCTCGCGATCCACGACCTGCGCGGCCTGCTCCGCACGGCCGATGTCGCGGCGGCCATGAGCGTCGAGGGTCTGCTCGGCACCGACGACGTCTTCGCCTCAGACCTCCACGAGCTGAGGCCCCAGCCCGGCCAGGCGGTCTCGGCAGCCAACCTGCGAGCGCTGTTGGCAGACAGCGAGATCCGCCAGAGCCACCAAGACCCGGCCGAGTGCACGCGGGTGCAGGACGCCTATTCGCTGCGCTGCTCGCCACAGGTCGCCGGCGCTGTGCGCGACACGGTGGAGTATGCCGCGACCGTCGCCGGCCGCGAGCTTGCCTCCGCCGTCGACAACCCGGTCGTCACCCACGACGGTCGCGTGGAGTCCAACGGCAACTTCCACGGGGCGCCGGTGGCCTATGCGCTCGACTTCCTGGCCATTGTGGCCGCCGATCTGGCGAGCATCTCCGAGCGGCGCACCGACCGCTTCCTCGACAAGGCGCGCAGCCATGGCCTGCCGCCCTTCCTCGCCGACGACCCGGGTGTCGACAGCGGGCACATGATCGCGCAGTACACCCAGGCGGCCATCGTCTCCGAGCTCAAGCGCCTCGCGGCCCCCGCCAGCGTCGACTCGATCCCCTCCAGCGCGATGCAGGAGGACCACGTGTCGATGGGCTGGTCCGCCGCCCGCAAGCTGCGCCGCTCTGTCGACGGCCTCACCCGCGTGCTCGCGGTCGAGGTCCTCACCGCAGCCCGCGGGCTCGAGCTGCGCGCACCCCTGCGCCCCTCCCCCGCCACTGGCGCGGTCGTCGTCGCCCTGCGCGAGGCCGGCGTCGAGGGGCCCGGCCCCGACCGCTGGCTCGCCCCCGAGATCGACGCGGCCGTCCACCTCACGGCGAGCGGCGCGGTGGTGACGGCCGCCGAGGCCGGCCTCGGCGGCATACCCCTGCGTTAGCCGGGCAAGCCAGACGGCTCAGACGGTCCGGCGCATCACCCAGCGCCACTTGGCGATCTGCCGATCGCGCACGAAGCCCAGCTCCTCGAAGAGGGGCTCCGGGCCCGTGTGGAAGTAGGCGCCGCGCTGGGGCGGACGACCGCTCACCTGCTCCGGATAGGCCTCGACGACACCGCCCCCGGCCGCCTTGATCGCCTCGAGCGCTGCGGTGACGGCGGCGCGGGCGACGCCCTTGCCGCCGTGTCTGCTGCCGGTGAAGATGCACCCGATCCGCCAGTCGGGCGGCGAGTCGTTGCCCTGCTCATAGCGTTTGGGGTTCTTGATGTTGGGCAGTTCCCCGGGAGCGCCGTACTGGCACCAGCCGACGACGTCGTCGCCCTCGTAGACGAGGATCTGGTGGACCGTGCCCGCCTCGACGTGGGCCCGTTTGCCCTCGCGGTGCTCGCTCACCGTGCCGGTCTTGACGCCCTCGGGGTGGAAACCGAGACACCAGCACCCGCCCCAGACACCGTTGTTGGCCTCGACGAGCGCGGCGAAGTCGTCCCAGGTCTCCGCCGTGAGCGGCCGAGTCCGATAGCTCGCCTCTGCGGTCATGTCCCCACTATCCCGCCCCGGACGCCGGTCGGGGTATGCCGCGTGGCCGAGTACGCTAGGCGGCTGGACCGGGCGGCCTCGCCCGGACCGGGCCTCTAGCTCAATTGGCAGAGCTGCGGACTTTTAATCCGTAGGTTGTGGGTTCGAGCCCCACGGGGCCCACAACACGCCACCAGTCGGGGCCTGGCCACCGCCGCTGTGCGTGATCCGACAGCTGCCAGGACACGAAGCCCGAACTGAATCGGCCCAGGTTCTCTGCCGCTACTTTGCGGGTTCGGGCTCTCGGGTGAGGGCCTGATAGTGGAGCGTCTCGAACTCTATCGGGGTGAGCATCCCCAGCGTCCCGTGGAGGCGTCTGTTGTTGTACCAGTCGACCCAGCCGGCTGTTGCGAACTCGACGTCTGCGAGGGTCCGGAACGCTCCATGATTGAAGACGGTCGTGCGGATGCATTCGGTTTTGAACAGGCCGTTGATCGTCTCCATGAGCGCGTTGTCGTAGGCGTCGCCGACGGTCCCGATCGAGGGCGTGATGCCCTCGATCGCGAGATGCTCGGTCAGCCGAATCGCTGTGTATTGAGATCCGGCGTCGCTGTGGTGGATCAGATCCCCTGGTGAGACGGGGTTTCCGTCGCGTTCTCGCTGCCACAGCGCGATCCTCAGTGGCGTCATGACCAGGTCGACCTTCTTCGACGTTGAGGCGTGCCAGCCCACGATCCGCTGGGCGAAGACGTCCACGACGAACGCGACGTAGACGAATCCCGCCCAGGTACGGACGTAGGTGAAGTCGGTGACCCACACCCGGTTCGGAGCGGACGCGGTGAAGTCGCGGTTCAGAAGGTCGCCAGCGCGTTTGGCGTCGGGATCAGGGATGGTGGTGCGCAACTTCTTCGCCCGCCGCACCCCCTCCAACCCCAAGGTCCGCATGGCCCGGTCCACCGCCCCGCGAGAGGTGCCGGCGAGGCCTTTCTGACGTCGGAGCAGGGCGACCCACTTCCGCCGCCCATACAGGCCCTCCGGCGTCATCTGGACCTGCCCGGTGACCGGGTTGACCGTCCAGGCGAGGTCGCGGATTCTGTACTCGACCAGGGCATCGGTGACGGTGCGCTCAGCGATGCGGGCCGGATGCTTCCAGGCCCGGTAGGTCCGCGCAGCGATCTGAAGGCCCTGCTGGCGCAGGACGCGAAGGATCGGCTCGACTGCGTAGCCCTCGGCTCTCATCTCGTCGATGAACGCGCAGATCAGCGGTTGCGGGGGTCGAGCTCCCCCTCGAAGAAAATTGAGGCCCGGCGGAGGATCTCGTTGTCCTCGCGCAGCCGCTTGTTCTCAGCCTTCAACCGCTTGACCTCGGCAGACTCCTCACTCGTGATGCCGGGGCGGGTTCCGTCATCGACCTCGGCCTGCGCAAGCCAGCGCCGCACAGACTCCCGCGAAACGCCTTCCTGCCGAGCGACTGCCGTGACCGCGGCCGTCAGGGTGGGGTACTCCTGCTGGTGCTCCCTGACCAGCCGCACGCACCTCGCGCGCAGCTGGGGATCGATCTTCTTCGGCATGCTGTCCATCCTTCCGGACTCAAACAGCAGCGGCATCAAACCCGGGCCGATTCACACCGACACGTGGGTCGCTTTTGAGGACCTTGATGCTGAGATCGACGACTGGGACGCGGGCCAGTTCCGGTGGCTTGGCCAGGTATACGAGTTGACATGGTTTGACGACGCGGCGACCGAGGCCTTGCGCCGCCAGCTACAGATTGAAGCTGATGATGAGTTCCGTGCAGGTTAGTAGGCATCGTCCCCTTCTGCTGCATGGTGTTCGTCTTTGGCCCGGTGTGTCGATCAAGTGCCAGAAGCGAGCGGTGGTGAGGTGATCAGCGTGTTCGTCCGTTTCCAGTCGCCCGTGCCCGGCAGGCGTGGGGTGCATACCGGGGTTTTTGGGCTGACGAACCTGCTGGGACGCGCTGGCGACCTCACCCCGTCCGAACATCTTGACTGGCGAGAGGGAAACGACTGGTTCAACACGGCATACCCCGATCCCTGCGAGACCGATCCCGACGTCTACGACGAGGGCCTTCACCCACGGGCGACGGCGGGGTTCAAGGCCGACGCGACGCACCTGCTGGAACGCGTCCCCCCGTATCTGGACATCCTCGAGGCACACGGCCTGCCGTGCGTGAGAGTCGAGTCCGCGGACCCTGGCCGAGTCATCTACGAGGACGACGTGCAGATCGTCGTGGACCCGCACGACCCAGATTCCCCCACCTCGCTCCACCCTCCAATGAGCGGAGCTGAGCGCTAATCTCGCCCGACTTGCCGCGATGACGTATCGGTGACCAGGCAGCAGCCAGGCGGTCTGGCGCGCTCAAGGATGTCGCCCAGGTCCTTGTGGCCCGCAGGGTCCGACATCGTGAGGGAGGCAAGCTCGGCCGCGGTGAACCATCCGAGATCGTCGTGCTCCTCTGGCGCCCTGTTGGTGGGTGCGCCACTCCACTCAGTGACAAGGAAGGCGTGCTTCGCCAGCCGCGGATTGGAGCAGCCCAGTTTGAGGGGCGACGCCCTGTGGATCTCGATGCCGAGCTCTTCGCGGCACTCACGTCGAAGAGCGGCCTCGAGGGTCTCACCGGCTTCCACGTGGCCCCCCGGCAGGTCCCAGCAGTCGGGGTAGTTCTCCCGCCCCGGATGCCGATGGACCGGTAGCACCCGCCCCTCGTGGACGAGTGCGGCCACCACGATCTCGACGAGTCCGCTCAGGTGTCCCGGTGGCGTAGGCATGGATGGAGTCAAGCACCCACCACTGACGCCCGAGGACGCCGTGCTGGGGCCATCGGGGTCGTGAGTCAGCCGATCCTGCCGACGTGGTCGACAGGACAGGCGCAGTAGGTTCATCGGCATGGACGGGCGGTTCGACGACAACTGGATGGCGACGGTGTGCGAGCGGCTCGATGCCGTCTTCGCCGCAGCCGACGCAGGCTTCTCACGCTCGGCGCCCCAAGACCCAGCACCTGCCAGGCTCGAGCCCATGCTCTGGGAGACCGACGCCGGGTCCTTCCTCGCTCGCTATCCCGACAGTGGCATCCGAGCCTCCTACGGCGAGCAGTGGCCACCGCCCTGCATCGACTACTGGGTCGAGGTCACTGAGGCCTCCACCCACGCGGTCCTGTCCGTCGAGGGATGGAGCGCGCAGATCGACCCCATCCCCCTGACGGGCGCGGGCGAGGAGGATGCGGTCCACATCGCCGACGCGCTGGCCACAGTGCTCGGCGTCGACCCCGCTCCCCGACAGGCCACGTGACGCCGACCGGCCCACCAGCGCCGTTCCCTAGACTGGCCCGATGCGTTTCCTCGGCGGGATGACCCCGCAGCACGACCTGACCTATGACGACGTCTTCATGACGCCGTCGCGCTCGAGCGTCTCCAGCCGCCTCGATGTCGACCTGACGACCCAGGACGGCTCGGGGTGCACGATCCCGCTGGTCGTGGCCAACATGACGGCGGTGGCCGGGCGCCGGATGGCCGAGACGACCGCGCGACGCGGCGCGATGACCGTCATCCCGCAGGACATCCCGACCGAGGTCGTCGCCGAGGTCATCGACTGGGTCAAGAGCCGCCACCTGGTCTATGACACCCCGATCACCGTCGAGTCCCACGAGACCGCAGGCGCCGCTCTGGTGCTGCTCGGCAAACGCGCCCACGGCGCGGCCGTCGTGGTCGAGGGCAGCAAGCCCCTGGGCATCGTCACCGAGCGCGACCTGGTCGACGTCGACCGCTTCGCCCAGGTGCGCGATGTCATGCACCGCCACCCCGACACCCTCCCCGACGGCATCGACCCAGCAGCCGCCTTCGACGCCCTCGCCGAGATGCGCCACAAGGTCGCGCCCGTCGTCGACGGCCAGGGCCACGCCCTGGGCATCCTCACCCGCTCCGGCGCCCTGCGCGCCGGCCTCTATCGCCCGGCCGTCGACGACCAGGGCCGCCTGCGCATCGGCGCGGCCGTCGGCATCAACGGCGACGTGGCCGCCAAGGCCCAGGCCCTCGTCGACGCCGGCGCCGACCTGCTCGTCGTCGACACCGCCCACGGCCACCAGGAGAAGATGCTCGAGGCGCTGCGCGTCATCCGCGCGCTCGACCCGCAGGTGCCCGTCGTGGCCGGCAATGTCGTCACCGCCGAGGGCACCCGCGACCTCATCGAGGCCGGCGCCGACATCGTCAAGGTCGGGGTCGGGCCGGGCGCGATGTGCACCACCCGCATGATGACCGCCGTGGGTCGCCCGCAGTTCTCCGCGGTCCTCGAATGTGCCACCGCCGCAAGGGAGCTCGGCAAGCACGTCTGGGCCGACGGCGGCGTGCGCCATCCCCGCGATGTCGCGCTCGCCCTGGCCGCCGGCGCCGCCAATGTCATGGTCGGCTCGTGGTTCGCCGGCACGCTGGAGTCCCCCGGCGACCTGTTCACCGACCCCGGCGGTCGGCAATACAAGGAGTCCTTCGGCATGGCCTCGGCCCGCGCCGTCCGCAACCGCACCGCCGGCGACTCCGCCTATGACCGCGCGCGCAAGGCGCTCTTCGAGGAGGGCATCTCGACCGCGCGGATGTACGTCGACCCCGAGCGCCCCAGCGTCGAGGACGTCATCGACGAGATCATCTCCGGCCTGCGCTCCTCGTGCACCTATGCGGGCGCCCGCAGCCTGGAGGAGTTCCACGAGCGCGCGACTGTCGGCATCCAGTCGACCGCCGGCTTCGCCGAGGGACGCCCACTGCACCAGTCCTGGTGAGCCCGGCCCCAACAAGGGGCCACCACCACGACAACAGACGCATATGCCGCGGGCCTCGGCCCGCGGCATATGCGTCTTGCGCTGTGGTGCTCTAGGCGCCTCAGTGCTGGCGGCCCCGGCGGCGGCTGACGCCGACCAGGGTCAGACCACCAGCGAGCAGGCCGGTGCCGACGAGCAGCATCGTCCCGACACCCTCGACACCGGTGTAGGCCAGTCGCTGCGGCTGCGGGGCCGGGGCGGGGGCCACCACGGCCACCGGCGGCACCGCAGAGGTCGTGGTCACGACCGGCGGGACGACCGTGGCCGCCGTGCTCGAGCCCGTCGGCGCCGAGGTCGGCGTCGTCGTGGTCGTGCTCGGCGGGGTGGTGCCGGTCGCCGGCGGCGTGGTGGTCGTCGGCGGCGTGGTGGTCGTCGGCGGCGTCGTCACCGTGGCGTTGTAGGGGTTGTCGTCATCGACGCTCGTGCCCGAGGTGATGCCGACGCCCGTGACGGTGGCGACATCGGTGTGGGCCTCTGCCGGGACGACGCCCGCAAGCGTCGCGGTGCAGGTGAAGGAGTCGCCGACCTTGAACGGCCCCTCGGCCCAGGTCGTGCCGGTGGCCGGGCCACCGAGCGCCGAGAAGTCACACGTGAGGCCGGTGACCGTGGCGGAGCCGGCGGTGACGGAGTCGCTCACCTCGACCTTGGCCAGGTCCTCGGTGCCGGTGTTGGTGATCGTGAAGACCAGGTCGGTGCCACCGTCCTGGGCCGTCAGGTCCACGGCGGTGTCGACGGTGTCGGCGTCATTGCCGGCAGCGTCCTTCTTGACGATCTCGATCTCGGGCTGCGGCGCCGGAGTCGTGGGCGGCGGCGTGACCGTCGCGTGGTAGGGGTTGTCGTCCTCGACGGGAGTGCCCGACCAGACGCTCGTGCCGGTCACCGTGGCCGTGTCGACGTGCGTCGAGCCGATGGCGACGCCGGAGAGCTGGGCGGTGCAGGTGAAAGACGCGCCCACCTCGAAGGGGCCCTCGGCCCACGTGGTGCCGGCGGCGGGGCCACCCAGCGGCGAGAAGTCACAGGAAATCTCGGTGACCGTGCCGTTGGTCGAGCTGTCGGTCACCTCGATGCCCTTGAGCGGCTCGTTGCCGGTGTTGGTGATGGTGAAGACCAGGCCCGTGGCGCCGGGAGCGGCACCCAGGTCGACAGCCGCGTCGGCGGTGTCGGCGTCGTTGCCCGCAGCGTCCTTCTTGACGATCTCGATGGCCGGCTCGTTGACCGTGCCCTCGCCGTCGCCGCCGCCAGCCGGCTTGACGGCCGTCGCCTCGACGGGCTGGGTCTCGCCGGCGATGGTGACGGTGCCGTTGTTGGTGAAGGTCGTCTGCGCCGGGTCAGTCGCGGAGGCGCGGCCGCCCAGCTCCACATAGTGACCGACCATGCCCTCGGTCACCGTGAAGGTGACCGAGACGCTGGTCTCGGTGCAGGAGATGGGCGCGTCGACGGGCGCCACGAAGTGGTAGCCGCCATCGGCCTTGAACTTCTCCGAGGCCGTCATCGTCGCGCAGTCGAGCACCTGGCCGGCGCCGGGCGTGTCGGTCAGCGTGACGGTCTTGCCCACATCGGCGGCTGAGAAGTCGCCGGAGACGACACCGAAGGCCAGGTTGTCATCGGGGTGCTCACTCGGGGGCGTCGAGTCATAGTCGAGCCACTTGCCGACACCCACGGGTTCGGTGCCGATCGGCCCGATCTCGACCGTGTCGGTGGTCGTCTTGCCGTCCACGACGAAGGTCACTTCCTCGGTCGTGCCGGGCTTGACCACCGTGGTGTCCCAGCGGACGTCGAACCAGGCCGCGCCCTTGACGCCGTTGTGCTTCTCGGCGTAGTCGGTCAGCGTGAAGGTGACCACCCCGTCCTGGGCGACCGCGTTGGCGATCACATTGCCCGACGCGTCCTTGATCGGGAAGGCGAAGCCGTCGGGGATCGCCAGCTCGTCGGGGAGCGTCAGGGTGAAGGTGTCACCGGCCTTGGAGCCGTTGGGCACCTGCCAGGCCATGTCGAGGTGCATCGAGCCGTAGTAGTCGCTGCTCGTCTCGCGGATGCTCACCGAGGTGATGGCACCGTCGATGACAGCGGCGCGCGCCGCGAGCGGCGCGGCGACGGCGGCACCGAGCGCAAGCAGCAGTGTCGCCAAGGCGGCCCAGATGAGCCGAAAAGGTATGTGTTTCCGCATGAAGCGGCCCCCTCTGTGGTTGTGTGACGCGTCCCCGCACGCATCCACGCCGCCCCCGCGGCGCGACCTCGACCATAGCCTTACTACTTACATAGCGGTCAAGTTCGTCCACAGTGAAAAAGCGCGCCAGCACCCTCCCCGGGCCGCCAAACAGCGTGAGATCACTTGTGCCGCAAGGGATCTCGCGGCATACCGACAATTATCCGATGAGCTGGCTGATCGTGTGGATAACCAGGCCCGCGAGGGCGCCCACGACCGTGCCGTTGATGCGGATGAACTGAAGATCACGCCCGACGTGCAGCTCGATGCGCTCCGAGGCCTCCTTGCCGTCCCAGCGCTCGATGGTGTGGGTGATGACCCCGGCGAGCTCGTGGCCATAGGTGTTGATGAAGAAGGAGACGATGTCGCCGAGGCGCGCCTCGAGGCGCAGCCGCAGCTCGTCATCGGTGAGGAGCTTGTCGCCGATCTCCTGCAGCATCGCCTGCCCGCGGGTCCACAGCTGCGAGTCGCGGTCGTCCATCGCGGACAGCAGGCTCGCGCGCACCGAGTGCCACAGCGACTCGACCGTGTCGCCGATCTGGGGGTGGGTGAGCAGGCGGGCCTTGAGTGCCTCGGCCCGCTCCTGGACGTCGGGGTCGCCCTGGAGGTCCGCCGCGACCCGCAGCAGGAGGTCGTCGAGTGCCCGGCGGGTCGGGTGTGAGACGTCGTCACGGATCTCCGAGACCCACTGGAGCGCCTGCTGATAGGTCCAGTTGATGATGCGCTCGTCCGCCCACGGCGGGGTCCACCAGGGGGCGCGCTCCCCCACCACGGCAGCGAATTTGCGCGGGTTCTCCCCGAGCCAGCCGTGCACCTCGCCGAAGACGAGGTCGACCAGCCCGGAGTGGGCGCCGTCGCGGATGATGCCGTCGAGCAGGTCGCCGGCGATGGGCGAGATCGGCTCGTTGGCCAGCCGCGGGAGCAGCCCGTCGACGACGAACTCGCGGATCTCCTCGTCGCGCACGCGGCTCAGGCCGGCGCGGGCGATGCGCACCCCCTCGACCATGGCGCGCTCGGCGTGCTCCGGCTCGCGCACCCAGGTCCCCACGCGGCGGCCGATGTCGGCGGCGGAGACGCGCTCGCGCGCGATCTCCTCGGTGAGGAAGTTGTCGGTGAAGAAGTCCTGGAGGTTGCGGCCGATCTCGTCCTTGCGGGTGGGGACGATTGCGGTGTGCGGGATCTTCAGCCCCATCGGGTAGCGGAAGAGGGCGGTCACGGCGAACCAGTCGGCGAGCGCGCCGACCATGGCGGCCTCGGCGCCGGTGTTGACATAGCCCCAGACACCGCTGTGGTCCAGGCGCAGGGTCGCGAGATAGACGACGGCGGCCAGGATGAGGAGCGAGAGCGCGAGCGCCTTCATCCGGCGCAGGCCGACGCGTCGCTGCTCGTCGGCCTCGGTGCTCACCATGAAGCTCACTGGTTCGATCCCACTCCTCGGTCGGGGTGCTGCGGCGGCGCGCACCGGGGTGGCCGGCTGACTGTCGTGCGCCGGTCAGTCAACTCCCGGGCGACCACAAAAGATTCCGTATGCCGTGTGCCCGGGCCCGTGGCCCGGGTCACCTCGGCCGCGCTGTCAGACGGGCTCGGCGACCTCGAGGTCGACCATCAGCTCGGCGGCGATCTCCTCCAGGGCCGCACGCAGGTCGGCCGCCGAGGCACCCTCGGGCAGCCGGACGATGGCGTCGGCCTCGAAGAGCACGCCATCGCCCATGGGCGCGTCCTGGGTGGAGGTGGCCAGCTCGTCGATGGTGGCCCCGAGCCCGGCGATGGCGGCGGAGACCTCCCGCACGATGCCGGGGCGGTCGTGGCCAAGCAGGTGCACGGCGAGCGGCTCGGTCGAGGTGACCTCGGGCTCTGCGGGCCCGGTCTCGACGGGCGTCACACCGACCTCGAGCAGGCCCTCCTCGCCGAGCGCGCGCAGGGCCTCGTGGAGGGCATCGACCCGGTCGTCGGGCAGGTCGACGAGCACGATCCCGGCGAACTTGCCGCCCAGCCGGGCCATCTGGCCCTCCAGCCAGCTGCCGCCGTGGTCGGCCACCGCCTGGGACAGGGCCGAGACGAGGCCGCGCCGGTCGTCGCCGATGGCCGTCAGTACGAGTTTTGCCATGCGGCCGAGCCTAGTACGCAGGGCGCCGCTTGGGACCCGGCACGGCACGGCTCCTCCGGCTGGCAGCATGGTCGGGTGCGCTTCCTCTCCGACGGCCCGGTGCGGCTCGGCCGCGTGGCGGTGGCCGTCGGGCTGGTGCTGGCACTGGCGGGGGCCCTCCTGCCCAGCGCCGCGGCATACCTCGTGGGCGTGCTGGCCGGCTGCGTCGGCCTGGGGCTGCTGCTGTGGACGCGGCGGGGTGCCCTGGTCACGCTGGGCGTGCCGGCGGCGGCTGCGGCCCTGGCGATCGGGCTGCCGTGGTCGCTCGCCCCCCGCACCGACGGGCTGGAGGGCGTGTGGTCTGCCGAGGCGCTGGACGGCGCCGTCGTGGCCGGCCGGGCCCTGGTGTCACCGGCGAATGCCGCGCTGGACCTGCGCAGCGGCGCCTCCGTGCGGCTCGGGTCGGTGACCGGCGGCGAGCGCTATCTGGCGGCGGACTCGCTCGTGATCGTCTCGCCCGGACGGCTCGACCTGGCGACGCTGGCCGGCACGGTCCGGTGGACCTGGCGCCCGACGGCCCCGACCACGATCACCCCGCTGGCGAGCGACGGCACGGTCGTGGCCCTGCGCGCCTGCCCGCGTGCAGGCGGTGACTGCCGGCTGCTCGGGATCGGCACTGCGGGCCGGCAGCTCTGGGACATCGCCGACCCGAGCGACCGTGCGGCGGCGCCCTCCTTTGCCGGCACGCTCCCCCTGGTGGCGGCCCTTGCCCCACGAGGCACCGGCGTCGTGGTGCTGGACCCGGCCAGCGGCCGCTATGTGCTGGCGCCGGGCGAGCGTGCGGTCGCGCTGCCCGACGGCCGCGTGAGCGTGCTCGCCGAGTCCGCCGGCGAGTGCACGACCTTGACGTATGCCGCGGTGGACAGCCCCGAGACCGGGTCCGCCCCGGCGCCGTGCCCGGCATCCACGCCCGCACCGGCAGCGCCGCCCCGGGCCACCACCCAGAGCTGGCGGCTCAACCCCTTCGCCCCCGCCCGCACGGTGCACGTGATCGAGCACGGCGGCCGCCGACTGGTGTCGGCGCGGCCGCTCACCGCGCTGGTGGCCGATGGGCACGCGCTGGTGGTGCGCGAGGGCGACCGGGTCATCCGATACGAGACGTCCGGCTGAGCCTCTGTCAGGATGTGCCGCATGAGTATGCGAGACACCCTGACCGAGCTGTTCGCCTCGCTCGCCGACAAGGCCGGCCTGGGCGGGAGCGTCCAGCTCGACGTCCTCGACTCCGACGGCGGGACCCAGCGGGTCCCCGTGCTGCCGGTCGAGCACGACGGCCGCACCTATGTCGTCGCGTCCGGCAAGGCCGGCACCTGGGTCAGCCGACTGCGGCTGAGCCGGCGCGCCCGCCTCCCCCAGGACACCGGCCTCGCCCTCATCGCCCGCGAGGTCCCGGCCAAGGAGCGCGAGGGCGTGCTCGCGGCATACCGCGACAGGGTGGGTGAGTCGCAGGCCGCGATCCTGCTGGACGACACCGGCAGCGCACCCGTCTTCGAGCTCCTCCCCGACGAGGGCAGCTGGTAGCCGGTGGTCGCAGCCATGGTGCCGCTCGAGGCACCGGTCGCACCCGACGAGGCGCTGCGACGCATCGCCTTCCTGCTCGAGCGCTCGCGCGCCGGCAGTTATCGGGTGGAGGCGTTCCGCAAGGCCGTGCTCGCCGTGCGCGCGCTCGATCCCGACGAGCTGTCCTCGCGCGCCGAGACGGGATCGCTGGAGGACCTGCCGGGCATCGGCAAGTCCACGGCCGGCGTCATCACCGAGGCCCTGTCCGGCGAGCTGCCCTCCTATCTGAACTCGTTGCAGCGCAAGGAGGGTGGGCCGCTCGTCACCGGTGGCGAGGACTACTTCGCCGCCCTCAGGGGCGACTGTCACAGCCACTCCGACTGGTCTGACGGCGGCTCGCCGATCGACGAGATGGTCCTGACCGCAGTCGAACTGGGCCACGAGTACCTCGTCCTGACCGACCACTCACCCCGCCTCAAGGTCGCCCGCGGCCTCTCCCCGGAGCGGCTGGCCAAGCAGCTGACGATGATCGACGCGATCAACGCCTCGCTCGGCGACTCCTTCCGGCTCGTCAAGGGCATCGAGGTCGACATCCTCGACGACGGGTCGCTCGACCAGACCGACGAGATGCTCGGGCGGCTCGAGTTCGTCACTGCCTCAGTGCATTCCAAGCTCAAGATGGAGTCGGCGGCGATGACCAGGCGCATGGTCGCGGCCGTCTCGGACCCGCGGGTCAACGTGCTCGGGCACTGCACCGGCCGGCTCGTCACCGGAGGTCGGGGCACGCGCCCCCAGAGCCAGTTCGACGCACGCGCCGTCTTTGAGGCGTGCAAGGCCAATGACGTTGCGGTGGAGATCAACTCGCGACCCGAGAGGTGCGACCCGCCCGATGAGCTGATCGAGCTGGCGCTCGAGATCGGCTGCCTGTTTGCCATCGACTCCGACGCCCATGCGCCCGGCCAGCTGGAGATGAAGGCCTATGGCTGCGAGCGCGCCGAGCGCCTCGACGTGCCTCTGGAGCGGATCATCACGACCTGGCCCGTCGACCGGCTGCTCGAGTGGGCGAGGGCCTCTGACTGAGCCGCGTGGCACCGACCGCTTGACACGGCATACCGACCCATTGTCTTATTGACTTAAGTCATTGAGACAATGGGTCTCGGTGCAGGGGTCAGGAGGTCGCCATGAGCGGCTCGCTCATCGTCGTCGTCATCGCGCTCGTCGCGCTCGGTCTCACGGTCGCCGGACTGGCGTATGCCGTGGGCCTCCTCCGGCGCGAGGGCGCACCCCGGGGAGCGGGCGCCCGCGCGCTGGTGCTCAGCGTCGCGACGCCGAGCCTGCTCGCCCTCGGCCTGGTCGCGACGGTCGCGTGGGGCGGCGACCGCGGCCTGGCCGTCGCACCGCTCCTCGCGGCGCTGGTCGCCGTCGCGGCCGTGGCCGCCGTCGACCTCACCTGGCCGCACCAGCAGGGGTCCGTGCGATCCGCCCGGCTGGGGTCGCGGGCCGTCCGGCCGCCGCGTGCGCTGTGGCGGCTCGCCGGCCTGGGGACTGCCCTCACCGGTGCCCTCGTGGTCGTCGGGGGCCTCACCGCCGACGCCGACGGCCGGTCGCTGACCATCCGCACGCCGATGAGCTCGGCCGGCACGAGCCCCTATCCCGGGTGGCACTACGGGCTGCCGATCCTCCTCGCACTCCTGCTGCTGCTCGCCGGGGCGTGGCTGGCGGCTCGCGTCATCGAGTCGCGACCGGCACAGCCGGGTGCCGACCCGGCAGTGGACGCTGCGCTGCGGGCAGCCTCGATGACGAGGACCCTGCGCGCCGTCGCCTCCGGCACGCTCCTCACGGCCGCCCCGCTCACCCTGCTCGTCGGCAAGGCACTGCGCGGCCTCACGCTCGACCTCGTGCGCATGGCCGAGCAGAACCCGGGCGGCACGCTGCCCGACCGGCCGTGGCTCGCGCCCGTCGGCGCCGGCCTGATCGGCCTGGCCCTCGTGCTCGCCGTGCTCGGCCTCGCGGCACTGCTCTGGCGCCTGCCCCGACCCGCCCCGGCCGCAGCGGCCGAGGCCCCTGCATCCGCATCCGCCACCGCCTGAGGGAGGCAGCCATGTCCACCAGTCTCGTTGTCTCCATGGCGTTTCCGCTCCTCTGCGGCCTGATCGCCGTGGCCCTGAGCAGGGTCCTGCGGCCGTGGTCTGCGGGCATCCGGATCGCGGCCTCTCTCCGGGGTCTCGTCACGACACTCACGGCCGCGATCGCCGTGCTCTATGGGCTGTCCCTGCTCACCGACTGGGAGACCAAGGCCCAGGTCGTGGTGCTCGTCCCGCTCCTGGCGTCGGTCGCCGTGGCCTCCGTCGCACTGACCGAGCTGAGCTGGACCAGGCATGGCGGGCCGCGGCGCTCGGCCTCCCTGCACCGCCGGCCCGCCCCCATCCCCTCCGGTCTGCGGATCGCGCTGGCGGCCGGCGCCGTGCTGGTCACTGTGCTCGCTCTCGGGTGTGGCGCGACCGGTGACGGGACGCGCTTTGTCCGCCACTATGCGGGCGCGACCGGGGCGGCCGAGGGCTATCCCGGCTGGTCGGTGACGCTGCCGACACTGCTCGGGTGCCTGTCGCTGGGCGTGCTGGCCTGGTGGACCGCGCGCTGCGTCGAGGCGCGCCCCGTCCGCCCTGACCTCGACCCGGCCGACGACGCCGAGCTGCGCAGGGTCTCCCTGGAGCGCGCCCTGCGGCCCACCGCGGCCGCCTGGCTCGCCAGCGCCGCGCTGCTGGCCGGGCCCGCCGGCTGGGCCATCGGGGCAGCCACCCAGCGGTTGCGCATGGTCTCCGAGCTGGCCCCCCGCTCCCCCGGCGACTGGGTGCAGTGGCTCGGCTTCGCACTGGTGGGGCTGTGCCTCGTCCTCGTCGTGGCGGCCGTGACCGTGTCCATGCGACGGGCCGCCGACATCGGCGCCACCGGCGCTCCGCTGTCGGAGATCGAGCGACGGGCTCTCGCGGCCTCGCGGCGGGCCCACACCTCGGCGGCGCCGCGATGAGCGACGCGCAGATCACCGTCGACCTCAGCGCGGCGGAGCCTCCCTATGAGCAGATCCGCACGCAGGTGGCCGGGCTGATCCAGACAGGAGCTCTGGCCTCCGGGGAGCGGCTGCCGACCGTGCGGGCCCTGGCCGGTGACCTGGGCCTGGCGGTCAACACCGTCGCCCGCGCCTACCGCGAGCTGGAGGCCGACGGCCTGGTCGAGACCCGTCGCCGCACCGGCACCGTCGTGGCCGAGGGGGCCGCCCAGGCCGCCCCGGCGCTGGGGCGCGCGGCCGCGGCATACGCCTCGGAGGCGGTCGCCTCGGGGATGAGCGAGGGGGCCGCGGTCGACCTGCTGCGCGCCGCCTTCCGGCAGGCGCTCGGGGGCGTCTGACCTGCGACTTCCGGCCCCGCCCGGCAGGGGTGGGCGGGGCCGGGACCCCCGTTTTGGAGTTTGGCCGGACCAGACCGTATGCTTTCCCGAGTCCTCGACGGATCCGAGCCTGGCTCGCCAGCGAGGGGATCTGGTCGAAAGACTTAGGTCCCCATCGTCTAGCGGCCTAGGACCCCGCCCTTTCACGGCGGTAGCACGGGTTCGAATCCCGTTGGGGATGCGCAGGACCAGCACCACCAAGGCCCCGTAGCGCAGTTGGTTAGCGCGCCGCCCTGTCACGGCGGAGGTCGCCGGTTCGAGCCCGGTCGGGGTCGCTCGAGACGCAAGGCCCGCTCCCTCACGGAGCGGGCCTTGCGCTTTGTCCCCGGTAAGGCCCACACATCGGTATGCCGCGGGCGCCCCTGCGGCGCAACCGTTTGGGAGATCGGCGCGGCCGTCGGGTATAGTTCACCGACGCCGGAAACGGCACGGCCAGGTAGCTCAGTTGGTACGAGCGTCCGACTGAAAATCGGAAGGTCGGCGGTTCGACCCCGCCCCTGGCCACAGTCAAGACCGCAGGACACCACCGGGTGCCTGCGGTCTTTTGTTTGAGTTCACAGACTCTGGTGTGCCCGCAGACTCTGCGCGCTCGCGACTGGCCGACCGTTGCGTCGGTCACGGCTGGGGGCGAGCCCTCCCCCGCGACGCGGCGCCGGTGATAGACAAGGTGCGGTCCCGTCGCCGTCGCCCGGAGGAAGCCCGTCATGTCCGATCTCGTCACGCTCAGCACCGACGCCGGCCTCGCCCACATCGAGCTCAACCGGCCGGATGCGGCCAATGCCTTCGACCTGCCCACCGCCCAGCGGCTGCTCGAGGTCGTCCGGCAGGTGCGCGATGACGACGCCGTGCGGGCGATCCTGGTGACGGGCGCCGGCAAGCGCTACTGCGCGGGCGGCGACGTCGCCTCGATGGCCTCGTCGGACTCCCCCGGCGCCTATCTCCAGGAGCTCGCCGACGTCCTCGACGGGGCGCTCCAGGAGCTCGCCGCGACCCCCAAGCCCGTCGTCACCGCCGTCCAGGGCGCGGTCGCCGGCGCCGGCCTGGCCGTCATGCTCAGCTGCGACGTGATCGTGGCGGCGGAGTCGACCAAGTTCGTCACGGCATACGCCGGGACCGGCCTCACCCCCGACTGCGGCCTGTCCTATCTGCTCCCCCGCGCGGTCGGCTCCGTGCGCGCGATGGACCTGGTGCTCACCGGTCGCGCGCTCACGGCCGCCGAGGCGCTCGAGTGGGGGCTGGTCACCCAGGTCGCCCCCGACGCCGAGGCCACCGACGCCGCGCGTGAGCTGGCCACCCGCCTCGCCGCCGGCCCCGCCGAGGCCCTCGGCCACGCCAAGCGCCTGGGCCGGCTCGCCTGGAGCGCCTCCCGCGCGGAGATCGGCGCCGACGAGGGCCGCACCATCGCCGTCATGGTCGAGACCGAGTTCGCCAGCAAGGCCGTGCACTGGTTCGCCCGCTGACGGCGCCACCGCAGGACTCCGCCGTGCTTTGGGACCGGTTGCTGCTGCCATGACGACAGCGATCGGGCCCACTGCGGGTCCCGCCGGTCACGTCGCCGCGGCGGCATACCCCCTGGGGCACTGTGCCTAGACTCGGCGGGGTGACCACCGCCACGCCGCCACCCGAGTCCGCGCTGCTGCACACGATCCGTGAGTCGATCATCGGCGACGACCAGGTGATGACGGGCCCCTACGGCGCGCGGCGGGTGACCTATGCCGACTACACCGCGTCCGGGCGGTCCCTGGCCTTCCTCGAGGACTACCTGCGTGCCGAGGTGCTGCCGCGCTATGCCAACACCCACACCGAGTCCTCCGGCACGGGGCTTCAGACGACGCGGCTGCGCGAGGAGGCCCGGGCGATCATCAAGGAGTGTGTGGGCGGCGACGGGTCGACCGCCGTCATCTTTGCCGGGTCGGGCTGCACCGGCGCGATCGCCAAACTCGTCGGCATCCTCGAGCTGCGCCTGCCCGCGGGGCTGGACGCGGCATACGGGCTCTCGGGGCGCATCCCCGCGGACCAGCGCCCGGTCGTCTTCATCGGCCCCTATGAGCACCACTCCAACGAGCTCCCGTGGCGCGAGTCGATCGCCGATGTCGTGCAGGTGCCACAGGACCTCGACGGCCACATCGACCAGGCGCGGCTGCGCGAGCTGCTGGAGGAGTATGCCGCGCGGCCCCTCAGGATCGGCTCCTTCTCCGCCGCCTCCAATGTCACCGGCATCGTCTCGGACACCCACGGCATCACCCGCCTGCTGCACGAGCACGGTGCGCTCGCCTTCTGGGACTTCGCCGCGGCCGGGCCCTATGTCGAGATCGAGATGCAGGGCGACGGCACCGACCCCGCGACGGCCAAGGACGCGATCTTCCTCTCGCCGCACAAGTTCGTCGGCGGGCCATCGACGCCCGGCGTGCTCGTCGTGCGCCGCGAGCTGCTCACCAACGCGGTGCCCGACGTGCCCGGCGGCGGCACCGTCTCCTATGTCAACAGCGAGGAGCACCACTATCTCGAGGACCCCGAGGCGCGCGAGGAGGGCGGCACACCCGCGATCGTCGAGTCCATCCGCGCCGGTCTTGTCTTCCAGCTCAAGCAGGCCGTCGGGGTCGAGACGATCCGCGCCCACGAGGACCACTATCTGCGGCGCGCCATGGAGGCCTGGCTTGCCGAGCCGACCATCGAGGTGCTGGGCAACGTTGCGGCAGAACGGCTCTCGATCGTCTCCTTCGTCGTCCGCTCCCCCAGCGGGCGGATGCTGCATCACAACTACGTCGTCTCCCTCCTCAACGACCTCTTCGGCATCCAGGCCCGCGGCGGCTGCGCGTGCGCCGGCCCCTATGGCCACCGGCTGCTCGGCATCGACCTCGAGACCTCCCACGAGTTCGAGCGCGAGATCTCCGGCGGCTGCGAGGGCATCAAGCCCGGCTGGGTGCGGATCAACTTCAACTACTTCATCTCCCCAGCCGTCGCCGACTACATCGTCGAGGCCGTCCGGCTCGTCGCGCGCGAGGGCTGGCGGCTGCTCGGCGACTACCGCTTTGATGTCGACCGGGGCCTGTGGGTGCACCGTCGCGGCACCGGTGAGCCGCCGCTGCGACTGGCCGAGATCCGTTATGACACAGGCGAGATGGCCTATCCCCGGCATCAGACGACAGCCCCCGAGTCCGTCCTTGCCGGCTATCTGGCAGAGGGCGAGCGGGTCATGCGCGAGGCGACACCCCCCTCGCTCGATGCCGGGCTGACCGGCTGCGTCAGTGCCGACTTCGAGCACCTGCGCTGGTTCGACCTGCCGCCGGAGTGCGTGGCCGACTGACGCAGGGCCCCGCCTCGGAGGGCAGGCCCACGGGGCGATCGTGCCCACGTGGGCTAAAGCGCTCGGGGCAGGCCCACGGGGCGATCGTGCCCACGTGGGCTAAAGCGCTCGGGGCAGGCCCACGGGGCGATCGTGCCCATTTGGGCTAAAACGCACCCGCCGCGACGTCGCGTTTCTGCCCAAATGGGCGAAAGCGCGGGCGAGAGACAGGTATGCCGCGAGCCGTGCGGCCCGCGGCATACCTCCCGGTCGGCGTGGGTCCCCTGCCCACGCCAGCGCGGACGCCCCTGTCCGCGCGGGGTGCGCCCACGGGCCCCTGACCTCCCGCGGGCGCACCGGTCTATGCGGTCTGGATCGCCTCCAGCACATCGAGCCGCGCGCCGCGGCGGGCCGGCCACACCGCGGCCAGCACCCCGACGACGGCCGCCAGCACCACCGCGCCGATGATGCCCAGCCAGGGGATGGCCAGCTCGGTGATGCCCTCGTCGACCATCGCCCGCTGCACCGCGATGCCGCACGCGACCCCGAGACCCAGCCCGAGCACGGCCCCGAGGAGGGCGATCGCGACCGACTCCAGCCGGATCATCTGCGAGAGCTGGCGCCGCTTGAGGCCCACCGCCCGCAGCAGCCCGATCTCGCGGGTGCGCTCGATGACCGACAGGGCAAGGGTGTTGATGATGCCGAGCACGGCGATGATGACGGCCAGGCCGAGGAGCGCATAGATCATGTAGAGCATCTGGTCGATCTGGCCGCGCTGCTGCTCGGCGAAGTCGGCCTGGTCCTTGATCGTGACGGTCGGCAGCGGCTCCAGGACCTTCTCGACGCCGGCCTTGAGCGCGGCGGTGTCGGCGCCCTCGTCGGCCACGATGAAGACCCGGTTGTCCAGCGGGACCAGTCCGGCGGCGTCGAATGTCTTGGTGGAGAAGAGATATCCGCTCAAAGACGGGTTCTCCTCATAGACCCCCGCGACCTTGGCCTGGATCTGCTTGGACCCGAAGGTCACCGGCACAGTGGCCCCGACCTTGGCCATCGACCGCTTGGTGTCGGGCACCAGGATCTCGTCTGTGCCGAGGTCGGTGAGCCGGCCCTCGACCATGGTCACCGGCGTCACCCTGCCGAAGGTGGCCGGGTCGATGGCCGTGACATAGTCGCGCTTGCCCTCGATCTGCACCGGTGCGAAGCGCAGCGGGGAGACGACGTCGACACCGTCGACCGCGGCGATCTGCTGGGTGATGGCCGGCGAGAAGCCGGTCCCGACGAGGTTGCCGACCAGGTAGTCGGCCGCGAACTGCTCCTTGATCTGCTTGTCGAGGCTGGTGGTCGTCGAGGCTCCGATGACCGCCATCATCGCCACCAGGGTGGTGCCGATCATCAGCGCCGAGGCGGTCGCCGCGGTGCGGCGCGGGTTGCGCACGGAGTTCTCGGCGGCCATGTGCCCCACCGACCCGAACATCCGGCGGTATGCCGCGCCGAGGACCGCGAGGAAGGGGCGCCCCACGACCGGGCTGGTCATCGCGGTGCCGAGCACCAGCCCGAAGATGCCGGCCCCGATCAGCCACATGCGCTCCCCCACGTCGGTGAACAGGCCCAGGCCCATGCCGAGCGCACCGAGCGCCATGACCACGGCACCGACGACGACGCGCCCGTGCAGGGACCCTTCGGCCATCGCGACGTCGTCGCGCATGGCGGCGACGGGCGCCACCTGACCAGCCCTCCGGGCCGGGAGGTATGCCGCGATGAGCGTCACGATGATGCCCACGGCGTACGCGATCAGCGCGGTGCGCAGGGAGAGGGTGAGGGGCGTGCCGGACATGTCGAGGCCAAAGCTCTTGAAGAGCACCTTGATGCCCTGGGCGAGCACGAGCCCGAAGAAGGTGCCGAGCGTGGCGCCGATGAGGCCGACGACGAGCGCCTCGAGCAGGACCGAGCGGGTGACCTGGCCTCGCTTGGCGCCGATCGCCCGGAACATGGCCAGCTCACGGGAGCGCTGGGCGACCAGGATCGAGAAGGTGTTGATGATCAGGAAGGACCCGACAAAGAGCGAGACCCCGCCGAAGACGAGCAGGAAGGTGTTGATGAAGCTGAGCATCGTCTCGAACTCGCCCTTGGTCTCGTCGGCGACCTTGGCCCCGGTGACGGCCTCGTAGCCGCTGGGGAGGGCGGCGGCGACGGTGGCGCGCAGCTCGTCGGCGGAGACACCGTCGGCCGCGGTCAGCTGGAGGTCGTTGTAGACGTCCTTGCCGCCGTGGAAGATCCGCTGGGCCGAGGCGGTGTCGAGCACGACCAGGCTCGCGCCGGCCATCCCGCCCTGGCCGAACTCCATCGTGCCGACCAGGGTGCCGCTCTGCCGCGGCTGGTCGCCGACGCTGACGACGAAGGGCACCGTCTCGCCGATGCTGTAGCCGGCCCGGCGCGCGGTGTTGGTGTCGAGCATGACCTCGCCCGCCTTGGTCGGCACCCGGCCGTCGACCAGCCGGAAGATGCGCTGGCCGGTCATCGACGGGGCGTCGGAGTAGTTGACGGCGATCCCGGGAGGGCCTTGTCCCCCAATGGGTTTGCCGTTCTCACCGATGACGAAGGTGGCGAAGTCCATCACATTGCCGTCGGCCTGCGCGACGCCCTTGAGGCCCCTGACCTGGGAGAGCAGGGACCCGGGCACCGTCGCCGACACGAGGGAGTCCTCGCCTCCGCTGGCCCCGGCGGGACGCACGTGGACATCGCCGACGCCGCCCTCGGAGATCCCGGTGAAGGTGCGGGAGAGGCCGTCGGTGAAGATGAGCGACCCGGCGACGAAGCCGACGCCGAGCACGATCGCGATGGCGCTCATGAACAGGCGCAGCTTGCGCGCCAGGAACGACTTCCAGGAGGCCTTGAGCATCTGACTCAGCCCTCGAATGCCTTCATCCGCTCGAGCACGCGCTCGGCGGTCGGCTCCCGCATCTCATCGACGATGCGCCCGTCGGCCAGGAAGAGCACCCGGTCGGTGCGACCGGCCGCGCTCGGGTCGTGGGTGACCATGACGATCGTCTGGCCGCGCTGGTCGACGCTCTCGCGCAGGAAGCCGAGCACCTCTGCGCCAGAAAGGGAGTCGAGATTGCCGGTGGGCTCGTCGGCGAAGATGATCTCGGGCCGGCTGACCATGGCCCGGGCGCAGGCGACCCGCTGCTGCTGGCCGCCGGAGAGCTGTGCAGGGCGGTGCCCCAGCCGGTCGGCCAGGCCCGTCGCCTGCACGACCGACTCGAACCACTGCGGGTCGGGTCTGCGGCCGGCGATGTCCAGGGGCAGCAGGATGTTCTCGCGGGCCGACAGGGTGGTCACGAGGTTGAAGGACTGGAAGACGAAGCCGACGCGGTCGCGGCGCAGCTCGGTCAGGTCGTTGTCCTTGAGCCGGGTGATGTCGGTCTCGCCGATCCACACCCCGCCCGAGTCCACGGTGTCGAGCCCGGCGGCGCAGTGCATCAGCGTCGACTTGCCGGAGCCCGAGGGGCCCATGACCGCGGTGAACTCCCCGGCCGCGAACTCCACGCTGACATCGTCGAGGGCCTGGACGGTCGTCTCGCCGAGCCCATAGGTCTTGGTGACCCCCGAGAGGTATGCCGCGGGAGCCCGGGACGGCGTGCCGTCGCCGGCCGCTCCCCCGCCGCCGCCCGCCGTGGCACCCCTCGCGCCTCCGGTCCCCTCGCCAGTGGCAGCCGCGTGGCGTGCCTGTGTGCGGAACATGTCGTTCTCCCCTTGGTGTGTGCGGGCTGGTTGCTCAACTCCTGCACCACAACGCTAGGGGCGCGACGTCATGAGCACACGGGGGTTAGCCCACCTCCTGACCCTCGGCATAGCCCCCCGTGACCGGGGCACAGACAGCGACACTCGCCGCCTCCCAGAAAGAGGAGACGGCGAGTGCGACGGCCCGGAACGCGGTCAGAGGGCGCGGATGATGTCCTCCACCCGCTCCTTGGCGTCGCCGAAGAGCATCTGGGTGTTCTCGCGGAAGAAGAGCGGGTTCTGCACTCCCGCATAGCCGGTCGCCATCGAGCGCTTGAAGACGATGACGTCGCGGGCGTTCCAGACCTCGAGCACCGGCATGCCGGCGATCGGCGATGACGGGTCCTCGTTGGCAGCCGGGTTGACGGTGTCATTGGCCCCGATGACCAGGACGACGTCGGTGTCGGCGAAGTCGTCGTTGATCTCGTCCATCTCGAGGACGATGTCATAGGGGACCTTGGCCTCGGCGAGCAGGACGTTCATGTGGCCGGGCAGGCGACCGGCGACCGGGTGGATGCCGAAGCGGACGTTGACACCCTTGGCGCGCAGCTTCGAGGTGAGGTCGGCGACGGCATACTGCGCCTGCGCCGTGGCCATCCCATAGCCGGGCGTGATGATCACCGATGAGGCGTCGCGCAGCAGCTCGGCCGCGCCGTCGGCCTGGATCTCGCGGTGCTCGCCATAGTCCTTGGCCTCGCCCACGACGCCGCCGTCGGAGCCGAACCCTCCGGCGATGACCGAGAGGAACGAGCGGTTCATGGCCTTGCACATGATGTAGGACAGGTAGGCACCCGAGGAGCCGACGAGCGCGCCGGTGATGATGAGCAGGTCGTTGTTGAGCAGGAAGCCCGCGGCGGCCGCGGCCCAGCCGGAGTAGCTGTTGAGCATCGAGACCACGACCGGCATGTCGCCGCCGCCGATCGAGGCGACCAGGTGCCAGCCGAGGAAGAGCGCCAGCAGCGTCATCACGCCGAGCAGCAGCTGACGGGTGAACTCCTGCTCGTGGGGCATCAGCACATACACGGCGGTGAGCACGAAGAAGGCGACGATGATGCCGAGGTTGATGACATGCCGGCCGGGCAGCATCATCGGGGCGCTCTTCATCTTGGCCGACAGCTTGAGATAGGCGACGATCGAGCCGGTGAGGGTCACGGCACCGATGAAGACGCCGATGAAGACCTCCGCGTCGTGGATCGCGGGGTGGGCGATGCCCTTCTCGTAGGAGGAGTTCCAGCCGACGAGGACAGCGGCCAGGCCGACGAAGCTGTGCAGGAGGGCGATGAGCTCGGGCATGCCGGTCATCTCGACGCGCTTGGCGCGGGCGATGCCGATGACGGCGCCGATGGCCATCGCGGCGAGGATCAGGCCGAGGCCGAGGACGCCGGTGCCCTCGCGGTCGTTGGCGGTGCCGACGCCGTTGATGCCGCCGACCGCGGCGAGCACGGTGACGACGAGGGCGATGGCCATGCCGATGATGCCGTAGCGGTTGCCGGCCTTGGCGCTCTCGTGCTTGGACAGGCCTGCGAGGGCGAGGATGAACAGCAGCCCCGCGACGATGTAGGTGCCCTGGAGGAGGGTGAGCGACATGGTCATCGGGGGGTGTCCTCTCGCTTGAACATCTCGAGCATTCGACCGGTGACGGTGAAGCCACCGAAGACGTTGATGCTCGCGACGAGGATGCCGAGGAAGGCCAGCACGCTGACCCAGAGCTTGCCCTCGTGGCCGACCTGGAGGAGCGCGCCGACGACGATGATGCCGCTGATCGCGTTGGTGACCGACATCAGCGGGGTGTGCAGCGCGTGGTGCACATTGCCGATGACATAGAAGCCGATGACGACCGAGAGCATGAAGACCATGAAGTGCCCGAGGAAGGGCTCGGGCGAGAATGCCGCGATGGCGAGGAAGGCGAGCGCGGCGACGCCGAGCAGGGCCAGCTTGGTGCCCGAGCTCATCGGCTCCTTGGCGGGCTTGGGCTCGGGGGCCGGGGCGGCCTCCGGGGCCGGCTGGGCGGCCGAGACCTGGACCTTGGGCGGCGGCCACATCACCTCGCCGCCCTGGGAGACGGTCATGCCGCGCTGGACCGGGTCCTCCATGTCGAGGACGAGCTGGCCGTCCTTGTCGGGGGTCATCAGCTTGAGCATGTTGACCTGGTTGGTGCCGAAGAGTTGGCTGGCCTGCGTGGGCAGCCGACCCGGGAGGTCGGTGTAGCCGAGGATCGTGACGCCGTTGGGGGTGACGACCTTCTCGTCGGCCTTGGAGCCGGCGACATTGCCGCCGGAGCCGGCGGCCATGTCGACGATGACCGAGCCGGGCTTCATCGAGGCGACCATCTCCTCGGTGAGCAGCCGCGGCGCCGGGCGGCCCGGGATCAGGGCCGTCGTGATGATGATGTCGACGTCCTTGGCCTGCTCCGCATAGACGGCCGAGACGCGCTGGTTGAACTCCTCGGAGGTCTCCTTGGCGTAGCCGTCGCTGGAGACCTCCTGGTCGGACATGTCGACCTTGAGGAACTCGGCGCCCATCGACTCGACCTGCTCGGCGACCTCGGGGCGCACGTCGAAGGCGCGCACGATCGCGCCGAGGCTGTTGGCCGTGCCGATGGCGGCGAGGCCGGCCACGCCGGCGCCGATGACGAGGACCTTGGCGGGCGGAACCTTGCCGGCGGCGGTGACCTGGCCAGTGAAGAGCGAGCCGAACTCGTTGGCCGCCTCGATCACCGCGCGGTAGCCGCCGAGGTTGGCCATCGAGGAGAGCACGTCGAGGGCCTGCGCCCGCGAGATGCGCGGCACGGCGTCCATCGCGAGCGCGGTGACGCCGCGCGTGGCGAGCCGGTCGACCAGGTCGGGGTTGATGGCAGGCGAGAGGAGTGAGGCCATGGCGGTCCCCTCGCGCATGCGGCCGATCTCCTCGTCGGTCGGCGCGTTGATCTTCAGGACGATGTCGCTGCCCCAGGCCGTGTCGCCGTCGACGATCTCGGCGCCGGCGGCCTCGTAGGCCGCGTCGGGGAAGGCGGCGCGCTCGCCGGCGCCCCGCTCGATGGCGACGTCGTAGCCGAGTTTCCTCAGCTGTTCGACGGTCTTGGGGGTTGCGGCAACCCGGCGCTCGGCAGCGCTGGACTCCGCGGGCACACCGATGCGCATGCTCACACTCTCCGCTCGAGCCCGGCTGGCTGGTGGCCGGGCGTCACCTCATCGTGCGTTGTCCAGTCTGGCAACTGACGCAGGACCTTAGGGCGACCCCTACCGCCGGGTAAACGTGGGTTGCGTCACCCTAAGCGTCCGGTTCGCACCGCTCCGTGCTCACCAGCCCCTCCACAACAGGCATGTCGCGCGCCGGCCGCCACGTCGGCCGGTCCCGATGTCCGAGTATGCCGCGGACACCCTCAGCGGCGCAGGTCCAGGTCGGGGTCGAGCACGGGCTGCCAGGACAGGCCCTGGTCGAGGGCGAAGCGCTCGTCGAGCCCGACCATGGCCTCGGGCGACCACGGGGTGACCCGCCGGGTGGCGAGGTCGACGCTGAGCGAGACCGCCTCGAGTGTGTTGGCCAGTTCCTCGCGGGTCTCGTTGACGATGTACTGGAGCGTGCGCACCGCCTTGTCGGTGCGCTCGACGATCTGGACATGGACGGCGATGCGGTCGCCGGCGTGCATCTCGCGCAGATAGCGCAGCCGGTGGTCGACGTCGAACATCCCGGCACCGCCCTCCTTCGCGTGCTCCTCCCCCAGCCCGAACTGGTGCATGTGCGCCCAGCCCGCGTCGGAGTGGATGTCGAGATAGCGGGCGATGTTGACGTGTCCGTTGGCATCGGTGAATGACTCCGGGATGGTCAGCTCATAGACGCGCGGCAGCTCACGGATCTGCTCGAGGGTGGGCTGCTGGCTCATCGGGGCTCCTGGGTGACGGGGCTGGCAACGGCTGGGACGGCGGGCGCGAGCCGGTCATAGAGCGGCTCGACGAACCGCGTCAGGACCGGACCGAGGACAGCCAGGACCATCACATAGGCCGCGGCGACGGGGCCGATCGCGGCGATCCCGGCGGAGACGGCCAGCCCGGCGATGACGATGCTGAACTCGCCGCGCGCGATCAGGGCTGTCCCCGCGCGCAGGCGGCCGCGGGCGCGCACACCGGCGCGGCCCGCGGCATACCACCCGGTGGCGACCTTGGTGACAGCCGTGACGAAGGCGAGGGCGAGCGCGGCGGGCAGGGCCGGGAGCACCTCGCCGGGGTCGGTCGACAGGCCGAATCCGATGAAGAAGACGGACGCGAACAGGTCACGCAGCGGCGCGAGGATCCCGCGGGCGCGCTCGGCAAGGTCCTGCGGGATCGCGATGCCGACGAGGAAGGCCCCGACGGCGGCCGAGGCGCCGACCCCCTGGGCCAGGCCGGCGACGAGGAGGGTCAACCCCAGGACCCGGAGCATGACCTGCTCGTCGTCCTCGTGGGTGAGCATGCGGCCGACGCGGTGACCGGCCCGGTGGGCGGCCAGCAGCACCAGCAGCACCGCCGAGAGCGCCATCGCCACGCCGGCGAGCGCCCGCAGCGGGCCGCCGCCGGAGAGGACCACGACGAGCACAGGCAGATAGAGCGCCATGGCGATGTCCTCGAGCACGAGCACCGACAGCACACCGGGGGTCTCCCGGTTGCCGAGGCGGCCGAGGTCGCTCAGGACGCGGGCGACGATGCCCGAGGACGAGATCCAGGTGACCCCGGCCAGCGCGAGAGCGCCCTGCCACGGCAGTCCGAGCAGGAGCCCGGCGACGAAGCCGGGCGGCGCGTTGAGGACGAGGTCGACCAGGCCCGAGGAGCGGTGCAGCCGCAGGCTCGCGATCAGCTCGGTCGCCGAGAACTCCAGACCGAGGGTGAGCAGCAGCAGGATGACGCCGATCTCGGCGCCGACCTCCACGAAGCCCTGGCTCTCGCCGAGCGGCACGAGGCCGCCATCGCCAAACGCCAGCCCCGCGACCAGGAAAAGCGGGATGGGCGAGAGACCAGCCCGGCGCGCGAGGGCGCCAAGCGCGGACAGGGCGGTGAAGACCGCTCCGAGCTCGACGAAGAGGATGGCGAGATGGTCCACGGGACGCCGCGCTAGTCGGGCAGGCGGCCCAGCAGGGCGTCGAGGGCGCGCAGCGACTCGGCCGAGCCAATGGCCACCACCACGTCGCCGGCGTGCAGGCCGTCATCCGGCGTCGGCGAGGTGACGACCTCCTCGCCGCGCACGATCGCCACGACCGACGCGCCGGTGCGGGTGCGGGCGTGCGTGTCACCGAGGGTGCGGCCGACATAGCGCGAGCCGCGGGCGATGGTCAGGCGACCCGACTCCAGACCGGGCACCTCGCGCGAGAGGTCGGCAAAGCGCTCGCTCATGCGCGGCGCCCCGAGGATGTCGGCGAGCGCCGCGACCTCGTCGGCCTCGAGTCGATAGGTCTCGGCCAGCTGGTCGGGGTCTCGCAGGTCATAGCTCCCGAGGTCGACCTTGCCGTCACGGCGGATGACGACACAGATGGGCCGCCCCGCTGCGGTCTGCAGGTCATAGCGCATGCCCACCCCGGGCAGCATGGTCTCGATGATCTCCACGGGGCCAGTCTGCCAAGGCGGGGGTATGCCGCGGGCGGCTAGGTCTCGCGCGGGTGGTCGGGGCCGCCGGGCAACAGCTGGTCCTCGGCGTCGAGAAGGGGGTCGGGCACCCCGGCCGTGATGATCGTCCCGTCGGCCCGCTTGCCGCCGATGACCGGGATGGTGCCCTCCAGGCTCGGCAGGCGCGGGCCCTGCCCATCGAGGGGGACGCGTACCTCCTCGCCGGGCTCCACGGCATACCGCTCGCCACGCACACCCACGGTGACCGCCGCCTCACCCTCGGAGCGGAAGGTGATCGCGTCCTGGTCGATGTGGACGCGGATCCGGTTGCCGCACAGCGTGATCGGGAAGGCCAACGATGGCCACTGCTCCGGCAGCCGCGGGTCGAAGGTGATCCGGCCCTGGTAGTCACGCATGCCGCCGAAACCGAAGACGAGCGCGCTCCACACCCCGCCGGTCGAGGCGATGTGGGCGCCGTCGCTGGTGTTGTGGTGGGTATCGGCCAGGTCGACGAACAGGCCGGAGAGGAAGTAGCGCAGCGCCATCTCCGGGTAGCCGACCTCCGACGCGATGATCGACTGCACGACCGCCGAGAGGGTGGAGTCGCCCGTGGTGATCGGGTCGTAGTAGTCGAAGTCGGCCTTCTTCTCCTCGGCGGTGAAGCGGTCGCCCTGGAGGAAGAGCGCGAGGACGACATCGGCCTGCTTGAGCACCTGGAAGCGATAGATCACCAGCGGGTGGTAGTGCAGCAGCAGGGGGCGCTTGTCAGGCGGGGTCGAGGCCAGGTCCCACAGCTCGCGCTCGAGGAAGTGCTCGTCCTGGGGGTGCACGCCCAGGGTGTCGTCGTAGGGGACGAACATGTGCTCCGCACACGCCTCCCACTCGTCGACCTCCGCGGGCTCGAGGTCGAGTCGCCTTGCGATGCGGGCGAACTCGTCGGGCGCGCTCTCCTCTAGGTGACGCACGGCCTCGACCGCGCCCTCCAGGTTGTGGCGGGCCATGACGTTGGTGAAGAGGTTGTTGTTGACGACCGTGGTGTATTCGTCGGGGCCGGTGACGCCGTGGATGTGGAAGGAGCCCTCCCCGTTGAACCGCCAGAAGCCGAGATCGGCCCACATGCGCGCGGTCTCGACGAGGATCGCCACACCGTCGCGGCGCAGGAAGTCCTCATCACCAGTGGCCCTGACGTACTTCATCACCGCGAAGGCGATGTCGGCGTCGATGTGGTACTGCGCGGTGCCAGCGGCGTAGTAGGCCGACGCCTCGTCGCCGTTGATCGTGCGCCAGGGGAAGAGCGCCCCGCGCTGGGCCATCTCGCGGGCCCGCTCGCGTGCCTTGGGCAGGATGTTGGCGCGGAAGCGCAGGAGGTTGCGGGCGACCGAGGGCATTGTGTAGGCGAGGAAGGGCAGGACATAGACCTCGGTGTCCCAGAAGTAGTGGCCCTCGTAGCCGGAGCCGGTCACCCCCTTGGCCGAGACGCCCATCTGGTCGCTGCGGGCGGAGGCCTGCGCGAGCTGGAAGAGATTCCAGCGCACGGCCTGCTGCACCTCCACGTTGTCGGGGATCTCGATGTCGGCGTTGCGCCAGAAGGTCTCCAGCCAGTCGCGCTGGGCATCCTGGAAGGCCTCGATGCTCGACTCGCGCACCCGGTCGAGCGTGCGCCGGCACCGGTCGAACAGCTCACGCGCGGGCACACCGCGCGAGGAGTGATAGGCCACCGATTTGGTGATGCGGACCGGCTGGCCCTTTGTGGCGTGGATGCGGAAGACCTTTTTGGCGAGGTCGTCCTCGGTGCTGATCAGCTCCTCGACCTCGTTGTCGGTCTCGATCGTGTGATCGGCCCCGACCGCCAGCGTCATGCCCGACTTCGCGCAGCGGTAGCCCATGATGATGCGGCCGCGCTCGCTGTGCCAGTGGCCCTGCGGCTCGAGCACCCGGCCCGCGAACTTGGCGGCCTTGCGGGGGTCGAAGCCCTCGCCCATCGCCTCGCTGGTCTGGTGGTATTCGTCGATGCCGTCCTGGCGGTTGAGGATCTGGCTGGAGATGACGATCGGCGCGTCGCCCTCGAGCATCTCGACGTCATAGGTCATCAGGGCCAGATGGCGCTCGGTGAAGGAGATCATCCGGCTGGTGGTGACGCAGACCCGCTTGCCCGACGGCGTGCGCCAGATGAGCCTGCGGCGCAGCTGGCCGTCGCGGAAGTCGACCGAGCGCTCGTAGTCCTGGAGGTCGGCGGTCGACATCAGCAGCGGCTCGTCGTCGACATAGAGCTTGATCAGCTTGCTGTCGGGGGCGTTGACGATCGTCTGTCCGGTCTTGGCGAAACCGTAGGCCTCCTCGGCGTGCTTGATGTCCCAGGTCTCGTGGAAGCCGTTGATGAAGGTGCCGTGGGTGTGCGCGTCGCGACCCTCCTCCGGGTTGCCGCGCATGCCGAGATAGCCGTTGCCGAGGGCAAAGAGGGTCTCTGCCGTGCCGAGGTCCTCGACGCGGTAGTCGGCCTCGACCAGCCGCCACGGGTCGGCGGGGAATCGGGTGCGGTCGACCGGATCGTGCTGCGGGTCAACGGTGTTCATCAGATCAGCTCCGCCAGGTCGGCCACGACGATGTCGGCGCCGGCGGCGGTCAGGGCGTCCACCCCCGCCCCCCGGTCGACACCGACCACGAGACCGAAGTCGCCGGCGCAGCCGGCCTGGACGCCGGAGACGGCGTCCTCGAGCACGACGGCACGCTCGATGGGCACACCCAGCTGCTGCGCGGCATACGCGAAGGTGTCGGGGGCCGGCTTGCCCGGCAGGCCCTGCTCGGCGGCGACGGCACCGCTGACGACGACGGTGAAGCGGTCGGCGAGACCGGCGGCCTCGAGCACCGCGGGGGCATTGCGCGAGGAGGAGACGACCGCGACCTGCGTGCCGCGCCCGGCGAGGTGGTCGAGCAGGCGGACCGAGCCGGGGTATGCCGCGACGCCGTCTCGGGCGAGCACCTCGTTGAAGGCGTCGTTCTTGCGGTTGCCGAGCCCGGCGACGCTCTCGACGTCGGCGCCGTCCTCCGGGGCGCCCTCGGGCAGCTCAATGCCGCGCGAGGCGAGGAAGGAGCGCACACCGTCATAGCGCGGCTTGCCGTCGACATAGTCGAAGTAGTCCTGGTCGGTGTAGGGCTGCTCGATGCCGCGGCCCTGGAGGTAGCCGTTGAACATCTCGGCCCACGCGCGCATGTGGACCTCTGCCGTGGGGGTGAGCACTCCGTCGAGGTCGAAGAGCGCAGCGTCGTAGTCGTCCCAGTTCACCGCTAAAGCGTAGGCCGACACCTGCCCTGGTCACGAATAACGCACCCGGCGCGAGGGCGCCGGGTGCGTCGTCCGTCGACTCGTGGCGAGCCGGTCAGGTCAGTAGTACCTGCGGCGGGTGCCGCCGATCGGCACGAGGTTGAGGATCAGACCGATGACGATCAGGATGATGCCGATCGTCTTAAGGATGGCCATGCTCTTCACGAGCAGGCCGAGGATGAGCAGGATGACTCCGAGGGTGATCATGGGGGACCTCGCTTTGACAGGGGGCGGCCAGGTGGCTGCCCTTCGCCCTCACCATGGGGAGCGGGTGCCCGCAACGGGGGGTTGTGACCTGCGCGTTCACCCTTTTGGACGGTATGGGGTGCCGGCGTCAGTCCCAGCCCACGGTGAGCTCGTCACGCTGCCCGAAGCGCTCGAGATGGCGCGCCACGACGTCCTGGAAGCGCGGCAGGTCGGCGTCATCGGGCACGGTCACCTCGACGCCCAAGGCGCCCTCGGCAGGCCGCATCGTCAGGACGTTGCCGTTGGGGAAGGTCAGCACGGTCGCGCCGTCCGCCTCGGCGACCTCGGTCTTGGCCGCCCAGTGGCTGGCCAGCTGCTTGGCATAGCGCTCGGGTCGGTCGGTGGGCATCGTGCCGGTCGCGGTCTGCATGGCGCTCCTCGGGTCGGTCGCGTGGTGCGGGTCGGGTGATCCTCTCACGGTCTGCTGTGTGGCTCGCCGCCGTGCCACCCACCCGCCGCACCCGGGGGCCTGCCCCCTGTCGGACGCTGCTGGCAGAGGCCAGCATTGGGGGATGGACAGGCACAGCGACTCCCCCGCCGTGGACGCCACGGCATCTGCCGGTCGCACGCCCACCTCTGCCGCACGTGCGGCCCTCGGCGTCGCCGTGACGGCGGGGGTGCTCCACGGACTGGCCAGCCTCTACTGGGCGGGTGGCGGCACCTGGCTGATCTCGACGCTGGGCGAGGACCTGGTGCAGCGCTTCAGCGGCATCCGGTGGGTCCTCTTCCCGATCGGGGCCGTCAAGGTCGGGTTCGCCTGTGCGCCAGCGGTTCTCGCGTCGATGGGCTGGCCCTGGCGACGGGTCTCGCGCGCGCTGTGCTGGCTCGGTGCAGCGGTGCTCACCGGGTGGGGCAGCCTCAACACGATCGCGGCGAACCTGGTGCTGGCAGGCGTGATCACGCCAGCCAGCGACTATGACCGGGCCGGCATGATCGGGCACGCGGCGCTGTGGGACCCGCTCTTCCTGGTGTGGGGAGTCGCCCTGACCACTGCCCTCCTCCTGACCCGCGAGAAGCCGCTCAGCGCAAGGCGATGAGAGCCCCGGCGACGACTGCGGCGGTCCCGGCAAATGCCACAAGGTCACCCCAGCCGAGCCGCACCCGCTCGCGCGGCACGGCCGGCACGCCGCCGCGCAGGGTCATCGCCCGACCGGTCGCCGCGGCGCGCCGGGCCGACGCGGAGACAGCTGCGATGAGGATGTCGAGGCCCTCGGCATAGGAGGCCCTGGTGCGCGCCCATCCGCCCGTCTGCTCCGGGGCGGCGCGCAGCCGCTGCTGCCAGCCCACGCGCAGTCGGCTGGCATCCGCGACGGCACCCACCTCGTCGGTGAGGACGGGTATGCCGCGCAGGCACAGTGCCATCGTGGCCGCCCACTCGTCGGTGGGCACCCGCAGCAGCCGCAAGGGCCGCAGCAGCGTGGCGAAGGCCGGGACGAGCTGGGCTGGGCGCGTGGTCCACAGCAACAGCGCCGTGCCGAGCAGGACGACGACACCGAGCGCGGTGAAGCGCAGATAGACCATGATGTCGCCGCCCATGGCCGACCCGATGAAGCCGCCGATGAACATCGACAGCACCAGCATCGGCACGCGTGGCACGGCAGAGCGGGGCACCCGGGCGAGCAGCGCCACGACCAGATAGACCGCGGCGACCACGCCGATCACGAGCCACCGGGGCCGGGTGACGAGCAGCGTCGTCAGCGCGGTGAGACAGAGCAGCTTGGTGCCCGGCCAGAGCCGGCTGATCGGCGACTCCCAGGGGAGGGCGCGCGGCATACCGGCCCCGCGGCGGGACGCGAGATTGGGGCGCGGGCGCGCGGAGGCCGGCGTCATCGCAGCCTCCCCTGGTCGAGCGTGAGGTGGCGGCCGCAGAGCGAGGCAAGCCCCTCGGTGTCGTGGCTGATGACGACGAGGGCGAGCCCGTTGTCGAGGGCGCCACGCAGCACCTCGGTCAGGCCCGCACGGCTGTCGGCGTCGAGTCCCGCAAAGGGCTCATCGAGCACGAGCACCCGCGGCTGGCGGGCGAGGAGGCCGGCGAGAGCGACGCGGCGCATCTGCCCGCCCGAGAGGTCGTCGATCCCCCGGTGCAGGAGCTCGGGCGGCAGCCCGACAGAGGCAAGCACCGAGACGACATAGTCGACCTGCTCCGGCCCGAGCGGGCCGCGCCAGCGCACTCCCGCGGCGTCGAGGATGTCGAGTGCGACCGTCGGCCGGCGCAGCTGGAGACGGGAGAACTGCATCGCGAGGGCGACCGAGCCCACCTGCGCCGCAACGGGTTTGCCCCCGGTCTCGCAGACGCCATATGTCGGCACGAGCAGCCCGGCGAGGATCCGCGCGAGAGTGGACTTGCCCGACCCGTTGTGGCCGGTGATGAGCACGCCCTCGCCGACGCGCACGTCGAGGTCGACGTCACGCAGCGCGGTGGTCTGCCATGGGGTGCCCAGCGCATAGGTGTGGGTCACGCCCTCGACGTGGAGCGCGATCGGGTTGCTCGGCAGGACCTGCGCTCGCGTCGCCGCCGTCACCGGCGGGCGGGCGGCCACCTCGGCGCCGGCCGCGTCGGTGGCGACGCGCCCGTCGACGATGCGCACGACCCGCTCGGCGCCGGCTGCCTCGGCCGCGTCGTGGGTGATGTGCACGACGGTGGTGCCGAGCCGCGCGGGCAGTCCGCGCATGACCTCGACAAAGCCTGCGCGGCCGGCCGGGTCGATCATCGCCGTCGACTCGTCGGAGACGAGCAGCGCGGGCCTGCGGGCGAGCGCACCGGCGAGGGCCAGCCGCTGGAGCTGGCCTCCGGAGAGCTCCTTGGTGGGGGTCCGCTCGAGCCCAGCAAGCCCGACGGCCTCGAGCAGCGCGGCCACGTCGACCTCGTCTGCGGCGTCGGTGCCCCAACGCACATCCTCCTCGACGGTGTCTCCGAGCATCTGGAGCTCGGTCCGCTGCGCCAGGTATGCCGTGCCGCCGGCCTCCCCCAGCCCGGCCACCCCCGGCCGCGAAACAGTGCCGGCGGTCGGGGCCGCCCCGGCGAGGATCGTGGCCAGTGTCGACTTGCCCGAGCCATTGGGGCCGACGACGGCGACGAACTCGCCGGGGGCCAGGTCGAGGTCGACACCCTGGAGGGCATCGACGGTGGAGCCCGGGTATCGGAAGGTGATCCCCCGCATGGAGACGGGCAGCGGGCCCGGGCTGCTCGCTCCCCGGGACTCGAGTGCGGCCAGCAGCGGGTCGGCCACGGGGCCGAGGTGCAGGCGGCGGATGACGGCGCCGAGCGCGGCATACGCGATGAGGACGCCGATGAGCTGGGTGACGGCGGCCCCGCTGCCGAGCCAGACCCACCAGTGCTGCACCAGCCAGTCGAGGACATCCCGCCACACGGCGACGGTGGGCGCCAGGCCGGGGATGCGCTCCAGCATGCGGAGCATGCCCTCGGCAGAGGTGCGGGCCGCCTTGAGGGAGAGGATCCGCGACTCCGACAGGACCAGGAGGGTGACGATCGTCTGCACGGCGTTGAGGGCGGCCAGCACCAGACCGGCAAGCCAGGCGGCGGGCCAGCCGAGCCGGCGGCGGTGCAGCCAGCCGACGGCGACGCCGACGCCGACGCTCGCCAGGCCGGTGATCCAGGCCGTGGCCCCGCCCATCACCGAGCTCATCGCCAAGGTGGCGGCGGCCGTGGCGAGCACGACGCGGAAGCGGTGCTGGTAGGCGACGACGGCCAGCGGGACGGTCGCGAGCGCGGCGACGATCGGGCCGCCGGCGGGCATGACCACACCCAGCACCTTGGCGGCGACGGCCAGGGCGCTCATCACCCCGGCCGACGCGATCTCGACAGGCGTCATGGGCCCACGACGGCGGGGCGTCGCGGGCTCATGGGTCATCGTCTGCGCGGTCACGGTCACCGGCAGCTCCGGGCAGGGGTCACGGGTCCATCCTCTCCGACAGACCAGAGCGTCCGACGCGCGGCCGTCGTTCCCGGCATACCCCCTGGGGTATATTGGAATGGTGCGCGGATGTGCTGTGTTGGACCCCGCGGACCCACATACCCCAAGCCCCGAGAGAGGCACCCATGGCCACCACAGACCTGACCGCGACCGACTTCGAGCAGACCATCAAGGACAACGACATCGTCCTGGTCGACTTCTGGGCCAGCTGGTGCGGCCCGTGCCGCCAGTTCGCCCCCGTCTTCGAGGCAGCCTCCGCCCAGCACGAGGACGTCGTCTTCGGCAAGGTCGACACCGAGGCCGAGCAGGCGCTCGCCGGCGCCGCCCAGATCACCTCCATCCCCACCCTGATGGCCTTCCGCGAGGGCATCCTCGTCTTCGCCCAGCCCGGCGCGCTCCCCGCGCAGGCGCTCGAGCAGGTCATCGAGGGCGTCAAGGGCCTCGACATGGACGAGGTCCGCAAGGACATCGAGGCGCAGCAGGCCGGCCAGGGCGAGCAGCCCCAGGCCTGAGCCACCCAGCCACCGAGCGAGGGGGCGTATCCGCGGGCTGGACCCGCGGCATACGCCCCCTCGCTCGTGTCGGACACTAAAGGACGTGCCCGCCCCCGTCACCGCAGCAGACATCGACGCCGCCGCCGACCGCCTCACCGGGCTGGTCGCCCGCACCCCGCTCGAGCCGAGCCGTCGCCTCAGCGACCGCTTCGGCGCCCGGGTGCTGCTCAAGCGCGAGGACCTCCAGCCCGTCCGCTCCTACAAGCTGCGCGGCGCCTACAACCTGATCAGCCAGCTCAGCGAGGCCGAGCGCGAGGCCGGCGTCGTCTGCGCATCGGCCGGCAACCACGGACAGGGCGTGGCCTATGCGTGCGCGGCCCTCGGCATCCGCGGCCGGATCATCGTGCCAACGACCACCCCGCGACAGAAGCGCGACCGCATGATCGCCCTCGGCGGCGAGAGCATCGAGCTGGTCATGACCGGCAACACCTATGACGAGGCCTCCGCACAGGCCACGAGGTATGCCGTGGAGACCGGCGCCACGCTCGTGCCCGCCTTCGACGACCCGCGCACGATGGCCGGCCAGGGCACCGTCCTGCCCGAGATCGTCGACCAGCTCGGCGCTCCCCCGGACGTGCTGCTCGTCCCGGTCGGCGGCGGCGGCATGGTCGCCGGATGCCTGGCGTGGGCCGCCGAGCACTGCCCCGACACCAGGATCGTCGCCGTCGAGCCCGAGGGCGCGGCCTGCCTCGGCGCCGCGATCGCCGCCGGTGGCCCGGTGACGCTCGAGCACATCGACACCTTCGTCGACGGCGCCGCCGTGCGCCGGGCCGGCGAGCGCACCTATGCCGCCGCCGCGGCATACGGCGTGGAGACGGTGACCGTCCCCGAGGGGCGGATCTGCTCGGAGATGCTCGACCTCTATCAGACCGACGGGATCATCGCCGAGCCCGCGGGCGCCATGGCGAGCGCCGCGCTCGGCCACGCCCTCACCCCCGAGTCCGGCCAGACGGTCGTCGCGATCCTGTCCGGCGGCAACAACGATGTCTCCCGCTATGCCGAGATCGTCGAGCGGTCGCTGGTCTATCAGGGCCGCAAGCACTACTTCCTCGTCAACTTCCCCCAGGAGCCCGGGGCCCTGCGGCGCTTCCTCGACGAGGTGCTCGGGCCCGACGACGACATCACGCTCTTCGAATACATCAAGCGCAGCAACCGTGAGACCGGGCCGGCCCTGGTCGGCATCGAGCTGGGCGACCCCGGCGAGCTGGCCGCGCTGCGAAACCGCATGGAGGCCAGCGGGATCGAGGTCGAGGAGATCGACGCGAGCAGCCCGTTCTACCGGTTCATGGTCTGAGATGACGGCCGTGCACGTGCGGCAGGCCGGACCTGCCGACGTCGAGACGATCCTCGGCCTGAAGCGCCAGCTGCTGGTCTCCTTCGGGGCGCCCGACCCCCTCACCTATGCCGACTGGCACGGCCGCGCGAGCGCCGCGCTGCTCGACATGCTCGGCCGCGACACGATCCGCTTCGTCGTCGCCGAGATCGACGGTATGCCGGTCGGCTGCGTCTCCGCCCAACTGCACCTCAACATCCCCGGCCCGACCTGGCCGGGCGTGCACGGCGAGCTGGCCGACATGTTCGTCGAGCCGGCGGTGCGCGGGCGGGGGGTGGCGCGGGCCCTGGCCGAGGACGTGCTCGGCTGGTGCCGCGAGCGCGGCTGCACCAAGGTCAAACTGCACTCGACGCCCATGGCCGTCGGGGCATGGGAGCGGCTGGGCTTCCACGTCGCCCAGCCCAAGCCGGGCGACGACCGCTTCGCCCAGATGTGGCTCGACTTCTGACGCTGGCCCCGCCCCGGGAGTCAGCGGGTCGAGCGCAGGTAGTCAGGCGGCGGGGTGCCGTCGAGGGCAAGCCGCACGGCCGCCCGGGCCGCGACGGGGCCGACGAGATTGCCCGAGCCGGAGTAGCCACCACAGGCCACGACGCCCTCGTCGGCCTCGATGCACAGCGCCCGGCCATCGTCGGTGAAGCCCACCGAGGCCGCCCAGCGGTGGGTGACCGGCACCGGGCGCCCGGCGACCCGCTCGACAACCTGCTCGATCCAGCCCTGCACCGTCTCGGTCGGGACCGCCTCGGCGGTCTCGGACTCGGCCGCGAACCGGTCGCGGCCCCCGCCGACGAGCAGGCGCCCCTCGCGGTCCTGCTGCCCATAGTCGAAGTGGTCACGGGCGCTGAAGGCACCGCTGAACAGCGGCTCGACCGGCTCGGTGGCCAGCATCTGGAGCCGCACGGTCCGCACGAGACCGGACAGCCGCGGCAGCAGCAGGTCGAGCCGCCCGTCGACGGCGACGATCACCCGGTCGGCCAGCACCCGCCCACCCTCGGTCTCGACGACGCCGGGCCGGATCGCGGTCACCGGTGTGTGCTCGTGGAGTCGCGCGTCGCCGGCCGCCCTCTTGGCGAGGCCGAGCGCGCGCCGCACCGGGTTCATCACGGCGTTGTCGGGCAGGCGTATGCCGTGTCCGAGCGGACCGTCGTAGTCCTCCACCGGCAGCCCGAGCGCCTCCCGCACCGCCCGGTCGCGGGCCAGGTCGGCGGTCGCCCGCTCGCGCTCGAGCGCCTCCCGCTCGTCGCGGTCCGGTCCCGGCAGCCCTGCCAGCACCACCGTGCCGGTGGGCTGCACGACGTCCGGCCCGAGCGCATCGGCCAGGCGCCCCAGCTCCCGCGCGGTCTCGCGGTGGAGTGCGAGGACCGACTCGACGGGCACGGACGGGTCGCTCAGCGACATCGCGCCGCCGCAGCTGAGGATGCCGCCGTTGCGGCCGGCCGCGCCCGCCGCGACGCGTCCGGCGTCGAGCCCGACCACGTCCAGGCCGCCGCGGGCGGCCAGCTCGTCGAGGGCGGCCAGACCACTGCCGCCCAGCCCGACCACACAGACATCGGCCCGGGTCTCACCCCGCAGCGGCGCCAGCCCTGGCCAGGCCGGCACACGCGGGTCGGCGTCCCAGCCGACGCCGGAGGCGAGGCTCCCGGTGGCCGCTGACGCGGCATACCCGCTGGTCATGGACGGCTCAGGAGGTGGCGCGCTCGAGCATGCCGCGCACGAAGGCGGCCTGCCCGACGTGCTGGGTCACATCGCCGACCACCGAGACCAGGCGCACCGCTGCCGTCACCGGCGGGTCCCAGTGCTCGTCGACGACGCGGTCGTAGTCGGCATCGGTCAGACCGGCGAGGATCTCGCGGGTGCGCTCGTGCACGGCGTCGTAGTAGTCGACCAGCAGGCGCGGGTCGTCGACGCGCACCTGGGCGACCTCGTCGGAGGACTGGCCATATCCGATCTCCTCGACACCGAAGGGCAGGCCGAAGCGGTCGGCGAAACCGGCCTCGGTCCACACCTGCTCGCGGCCGGCGACCCCGGCGAGGTGGTCGTCCTCGACACGGGCGAGATGCCAGACCAGCCAGGCGATCGAGTTGGCGTCGGCGTCGACCCGCGCGTGCACGAGCGCGCTGTCGGCGCCGTCGAGCACCTCGCGCACGAGGTCACGGACACGCTCGAAGGCGTCGGTCAACAGGGCTGCGGGGCGGTCCATGGCCCCACTCTGTCAGTCGCGCGGATGCCCGTCGAGCAGGGCCTGCACCTCGGACTCGCGGTAGCGGCGGTGGCCGCCCAGGGTGCGGATCGCGGAGATCTTGCCGGCCTTTGCCCAGCGGGTGACCGTCTTGGGGTCGACCCTGAAGAGAGCGGCAACCTCGGCAGGCGTGAGCAGTTTTTCCTGGTCCAGCTGCTGTGCGGTCATCTGCCACTCCTTCTGACCAAGGGAAGAGGGCGCTCTGCCCATGTCCCCTTTGACCTTTATCTTCCACGAAAGGTGGCTTTGCGGACAGGGGATGGCGGACTTCCACAGCGTCTACTGGGTCACACCCCACGCCGGCGGCCGGGCAGGGCGGCCGGTCGTCCGCACTGCGGAGCCGGTGACACGAAATCGCTCAGACTCATGTAGCGTTATGCCCACGACAAACACACGATTCCCGGGACCGCTCCGCGGGGTCGAGCAGCCCTGAGAACCGCAGGCCTGAGCGACATCCGCGATGCCGTCCCGGCAGACGCACGAGGGGGTCACGCCATGGGGCGCGGCCGGGCCAAGGCCAAGCAGACGAAGGTCGCTCGCGAGCTGAAGTACTACAGCCCAGAGACCGACCTGAGCGCGCTTGAGCGAGAACTACACGGATCCTCCCGGAGCCAGGAGCGGACTGACACCTCCGCCCGCGACGGCTACGAAGAGGAAGACGACTACGGCGAGTGGGCGTCGGGCCAGCGTTGACGCGCTGACCACACCACCACGCACACACCTCGTGCGGACGTGAGTCCGCCATCCGATGCTGCCACCTCCGTGCGAGGTGTGTGCCGTGCCGCCTGCGGGGCGCCCCTCCTGACTAGAGTCGGGGCATGACGACCCCCTCCTCAGGCGACGTGCGCCGCCTCGGTGTCGAGACGACCGGCATCGAGATCATCGACGAGTCCGAGCGCACGGCCAAGCCGAGCGACCTCTTCTGGCCGTGGTTCGCGGCCAATGTCTCCGTCTTCGGCATCTCGTATGCCGCGTTCGTGCTCGGCTTCGGCATCTCCTTCTGGCAGGCCGTCCTCGTGGCCGTCGTCGGCATCACGGTGTCGTTCCTGCTGTGCGGCATCATCGCGATCGCCGGCAAGCGGGGCTCCGCGCCGACGATGATCCTCTCCCGGGCGCCCTTCGGCGTGACGGGCCAGAAGTTCCCCGGCGTCATCTCCTGGCTGGTCTCGATCGGCTGGGAGACCTTCCTGGCGATCATGGCGGTGCTGGCGACCGCGACCGTCTTCAAGGAGCTCGGCTGGGGCGAGGGCAACGGCATCAAGATCGCGGCCGCCATCGTGGTCGCGGCGATGATCGTGCTCGCCTCCGTCGCCGGCTATCACATCATCATGCGGATGCAGTCGATCCTGACCTGGGTCACCGGCCTGGTCACCATCGGCTTCATCCTCCTCACGCTCGGCAAGATCGACTGGAATGCCGTGCTGGCCATGAAGCCGGGCTCCATCCAGTCGGTCATCGGCGCGCTCACGATGGTGATGACCGGCTTCGGCCTCGGCTGGATCAACATCGCCGCCGACTGGTCGCGCTACCAGCACCGCGACGCCTCCGGCCCGGCGATCGTCTTCTGGAACACCTTCGGCGGTGCGATCGCCCCCGTGCTCCTCGTGCTCTATGGCCTGGGCCTGGCCGGCTCCGACCCGACGCTCATGGACGGCATCTCGGCCGACCCGATCGGCACCCTCGCCACCCTCCTGCCGACCTGGTTCCTCGTGCCCTTCCTCGTCGCGGTCATTCTGTCGCTGGTCTCCGGCGCAGTGCTCGGCATCTACTCCTCCGGCCTGACGCTGCTCTCGCTCGGCGTGCGCATCCCGCGTCCGGCGGCGGCGCTCATCGACGGCGTCATCCTCACGCTCGGCACCTTCTGGGTGGTCTTCCTCGCCCAGGACTTCCTCGGCCCCTTCCAGTCCTTCCTGATCACCCTCGGCGTGCCGCTGGCGGCCTGGGCGGGCGTGATGATGGGCGACATCCTGCTGCGCAAGCGCGACTATGACGAGGACGCCCTCTTCGACGCGCGCGGCCGCTATGGCGCGTTCGACTGGGTCTCGATCGCCCTGGTCGTCATCGGCTCGGTGGTCGGCTGGGGTCTGGTCATCAACACCTTCGCCGACGCCGCCTCGTGGAACAACTGGCAGGGCTATCTGCTCGGCCCGCTCGGACTCGGCGGCCGTGACGGCGCCTGGGCGTGGGCCAATCTCGGCGTGCTGGCCTCGCTCCTGATCGGCTTCCTCGGCTCGTGGCTGCTGCGCCGAGGCAAGGTCGCCCGTCAGGAGTTCGGCTCCTATGGCAGCGACCTCGCCGGCGCCACCGCCGCTCGCCCCTCCGCCGGGCGAGGCGCCCGCGACCTCGAGCACACCAACGGCCTGCCCTCGGACTCGTGATGTCGGAGCAGACCCAGCCGCAGACCCAGCCCGAGCAGCCCATCGCCCGGGCACAGCCCATCGAGCCCGCAGAGGGCGAGTGGCTGGTGGTCATCGACCCACAGGCGATCTTTGCCGACCCCACCACCTCCCAGTGGGGCTCACCGATGTGGGCGCAGACCGCGCCGCGCATCGCGAGCCTCGCCGCGGCATACCGGGACAGGGTCGTGGTCACGCGCTTCGTCGCCGACCCCGGGCTGGGGGGCTCGTGGGGCCCCTACTACGAGGACTGGCCCTTTGCGCTCGTCCCCGACGAGGACCCCCTGTATGCCGTCGTGCCCGAGCTGGCAGGGGTCGGCCGGGCGGTCGTCACCGAGCCGACCTTCGGCAAGTGGACGCCGGCGCTGAGGGAGATCGTCGGCGAGCAGCCGCGGCTGATGCTCGCGGGAGTCTCGACCGACTGCTGCGTGATCGCGACCGCGCTGCCGGCCACCGACGCGGGCGCCACCATCCGCGTGGCGCGCGACTGCTGCGCGGGCTCGACCCCCGAGAACCACGAGCGGGCCATCGACGCGATGGCCCTCTTCGCCCCCCAGATCACGATCGTCTGACCAGACAGGCGACCACGCCACGCCACGCCACGGTCGACGCGCTGTCGCGTGCCTGAACCGGCGCCTGGTAGTTAAGCCAATTGGCGAGTTCCGCCCCCGGGGCGTTTTGGCCCACGTGGGCACCTTCGCCCGCCCGGGTGCCCCCGTCACGCCACTTGGCGAGTTCCGCCCTGGGCGCTTTGGCCCACGTGGGCACGATCGCCCCACTCGCCTCCACTCGGCCCACGATCTGCGGCGTCGCTCCAGCGCGCACGGATGGTGCGGCGGCGGCATACTCGCCTCATGAGGCTGGACCACCTCGTGATCGTGGCCCGCTCCCTCGAGCAGGGTGTGCTCGCGGTGGAGCGCCACCTCGGGGTGCCCCTCCAACCCGGTGGCAGGCACTCCCTCTTTGGCACCCACAACGCCCTGCTGTCACTGGGACCCGACTCCTATCTCGAGGTCATCGCCGTCGACCCGGATGCACCGGCGCCGAGCCGGACCCGCTGGTTCGGGCTCGACACCCCACAGATGCGCGAGCGGGTGGCCGTGGCACCGGCGCTGGTGCACTGGGTGGTGCGGGTGCCGGACCTGTCGGGCCACGAGCACGCCGTGGAGCTGACCCGTGACCACCACCGCTGGAGCCTGACTGTCCCACCCGACGGCTCCCTCCCGCTCGACGGAGCGATGCCCTCGCGCATCCAATGGCACACGCCGCCGCCGGCCCGCACCCTGCGCGACCAGGGCGTGCGGCTGGAGCGGCTCGTCGTGACGGTGCCCGCCCCCGACACGCTCCGGCTCGAGCTCGGCGGTCTCCAGCTCGAGGGCCTCGACATCGAGGAGGGGCAGCCCGGCCTGCGCGCCCGGTTGAGCACACCTACCGGCGAGGTCGACCTCTAGCCCGGGCGTGGAACTCGCCAATTGGTGTGATGGGTGGGCGCGCCCCGGGCGATCGTGCCCACGTGGGCTAAACGTCCCGGGGGCGGAACTCACCAATTGGTGTGATGGGTGAGGGTGGGGGCGCTCCGGGGGGTCCGGGTCAGGAGCGGTAGTCGCCGACGACCTGGACGGACCCGCCGTCGACGCCCTTGGCGCCCTGGACGACTTCGACCCCATCGGCCACGGGGGCCGAGGCGAGGTCGTGGATCTCGCCCATCGGCCAGGCGTCGATCCCAGCGGTCGCCAGCTGGGCCACCGCGGCGGCGGCCTGGTCAGCGGGCAGCATCGCGACGAAGCCGATACCCATGTTGAGGGTGCGCTCGAGGTCGGCCTGCGGCACGCGACCCAGCTCGCCGACGGTCTGGAAGACCGCGGGCGGGGTCCAGGTGGAGCGGTCGACGCGCGCGAAGGCGTCCGCCGGCAGGACCCGGGCGAGGTTGGCGGCCAGTCCCCCACCGGTGACGTGCGAGAGCGCGTGGATGTCGATGCCGTCGGTGCGGATCAGATCGAGGAGGTCCGCGGCATACACCCGGGTCGGGGTGAGCAGCTCCTCGCCGAGGGTGCGGCCGAACTCGGGCACCTCCCGGTCGAGCTCCCAGCCCGCCGACGAGATCACCTTGCGCACCAGCGAATAGCCGTTGGAGTGGATGCCGCTCGAGGCGAGCGCGAGCACCACATCGCCGGCGCGGACGCGCTCGGGGCTGAGGACATCGGCATACTCCACGACACCTGTCGCGGCGCCGGCCACGTCGTACTCGTCCTCGGCCAGCAGGCCCGGGTGCTCGGCCGTCTCGCCGCCGACGAGGGCCACGCGGGCCTGGGCGCAGGCGGCGGCGATGCCCGAGACGATCGCGGCGATCCGCTCGGGCACGACCTTGCCGGTCGCGATGTAGTCAGTCATGAACAGCGGCTCGGCACCGCAGACGACGATGTCGTCGACGACCATGCCGACGAGGTCGAAGCCGATCGTGTCGTGGATGTCGAGCGCCTGGGCGATGGCGGCCTTGGTGCCCACGCCGTCGGTGGAGGCGGCCAGGACGGGCCGGTCCATGCCCCTGAGCGCGCTCGCGTCGAACATCCCCGCGAAGCCGCCGAGCCCGCCGAGGACCTCGGGGCGCTGGGCGGCCTTGACCGAGGCCTTCATCAGCTCGACGGCCTTGTCACCGGCCTCGACGTCGACTCCGGCGCTGGCATAGGTGATGGCCTCGTTCGTCACGGGGCAACTCTAGCGAGCGGCGCCGCCGTGCACCCCAGCCCCCGGCCGCGCGGAGGGGCAGCGCGGCATTCGTCATGTCCGGGACGGCGCCGCGGGCGCACATGGGTGAGACTGTGCGCATGTCCCATGACGACCGTCCCGTCATCCTCCTCGTCGTCGGCGACCACGGGTCGCAGGTGCGCGAGGAGTTCGCCGCCCGCTATGACCGCGACTACGAGCTGGTGGTCGCCACCGGCCTCGAGGCGGCGATGGACTCCATCCAGGAGTGCGTTGCCCGGGCGCGCCAGGTCGCCCTGGTCGGCGCCGAATACACCCTGCCTGACTCCTCGGGGATCCTCGCGCTCAAGGTGCTGCACCAGAGCGTGCCGACCGCGCGCCGGCTCGTGCTCGTGCCGGCCGATGAGTATGCCGCGGCGCTGCCCGTCCTCCAGGAGACCCTCCAGCGCGGCGGGCTCGACGCCTATTTGGGCATCCCGCGCGGCGCGCGCGACGAGGAGTTCCACACCGCGCTGTGCGAGACGCTCTCGGACTGGGGCGCGACCGTGGCGGCACCCGTCTCGGCCTTCATCCAGATCGTCTGCACGGCCGACTGCCCGCGCACGGCCAAACTGCGCGACTTCTGCGACCGGATGGGGATGCCCCTGCTCGTGCTGCGCGACGACAGCGACGAGGGGCGGGCCCTGCTCGAGACCGCGCCGGCCGACGCGGAGCTGCCGGTCGTCTTCGTCAACGGTCGCGAGCCGGTCGCGGCACCGAGCACCGAGGACCTGGGCCGGATGATGTATGGCAGCCCCGCGGCGCTGGGCGAGGACTATGTCGCCGACCTCGCGATCGTCGGCGCCGGCCCCGCCGGGCTGGCCGCCGCCGTCTATGGCGCCTCGGAGGGGCTCGAGACCGTCGTCGTGGAGGCCTATGCCATTGGCGGACAGGCAGGCTCGAGCTCGATGATCCGCAACTACCTCGGCTTCCCGCGCGGCATCTCGGGCATGCGGCTCGCCCAGCGCGCCCGGATGCAGGCCTCCCGCTTCGGGGCCAGGTTCTTTGCCGGCCAGAGCGTCACCTCGCTGGAGCCGGGGGTCCTGCCCCACTCACGGGTGCGCGAGGACGGCCTGCACGTGCTGCGCATGGGCGACCAGGAGATCCGCGCCCGCGCGGTCGTCATCGCCACCGGCGTGACCTATCGGCGGCTCCCGGTCGAGGCGCTCGACCGCTTCCTGGGCCGCGGCGTCAACTATGGGGCCGCCGCGTCCACCGCACGTGACATGGAGGGCCGCGATGTCGTCGTGGTCGGCGGCGGCAACTCCGCCGGGCAGGCGGCGATGCATCTCGCGCGGTTCGCCCGCTCGGTGACGATCGTCGTGCGCCGGGACGGCCTCCAGGAGACGATGAGCGACTATCTGATCCGTGAGATCGCCGACAACCGGCGGATCACCGTGCTGCCGCACACCGAGGTCGTCGACGGCGGCGGGGTCGAGCGGCTGGAGTGGATTGTGCTGCGCGACAACCGGACTGGCGAGGAGGTGCGACGTCCCGCGGCCGGCCTGTATCTCCTGCTCGGCGCCCAGCCGCACTGCGAGTGGCTGCCGCCCAAGGTGCGGCGCGACGAGCGCGGCTTCGTGCTCACCGGGCGTGCGGCGCCGGCCGACTGCTGGCTCGACGGCACTCCCCCGGCCGAGCTCGCCACCAATGTCCCGGGCGTCTTCGCCGTCGGCGATGTGCGCTCGGGCTCGATGAAGCGGGTCGCCTCCGCCTCTGGCGAGGGCGCGGCCGTCGTCCCGCTCGTGCACGCCTATCTCGACGAGCTCGAGCCCGACACCGTCGCCGACCCCGTCGCCGACTCTGCACCGGCCACGACCCGTTGAGATGTGGCAACTCACGCCTAAGACCGCGGTTTTTGGCGTGAGTTGCTACAAGTCAACGTCTGTGGGGTGAGGCCGTCAGGGGTGAGGAGGGCCTTCCGGGGTGAGGCGCTCAGGGGTGAGGAGAGGCCCTCAGGGGTGGAGGAGGGCGTTCTCGCCGCCGACACCGGCGCCGAGGGAGACGCCCTCGGCGTCGACCGTGCCTCGGGTGGCCCGGCCATCACGGGTGACGGTCTGCGGGTCGACACCCTCGTGCTCGCGCGGCCCGGCGTTGTCGCGGGTCGGGTCGAGCGAGGCACCCGAGGAGACCGAGGCGTCGACCGAGCGGTCGTGACCGGTCGCCACCGAGATCGGGAGCGTCTCGAGGACGTGCTTGCCGATGCGGCCGTCCTCGGGCAGCTCGATCGGATAGGTGCCGGTGAAGCACGCCGTGCACAGCTCGCTCGGCGGCTGGTTGGTCGCGGCGACCATGCCCTCCTCCGAGATGTAGCCGAGGGAGTCGGCGCCGATCGACGCCCGGATCTCCTCGACGCCGAGCCCCGTGGCGATCAGCTCGGCGCGGGTGGCGAAGTCGATGCCATAGAAGCAGGGCCAGGTGACCGGCGGCGACGAGATGCGCACGTGCACCTCGGCAGCCCCGGCCTCGCGGAGCATGCGGATCTGGGCCCGCTGGGTGTTGCCGCGCACGATCGAGTCGTCGACGACCACGAGCCGCTTGCCCTTGATCGTGTGCTCGAGAGGGTTGAGCTTGAGCCGGATGCCGAGCTGGCGCAGCGTCTGGGACGGCTGGATGAAGGTGCGCCCGACATAGGCGTTCTTGACGAACCCCTGGCCGAACGGGATGCCCGACTCCTGCGAATACCCCACTGCCGCAGGCACACCCGACTCGGGCACACCGATGACGAGGTCGGCGTCGACGGGGTGCTCACGCGCCAGCTGGGCACCCATCTCGACACGGGCCTCGTGGACGACCCGGCCGCGGACCACCGCGTCGGGGCGGGCGAGATAGACATATTCGAAGACGCAGCCCTTGGGCGTCGCCTCGGCGAAGCGGTGCGAGCGCAGCCCGTCCTCGTCGATGACGATCAGCTCGCCGGGCTCGACCTCGCGGATGACGGAGGCGCCGATCGTCTGGAGGGCGGCGGTCTCGGACGCGACCACCCAGCCCCGCTCGAGGCGGCCGAGCGCGAGGGGACGCACGCCATGGGGGTCGCGCGCGGCATACAGGCTGTGCTCGTCTATGAAGACAAAGCTGAAGGCACCCCTCAGCAGCGGCAGCACCTCCAGCGCCCCCTGCTCGAGGGTCTTGTCGTCATGGGAGGCGAGCAGCGTGGTCACCAGCGCGGTGTCGGAGGTGTTGCCCCGGGCGAGCTCGCCGGTCTTGCCGGCCTCGTCGCCCAGGCGCTCGACGACGAGCTCGCGCAGCTCGGCGGAGTTGATGAGGTTGCCGTTGTGGGCCAGTGCGACAGTGCCGCCCTCGTGGCCGCCGAGGGTGGGCTGGGCGTTCTCCCAGGTGGAGCCGCCGGTCGTCGAATAGCGCGCGTGACCGATCGCGATGTGCCCGCGCAGGGAGTTCAGGGCGCCCTCGTCGAAGACCTGGCTGACCAGGCCCATGTCCTTGTAGACGAGGATCTGTTTGCCGTTGGAGGTCGCGATGCCCGCCGACTCCTGGCCGCGGTGCTGGAGGGCATAGAGCCCGAAGTAGGTCAGCTTGGCGACGTCCTCGCCCGGGGCCCACACACCGAAGACACCGCAGGCGTCCTGCGGGCCCTTCTCGCCGGGGATGAGGTCATGGTTGAGGAGTCCGTCGCCACGTGCCACGGCGCAAGTCTCCCACAGCGGGTATGCCGCGCCGTCCCGGCCGCGTCCGCGGCCCGTCCGGCGGGCCGATCAGCTCAGGAGCGGCCCGCTCGCCCGGCCACCAGCACGGCGATGATGGCGGCGATGAGTCCGCCGAAGAGCGCGAACGCGATGCCCATGAAGCCCAGCTCGGCGTTGGCGGAGTAGGTCGTGGTCCGCGGCCCGCGCATCGACACGATGCCGCCGATCGCGAAGCCGAGGATGGCGCCGGTCGCGATCCAGCGGGAGAAGTTGACGTGGCGGCGGGGGGTCGGGCTCACCGCTTAAGGTTAACCGGGCGATTGGTCCCGGTCGGACTCGGGCGCCAAGGGCTCGCCGCCCTGGGGCCCGGCCGCGTCGACACGGGTGCCGGGGTCGCCGGGACCGTCCGGCCGGCCACCGGACTCGTAGTAGCGCAGCTGCTCGACGACCCGGTCGACGAAGTCGTCGACCTCCTCCATCTCGTAGCCCGCGCGGAACTTGGTCGCCCCGAACCGGACGTTCTCGGCATCGTCTGCGGTCAGCATGGTGTGCTTCCTCTCCATGGACGCGCGCCGCCTGCCCCCGGCACGGTCCAACAGCTCACGGCGCCACCCTATCGGCGCCCGCCCACGAGGGGCAGCCATCGCGACAGCTCGGCCCGGTGGCCGCTGACCCGCAGCCGGCCCGCGTCCCACGCCTCGGTCCAGGCGAGCCGGCCGGTGGCCAGCTCCAGCCAGGTGGCGGCGTCGGTCTCGATGACATTGGGCGGGGTGCCGCGGGTGTGGGTCGGGCCCTCGATGCACTGCACCGCCCCGAAGGGCGGCACCCGCACCTCGACGCTGCGTCCCGGCGCGCGCTGGGCCAGCTCCTCGAGCGTGAACCGCACGGCGGTGGCGAGCGTCGTGCGGTCGACCTCGCCCTGCTCCGACCAGGCGTGCACGGCCGCGAGGCCGGCCTCGACGGGGACTCGGCGACGCGGCGGCATACCCCGATCCTGTCATGCACGAGCGGGTATGCCGCGTGCCCACCTCACGTGGCCCCGTCCGGTGCGCAGACGGCCGGCGGCGCGCGGCGGCGGCGTCCCGCACACTTGGCCCATGTCGCCGATCCGCCACCTGCGCCGCCTCACCGGTCGCCGCGTCGAGCTGCTGCCGATGACGCCGATGGAGCAGCTGCGTGCCGGACGCCTGCCCCACCGGCTGGTCCAGCTCGTCGTGGGGCTCTATCTCTTTGGCGCGGCCGCGGCCATGCTCGTGGAGTCGACGCTGGGCCTGACGCCGTGGGAGGTCTTCCACTATGGCGTGATGACCCATGTCGGGCTCAGCCTGGGCACGGTCGTGGTCATCACCAGCTTTGTGGTGCTGCTGCTGTGGCTGCCGCTGCGCCAGTGGCCGGGCCTGGGGACGATCGCCAACTCGCTGCTGATCGGCCCGTCGCTCGACCTGACCCTGCACCTGCTGCCGTCGCCAGGGTCGCTGGCTGCGAGGGTGGCCCTGCTGCTCGGCGCGATCGTCGTCAACGGCATCGGTGGCGCGATGTATATCGGCGCGCAGCTCGGGCCCGGCCCACGAGACGGCCTGATGACCGGCATCTCGCACCGGAGCGGCCTGTCCCACCGCATCGTGCGGACCGCCATCGAGATCACGGTCCTGGTGATCGGCTGGTTCCTCGGCGGCATCGTCGGTGTCGGCACCGTCGTCTATGCGCTCCTCATCGGGCCGTCCGTGCAGTTCTTCCTGCCGATGCTGACGGTGCGGCTGGACCACCCCCGGGCCAGCACCGACCCCCACGCGGTGGGGCCGGCACCCGACGACCAGGGCCACGCGCCCTCCTAGTCTCCTCCCATGAGCGACCTCGAGTTCGTGCCCGACGGCGACGGCGGCGTCATCGTCATGCGCGACGGCCAACCGCAGTCCCATGTCGTCCTCGACGACCCCGGCATCCTCGCGTTCGAGTACATCTCGCACTTCGCGCTCGTCCTCGGCACCCTGCCCGAGGGGCCGCTGGCGGTGACCCATGTCGGCGGGGCCGGGCTGACCCTGCCCCGGTGGGTGCACCACACCCGTCCAGGGTCGCCGCAGATCGTCCTCGAGCCCGACGCGGCGATGACCGAGGCGGTCCGTCGCGAGCTGCCGCTGCCGAGGGGGCATCGCATCCGCGTGCGACCCGTCGACGGCCTGACTGGCGTGCGTGCGTTGGCCGACTCGAGCGCCGATGCGGTCGTCGTCGACGCGTATGCCGCGGGCCAGGTCCCAGCCGAACTCGCCTCTCCCGCCTTCCTGTCCGACATCGCGAGGGTCCTGCGGCCGGGTGGCCTCGCCCTCCTCAACCTCGCCGACGAGCCGGGTCTGAGATGGGTCGCACGGGTCGCGGCGACGGCCGGGTCGACAGGCGGCTACGCGGCGTACGCCCTGCTGGGGACGCACGACGTGCTCAAGGGCCGCCGCTTCGGCAACACGGTCCTGGTGGCCTCGCGTGGTCCCCTCGATGCCGACGAGCTGCGCCGGAGGGCGGCCCGGTCGCCCTTCCCCACCGGGGTGCGCGGCGACGCCGAGGTGCGCCGGATGGCCGCGTCGGCCAGGCCCTTCGGCGACGACGACGCGCTCCCCTCGCCGCCGCCCCCGGAGCTGGGCCGCTGGCGGGTGCGCTGACCGGGCCTGGCCAAGGCCTCCGTGGGAGACTGGCGGGGTGCCTGCCCCCTCGTCCCGCTCCCAGGTCGCGCCCTTTGGCGTCATGGACATCATCGCCCGCGTCGGCGAGCTGAGGGCGCAGGGCCGCGACGTCGTCTCGCTGTGTGTGGGTGAGCCCTCCGGCGGCGCGCCGCCGGACGTCTCCGCGGCTGCCGTCGAGATCCATTCCGGCACAACGGCGCTCGGATACACCCCCGCCCTCGGCACACAGACCCTCCGCGAGCGCATCGCGGGCCACTACGGCCGCTGGTACGGCCTCGACGTGGACCCCTCCCGGGTGGCGGTCACGACCGGCTCGTCCGGCGCCTTCACCCTGGGCTTCCTCGCCGCGTTCGAGGCCGGGGACCGGGTCGCGCTCGCCCGACCCGGCTACCCGGCCTACCGCAACATCCTGATGGCGCTCGGCTGCGAGGTCGTCGACATCGACTGCGGCCCCGAGACGCGCTATCAGCCGACGCCGGACCTGCTCGACGAGGCCGCCCAGGAGGGCCCGCTCGCGGGTCTGATCCTCGCCTCCCCGGCCAACCCGACCGGCACGATGGTCGACCGCGCCGAGCTCGCGGGGATCTCGGCATGGTGCCGCGCCAACGGGACCCGACTGGTCAGCGACGAGATCTATCACGGCGTCACCTATCCCGAGGCCGGCGCGCCGGACCCACGTGGTGTGTGCGCCTGGGAGCTGGGCGACGACGCGGTCGTGGTCTCGTCCTTCAGCAAATACTGGGGCATGACCGGCTGGCGGCTTGGGTGGATGCTGCTGCCCGACGACCTGATCCGGCCGGTCGACGCGCTCGCCGGCAATCTCGTGCTCTCCCCGCCCGCGCCGGCCCAGCTGGCTGCCGAGCAGGCCTTCACCGAGGAGTCGTATGCCGCGTGCGACGCCCGCGTCGCCGACTTCGCGCGGACCCGCTCGATCCTCCTCGAGGCGGCGCCGCGCCTGGGCTGGGGCGACGCGGCCCCCGCGGACGGCGCCTTCTACTACTACGCTGACCTCGGCCCGCAGCTCGCCCGCTTCGGCACCTCACAGAACTACGCCACAGCCCTGCTCGAGGAGGCCGGCGTGGCCGTCACACCCGGTAGCGACTTCGACGCCAGGCACGGATCCCGTTGTGTCCGACTGAGTTTCGCCGCGGGTGCTGCCGCTGTGGCGGAGGCGGTCGACCGGATCGTGGCCTTCCAGGCCTGAGCCGCGCGAGGGCCCGCCCCGCCGCTCAGGCCGAGAAGGTCTGGCCGGTGATCCGCTCGTAGGCCTCGACATAGCGGGCCCGGGTCTGGGCCACGACCTCGTCGGGCAGTGCGGGCGGGGGGGTGTCACCGGTGCGGTCCCAGCCGCTGTCGGGTGACTCTAGCCAGTCGCGCACATACTGCTTGTCGAAGGACGGCTGCGGGTGACCGGGCTCCCACTCGTCGGCCGGCCAGAAGCGCGAGGAGTCGGGCGTGAGCAGCTCGTCGGCGAGGATCACCGCCCCATCGCCATCAAGGCCGAACTCGACCTTGGTGTCGGCCAGCAGGATGCCGCGCTCGGCAGCAATCTCATTGCCACGCCTCAGGATTGCCGTGGTCAGGTCGGCAAGGGTGCGCGCCAGCTCTGGCCCGACCTCGGCCTCCACCTCGGCATAGGTCATCGGCTGGTCGTGCTCGCCGAGCGGCGCCTTGGTGCTGGGGGTGAAGACCGGCGCGGGCAGCCGCGAGCCGTCGACGAGCCCCTCGGGCAGCTCGACGCCGCTCACGGTGCGGGTCGCGGCATACTCCTTGAGGCCGCCGCCGGTGAGATAGGCGCGCGCGACGCACTCGACGGGCACCATGTCGAGGCGGCGCACGAGCACGGCCCGCCCGGCGACCTCCTGCGGCACATCGGTCGAGACGACGTGGTTGGGCACGAGGTCGGCGAGCTGGTCGAACCACCACAGCGACATCTGCGTCAGCACCGCGCCCTTGTCGGGGATGGGCGGCTCGAGGATGAAATCGAAGGCCGAGATGCGGTCGGAGGCGACGAGCAGCAGCTGGTCGGCCCTGGCCTCGACGGTCGCAGGGTCCACCGGCGCATAGAGGTCGCGGACCTTGCCGGAGTAGACGTGGACGTAGCCGGGGATGCCCAGGGGCGTGTCGCTGCTCACGGCGCCAGTCTCCCAGACCGGTCGGCAGTCAGCGGGAGGGGACCGAGACCTCGCCGCGCTCGGCCTTGAGGGCGATGTCGCGGCGGTGGTGGGAGCCCTCGAGCGAGATCTGGTCGACCGCGGCATACGCCCGCTCGCGGGCCTCGGCGAGGGTGTCGCCCAGCGCGACGACCGACAGGACCCGGCCGCCGGCGGAGACCAGCGCGCCCTCGTCGAGCCGGGTGCCGGCGTGCAGGACATATGCCGTGCCGTCGGCGGCCGCCGCGTCGAGACCCTCGATGGGGTCGCCGGTGCGCGGGGTGCCGGGGTAGTTGTGGGAGGCGACCACGACCGTCACGGCATGGCGGGGCGACCAGCGCAGGGCCGGGGCCTGCGCGAGGCGGCCCTCGGCGGCGAGCGCGAGCAGCTGGCCGAGCGGGGTCTCGAGACGGGCGAGCACGACCTGGGTCTCGGGATCACCGAAGCGGGCGTTGAACTCGATGACCCGGGGGCCGCGGCTGGTCAGGGCCAGCCCGATGAAGAGGGTGCCGACGAAAGGGGTGCCCCGGCGGGCCATCTCGTCGACCGTGGGCTGCGCGACGCGCGCCACGACCTCCTCGACGAGAGCTGCCGGCGCCCAGTCGAGGGGCGAATACGCGCCCATGCCACCGGTGTTTGGGCCGGTGTCGTCCTCACCGACCCGCTTGAAGTCCTGGGCCGGGGTGAGCGGCACGACGCTCTCGCCGTCGCAGATGCAGAAGAGCGAGACCTCGGGCCCGTCGAGGAACTCCTCGACCACGACCCGGCCGCCCTCCTTGGCCAGGCAGGCGCGGGCGTGCTCGAGCGCGGCCTCGCGGTCATCGGTGACGACGACGCCCTTGCCTGCGGCCAGGCCGTCCTCCTTGACCACGTGCGGGGCTCCCAGGGCGTCGAGCGCGTCGGCGACCTCCTCGATGGTGGTGCAGACATGGCCGAGACCGGTCGGCACCTCGGCTGCGGCCATGACCTCCTTGGCAAAGGACTTGCTGCCCTCCAGGCGGGCGGCCTCGGCACTGGGCCCGTAGCAGGCGATGCCCGCCGCGCGGACCGCATCGGCGACGCCGGCGACGAGTGGGGCCTCCGGCCCGACGACGACGAGGTCGACCGCGTGCCGCTGCGCGAGCTCGACGACGGCCGCACCGTCATCGACACCCCCGGCCAAGGGCTCGCACAGCGCCGCGGCGGCGATGCCCGGGTTGCCCGGCGCCGCGATGACCGCCTCGACCTCCGGATCGGCCGCGAGTGCCTTGACGAGAGCGTGTTCACGAGCGCCGGTGCCGATGACGAGGATCCTCACGCGCTCAGCGTAGGGGGCAACAGAAGAGCGCCGCTCCCGGGGGGCAGGGGGATCTCCCCCGGGAGCGGCGCTCTGCCACGTGGGGCGCTCGGCTGGGCCTAGGGAACCTGCCAGCTGCTCGCCACGTGCGCCGACTGCGTCGGCTCCAACTAGATTGGCAGAAGTCGATCCGACCTTCAAGGGGATCACCGTCGGAAACCTGACATTGACGGGATCTCGCCACAGTGCCACGATTCCGCCCATGGGCAGAGTGATGTCCCCCGGCGCCGGGACACCGAGACGGGGGCGCCACGAGGCACCCAGCACCTCGTCGGATCTGCCGACCGCGCACCCCTCGCTGGCGATGCCCCTCGAGCCCACTCCCGAGGGCTTCGAGCACCTCTCCGATCAGGTCATGGAGCGGCAGGTGACGATCGTCTATGGCCTCGCGGTGCACACGCCAAATCCGAGCCGCGACCGGATCGTCGCCGGGGCAGAGGCCCTCGGCCTGGACGCCGCCGCCGTCGACCGGGCCGCCGGCATCCTGCACTGGCGCGGCCTGATCGACTGCGGCGACGCACAGGCATGGCGCGTCCCCTCGCCCGCGGCGACCATCCCCTCGTATGCCGCCAACCTCGAGGCCCTTGCCCGTGACGCCCGCACCCGCATGCAGGAGCTCGAGCAGTCCTATCGCGACGCCCGGGCACTGACTCAGGGCCACATCGAGACCGAGGGGGAGCGCCCGCTCTTCACCCAGCACGACATCGGCGTGGCCACCGATGAGCTCATGCGCACCGCCGCGACCGAGGTGCTGTGTATGCGGGCGACGACGCCTCGCACGGAGGCACTGTTTGCCGCGCCGCTGTATGCGCACAGCGCCAAGAGCCTCAACACGGCGGGGAACCCGCTCCCGATCCGCACGGCCTATGACACGGGGGTGCTCGACTACAACGGCTCGCTCGACGTGCTGCGCAGTCGCATGACGGCCGGCGAGGAGGTGCGACTGATCTCGGGCGTCCCCTTCACCGTGATCGTCGGCGACGCCGACATCGCCCTCGTCGAGGCAAGTCAGTTCGGCGAGTCCGATGCCATGGGGGTCCTGCTGCGCGCCAAACCGCTGGTCGCGGCCTTCGCCCGCCTCGTGGAGACCTACTGGCAGTGGGGATCCCCGCTCCCCCGCAGCGGCACCCCGTCGGCCACCGCCGGGCTCGAGGAGCGCGATGTGGTGATCCTGCGACTGATGGCGGCCGGCGCGGCCGATGCGACGATCGCCCGGCAGACCGGCGTCTCGGTGCGCACGATCGAGCGCCGGATGAGCGTGATCTTCGCCTTCCTCGGTGCGAGCAGCCGATTCGAGGCCGGGGTGCTCGCCGCCCGGCTCGAGCTCGTCTGAGCCGCATCTGCACCGATTGTTCGCCCGAGAGTGCCTAGACTTGTCTGTTCGCCCCCCAGGAGTGAGAAGACACGTGACTGGCAGCACGCCACATGCCCGCGCGACCATCGCGCAGGTCGCCGATGAGATCGCCGTCGAGCAGCAGCACGTCGACCGCGTCTATGCCGAGCTCGAGAAGGCCGCCCACCGCGCCGCCCTCGTCGAGGCCGATGGCCTCGCCCGCGGCCGCACCGACCGCACCGGGGATGTGCGCGACGAGGAGCTGACCGGCCTGTTCGAGCGCGACGCGCTGGTGTTCACCGCCGCCCGCCGACGCTCGGCGCTGGACACCGAATACGAGGGCCTCGTCTTCGGGCGGCTCGACCTCGCCCCCAATGGCAGCGGGCCGCGCGAGCCGGGCCCTCGCTATATCGGTCGGATCGGCGTGCGCGACGACGACTACGAGCCGTTGGTCATCGACTGGCGCGCCCCCGCGGCCTCGCCGTTCTATCGCGCCACACCTGTCGAGCCGATGGGCGTGACGCGGCGCCGGGTGCTGCGCTGCAAGGGCGCCACCGTCATCGGCGTCGAGGACGACCTGATGGTCCCCGAGGCACCCGAGGGCATGGTCGTCGTCGGCGACGGCGCGCTGCTCGCCGCGCTGACCCGCAGCCGCGGGACCCAGATGCGCGACATCGTCGCCACCATCCAGCGCCACCAGGACGAGGCCATCCGGGCCGCCTCCCGCGGCGTCACCGAGATCACCGGCGGCCCCGGCACCGGCAAGACGGTCGTGGCGCTGCACCGCGCGGCATACCTGCTGTATTCGGAACGGCGCCGCTTCGAGGCCGGCGGCATCCTCGTGGTCGGCCCCTCCGCGGCATACACCGCGTATATCGAGCGCGTGCTGCCGTCGCTGGGTGAGGACTCGGTCGCCCTGCGCTCCGTCGGCGACGTCGTCGACGGCCTGACCGCCGTGCGACTGGACGACCCGGCCGCGGCCGCCATCAAGGGCTCGCTGCGCATCCGGACGGTCCTGGCCAGGGCTGCTCGCGATGCGGCTCCGGACTCCCCCGAGGAGTTCCGCTCGTTCGTGGCCGGGCACGCACTGCGCGTCGACCGCGCCCGTCTCGACCGGGTGCGGTCCACCGTGCTGCGCTCGCGCCAGCGCAACGCCGGGACCGCCGAGGCTCGCGAACTGCTGGGCCAGGCCGCCTGGGAGCAGGTCCTCGGCGGTGACCGGCTCGAGTTCCTCGACCAGTGGGAGGACAGCCTCGAGGTCGACGTCTTCATGCGCACCTGGTGGGCCCAGCTCGACCCCCGTGAGGTGCTGCTGTGGCTGGCCGACCCCGAGCGCACGGCCCGCTATGCCGAGGGCGTGCTCTCCGCCCAGGAGCAGAGCAGCATCGTCGCGTCGATGCGGCAGACGCTCGAGACCGGGCTGTGGTCGGTCGCCGACGCCGCCCTGATCGACGATCTGGCAGCGAGGCTGGGCCCCCTGGTGGAGGAGGAGCCCGAGGAACGCGGCTTCTATCAGGTCGAGGAACTGGACAACCTCGACTCCTACGGCGTGCGCGAGGTCGGGTCCACGACCACTCCTCGAGCCACCCGCGTCGGCTACACCACGACCCCCGAGGATGCCCGCGAGCGTCTGCTCCAGGGCGTCATCGGCGTCCCCGACGAGTTCGCCCATGTCCTGGTGGACGAGGCCCAGGACCTCTCACCCATGCAGTGGCGGATGGTCGGGCGGCGTGCGCGGCACGCGTCGTGGACCGTCGTCGGCGACGCGGCCCAGGCGTCGTGGCCCGATGCGGCCGAGGCGCTCGCGGCCCGGCAGGAGGCCTACGGCAGCCAGCAGGTGCGGCACTTCCATATGGACACCAACTACCGCAACGCCCGCGAGGTCTTCGACTACGCGGCGGCGGTCATCCTGCCGCGCGTGCCCGACGCCGATATCCCGACTGCGGTGCGCGAGACCGGTGTCGAGCCGCTCGAGGTGACCTCCGACGACATGGCCGGCTCGGCGCGGGCGGCGGTCGAACATCTCCTCGGCGAGGTGGGCGGCTCCATCGCCGTGATCACGCCCGAGCGGTATGCCGCGCAGCTGGCCCCGCTGCACGAGGCCGGCGAGGGGCGGGTCCAGGTGATCGACCCGCTGTCGACCAAGGGCCTGGAGTACGACGCCACGGTGGTGCTCGACCCCGACGAGATCATCGCCGAGTCGCCCGGCGGGGTGCGGGTGCTCTATGTGGTCCTGACCCGGGCCGCCCACCGGATGCACGTGCTGCGGCCTGCCCCGAACTGATCGGTGGGCCATCACACCGGCCACACGCGTCACTTAGGTGACGTGACGTATGTCCCGCCCCCGAAATTGTTTCCGAAAGTTGCCAACCGTTATCTGCTCATGACATTGGCGGGATAGCCTCCGGATGCGGACCGGATGTCGGGGTGTTATTGGGGACCCCGTGGTCTGCTACTCGAAGGGGAGTACCCATGGGGATTTCTGCCTTGGGCGCTGCCAGACCTCAGCACGGGCGAGGGCGAGGGCGGCTGCGGCTGGCCCAGTTCGCGTCCGCGGCCGTGGTGTCTGCGCTCGCCTTTGCCGGGACGACCGTCATCAACCCGGCACCTGCCCACGCGGAGGCCGTGCTTGGCCCGATCACGACCAAGTTCGAGATCGACGGTGACTTCACCGGAGCCAACGACTGGTCCAACATCGCCCCGGGCAACTACGGGCCTTACCCCACGGCGACCGGCCAGCCATCGACCGGCATCCTCGACGCCAAGCGAGGGACCGAGGTCTGCGGCAACGAGATCGATTCGACCGCGTTCAACAACGACGTGAAGCCGGACGACCCGACCTGGCCGACCTCCCCGCAGAATGTCAACGACAAGTCTGACCTGTGCGAGGCGGGCAACGCCTATGAGATCGTCCAGGTCGACGGCCAGCAGCACGTCATCCTCTACCAGTACTGGGCTCGCAACCCGCAGGGCACGGGCGACCTGACGGTCTACCAGGAGATCGAGGCCGGCCCGGATGGCCGGGCGGGCAACTACCTCATCCAGTTCGACTACAGCTCGAGCAACGAGGCCAACACGATCTCGATCCTGGCGTGGAACGGCTCCAGCTGGGTGCTGCAGTCGACGCAGGTCGTCTATGACGCCGACTCCGGCAAGATCGCGGCTACGAACCAGGAGGGCACCTTCGGCGAGATGGCGCTCGACCTGACCGCGTCCGGGATCCTCCCGGAGAACCAGTGCGTGACCGCCTCCACCGGCGACGTCATCTCCCGCACCGGCAACTCGCAGAGCGCCTCCCTCCAGGACCTGCTCAGGCCGCCCGCCATGGACCTGACCAACTGCAACTCGCTCTCGGTCTCCAAGGTGGTCAATGGCGGTGTGCCCACCGGCTCGCAGTTCGACTACGTCATCTCGCAGGCCGATGGTGCGCCCGTCCACGACGGGACCCTCACCGGGTCTGTCCCGGACCAGGACACGAGCACCGGCTCGATCACCGCGACCATCGGTGGCGGGCAGACCCACACGTGGAACAACGTCATCGCGGAGCCGGACTACCTCGTCAAAGAGGTCAACCTCCCCGAGGGCGTGACCCTCAAGAGCATCGTGTGCACCTACACCGACCTCTATGAGGCGGGAGGCCCGACAAAGACGGCGACGCTCTACGAGAACGGCGCCTACACCGACGAGATGTTCAAGATCTTCCCGTCCTCGGCTGCCGCCGCACCCAGCTGCGTCATCACCAACACGGCGACCGCGCTGACGCTCAAGAAGACGCTCGTCAATGACAACGGCGGTACCGCGGCGGCGACAGACTGGACCCTGACCGCGACCGGCCCCACGAGTGGGGTCTCCGGCGCCACGGGCTCCGACGCCGTGACGGGGGCCCTGGTCAAGCCGGGTGACTACGACCTGTCCGAGTCCGCCGCACTGCCGGGCTACACCAACGGCACCACGTGGGCGTGCACCGGCACAGACGCGGCCGGCGCGGCCTTCACGCCGACGCTGACCGGCAGCACCGTCACCGTGCACGAGGGCGCGTCCGTGACCTGCACCATCACCAACGACGACAAGCCCGCGCACCTCACCCTGCTCAAGGACGTCGTCAACGACAACGGCGGCACCGCCGTCGACACCGACTGGACGCTCACCGCGACCGGTCCCGTCACGGCCTCCGGTGCCGAGGGTGAAGCAGCCGTCACCAACGCGCCGGTCTCCGCCGGCACCTACACCCTGACCGAGGCGGGTCCCGACGGCTACACGATGACGGGCCTAGCCTGCGACGGCGGCACCTTCGCCGACGGCAAGGTCACCCTCAAGAACGGTGAGAGCGCGACCTGCACCTTCACCAACAACGACGACCAGGGCAAGCTCACGCTCGTCAAGAAGGTCGTCAACGACAACGGCGGCACCGCCGTCGACACCGCCTGGACGCTGACGGCGGCCGGCCCGACGGCCGGGGTCACCGGCCCGACCGGGTCCACCACCGTGACGTCCGTGCCCGTTGACGCAGGCGACTACACCCTCTCGGAGTCCGGTGGCCCCAGCGGCTACACGCCCTCCGCGTGGGCCTGCACCGGCGGCACCCTGACCGGCTCGACCGTGGCGGTGCCCAACGGCGGCGACGTCACCTGCACCATCACCAACGACGATGTCGCTCCCCAGCTGACGCTGCTCAAGGACGTCGTCAACGACAACGGCGGCACCGCCGTCGACACCGACTGGACGCTCACCGCGACCGGCCCGGTCACGGCCTCCGGTGCCGAGGGCGCCGCGGCCGTCACCAACGCGCCCGTCTCGGCGGGCACCTACACCCTGAGCGAGGCCGGCCCCGCCGGCTACAGCCAGACCGATCTGACGTGTGAGGGCGGCACCCTCTCCGGCGACCAGCTCACCCTGGCAGTCGGCCAGAGCGCCACCTGCACCTTCACCAACGACGACCAGCCGGGCAAGCTCACGCTGGTCAAGGAGGTCGTCAACGACGACCGCGGCACGTCGGTCCCGACCGACTGGACGCTGACCGCGACCGGCCCGACCTCCGGGGTCAGCGGCGCCACGGACTCCCCTGCGGTGACCGGCGTCACGGTCAACGCGGGTGACTACACGCTGTCGGAGTCCGGCCCCGCCGGCTACACCGGCTCCGCGTGGAGCTGCACCGGCGGCACCGTCACCGGCTCCACGGTGACCGTGCCCAACGGCGGCGACGTCACCTGCCGCATCGTCAACGACGACAACCCGGTGAAGGAGATCAAGTTCGACAAGGAGGCGAGCGTCGACCAGTTCTCCGCGGTCGGTCAGACGATCACCTACACCTTCACGGCGACCAACACCGGCACGGCCCCGCTGACCGACGTGACCGTGGAGGAGATCAGCTTCTCCGGCACGGGCACCATGTCGGCGATGACCTGCGACCCGGCCCAGCCCGCCACGCTGGCCCCCGGTGCGACGCTCACCTGCACCGCCACCTATGTGACGACGCAGGCCGACCTCGACGCAGGCAAGATCACCAACGTCGCCCACCCGGTGACCCCGGACATCCCGGAGACGCCGACCGACACCGAGGAGGTCCCGGCGGCCACGATGACCCTGGTCAAGACGGCCACCCCGACCAGCTTCACCAAGGCCGGCGAGACGATCACCTACACCTTCGTCGCGACCAACACCGGCCAGGTCCCGCTGACCAATGTCACCATCGACGAGACGACCCAGTTCACCGGCACCGGCACCCTCTCGCCGCTGACCTGTGACCCGGCCCAGCCCGCCACGCTGGCCCCCGGCGCATCGATGACCTGCACGGCCACCTATGTGACCACCCAGGCCGATGTCGACGCGGAGTCGCTCTACAACGTCGCCACCGCGGACTCCGAGGAGACCCCTCCGACGACGGACGACGAGACCGTGACGCCCAAGCCGGTCAAGGGCATCGCCTTCGAGAAGTCGGCCAGCACGGCGACCTTCGCGGCGGCCGGTGAGACCATCACCTACACCTTCACCGCCACCAACACGGGCACGAGCACGCTGCACGACGTGACCGTCGAGGAGATCAGCTTCACCGGCACCGGCACCATGTCGGCCATGACCTGCGACCCGGCCCAGCCGACGGACCTCGCCCCCGCGGCAAAGCTCGTCTGCACCGCGACCTATGTCACGACCGCCGAGGACGTCGCCGCGAAGTCGATCACCAACGTCGCCGGCCCGGTGACCCCGGACATCCCGGAGACGCCGACCGACACCGAGACCGTCAAGCTGGCCAAGCTGACCCTGGTCAAGACCGCCAGCCAGGCGACCTTCACCAAGGCCGGCGAGACCATCACCTACACGATGGTCGCGACCAACGCCGGTGAGGCCAACCTGATCAACGTCCAGATCGCCGAGACGGACTTCTCCGGCTCCGGTGACATGTCGGCCCTGAGCTGCACGCCGGCCCAGCCCACCACGCTGGCGCCCGGTGCGACGCTCACCTGCACCGCCACCTATGTGACGACGCAGGCCGA
>JAJTBD010000017.1 GCA_021287075.1 Micrococcales bacterium | reverse complement strand
TCCTGATCGGAGGCGGACTCAACCTATGACCCCACACTCATCGGTGAAGAGCCGGCATACGAGGAGTGGGTGGAGGTCTGGCAGCGCACCCTGGCCACCAACCTCCTGGGCCCGGCCAACCTGACCTGGCAGATCGCCCGCCACATGATCGACGTCCCGCCGGCCGAGGGCCTGCCGGTCGGGCGGATCGTCAACGTCGGCAGCCGCGGCGCCTATCGCGGCGAGCCCGACATCCCCGCCTATGGAGCGAGCAAAGCCGGCCTGCACTCCCTCGGCCAGTCGATGGCGGTGCGGCTCGGGCGCCACGGCATCGCGGTGACGAGCATCGCGCCCGGCTTCATCGACACCGACATGGCGGCTCAGGGGCTGGCGGGCGAGCAGGGCGCCCGCACCCGCGCCCAGAGCCCCTTCGACCGGGTCGCCCGGCCCGAGGAGGTCGCCGAGGCGATCGTGGCGCTGGCCGACCCCCGCGCCGAGTGGGCCTCCGGCGCGGTGCTGGACTTCAACGGCGCCAGCCACCTGCGCTGACGGCCCGCGCGAGAAGGGCCACACCGGCTCACCGGCGTCGGACCCACCGGTAGCCTGTGCCCATGGCTGTGGCGCGGACGTCGAGGGGCCCGGAGCGGGTCCAGACGTCCGCGCGCCCCGCCGCCGCCCGGCCCGCCACCGCGCAGGCGCGGGCCGAGCGCCCCCACCCCAAGAAGAAGCGCCGATCCCCCGGTTGGGTGCCCAACCAGCACGGCGCGTGGGCGATGCTCGCGGCCCCGCTGCTCGTCGGCATCGCCATGGGCGGCCCGGCCTGGGTGCACCTGCCGCTGACGGCCTTCTGGTTCGTCGGTTACTTCGCCTTCTATGCGACCGGGCTGTGGCTGAAGTCGCGCCGCAAGGCCCGCTATCTCCCGCCCGTGCGGGCCTACGCCCTGGCCGCTGCACCCCTCGGCCTGCTCACCGCCGCGATGCGCCCCGACCTGGTGCGCTGGGCGCCGCTGTTCGTCCTCCCCATGGGGGTCGGCCTCGCGGCATACCACCTGCGCAAGGAGCGCTCGCTGCTGAGCGGCCTGGCGACCACCGCCGGCTCCACGCTCATGACCCCGGTCGCGTATGCCGCGGGCGGCGGCAGCGTCGACCGGCACGTCTGGCTTGTGACCGCCGTGCTCGCCGCCTATTTCGTGGGCACCGTGCTCTATGTCAAGACGATGATCCGCGAGCACGACTCGGCCGTCCACTACTGGCTGTCGGTCGGATTCCACTGTGCCGCAACGGTGGCCATGCTCCTGGCCACTCCCCTGCTCGTCCTCGTCTTCGCCGCGCTGGCGGTCCGGGCCGCCGTCCTGCCGGCCTTCGAGGCCACCCCCAAGGCCGTCGGCATCGGCGAGATCGCCGCGACCGTGGCCGTCATGGCGGGGGTGCTCGCATGGTGACCTCCATCGAGCGGGTGGCCGTCCACGAGGGCGCCGGCGTCCACGACGTGCTGCCGCGGCTGCTCGCCGCGCTGCGGGGCGAGGCACCGATGGTCCCCTATGCCGCGGGCTCGCCTCCCCCGCTCCTGCCGCGGCACGAGGGCCAGCTGCCGCTCGGCACCGCGCTCGTGCTCGGCACCTCCGGCTCCACGGGCCGGCCCAAACTGGCCATGCTGACGGCTGACGCCCTGCTGGCCTCGGCCGATGCCACCCTGCGCCGCCTCGGCGGGCCCGGGCAGTGGCTGCTGGCCGTGCCGGCGCACCATGTCGCGGGCATGCAGGTCCTCGTGCGCTCCCTCATGGCCGACATCCCGCCGGTCGTGCTCAACCTGCGCGACGGCTTCACCGTCGCCGGGTTCGTCGAGGCCACCTCCCGGATGGACCAGGAGCGGCGCTATGTCTCCCTCGTGCCCACCCAGCTCACGCGGCTGCTCGACGACCCCGCCGGCACCACCGCGCTGCGCGCCTTCCACTCCGTCCTCGTCGGCGGTGCGGCGGTCTCACCGCGGATGCTCTCCCGCGCCGCGGCCGAGGGCGTGCATGTCCTGACGACCTACGGCTCCAGCGAGACCTGCGGCGGGTGCGTCTACAACGGGCTGCCCCTGGCGGGGGTGGAGATCGAGGCCGACAAGGACGGCCGGCTGCACATCGCCGGGCCGATGCTCGCCTCCGGCTATCTCGGCCGGCCCGACCTCACCGAGGCCAACTTCATCACCTATGAGCACGGCGAGCGCTGGTTCCGCACCGACGACGTGGGGCACCGCGACACCCAGGGCCGCTGGCATGTCGACGGCCGGGTCGATGACCTGATCAACACCGGGGGTCTCAAGATCGCGCCCCGCATGGTCGAGGAGGCCATCATCGAGCACTTCCCCCAGGTGCGCGAGTGTGTGGTCGTCGGTGTGCCCGATGTCGAGTGGGGCCAGTCGGTGCGGGCGGCCGTGGTGCTGCGCGACCCCGACTTCCCGCTGCGCTCGGCCGAGGCACGCGAGGGGCTGCGCGGCATACTCCCCTCCTATGCCCTGCCCCGCGGGGTCCACACCTTCGAGCACCTGCCACTCAAGGGCGTCGGCAAGCCCGACCGCCGCGCCATCGCCGAGCGCCTGAGCCGACACTGAGCCCGCCCCTGCCCAGCCGCCGGGACACGCCTGCCTGCGGTTCGGGCCCCGGCGCCGCGGTGGGAGACAATGACCCCGTGCTGCGCTACCTCCCCGTCCTGCTCGTCGTCGCGTTCAGCGTCTATGCCGCTGTCGACGCCGTCCAGCAGCCCGACGAGCGCGTGCGCCATTTCCCCAAACTCGTCTGGGTCGTGCTGATCATGCTCTTCCCCCCGCTGGGCGGGCTGGTCTGGTTCCTCGCCGGCCGCGACCGTCCCGGCATCGGGCCGGGGCGCCGCCAGCCCCCGCCCGCCGGGCCGCGTGGCCCCGACGACGACCCCGACTTCCTGCGCGGCCTCTAGAAGGAGAACGACACCCGTGGCAACCCCTGCCCAGTGGATCGAGGGCGCCCGCCCCCGCACCCTGCCCGCGGCCGTGGCGCCGGTCATCGTCGGCCTCGGCGCGGCATACCCCTTGGGCCGGGCGAACTACGCCTATGCCCTGCTCGCCCTGCTGGTCGCGCTCTTCCTCCAGATCGGCGTCAACTACGCCAACGACTACTCCGACGGCATCCGCGGCACCGACGCGGAGCGGGTCGGGCCGGTGCGGCTGGTGGGCCAGCGGCTGGCCGACCCCGCCAACGTCAAGCTGATGGCCTTCCTGTGCTTCGGCCTGGCCGGGCTCGCGGGTCTGGCCCTGGTCGCGCTCAGCGGCGCCGTGGCGCTGCTCCCCCTCGGTGTGCTGTCGGTGCTGGCGGCCTGGCGCTACACCGGCGGCGACAACCCCTATGGCTATCGCGCGATGGGCGAGGTCTATGTCTTCGTCTTCTTCGGGCTGGTGGCCACGCTGGGCACGCTCTATGCGATGGCGCACCGGCTGACCTGGGTCGGTCTGCTCGGCGCGGTCGGGATCGGCGCGATCATCACCGCGATCCTGGTGGCCAACAACCTGCGCGACATCCCCTCCGACACCGCGACCGGCAAGCACACGCTCGCGGTGCGGCTCGGCGACAAGGGCACCCGGCGCCTCTATCTGGCGCTCATCGTCCTGCCGCTGCTCTGCGCCGGCGCCATCGGGCTCTGGCACGTGTGGGCGCTGCTCGCGCTCGCCTCGCTCGTGCTCGCGGTCCGCCCCACCCGGGTCATCACCTCCGGCGCGACCGGCCCCGCCCTGATCCCCGTCCTGCTCGGCACCGGCCTGTATGCCGTGGCCTGGGCGGTCCTGCTCGCCGTCGGTCTCGCCGTCAGCTGAGTCGACCCTCCGGCAGGGTCAGCGGTAGTCGGACGGGGCATCGGGGTCGACCCGCACGCCGTCCTCGGCGTCCTCGGCCAGCTCGTCGGCGGCGGCATGGCGCCGGTCCTGCCGTGCGTCGATGCGCTCGGCGAGCTCACGGGAGTACTCCTCGCGCAGCGGGCGCAGGGCGAAATAGCTGATCAGCACCGACAGCACGGCCGAGCCGAGCAGCAGCCAGACCTGCTCGTCGCGGTCCCGCAGACCGAGCAGCCACAGCAGGGCGAGGCAGCCAAAGAAGATGAGCAGGCGCAGAAGCGAGTAGCGAAGCATCACAGTCCCGAGTAGGAGTGCTGGCCAACGAAGTAGACGTTGACGATGGCGTAGTTGGCGATGATGGCGAGGAAGCCCGCGATGGCGATCCAGTTGGCGGCCTGGCGGCTCCAGCCGCTCGTCGCGCGCGCGTGCAGGTATGCCGCGTAGATCACCCAGATGACGAAGGTCCAGACCTCCTTGGGGTCCCAGTTCCAGTAGGAGCCCCACGCCTGACGGGCCCAGATGGCGCCGGCGATGAGGGTGAAGGTCCACAGGGGGAAGGCGATGATGTGCACGCCATAGGCCATCCGCTCGAGCGTCTTGCCCGCGGGGAAGGCCGACATGAAGCCGCCGGTGATCTCGTTGGTGGCCCGGTGCTCCTGCCACAGATAGAGCAGCGAGAGCACTGCGCCGAGCGTGAACAGGCCGACCGACAGGGTGGCGACCGTGACGTGGATGGCCAGCCAGTAGGACTTCAGCGACGGCAGCAGCTCGGCGGCGGGCGCATACCAGACGGTCATGGCCGCCCCGAGGATGAGCACGATGGGCACGAGGATGAACAGCCCCAGCCAGCGCAGGTCGCGGCGGGTGCCCCAGACGAGGTATGCCGCGAGCGCGAAGGCCGTGGCCGCGCAGGCGAACTCGAACATGTTGCCGAGCGGCGCCCGGTCGACCGACAGGCCGCGCAGCGCCACGGAGGCGATGAGCAGGCCGGTGCCGAGCCAGGTCAGCGAGCCGGCGACGCCGGCGGCCTTGCGGGCGGCCAGCGGCTCGGCGGGCAGGCCGGCTCCGTCGGCCGCGGGGCGGGCGGACGCGCCACCGCCGGCGGCCGGAGCACCGGCGCCGACGTGCACGGCCTCGCGCACCTCGACCCGCTCGGCGCCCTCGTCCCGGAGCCGCTCGCGGTGGGGTACGAGCCGGGCGAGGAAGACGGCATACGCGATCATCGCGAGCGTGAGCACGCCCATCGCCGAGTAGAGGGCGAGGTTGGAGTAGCCCGCCAGGGTCTCGTTGGTCATCGTCCTGCCTTCTGGGTGATCTGTGCGAGGACCTCGGTGACGACCTCGGGCATCGAGGCGTCGTCGTCCTTCGCGAGTCCTCCGACGGTCACTACCGTACGGCCTGCGTCTATGGCGGGGGTCACCCGCACGAAGACGCGGCGCCGGTTGATCACGACCGAGCCCACCAGGCCGAGGAGGCTGGCGAGCGAGGCGCCGAGGGTGACCCACTTGCCGGGGTCGTCACGGATGGACAGGCCCGCAAAGCGGTCGACCCTGTCGAAGGTGATCGAGCCGCGCCCGCCCGGCAGCTGGAGGGTCTGGCCCGGCTCGAGCCAGATGCGCAGCGGCTCGCCCTTGGCGTCCTTGACCTGGGTCAGCTTGGCCGTGTCGAGGGTGTAGACCGACTGGGGCCGCCCCTCGGGGAAGAGGTCGCCCTCGAAGAGGGTGAGCACGAGGACCGGGTTCTTGGCGTCGGGGAAGATCGAGGTCGGGCCGGTGGCCTCGTCCACGGTGGCGGTCGGCAGGAAGAAGCCGGAGAAGCCGAGCTGGCGTGTGCTCGAGCCGTCGCCGGGCACCTTGATCGCGCCGACCGACTTGTAGTTGTTGTCCTGCGCCAGGAAGGGCGTGGCCTCGCGGTAGAGCACGGTGCCCTTGGCGTCCTTGACGGTGACGGTGGGCGCATAGCCGTTGCCGAGGAGGAATGCCGTGCCCTTGCCCATCTCGAGCGGGTGGTTGACCTTGATGGTGCCGGACTTCTCCGGCGCGCCGGGGCTGGCGGTCGTCGTCACGTGGGCGGTGAAGTCGCGCGGCATCCCGAGCTGGCCCTTGGCCTGGACGTTCTCCTCGAAGCGCGCGTCGAGGCGGTCGACCCGGATGGTGAAGGGGTCGAGTTCCTCGGTGTCGACGAGCGGGCCCGGGCTGAAGGTGTCATAGCGCGTGAGCGTGTTGGCGAAGGTCTGGCCCACGGGGACGATGACATCGCCCTTCCAGCCGAAGAGGTGCCCATAGGCGAAGCCCACGATGAGCACGACGAGGCCGATGTGGAAGACGAGGTTGCCGGTCTCGCGGGCATAGCCGCCCTCGGAGCTGACCGAGGAGTCGTCATGGCTGTGCACGCGCATCCGCCTGCGCCGCAAGGCATCCCGCGCGGCCTCGAGCACCTGCTCGGGTGTCGCGTCGACCTCCTCGCTCGCATGGGCGCTCAGCCGCTCCAGCCGTCTGGGGGCCCGCGGCGGGCGGGCGCGCATGGCCTTCCAGTGCTGCACCGAGCGTGGCAGGACGCAGCCGAGCAGCGAGACCAGCAGCAGCAGATAGATGGCGGCGAACCACGGCGAGGCATAGACCTCGAAGAAGCCGAGCCGGTCGAGGATCGGCCCGGCAGTGGGGTGCTGGGCGATGTAGTCGGCCGTGCGCGCCGCGTCGATCGAGCGCTGCGGCCAGACGCTGCCGGGCAGGGCGGCGACGGCGAGCAGCAGGAGCAGCAGCAGCGCCGTGCGCATGCTCGTCAGCGAGCGCCAGGCCCACCTGGCCCACCCGCGCGGCCCGAGGCGCGGCTGGCTGATCTCGTCGGCGGGGGCACTCGCCCCCGGCGCTGGTCGTCGTGCCACTGGGTCAGATCACCGTCTCGAAGTTGTTGACCAGGTGCGTCTGCACCATGCGGGTGAGCTCCTCCCAGACGCCGGTGGCGAGGAGGAGCCCGACGACGAAAAGCACTGCGCCGCCGAAGATCTGGATGCCCCGCTGGTGCCGGCGCAGCCACGCCGTCACGGCCCCGACGCGCTCCATGCCGCCGGCGATGAGGAGGAAGGGCAGCCCCAGACCGAGGGAGTATGCCGCGGCCAGCACCACGCCGCGCGCGACGGCCGAGTCGCCACCGGTGCTGGTGGTGGCCAGGGTCAGCACCGCGCCGAGCGTCGGCCCGGTGCAGGGCGCCCAGCCCAGGCCGAAGACGGCCCCCAGCAGTGGGGCGCCGAGCAGACCGGCGGCCGGCTTCCAGGTGGCCTTGACCTGTCGCTGGCTGCCCACGCCGAGGAAGACCAGCGCCATGAGCATCACCAGCACCCCGCCGACCCGCATGAGGGTGACCCGGTGCTGGGCCAGCGCGGCGCCGATGGAGGCCAGGGCGACGGTCAGGGCGAGGAAGACGAGGGTGAAGCCGAGGACGAAAAGCGCTGCGCCGGCGAGCATCCGGCCGCGGGAGCGCTCCTCGACCGAGACTCCGGACAGCCCACTGACATAGCCGAGGAAGCCGGGCACGAGCGGCAGCACGCAGGGCGAGGCGAAGGAGACCAGCCCGGCGAGCAGGGCGACGCCGAGAGCGACGGGCAGGGCCCCGCTCGTGACGGTCTCGACGATGTCCATGACTGCCTCGGTGTCAGCCGGCGGCGATCACGTCGTCGACGAGACCGGTGAGGGTGCTCGGCGTCGTGATCGCGCCGTTGATGCGGGCGGCGATGCGGCCGTCCTTGTCGAGGACGACGGTCGCCGGGGTGGTGGCGATCTTGCCCCTGAAGGCGAGGACGAGCACACCGGAGGCGTCCGAGAGCGACGGGAAGGTCATGCCATAGGTCTTGGCGGCGGCCAGGCCCCGCTCGGGCCCCTCCTTGAAGTCGATGCCGACCATCGCGACGTCCTTGGCCTTCAGCTGCGTCCAGGCCTTCTCGAGGTGGGGCGCCTCCGCCTTGCACGGGCCACACCAGGAGGCCCACACGTTGACGACGGTGACCTTGCCCGACGCGTCCTTGTCGCGCGCCCAGCTGCCGCCGTCGATGAGCCTGCCGGCGAGCGCGACCGGCTCGCCGCGGTCGGCGACGGGGATGCGCTCGACGCTGCCGTCACCGGAGACATATCCCTTGCGGTCGCCGGCCTTGGCCTGGTCGCTGATGGAGCTGCCGTCGCCGGAGCAGCCGGCGAGGGCGAGCGCGGCCACGACCGCGAGCGCGGGGAGGGCGCGTCTCATGCGCCGGCCGGGCCCTTGGCCTGCGGGAGGAGGGAGGCGGCCGGCTCGCTGTAGGTCACCGACTCCAGCTCCTCGCCCACGAAGGTCAGCGTCGTGAGGGAGGCCAGGGTGCACTCACGCCGGCGCGGGTCGTGCCAGAGCCGGCGGCCCTCCATGACATTGCGCATCGTCCACACCGGGAGCTGGTGGGAGACCAGCACCGCCTCGTGGCCGGCGGCCCGCTCCCGGGCGTCGTGGACCGCGGCCGTCATGCGCTCGGCGATCTTGACATAGGGCTCGCCCCACGACGGGGAGAAGGGGTTGATCAGCTTGGGGAACATGCTGATCTGCTTGAAGACGTTCTGGCCGCCGGCGACGCCCTTGCCCTCGAAGTGGTTGCCGGCCTCGATCAGCCGGGAGTCGGTCAGGATGGGCAGGCCGTGGGCCCGCGCGACCGGCTCGGCGGTCTCCTGCGCCCGCTCCAGGGGCGAGGCGACCACGAGCGTGATGTCGTGGTCGGCCAGGTGGGCGGCGGTCAGGTGGGCCATCTGCCGACCCAGCTCAGAGAGGTGGAACTCCGGCAGCCGGCCGTAGAGCACGCCATCGGGGTTGTGGACCTCACCGTGCCGCATGAGGTGGACGACGGTGCGCAGCGGGGTAGTCATGCGGTCGATTGTCGCAAACCTGTCTGGGTGTCAGCCGACGGCCCGCGCGGCCGCTGCCGCGGCGGCGGGGAGCGCCGCCACGACCCGCTCGACGGCGGCGTCGTCATGGGCCGCACTGACGAACCACGCCTCGAAGGCGCTGGGCGGCAGGTGCACGCCCTGGGCGAGCATTGAGTGGAAGAAGGCGGTGAACGCGGGCACCTGCTGGGCGCGGGCCTGGTCGTAGTCGGTCACCGGCTCCTCGCGGAAGAAGACCGAGAACATCGAGCCGGCCCGCTGGATGACATGGGGCACGCCGGCCTTGGCGAGCTCCTCCCCCGCGGCGCCCGAGATGGCATCGGCGACGGTCTGGAGTCGCTCATAGACCTCGTCGGTGCACCCGCGCAGCGTCGCCAGACCCGCGGCCGTGGCGACCGGGTTCCCCGCCAGGGTGCCCGCCTGATAGACCGGGCCCTCCGGCGCGAGCATGGCCATCACGTCGCGGCGGCCGCCGAACGCGGCGGCCGGGAAACCGCCGCCCATGACCTTGCCGAAGGTGAACAGGTCGGGTGCGCCCGCGGCATACCCCGCATCGCCCTCGAGGCCGAACCAGCCGGCGCGGCTGCACCGGAAGCCCGTCATCACCTCGTCGCTGATCATCAGCGCGCCGTGCTCGGCGGTGACCCGGCGGATCGCGGCGGTGAAGCCGGGCAGGGGCGGGACGACGCCCATGTTGCCCGGGGAGGCCTCGGTGATGACGGCCGCGATCTGGTCGCCGCGCTCGGCGAAGCAGGCCTCCAGCGCCTCGGCGTCGTTGTAGGGCAGCACGATCGTCTCGGCCGCCATCTCCTTGGGCACACCCGCGGAGTCGGGCAGCGCGAAGGTCGCCACCCCGGAGCCGGCGGCGGCGAGCAGAGAGTCGACGTGGCCGTGGTAGCAGCCGGCGAACTTCACGATCAGGGACCGGCCGGTGAAGCCGCGGGCCAGGCGGATCGCACTCATCGTGGCCTCGGTCCCCGAGGAGACCAGTCGGACCTGGTCGACCGGCTCGACGCGCGCGACGATCTCTTCGGCGAGGGCGACCTCGTTCTCCGAGGGGGTGCCGAAGGAGAAGCCCGCCTGCGCCGCCTGCGCCACCGCGGCCAGGACGTCGGGGTGGCCGTGGCCGAGGATCATCGGCCCCCACGAGCAGACCAGGTCGACGTACTCGCGCCCGTCGGCGTCGCGCAGATAGGGTCCGGAGCCGCTGACCATGAAGCGCGGGGTCCCGCCAACGGCCCGGAAGGCGCGCACGGGTGAATTGACGCCGCCCGGCGTCACCGCGAGCGCACGCTCGAGCAGGGCCTGGGAGGCGGGGGCTTCATAGGGGTAGTCCGTCATGGACCCCAGTCTCTCAGGCCGCGGGGGCCCGGCCGGCAGGGGCGGGTATGCCGCGGCGGCGCCTCAGGCGCCCTCCGGCTCCTCGGGGGTGTATCCCTCGGACTCCTGGATCGCCCGCATGGCATCGCCGAGCGCGGTGAACTGCTCGGGGCTGAGGATCTCGATGAGGTGGCGGCGCACTCCCTCGACGTGGACCACCGCCATCTCGCGCAGCGCGGCCATGCCGTCGTCGGTGAGCACCAGCTCCACGCCGCGTCGGTCGTCGAGGCACGCCTCGCGCATCACCCAGGCGCGCTTCTCGAGGCGCTTGGCGGTGTGGGTGATCCGGCTGCGGGACTGCACGACCAGGTCGGCGAGCGCGGACATGCGCATCCGGCGGCCGGGCGACTCCGAGAGCATCGAGAGGATCTCGTACTCGCTGAGCTGGACGCCGTGGGAGTCGAGCAGATCGCGCTCCAGCGCCACCTCGAGCAGGCGGGATCCGCGCAGGTAGGAGCGCCAGGCGCTCTGTTGCTGCGTGGTCAGCCAGCGGGTGGCTTCTGCGGAGGGCACCCCTCCAGTGTACGGCCGGCGAACACACGGCAACAAAGTTTCCGAATCTGGAAGAAGTTGAAATATTAATGATTGCTGCTAGCGTTGTGCCAGACGACCCCGACAGACCCCCAGAACCAAGGAGCACCACCATGACCGCACTGACCGACCTGACCGCCGGCACCTGGACCATCGACCAGACCCACTCCTCGCTCGGCTTCACCGCCAAGCACATGATGGTCTCCAAGGTCCGCGGCACCTTCGACGACTTCGCGGGCACCGTGACCGTCGCCGAGCCGCTCGCCGACTCCACGGTGGACGTGACCATCCAGATGGCCTCGGTCAACACCAACCAGGCCGACCGCGACGCCCACCTGCGCGGCGAGGACTTCTTCGACGTCGAGCAGTTCCCGACGATGACCTTCCGCGGCACCTCCTTCGACGGCGAGACCCTCCGCGGCGACCTCACCATCAAGGGCGTCACCCGCCCCGTCGAGCTGGACGTCGACTTCGGCGGCGTCGGCACCGACCCCTATGGCAACACCAAGGCCGGCTTCGAGGCCGAGACCGAGATCAACCGCAAGGACTTCGGCCTGACCTGGAATGTCGCCATGGAGACCGGCGGCGTGCTGGTCAGCGAGAAGATCAAGATCATCCTCGACGTGCAGCTCGTCAAGGCCTGACCGACCACGGCTCCCGCCCCCGCCTCCCCCTCCGCGGGGGCGGGCCGTCCCCAACGAGAGGTATGCCGCGTGCCTGGCACGCGGCATACCTCTTTTGTTGTCTGGTGCAGCTGTGTCTGGTGCGGCTGCTGTCTGGAGGCGCGAGACCTCACTCGCGCACGGCGCCCTCGAGCATCCCGGCGATGAAGTGGCGCTGGAGGAAGACATAGAGGATCACGATCGGCGTCGCGACGATGCAGGCACCGGCCGCCAGCAGGGTGAAGCCCTGGGTGTACTGGCCCTGGAAGAAGGCCAGGCCGAGCGGGGCGGTGCGCAGGCCCTCGGAGACCACCATGACCAGCGGGATCAGGAACTCGTTCCAGGTCCACATGAACACCAGCACGGTGAGGGTGACGATCGCGGGCCGGGCCAGCGGCACGAGCACCGACCATAGGGTGCGCCACGGGCCGGCGCCGTCGAGGCGCGCGGCCTCGACCAGGGCGCGGCTGCTGCTGCGGAAGAAGGCCCGCATCCAGAAGGTCCCGAAGGCGACCGACTGGGCGATCTGCGGCAGGATCACCGCCCAGATCGTGTCGGTCAGGCCCACCGTGCGCAGGTCGTAGTAGAGCGGCACGATGATCGCCTCGCTCGGCATCATGATGCCGAGCAGGAAGAGATAGAAGACCGGCGTGGCGCCCGGCACGCGCAGTGCGCCGAGGGCATAGCCGCTGAGGATCGAGAGCACCACGCTGACCAGGACGGTGACGACCGAGACGACCAGGCTGGTGCGGAGGTACTGGCCGAAGTGGCCGACCCGCCAGGCCTCGGCGAAGTTCTCGGGGTGCAGGCCCAGCACCCCCGCGCCGCTCGTGCCCGCGTCGTCGGGGCCAAGCGCGGACAGGACGATCGTGGCGATCGGCCAGATCGCGAAGGCCGCGAAGCCGATGAGGATGGCGTAGTTGGCCAGCCGCTCGCCGGCCGAGACCCTCATGACGTCGCCCTGTCGCCGATGCGGTTGATCACCGTCGAGATCAGGAAGATGACGACCGTCAGGGTGACCCCGATCGCGGTGGCCGAGCCGACATTGCCCTGCTCGAAGGCCCGGTTGTAGACCTCGAAGCTCGGCACCATCGTGCTCGTGCCGGGGCCGCCGGTGGTGGTGACATAGACCAGGTCGAAGGTGCGCAGCGCGGCGATCACGGTCAGCGTCAGCGCCACCGCGATCTCACCGCGCACCGACGGCAGCGTCACGGCGAAGAACTCGCGGACGGGGCCGGCGCCGTCGAGCCGGGCGGCCTCATAGAGCTCTCCGGGGATGCGGCCCATGCCCGAGAGCAGCAGCACGGTCACCAGCCCGGTCTCGAACCAGGTCCCGATGACCCCGACGGCCGACAGCGCCCACGTGTAGTCGCCGAGCCAGCCGCGCGCCAGCGAGTCGAGACCCACCAGCCGCAGGGCGTCGTTGAGCCCGCCCTCGGGGGCATAGAGCCGGCGCCAGGCGACCGCGATGACGACCATCGCGATCACCTGGGGCAGGAAGACGACCGTGCGGAAGAAGCCCAGGCCCCGCACCTTGGCCCGGTTGAGGATCGTCGCCAGCGGCAGCCCGATCAGCAGCGGCAGCACGGCATAGAAGAACATGAGCACGAGCGCGTGCCCGAAGGAGGCCCGCAGGGTCGCGTCGCCGAGGATCTCGCTGTAGTTGCGCAGGCCCACGAAGGTCGACTCGGCGGACGCGCCGTCCCACTCATAGAGGCTGAACTGCGCGGCCCGGCCGAGCGGATAGAGCAGGAACGCGGCATACACGAGGAAGCCGGGCAGCAGATAGAGATAGCCCGAGAGCCGTGGCTCCCCTGGCGGGCCCGACCCGCGCCCGGCACCTCCTCGTGCGCGCGCCATCTCAGCCCTTGTTCTTGGCGACGAAGGCGCTGTAGTCCTTCTCCAGGGTGTCGAGGAACTGCTCCGGCGTGGCCTTCTTGGCGATGAGGTCCTGGAGCGCGGCGCCCAGGGTGTCGCTGAAGGTCGGGGTGGCGTAGTCGAGATAGGGCACCAGGCCCTCCTTCTCGACGATCGTCCCGAAGGCCGTGAAGACGTCCTTGCCCAGCCCGGCCGGCGCAGTCTGCGCGGCGGTGTCGACGACGGGGAGGTTCTCGGTCTCGGCCAGCACCTTCATCGCGTCCTTGCTGGTGATGAAGTCGATGTATGCCGCGGCCGCGTCGGGGTTCTTGGACTTGCTCGAGATGGCCCACGGGATGCCGGTGCCGCCGGTGGCCACCGGCTGGCCGCCCGCAGTGGCGGGCGGGGGCAGCATGAAGGAGACGTCGCCCTTCATCGCCTTGGCCAGGTCGGCCTGGAGCCACGTGCCGGCGATCAGATAGGTGCCCTTGCCCTTGGCGAAGGCCTGCCAGGCGGGGTCATAGCCCAGCCCGTTGGCGTTCTTGTCGAGATATCCCTTGGTGACCCAGCTCTGGATGGTCTGGGCGGCCTTGGTGTTCTCGGGCGTCTTCCAGCTCGCGCCCTCCTGGCCGAAGCCGAGGGTGCGAATGTCGGCGGCCTTGGCGTTCTGGGCCTGCACGTCGCCGAAGACGTGGATGGCCGGCCACTTGTCGAGGTTGCCCAGGACGAGCGGGGCCTCGCCCGCCCGCTTGGCCTTGATCGTCTCCAGGCTCTTCTCGAAGTCGGCCCAGGTGGCCGGCTTCTGCACGCCGGCCTCCGCGAGGTTCTTGGTGTTGACATAGATGCCGACGACCTCGCCGACCTGGGGCAGGCCGTAGAGGCTGCCGGAGCCGAAGGTCTTGCCGTCGGTCGTGTAGGAGGAGTACTGCCGCACGGACTCGGGATAGCGCTCGTCCCAGCCGTAGGCCTTGGCATAGTCGTCGAGCGGCTTCAGCTGGCCGGCCTTGACATAGGCGCCCATGTCGGGCCGGCCGTTGTTGGCCTGGAAGACATCCGGGGGCGTCTTGCCCGACAGTGCGAGCTTGAGGGTCGTGCCGAGGTCGTCGGTGGAGCGGGTCACCCGCTTGAGCGTGATGTTGGGGTACTTCTTGTGGAAGGCGTCGTTGAGCCTGGTGATCTGGGCGGCCTGGCCACCGCGGACCTCCTGGTCCCACACGACCAGCTCGACCTGGCCGAGCTTGGCGGCGTCGGTCGCCACCGAGGTGCTGGCGCCGGAGGCCGGGCTGGAGGAGCTGTCGGCGCCCCCACCCGAGCCGGGCGCGCAGGCGGCGAGGCCGGCGGCGGCGACCAGGCTGCCGACGGCGACGAGACGGGTGATGCGGGTGCTCATGGGTGGCTCCTTGCTCCGGGGTGAGGACACTATCTCGCTCGTGGGGGTCATTGAAGGCCCTCGACATCCGCCAGACGCGCAATCGTTGCGGCCGCCCGGCGGCAGGCGGTGACCGGGACCGTGGGGGCGAGCGCGTCGAGGAAGGCGTAGCGCCGCAGCAGCGCCTGGTGATAGGCACCGGTCCCGGGGTCGGCCTTCTGCGCCCGCCACCAGTCGGCGATGTCTCCCCAGCCGGGGGCGGCCAGCGAGCCGCCGAACTGCTGGACGGCCAGCGCCGAGCAGAGCGAGGCGAAGGCGAGCCGGTCTGCCAGCGGCCACTGCGCCAGGGTGCCCAGCACGATCGCGGCGCCGAAGACGTCGCCGGCGCCGGTCGGGTCCAGGGCCGGCACGCGCAGGGCGGGGACCGAGGCCTCCTCCCCTGTCGAGGAGTCGAGGGCGATCGCCCCGTCGGCACCGAGGGTGATGACGGCCAGCGGCACCCGGTCGCCGAGCGCATAGAGCGCCTCGTGCGCGGTCGAGGTGCGCGTATAGGCCATCGCCTCGCCCGCGTTGGGCATGAAGGCGTGGCACAGGGCGAGGTCGTCGAGGACCCGGCTGCTCCACGCCCCCGTCTGGTCCCATCCGACGTCACCGAAGATCAGCGCCCCGTCCTCGGCGGCCAGCTCCACCCAGCTGGGCCCGTCGGCGCCACGGAGGGTATGCCGCTCGCCCAGGTCCACGATCGCGGCGCGGCTTCGCGGGGGGCGCCCGATCATCTCCGACGCGCTCATCGGCGGCTCATGTCCGTGGCTGACCATGCCCCGGTCGCCCTGGAAGGCCATCGAGACCGTGACCGGCGTGTGCCAGTGCTCGAAGCGCCGGGAGTGGTCGAGGGCGACATGCTCCTGGTCGGCGAGCGTGCGCCAGCAGAACTCGCCGTAGTCGTCGTCACCGAAGGCGGCCGCGAGCGAGGTGCGCAGCCCGAGGCGCTGGGTGGCCACCGCGAGGTTGGCGATGCCGCCGGGCGCCGAGCCCATGCCCGTGGCCCACAGCTCCTGGCCGCCCGCGGGCAGCGCGTCCAGGCCCGTGAAGATGATGTCGAGGAAGACCGTCCCCCAGACGAACACGTCGATCTCCGGGTCGCCCGCGCTCCGGGTCGCGGCCAACGGGTCGAAGGGGGTGGGTGACATGAGCGGACCATCTCCGTGCAGGCGGTGTCTCGAGGGCTGCCGGCCGCGCCGGCTCCTCGTCAGCATAGGTCGCGGCGCTCCAGGGCGGGCGCGATCGACCGGACACCTGTTGCCTAGGGTGGTCGAGTGGTCGACGAGCAGCTCTTCCCCAGCGCCCCCTTCGACGTGCGGCTGGTGGTGTGCGACATGGACGGCACCCTCCTGGACGGGCACGGCGGCATACCCGACTCGTTCTGGCCGCTGCTGGAGCGCATGACCGGAAGCGGCGTGGTCTTCGCACCTGCCAGCGGGCGCCAGCTGGCCACGCTGGCAAGGATGTTCGCGCGGGCCGACCAGTCGGCGATCGCCTATGTCGCGGAGAACGGCACAATCGTGCAGGAGGCCGGCGAGGTCCTCTCGACCACCCTGCTCGACTCCGCGACCGCACGGCGCGCTGTGCAGGCGACCCGGGCGGCGGCCGGAGCCCGCGATCTCGGGATCGTGGTCTGCGGGCGCCGCAGCGCCTATATCGAGCGGGTGGACGAGCCGTTCACCGAGCAGGTCGAGCCCTACTACGCCCGGCTCGAGGTCGTCGAGGACCTGACGACCGTGACCGATGACATCCTCAAGGTCGCGGTCTATGACTTCGAGGACTCCGCGGCCGCGGTCGAGGAGACCTACGCCGACCTGCGGGCCGACCACCAGGTGGTGCTCTCGGGCCGGTACTGGGTGGACATCATGGACGCGCAGGCCAACAAGGGCGTGGGGGTGCGGGCGATCCAGCAGCGGCTCGGCATCGTCCCGGCCCAGACGGTGGTCTTCGGCGACTACCTCAACGATCTCGAGATGCTCGATGCGGGAGACCTGTCCTTCGCGATGGCCAACGCCCACCCGCAGGTGCTCGAGCGCGCGCGGTATGCCGCGCCGGCCAACACTGAGGACGGCGTCGCCTCGGTCCTCGCCCGGCTGCTTTAGTCCGGCCGGGCGGTAGGTTCGTGGGCGTGAAGCTCACGATGCTCGGAGGCGGCGGCTTCCGCACCCCCCTCGTCTATGGCGCGCTGCTGACCGACACCCACGACCGGCGGGTGAGCGAGGTGTGGCTGCACGACGTCGACGAGTCCCGGCTGCGGGCGATCCAGCGGGCGCTGGAGGAGATGTCCGCCCGCGCGCCACAGGCACCGACGGTTCACGCGACCACCGATCTCGACCGGGCACTCGAGGGCGCCGACTTCGTCTTCTCCGCGATCCGCACTGGCGGGCTCGAGGGCCGCACCCAGGACGAGCGCGTTGCGCTCGAGCTCGGGCTGCTCGGCCAGGAGACGACCGGTCCCGGTGGCATCGCCTATGGCCTGCGCACCGTGCCGGTCGCACGCCACGTCGCCGAGCGGGTGCGAGTGGTGGCACCCGACTCATGGGTCATCAACTTCACCAACCCGGCAGGCATGATCACCGAGGCGATGCAGGCCATCCTCGGTGGGCGGGTGGTCGGCATCTGCGACAGCCCGATCGCCTTGGCACGCAGGGCGATCCGGCTCGTCGGCGCGACGGAGGCGCAGACGCGCATCGACTATGTCGGGCTCAACCACCTCGGCTGGCTGCGCGGGCTCGAGGTCGGCGGGCAGGACGCCCTGCCCGGCCTGATGGCCGACGCCCAGCGCCTCGCGGCCACCGAGGAGGGACAGCTCTTTGGGACCGAGTGGCTCCAGACCCTGGGGATGATCCCCAACGAGTACCTCTACTACTACTACTTCACGCGCGACGCGGTCGCGGGCATCCTTGCGGCACAGGAGACCCGGGGCGAATACCTGCTGCGCCAACAGGCCGGCTTCTATGCCACCGTCGCGGCCGCCGAGACCGGCCCCCTGGCGGAGTGGGACCGGGTCCGGCTGGAGCGCAACGCGACCTATATGCGGGAGGCCCGCGCCGAGGGCGAGGAGCGCGGCGAGGAGGAGGTCCAGGGCGGCGGCTATGAGGGCGTGGCGCTGGCGATCATGGCGGCGATCTCACGCGGCGAGCCGGCCGAGCTGATCCTCAATGTGCGCAACGCCGGGACGATCCCGGGCCTGCCGGACGACGCCGTCGTCGAGGTGCCGTGCACCGTCGACGCGGGCGGCCCGCGCCCCCACCGGCTGGCGCCGCTGACCGGCCACCCGCTCGGGCTCGTGCAGCAGGTCAAGGCCGTCGATCGCCTCGTGATCGAGGCCGCCGTGAGCGGCGACGAGCGCCTGGCCACGCAGGCCTTCGCCCTGCACCCGCTCGTCGACTCCGTCACCGTCGCCCGCGAGCTCCTAGCCGGCTATCGCGCGCGGATCCCGTTGGTGGACAAGGTCTTCCAGCGCTAGCGCAGGAGGCGAGCGGCCTCGACGGCGTAGTAGGTCAGGATCAGCTGCGCACCCGCCCGGCGGATGTGCAGCAGCGACTCCATCATCGTGCGCTCGCGGTCGATCCAGCCGTTTGCCGCGGCCGCCTCGATCTGGGAGTACTCACCGCTGATCTGGTATGCCGCGACCGGCACCGTCGACATCGCCGCCGCGGCGGCCACGATGTCGAGGTGCGGCTGGGCAGGCTTGACCATGACGATGTCGGCGCCCTCCGCGAGGTCGAGCTCGATCTCGCGCAGCGCCTCCGTGGCGTTGGCCGGGTCCTGCTGATAGCTCGCCCGGTCGCCCTGGAGCGAGGACTCGACCGCGTCGCGGAAGGGGCCATAGAGGGCGGAGGTGTACTTCGCGGCATACGCCAGCAGGATCGTGTCGGTGAAGCCGGCCTCGTCGAGTGCCGAGCGGATGGCCGCGATCTGGCCGTCCATCATCCCGCTCGGCCCGAGCACGCTCGCACCGGCACGCGCCTGCGCGAGCGCCATCGCGGCATACCGCTCCAGCGTCGCGTCGTTGTCGACCCGCCCCTGCTCGTCGAGCACGCCGCAGTGGCCGTGGTCGGTGAACTCGTCGAGGCACAGGTCGGCCATCACGACGATGCGGTCGCCGACCGCCTCGGCGACCCGCCGGATCGCGACGTTGAGGATGCCCTCGGGGTCGTCGCCGGCGCTGCCCGTGGCGTCCTTGCTCGTCGGCACGCCAAAGATCATGATGCCGCCGACCCCGAGGTCGGCCGCCTCCCGGGCCGCCTCGACGAGGGAGTCCATCGTGTGCTGGACGACGCCGGGCATCGACGCGATCGGCGTCGGCTCGGTGGCGCCCTCCTTGACGAAGACAGGGAGGATCAGCTCGGCCGGGTGCAGCCGGGTCTCGGCGACGAGCCGGCGCACAGCCGGCGACTGACGCAGCCGGCGGGGACGGATGACGGGGCGGGGCAGTCCGCTCATGGGGGTCCTTCCGGGGTCAGCGGGCGCGACGACGCGAGCCGGGGCGGCGGGCGCTGGGGCGCACCACCGTCTCCCCGCCCTCGGCGGCGGCGCTCGCGAGCGCGCGACCGTGGTCGGCGAGCGCGTCCACGAGGGAGAGCGCCGAGGCCTCGGGCGCGAGGACGTCGACCCGCAGCCCGTGCTCCTCGGCGGTCTTGGCGGTCGCCGGGCCGATGCAGGCGATCACCGTCGAGGTGTGCGGCTTGCCAGCGATGCCAACGAGATTGCGCACCGTGGAGCTCGAGGTGAAGACGACGGCGTCGAACTTGCCGGTCTTGATCGCGTCGCGGATGGGGGCGGCAGGCGGAGCCGCGCGCACGGTGCGGTATGCCGTGACATCGTCGACCTCCCAGCCCATCCCCTGGAGGCCTGCGACGAGGGTGTCGGTGGCGATGTCGGCACGAGGGAGGAAGACCCGGTTGATCGGGTCGAGCACGTCGTCATAGGGCGGCCAGTCCTCGAGCAGGCCTGCGGCAGAGTGCTCCCCGCTCGGGACGAGGTCGGGGTTGATGCCCCAGTCCTGGAGGGCCTGGGCGGTGACCCCGCCGACGGCGGCGATCTTGAGCCCGGCGAAGGCGCGGGCGTCGAGCCCGAACTCCTCGAACTTCTCCCGCACGGCTCGCACGGCGTTGACGGAGGTGAAGCCGACCCACTCGTAGCGGCCGGTCACCAGGCCCTTGACCGCGCGCTCCATCTGCTGGGGCGTGCGCGGGGGCTCGACCGAGATGGTGGGCACGACCTCGCTGGTGGCCCCATAGCCGGACAGCCGGGCGGCCATCGAGCCCGACTGCTCCTTGGTGCGCGGGACCAGCACCCGCCAGCCGAAGAGCGGCTTGGTCTCGAACCACGAGAGCCGCTCGCGCAGGTCGACGGTGGTGCCCACGACCGCGAGGGTCGGGAACTCCATGCGCGCGGCGGCCTGGCGCGCCTGGGCGAGCGTGGTGGTGACGGTGTGCTGGCGCGTGGTGGTGCCGTGCTCGGTCAGGGCCACCGGGGTGGTCTCGGCCCGCCCGGCGTGCAGGAGACGCTCGAGGCCGGTCGCGAGGGTGTCGGGGCTGCCCAGCAGCACGGCGGTGACCTGCGCGTCGGTGGAGAGCGAGTAGTCGACGGCGGTGCTGTTGGCCGACAGCACGTGGACCGAGGTGGTGGCGGCCGCGGTCAGCGGCACACCGGCATAGGCCGGGACCGCGCCGACCGAGCTGACGCCCGGGACGACCTCGAAGGGAACGCCGGCCTTCTCACAGGCGAGGGCCTCCTCGGCCAGGCCGTTGAAGGTCGAGGGGTCGCCGTCCATGAGCCGCACGACGAGGCCACCGGGGTGGGCCTTGGCGGTCTTGACCACGAGTTTGGCGCGCGAGGCGTGGGTCAGGGGGGCACCGTGGTCGCCATGACCGGCGTCGACGGTCTCGGCGTCCGGCGCGTGCCGGGAGACGACGTCCTCGCGGGCGTACTGGTCGATCACGACGGCATCGGCGCCGGAGAGGGCGTCGACGGCGCGGACGGTCAGCAGCCCGGGGTCACCGGGGCCGGCGCCGACGAAGACGACCCTGGCGGGGTGCTTCGTGGTGGATCGGGTGGGGGTCGAGCGGGGGCTCACAGGTCACGCTCCGAAAGCGGTGGTCTGGGGATGGGCGGGAGTTGGGTGCGGCGTCACGAGGGGCGATCGGCCGACACGGGTTGTCGGCTCTGTGGCGCGGACTTGGTATGCCGCGTGGCGGGCACGGGCGGCCTGGTCAGCACGCCGGCGCCATCGTCGAGGAGGATCCGGGCCAGCCGGCGGCCCACTCCCTCTGGGTCGTCCATGGGGCCGACGAGCGAGCGCCTCAGCTCGAGCTCGCCGTCGGTGTCTCCGGCGAAGGCGCGCAGCGAGATCTCCTCGCCGTCCTCGCCCTCGACGATCTCGGCCAGCGCGCCGACCGGGGCCGAGCAGCCGGCCTCGAGCTCGGCGAGCAGGGCCCGCTCGGCCGCGACGCAGGCGCGGGTGTCGGGGTCGTCGATCTCGCCGAGGGCCGCGGTCATCGCGGCGTCGTCGGCGCGGCATTCGACCGCGAGAGCGCCCTGGCCCGGTGCGGGCAGCATCTGGAGCGGGTCGATGGTCTCGGTGATCTCGCCGGTGCGCCCGAGCCGGGCCAGTCCCGCACGGGCGAGGACGACCGCGTCGCAGGCGCCGGTGGTGACGTGGCCGATGCGGGTGTCGACGTTGCCGCGGATCGCGCGGACCTCGAGACCGAGGCCGAGCGCGACGAGCTGGGCGTGCCGCCGGGGCGAGCCGGTGCCGACGACGGCGCCGGTGGGCAGCTCGCCGAGGGTGAGGCCGTCGCGGGCCACGAGCGCGTCGCGGGGGTCCTCGCGCACGGGGACCGCGCCGATGACCAGGCCGTCCTCGGGCGCGGTCGGCAGGTCCTTGAGGGAGTGGACGGCGATGTCGACCTCGCCCGAGAGCAGGGCCTTGCGGATGGCTGCGGCAAAGACCCCGGTGCCGCCCATCGTCGCCAGGGGCGCGGTGGAGACGTCGCCCTCGGTGACGATCTCGACCAGCTCGACATCGTGGCCACGGCGGCGCAGCAGGTCGGCGACCCAGCCGGACTGGGTCGTCGCGAGCGCGCTGCGGCGGGTGCCGAGGCGGATGGTGGTCACAGGAGTCCCTCTCCGACGGTGGGGGGCACGCTCACGTTGGCCGCCTCGTGGGGGCCGAGGTCGAAGAGCGCGCGCAGGGCGGCGGCATAGTCATGGGCGCCGCCGCTGGTGAGCTCCTTCACGCGCACCGTGGGGGTGTGCATGAGCTTCTCGACGACCCGGTGCATGGCCAGCTGGATCTCGGCCAGCGTCGCCTCGTCGAGGTCGGGCAGCCGCTGCTGGAGGCGCACCAGCTCGGCCTCACGGACCTCGGCGGCGTGGGTGCGCAGTGCCTTGACGGTGGGCCCGACGCTGTCGGCGGCCCGGGCGGTGAGGAATGCCGCGACCTCGCCAACGACGAGGTCGGTCACCTCGCGGACCTGCGGGGGCTGCTCGTCGTCGGAGAGCATCGTGCCGAGGCGCTCCAGCCCGGCCAGCTCCACATCGCGGAGGGAGCCGACCTCGGGGGCGATGTCGTGGGGCAGGGCCAGGTCGACATAGGCCTGCGGCCTGCCACCGCGGGCGATCTGGGCGTCGGCGGCGGCCGCGAGGTCGACGACCAGGCCGGTCGAGCCGGTGGAGGAGATGACGATATCGGCCTCGGCGAGGGCCTCGGCCAGCTCGTCGAGGGGGCGGGCCCGGCCACCGGCACGCTCGGCCAGCCGCTCGGCCTTGTCATAGGTGCGGTTGACGATGACCAGGTCGCCCACGCCCTGGCGTGCCGCGGTCGCGGCGGCGAGCCCGCTCATGCCGCCGGCGCCGATGACGAGCACGGTCTGCTCGCCCATGGGACCGAGGTGGCTGGTGGCGTGGGTCAGGCCGGCCTCGACGAGGGAGACGCTGACGCTGTCGATCTCGGTCTCGGAGTGGGCCCGCTTGCCGACCCGCAGGGCCTGCTGGAAGAGGGAGTTCAGGGCCGGGCCGGCGCTGCCGTGGTCCTGCGCGTGGCGCAGCGAGTCACGCATCTGCCCGAGGATCTGGGCCTCGCCGACGGCCATGGAGTCGAGCCCGCAGGCGACCTGGAAGGCGTGGGCGATGGCCCGGTCCTCGTAGTGGATGTAGACGTGGTCGCGGAGGGTGTCGATCGACACACCGGTCGCGGCGGCGACGCCCTCGCCGATGTCGTTGACCGCGCCGTGGAAGGTCTGTGCCTCGACGTAGACCTCGGTGCGGTTGCAGGTCGAGACGACGATGACCTCGGAGACATTGGCACCGCGCAGGATGCGCTCGGCGAGGAGGGCGCGCTGGTCGACGCCGAGGGAGGCGGCCTCCAGCAGTGAGATCGGGGCACGGTGGTGCGACAGCCCCAGGACGAGCAGGCTCATCGGGCGGCCCCGACGGGCGTGGGAGCGGACGCGGCGGCCTCGTCGCCGGCGACGCCCTCGGCGGCGACATCGAGCATGCGGCGCTGGCTGTGGAAGGCCAGGATCTGAAGCTCCGTGGACAGGTCGACCCGGCGGGTGTCGACACCGTCGGGCACGCTGAGCATGCAGGGGGCGAAGTTGAGCACGGCCCGGATGCCGGTGTCGACCAGTGCGTCGCAGACGTCCTGGGCCGATGCGGCGGGTGTGGCGATGACGCCGATGCTCACGCTGTGCTCGCTCGCGACGGCGGCGAGGTCGTCCATGTGGCGCACGGCCAGCCCGGCGATGTCCTGGCCGACCAGGGCGGGGTCGCGGTCGAGGAGGCCGACGACGCGGAAGCCCCCCTTGATGAAGCCGCTGTAGTCGGCGAGCGCCCGGCCGAGGTTGCCCATGCCCACGATGACCACGGGCCAGTCCTGGGTGAGGCCGAGCTCCCGGGCGATCTCATAGGCCAGGTGCTCCACGTCATAGCCGACGCCGCGCACGCCATAGCTGCCGAGATGGGAGAGGTCCTTGCGCAGCTTGGCGGAGCTGACCCCGGCGGCGGCGGCGAGCTCCTCGGAGGAGACGGAGGTCACGCCGCGCTCGGTGAGGGCGGTCAGGGCGCGAAGGTACTCGGGGAGCCGGGCGACGGTGGCGTCGGGTACTCCGCGCCGTGACGTCAGGTCGGCAACCACCGTGGAGTCCTTGCTCCTCTCACACCGGGCCGCCTCTGGCTGGGGCGGCAGCAGCAGCAGGCTACGCGCTCGTGAACAAATGCACAAAGTCACAAGCGTGGGGTGAGACGGGGTGGGTGCGCAGGCATGCGCCAGCCGTGGTATACGCCGCCAGCGCCTCAGCCGCGGAGCGCGGCGCGCAGCCGGTCTGCGTCGACCCGCCAGTAGTCGTGCTGGCGTCCGTCGACCAGGATCACCGGGATCATCTCGGCGTAGCGCGCCATCAGCTCCGGGTCCTCCAGCAGGCTGCGCTCGGCCACCTGCTCCCCCATCTCCTGCGCGACGGCGGTGACGGTCTCGCGTGCGACATCGCACAGGTGGCAGCCGGGCCTCCCGATGAGGGTGATGCGCGGCTCACTCATGATCAGGCGCTGGTCCACGCGGCATACCTCTCACGGGCTGGCATCGGGCGCCTAGAAGAAGACCGACCGGCGACGCATCAGCAGCGAGTAGAGCGTCTGCTGGATGGTCTCGCGGACCTGGTCGGTCAGGTCGAAGACGAGCATCGGGTCGTCGGCCGCGGCCGCGCCGAGGGTGGCGGTGTCGACGGGCGCGCCGAACTCGATGATCCACTTGCTCGGCAGCGGGATCAGCCCGAGCGGGCCGAGCAGCGGGAAGGTCGGCGTGACGGGCACATAGGGCGTCCCCAGCAGGCGGGCCAGGGTCTTCATGTTGCCGATCATCGGATAGGTCTCCTCGGCCCCCACGATCGAGCAGGGGATGATCGGCACGCCGGTGCGCAGGGCCGCCGAGACGAAGCCGCCCCGGCCGAAACGCTGGAGCTTGTAGCGCTCGCCGAAGGGCTTGCCCGTCCCCTTGAAACCCTCTGGCCAGACACCCACCAGCTCGCCCGCGCGCAGCAGCCGCTCGGCGTCCTCCCCCGCGGCGAGGGTGGCGCCGCCCTTGCGGGCCAGGTCGCCGACGACCGGGGTGGAGAAGACGAGGTCGGCGCCCAGCATCCGCAGGAAGCGGTGCTGCGGGTGCTCGTCGTGCACCGCGACCATCGTCATCAGCGAGTCGAGGGCGACCGTCCCGGAGTGGTTGGCGACGACCAGCGCACCGCCCTCGGCCGGGATGTTCTCCAGCCCGCGTGCCTCGACGCGGAACCACGAGCGATACAGCGGCCGGAGCATGGGCAGATAGGCGTTGAGGGTGAAGTCGCGGTCGAAGCCGAAGTCGTCGACCGCATAGTCGCCGGTCAGGCGGCGCCGGATGAAGGCCAGCGAGCGGGCGACGGCCTGCTCGACCTCCTCTGGCGAGAGGCCGGACGCGGCGGCCGCGGCACGCACGGCGGCGACCCCGGCCTGGACCAGCTCCTCGATGCCGGGCACGACCGCAGCGGAGCCCGCCTCGCGGGAGGCCGCCTCGCCGGCCGCGCGGATCCGCTCGTCGCGGGCGAGCCGCCGGGGGCGGGTGGTGTCGGCCTGGGGGAGGGCGGAGACCGGCGCCTCGTCGGGCTCGAGGTCGGGGACGACGTGGAGCACCGGCGTGGTGGTGGTCTTCCTTGGGGTCTTCTTGGCGGCGGCCTTCTTGGTGTCGCCCGTCTTGGCGGCGCCCGTCTTGGCGGGGGGCCTGCTGGCCTCAGCCGTGTCGCCCGCCCGCTCGGAGCCGGCGATCAGCGGGGTGCCGCGACGGCGCGCCCGCTCGCCCCCCGCGCGGGCGGCACCGGCGGCCAGCGAGCCTCGACGTGGGGCGCTCATGGCCGCGCCTGGGTCATCGGCAGCACATTGCCGGCCGCACCGACCGCAGCGCCCATCAGCTCACGCGCGGCGCCGACGCCCTGTCGTCCGAGCGAGCCGAGCGCGTCCACCCCGGGCACGAGCGAGCCGACACCGGAGGCGAAGTCGGCGAAGGCCTGTCGGGTGGTGAAGCGCGGCGTGAAGCCCATCTCCTCACGCATCCGTGTGGTGTCGAGCCCACGGCCGAAGGCGAGGAACTGCATCTGGTCCGGGGAGAAGTCGGCGAAGCCGGCCCGGCGCACCAGGCCGCCCATCGGGCTGGCCAGCGGCAGCGGGACGAACGCGACCGGGCGGCCGACCATCGCGGCCCCCTGGAGCACGGTGACGACGCCTTCGCCGGCGATGTTGACGATGCCCGTCGCTGGCCCGAGGGTGGCCAGTTTGATGGCCTCGACCGCGTCGTCCTCGTGGCAGAACTGGAGCCTCGCGTCATAGCCGAAGGGCACCGGGACCACCGGCATGCTGAAGTAGTCGGTCAGCGCCGTGCGGATGTCGGGCCCGATGATGTTGGCGATGCGCAGCATCGAGATCTCGACGTCGGGACGGCGCCGCGAGAAGCCGCGCACATAGCCCTCGACCTCGACCGAGTCCTTGCCGAAACCGCTGCGGGGCATGACCTTGGCCACCATGCCCTCGGTGAACATCGCCGGGTCGCGCGGGCTCGAGCCATAGACGGCACCGGAGGACTTGACCACCAGCCGCCGCACGCTGTCGGTCTTCTGGCAGGCCGCGAGCAGCTGCATCGTGCCGATGACGTTGATCTCCTTCTGGGAGACACGTCCGCCGGCGTTGACGGGGGTGGCGATGACATTGAGGTGGACGACCGTGTCGACCTCGGCCTGGGCCATGATCCGCCCGATGACGGGGTTGCGGATGTCGGCCCGGACGAACTCGGCCCGGCCGATGTCGTGCGGCGGCGGGACCACGTCGACGCCGATGACCCGGTCGATCGACCCGTCGGCGGTCAGCTGCCGGGCGACGCGCCCGCCGATGTGGCGCGAGACGCCGGTGACCAGGACGGTGCGGCTCATCGGCACTCCCCTCTCCGGCGCCCGCGACGGGCTGGCTCGACGGGCGGCGGCTGCGGCGCCCGGTGACCCGGACGGACCACCCGATCAGGTTACCGCCCGACAACGCATGAGGGCCCCGACTCGATCAGCCGGGGCCCTCATGGCAGGTCACTTCTTGTTGCGACGCTGGTGACGCGTCTTGCGAAGGAGCTTGCGGTGCTTCTTCTTCGCCATGCGCTTGCGGCGCTTCTTGATAACAGAACCCATGGTGTCCTCTTGCCTTTGAAGGTGTCGTGCCGACGGGGGCACGAACAGGGCACCACGCCGAACGGTCAGGGGAATGACTTTACCGCTGTGGCCGTGTCTCCCTCAAACCCGGCCCCGGTCGGTGACGTCGGAGAAGGGGCGCGTCACCTGCCCAGACATCGGGGAGGGCCCGGCACCAGGCCCGGCCCTCCCCGATGACTTCAGGGGGCAATCACGCGGTGTCGACGTAGGACGTGTGCAGGTACTTGTGCACAGCATCCTCCGGCACCCGGAAGGACCGACCGACGCGGATGGCAGGAAGGTCACCGGCGTGCACCATGCGGTACACGGTCATCTTCGACACGCGCATGATCGAGGCGACCTCGGCCACGGTCAGGAACCGGACCTCGGCGAGCTGACGCTCCTGGGACATAGATACCTCGATCTCTTCTGCACGCGCGCATCGCCGGCTTCCCCTCCGGCGGACTAATACGTGCATGCAAGAGGCAACCATAGGGGCAGATGTGACATGTGGGAAGTCGAACAGAGGAAACTCCCAGCGATTGTCCAGCGGACACGCCGGAAGACCCTCGAGAACTTCACCGGTGTAACTTCACCGGGCGGGCACCCGGCCAGCACGCATCTCGGCGTATGCCGCGGAGGCCGGCCCCCGCGGCATACGCCGGTCGTGCTCTGGTCGCCGCGCCCAGAAACCTTGCGGCGCAACCGATCTCAGTCGAACCAGATATCGAGACCGTGGTGGGCGAAGGACGCCTCGCGGGTGGCCATGACCGCCCGGTCGACCTCGGACTCTGGGTTGAAGCCCATGTCCCAGGGCTGGAACCAGATCGGCCCGCGGGAGGGGTCCAGATCGCCCATGGTCGGCGGGGTGTCGCGCCCTAGCGCGTCGCGCACATGCTGGCGCCAGCCCTCGGGCACGGCCTCGGCGAGCTTGATGGGATGGTGCGCCGCGATCGCGGTCAGGTGCGTCCACGAGCGCGGGACCACATCGACCAGCTCGTAGCCGCCACCGCCGAGCGCGACCCACTTGCCGTCGCACAGGTCATGGGCGAGCTGGTGGATGGTCTCCATCGCGTGCCGCTGGGCGTCGACGGAGACCACGAGGTGCGCGAGCGGGTCCTGGGCGTGGGTGTCGGCACCGTGCTGGCTGACGATCACCTGGGGTCGGAAGGCCCGCACGATGGGGACCACCGTGGCGTGGATGGCCCGCAGCCACTGCGAGTCGCCCGTGCCCGGGGGCAGGGCCACGTTGACGGCCGAGCCCACGGCCTGGTCGCCGCCGACCTCCCCCGGCCAGCCGGTGCCCGGGAAGAGCACGCGGCCGTTCTCGTGGATCGAGATCGTCAGCACCCGCGGGTCGTCCCAGAAGAGCGACTCGACGCCGTCGCCGTGGTGGACGTCGACATCGACATAGACCACCCGCTCGGCGCCGTTGTCGAGCATCCACTGGATGCCGATGGCCGCGTCGTTGTAGATGCAGAAGCCCGCGGCCCGGTCCTTCATCGCGTGGTGCATGCCGCCGCAGAAGTTGACCGCGTGCCGCACCTCGCCGTGCCAGACGTCCTTGCACATCTGGAGGGTGCCGCCGGCGATGCGGGCGCTCGCGTCGTGGATGCCCTCGAAGGCCGGGTCGTCCTCGGTCCCGAGCCCGCGGCGCTGGTCGGCGGTGGCCGGGTCCTCGGAGGCGTGCCGGACGGCCGCGATATAGGCGGGGTCGTGGACCGTCGCGAGCTCCTCGTCGGTCGCGATCTGCGGGTTGACGACCTCGACGTCCTCGAGGGCGAAGAGCCCGAAGGCGTCACAGAGCCGCGCCGTGAGGTCGAGCCGGGCAGGTGCCATCGGGTGGCCCTCCCCGAAGTTGTAGGCCGTGAAGCTCTCGTCCCACACCACGCGCACCCCGTTCGACATAACGGTCACGCTACTCGCCGGATAGGCTCGTGTGTCGGCACACGTGAGCAATTGCCCCCATTGCCCAGATGGTGGCCACGCACCGCCCGGCATCGACCACGAAGGACCGCCCATGGCCCGCAACCGCCTCTACGACGACGACGTCCTCGTCATCGGTCTCGGCCGCTTCGGCGGGGCCGCGGCCGCCGAGCTGAAGAAGCTCGGCCACCGCGTCGTCGCCGTCGAGATGGACCCCGAGCTCGCCGACGCCTTCCAGGGCAAGCTCGACAAGGTGATCACGGCCGACGCCGGCCATCCCTCGATCATCGAGCGGACCCGCGCGCGCGGGCTGCGGCTGGCCGTGGTGGCCATCGGGTCCTCGGTCGAGGCCTCGGTGCTGGCGGCCTCCAACCTCGTCGAGGCGGGCGTGGAGCAGATCTGGGCCAAGGCCCTGTCGGCCGACCACGCCAAGATCCTCGAGCGGATCGGCGTCCACCACGTGGTGCGCCCCGAGGCCGACAGCGGCAAGCGCGTCGCCCACCTGGTCAACGGCAAGATGGAGGACTACATCGAGTTCGACGACGGCTTCGCCATCGTCAAGATGCGGCCACCGCGCGAGACCATCGGCTTCACGCTCCAGCAGTCGGCGATCCGCAGCAAATACGGCGTCACGGTGGTGGGCGTGAAGTCACCCGGCGAGGACTTCGCCCACGCGGTGCCGAGCACCAAGGTCGCCGACGGCGATGTCATCATCGTCAGCGGCCCGACCAAGCTGATCGAGAACCTCGCAGCGCGCCCCTAGCAACCGGCCCGGTCAGTCGTCGACGTCGAAGAGGAAGCCGCGGTCGGCGTGCAGCGGCATGACCATCGCGATCTCCTCCTCGCCGTCCTCGTCATTGGCCTTGCGCATCGGGCGGCGGGAGTCGGTCGGCAGGAAGCCGAGGCCGGAGGCGAAGGCGACCGCGCGGCCGTTGTCGGAGCCCACCCAGTAGGCGAGGTGGGTCTTCTCCAGGTCCTGAGCGGTCTTGGCCGCCTTGCGCATCAGCCGACGCGAGGCGCCCTTGCCACGGTGGGCAGCCGTGACCCACAGGCCGAAGACCTCTCCGACGTGCTCGCCCTCCTCGACGCCGTCGAGGGAGAGCTCGCCGCGGTGGTGGGCATCGTCAAGGTCGGGGTCGACATCGTGGTCGAGCTCGGGGTCGTCGAGCTGGGAGACGGGGCGCAGCGAGTCGGCGAGCGAGACCACGCCGGCGATCTCCTTGCCGTCCTCGGCCACGAAGCGGCGGCAGCGGCGCATGCGGTCGTGCCAGACCTCCTCGCCGAGGCCCTCCTCGTGCTCATAGGTGTCGGCGAAGGCGTCCGGGGACTCCTTCAGCGACGCGAGCCGGACCTCGCGGTACAGCTCCCACTCGTCATCTGCCAGCTGGCGAACCCTGATCTCGCTCATGGCCGAATACTGTCACGTCCGCGCGCCCCGCTGGCAGCCCTGGCCGGAATCCGACCCCCTGGAAAGGGACGCGGGTCAGGCCGAGGGCGCGATGGCCCGCGCGAGGTGCAGGATCCGCTCGCCGGGGCGGGCGGCCACGGTCTCGCTGGTGCCGGTGGGCGCGAAGCCGCACGCCTCGTACAGCTGCACCGCGGGGGCGTTGGAGGCGAAGACGCCCAGGTGCACCTGCCCGCAGCCCTGCTCCGCGGCATACCGGAGCACACTGGTGACGAGGGCACGCCCGACGCCGCGGCGCCGGCCGGCGGGGGCCACCCACATCGCGATCAGCTCGAGCGTGCCCTCGGGCAGATCGGGCGCTGCCCAGACGCTGACCGCGCCCAGGGGCGCGCCGTCGCTGCCGGCCACCCACGTCGGGGCGTTGGTCAGCCGCTCCCGCCAGAAGGGCTCGTCGTGCACGAGCGCCTCGGCGGTCGTGGTGAGGAAGGCCTCGGGCGAGTCCTCGAGCATGGCCAGCCGCACATCTCGGTATGCCGCCCAGTCGGCCGGGTCGAGCAGGCGCACCTCGGGCGCGGGGCCGGCCTCAGCCACGGCCGAGCTCGCGGGAGCGCTCCGTGGCGGCCGCGACCGCGGAGACCAGCGCGGCGCGCACGCCGGCGAGGTCGAGCTCGCGCAGCCCCGCCATGGTCGTGCCCGCCGGTGAGGAGACCCGCTCGCGCAGGACCGCGGGGTGCTCGCCGGTCTCCTTGAGCATCGCCGCCGCGCCATAGAGGGTCTGCACGGCCAGGTCGCGGGCGGTCTCGCGCGGCAGGCCCTGGAGGACGCCGCCCTCGATGAGCGCATCGGCGACATAGAACAGATAGGCGGGACCGGACCCCGACAGTGCGGTGACGGCGTCCTGCTGCTTCTCGGGGACCTCGACGACCTCGCCGCACGCGCCCAGCACCTCGCGGGCGCGGGCCACGTGCTCGGCAGTGGCATGCCGGCCCGGGCTGACCGCGGCCATGCCCTGGCCGATGAGCGCAGGCGTGTTGGGCATGACCCGGGCGACGGGCTGGCCGTCGGCGAGCCCGCCCTCGAGCGCGTCGGTGGTCACGCCGGCCGCCAGCGAGATCACGAGTGCGTCGGACGATAGGTGGTGCCTGAGCTGGCCAAGCAGGCCGGCGACGTCGTGGGGCTTGACCACGAGCAGGACGGTGTCGGCGTCGGCCGCGCCCGCGACATCGGAGCTGGTCACGCCATAGCGCTCGACCAGCTCGGCCGCCCGCTCCTCGCGCGGCTCGACGATGACGATGTCGTGACCGCCAGCCTGGGTGAGGCCGGCGATGACCGCCTCGCCCATCGCTCCGGCGCCGAAGATCGCGATCGTGCTCACCGGGGGCTCCTCGTCGTGGGGGTGTGGTCCGCCCCGCCAGTATGCCGCTGGAGGCGTCCCAGCAGCCGCGCGAGGTCGGCGCGCTCGGCATCGGTGAGGTCGGCGAAGAAGGCCCGGGCCGCGGCGGCGCGGTGCCGCTCGAGCTCGGCGAGCGCCACGCGGCCCTCGTCGGTGAGCTCGACCAGGGAGGCCCGGCGGTCGGTGGGGTCGGCGCTGCGCTCGGCCAGGCCCCGCTCGAGCAGGGCGTCGAGGACGTCGGTGGCCGAGCGCGGGGCGATCCGCAGCCGCTCGGCCAGCTGGCCCGGCCGCATGGGCGCCCCTGCGCCGAGCACCTTCAGCGCGCGCCCGTGGTGGGGGGCGAGGCCGTGGTGCGGGGCGGGGCCGTGGTGCGCCGCGGCATACCCCTCGGTCGTGGGGGCGGCCGACGCAGGGGCGGCCGCCGTGCCCTGGTGCCACGAGGCCCGCAGGGCGCGGGCCGCCCCGAGCAGGAGCTGGTCGAGGGTCTCGCCGTCGGGGGTGGTGGGCACGGGAACAACCTAGCGGACACTGTGGTTACCGTATTGTGAGGTAACCACATGAACTCCGGAGGCAACGACGACCTCCGCCCCGAACCGAAAGCGAGGCACCCATGCCCCGACCCGATCGTGACGCGCAGCGCGTCGATCCCAAGGACAAGGCCCAGCTCGCCGCCTCCCCCGTGGACGGCCGGCGTGTGCTCGCCCTCTTCCGCCCCTATCGCTGGCAGCTCGCGCTCGTCAGCGTCATCATCGCCGCGACGTCGGTCATCGCCATGGCGCAGCCCTTCCTGCTGCGCGAGGTCATCGACGTCGCCCTCCCCCAGTCCGACACCCGGCTGCTGCTCATGGCCGTCGGCGGCATGCTCGCCGTCGCCGTCGTGACCGAGCTGCTCGGCGTCGCCCAGACCTGGATCTCCACCGACGTGGGCCAGAAGGTCATGCACGACCTGCGCACCCGCGTCTTCGCCCACCTCCAGTCGCTCTCCCTGGGCTTCTTCACCCGCACCCGCGGCGGCGAGATCCAGTCGCGGTTGACCAATGACGTCGCCGGCATGCAGCAGGTCGTGACCTCCACCGCGACCTCGATCGCCTCCAATGCCACCACCGCGATCGCGACCGCCATCGCGATGGTCGCCCTGTCGCCGCGCCTCTCGCTGCTCTCGCTGCTGGTGATCCCGCCCGCGATCTGGACCACCCGCAAGGTCGCCCTCATGCGCCGCGAGATCACCACCGAGCGGCAGCGCCAGATGGCCGACCTGCACAGCCAGATCGAGGAGGGACTGTCGGTCTCGGGCATCCGTCTGACCAAGACCCTCGGCCTGGCCGACCGCGCCAACACCCGCTTCGCCGGGTCCTCCCAGCGCCTGGTCGGGCTCCAGCTGCGATCAGCCCTCGCCGGTCGCTGGCGGATGGCCACGATGCACATGATCTTTGCCGCGATCCCCGCGCTGATCTATCTGGCCGCCGGCTTCCCCGCCACCTCGGGCGGCATGACGATCGGCACGCTGATCGCCTTCACCGGGCTCCAGTCCGGCATCTTCCGCCCCCTGATGGGCCTGCTCGACACCGGCGCCTCGTGGGTGGCCTCGATGGCCCTCTTCTCGCGCATCTTCGACTACCTCGACATCACCCCCGAGGTCCTGCCTCCGGCGGAGCCCGCGAGGCTCGACCCGGCCGCCGTCTGCGGCGACGTGCGCTTCGAGGGCGTGTCCTTCCGCTATCGCGGCGCCGACCGCGACGCGCTTGACGGCATCGACCTCAGCGTGCCGGCCGGCACAAGCCTGGCGCTCGTCGGCGAGACCGGCTCCGGCAAATCGACCCTGTCGGCCCTCGTCACCCGCCTCTATGACCCGAGCGAGGGGCGGGTGAGCATCGACGGCATCGACCTGCGCGACATCGCGCCGGCCGACCTCGCCACGATCGTCGGCGTCGTCTCGCAGGAGACCTATCTGGTGCACGCGAGCATCCGCGACAACCTCCTGCTCGCGCAGCCCGAGGCGAGCGAGGCGCAGCTGTGGCAGGCGCTCGCCGCCGCCCAGGCCGCCGACCTCGTCGCCTCGCTGCCGGACGGCCTCGACACGATGGTGGGGGCGCGCGGTCACCGCTTCAGTGGCGGTGAGCAGCAGCGGATCTCGATCGCCCGCACCCTGCTGCGCAACCCCCGCGTTCTCGTCCTCGACGAGGCGACCTCGGCCCTCGACAACGAGACCGAGCGGGCCCTCCAGACGGCGATGGAGGCCCTGATGGCCGGCCGCACCACGATCACGATCGCCCACCGGCTCAGCACGATCCGCGACGCCGACCAGATCGCGGTGCTCCACGATGGTCACGTCGTCGAGCTCGGCTCGCACGAGCGTCTCGTCGCCGACGACGGCCGGTATGCCGCACTGCTCAGCTCGCGGGCCGGTGCCGGTGAGCGGGAGCTGGCCGCAGCCTGATCTGAACGGGCCGCAGCCTGACCAGGGCGGGCCGGGGCGCTAGCCCTGGTCCGCCTCCGCATGCGGTCGGCGGGGCCCGAGATAGCCCTGGATGGCGGGGCCGACCCGCTCGATCAGCTCCTCGACGCTGGCGTCGGGCAGGCCCTCGAAACGCACGAGATAGCGGCCGATCGCGATGCCAGTGAGCGTGGCGGCGGTGAGGCTGGCGCCCACCGCGTTGCGCTCGCCCTCGGGCGCATAGAACTCGGCGATCGGGCCGGCGACGGCCTGGTCGAGGAACTCCCGCAGCATGCGGGCGGCCGGCTCGTCGGACATGGCCGACCGGACGACCGCCAGCATCCGCTCGTGACGGCTGGGCTCGTCCCACATGGTCAGGAAGGTCCGCACGACGGAGGCGCCGACCTGCCCGGGCTCGGCGGCCGTGACGCGGGCGACGATCTCGGCGGGGCGGATGGGCAGCGTCATCGCCGCCGTGAAGAGGTCGGTCTTGCCGTCGAAGTAATGGTGGACCAGCGCCGGGTCGACTCCTGCCGCGCGGGCCACGCCGCGCAGGGAGGTGCGGTCATAGCCGTGGGCGGCGAACTCGGTGCGCGCGACCTCGACGATGTGCGCCCGGGTGTCCTCGCCCCCCGGGCGCCGCCCGCGCGGTGTCACGGGGTATGCCGTCCGGCAGGGCCCGTGGCCAGCCCCCCGTGGGACTGTGTGGCAGCCCCGGCATGGCTGGGCTCCCGGGGTGCGTCGAGGTGGAGGCGGGCGAAGGCCAGCGCCTCGGCGAGGTCGGCCTCGCGGCGGTCCGGCTCGAGCCGTCGGGTGCCGACCTCGACGGTCACGGTGCCCGTGAAGCCCTGCACCGCCAGCAGCTCCAGGAACTCGCCGCAGGGCTGGGCACCCCGGCCCGGCACGAGGTGCTCGTCCTTGAAGGAGCCCATGCCGTCGGCGAGGTGGACATGAGCAAGTCTCGGCCCGAGGGTGGCGGCCATGTGGAGCACGTCGGAGCCAGCCGTGGCGGCGTGCGAGAGGTCCAGGGTGACGTGGTCATAGGGCTGGGGCACCGGGTCCCAGTGGGGCAGATATGCCTGGATGGCCCGGTTGCGGGCTCGCCACGGGAACATGTTCTCGACCGCGATGACGATGCCGCTGTCGTGCTCGCGGGTGGCGACACCGTCGACGAAGTCCCGGGCGTACTCCTTCTGCCATCGGAAGGGCGGGTGCACCACGACCGTGGTGGCGCCGACCTCCTGCGCCAGTTCGATCGACCTGTCGACCTTGCCCCAGGCGTCGGGGGCCAGCACCCGCTGGGTGAGCAGCAGGGTGGGTGCGTGGATGGAACGCACCGGCTGGCCGTGCTGCTCGGCGAGCTCGCGCAGGCGGGAGGCACTCTGGCTGTCGGGGTCGGTCCAGACCATGATCTCGACGCCGTCATAGCCAAGCCGCTCCGCTGTCTGGAATGCCTCGGCGCAGGTCAGCGGGTAGACCGATGCAGTGGACAAGGTCACCGGGATGGCGACCGCACCGGTCTCGGACATGGCTCCCACACTAGAGGACCGTGCCCTCAGGATCAGCCCACCGCCCTCCGGGAAAGCCCTACGCGTGCCCGCGGCTCAGTCGTCCATCAGGTCGAGCCGACGCAGGATGACCCCCTCGCGCAGCGCCCAGGGGCAGATCTCCAGCTGCTCCAGGCCCAGCAGGTCCATGACGGACTCGGCCACGATGGCCCCGGCGAGGATCTGGCGCGCGCGGGCCTGGGAGACCCCGGGGATTTCGGCGCGCTGTGCGGCGCTCAGGCCGCCGAGCCGGATGACCTGCTCCGAGAGGGCGTCCCGACGCAGGACGCGCTCGACATACTGTCCCTCGCTGCTGGGGGCGGCTCCGGTGATCCGGGCCAGCGAGCGCATCGTCTTGGACGTGCCGACCGCGTGATCCGGGGCCCCGGCCTTGGAGATGGCCCGCAGCTCCTTGGCCACGGTCGCGCGCACGTGCTTGCGGGCCGCCTTGATCTGCTCGGGAGTGGGCGGGTCGCCGGCGAGCAGGTCGCGGGTCACGCGCCCGGCCCCGAGGGGGAGGCTGATCGCGGCATCCGGGTCCTCGTCCATGCCGACGGCCATCTCGAGGGAGCCGCCGCCGATGTCGACCAGCAGGAGCCGGCCCGAGGACCAGCCGAACCACCGGCGCGCGGCCAGGAAGGTCAGCCGGGCCTCCTCCGGCCCGGAGAGGACCCGCAGCTCCACCCCGGTCTCGGCGCGCACGCGGGCCAGGACAGCCTCGCCATTGGGCGCCTCGCGGATCGCGGAGGTGACGAAGCCCATCAGCTCCCCGCAGCCCTGGTCGTCGGCCACCTCCACGCAGGAGGCCACGAAGTCGACGAGCTGATCCGCGCCGGTCTCGTCGATCAGGCCCTCGTCCGTGGTGTGCTCCGAGAGGCGCAGCACCGTCTTGTGCGAGCTGGCCGGCAGCGGCTGGGCTCCTCCCGAGTGGGCATCCACGATGAGCAGGTGCACGGTGTTGGAACCGACATCGATGACCCCGAGGCGCATGGGCCCCAGCCTAGTTCGCCGACGGTCGTGCTCGGAGCCGGCCACAGCCGCCAGAGGCGGGTGCACGGAGGCGAACCACACGGCATACCGCGCAGCAGCCCACGTAGGCTGGGCCGGTGGCCGAGACTGACCTGGACATCCCCCGCCTCTGGGCCGAGTTCACCGACCCCGCCGACAAGGACCAGCGCTATCGCTGTGACCTGACCTGGCTGACCTCCAACTGGACGTGCATCTTCGGCGCAGGCTGCCAGGGCATCTATGCCGACCGGCCCGACGATGGCTGCTGCACGCTGGGCGCGCACTTCACCGACAAGGACGACATCGCACTGGTCAAGAAGGCGGCCGCCCGACTCGGCGAGGATGAGTGGCAGCTGCACCCGGGCACGACCAAGGTCTCGGCCTGGACGGAGAAGGAGGACGGCGAGACCAAGACCAAGGTCGTCGACGGCGCGTGCATCTTCCTCAACCGCCCCGGCTTCCCCGCAGGGGCAGGCTGCGCGCTGCACCAGCACGCGATGGCCGAGGGGCTGCCGCCGCACACCCTCAAGCCGGAGGTCTGCTGGCAGCTGCCGATCCGCCGGACCTATCGCAATGTCACCGACAACGACGGCTCGTCCTATCTGGAGATCACCATCCAGGAGTACTCGCGCCGCGGGTGGGGACCCGGTGGTCACGACCTGGACTGGTACTGCTCCTCCAACCCCGAGGCCCACGTGGGCGCCGAGCCGACCTATGTCAGCCAGCGGCCCGAGCTCACCGAGCTGATGGGCGAGCAGGCGTATGCCGTGCTGGCCGAGCGCTGCGACGCCCACCTCGCGACGGTGCGCGCCGCCCGGGCCGCCAAGGGTCCCGGCGGCCGCCGACTGCTGCCCCTGCTCGTCCACCCGGCCACACTCGAGGCCGAGCGGCCCTGACGTGGCCGAGGCGATCCGCTCCCCCAACATCTGGGACACCCCCGATGTCTATGAGCTCGAGAACCTCGCCTCGGACCGGGCGGGCGTGATCGAGTCGGCGATGGCCGGACTGCACCGCATTGACGGGGCCCGGCTGCTCGACATCGGGTGCGGGGCGGGCTTCCATCTGCCGGGCTTCGCGCGGCGCGGGGCGCAGGTGACGGGGATCGAGCCACACCGACCGCTGGTCGCCGCCGCGCGCAAACGCCTTGCGACGCAGGGGCTCTCGGACCAGGTGGAGGTGCTGGAGGCCGGCGCCCAGGACCTGCCCGTCGCCGACGCGTCGGTCGACATCGCCCACTCACGCTGGGCCTATTTCTTCGGCGCGGGCTGCGAGGCCGGCCTCGCCGAGCTGGACCGGGTGATGCGACCGGGTGGCGTGGCGATGCTGATCGACAACGACGCCACACGCTCGACCTTCGGGGCGTGGTTCCGAGGGGCCTACCCGGCCTACGACCCCGTTGCGGTGCAGCGCTTCTGGAAGCGACAGGGCTTCTCGGCGCTGCCCCTGACGATCCAGTGGACCTTTGACACCCGGGCCGACCTGGAGGCGGTCGTGCGCATCGAGCTGCCGCCCGAGGCCGCAGACCGCCTGCTGGCAGGCCATGAGGGGACCCAGGTCGACTACGGCATCACCCTGTGGCACCGCACCTACTAGGGCATCGCCGCAGCTGGGGGCGGCACCGGCCGCCGCGCGGCGGGCACCCACTGAGATACTGCACGTGCCCGCCGAAGTCGCCCGAGAGGACAACGCATGAGTGCCGCCGAGGACCTTGACCAGCACTTTCTGGCTGTCATGGGTGGCGTGTGCGCCCCGGTCGTCGTGGTCACGACGCTCGCCGATGGTGAGCCCTTTGGGAGCACGGTCTCGGCCTTTGCGTCCCTATCGCGGCGCCCCCCGATGGTGACGGTCGCGCTCGACAACGGCTCCGGGCTGCTGCACAAGATCCGAGAGAGCGAGCGCTTCGCGATCAACGTGCTGTCCGAGAGCCAGTCCGACATCGCGCTCACCTTCGCGACCAAGGGTGCCGACAAGTTCTCCGAGACCGAGTGGGAGGACCACGGCGGCGCCCCGCGCATCAACGGGTCGACCGGGTGGCTGCTGTGTGACGTCGCCTCCTTTGTCGAAGGTGGCGACCACACGATCCTGCTCGGTTCGGTTGTCGCAGCGGAAGACTCGCCCGACGCGCCCCTGATCTATCACCGCCGCACCTTTGGCACGCACGCCTCGCTCATGGAGAGCGCCATCGCCCGCTCCCTCGCCGCCGACGAGGCCGCGTCCGAGCCACTGTGGACGACCTTCGGTGACGTGCTCGACGTCAACCTCGTCGACTGGTCCAAGGAGTAGGGCCAGGCTTCCCGCCCCGTCATCAGCGCCAGGGGCATCAGGCATCAGGCATCGGCAACGGCCGCCTGCGGATCGAGCTGCCTATCGGTCTGGCGGCGGGCCGGCCCGTCCGTCGTCATGGCGCACCTGCTCGTGTGGGCTGTTGCCGAGGCGGGGCTGGCGGCGTCCGGGGAGGATTGGCGGTTCGAGGGAGGCGTACTCGTGTCCGGTGGGTGTGCGGATGACGAAGGCGTGCACGGGAGGGATCCGGGCGTTCCTGTCGTCCGCACCACCCGTGGCTGCGCTGCCGGTCGCTGCGCGGATGGTGGTGGCCCAGCCGGGGAGCTCTTTGGTGTGGTTGTGGCGTTCGCAGTCTCCGGCGGCGTTCTGTCGGCTGGTGGCACCGCCCGTGGCGGCGGTGGCGATGTGGTCGATGTGTCGGATCGGGCTGTCGCAGTATGGGATACGGCAGACCTGGTCTCGGGCTCGGATGGCCGAGCGCAGCACACCCCGATAGAACCTGGTCCGGCGCCGGTCCACCCCGGCCAGCCGCGTCCCGTCGGGGCTGGTGAACAGCCTGCGCAGCCACAGCCTGGCGTCGCCGTCCTCGGCCTGGTCCAGCAGCCGCCTGGCCAGCGGCGCGGCCAGGGTGGCCTCCCCGGTGCCGGCCAGACCAGCAGCAGCCAGCTGCGCCGGCTCACTGCCACCCTCGATCAGGGTCTCGGCCAGCATGACCAGCTGCACCTCGATGGGCACACCACTGGCCTGCCGCTGACCCGTGACGCGCTGCACGAGCAGGTCCGCGCACAGCTGCCCCAGACCACGGGTGCCCCTGTCGTCGACGGTGTCGGCGCCGGGCCGGTCGGGGTCGCCCTGGGCGCGCTGGGACTCGGCCTCCCGCCGCAGCGCGGCATAGGCCGCGACACCCTCATGCAGGGGAAGCAGCGCGCCCAGCACCGCCATCCCCTCCGGCCTCGGCGTCAGCCACACCCGCCGCTCCGACTCGGCGCGGGCAGCCCGCCCGACCAGGGCCTGCTGGTCGAGCTCCCTGGCGATCGCCCGCGCCCGCCCGGCCGCCTGACGGGTCGACAGATCAGGCAGCACATCCGCCAGACGCCCGTCGACCTCCGCCCTGTGCTCCACGCTCAGCACCGCCGTCTCCTTCACCAGGGCCGTGGCCGTCCACTCACTGATCGCGCCAGCACCTAGGTGGGCCAGCGTCTGCGGCATCTCGTGCACCAGCGCCCGCGCCAGCCCCACGAACCTGTCACCCTGGGTCGGGCCGACCCTGCGGGCCAGCGCGACCTCCGGCCCCAGGCCCACACACCGCTGCCGCACCGGCACCCCCAGCGCCTCCTCACGCGCCGCCCGCTGCGCCACCAGGCCCGCGGTCACCCGCGCCTGCGCCCCCGCAGCCGCACCCTTGAGCGCCTCCAGCACCGCGATCTGGTCAACACACCCGCCTCCGACGCCTCCGGGCCCACCCCGACCAACAGGCCCAGGACCCCACGCAGCACCCCCACCGGGTCATCCCCGAGCCCCACACCGACGCCAGCGGCAACAGACCCAACCGGCACCGAGTCACCCGGGACAGGGACAGCAGCCGCCAGGCCCGCACCACGCCCGGCGACCAGCTCACGACAGGAGACCACCCGCGGCTGGACACCACTGGCGCACAACACCTCTCGACGCCGGGCATCGGCCCGCGAGCACCCACCCCCGGACTCCGCGCCCATGACCCGACACCTCCCCCGTCGCCCACTCCGACACCCTCGCCGGCTCCCGTGGTTCTAACGTCTGTTCGAACACAATGAACACTACCCCGCCCCACCGACAACCGAAGCGAGACAACCCGAACCTGTGGACAGCCGGGCCAGGGACGGTCCCATGGGCAAGCCGCTGTCAGAGGCGGCGTGAATCCCTGTCAGAGGCAGCGCGAACGGCTGTCAGAGACGGTGCGAGTCCGTGTCCCACCGCGGACGGTCGGCCCGCCTGATCTCCCCGAGGAGTCCCCACTCGGTCCGCCCGAGACGACTAAGCGGGCGCAGTCTGTCGATATCGGGCAGCCCATCGTCGGCAAGCATCTCCTCAGCCACCGCGACATGCAGCAGATCACCCAGCACGAGGGTGTCGGCGCCGAGCGAGATCAGCTCTCGCACACGGCATTCCAGAGCAATGGGGGCCTCGGCGACGCGGCTGGCGTCGACCGCCTTGGCGGGCTCCCTGGTGAGATGGGCCAGGTCGAACTCGCTCTGGTCGGACGGGGCGTCGATGCTCGTGTGGTTCTCGGCGTCGAAGAGGTCGGCCGACGCGATGTGGATGACATAGTCCTGGTGCACGCGGAGGTTGCGCAGCGTGTCCTTCTCACCGACCGAGGTGAAGCCGAGCACCGGAGGCCGCGTCCCCACCACGTTGAAGAACGAGTGCGGGGCCAGATTGTCGACCCCTTCCAGCGACCGGGTGCTCACCCAGGCGATCGGCCGCGGCACAACCGAGGACGTCAGGAGCGGGTATGCCGTCGCGTAGGGCAGTGCCTCGGGTCCGGCCATCGGGAACTCACGTCGCATGACAACAGTCTAGGAGCCTGGCGCGATGACGTCCTCCGCGAGTCCACTCCGCATGTGCCACAGGCGAGTCGCGCCCAGGCGCTCCAGCAGCCACTCGTCGTGGCTGGCGACGACGAGCGCACCTGCATAGTCCTCCAGGGCATCGGCGAGCTGGGTGGAGGTCGCGATGTCGAGACTGTTGGTCGGCTCGTCCAGGAGGAGCAGCTGCGGCGCCGGGTCGGCCAGCAGCACAGCGGCCAGCGCGACCCGAAAGCGTTGTCCCCCAGAGAGTTCCGCGACATCCTGATGCACCTCCTCGCCGCGCAGGAGGAGTCGCGCCATCTGGGCACGGACCTGCTCCACCGGGCGGTCGGGGCAGTGCCGGCGGACCGTCTCGAGCGCACTGCGGCCCGGCTCGAGGACGGCAAGATGCTGGTCCAGATAGCCCGTCGGCACCCGCACGCTCGCGGCATACCCCTCGACCGCCCGCACCCCGGTGATGACGTCGAGGAGTGATGTCTTGCCCGAGCCGTTTGGCCCGACCAGGGCAATCCGCTCGGGCCCCTGGATGACCAGTTCGCCTGTGGGAGTGTCGATCTCGGCAACCACCCTCGAGGCGGGCACCGTCGTGCCGGGCAGTTCGATCCGCACATCGTCATCGCGTCGCGCCCGGCGTTGCGCCGTGTCCAGCGCATCGCGGGCCTCGTCCACACGGGCGGCGGTGATGTCACGCAGTTTGCCGGCGGAGACCTCGGCCTGCATCGCACGCAGGTTCATCACGATCTTGGGACGGCGCTTGTTGGCATAGTCGTTGGCCGCGTATCGCTCCCGTCGCGCCAGTCTGGTCTGGGCCTCCTGCTGCTGCCGGCGCTCGCGGCGAAGCGACTCCTCGGCGACCCGGACCTGACGCTCGGCGGCCTCCTGCTCCGCCGCCACGACCGCCTCGTAGTGACTGAACGGCCCTCCGACAGTGCGCAGTTCGTGCCCACGCAGCTCTGCGATCGCCTCCATCTCCTCCAGCAGCCCGCGGTCGTGGCTGACCACGACCAGCGGACCCGACCAGGACGAGAGCAGCTCCCGCAGCCGCGAACGCGCCTGCGCGTCAAGGTCATTGGTGGGTTCGTCGAGCAGGAGGATGTCGGGGCGCGACTCGATCAGGCTGAGCAGTCGGACCGCTGCCCACTCTCCCCCGGAGAGCGTGGTCGAGGGGCGGTCCCAGTCGGTGCCGAGCCGCAGGCCGAGCGCGTCCAGCCGGGCGACCAGACGCTCCGCCAGGTCCCAGCTGCCCTCGAGGAGGTCATAGTCGCGCTGGTCGACCGATCCCTGCTCGACCCGGGTGAGCGCTGCCTGCACCGGCGTGAGTCCCAGTTTGTCGCCGAGGGTGGTGTCCGGCCGTCGGTCGCGGTGCTGCGGGAGGTATGCCGCGTGGCCGACGACGGCCACCCGGCCACCGGTCGGTCTGAGCTCGCCCGCGATGAGCCGCAGCAGCGTGGTCTTGCCTGTCCCGTTGCGGCCGATGAGACCGGTGCGGCCCACCCCGAAGGTGCCGCTGACCCGATCGAGGACAGGCCGGCCATTGGGCCAGGCGAAGGAGAGGTCGTCGAGGACGACGCTGTGGATGGAGTGGTCTGCTGACATGGGTGTCCTGTCGCTGCGGGGTGGGCACGGGCGGCAGGTCCTCAGATCACGGACAGGAGGCTAGGCCAAGGACCGGGCCCGCGTCACCCGGTTATCCGGCCGGCCGCTCGGCGACCTCGACGAAGGCCGGCCCACGCTTCGACTGTCGGCGGCGCGGCATACCGTGTCGTCCATGGCAACGACAACGCGCGGCAAGGCCGCGACCCGGGCGCCGGGCTTCCGCTGCTCCGAGTGCGGCTGGACCACGGTCAAGTGGGTCGGCCGCTGCGGCGAGTGCCAGGCGTGGGGCTCGGTCGCCGAGATCGGCACGACCACGGTGCGCACCACCGCTGCCCGCAGCGTCGCGTCGCCCGCCGTGCCGATCGGTGAGGTCGACGCCACCCACGCGCAGGCGAGCAGCACAGGTGTCTCCGAGTTCGACCGGGTGCTGGGCGGGGGCCTGGTGCGCGGTGCGGTGGTGCTGGTCGCCGGCGAGCCCGGCATCGGCAAGTCCACCCTGCTGCTCGACGTGGCGGCCCGCGCGGCACGCTCCTCCGGGCGCAAGGTGCTCTATGTCAGCGGCGAGGAGTCGGCCGCCCAGGTGCGGCTGCGCGCAGAGCGCATCGAGGCCATGGCCGCGGGTCTCTATCTGGCGAGCGAGACCGATCTGGCCACGGTCCTCGGCCAGGTCGAGGCCGTCGAGCCCGACCTGCTGGTGGTCGACTCCGTGCAGACCATCGCCTCGGGCGAGGTCGACGGCGCCGCGGGCAATGTCAGCCAGGTGCGCGAGGTGACGGCCGCGATCATCCAGGCCGCCAAGTCGCGGGGCATCGCGGTGCTGCTGGTCGGCCATGTCACCAAGGACGGCTCGATCGCCGGGCCGCGCGTCCTGGAGCACCTCGTCGACGTCGTGATCCAGTTCGAGGGAGACCGGCACTCCCGCCTGAGACTCGTCCGCGCGGTCAAGAACCGCTACGGCCCCACCGACGAGGTCGGCTGCTTCGACCTCTCCGACGTCGGCATCGTGGGGCTGCCCGACCCCAGCGGGCTCTTCCTCACCCACCGCACCACGCAGGTGCCCGGCACCTGCGTCACGGTCACCCTCGAGGGCCGCCGCCCCCTCGTCACAGAGGTCCAGTCGTTGGTCGCGACCTCCCAGATCCCCACCCCGCGACGCGCGACCAGCGGCCTCGACTCCGCCCGCGTGGCGATGATCGTCGCCGCCCTCGACCGACGGGCGGGAGCGCCCCTCGGCGGCAAGGACATCTATCTCTCGACCGTCGGCGGGGTCCGCCTGACCGAGCCGGCCGCCGACCTGGCGATCGCGCTGGCCACGGCGAGCGCCATCGCCGACCGTCCGCTGCCGGCGGGCACCGTCGCGTTCGGCGAGGTGGGGCTGGCCGGCGAGATCCGCCCGGCGACCGGCATGGCGCGCCGGCTGGCCGAGGCGGCCCGCCTGGGCTTCCGCACGGCCTATGTCCCGACCGGCTCCCGCGGAGACGGTCCGCCGCCCGACGGCCTGCGGGTGGTCGAGGTCCCCGACCTGCGCGCGGCCGTCGCGATGGCGCTGCCCGGCTGAGCCTGCTCACCACCACCCAGCCACGCGGCTAGACTCACTCGACGAGCAGTGACCGCAGTGCACACAGGGAGACCGTCATGACCCAAGGCCACGAGGAGCTGCTGCGCGCCACCATCGCCGCGGTCGCCCCTGGCACCGAGCTGCGCGACGGTCTCGAGCGGATCCTGCGCGGGCGCACCGGAGCCCTCATCGTCCTCGGCTCGGACAGGACCGTCGAGAGCATCTGCACCGGCGGGTTCCCGCTCGATGTCGACTTCTCCGCCACCCGGCTGCGCGAGCTGGCCAAGATGGACGGCGCCGTGGTCGTCGACCGCGATGTCACCAAGATCCTGCGCGCCGCCACCCAGCTGGTGCCGGACGCGTCCATCGAGACCAGCGAGTCCGGCACCCGGCACCGCACGGCCGAGCGCGTCTCGCGCCAGACCGACTTCCCCGTCGTGACGGTGAGCCAGTCGATGCGGATCGTGGCGCTCTATGTCAAGGGTCACCGCCACGTGGTGGAGGACTCCAGCGCGATCCTCTCCCGCGCTTTCCAGGCCCTCCAGACCCTGGAGCGATACAAGGCCCGCCTCGATGAGGTGACCGGCACCCTGTCGGCCCTCGAGATCGAGGACCTGGTCACCGTCCGAGACGTGGCCAGCGTCCTCCAGCGCCTTGAGATGGTCCGCCGCATCCGCGACGAGATCAGCGACTACGTCGTCGAGCTGGGCGTCGACGGCCGTCTGCTGCTGCTCCAGCTCGACGAGCTCACCGCGGGGCTGGGCGACGACCTCGACCTGGTCATCCACGACTACCTCCACGAGGCACGGGGCGGCTTCTCCATCGAGGAGTGCCGGGCCAACCTCGCCGACCTCGACCCCACCGAGCTGCTCGACCTCGGCGCGGTGGCGCGCTCCCTCGGCTTCGCCATCGTGGGCGAGGCGCTCGACGCGGCTGTCAGCCCGATGGGGTATCGGCTGCTGAGCAAGGTGCCCCGGCTGCCGGGCGCGATCGTCGAGCGACTGGTCGAGCACTTCTCCTCGCTCCAGCGGCTGCTGTCCGCCGGTCTCGAGGAGCTCATGGACGTCGAGGGTGTCGGCGACGGCCGGGCGCGACTCGTGCGCGAGGGCCTCTCGCGGATGGCCGAGTCCTCGATCCTCGAGCGCTACGTCTGACCTTGCCCTCCCCGGCCCCCACGTCTGCGGCCCGCACCGCCGTCCTCCACACCACACTGCTGGAGTGGTATGCCGCGAACGCCCGTGACCTGCCGTGGCGCGGTGAGTGCACGCCCTGGGGTGTCTTCCTCTCCGAGGTGATGTCGCACCAGACACCCGTCGCGCGGGTCGAGCCGATCTGGCGCCAGTGGCTGGAGCGGTGGCCGACCCCGACCCATCTGGCCGACGACTCGCCCGGAGAGGGGGTGCGGGCCTGGGGGCGCCTCGGCTATCCACGCCGGGCGCTGCGGCTGCACGAGGCCGCGACGGTCATGCGCGACGACTTCGGGGGGCAGGTGCCTCGCTCCGAGGCCGACCTGCTGGCCCTGCCCGGTGTGGGGCCCTACACCGCGGCGGCCGTGGCGGCCTTCGCCTATGGCCTGCGCACCACCGTCGTCGACACCAACATCCGCCGGGTCCTGGCGCGCGCCATCGAGGGCAAGGCGCTGGCCGCCCCCGCCGTGACTCGGGCGGAGATGGACCTGGCCGCCTCGCTCGTGCCCGATGACCCGGCGACCGCGGCCGTCTGGAATGTCGCGGTCATGGAGCTCGGCGCCCTAGTGTGCACGGCACGGCTGCCGCGCTGCGGCGACTGCCCGCTGCTCGACCAGTGCGCGTGGGTCGCCGCCGGCCAGCCGACCTATGCCGGGCCCGCGAGGCGCAGCCAGGCGTGGCACGGCACCGATCGGCAGGTGCGTGGCGCGATCGTCCAGCTGCTGCGCGAGGCGCCCGGCCCGGTCACCCGCCGCGCGCTCGAGGCGGCCGGCGAGGATGCCCCCCAGGTCGACCGATGCATCGACTCGCTGGTGGCCGATGGTCTCGTGGAACCGTTGGCGCGCAACAGATTCCGACTGCCTAGGTGACCCAACGACGCAGCCCGGGCTAGTCCAGCTCGAGCGCCTCCACGGCATCGGCGAGGGTCTCATCTGGCGTCGACTCGGCGACGAGGGTGACGCCCGGCTCGTCGTCGGCGAGGTGCTCGAGGGTCTCCAGCTGGGAGTCGAGCAGTCTGGCGGGCATGTAGTGGCCCTTGCGCTCGGCCAGCCTCCGCTCGAGCTCCTCCTTGCTGACGGTCACGTGCAGGAAGCGCACGTCATCGCGGCCGCCAGTCAGCACCTCGCGATAGGCCCGCTTGAGTGACGAGCAGCTGACGATCACCGGCTCGCCGCGCTCCAGCCGCTCGGCCAGCCAGGTGTGGATGCGCTCCAGCCAGGGCCAGCGGTCCTCGTCGGTCAGCGGGGTGCCGCCGGCCATCTTGGCCTTGGCCTGCTCGCTGTGGAAGTCATCGCCCTCGGCGAAGGCCCAGCCGAGCTCCTGCGAGAGCCCCTCTGCCAGCGTCGTCTTGCCGGAGCCACTGACGCCCATCACGACGATCGCGTGCACCGCCTGCTCCCCCACCGCGTCGTTGGTGCTCGTCTCCCGGTGCCCCTCGCGCAGGTCGGCGTGGTCGCGGCTGGCGCCCGCGGCATCCCGGCTGGGGGCCTGCCCGTTCGCGGCCGGCCCGCCCGGGGCGTGTTCGTTCGGGGTCTGCCCGGTCCCGCTCGTCTCGCTCATCGTCTTGTCGCTCACAGCTGCCTCAGCATCCTCGTGTTGCCCAGGGTGTTGGGCTTAACCCGCTCCAGATCGAGGAACTCTGCCACACCCTCGTCATAGGAGCGCAACAGCTCGACATAGACCTGCGGGTCGACGGCCTGGCCCTCGATCGGCGCGAAGCCATGGCGGGTGAAGAAGTCGGTCTCGAAGGTGAGGCAGAACAGCCGCGCCACCCCCAGCTCACGGGCGTCCTCGACCAGCTGACGCATCAGAGCGCCGCCCACACCGTGGCCGAGCCACGCGTCGGAGACCGCGAGGGTGCGGATCTCGGCGAGGTCCTCCCACATCACGTGTAGGGCACCACAGCCGACGACCTGCCCGCCGATCTCCGCGACGCGGAACTCGGGCACGGCCTCGTAGTAGGCGACGGCCTCCTTGTTGAGCAGCACCCGGCGCTCGGCGAGCGGCCGCACCAGCTCGCGGATGGCCTTGATGTCGCTCGTGCGCGCCCTGCGCACGGTCACCGTGGGCCGCGCCGTGGGGTGTGCCGCGTGCTGCGCCTGCGTGTTGCTCACCGTCACAGCCTAGGGGGCGTGGCAAAGCACCTGCGCCGTCGCCAGTGCCGCGGTGGCCGCCTCGTGGCCCCTGTCCTCGGCAGAGCCGGGCAGCCCGGCCCGGTCCAGCGCCTGCTCCTCGGTGTCACACGTGAGCACGCCGAGGCCCACGGGCGTCCCGGTCCGCACCGACACATCGGTGAGGCCGAGCGTCGCGGCCTGGCAGACATAGTCGAAATGCGGTGTGCCGCCGCGGATCACGACGCCGAGCGCCACGACCGCGTCGTGGTCCTCGGCGAGCCGGGCCGCCGCGACGGGCAGTTCGAAGGAGCCGGGCACCCGCACGGTGCGCCAGTCCTCGACCCCTGACTCGTGCAGGGCGCGCTCGGCGCCGGCGACGAGACCGTCCATGACCGTGGTGTGCCACGAGGCCGCGACGATGGCGACACGCAGTCCGCTGCCGTCGACGGTGATCGTGGGTGCTCCTGAGCCGCTCATGCGGTGATCCTCTCGGTGGTGCTGGTTGTAGCGAGGGACGGGTGATCGCTGTCGTCGAGGTGTCCGAGGCGTGCGCGCTTGGTCTCGACATAGTCGACGTTGTCCGGGGTGAGCCCGACGACGAGCGGCACCCGCGTGACCGGGCCGAGCCCGTCCTCCTCGAGGGCCGCGACCTTGAGTGGGTTGTTGGTCAGCAGCCGCACCCCACTCGTGCAGCCGAGCTCGCGCAGGATTGCCGCGGCCGCGGCATACTCCCTCGCGTCGATCGGCAGATCGAGCTGGGTCTGGGCGACCACAGTGTCGGCACCCTTGTCCTGCAAGGCGTATGCCGCGATCTTGGCTCCCAGCCCGACGCCGCGTCCCTCGTGGCCACGCACATAGACGACGACGCCGCCCTGCTGGGCCACCCGGGCCCTCGACTCGGTCAGCTGTGGGCCACAGTCGCAGCGACGGGAGCCGAGCACGTCGCCGGTGAGGCACTCGGAGTGGATCCGCACGAGCGGGCGGTCGGTGAGCCCGAGCGGGCTGATCAGTGCGAGGTGCTCCGCACCGGTGAGCCGGTCGCGATAGGCACGCGCGCGAAAGACGCCGTGGTCGGTGGGCAGGCGGGCCTCGTCGATGACATCCACCCGGTCGTGGCGCTGGCGCCAGACTCGCAGGTCGGCGATCGAGATGACGGGCAGCCCTGTGGCAGAGCCCATCTCAAGCACCTCAGGCAGACGCATCATCTCGCCAGAGTCCAGGACGAGCTCGCCGATGCAGCCTACGGGTGCCAGGCCCGCCAGCCGGCACAGGTCGACTGCCGCCTCGGTGTGGCCGGGTCGCTCGAGCACTCCCCCGTCGCGCGCCCGCAGCGGGAGGATGTGCCCGGGTCGCCGCAGGTCGGAGGCGGCACTTGCGGGGTCGGCCAGCACCCGGAGAGTCCTGGTGCGGTCGGCTGCGCTGATCCCGGTCGTCACCCCGTGACGTGCGTCGACGGACACGGTGTATGCCGTGCTCAGCGGGTCCTCGGTGCGCTCGACCATGAACGGCAGCTCGAGCCGGTCGGCGAGCCCGCTCGGCATTGGCGCACAGAGATAGCCGGAGGTTTGCCGGACCGTCCAGGCGATCCACTCCTCGGTGAGCGTCTCGGCGGCGAGGATGACATCGCCCTCGTTCTCGCGGTCGGCGTCGTCGACGACAAGGACCGGTCGGCCGGAGCGCAGGGCGTCCAGCGCCGTCTCGATGGTGTCCAGCGGTCGCATCACGACGCGCCTCCACGGGCCTCGAGCAGACGCTCGACATACTTGGCGACGACGTCGACCTCAAGGTTGACGAGATCCCCGACCCCCTTGTGCCCCAACGTGGTCAGCTCGAGGGTCGTCGGGATGAGTGAGACGGTGAACCTGTCGTCGGACACCGAGGCGACCGTCAGCGAGACGCCGTCCACCGTGATCGACCCCTTCTCCACCACATAGCGCGCGAGCTGGGCCGGCAGGCTCATCTCGACAACCTCCCAACGGTCCCCAGGGGTGCGGGCGGTGATGGTGGCCGTGCCGTCGACGTGCCCCTGGACGACGTGGCCGCCGAACCGCCCATCGGCCCGCATTGCGCGCTCCAGGTTGACCCGGTCACCGACCTTGAGCGCACCAAGGCTGGTGCGGTCGAGGGTCTCGGCCATCACGTCGACGGAGAAGCGCCCCTCCCCGTGACGGACGACCGTCAGACAGACGCCGTTGACCGCGATGGAGTCGCCATGCTGCGCGCCCTCCGTCACCAGCGGACCAGACAGCTCCAGCATCGCCGACTCGGCCCCCTGCTCGAGCCCGGCGACAACGCCGAGCTCTTCCACGATCCCTGTGAACATCTCAGACCTCTCCCATTCCCGTTGCCGCACATGCCATCTCGCGTGATCCCCTCATGCCCTCTGCCACCTGTCCCTGCACGCGGAGCCTGAAGCGCACGTCGTCACCGACCTGCGCGATCTCGTGGACCCCAAAACGCATCGCCTCGTCGATCGTGGTGATGCCGAGGTCGTCGACAGCGCTGCGGCCGGCTCCGAGCAGGGCCGGCGCGACATAGGCCAGCACCTCGTCGACGGCTCCAGCCCTGAGGAATGCCGCGGCGAGGGTCGGTCCACCCTCCAGCATCACGCGGTGGATCCCCTTCTCCCCCAGCGCCCTCAGCACCTCGTCCCGATCATGTGAGGGGATCCGCAGCACCGGCACCGCCGGCTCCGCGGGCAGGTCAGGCGTGTGGCGCCCGCCCACAACGACGCGGACAGGCTGCGGGCCTGCATAGTCGGCCAGGCGGACCGTCAGCCGGGGCGCATCGGAGAGTGCCGTGCCGGTGCCCACGATGACGGCGCCGCAGCGGGCACGCTCACGGTGCACGTCCTCGCGCGCCGCCTCGCCGGTGATCCACTGGGAGGTCCCGTCCCCGGCGGCGCTGCGCCCGTCGAGGGTCATGGCCGTCTTCCAGACCACCCAGGGCCGCCCGGTGCGCTGGAAGTGGGCCCAGGAGGCGGTGACTGCGGCGGCCTCCTCGGCAAGCGCGCCGGAGCGCACCGTCAGCCCGCGCTCGGCCAGCCACGCCCCTCCCCCGCCGGCCAGCGCGGAGGGGTCGGGCACGGCATACACGACCTCGCGCACTCCCGCATCGAGCAGGGCCTGGGTGCACGGGCCGGTGCGGCCGGTGTGGTTGCAGGGCTCGGGGGTGACGTATGCCGTGGCGCCCCGGACACGCTCCCGCGCGTGCATCAGTGCATCGGCCTCGGCATGCGGCGTGCCGGCGCCCCGGTGCCAGCCAGTCGCGACGAGGTCGCCGTGGGCATCGACCACGACACAGCCCACTCGTGGGTTCGCATCGGCCTCGGGGCCGCGCAGGGCAGCGTCGATCGCCTGCTGCATCCACTGTGTGTCGGAGGACATCGGGCCCTTCCCTCTCGGAGCGGTCGTCGTCACGCTCCGGGGGTAGGCGAATGCCCATCGATCGCCAACGCGCCCAAGGGGATCCGCACTGTCTCGCGGATCGCGCCAGGGTGCCGGCGGTCCACGTGCTGCCTCCCATCCGGACTTTCACCGTCGGTCCTGGAGTTCCACCAGGTCAACCGGCCGCTGGCTGCGGCCGGGTCGCGGACTGTCACCGCCGGTTCGGAATTGCACCGACCCCGGAGCACGTTGCTGGCACCTTATCGACGCCACCTCGGGTGCGCACTATGGGTCCGATCACAGAGACCTGTGGGTGGCGGCGCAGACCGCACCCAGACAGAGGTATGCCGCGCGCTCGGTGAGCGCGCGGCATACCTCTCAGGTGTGGGCCAGTGGCCCTGTGTGTCAGGCGGACTCGGCGCCGCTGTCACCGGATCCTGAGCCGGCCGGGACGACCGGGGGGACCTCGATGTCGCGGGTGTTGGGCGAGCCGGTGAAGGTGAACTTCGCGTCCTTGCCCTCGCCCTCGGTGTCGACGAAGACGATCTCGCCGGCCTTGAGGTCGCCGAAGAGGATCTTCTCCGAGAGCACGTCCTCGATCTCGCGCTGGATGGTGCGGCGCAGCGGCCGGGCACCCAGGACGGGGTCGTAACCGCGCTTGGCGAGCAGGCGCTTCGCCGACTCGGACAGCTCGATGGCCATGTCCTTGTCCTTGAGTCGCTGGTCGAGGCGGGCGACGAAGAGGTCGACGATCTGGACGATCTCCTCCTGGGTGAGCTGCGGGAAGACGATGGTGTCGTCCACGCGGTTGAGGAACTCGGGGCGGAAGTGCTGCTTGAGCTCCTCGGAGACCTTCTGCTTGAGCTTGTCGTAGCCGGAGGTGGTGTCGGGGCCGGCGGAGAAGCCGAGCGAGACGCCCTTGGAGATGTCGCGCGAGCCGAGGTTGGTCGTCATGATGATGATGGTGTTCTTGAAGTCGACCATCCGGCCCTGGGAGTCGGTCAGGCGGCCGTCCTCGAGGATCTGCAACAGGCTGTTGAAGATGTCGGGGTGAGCCTTCTCGACCTCGTCGAAGAGCACGACCGAGAACGGCTTGCGGCGGACCTTCTCGGTCAGCTGGCCACCCTCCTCGTAGCCGACATAACCGGGGGGCGAGCCGAACAGCCGCGAGGCCGTGTGCTTCTCGCCGAACTCGGACATGTCGAGCTGGATGAGGGAGTCCTCGTCGCCGAAGAGGAACTCCGCGAGCGCCTTGGCCAGCTCGGTCTTGCCGACACCCGTGGGGCCGGCGAAGATGAACGAGCCGCCGGGGCGGCGCGGGTCCTTCAGGCCGGCGCGGGTGCGGCGGATCGCCTGGGAGAGCGCCTTGATGGCGTCGTCCATGCCGACGATGCGCTTGTGCAGCTCGTCCTCCATGTGGAGCAGCCGCGAGGACTCCTCCTCGGTGAGCTTGAAGACGGGGATGCCGGTCGAGGCGGCCAGCACCTCGGCGATCAGCTCCTCGTCGACCTCGGCCACGACGTCCATGTCGCCGGACTTCCACTCGCTCTCGCGCTTGGACCGCTCGGCGCGCAGGTTCTTCTCGTCGTCGCGCAGGCGCGCGGCCTTCTCGAAGTCCTGGGCGTCGATCGCCGACTCCTTCTCGCGCACGGCATTGGCGATCTGCTCGTCGATGTCGCGCAGGTCTGGCGGCGCGGTCATGCGGCGGATGCGCAGTCGGGCGCCGGCCTCGTCGATCAGGTCGATGGCCTTGTCGGGCAGGAAGCGGTCGTTGATGTAGCGGTCGGCGAGGTTGGCCGCCGAGACGAGGGCGCCGTCGGTGATCGAGACGCGGTGGTGGGCCTCGTAGCGGTCGCGCAGGCCCTTGAGGATCTCGATCGCGTGGGCGAGGTTGGGCTCGTTGACCTGGATGGGCTGGAAGCGCCGCTCCAGGGCGGAGTCCTTCTCGATGTGCTTGCGGTACTCATCCAGCGTCGTCGCGCCGATGGTCTGGAGCTCGCCGCGGGCCAGCATCGGCTTGAGGATGCTCGCCGCGTCGATGGCGCCCTCGGCGGCACCCGCACCGACGAGGGTGTGGATCTCGTCGATGAACAGGATGATGTCGCCGCGGGTGCGGATCTCCTTGAGGACCTTCTTGAGCCGCTCCTCGAAGTCACCGCGGTAGCGGCTGCCCGCCACCAGCGAGCCGAGGTCGAGGGTGTAGAGCTGCTTGTCCTTGAGGGTCTCGGGGACCTCGCCGCGGACGATGTCCTGGGCCAGGCCCTCGACGACGGCGGTCTTGCCGACGCCGGGCTCGCCGATCAGGACGGGGTTGTTCTTGGTGCGGCGGGAGAGCACCTGCATGACCCGCTCGATCTCCTTCTCGCGCCCGATGACCGGGTCGAGCTTGCCCTCGCGGGCGGCCTGGGTCAGGTTGCGGCCGAACTGGTCGAGCACGAGGGAGCCCGCGGGGGTGCCCTCCTGCTGGGCCCCGGCGCCGACGCCGGCGGTCTGGCCCTCCTTGCCCTGGTAGCCGGAGATGAGCTGGATGACCTGCTGGCGGACCGAGTTGAGGTCGGCGCCGAGCTTGACGAGCACCTGGGCGGCGACGCCCTCGCCCTCGCGGATCAGGCCGAGGAGGATGTGCTCGGTGCCGATGTAGTTGTGGCCGAGCTGGAGCGCCTCGCGCAGGCTCAGCTCGAGGACCTTCTTCGCCCGGGGCGTGAAGGGGATGTGGCCGGAGGGCGACTGCTGGCCCTGGCCGATGATCTCCTGGACCTGCTCGCGCACGGACTCCAGCGAGATCCCCAGGCTCTCGAGGGCCTTGGACGCGACGCCCTCGCCCTCGTGGATGAGCCCGAGGAGGATGTGCTCGGTGCCGATGTAGTTGTGGTTGAGCATGCGCGCCTCTTCCTGCGCGAGCACCACTACCCGTCGGGCACGGTCGGTAAACCGCTCAAACATCGTCTCTAGCTCCTGACTTTCGAGGTCGTCCTCGATGCTATCCGCGCCCACCGACTGTGGGCGCGCCCGTTTCCCCGGTTTCGAGACGGCTGATCCGCTTCAGGGACGGTTCACGGGACTCATGGGAGCCAACGCGAGCACGGGGGCGGGTGTTCCCGGGTTGAGCGTGCCCGGCTCATGTTCGCCGTGGGCGCAAACCGGTGCGGTATGCCGCAGGGTCTCCCCGCGGCATACCGCACCGTGGTCAGGCAGCCGGCGTGCTCAGCCGCCCAGGTCCTCCAGCCGCAGGACGACCTGCGTGCCATAGGGCAGCGACTCGACCAGGCGCTGCCTGGCCAGGGCCGGGCTGTCCTGGAGGATGCGGGCCGCGTTGGCCCGCGAGCGCATGGCGGCCGTCTCGGCGCGCGCGGTCTCGAGCTGGGCGAGCCCGCGCTGCCGTGCGGTGAGCACGGCGACGGCCGCCTCACGGACCTCGGCCGGAAGGATGAGGTCCTTGAGCACGACCTCGTGGACCTCGATGCCGTATGCCGCGGCCGCCGCCTGGGCGGGCCGGGTCAGGTCGGCCTGGATCTCGGCCCGGGCGCTCGGGCCCGTGAGGTCGTCGACGCCGCGGGCGCCCACGGCCGAGCGCAGGGCCAGCTGGGCGGCGAGGTAGACCTGGTCGATCGCCGACTCGGCGGTCTCGACGAAGGCGGCCGCGTCGCGGACCGACCAGCGGATCACCAGCGAGGCACGCACGGTCGCTCCCTCGACGCTGGGCACCTCCTGCGAGGCGACCGGCGTCAGCTGCACCCGGAGGTCGACCGGGCGCAGCACGGCGCGGCGGGGCCGCGGGTGGCGGCCGGCACCCAGGGTGGTGACAAGGCATCCGTCGCGGTAGACGAGGACGGACTCTCGGGGGTCGACGATGATGTGTCGGATTCGCAGCTGCATGGCGGTGACCTCCTTCCTGGTCTGCTGGTCGCGCCATGACGGGTCGCCCCGGGGCGGGGCGGTGGACGGTCGGATCGGGCGGCGCGCGGACCCGTCCGGCGGACGCCGGTGCGGCCCGAGGGCGGGCACCGGTGTGCAGAGCCGGACCGGGTCCAGGCGCGCGCCGCCGTCACCACGGGGGTCGAACCCGCTCGGCACACGAGGTGCCTGTACCTAGAGCCTTGAGCAGAGGCAGGGATCCTTCCGTGGACCAGAGGAGATGTGCGAGACCGCCCACGGCACACCGGGGTTCCTCGCTTCCTCAGGCCCTGTCCGTCGTCAAGGATGAGGGACGGGCAGGTGGGCGCGCCACCGATTTTCCCTCACTGCACGTGGCGCACCTCAGTGGCGGCGCTGGCAGCGCGGGCACCAGAAGAGATTGCGGCCCGCGGCCAGCTCGGTGCGGATGCGCGTCCCACAGACCCGGCACGGCTCGCCGGTGCGCTTGTAGACATAGAAGCGTCGCTCCACCGGCTCGGGCCGCTGGCCGGCGACGATGAGCGGCCGCAGGTCCTCGAGCTGGTCGTCCATCGTGACGATCTGGCCCATGACGACACCCACGCCCAGCAGGTCGACGATGTCGTCCCAGAGCGCCTGCCAGGTCGCCGGCCGCAGCTGGGTGCCGGGGGTGTGCGGGTCGACCCGGTGGCGAAAGAGGACCTCGCAGCGATAGAGATTGCCGATCCCCGCGACGATGCTCTGGTCCATCAGTAGCTCGCCGATCGGCCTGCGGCTGCGGCGGATCCGGGCGTATGCCGCGTCGGCGTCAGGGTCCGCGCGCAGCGGGTCCGCCCCCAGCCGCCCGGTGACCGCCTCCACGTCACCCGGGGTGACGACGGCACACAGGTTGGGCCCTCGCAGGTCGGCGACGGCGCCGCCGGTGAGCAGGCGCAGCCGCACCTGGCCCTCGATCGGCGGCGGCGCGGCATACCGGCCAGGGATCACGGAGAACTTGCCGATGAGACCTAGGTGCACGTGCAGCCACTGCTCCCCGGCGAACTCGGCGAAGAGGTGCTTGCCCCACGCCATCGCACCGAGGAAGTCGCGCCCGTCGAGCCGCGCGGCGCCGTCGGCGAAGCGCCCCTGCGGGCTGGTGACCTCGGGGCGGCTCCCCGTGAAGGCGTCGTCGAGCGCACGGGCGAGTCGGTGGATGGTGTGGCCCTCGGGCATGCCGTCGATCGTCGCACGGAAGCGCGGGGCGGGCGCCCCGTGGTAGGACTCGGGTATGAGCGCCGCCGTCCTCGTCATCCCCTCGCCCATCGGGCCGCTGGGGCTGGTCGCCGATGACGACGCCCTCGTGGCGGTGGAGTTCCTCGAGGACTCCACGCGCCTCAACCACGTGCCGGCCCATGCGCCGGCCCTGCTCGCCGAGGCCGAGCGGCAGCTGGCGGCCTATTTCGCCGGGGAGCTGACCGACTTCGACCTCCCCCTGCGGCCAGAGGGGACGGACTTCCAGCGCCGGGTGTGGGATGCCTTGCGCGGCATACCTTTTGGCCAGAGCCGCACCTATGGGCAGATCGCCGAGGCCGTCGGGCTGACGGCCTCGGCCGCGAGCCGGGCCGTCGGCGCCGCAGCGGGGGCGAACCCGCTGCCGGTGGTCATCCCCTGTCACCGGGTGATCGGCGCCGACGGCTCGCTCGTCGGCTTCGCGGGCGGCCTGCGACGCAAGGAGATCCTGCTCGCCCACGAGGGGCTGTGGTCGCCCAGCGAGCAGCTCGAGCTCTTTGACTGACAGCCCGGACTGCACCCGGTCGGGTCACTCCGCCGGGCTCTTGGGAGGCCGACCCCGTCTGGGCACGGAGCCGGCGTCGGAGGGCATCCGCCCCTCGGCGGCGAGAGCCCTGCGGATGATCAGCTCGACCTGAGCGTTGACGCTGCGCAGTTCGTCTGCCGCCCAGCGGGTGAGCGCGTCGTGGACGGCAGGGTCAAGCCGTAGCGGCACCTGGCGCCGCTCCGGCTTCCCCCTGCGTGTGGGATCCGGTGTCATGCTCAGGTGTAGAGCGAACCTGCGTTGACGACAGGGCTGGCCTTGGACTCGCCGCACAGGACGACCAGGAGGTTGGAGACCATCGCTGCCCGTCGCTCCGGGTCCAGCTCGACGATGTCCTTCTCGTCGAGCTTGTCGAGCGCCATCTCGACCATCCCGACGGCACCCTCGACGATGCGCGAGCGGGCCGCGACGATGGCCGACGCCTGCTGCCGCTGGAGCATCGCCTGGGCGATCTCGGGCGCATAGGCGAGATGGGAGATGCGCACCTCGACGATCTCGACGCCTGCGACCGAGACCCGCTCCGCGACCTCGTGGGCGAGCTCGTCGGAGACCATGTCGGTCGACCCACGCAGGGAGTCCCCGCCGCCCGTGGGGTCGTCATATGGATAGCTCGTGGTCACGTGCCGCAGCGCTGCCTCGGCCTGGACCCGGACGAAGGACTTGTAGTCCTCCACGGCGAACTTGGCCTTGGCGGTGTCGGCGACCTGCCAGACGACGATGGCACCGATCTCGACCGGGTTGCCGTCTGCGTCGTTGACCTTGAGCGCCGCGGTCTCGAAGTTGTTGACCCTGGCGGAGATCCGCGAGCGCGACGCAAGCGGCAGCACCATCGACAGACCGGTCTGCCGCAGGGTCCCGGCATACCGGCCGAAGAACTGCACCACCCGTGTCTCTCCCGGCGCGACGATGACCAGCGAGGACAGGACCAGGGCTGCGAGGACCACGAGCAGGAGGCCCGCGATGAAGGGCGGCAACTCGGGCGGGGTGGACTCCGGGTCGACGGCCGCGAAGGTCACCTGCAGCGACCGGTAGACGAGGTAGGCCGCGCCGGCGAGAAGCGCGAGCGCGAGCCCGATCGCGGCGAAGCCGTTGAGGTGCCAGGCCGGTCGCTCCGTGACGTCGACCCGCGCGCCGCTGCTGCCGACTGGCCGGTCGGACGGCGGGACCGCGATCGGGTCGGTGGCCGCGTCGGCGCCGGCCGACGGCGTGGTCGGGATGTGCTCGCTCATGCTGTCCCCCTAGAACAGTTCGCGACTCAATGTGACATCTAATTGATATCACTTTATTGAGGCGGCCGCCAGCCGGGACCCGAGCCGCTGGTGCCCTGCCTAGGAGGCCGCCTTCTTCCTAGCCGTCGACTTCTTGGCGGCGGCCTTCTTGGCCGGCTTCTCGTCTGCCTCGCCGTCGCTCGCCTCGCCGCGGGCGGCCTTGGCCTTTTCGACCGACTTCGCAAGTGCCGCAAGGAGATCCACGACCTCGCCGGACTCGTCCTTGGCCTCGGGGGCGGCCTTGACCTCGCCGCCCTCGACCTTGGCCTTGACCAGCGAGTCGAGCGCCTCGGCGTACTCGTCGGTGTACTCGCCCGCGTCGTAGTCACCGGCGAGCTGCTCGATCAGCACATCGGCCATCGCCAGCTCCTTGTCGGTGGCGTGCTCGGTCTCGATCGAGCCGAAGTCGGGGGTGCGCACCTCGTCGGGCCACAGCATCGTCTGCATCACGATGACGCCGTCGCGCACCCGGAGCACGGCCATCGTCATGCGGGTGCGGATCGAGACGGTGACGATCGCCATCCGCTCCTGCTTCTCGAGGGCATCGCGCAGCAGCACATAGGGCTTGGTCGCCGACTTGTCGGGCTCGAGATAGTAGGACTTGTCGAGCAGCATCGGGTCGACCTGGTCGGCCGGCACGAACTTCTCGACGGCGATCTCCTTGGTCGAGCGGGTGGGCAGGTCCTTGAAGTCCTCGTCGGTGAGCACGACCATCTGGCCGTCCTCGGTCTCATAGCCCTTGGCGATGTCGTCGTAGGCGACCTCCTGGCCGTCGATCGAGCACACCCGCTGGTACTTGATCCGCCCGCCGTCCTCGCGGTGCACCTGCCGGAACTGCACGTCGTGGTTCTCGGTGGCGGAGTAGAGCCGCACCGGCACGTTGACGAGGCCGAAGGAGACCGCGCCCTTCCAGATCGCTCGCATCGCCTGATCCCTCCTGATCGTGCGCGGGTATGCCGCGTGGTCGCCCACCAGCGTACGTGCCCGATAGGTCAGGATGGGTCGCATGCAGCCCATGCTCGCCACCCCCGCGACCCGCATCCCCGCGGGCCCGGCATGGGTGCACGAGGTCAAGTGGGACGGCATGCGCGTGCTGGTGGACGTGCACGACGGGCAGATGAGCATCACCTCGCGCAACGGCAACGACGTGACGGTCAGCTATCCCGAGCTGGCCGGCCTCGCGGGCGAGCTCGACGACATGCTGCTCGACGGGGAGATCGTCGCGCTGGAGCGGGGCCGGCCCTCCTTCCGGGCCCTCGGTGAGCGGATGCACGTCAAGGACCGGGCCAAGGCAGAGCGGCTGGCGACGGTCCGCCCGGTGACGCTCATGGTCTTCGACCTCCTGCGCGTGATGGGCCAGGACATCACCGCCCAGCCGTGGACGGTCCGCCGCCACCTCCTCGAGCAGGCCGAGCTCGCCGGGCCCCACTGGCAGGTGCCCCCGACCTATGACGACGGCGAGCAGCTGCACCGGGCGACCAAGGAGCAGGGGCTCGAGGGCGTCGTCAGCAAGCGCCGCACCAGCACCTATCTGTCAGGGCGGCGCTCCGACGACTGGCGCAAGCTCCCCCACCGCGACACGATCAGCGCGGTCGTGGGCGGCTGGCGATACGAGACCGACTCGACGACCAAGCTCGGTGCGGTGCTGATCGGCATACCCGGACCGGACGGCTGGGAGTATGCCGGCAAGATGGGCTCGGGTCTGGCCGGCAAGGCGGGCGCCGTTCTCCAGCAACGGCTCTCAGGACTCGAGATCGACGCGAGCCCCTTCGCCAGCCCGGTGCCGCGCGAGGACGCCGTCGGTGTCGTGTGGGTCCGCCCCGAGGTGGTCGTGGAGGCGCGCTCGCTGGGGCCCGGCAAGACCGGCAAACTGCGCCAGCCGGCATACCTCGGCACACGCACCGACCTGACCGCGGAGGACCTGCGCAATGGCTGAGACCCCATCGGTGACGACCGTCGAGATCGAGGGGCGCCGGCTCAAACTGAGCAGCCTCGAGAAGGTCATGTATCCCGCGACGGAGACGACCAAGGGCGAGGTGCTGCACTACTACGCGAGCATCGCGCCGACCCTGCTCCCCCACCTCGCCCGACGCCCGGTGACCCGGATCCGCTGGCCGCACGGGGTGGCCGACCAGAGCTTCTTCGAGAAGAACCTGCCGTCGGGCGCCCCTTCGTGGCTGCCACGCGCGACCGTCGACGACATCACCTATCCCCTCGTGCTCGACATCGCGACCCTGACCTATCTGGTCAACCTCAACGCCCTCGAGCTGCATGTGCACCAGTGGCAGGTCGACGACGACGGCAACCGCCTCAACCCCGACCGGCTCGTCATCGACCTCGACCCGGGGCCGGGCGCAGGGCTGCGCGAGTGCAGCCAGGTGGCCATCGAGGTCCGCGAGCGCCTGGAGGCCCTCGGGATGCGGCTCTATCCGGTCACGTCCGGCAGCAAGGGGATGCAGCTGTATGCCGCGCTCGGCGGCGACCTGACGAGCGAGCAGGTGCGCGACCTGGCCCAGCAGCTCGCCCAGGAGCTGACCGCCCGGCTCCCCGAGCTGGTCGTGTGGAAGATGACCAAGTCGCTGCGGCCCGGCAAGGTGCTGCTCGACTGGAGCCAGAATGTCACCCACAAGACGACGATCAGCCCATACTCGTTGCGCGGCAAGGAGATCCCGTGCGCTGCCACGCCGCGCACCTGGGCCGAGGTCGAGGCCGGGGCCGAGACCGAGGGGGCCCTGGAGCAGGTGCTCTTCGAGGACATGGCCGACCGTCTCGAGCGGCACGGCGACCTGCTGGCCGACCTCCTCTGAGCGATCCCTCCCGCAGGCCGTGGTCGCTGCAATACGCTCGGAGCCCGGACCACGCACACCCTCGAGGAGACGCCATGCAGCACAACCGGGTCGTATCAGCCGAGGGGATCGTCGGGCCTGTCAACGGCGTGAGTGTGCCGCGCTATGCGGGTGAGCAGACCTTTGCCCGGCTCCCCCGGATCGAGGACGTCGAGCGCCACGACATCGCGGTGGTCGGCGTGCCCTTCGACACCGGCGTCTCCTTTCGCCCGGGTGCCCGCTTCGGTCCCGGTGCCATCCGGGCCATCTCCAAACTGCTGCGGCCCTACAACCCGGCGCAGGACGCGGCGCCCTTCGAGCTCGCGCAGGTCGTCGACGCCGGCGACATCGTGGCCAACCCCTTTGACATCGAGGAGGCCCTCGGCCAGGTCGATGCCGGTGTCCGGGCGCTGGTCAGCCAGCGCCAGCAGGTCCTCATCCTCGGCGGCGACCACACGATCGCACTGCCCTCCCTGCGCGCCCTGCACTCGGTCCACGGCCCCCTCGCGCTGGTGCACTTCGACGCCCACCTCGACACGTGGGACACCTACTTCGGCGCGCCCTACACCCATGGCACGCCGTTCCGCCGGGCCTCCGAGGAGGGCATCCTGGTCAAGGGCAACTCCTCCCACGTCGGCATCCGCGGCCCCCTCTATGACCGGTCCGACCTGCTCGACGACGAGGAGCTCGGCTTCACGATCGTGCACAGCCGCGACATCGACCGGATCGGCGTGGCCGGGGCCGTGGAGCGCATCCTCCAGCGCGTCGGCGACCACCCGGTCTATGTCTCGATCGACATCGACGTGCTCGACCCGGCATTCGCCCCCGCGACCGGCACCCCCGAGGCGGGGGGCCTGACCAGCAGGGAGCTGCTCGAGATCCTGCGCGGCATGGAGCCGCTCAACATCGTCGGTGCCGACGTCGTCGAGGTGGCGCCGGTCTATGACCACGCCGAGGTGACCGCTGTCGCGGCCTCCCACGTGGCCTATGAGCTGCTCACCCTCATGGCCCGCCGGCACCACGGCTGAGGCCGCCGGCACCACGGCTGACGCCGTCGGGCCTTCGCCGCCCGCGGGCGGGATGCCTCAGCGGGCCGCCGTCCAGGCGCTGACCACGAGTGAGCCACCGTCCACCAGGTCGAACGGTGCCGGCTGCCCCTGCAACGGCACGTGGATGGGGCGCCCGGCCGAGGTGACCTGGGCCAGGAAGGTCTGGGGGCTGACGCTGTCGGCCGCGTCGCGATAGCCGGGCCACCAGAGCACGGCTGTCGCGCTCGCACCCGGCGCGATGCCGACGCGACGGGGGGTGCCGGGCTGCCCGATGCTCACGCTCGAGCCACCGGACTGTGTCAGCCGCAGCGTGCGCGCCTTCTGGCGCAGGGTCACCTGGGCGAATCCCTCTACCCAGCAGGCCTGCTGGGCGCGGTTGCGCGCGCGCAGTGTCACCGCGGACTTGCCCATGGTCGCGTCCCACCCCTCCAGGCTCAGCGTCAGGTCACCGTCGGTGCAGGGTCGAGCGGCCGGCACCCCGGCCGGGTCGGCGCTCGCGGTGGTGGCCGGGGTGGAGGCGGTGGGCCGGGCCGTGCTGTTGGGCGAGGGTGGCGGCAGGGGATCAGGCGTCACGGCCGGCGGCTGTGCGGCAGCGGCGGCGCGGCCGTCGCGCACACCGGCGATCACGCTCACCACCCCTGCTGCGGTGAGGACGGCCCAGCAGGTGATGGCCAGCACCGCCGCGACCACGCGTCCGGGGCGATCGGTCAGGGCGATCGCCGCTGCCACCGCCACCGTCACGCTCGCGGTGGCGAGCAGCACCGCGGCCGGGCCACCTGCCACCCCCAGGGCCACACCACCGGTCGCCGCGCCCACCAGGCCCCAGCCGCCGAGGAAGGCGGCGCGGGGCGAGCCGCCACCGACCCGGGCCGACCTCCCGAGCGCCTCGAGCACACCCGCCAGCACGACGGCCACGGTCGCGCCCGCCGCCGGCCCCGCCAGCGCGCTCTGGGCGCCGAGGGCCAGGAGGAAGAGCACGACGAGACCGAGCGCGGCCAGCGGGCCGCTCCCCGCCACATAGGCGACCGAGCTCCCGGACACCGGCCGCGCCTCCCGCGCCCCGGTCAGGGCGAGGGCCGTGGCCAGCACCGACATCAGGAGGAGCAGCATGGGGCCGGCGTCCCAGAGCCACAGCTCGGCCAGCCGAGCACCCGCATGCGGCGAGTCGCACTGGCTCCCGATGACGCAGCCGCCGCCGAACCACTCGCCGGACCACTCCCGCGCGCGGGCCGCGAGGACCCACAGCCACGCCAGCGCGAGGAGCGTCGTGACCCGGGAGAAGCGCCCGAGCCATGACCGCCCGGCGGTCATGACCGCACGCTCGCTCTGCCCTGGCGAGGACAGCCCGCGCACTCCTGGCAGCCGGGCAGGGCATAGATGAAACAGCAGGACTGACGCGGCTGCGGCACCGGCCCCCGGCCCTGCACCTGCGCGAGCGCTGCCTCCCATGCCCGGGCCCACATGTCGCCCACCATCCCGTTGCGCTGCCGGCTGCCCATCTTGACGCCGGGCGCATAGGTGCGGGCGAATTCGCTGGCATGGGCGGCATAAACGGAATACGCACGCTGGCGCCGCTCTATCGGATCAGAAATCCTCTGTGTTTCTGCAGACCTCAGCCCGACCACCTGCGGGTATGCATAAAAGGGGTCGACCGCGAAATCGACATTGGCCGGCGCGACATCCACGACGGAATCGGTGAAAACAGCGGCCAGCGCCGCGGGCGTGGCCAGCACCTCGCAGTACCACTGGAGCACAAATGCCGCCGACGTCGCGGGCGGCGAGGCGACGGCATACTGCTCCTGCGTGGAGGCATCCAACTGCCCCCGCCAGGCGGCGGTCGGGTCGGTGCCGGCGCGCTGCCCGGCCATGATGGCCGCGCAGGACAAAGGCAGGTCCTGCGACGGGCCCAGGTGGACCAGTCGCAGGACCGGGGAGCGCGCGGCGATGACCGCGACGAGAGCGCCTGTGTCGATCAGTGGGCCTTCTCGTAGGCCGCCTTGACCTCGGCGCTGATGCGGCCACGGTCGCTGACCTGGTGGCCGTTCTTGCGTGCCCACTCGCGGATCTTGGTCAGCTCGCCGCGGGACTGCGCACGGGAGGGTGCCTTGGCCGCGGCGCGGCGGCCGCCGGAGCGGCGCGCGTGGCCGACCCACGTGGCCAGGTCGTCGCGCAGGCGGGCCGCGTTGGCGACATTGAGATCGATCTCGTAGGTCACGCCGTCAAGACCGAAGGTGACGGTCTCCTCGGCATCGGACCCGTCGATGTCGTCGACGAGCATGACCTGGACACGCTGTGCCATAGGTGGTTCCTCTCGGGAATGGTAGTAATCCCTGCCACAATCGAAAATACACCCATTTGTGGCAGACACCTATTGGCTGTTAACAGACGGGGAGAACTCCCCGGTTTTTCAGTTGCTCATTCAGTTGGGCTCTGGTCGGCCCGCGGCGCGGCCGTGTCCTTTTCGTGCTCGGCCTCCCACTGCGCGTGCGCGATTCGCTCACGTCGGTCGCCCTCGATCATGTTCTTGATGACGAGGTAGAACAGGAACAGGACACCGACGCTCGGGGCGAGCGCGATGAAGTAGGGCCAGGCGGAGTCGAGGAAACCGTCCATGGTCTAGGCCTCCGGCTTGAGGTGGGGGAAGAGAATCGTCTCGCGGATATTGGCACCGGTGAAGAGCATGACCAGCCGGTCCACACCGAGCCCGAGGCCACCCATCGGCGGGGCGCCGTATTCGAGGGCACGCAGGAAGTCCTCGTCGAGCTGCATCGCCTCGGGGTCGCCGCCGGCCGCCCGCAGCGACTGCTCGGTCAGGACCTCACGCTGGATGACCGGGTCGATCAGCTCCGAGAAGCCCGTGCCGCGCTCGACGCCGGCGATGATCAGGTCCCACGCCTCGATCAGGCCCGGTGCGCTGCGGTGCGGGCGGGCCAGCGGCTGGGCGATCGCGGGATAGTCGCACAGGAAGGTCGGCTGGAGCAGCCCGGGCTCGACCAGCTCGCCGAGGAGCTCGAGGAAGATCTTGTCCTTCTCGAGGGCCGGGTCGACCTCGACGCCGTGCTCCGCGGCATACCGCAGGAGGGTCTCGGCGTCGGTGTCGATGGTGACGGTCTCGCCGACGGCCTCGGAGACCGCGTCATAGACCGGCAGCCAGCGCCACTCGCCGTCGAGGTCGACGACGCCCTGCTCGGTCTCGACCTGGCGGGAGCCGAGCGCGTCGGCGACACCGAGATAGAGATCGCGGATGAGGGCACCGATCGTGGTCTGGTCGCCATAGGCCTGATAGGCCTCGAGCATCGTGAACTCGGGGCTGTGGGTGGCGTCGACGCCCTCGTTGCGGAAGATCCGGCCCATCTCATAGACCCGGTCGACACCGCCGACCACGGCCTTCTTGAGGTTGAGCTCGAGGGCGATGCGCAGCGTCATCTGCTGGTCGAAGGCATTGAGGTGGGTGCGGAAGGGGCGCGCGGCGGCGCCACCGTGGATCAGCTGGAGGACCGGGGTCTCCACCTCGAGATAGCCCTGGGACTCGAGCACGCCGCGCATGGCCGACAGGGCGCGGGCCTTGGTGCGCACCATGTCACGGGCCTCCTGGCGCACGATCAGGTCGGCATAGCGCTGGCGGACCCGCGACTCCTCGGAGAGCTCCTTGTGGAGGACGGGCATCGGGCGCAGGGCCTTGGAGGCCATCGTCCAGCTGGTCGCCATAACCGACAGCTCGCCCCGGCGGCTGCTGATGACCCGGCCGGTGACGCTGACGTGGTCGCCGAGGTCGACGTGCGACTTCCAGTCGGCCAGCGCGTCCTCGCCCACCTCGGCGAGGGAGAGCATCACCTGGAGCCGGGTGCCGATGCCCTCCTGGAGGGTGGCGAAGGCGAGCTTGCCGGTGTTGCGGACGAAGACGACCCGGCCCGCGACGGAGACGACGTCCTGGGTCTCCGCACCGGTCTCGAGGTGGCCCCACTGCTCGCGGACCTCGGCCAGGGTGTGGGTGCGCGGGACCGCCACGGGGAAGGCGTGCCCGCCGTCGGCGATGAGGCGGTCGCGCTTGTCGCGCCGCACCTGCATCTGCTCGGGCAGGTTGGTCGTGCTCGTGGTGGGGTTCTCGCTCACCCGTCAAGGATAGGTGGCGCCCACGGCGCTCCCGTCAGCGCTCCGGGGTGGGCTCGCCCGGCTCGTCCGACTCGTCGGGCCCGTCCGCCTCGACGACCTCGACATCCTCGTCCTCGAAGTCGACGACCACCCGGCCACGGATGGCCTCGAGGATCTGCCGCCCGAGCGCCGCGTTGCCCTCAGGCGTCCCGCCGGCCGACTCCGGCGCGGGTGGCTCGCCGGGCAGGACCGGGAGGTGGCCGGCCCCGGCATAGTGCAGCACCGAGGTGGTCAGCTCGTGCGAGGAGCGCTGCTCGCGGATCTCCTCGGCCATCACCGCGCTCGGCCACCTCGGGTCGGCCCCGCCGGCCGCCAGCACCAGGTCGGCGGAGATGTCCTCGACGTGGATGCGCGCCGACGCGACGCGCGCGGCATACCGGCGCAGTGACGCCGTCCGCAGCTCCTTCTCGGAGCGGAAGTCCGGCCCGTCCCAGTCGCGGGAGTCCACCAGCGGCACGAACTCCAGCGGCTCCCCGTCGAAGGCAAAACTGGACCGGTCGACCCGGTCGCCCTCGGGCGTCTCGACCGGGGACTGCCAGACCACCGAGGGCGCCGACATGGCGACCACGAGCTCGAGGCGCAGGTCGGCGACACCGAGGAGCAGGGCGAGCTCGGCGCCGTGGGAGGCCCCGACGACACCGATGCGCAGGTGCTCGGCAAAGAGGAGGTCGATCGCCGACTGCACCCGCTCCACGTCGACCTCGACCAGCTGGCCGGGCATGTCCGGGCCGCAGGCCCAGCGCAGCGCGAGTGCCGAGACGTCGAGCTCGCGGCACAGCACGCGGGCTCGCTCCAGGGGCAGCTCCTCCCCCGTCGGCCCCAGGACGAGCAGCGCCATCGGCGTCTTCTCGTCGGGGCGCACGAGCACCCCGTCGACGGCGGACAGCTGCTCCTCACGCATGGCCACACTCTAGGGGCCGGCCGCGTCCCCGGTCGGCGGGGCCGCCGGATGCGACGATGTGCCCATGGCAGGTGCGCGCGACGAGGGGTGGATGACGCCGCTGCCCGTGCGCCGGGTCGAGCAGAGCGAGTATGCCGCCCTGCCGCAGGACCAGTGGCCGCTCACCCTCGCGCCGATCGCCCAGGTGCTCCGCGAGGGCCTCGACCTGGGCCGGGCGACCGTCCTCGTCGGCGAGAACGGCACCGGCAAGTCGACCCTGGTCGAGGCGATCGCGATGGCCTTCGGGCTCAACGCCGAGGGTGGCTCGACGGGCGCGCGGCACACGACCGCGGCGACGGAGTCACCGCTGCACGAGGCGCTGCGCATCGTGCGCGGGCCCGGCGCCAGCCGCTGGGGCTATTTCCTGCGGGCCGAGACGATGCACGGGCTGTTCACCTATCTCGGGGAGAACCCGGGCGGCGATGACCAGCCCTTCCATGCCCTCAGCCATGGCGAGTCCTTCCTCGCCCTGCTCGAGACGCGGCGCTTCCGGGGCGACGGCTTCTTCGTCATGGACGAGCCCGAGGCGGGACTGTCCTTCACCGCGCAGCTGCGGCTGGTCGGCCTGCTCCACGACTTCGCCCCCCGCGAGGCGGGGCAGGTGCTCATCGCCACCCACTCACCGATCCTCGCCTCCCTGCCGGGCGCGAGCCTGCTCGAGCTCAGCGACTCCGGCATCGCCCGCGTCGAGTGGGAGGACCTCGATCTGGTCGACCACTACCGCCGCTTCCTCGACGGCCCCGAGCGCTATCTGCGGCACATCATCTAGCGGCCGCCGGTGGCGGTCAGGTGCAGGTCGCCTACTCCGCCAGGTCGAGGGCGATGTCGAGGATGGGCGAGGAGTGGGTCAGACCGCCGACGCTGAGGAAGTCGACACCGGTCTCGGCGAAATCGCGGGCCCGCTCGAGGGTGAGCCCGCCGGTGGCCTCGATCTCGACCTCCTCGCCAGTGGCGCGGATCGCCTCGACGGTCGCGCGCAGCAGGTCGGGGTCGATGTTGTCGCACATGATGAAGCGCGCGCCGGCCTCGATGGCCTCGATGGCCTCCTCGGTGGTGGTCACCTCGACCTGCACGTCGACCTCGGGGAAGCGGGCCTTGACCGCGTCGTATGCCGCGGTGATGGACCCGGCCGCGAGCTTGTGGTTGTCCTTGATCATCGCCACGTCGAACAGGCCCATGCGCTTGTTGGTGCCGCCGCCGGCGCGGACGGCGTATTTCTCCAGGACGCGCAGCAGCGGCGTGGTCTTGCGGGTGTCGAGGACCATCGCGCCGGAGCCCTCGAGCTCGTCGGCCCACCGGCGGGTGTGGGTGGCGATGCCGGACAGGCGGCTGATGATGTTGAGCAGCGTCCGCTCGCCGATGAGGATGACCTGGGTGCTGCCCTCGACCTCGGCGAGGACATCGCCGGCCGAGACGCGCTCGCCGTCGTGGACGAGCAGGTGCACGGTGGGGCTCTGCTCCTGGAGCCTGCTGGCGACCTCGGTGAAGGTGAACTCGATCGTCTCCAGGCCGGCGACGACGCCGTCGGCCCGGGCGACGATCTGGGCCCGGGAGGTCTGCGGCGGCGGGATCGTCGCCTCGGTCGTCACGTCGTGACCGGGCGAGCCGCCCAGGTCCTCGTTGAGGGCGCCCACCACGATCGCGCGGGCCTCGTGCTCGGGGAACTCGTGGGGGTCAAGGTCGGGGACCGGTCCGGTGCTCATGTGCGTGGGCTCTCCACCTGCTCGGGGACGTGCACGAAGGACAGCCCCACTCTCCCATCCCCGCGCCGGACGGCATAGGTGTTGCCGAGGAATCGCAGGTCGTCGCGCTGGGGGAAGTCGGAGCGCACATGCCCGCCCCGGGACTCCTCGCGCACATAGGCCATCGCCGTGAGCACCTGCCCGATGTGCAGCAGGTTGGTCGTCTCCCAGGTGCGCGGGCCGGGCTCGGCCTCGGTGGGGGTCTTGGCCGCCTGGCTGCCCAGCCGCTCGGCGGTCTGGAGCATCGACTCGGCCGAGCGGACTGGGCCGGAGCCGGCGGTCATGTGCCGCTGCACCTTGACCCGGCGCTTGGAGTCGCAGATGCCGGGGCTGCCGGGGCGCTCGGCGGGCTCGCCGGGGGTCAGCTCGCCCGCCTCGATGCGCCGCGGGATGTCATCGGCGATCCGGTGGGCGAAGACGAGGCCTTCGAGCAGGGAGTTGGACGCGAGCCGGTTGGCCCCGTGGACGCCCGTGCAGGAGACCTCGCCACAGGCATAGAGACCGTCGAGGGAGGAGCGCCCGTCGAGGTCGGTGCGGATGCCGCCGGAGGCATAGTGCTGGGCGGGCGCGACGGGCAGCAGGTCGCTGGCCGGGTCGAAGCCGAGCTCACGGCAGCGCCGCACGATCGAGGGGAAGCGCTCCTCGAGGAAGTCCTTGCCGAGGTGCCGGGCGTCAAGGAAGACATGGGGCTGCCCGGTCTGGGCCATGCGGTCGACGATGGCGCGCGCGACCACGTCGCGCGGCGCGAGATCGGCCATCGGGTGGACGTCCTTCATGAAGCGCACGCCGTCGATGTCGACGAGGAAGGCGCCCTCGCCACGGACGGCCTCGGAGATCAGTGGCTGCTGGCCGGTGCTCCCCTCGCCGAGCCACAGCACGGTCGGGTGGAACTGCACGAACTCCAGGTCGGCGAGCACGGCGCCGGCGCGCAGGGCCGCCGCCATCCCGTCGCCGGTGGCCACGGGCGGGTTGGTGGTCGAGGAGTAGATCTGCCCGAGTCCCCCTGTGGCCAGGACGACCGCGCGGGCATGGGCGGCGCCGATGCCGTCGATCTCACCCTCGCCGATGACGTGCAGGGTGACGCCGCAGACATGACCGGAGGAGTCGGTCAGCAGGTCGACGACGAGCGCGTGCTCGATGACCTCGATGCCCGGGTCGTCCTGCACCCGGCGCAGCTGCTCGATGAGCGCGCGGGAGATCTCCTTGCCGGTGGCGTCGCCGCCGGCGTGCGCGATGCGGTCGGTGTGGTGACCGCCCTCGCGGGTGAGCTTGAGGTCGCCGTCGGCGTCGGTATCGAAGTTGGCGCCGAGGGCGACGAGCTCGCGCACCCGGTCCGGCCCCTCGGTGACCAGGGCCCGGACGGCCTCGACATCACAGACGCCCACACCGGCGACGAGGGTGTCGGCGAGGTGCGCCTCCGGGGAGTCAGCCGGGTCGAGCGCGGCGGCGATGCCGCCCTGGGCCCACTCCGTCGAGCCCTCGTTGAGGAGGGTCTTGGTCACCAGCAGGACCTTGTCGACCCGCTCGCGCAGCCGCAGCGCCGCGGTCAGCCCGGCGATGCCCGAGCCCACCACGACGACATCGGCCCGGGCGACCCAGCCGGGCGCCGGCGCGACGAGACGTGGGGGCACGGCGAGGCCCTCGAAGACCTCCGCGCGGGCGGTGATCGGCTGGCCGGCCGCGTGCGGGTCAGCCATCGTGCCTCTCCGGGTGGCGCACGACGGCGGAGGTCGACAGGCCGAAGCCGTCGGGCACGTCTCCCCCGTCGTCACCGACCTCGACGAGCCGGTTGTGCTTGTCGACGAAGACGACCTTGGGGTCGAAGGAGCGGGCCTCCTGGTCGTCCATCGCGGCATACGCGATGACGATGACGGTGTCCCCGGGCGAGATCAGGCGCGCGGCCGCGCCGTTGATGCAGAGTATGCCGCTGCCGCGCTCCCCCTCGATCGCGTAGGTCGTCAGCCGCGAGCCGTTGTCGACGTCGACGACGTCGACCTGCTGGCCGGGCAGCAGATCGGCCGCGTCCATCAGGTCGCGGTCGATGGTCAGCGAACCGACATAGTGCAGCTCGGCCTGGGTGACCGTCGCACGGTGGATCTTGGAGTGGAGCATGAAGCGCTGCATGGGGGACCTCGTTGTCAGGGGCAGGCGGGCTCGGGTCGGGCTGGGTCGGGCCCGGCTCAGGCGGGCTCGGCGGTCGGCACGGAGGAGAAGACCTCCAGGGCCCCACCGCCGGGGCCGACGAGGACGGGCAGGTTGTCGATCAGACGGGTGGTGCCGACCCTGGCCGCGACCGCGAGCAGGGCCTCGCCCCGGTACCACTCGGGCACGTCCTCGAGGGTGTCGGGGTGGACCAGCACGAGATAGTCGACGAGGGCGAGCGGCTCCCGCACGAGCACGGCGCGCGCGCCGCGGCGGATGGCCGACGGACCCTCGCTCGCGTGCTCGGCACCGGCCCGCAGGGCCCGCGACAGGCACAGGGCGACCTCGTGGTCGGACTCGGTCAGATAGGTGTTGCGCGAGCTCATCGCGAGGCCGTCCTCCTCGCGCACGGTCGGCACCGAGACGACGGTGACAGGGAAGTCGAGGTCACGGACCATGCGGCGGATGAGCAGCAGCTGCTGGGCGTCCTTCTGCCCGAAGTAGGCGCTGTCGCAGCGGGTGAGCTGCATCAGCTTGCCGACGACGGTGAGCATGCCGTCGAAGTGACCGGGGCGGGACTGGCCCTCCAGCACCGTGCCGAGGGGGCCGGCGGAGATGCGCACGCCGGGGTCGCCGTCGGGATAGATCACGTCGGGGGTGGGGGCGAAGACCAGGTCCACGCCCTCGCGGGTGCAGATCTCCAGGTCGGAGTCGAAGGTGCGCGGATAGCGGGAGAGGTCCTCCTTGGGCCCGAACTGGAGCGGGTTGAGGAAGATCGTCACGACCACATGCCGGGCCGCCTGCCGGGCGGTGCGGATGAGGGTGGCGTGGCCGTCGTGCAGCGCCCCCATCGTCATCACGACCGCGACATCCCCGTCAGTGAGCTGCTTGCGCGCGGCGCGCAGCTCGTCACGGGTGCGGGCGACGACGGGTCCGGCGGCGGGTGTTGTCTGCGTCACTGCTGCTCCTGGTCGTGGGCAAGAAGGTCGAGGAGGGGCTGGGCCTGGTCGGGTCGCAGCCACCCGCTCGCCCGGGCGCGCTCTGCGGTCGCCGTGGCGAGCGCGACATACGTGGGCAGCACGTCGGCCGTCTCGCTGCGCAGCTGGCGCAGATGCTCGGCCACCGTACCGGCATCGCCGCGCGCGACCGGCCCGGTGAGGGCAGCATCACCTGTGCGCAGGGCATTGTCGAGCGCGGCCGTCACCAGCGGGCCCAGCACCCGGGCGGGCTGGTCGATGCCCGTGCCACGCAGGATTTGGAGGGCCTGGGCGATGAGGGTGACCAGGTGGTTGGAGCCGTGGGCGAGCGCCGCGTGATAGCGGGGCCGGTCGACCTCGTCGACCCACACCGGCTCGCCGCCCATCTCGAGCACGAGGGCCTCGGCGAGGGCGCGCAGCGCGTCGTCGCAGGTCACACCGAAGCAGCAGTCCTCGAGCCGGTCGAGGTCGGCCTCGGTCCCGGCGAAGGTCATCGCCGGGTGCATGGCGACCGGGAGACAGTGGCGGGCCAGGACGGGGCTGAGGACCGCGGCGCCGTGCCGCCCGGAGGTGTGCACGATGATCTGGCCCGCCTGGAGGGCACCGGTCTCGGCCAGCCCGGCCACGAGCGGGCCCAGGGCGTCGTCGGGGACCGTCAGCAGGACCAGCTCGGCCGCGGCGACCACCTCGGGGACCTCGCGCACCGGGACACCGTGCAGCAGCGCCTCCGCCCGGGCACGGCTCTGGTCGCTGACCGCCGAGACCGCCACGACGTCATGCCCGGCCCGGCGCAGGGCCGCGCCGAGCACGCTGCCGACCCGACCGGAGCCAACGACGCCGACCCGCAGCCGGGCGGGGTGCTCTCCGGCCCCTCGGCCGGCCTGGTGCTCGTCCACGGCGTCGAACCTATCGCGGTGTGGTGGATCTGACGCCCCCGACCGGCACGTCGTCCGGCTGGTCCCACTACGGTCGGGACCATGATCACCGCGATCCACACACTCATCTACTCCGACCGCCCCGAGGAGACCCGGGCGTTCCTGCGCGACGTCCTCCAGCTGCCGGCCAACGGCGGCGCCGAGTGGCCGATCTTCCGCACCGGGCCCAGCGAGATGGGCGTGCACCCCACCGCCGGCGAGTTCGAGGGCCAGGAGTTCACCACCCCGCGTCACCACGAGATCTCGCTGATGTGCGACGACATCGAGGCCACCCGCGCCGAGCTGGAGGCCCGTGGGGCGCAGTTCGTCGGGCCCACCGAGGACAAGGGCTGGGGCCTGGGCGCCGTCGTCCTCGTGCCGGGCACGTCCGGGATGCTGCTCTACCAGCCGCGCCACGACACGGCATTCGACGCCTGAGATCCAGGCGACCGGGCCGCAAGGCTCAGCCGGGGGCGACCACCAGCCGCTCATAGCCGCGCAGCACGAAGGTCGGGCGCTGGACCGCCTCCACCAGCCGCAGGTCGGGGTGGCGCGTGAGCAGCCGCCGCAGCGAGACCGCCAGCTCGAGACGGGCCAGCGGGGCCCCGATGCAGAAGTGGATGCCCAGCCCGAAGGCAAGGTGGGTATTCGGCTCGCGCGCGGGATCGAAGACGTCCGGGTCCGCGAAGACCTGGGGGTCCCGGTTGGCCGCACCCAGCAGCACCGCGCACGTGTCGCCGGGCTCCAGGTGGGCACCGGCCACGTCGAGCGGCTCCTTGGCGGTGCGCTCGAAGAGGTGCAGCGGGCTGTCGTGCCGCAGGAACTCCTCGACGTGCCGGTCCACCGCCGCGCGGTCGGCCAGGTCGACCCGGGGGCGGCCGGCGCCGAACCACGAGTGCAGGCCGTTGCCGAAGCCGTTGACCGAGGCCTCGTGCCCGGCGTTGAGCAGCAGCACAGCCGTCGCGACCAGCTCGCGTGAGCTGAGCCGGTCGCTGCCGTCACGGGCCTGCACCAAATCGGTGAGCAGGTCCTCGCCCGGGTGACGGGCCCGGTCGGCCGCCAGATCCTCGACGTATGCTGCGAACTCCCTTGCGGCGCAGCGCGCCTCGGCCTCCTGCTCGGCCGTGCGGTCCACCTCGTACATCTTGACTATCGCCTGCGACCACGGCCGGAGCAGGTGCCGGTCGGCCTCGGGGAAGCCGAGCAGTTCGGCGATCACCAGGACCGGCAGCGGCTCGGCATACCGCTCGATGATGTCGAACTCGCCGCCGCCGGAGCCGGCCTCCTCGAGCAGGCCCTCGGCGAGCTCCTCGATGCGCGGCTCGAGCCTCGCGACATGCCCCCGGCCGAAGGCGCCGGCGACGAGGCGGCGCAGCCGGGTGTGCTTGGGCGGCTCGGAGTCGAGGATGGAGTCGGCGTGCAGCCAGTTGAAGGTCTTCCACTCCGCGAGGGGCTCGCGCTCGCGGAAGACCCGGCCCAGCCGGCGGTCCCGCAGGATCTGAGAGCAGGCGTCGTGGGAGGTGGCCACCCACATGCCGAGGCCCGAGTGCCAGGCCATCGGCGCCTGCTCCCGCAGCCGCGCGTAGTGCGGATAGGGGTCGGCGACGACGGTGGGGTCGGACAGGTCCAGGAGCTCGGCGGCATCGAAGGTCACCGGGACAGCCTGCCCCACCACCGGGGGTCGCGTCCGGCGGTCTGCACCGGCGCGTCATGGGGCAGACTGCTGGGCATGCCCGCGCAGTCCACGTCCCCAGCCGGCGAGATGCTGCTCGCCGGTGTCGGACCGGGGAGCCGGCTCGACTGCGACCTGCCGCTCGACCTGCCGCCCGACCACCCCCTCAGCCACGGCGTGCTGCGGCTGCGGCTGCGCGTCGTCGAGGGCGTGGTCACCGGCGTCGACCCCGATGTCGGCTGGGTGCACCGCTCCGCGGAGAAGCTCTTCGAGGCGCGCGACTACCGCCAGCTGATCATGCTGGCCGACCGGCACGACTGGCTCGGTGCGATGTCCGGTGAGCTCTCGGTCGTCCTGGCGGTCGAGGAGATGCTGCGGCTGGAGCCCCCGGCCCGCGTGGTGTGGCTGCGCACGGCCCTCGCCGAGCTGACCCGGGTCGCCTCGCACCTGGCCTTCCTCGCGGCATACCCGTATGCCGCGGCCGGCCCCGCCGACGAGGCGCGCGAGGGCGCCCGCGGCGCCCGCGAGGAGCTGCTGACGCTGCTCGAGGACTACACCGGCGGCCGCATGCACGTGATGGTCACCCGGGTCGGCGGGCTCCACCTCGACATGCCGGCCGGCTGGCCCGCGCGCGTGGGTGCGGGCCTGGTGCGGGCCCGGGCGGCCCTCGACCTCGTCGCAGCGGCCCTCGCCGCGCAGGAGGGGCTGCGCGGTCTCGCCGTCCTCTCTCCCGCCGACGCCGCCGCGCACGGCGCGAGCGGCGTCGTTGCGCGGGCGTCCGGCCTCGACCTCGACGTGCGGCGGGACGAGCCCTATGGCTGCTATGGCGAGCTGTTCGCCCCCGGGGGGCCGGGGCGGGTGCCGCTGCGCGCCGAGGGTGATGCCCTCGCCCGACTTGATCTGATCGTCGAACAGGCCCGCGTCGCAACGGATCTCGTGGAGGAGTGCCTGGCGCGCGTCCCGGGCGGGCCGGTGTCGATCCGCCTCCCCAAGGTGCTGCGCGTGCCCGAGGGCGAGACCTATCGCGCGTCGGAGACGCCGCTGGGCCGGGCCGGCGTCTGGCTGGTCTCCACCGGAGACCGAGCCCCGTGGCGGCTCAAGCTGCGCACCCCCTCCTTCGCCCACGCCAGCGCGCTCGGCGCAGTGCTGACGGGATCCCCCGTCGACGACCTGGGCCGGGCGCTCGCCTCGGTGCCCCTGGTCTCCGGCGACGTGGACCGCTGAGATGGGCTCGCCCGCCACACCGCCCCCGCGGCCCAGGACGCCCGCGCAGCCCAGCCGCCGGCGTGACGCGGCCCGTCGCCGCTATGCGCGGCTGCGCCGCACCGGCCTGGCCGTGCTGGTCGTGGGCGCCCTCGCCGTGCTGGTCGCCCTGGCGGTCAGCCGCCGCGGGCCGCAGCCGGGCGAGTATGTCGCCCCCAACCGGACGAGCCACTCGGCCACCACCGCGACGACGCGCTCGAGCGCCGCCTCGACCAAGACCGGGGCCACCGCGAAGTCGCCATATGTGCTGCGCCCCAAGGGGACTCCCACCTTTGTGCGGCTGACGGCCGTGGGCGGGCGCCGTCTTGTCGACGCCGACCTCACACCGGCGCACCTCGACGACCAGGCAGTGCTGGCGCCGCCCTTCGGCCAGGCGGGCTGGTATGCCGAGAAGGGCTGGGCCAAGCCCGGCTGGCCCAGCGCGGCCATCCTCGTCGGCCACATCAACCACGGCTCCAAGGCCGATGTCTTCTGGAATCTCCCCCGGGCCAAGGCCGGCGACGCGGTCACGGTGGCCTTCAGCAGCGGTCAGGCGACCCGGTTCGTGGTCTCCCGGTCGGAGGCGGTCTCCAAGACCGAGGTCCCCCAGCGCAAGGACATCTGGGCTGCCGACAGCACGACGCCCCTGCTGCGGCTGATCACCTGCGACCCCACGACCCCCCTGGAGTCGGGCCACTACGAGGGCGACTGGGTCGTCTGGGCCACACCGGCGGTCTAGTCAGTCCTCATCGTCCTCGCGAGGCTCCACCCGGCACCAGCGCTGCACGAGCATGCCGGCCAGCGCGAGCAGCACACCGGCCAGGGCCGAGCCCAGCAGCGGCCACAGCAGTGCGCGATAGCTGCGCAGCGTGAGGTCGGCGAGCAGCACGGGCAGCTGCCCGGCATACCAGCCGGTGGCGGCGGCACCGGTGAGCGAGGCCGCCTGGGCGAGCACGAGGATCCGGGCCGCGCGCATGCCGGTCAGCGGCTTGCCCACCTCGCCGCGCTGGTAGCGCCGCACGGGCAGCGCCGCGCCGAGGACGAGCGCGGCCAGGATCAGCAGCAGCGCCGCGGCCGCCCACGACAGCGGGAAGAGATGGTTGCCGGCGCGGGTATAGAACGTCCAGCCGACCCAGGAGACGAGGCCTGAGGCGAGGGCGACCGTCAGCAGCGCCGGCCAGGTCAGGCCACGCCTCACCATGTCGGCCGCCACTGCTCGGAGGGGCGGACCCCGCCCAGGTCGACCTGCCCGAGCAGCTGCTCCACGGGCGTGGGCTCCCCCTCGACCCGCAGGTATGCCGCGGGGTCGGCGAGGTGCCACGGCGCCAGGACGAAGCCGCGCTCGTGGGCGCGCGGGTGGGGCAGCAGCAGGTGCTCGTCATCGGAGACGGTGTCGGTGCCATCGACCGGGTCGCCGTATTGGACCAGATCAAGGTCGAGCGTCCTTGCGCCCCAACGGGTCTCACGGACCCGACCGTGGGCCGCCTCGATGTCGTGGAGACGCGCCAGCAGGGTCCCCGGCGCGAGACGGGTGGTGACCAGCGCGATGGCGTTGAGATAGTCGGGCTGCTCCGGGCCGCCGACGGGGTCGGTGGCGACCAGCGGCGAGACGGCCGTGACGCGCACACCCTCGACCCGGGCGAGGTCGCGCACGGCGGCCTCGAGGGTCGACCTGCTGTCGCCGAGGTTGCTGCCCATCGCGACGACGGCGGGCACCCGGCGCTCGCGCCGGACCACGACCTGCACGTCGGTGAAGGGATGGCCGACGGGCGCCTGCGGCTTGTGCACCGTGACCTCGACGGCCTCGACGAGGGGCCGGCGCAGGGTGTCCTCGGCGATGCGGGCGGCCAGGGCCTCGATCAGGTCGAGGGGCTCACCCTCGATGTGGCGCACGACGTCGCCAGCGACCTCGGCATAGTTGACGGTGTGGGCCAGGTCGTCGCTGCGCCCGGCCGGGGCCAGGTCGAGGTCCATAACGACATCGACGACAAAGGTCTGGCCGTCGCGCTTCTCGTGGTCGAGCACCCCGTGGTGGCCCGTGGCCGAGACGCCCTGGAGCACGATGCGGTCGGTCACCCGGCTCACCCCGCGGCCCGGATCGCGTCGAGCACGTCGAAGGCGGCGCAGGTGCCGGCCACGTCGTGCACCCGCACGGCCCACGCACCGTGCTGCGCGGCATACATGCTCGTCGCCGCGGTCGCGGCGTCGCGCTCGGCGGGCGGCACCGGCTCGGCCCCGTCGGGGCGGCCCAGCCGGCCGAGGAAGGTCTTGCGGGAGGTGCCCACGAGGACGGGGTATCCGGTGGCGACGAGGTCGTCGAGGTGGGCGAGCAGCCGCCAGTTGTGCTCGGCCAGCTTGGCGAAGCCATAGCCGGGGTCGAGGATGACCTGCTCGCGGCGGACGCCGACGGCAAAGAGCTCCTCGAGGCGCGCCTCCAGCTCGGTGCGGACCTCGGCAACGACATCGCCATAGACGGCGCGCGACTGCATGTCGGCGCTGTGGCCGCGCCAGTGCATCGCGATATAGGGCACGCCGGTCGCGGCGGCGAGCGGGCCCATCTCGGCGTCGGCCAGGCCGGCCGAGACGTCGTTGATGATGTGGGCCCCGGCCTCCAGCGCGGCCTCGGCGATCGAGGCGCGCATGGTGTCGACGCTGAGGGTGACGCCCGTGGGGGCCAGGCCGCGCACGACCGGCACGACCCGGCGGGCCTCCTCCTCCTCGCTGGGTCGCTCGGCACCGGGCCGGGTCGACTCCCCTCCGATGTCGAGGATCTGGGCGCCCTGGGCGACCAGCTGCTCTCCGTGGGCGATGGCGTCGGCCGGGTCGAACCAGCGGCCGCCGTCGCTGAAGGAGTCGGGCGTGACGTTGACGACGCCCATGACGAGCGGACGCGGGCCGGCCTCGAGCGAGACGCTCACGGGGTGCCCGCAGTGAGGAGCGCCATCGCCTCCGCACGGGTCGCGGGGTGGCGCAGCTGGCCACGGACCGCGGAGGTGACGGTGCGGGCGCCGGGCTTGCGCACGCCGCGCATCGACATGCACATGTGCTCGGCCTCGACTACCACGATCACGCCCTGCGCCCCGAGGTGGGCCATCAGCGCCTCCGCCACCTGTGAGGTGATGCGCTCCTGCACCTGGGGGCGACGGGCATAGACCTCGACGAGGCGGGCGAGCTTGGACAGCCCGGTCACGCGGCCGTCCTTGGCGGGGATGTAGCCGATGTGGGCGACGCCGTGGAAGGGCAGCAGGTGGTGCTCGCAGACGCTGTAGAGCTCGATGTCGCGGACGATGACCATCTCGTCGTGGTCGATCTGGAAGGTGCGCGAGAGGATCTCGGCCGGGTCCTGCCGCAGTCCGGCGAACATCTCGTCATAGGCCTTGGCCACCCGCATCGGGGTGTCGAGCAGGCCGTCGCGGTCAGGGTCCTCCCCGACGGCGAGCAGCAGCGCGCGGATGGCGGCGGCGGCCCGGTCGAGGTCGACGACGCCCCCGATGGCGGAGGCGTCGCCGGGCTCAGCGGCCGCTGTCGGGGTCGACACGGTCGCCCTCGGGGATCTCGATGACCTCGGTCAGCGGGGCCTCCTCGGCAGCGGGGTGCGCGCCGGCCTCGGCGACCTGGTCGATCGCCCGGGCCGTGGCGGCGTCGCCCTCGTTGACCGTCGCGCCGGCGGGTGCGCCGGAGGGGTCGGAACCGGGCAGCAGCGCGGCCCGCTCGGCCGGGGTCAGCACGGGCGGCTCGTCGGAGAGGGGCCGGTCCTCGGAGGAGACCCACAGCGGGCGCAGCGGGCGCTTCTTGACGTCCTGGAAGATTTCGGCGATCTGCGTGGCATTGAGGGTCTCCTTCTCGAGGAGCTCCAGCACCAGGTTGTCCAGGACCGCACGGTTGTCGTTGAGCGCGTGCCAGGCCTCGTCGTGGGCCGCCTCGATGAGCTTGCGGACCTCCTCGTCGACCAGGCCGGCGACGGCCTCGGAGTAGTCGCGCTGGTGGCCCATGTCGCGGCCGAGGAAGACCTCGCCCTGGGACTGGCCGAGCTTGACCGCGCCGACCCGCTCGGACATGCCGAACTCGGTCACCATCTTGCGGGCCATGGAGGTGGCCTTCTCGATGTCATTGGCCGCGCCCGTGGTCGGGTCGTGGAAGATGATCTCCTCCGCGACGCGGCCGCCGAGGGCGTAGGCGAGCTGGTCGAGGATCTCGTTGCGGGTCGTGGAGTACTTGTCGTCGCTCGGCAGCACCATCGTGTATCCGAGGGCGCGGCCGCGCGGCAGGATCGTCACCTTGGAGACGGGGTCGGTGTGGTTCATCGCCGCGGCCACCAGGGCGTGCCCGCCCTCGTGGTATGCCGTGATCTTGCGCTCCTTGGCCGACATGATCCGGGTGCGCTTCTGGGGACCGGCCATCACGCGGTCGATCGCCTCGTCGAGGGTGGCGTCGTCGATGAGCTGCTTGGACGAGCGGGCCGTGAGCAGGGCGGCCTCGTTGAGGACATTGGCCAGGTCGGCGCCGGTGAAGCCGGGGGTGCGACGGGCGACGGCCAGGAGGTCGACGCCGGGCGCCATCGGCTTGCCCTGGGCGTGCACCTCGAGGATGCGGTGGCGGCCGATCATGTCGGGCGCCTCGACCGCGATCTGGCGGTCGAAGCGGCCGGGGCGCAGCAGCGCCGGGTCGAGGATGTCGGGGCGGTTGGTCGCCGCGATGAGGATGACATTGGTCTTGACGTCGAAGCCGTCCATCTCGACCAGCAGCTGGTTGAGGGTCTGCTCGCGCTCGTCGTGACCGCCGCCGAGGCCGGCGCCGCGGTGGCGGCCGACCGCGTCGATCTCGTCGACGAAGACAATGGCCGGGGCGTTGGCCTTGGCCTGCTCGAAGAGGTCACGCACACGCGAGGCACCCACACCGACGAACATCTCGACGAAGTCGGAGCCGGAGATGGAGTAGAAGGGCACCCCGGCCTCGCCCGCGACGGCGCGCGCGAGGAGGGTCTTGCCGGTGCCGGGAGGGCCATAGAGCAGGACGCCCTTGGGGATCTTGGCGCCGACGGCGAGGAACTTGCTCGGCTCCTGGAGGAACTCCTTGATCTCGTGGAGCTCCTCGACGGCCTCGTCGGCACCGGCCACATCGGCGAAGGTGACCTTGGGGGTGTCCTTGCTGGCCAGCTTGGCGCGCGACTTGCCGAACTGCATCACGCGCGAGCCGCCGCCCTGCATCTGGCCCATGAGGAACCAGAAGAGGCCGAGCAGCAGCAGCAGCGGCAGGATCGACATGAGCATCGACACCAGCGGGTTGGGGTCCTCGCGGCGGTCGTTGTTGTTGTCGGGGACGGCGTCCTCGACGAGCCCGAGGATCTTGTCTGCGCGGGCCTCGGTGAACTGGGTCTTGACCTTGTCCTTGTCCTTGACGGCCTCGCCGTCGGAGTAGGTCTGCCCCTTCTTGAGGTCGAGCAGGAGCTCCTCGTTGTTGATGATCTCGGCCTTGGAGACCTTCTTGTCGGTGAGCAGCTTCTCGGCCGCCGAGGTGTCGATCCGCGTGTAGCCGCTGGAATCGGTGATCGAGAAGAAGGCGAAGAACAGGGCGATGGCTGCCAACACCCACAGCAGCGGGGACCTGAAGATGCGCTTACCGTTCATATGCGTGGGCGCGAGTGTGCGCCGTTCCTCCTGCTCGTCGACGGCCGGCTCTGTGGGCACCGGCGTGGAGACGACGGTACACCGCGCACCGTGCGCGGATCGTCTCGTCCAGCGTGCTCAACGCACGCGTGTGGTCACGTGTTCCGATGGCACGGGCAGCCACACCTTGGGTGCGGTATGCCGCGTGGCGGCCTAGCCTGCGAAGGTGAACCTCGTCGCGCAGTCCGCCCTGCTCGTGTCCTTCCCTGTCGTGGCCTCGGCCGCGGGCGCCTCGATCGCGGCACTGCGACCGCCCGGGCAGCGTTTCGTCGCCGGTGTCCAGCACTTCGCCGCCGGTGTCGTCCTGGCCGCGCTGGTCGGCGAGATCATGCCCGAGCTGCGCGCCGAGGGGCACCTGGTCTGGACCGTCCTGGGCTTCGTGGCCGGCGCGCTGCTGGTGCTGGGCCTGGGGGCCTACGGGCGGCATACCGAGGAGGAGGCCGCCGCCGAGCGCGCGGAGCTCGAGGCGCAGGAGCGCGCCGACCGGGCGCGCGGGATCGTCGCGGGCACGGCCCGCCGGGCCGCGGTGACCCTGCCCATCGGCATGCTGTCGGCGATCGTGATCGACCTGCTCCTCGACGGCGTCCTCATCGGGCTGGGCGCGCGGCTGGGCCTGACCCAGGGGATCATCCTCTCGGCCGCCCTGACCCTGGAGATCCTCTTCCTCGGCCTGGCCGTCGTGCCCGAGCTGCGCCGACGGCGGGCTCTCGGCCGGCAAGGCCGTCGCGGTCTGCGTCGGGCTCGGCCTGGTGTGCGCGGTCGGCGCCATCGGCGCGGCGCTGCTGCTCGGCGGCGTCAGCACCACCGTGATGTCGGCGGTGCTGGCCTTCGGGGCGGCGGCACTGCTCTATCTCGTCGTGGAGGAGCTGCTCGTCGAGGCGCACGAGGAGGCCGAGACGGTCGGCCTCGGCGCGATGTTCTTCCTCGGCTTCCTGCTGGTCTATGTGATGAGCGCCCTCGGCGCGGAATAGGTCCGATCGACTGTCGGAGCGGTCTCGCACAATGACCAGGTGAGCACCACGCCAGCAGAAGAGGGGCCACACCTGCATGCATGGATCGATGAGTCGATGCGCTTCACGCCCGCCCGATCCCTCTATCTGCTGGCTGCGGCGATTGCCGACCCCCGCGACTGCGACCGGACGCGGCTCCAGCTGAGCGCGTTGGAAACCCGAGGCCCGGTGAAACTGCGCTGGCACACGTGCGGACCGTGGACCAACTGCGAGGACGGCAGAGCATCAGCAGCGGGCTTCGAGTCGGCTTCGCGAGGCCGTCCGCCGAACCCATGCTCTGGGTGCCAGACGTCGTGGCGGGCGCTGTCGCCGCCGCCCGAATGGTCGAGACTGAGGAGTGGCTCGAGCCCATGGCACATCTGGTGTATGACCTGGATGTGAAGCTCAGGTAGGCACGGACAGCGCGAGAGCCAGGTCCCGTCTCCGGCGGGGGTCCTGGCTCACACTTCCCGGCTCCCAGCAGGAGTCGAGCTCGTCCTCAATGATCCGCCATGCCATCCCAACCGTCAAGGCTTAGCCGACGGTGGCAAGTGACCGCTCAGCTGTAGACGTGGGGGGCGAGGGTGCCGACCACGCGCAGGTTGCGATAGGCCTCGGCGTAGTCGAGGCCATAGCCGACGACGAACTCGTTGGGCAGGTCGAAGCCGACCCAGCGCACGTCGACCTCGACCTTGGCGGCGTCGGGCTTGCGCAGCAGCGTGCAGATCTCGACCGAGGCGGGGCTGCGCGACTCGAGGTTGGCCTTGATCCACGACAGGGTCAGGCCGGAGTCGACGATGTCCTCGACGATGAGGATGTGCTTGCCGGAGATGTCGGTGTCGAGGTCCTTGAGGATGCGCACGACGCCCGAGCTCTTGGTGCCCGAGCCATAGGAGCTGACCGCCATCCAGTCCATCGGCACCGAGCCGGGCATGTGGCGCATGAGGTCGGCCATGACCATGACCGCGCCCTTGAGCACCCCGACGAAGAGCACGTCCTGCCCCTCGTAGCGCGCCCAGATCTCCTGGGCGAGCTCGGCCAGCTTGGCGTCGATCTCCTCCTCGGTGATGAGCACGCTCTCGAGATCGGCTCCCATGTGGCTGGCGTCCACCATGCACTCCTGCGGGTCGGTGCGGATTGTTGTATCGCCGTCGGTCGACGGGACCTATTCAACCCGAGGGGCCGGGGCGATGGACAGCCGATCCCCTGATCGGGCCACCGCGAGCGCGCCTGGGACCACGATGGGCCCCTGCCCGCGCCAGTCGGTGAGCAGGGCGTCCACGGCGTCGGTATGCCGCGAGCCCACCTGCCCGGCCGGGGCGCCTGCGCGGGTGAGCAGGGTGCGCAGCACCCGGGTGCGCACCGGCCGGGACAGGGCCAGCAGTGTGGTGACCGGCCAGGGCGCCTCGCCAAGGGTCGCCACCGCGTCGGCGGCCAGTGCGTCGAGGTGGTCGGCGTCCTCGCGCAGCTGGTCGGCGCTGCGGGCCAGTGCGGCCGCGACGCCGGGCCCGAGACCCTCCTCGAGCCGGGCGAGCAGACCCCGGGCGCGCACGCGCGCATAGGCGGGGTCGCTGTTGTGCGGGTCCTCCCAGGGAGCCAGGCCCTCGTGGGCGCAGGCGGCCAGGGTCTCGACACCCGTCACCTCGAGGAGGGGACGGGCCAGGATGCCGCGTCGACGCGGCATACCGGACAGGGAGCGGGCGCCGGAGCCACGGGCGAGGCCGAGGAGGACCTGCTCCGCCTGGTCGTCGCGGGTGTGGCCGAGCAGCACGAGCGACGCGTCGAGCTCGCCGGCCACCCGCTCGAGCGCTGCATAGCGGGCCACGCGGGCGGCCGCCTCCGGGCCAGTCCCGCTGTCGCGCACCGCAACCCGCTCGATGACGACGGGGTCGAGGCCCAGGCCCCGGCACTGCTCGGCCGCGCGGTCGGCGATGTCACCGGAGCCGGGCTGGAGGCCATGGTCGACGATCACGGCGCCCACCCTCACGTCGCGGCGGGGCAGCTCGAAGGCGGCCGCAGCGGCGAGCGCGAGCGAATCGGCGCCCCCGCTGCACGCCACGAGCACAAGGTCGCCCGGGGACAGCGAGACCGCCTCCCGCCGGACACCACGACGGGTCGCGGCGACGGCGGGAGGCGGTCCGGGCATGGGGTGGGTCAGGCGGGCTGCTCGCCGGGGGCGGCGCCCTCGACGCGGTCGGCGCCGTGGACACGCGCGACCCAGGCCTTGGGGTCGAGGATCTCGGCCGGGAGAGGGAGGGTCTCGGGCGAGGTCCACACCTTGTTGAAGCCGTCGAGTCCGACCTCGTCGATGACGCCGCGCACGAAGGCCGCGCCGTCGCGGTACTGGCGCATCTTGGCCTCGAGGCCGAGCAGGCGGCGCAGCAGGCGGTCGGCGTTGCCGGCACCCTTGCGGCGCTCGTTGAACTTGCGTCGGATCTCCTCGACGGAGGGGATGACCTGCGGTCCGACCTCGTCCATCATCACGTCGGCGTGGCCCTCCAGCAGCGACATGATCGCGGTGATGCGGGCGATCTTGTCCAGCTGCTCGGGGGTGGCAAAGAGCTCGCCGAGGCCACCGCCGCCCGGGCCGAGGGCCTCGGGCAGGCGCTTGACGATGCGCTGGATGAGCTCGGGCAGCTCCTCGGCGCTGGGGGTCATCTCGCCCATCAGCTCGCGGCTGGAGTCGATCATGTACTGGCGCAGCCACGGGACGGCCGTGAACTGCACGCGGTGGGTCTCCTCGTGCATGCACACCCACAGCCGGAAGTCACGCGGGTCGACCTCGAGCTCGCGCTCGACCGCGACGAGGTTGGGTGCCACGAGCATCAGCTTGGGCGTGCCCTCGGGCGCGAGGTCATACTGCCCCAGCACCTTTGAGGACATGAAGGAGAGCAGCGCGCCGACCTCGGCGCCGGTGATCTTGCCGCCGATCGCCTGCATCGCCTCGGACGGGGCCGGGGCGCCGGGGCGGCTCGAGAGCTTCTCGATCACCGGGTCCATCAGCTTGCTCATCGAGTCGATGTTGACCGCCATCCAGGTGGGGCGGTCCACGACCATGACGGGCGGGGCGTCGCCGGGCGCACGCAGCCCGGAGGTGCGGGCGATCGGCTCGACGGCCTCGGCGGCATACCGGCGAATCGACTCGACGACCTCGGCCGCCTCGGCAGCGCTGATCTGCGGGCCGGCGGGCGCCAGGCGCCGTCCGGTCTGCTTGGCGAACTGCCAGTCCACCTTGACCTGCGGCGTGCCCTGAGGCTGCTCGGACTGTGCGCTCATCGTGCTCCCCCTCGTGGGTTGTGGTGGCGCGGTGGCCTGGTCAGGCCGGCGGGTCTGTCACTGACATCCACACGATGCCAGCGTCGCCACGAAGCGGTCCAACGTCGCCCGGGCCCCCAACGTTCCCGTCGAGGTCGGGACCTGGTCGGCGATCACGCTGAAGGCGAGCAGCCGGCCGTCGGCGTCCACGAGCGTGCCCGCCAGGCCGGAGACACCGGTCAGCGTCCCCGTCTTGGCCCGGGCGATGCCGGCGGCCGAGTGCTGGGGGCCGGTGACATAGCGGTCGTGGAGGGAACCGTCGACGCCGGCGACCGGCAGCTGCGCGAGCGCGGCCCGCAGCCGCGGGACCTTGCCCGAGGTGCCCAGCCGCAGCACGTCGTCGAGCACCCGGGCCGGTAGCCGCTGGCCCTGGGTCAGCCCGGAGGTGTCGGTCAGCGCCGCCCCCGACAGGTCGACCCCCAGCCCGGTCAGCGTCTCCCGGACGTATGCCGCGCCGGCGGCGAAGTCGGCCCCCTTGCCGTCGGCCACCGCCGCCTGCCGCACGAGCCCCTCGGTGAGGGCGTTCTCGGAGTCGTCGAGGGCCAGGGCCAGGACATCGGTCACCGGCGCGGACTCGACCGCGCCCAGCTCGCGCGCCCCCGCAGGGGCGGCCTGCTGCCAGGTGCTGGCCGGCGCCAGCGTGGCGGTGACACCGGCCTTGCCGAGGGCGGTCACGAAGGCCCGCGCGACGGTGGCCTCGGGATCGGTCGGGCTCGGGTGGAAGGGCCGGGGCCGCTGCCCGGCCAGACCGAGCATGGCCACGCCGGCGGTGTAGCCGGCCGACACGTCCGCGGGGTTCCAGCCGGGCGCATAGCGCGGGCCCGCGGCATACGTCAGGTCGAGGCGGAGGGTGACGCTGCGAGTGGGGCCGAGCGAGGCGGCCACGTCGTCGGCGAGGTCCTGGAGGCCGGCGCGGCCCTCGACCTCACGCGGTTTGCCCGTGCCCGGGGAGAGCATGGTGTCGCCGCCTGCGACGAGGACGATCTCGTCGGGAGTGTCGCCCGCGACGACCCGGGTGCGCAGCCGGCCCGCAGAGAAGTCACTGTGCGAGACCGCTGCTGCCGCAAGGATCTTGGCGGTGGAGGCGGGGGTGTGCGGGGCGTCGGCGTCCTTGCGATAGAGGACGTCGCCGGTGACCGCGTCGCTGACGACGGCGCCGACCGACGGCCCGAGCCAGGGGTCGGCCAGCCGGGGCGCGAGCGCCGCGGAGAGGCCCGCCGCGGCAGGGACCGGAGCGGTGCTGGCCGCATCGGCGGGGCGCAGCACGCCGGACGGCGAGGCAGGGGTCGGCAGGGAGACCGTCGGGCTGGCCGAGGGTGTGCTCGGCACCGGGGCCGCGGTCGGCTCGGCCTCCCGGGTCAGGACACCGGGCGCGAGGTCGAGCACGTCGAGGGTGCCATAGCCCAGCACGGCCAGCAGCGCCACGAGCACCGCAGCGATCGTTCGACGCACGCGGACCCCCTGGTGCTTGGTATGAAGTAAGTGCGGGACACTTGTCCGCGAGAAGAGTAGTCAACCCACCCGAGAGGCAGCGCAGCCGTGGAATTCGACGTCACCATTGAGATCCCCAAGGGGCACCGCAACAAGTACGAGGTCGACCACGAGACGGGCCGCATCCGCCTGGACCGGCTGCTCTTCACCGCGATGTCCTACCCCGCCGACTACGGCTATGTCGAGGACAGCCTCGGCGAGGACGGCGACCCGCTCGACGCGCTCGTCCTGCTCGACGAGCCGACCTTCCCCGGCTGCATCGTCCGGGCCCGCCCGATCGGCTTCTTCCACATGCGCGACGAGGCCGGCGGCGACGACAAGATCCTGTGCATCCCCGCGGGCGACCCGCGCCAGGCGCACATCAAGGAGCTCGACGACATCAGCAAGTTCGACCGTCTCGAGATCCAGCACTTCTTCGAGACCTACAAGGACCTCGAGCCCGGCAAGTCGGTCGAGGGCGCCCACTGGGGTGGCCGCGAGGAGGCCGAGCGCTGCGTGGAGGAGGCCATCAAGCGGGCCCAGGAGGCCGGCATGACCACCGCCCGCTGGCGGATGCCCACCCACGCCGAGAGCCACGCCGACGTCGCCCGCTCCGACGACGAGACCACCGCTGCCATGGAGCGCGCCGAGGAGTCCCTCGCGACCAAGGACCACCCGCTGCACGACACCGACACCGGCGAGCTGCGCACCAAGGAGTGAGAGTGCCGGTGTGCCGCGGGCCTGGGGCCGCGGCATAGCGACGACGAAGCCCCGGGAGGCAGTGCCTTCCGGGGCTTCGTCGTGTGCTGAGGGGCCGTCAGGGGCGGCCGCCATAGGGCAGCAGGTCGCTGCGGTAGATCGACGCGTAGCGCACGACCGCGCCGCTGTGCGGGGCCTCGATCATCTGGCCGTTGCCGACATAGAGGCCCACGTGGTGGCTGCTCGCGCCGGAGCTGCCATAGAAGACGAGGTCTCCGGGGCGCAGGTCGGACAGCGGCACCCGCTGGGTCTCGGCCCACTGCGCGCCGGTGTAGTGCGACATGTAGACCCCGGCCTGACGCCAGGCCATCATCGTCAGCCCCGAGCAGTCCCAGATGCCCGGGCCCTCGCCGCCCCAGACATAGGGCTCGCCGAGCTGGGCCTGCGCGAAGGCGATGACGGCCGAGACGCCCGAGCTGCTCGAGGGGGTCGTGCTGACCGGCTCCGCGGGGGCAGCCGGTGCCGCCTCCTGGGCCGCGGCCTGCTGGGCGGCGGCCTGCTGGGCGGCTGCCTCGTCGGCGGCGGCCTGCTGGGCGGCTGCCTCGCGGGCGGCCTCCTGCTGCGCCGCCTCACGCCTGGCCGCCTCGCGGGCGGCCTCCTCCGCTGCCGCCTTGGCAGCGGCGTCCCGGGCGGCCTTGGCCCGTGCCTCTGCGGCCGCCCGCTCCGCGGCCAGCTGGGCTGCGCGCGCCTCCGCCCGGGCGGCCCGGGCGGCTTCCTCACGGCGCGCGGCCTCGGCCTGGGCCTC
>JAJTBD010000001.1 GCA_021287075.1 Micrococcales bacterium | reverse complement strand
GAGGTTCTCGCTCGTTCAAGCAGGCGCGCTGCTACCAACCTGATGGCCGGGTACACCAGCCGCGGGCGAGCGGCGCATAGGACGCGCCGAGCAGATCCACCAGATCCTGGGGCGCCAGGCCGAGGTCGAGGCCCCGGCGCCCACCGGAGACATAGATCGTGGGTAGCGCGCGGGCCGACTCGTCGACGACCGTCGGCAGCCGGCGCTTCTGCCCCAGTGGCGAGATCCCGCCCACGACATATCCGGAGGAGCGCTCTGCCGCATGGGGATCGGCCATCGCGGCCTTCTTCCAGCCGAGTGCCGTGGCCGCTGCCTTGAGATCCAGCTGGCGGTCGACGGGCACCACCGCGACGGCGAGCGAGCCGCCGTGCTCGACGAGCAGGGTCTTGAAGACGGTCGCCGGGTCGAGGCCCAGAGCCTCCGCCGCCTCGAGGCCATAGGAGGGCGCCTTCGGGTCGTGGGCATACGCGTGGACCGTGTGGGGCACCCGGGCCCGCTCGAGGGCCTTGATCGCCGGAGTGGAGCTCGCCATGGGGACCGAACCTAGCGCCCCGCGGGGTGTGCGTGGACTGCGGGGGAGCACGCGGCATACTCGATCCCCGTGAGCACCCTCCTGCGCGGCGGCACCGTCGTCACCTCCGAGCACCCGGCAGCCACGGCCTTCGTCGTCGACGGGGCGAGGATCGTCTGGATCGGTGACGACGCGGGGGCCGCCGGCCACGCCGACGGAGTGGACGAGGTCGTCGACCTGGCGGGCGCGGTGGTCACGCCGGGGCTGGTCGACGCCCACGTGCACCTGTCCCACACCGGTCAGCAGCTGCGCAGTGCCGACCTCACCGACGCGACAAGCCGTGAGGACGCGCTCGACCGGATCGCCGCCCACGCCCGGCGCAGCCCGGGCACACCTGTCTTCGCGCCCAACTGGGACGAGACCCGCTGGCCCGACCCGACCCCCCTCACGATGGCCGAGCTGGACCGGGCCGGGGGAGGGGCGGTGGTCTATGCACCCCGGATCGACTTCCACAGCGCGGTGCTGTCCTCGGCACTGGTGGCGGCCAGTGGTGTCGACCGGCTGCCCGGCTGGGAGGCGAGCGGGCGGGTGACCCTGGAGGCACATGAGGCCGCCGGTGGTGCGATGGACGCGCTGCGGACGGGCCCGGAGCGACGGGCCGACATCGAGACCGCCCTGCGTCGCGCGGCGGCGATCGGGATCGTCTGCGTCCACGAGAACAACGGCCCCAAGGTCGCCTCGGCCGACGACCTCGCCGATGTCATCGCGGTCGCCGAGCAGCCAGGGCTCGCCCAGGTGGTGCCCTACTGGGCCGAGCTCGTCCACGACGAGCGGCAGGCCCGCGACGCCCAGGCGCTGCACGGCGCCCATGGGCTCGCCGGTGACCTCAACATCGACGGCTCCATCGGCTCGCGCACGGCCCGTCTCCGGGCGGACTACGCCGACGCGCCCGGGGAGCGGGGCCAGGCCTTCCTCACGGTGGCCGAGGTCCGCGACCACATCGCCGCGTGCACGCTCGCCGGCATCCAGGGCGGCTTCCACGTCATCGGCGACGCAGGGGTCGACACCGCCATCGAGGGCATCGAGGCGGCGGCGGGAATCGTTGGGGCAGAGGCGATCCGGCGCAGCCGCCACCGTCTGGAGCATGTCGAGGGCATCGACGCGGCAGGCGCCGCACGCCTGGCCCGGCTCGGGGTGGTCGCCAGCGTCCAGCCCGCCTTCGACGCGCTCTGGGGCGGGCCGAGCGAGCTGTATGCCGTGCGGCTGGGCCCCGAGCGCGACACCCGTCTCAACCCCTTCCGCGACATGCTCGCCGCCGGCCTGGCCCTGGCGGGCGGCTCCGACGCCCCCGTGACACCGCTCGACGGCTGGGGCGGGCTGCGGGGCTTCGTCGACCACCGCACCCCGGGCCAGGGCCTCACCCCGGCGCAGGCCCTGGAGGCCCACACCGTCGCCGGCTGGCAGGCCGCCCGCATCGAGGGCCGCGGCCGGATCCGGACCGGGGGAGAGGCCACCTTCGTGGCGTGGTCGGGCGCCCTGGTCGTCGACGGCGCACCCGACCCGACCGGGCCGGCGCCGACCGTCTCGCTCACGGTCCGCGACGGGCTCACGCTGCACCGCGGCTGACCGCCCTGGGCATCTGCTGTCCCGCTCGTCACACCCGCCGCGGCCCTGCGGCGTGTCGCCCGCGGACACGCCGACGCCGCTTCATCCGCCCGCCCGGAGTGGGTAATCTGTCGGGGACGGTTCCCGGCATCCCCCGGGTCCACGACACCGAGACCAGGCCCTCCGACGGCGCGCAGCACCACTGCTGCTCTCGCCAGTGCCGAGCGGAGCACCCACCGGCGCGGTGTCCTCTGGACCCGCGGACGAGGAACGACGAGACGGCCCGCACGCCTAGTAGACAACAGTGCGGAGCCAGCACCCGGCTGGCCCACGCTGGTCCCAACGGCGGAGCGGGCCGCTTCGTGTCCTACGGTTGACCCCGTGCTCCCCGACCGCATCGCGCTGCTGCTCCCGCTGCGTCTCCTGCTCGCGGTCCTTGGGGGCCTGGCCCTGTGGCTCGCCTTCCCCGGGCACGACCTGTGGTGGCTCGCGCCGATCGCGGTCGCGATGCTGTCGGCCGCCACGCTCGGCGCCGGCGCCCGGCTCGCGGCGGCCGTCGGTCTGGTCTTCGGCCTTGTCTTCTTCGTCCCCACCCTCGCGTGGTCCGGGATCTTCGTCGGCCACCTCCCGTGGTTCGCCCTGGCGACCCTCCAGGCGCTCTACATCGCGGCCATGTGCGCCGTGCTGGCGTGGGTGCGGCTGCCCCTGCTCCGGCGCGGGTGGGCTGCCTGGGCGTATGCCGCGGTGCCCCTCGGATGGGCCCTCCAGGAGCTCGCCAGGGGCACCACGCCGTGGGGCGGGTTCCCGTGGGCGCGACTGGCGTTCAGCCAGGCCGACAGCCCCCTCGCGGCACTCGCCTCGATCGGAGGCGCGCCGCTGGTGACGATGGCGGTGGCCGCTGTCGGCGCGGGGCTGCACGCCGCGCTGGCAGGCGGCACCACGGCATACCGGATGCGGTGGCCGGCCGTGGCGCTCGGCTGCGTCGCCGTGCTCTGTGGAGGCTCGGCACTGGTGCCCCTGCCCACCGACGGCCGCACCGTGCGGGTGGGTCTGGTGCAGGGCAATGTCCCGCGCGCGGGCCTCGACTTCAACGCAGAGCGGCGCAAGGTGCTCGACAACCACGTCGAGGGGACGCTCCGACTCGCCGAGCGTGCCAAGGCCGCCGGGGGAGTCAGCCTCGTCGTCTGGCCGGAGAACTCCTCCGACATCGACCCGCTGCGCAATGCCGACGCGCGGGTCGCCATCGACCGTGCGGTGCGGGCCGTGGGGGTGCCGGTCGTCGTCGGCGCCGTCCTCGACGAGCCGGCCCCCGACATCTCCAACGCCTCGCTGCTCTTCCGGCCGGACGGCTCGCCGCCGGAGCGCTATGTCAAGCAGCACCCGGTGCCCTTCGCGGAGTACATCCCCTATCGCGGCTTCTTCCGGCACTTCAGCGACAAGGTCGACTACGTGACCCGGGACTTCACCAAGGGCACCCGCGACGGTGCCTTCCGGGTCGAGGCCCCCGACCAGGCGCCCTACTGGGCGATCCCGACGATCTGCTTCGAGGTCGCCTATGACGGCCTGATGCGCTCCAGCTCCACCCAGGCCGGGCGCACCGACAGCCTGCTGCTGGTCCAGACCAACAACGCGACCTTCGGATACACCGACGAGGCGGAGCAGCAGTTCGCGATCTCCCGGATCCGGGCCATCGAGCACGGTCGCTCCGTCGCCCACGTCTCCACCGTCGGCGTGAGCGCCCTGATCCGCCCCGACGGAACATATGGGCACTCCTCGACGCTCTTCACGGCAGACCAGATCGTCGAGGAGGCCGTCATCCGCTCGCAGACCACACTCTCGGACCGCATCGGGCCCACGCCCGAGGCGCTGGCCGCGCTCCTGCTGCTGGGCCTTGGTGTCGCGCCGCGGGTGCGGCGCCGTGGGGCGCTAGGGTCGGATGAGGCCCACCCCCAGCCGAAGGAAACCCGAGCCAGTGTCTGATGCAGTCACCGCGCGACCGCCGCTGACGCGGGTCGTCGTGCTCATCCCGACCTACAACGAGCGCGACAACCTCCCGCGCATCGTCGAGCGGGTGCGCCGTGCCACGCCCGAGGTCGACATCCTCGTCCTCGACGACAAATCCCCGGACGGCACGGGCGAGGTCGCCGACGGGCTCGCGGCCGCCGACCCCCAGATCTCGGTCCTGCACCGCACCGGCAAGGAGGGCCTCGGCATGGCCTACCTGGCGGGTTTCCGATGGGCGCTGGAGCGGGGCTATGACGCGGTCGTCGAGATGGACGCCGACGGCTCCCACCAGCCCGAGCACCTGCCGGCGATGCTGGAGGCGGCGCGCGAGGCCGACGCCGTCATCGGCTCGCGCTATGTGCGCGGTGGGTCGGTGGTCAACTGGCCGCCACATCGCAAGGCGCTCTCCTACGGCGGCAACCTCTACATCAAGGCCGTGCTGGGCATGCCCGTCAACGACGCCACCGCCGGATACCGCGTCTATCGGACCGACGCCCTGCGCGCCATGGACCTCGACTCGGTCGAGTCCATGGGCTACTGCTTCCAGACCGACCTCACCCGCCGGGCCATCCACGCGGGCCTGCGGGTCGTGGAGGTCCCGATCACCTTCATCGAGCGCGAGATCGGCGACTCCAAGATGAACCCGGACATCGCCCGCGAGTCCCTCAAGCGGATCACGGAGTGGGGCGTGGACTACCGCGGCCGCCAGCTGCGCTCGATCGCCCGTCGGGAGCCCCGGTGGCATCGGGCGTAGCCGGCCGCCGGCGGCGTCGCCTGATGCCGATCCTGGTGGCGCTGCTGATCATCGTGCCGACGATCGAGATCGGCATCATCGTCGCGCTCGGCAAGTCGCTGGGGCTGTGGCCGACGCTCGGGCTGCTCCTGTTCGAGTCGGCGCTCGGCGCCTGGCTGGTGCGCCGCGAGGGCGGCCGCGCGTGGTCGGCCCTGGTGACCGCGCTCAACACGGGCCGGATGCCGAGCCGCCAGCTGGCCGACGCGGCACTCGTGCTGGTGGGTGGCACCCTGCTGCTGGCGCCCGGCTTCCTCACCGACATCGTCGGCTTTGCCTTCATCCTGCCGTTCACCCGGCCGCTGACGCGCGGGCTGCTCGAGCGCGTGGTCGCCCAGCGGCTCCTCGGCGGGGTCTTCGAGGCGCCGGCTGGCACCGCTGGCGCCGGCTCGCCTCCGTGGGCCCGGGGGAGCGGCGCCTCCTCGCCGGCCTCCGGCACCGTGCTCGAGGGCGAGGTCATCGACCGCGGCGAGGACCGCCCCTAGGCCCACAACGCCAAAAAAGGTATGCCGCGCACCCCGTGGGGTGCGCGGCATACCTCTATGTGGTGCAGGTGCCGTGGTCTCAGGCGCTGCGCTTGCGGCTCTTCTCGCCGCGGGAGGCGCGCAGCAGCTCGAGACGCTCCTGGAGGAGCTCCTCCAGCTCGGGGACCGAGCGGCGCTCGAGCAGCATGTCCCAGTGGGTGCGGGCCGGCTTGGTCGCCTTGATCTCGGGCTCGGGGCCGTCGAGGAGCTTGGCGTCCTCGCCGCAGCGGCACTCCCAGGTCGAGGGGATCTCCGCCTCGACCGAGAACGGCAGCTCGATCCGGTGGCCCTGCGGGCACACGTAGGTCGTGATCTGCCGCTCGCTGGGGACGACGTTCTCGTCGGACTCCATGCTCCGGGAGCCGAGGCTCGTCCCGCGCAGTGAACGCTCTGCCATCAGGTGTCTCCAAACATTTGTCTTCCCCGACCGGGTCACAGCAGGGGTGGTCGCAGGTCTCAACGTGTGCGCCGGGCGGGTTTGTTCCGCATCGACGGCCCGAGGGGTAACCGCTTGCACAGTCGGACCACACGAAGTTTCAACGATAGCGCAGACGCAGGTCTCGCCGCCACCAGCCGCGGCGCCTCATCCGCTGAGACCCCCGTCACGTCTGCCGGACGTGGGGTCCCTCGTCAGATCACCGCAGGCTGCTCGTTGCCGGCGTCGGCGATGCCCTTGCGCATGTCGACGCGGGTGAGCAGCCCGCCGCCCAGGACGAAGAAGACCACGAGGGCGACGATCGCCGGACGGTAGGAGTGGGTCAGCTGGTGCACCAGACCGAACAGGAAGGTCCCGAACCAGCTCGTGCCACGCTCGAGCGCCTGGTAGAAGCTGAAGAACTCCGCCTCCCGGTTGCGGGGGACCAGCTGGCTGTAGAGGGAGCGGCTGAGGGCCTGCGTGCCGCCCATCACCAGGCCGATCGCGACGCCGAGGACCAGGAGGGCCGCGAGCGCCCGCTCGGGGACGAAGTAGGCGAAGACGACGACGAGGGTCCACAGGGCGACCCCGCCGAGGACGGCCTTCTTGGCACCGGTGCGACGCGCGACCCGTCCGAAGATCAGGGCGCCGGCGAAGGCGACGAACTGGACCATGAGGAAGAGCCCCAGCATGGTGGACTCGCCGAACCCCAGCTCGCGCTGCCCATAGAGCGACGACTGGCCGATGACGGTCTGGATGCCGTCGTTGAAGAACATGTAGGCCAGCAGGAACAGCAGGGTCTGGGGGAGGGCCCGCAGCGCCCGGCCCGTGTCGATCAGTTGGCGGACGCTGCCCCCGACCGTGCCCGCGCGGGCGGCGACCTCGGGTCGCTCGACCCCCCGCAGGCTCCACAGCCCGATGACGGGGATGAGGGTGAACAGCCCCCACCAGATGCCGGCGATGAGCATGCTCCACCGGACCGCCTGACCGGTGGTCATGCCCCATGACTCGGCCTTGGTGAGCATCAGGAAGTTGGCCGCCAGCAGGAGGCCGCCGCCGAGGTAGCCGAGCGCCCAGCCCCGCGAGGAGACCTTGTCGCGGTCGTCCGGGCCGGCGATCCGACACAGGATCGCGTCATAGACCACCAGTGAGGCGCCCAGCGCCATGGTCGCGATGATCAGCAGGATTGCGCCGAGGGCCCAGTTGGTGCCGGTGACGAAGAAGAGCAGGGAGCCGGCGATCGATCCGATGAGCGCAAACAGCGCGAGCAGCCTTGCGGGGCGGGGGGATCGGTCAGCGACCGCGCCGACCCAGATCAGGAAGATCGCGCCGATGATCGTCGCGACGGTGACGGTGTAGGGGTGCAGCGAGCCCGGGTCCACGGGGATGCCGAGGACCGACAGCGGGGTGGTGCACTTCTGCCCCTCGGGCAGGTCCGGGCACGCGGCATTGGTCGCGAGGGCCGTGAGGTAGGGGCCGAGCAGGACCGTCTGGGTGGTGGTCACGAAGGCCGAGTTCGCCCAGTCGTACCAGTACCAGGAGCGGCGCTGGCGCGCCTGAGCGTCAGTGGGCGCCCGGCCCGTCGTCGCAGTCATGGGCGAAGCGTTCCACACGCCGGGGCAAAAGGAATGGGTACGACACCTCAGGTGTCGTACCCATTCACGTGAGAGGGGCGATCAGCCCGCGTACTCCCAGTGCCACGGCTCGGGCAGCGCGCCGCCGGGCTCGGCCCAGGCGGGGTGGAACCAGCCGTAGGCGGGGGCGTTCTGCTTCATCCAGGCGTGGGCGGCCGTGCCGAAGCTGTTGATGCCACCGCACAGGTCGAGCGCCAGGCCGAAACCGTGGTTGGAGGTGCCGGGGGTGGCGGCCCAGAAGCCGCGGGAGGCCTTGACGGCGACCTGGTCGCCGTAGGAGCGGTAGGAGTCGGTGATGCAGATGGGGCTGCCCGTCTCCTTCTCGTAGGCCTTGCTCATCGCGTTGAACGCGGCGGCGGCCTTGGGGCGCAGGGCCTCACCGGAGCCGTTGTAGATCGGGCACAGCCCCGAGGAGGGGATCTGGCCGTTGGGGTAGGTGGCGTTGTCGTTGGAGCAGGTGGGGCCGCCGGCCTTGATGGCCGCCTTGCCCTGGGCTGCCTCCTGCTGGACGACGCTGGCGCCGACCTCCTTCATCGCGGCCTTGAGCGCATCGGACGCCGCCTGGGCCTGAGCGTCGCCGCTGCCGAGCAGCGTGCCGCTGACCTTGCCGCCGGCCGCGAGGGAGGTTCGGATCGTCGCGCGGGTCGCGGAGATCTCCTTCTCCTGCCGGCTCACGATCGCGTCGGCCGCAGCCTTCTTGGCGGCGGCGGTCTTGGCCTGCTTGACGGCCTCGGCCTCGGCCTCGACCGCCTTGGCGGTCACGCGGCGCTGCTCCTCGGTGAGCTCGCGGATGCGCTGGAAGGTGCGCACGCGGGACTCGGTCATGTATTCGAGGTCGCCCGCGGCGTTGCCTGCCTTAGAGGCGTCCTGGCCGATGGAGTCGATGGCCGCAGCGGTCTGGGCGAGGTCGCCGCCGCCGGCGTAGGCCTGGAAGGCCCAGCCGCGCAGCTCCTTGCGGTCGGCCTGGAGCTGCTTCTCCATCTCGGCCGACTTCTTGCGCATCTCACTGGCCTCGTTGCGCGCGGTCCGCTCGGCGGACTGGGCCCGGGAGTACTCCTCGAGCGCCTTGTTGGCCTTGGCGGAGGTCGCCTCGAGCGCCTTGACCCTGGCGGCCACGTCCTTGTTGGACTTCACCAGCGTGTCGCGCAGCTTGTTGGCCTGGGCGACCTGGGAGGCGATCTGGTCCTTGGACAGGCCCTGGTCGCTGACGGTCACCTGGACGGTGGCGGAGCCGGTCGGCGTGGGAGCCGAGGGGTCGGCGTGTGCTGCAAGGGGGGTGACTCCGACGAGGGCGACGGCAAAGGCCGCGCTGGTGCTGAGCACACGAGAACGCACGAGTGACACGTTGGATGAAACCTTGTCTGGCTGGGGGGCCGAGCCGTGGGGGACTAGCTCGGGTCACGCATTGGTAACGAACCATACCCCCGGGCAACCATCACGATCCAATCGGTGTCCACAGGAACAGTGTGCGCACCCCCTCCCGAGACACTGTTTCCATCACCGTGCACGCGTGATAACACGGCAAATCGCCCGCATCGGGGGCAGGTGAGGTGAGGTGGGCCACATCTTGCCGGAGGGGGCGCGTCGCGCGGTCCCGGACCAGGTCCGGCAGGTCGGGCGGCCTAGGTGATGTCGATGTCGGGGCGCTGGGGCAGGACCTCGCCGATCGAGCCGAACTTGGCCTCGAGCGCCGTGGCGACGGTGCGCGCCTGTGGCGACCTGGCGCCGAAGGTCTCCCGCCCAGTGCGGCGCACACCCTGCGCCAGATCCTGCTGGGCGGCATGGACTGCGCGCAGGATCAGCCCCGACACGACGTCACCGCCCTCGGAGCAGGCCTCGTCGGACACGGTCAGGGTGTGCAGACCGCCGTTGCCGTTGACCACGACCCGCACGCCCTCGACCTCGGCCGTCCCGGTCAGCGAGCTCAGCGACGCGCGCCAGGCGACGGCGCGACGCGCGTCCTCGATCAGCCGGTTCAGCTCGGGCTGTGCAGGGGTGTCCCCGTCAAAACGGTGCAGGTCGGGACCGGTCACCACGTGCCTCCCTGGGGCGTGGTGGCCCGGCTGCCACCGGTGAGGTCCGGGCCGTCCTCGATGTCAGGATCGGTGGTGTTGGCGGCCACCTCCGCCCGGAAGGCCTGGGTCGTGGGGGAGTCCGGGCCCCACATCTGGCTGCTCATCGCCTCGGCCTGGTCACGCACGGCCTGCTGGGCGTCCGCGACCGCGCGCAGCACCTGGTCGGCCACCGCGCGGCCGCCCTGCTGGGCGAGGCTGTCGGCCACGGTCAGGCCGGTCAGCACGCCCTGGATGTTGACGGTGGCATCGACCTGTCTGCGGGGCGAGGAGCCACGACCGACAAGCGACTCCACCTGGCGGCGCCATGACGCGACCTCGGCCGGTCGGCGCTCCGCGGCCTGACGCTGGCTCGTCAGCCGGGCAAGCGTGCGCTCAAGGTCCCCGTCGGGTGTCTGACTGGACATGGCTCTCACCGGCCCCCGATCGATCCGGGTGCCTCGACCTGGTCCGCGGACGAGGGCTGCGCCTGCCACGAGAAGAGCTCCAGAAGCACCTGTGCTTTGTCCTCGGTCGCGACGAGGACGGCCGCAGAGCGCAGCGAGGGGTCGGCGAAATAGCCGGGCAGCCCCCGACTGCGCAGACTCACCTGTGGTGTGAGGTCGGCGAACAGAGACCGGAGGGTGTGGCCCAGCCTCGCCTTGTCCAAGGGACCGGCGCCATCTGTCACGACCACCGCGGCAGTTCCCGTCAGCAGCAGGGGCATGGCAGCCGGCAGGGCGTCCGACCCGATTGGCTCGACGAGCGCGAACCGGGTGGTGGCCCCCTCCTGGAACTCGACCAGGTCTGCCTGCGGACCGGACGCCACCTCGGGACCGAAGTGCTCGGCAGGACGCTGTCGACGTCTGCGCGCCAGTGACGAGGGGGAGTCGGCGGCAAAGGGGGAGACCGCCAGGAGCGTCAAGCCGGCGCCGGCGGGCACAAGGGCGCCTATCGCGGCCGCAGCCGACGAGGGGGAAGCGCCAGGGTCGAGCGACACCGAGGAGCACCAGATCGGCCCGTTCGCACCCGCGAAAAGGGGCCACTGGTCAGCCCTCTCGACCTGCGGTCGGTGTCCAGCCACGTGTCTCCCACCTCGCGTCAGGTCGGCTAGTAGACCTATCACCTGGGTAATGGGGCCTCAACCTAAGGCTATTGCAGGGTCACCTTCGGCGATCGACCAGTGGCTATCCGGATCGTGCCGAAGTCGCCGTCGAGCAGATAGCCGTCAGGCGTGGTCCCGAACATTGTGAAGGTGCCGAAGTCCGTAGTGCCGGTAGCGTCGACCGCCGCGGGCGCGCCCTGATGGGTCCACTCGAGGTCCGAGACTGCTGAGAAGGAGATGACACCCTTTCTGTAGCAGTACTGTTCCCCGGCGAGAGGTGGCACATACTCGGAGTGGCCCTGTCGGAGGACGAGGTCAGCCTCCACCTCGAAGACGCCCGGCCGGGCTACGAGATCCAGCACCCAACTGTCCTCTAGATAGAGATCTGCAAAGCCATCAAGGTCCGAGTAGTGGTTTGCCATTAATGGTCCCAGGTGATCGGGGTGTGGTTGCCCGGGCTGCGTCGTGTCACAGGGAAACCGTAGGGGTCGACGCGGGCGCCGGCGGCATTGCGGATCTCGACGTGCGGCCCGCCGCTGCCCGGTGCTCTCGGCGACCCCTCCTTGATCGTGATGCGCACGACGCCGTTGCCGTCGGTGTACTTGATCGGGCCCGACGGGGTCTGTGATCTCGTCCAGCCCTGCGACGAACCGAAGTCGTCGAGTTGTGAGGACGTCGCGCGCCCCTGGCCGGCCATCTGCCCCAGGGCGAAGTCGGCGTCATACGGGACGATGTCGCCGGAGCTGCTCGAGCCACGGCCACCCTGAGGGCCCTGAGTTCCCGCGGTGTGTGGGGTGCAGGGGGCCAGGCCGAGCGGGTCGATCTCGGTGAACGGATCCGAGACATAGGCCCGGTCGTTCGGTCCGGGTTCGAGGCCCAGCGGGTCGGGGGAGATGTAGCGCGCGTTGGCGGGGTCGTAGTAGCGGTGGAGGTTGTAGTAGAGGCCGGTCTCGGCGTCGTCATACTGCCCGGGGAGCCGCAGCGGCTGTGCGCTGGCGTCGCTCGTGCGGGCACCCCAGACGTATCTCTTTGCCTCCCAGCGGCTTTCGCCGTCGGGGCCCACCAGCTGGAGCGGCATACCGGTGAGATCGGTGACGATCGCCGCGAATGCCGCGTCGACCGACTCGCGCGCGGGCGCCTGGTCGCTCGTGGTCAGCTGGGCGAGTGGCGTCCAGGCCCGGTGCTCCCAGGTGGTGGTCCGCCGGGAGCCGGGGACCCCCACGAGCTCCTCGGTCTGCTCGGCCAGCCGGGCGCCGTCCCACGTGAAGAGGACGCGGGCGAGGGTCGCGCCGCCGGCCGTCTGCTCCTTGGCGATCCGTCGCCCCAGCGGGTCATAGCGGTAGACCCATCGATGGCCCTGCGGCGTCGTCGCGGTCGTCATGCGATCGTGCGCGTCCCACTCGAAGGTCCAGACCTGGGCACCGCCCGAGAGCAGCTCGCGCCGACGCTCGACGAGACGGCCCGCCGGGTCATAGCGGAACCGGTCGCGCCCGGCCCGGGTGAGCAGCGACCCTTGATAGTCCCGGCCGCCCGCGTCAGGGGCCTGCGAGTCTCCCAGCACGGCGGTCGCCTGCGTGAGGTTGCCGACCGCGTCGTAGGCGAAGCGCTCCTGTGCGGCCCCGGCAGCAACGGCGACCACCCGCCCACGTGGGTCGTGGGAGTAGTGGCGTCGGCCCCCGCGGCTGCTCTGCTCGGTGACGAGCTCGCCGCCGGGGGAGTAGGCATAGGCCAGGTCGAGACCCTCGGACTGGTCCTGGGTGCGCCGCGTGAGCCGGCCCATGACATCCCAGGCCGAGCGCACCGTGCTCGAGCCGATCCGCGACTCGACCTCGCGCCCGCCGGCGTCATAGGACATCGCCAGGGCCGAGCCGCCCAGCTCGAGCCCGGTCGGGCGACCCGCGAGGTCATAGCGCCACGTGGACTGCGCTCCCGACGGCGTGGTGCGGGCGGTGACCCGGCCCAAGGGGTCATAGGACCACGTGGCCGTGCGACCGTCGACCGTCTCGGCGGTGGGCCGGCCGGCGGCGTCGAGCGAGCGCTCGAGGACGACCTCGGGGCCGGCGGCGCGGAGGAGGCGCCCCATGACGTCGTACTCATAGCTGGTCTGCTGCCCGTCGGCACTGGTCCGGGCCACGTGGCCACGGGAGTCGTATGCCGTGTGGACGGTCTGTCCTGCGGCGTTGGTCCGCGTGATGACCCGGCCGAGGGCATCCCGCTCGAATCGCAGGGTCCGGCCGTCGTAGTCGCGCTCCTCCAGCACACGTCCGGCGGCATCCCGCTCGAACGCCCATGTGCTCCCACCCTCGTTGACGACACGCACCAGCCGCAGCTCGGTGTCGTAGTGGTAGCGCAGCTGGGTGCCGTCGGCATGGGTCTGGGAGGTCACGACGTCAAAGGCGCCGTAGTCCCAGCGGGTGACCCGGCCGGCACCGTCGGTGCGGGCGAGCAGGTTGCCCTCCCCGTCATAGTCCCAGCGCTCTGTGGTGCCGTCGGCATTGGTGCGCTCGACGAGTCGTCCCTCGACACTCCAGGCGAGCGTCGTGACGGCGCCGAGGGGATCGGTGACGGTGTGGACCCGTCCGAAGACGTCGCGGGCATAGTGCGTGACCGCGCCCATCGGGTCGACAGATGCGGTGACCAGACCCGCTGCGTCACAACGGAACTGCGAGAGTCCACCGAGCGGGTCGGTGACGGTCGAGAGGTTGCCGAGCTGGTCATAGGTGTAGCGCGTGACCAGCCCGTCCGGGCCGGTGACAGAGCTGACCTGCCCGCGACCGTCAAAGGTCTGCACCGACCGCGTGCCGTCAGGGGCGGTGATCCGCACCGGCCAGCCGGCCGTGTCATAGGCCATCTCGGACACCACGCCGCCGGGCAGCTCCTGACGCGTCATCCGCCCATATCGGTCGAACTCCCACCGCGACACGGCGCCGTCGGCATGAGTGGTGGCGATGCGCTGGCCCGTCTCGTCGTAGGCGTGCTCGGTCACGTGGCCCAGCTGGTCGACATGGGCGACCAGGTGGCCGTCGCCGTCGACCAGGAAGCGCTGCTCGTAGCCGAGCGAGTCGGTGGCCACGGTGACCCGCCGGCCCGACTCGTCATCGTGTGCGCCGTAGTCGTAGAGGTAGCGCATGGTGCCGTCGGGGGCGGACTGCGCCACGCACCTGTGCTGCTCGTCGTAGTGGTATTCGTAGCGGGCGCCGATGCGGTCCGCCCACGAGAGCATGCGGCCCTGGTCGTCATAGGCGAAGCGCAGGGGCAGCCCGGAGGAGTTGACGACCCCCGTCAGGTGGCCGCCGGTGTAGTCAAAGGAGGTGAGCCGAATCTCTTGCGGCGCAGTGCTTTGCGCGCCGCTGCTTTGCGCGCCGCGCAGGAGGTATGCCGTGACGCGCCCGTGCCGTGTCAGCACCTGGACGTGATAACCCCCGTGGTGGCGGACTGCGACCGGCAGGCCCGAGGTCGTGCGGTCAAAACGGATCCAGCGGCCAGCGCGGTCGCGGATCTCGACGAGATGGGCCTCCTCGGGACGGCCGAGCACCCGATAGACGCGGGTGAGATTGCGCAGCGGGTCGCGCACGGCGAAGACGTCCTCGCGGAGCCGGCGCAGCGGCCAGCGGGCCGACCCCGTGAGCGGCAGCTCGTCGCCGTCGTCACCGAAGGCGGCATACATCAGCCGGGAGCCGTCCTCGCGGACGAGGACCGCACCCTGCTGGTCGAGCTCGATCCGCTCGTCGAGCACGCTGGCCCACGACGGCCCGAAGCAGCGGCCCAGACGGTAGGCGGAGTTGTGCTGACGGGCCAGGAGCAGGGGCAGCTCTCCCGGCAGGTCGATGTCGGTCTGCTCGAGGAAGACATGCCCGGTGCCCACGTCGACGGGGTCGCCGCACGTCGGCATCTCGGAGGTGGGACGGGCCGCAGAGCCCGGGCTGCCGGTCGCCTCACGCGCGGCCGATGAGCCGGGCAGGTCCGGGCCGCGCGGTGAGGCACCGCCGGTGGAGGGGGCGTTGCGACCGGCTGAGGATGCGCCGTCGTCGACCTTGCCGAGGATGCCCTTGACCTTCTGGCTCCACTGGCCCAGGTCGGACAGGAGGCTCCTGAGCTTGCTGCCGGAGCGGGTCAGCCCGGTCATGTAGCGCTCGCACTTGCCGACGATCGAGGCGATGCGGGTGGCGATCTGCTCACAGATCCAGGGGATGAGGGTGCCCAGAGACAGGACGGCCTCGGCGACCCAGGATATCGCTGCACCGACGAGCTGGGAGAGGACGTCGCGCAGGAAGCCATGGACGAAGCCGACGAGCCCCGCGGCGACGGTGACCGAGTTCTGCATGCCGGCGGCGGCGTTGGCCAGCTGCTCGAGCGCGCGGATGTGCATGTCGGCGAAACCCGCATAAGAGGCGACCGCCTCGCCCTCCATGGTGCCCATCGTGGACCCGAAACCGCTGGCCCAGTCGCCGGCGACGGTGCGGGTGCCGGCGGCGATATTGCTCCAGGTCTGCGCGCCGGCGGCGACCTGCTCCGGGTTGCCGGCGACCTCGTCGAACCAGCCCTTGATGGGGTTGAGGTGGTCGATCACCCAGCCGATGCCGGCCGCCAGCGCCGAGCCGATCGGGTCACTGGCGGCGGCCATCGCGTCGAGCACGAGCCCCACGCCCGAGAGGGCGGCGTCGACCCAGTTGTGCGAGCAGAGGGCCTCGACCGTCGACGCGCCCGAGTCGACGATCCCCAGCCCGGCATGCCAGGAGCGCTCACCGGCCTGGGCGACATAGGGGTTGGCGCTCACGGCATCATCCCCTGCAGGGTGAAGGCCGCGTTGGCGTCGTCGTCGTCATACTGCTGCGCCATCGAGCGCAGGCCGGCGGCCGTCTCGGTCAGGGCCTGCTGCGCCTGCTGGTAGGCCCCGGTGACATCGCCGTTGGCAGCGTTGATGACCCCCGGGAGCCAGCCGAGGAGGATGCCGAAACCGTCGCCCGCGACATCGGCCGCGTCCTGCATCTGCCCGAGCTGGCCCGCGAGCCCGCTGACAGCGGCCGCATGAGTGCGGATGGCACTGGTGTCGACCTTTGGCATGGTGCACCCCCTGCGAGATTCCCGTCGAGGGCAAACTATCCGGCGCCCCACCCTCGCTCAATGGGGAGGACTCCCCGCCGCGTCAGACGACGGTCAGGCGCAGGTCGCGGCCGGCTCCTAGCACCGCGGCATACCCCTCACGCTCCTCGGGGGTGGCCTCGCGGCGGGGGAGCAGTGCAGGGCGCACGCCGTGGGGGCGGTAGCCGAGGACCTTCACCCGCATCGTGGGGTCGATCTGGGCGAGCCAGTCGCCGGTGGCTCGCAGGAGCGCCTCGGAGTCGTTGCGGCCGGGGATGAGCAGCAGCCGCACCTCGTGGAGGATCCCGAGACTGTGCAGATAGGGGATGGCCGCCAGGGTGCGGTCGTTGTCGCCGCCGGTGATGTCTCGGTGGATCCTGGGGTCGAGGCACTTGAGGTCGACCATGACGCCCTCGGTGACCGGGGCGAGCTCGTCCCACACGGTCCGGGACGCATCGCCGTTGGTATCGATGAAGCGCGTCAGCCCGCGGGTCGCCGGGTCGTCGGCCAGCGCGGTGAAGAGCGCGCCGACGAAGCCGGGCTGCATCGTGGCCTCGCCGCCGGAGACGGTCACCCCCGAGAGGAAGGGCGCGGCCGGCCGGATCTGCTCGAGCAGGTCGCTCACGTCGAGGTGACGTGCCTTGGGGGTGGAGTCATAGCGGCATACGCGGATGCACTCGTCGCCACCGGTGCACACGGTGGGGTCCCAGCGGACCCTGCCACGGTCATCGAAGTCCAAAGCGCCTGTGGGACAAGGCTCCACGCACTCCCCGCAGTCGATGCAGGGGTTGATGGTGTAGGGATTGTGGCAGGCGAGACAGTCGAAGGTGCAGCCCTGGAGGAAGACGACGAAACGGTTGCCCGGACCGTCGACGGCCGAGAACTCGATCGTGTCAGCGACCAGGCCGCGGCGCGAGCTCATGGGCCATCACACGCTTCACGGCGCGCTCGGTGAGGTGGAAGGTGCGCTCCGACCCGGCGGCGAGGTAGTCGCTGGAGTGCCGCGCACCCGCCTCGTCGATGTCGACCAGGTCGGACTTGCGCACGAGGTATCCGGTGATGCGGATGAAGTCGTTGGAGTCGAGGTTGAAGGTGAAGTCGCGCATGCCAACCGCGAAGGCGCCCTTGATGATGTCGACCATCGCCTGGGGGTTGCGCACGGCGGTCTCGTCGACGTGGAAGATGTCGCTGATGCCGGCCGCGAAGAGGCGGTGGTGCGGCGCGCACACGGTGATGTGCTCGCGCATCGACGGCTCCTCGCCGACGGGGATGCGGGTGCCGGCGGTGACGCCCTCGTCGAGGTCGATCCCGCCCTGGGAGTGCAGGTAGCCGTGGCCGGCGCCGCCCTCGCAGTAGGGGAGGGGGCGGCTCGCCACGAGCTCCGCGCACCGCTGCGTGATGCGGTATGCCGCCTGGTTGGCCTGCTCGTCGTGGCCGTATCGGGCACCGGGCGCCTCGCGCTCCATGAGGTGGTCGACGGCCTCGGCCAGGCCGAAGAGACCGATCATCGCCGAGAAGCGGTCGATGTCGACCAGGCCCTCCTGGGCGAGGAAGCTCTGCTCGAAGAAGCGCTGGTCCTCGACCAGCGAGCGGATGCGCGCCTCGGCGAGCTCGCAGGTCAGCTCGATGTAGTGGGGGAGAGTCGTGGTGAGGAAGTCATCCAGGCCGCCGTCGTGGCGCAGGACGGCCTCCTTGAGGTTGAGGCGGGTGAGGGTGTGCGCCCCGCCGCCGACCTTGAGGGAGTTGTAGCAGGACACGGCGGCATAGGCCTCGCCGTGGTCGCCGACCATCATCGGGTGATTGACGAAGTGGGGCTTGCCGGTCTCGAAAACCGTTGTGACAGCGTCGAGCACGAGGTCATCGGGCGTGACGTCAGGGTCGACCTTGAGGCTGATGTTGGGGACCACCTGGCGCAGGGAGCGCTCCACGCGCAGGATCGAGCGGGCTGCCCGGGAGTCGGCTGGGCCGAGGTTGGTGTGGACAAAGGCGTCGGGCAGCAGCCGGTCGAGCTGGACCCAGAAGCGGCGCAGTTTGCGGTCGAGCTCGTCGTCGCTGATGTCATCGGCGATGTAGGGGGTCAGCAGCGCGTCGAGGTCGCCGAGATAGACGGGGTAGGTGGTCACCGAGGGGACGTGGCCATAGAGGATCGTCAGGAAGCTCAGGGCGTCGTCGAGGTCCTCCGGAGGGGCCAGCTCGAGATGGCGTGATCCCTGACGCAGTGCCTTGGCGTAGTCGGGCAGGACATAGCGCGGTGTGAAGGGGGTGTTGCCCTCGTACATGTCGCAGACAACGCGCTTCTCCAGGGCCTCGGCACAGGCGGGGGAGAGGGCGGGATAGGGCATCGCCGACAGGGCGAGGGCGGCCAGGCGGCGCAGCCGCTGGTCGTAGCCGAGCCCGGGGCCGGCGATGATCTGCTGGGCGTCGTGCTGCAACTGCGTCATGTCCACCCTTAGAAAGGTACTCCTGCTCGAGCCCCCTCCTCGCCACGCCCGTGGAAGGATCGGCCCACCGCAGCAGGCGAGGACGGAGGCGGGGGCCATGGAGGCAGCGCAGCGACGGGTGCCGCGCGACAGGGCAGACGACTACACCGCCGAGATGGCGAGCCGGCGACGCGAGTTCGCCACACGGCATACCGGCGCGTCGTTGGACCACGTCGGGAGCTTCTCCGGCGACCCGGCCCAGATGCGGGGCAATGTCGAGAACTTCATGGGGGTCGCCCAGGTGCCGATGGGGCTGGCCGGGCCACTGCTCATCGACGGGGAGCACGCGCAGGGGGAGTTCTATGTGCCGCTGGCGACGAGCGAGGGGACCCTCGTGGCCAGCTACAACCGGGGGATGCGGGCGCTGAGCGAGTCAGGGGGAGTGCGGGCGACGGTCGTGGACGACCGGATGCAGCGGGCCCCCGTCTTCGTCCTCGAGAGCGCGCTCGCGGCGCGCGACTTCGGCGAGTGGGTGCAGGAGCACCACGAGCAGATCGCCGAGGCGGCGCAGCGCACCACCCGCATCGGGCGGCTGATCGAGATCGAGCAGTATGCCGTGGGGCCGCTTCGGTATCTGCGCTTCGACTACGCGACGGGTGACGCCGCCGGCCAGAACATGGTCGGGCGCGCGACCTGGGCGGCGTGCGAGTGGATCCGGGACAACCATCCCGACCACCCGCGCTATGTCCTGTCCGGGGCGATCGACACCGACAAGAAGCACTCCCAGATCAACACGATCCACACGAGGGGCAAACGCGTCGTCGCCGAGGCGGTGCTCAAGGCGGATGTGCTCGAGGAGATCATGCACGTCTCTCCGTCGGATCTGTTCCGGCACAGGCAGATCAGCCAGGTCGGCTCCTTCCTCGCGGGCGCCTCCAACAACGGCGCCCATGCCGCCAACGGGCTCACGGCGCTGTTCATCGCCACCGGTCAGGACGTCGCCAATGTCGCCGAGTCGCACTCGGGCATCGTCTACTCCCAGCTGCTCGACTCGGGTGACTACTACTGGTCGATCACCCTGCCTGCCCTGATCGTCGCGACGGTGGGCGGCGGGACCGGCCTGCCGACGCAGCGGGAGTGCCTCGAGATGCTCGGGTGCGCCGGGCCGGGCAAGGCCGCCAAGCTCGCGGAGATCTGCGCGGCTGTGGTGCTGGCCGGGGAGGTCTCGCTCTCGAGCGCGGTGCTGGCGGGCGACTGGGTGACCAGCCACGAGGAGTTCGGCCGCAACCGCTGACGGCCCGGCTGTCCACAGCGGCGTGGGCGCTGAGGCGACTGTCCACAGGATCTGACCGGGCCCTGACGGCTGAGCTCCGCCCGGGCGGAGGCTGGGCGCACACACCCGTGGACGGAGGATGAGATGGGCGTTGGCGAGAGCGACGTGGAGGCACGCAACACGGTGGAGCTGGTGGGGCACCTCAGCGCCGCACCCCAGACGAGGACCCTGCCCAGCGGCGATGAGCTGGTGACGTTGCGGCTGGTGGTCGACCGGCCGCCGGGCTCACGCGGCCCGTCCGTCGACACGATCGACCTGGCCTGCTGGTCGGCGCGCACTCGTGCCTTTGCGAGCCGGTATGCCGTGGGCGATGTCCTCGAGGTCAGCGGCGCCCTGCGCCGGCGCTTCTTCAAGACCTCCGGTGGGCCTGCGAGCCGCTATGAGGTCGAGGTGTCGAGGGTCAAGCGGCTGCGGGCCGGGTGAGGCCTGGGCATCGGACCTGCGACGATGTGCCTGCGGGCCAGGCGGCCGTACGATCTGTCCGTCCCCTCACCGATGGAGCCCCCATGAGCACACCCTCTTCGCCCGTGACCGCCCCCGGGGCGGGGACGCCAGCCGACGCCCACGACGTGATCCGCGTGCTCGGCGCGCGGGAGAACAACCTCAAGGACGTCAGCGTCGAGATCCCCAAGCGGCGGCTCACGGTCTTCACCGGGGTGTCGGGGTCGGGCAAGAGCTCGCTGGTCTTCGGGACGATCGCGGCCGAGTCCCAGCGGATGATCAACGAGACCTACAGCGCGTTCGTCCAGGGCTTCATGCCGAGTCTCGCGCGGCCGGACGTCGACGTGCTCGAGGGGCTCACCACGGCCATCCGGGTCGACCAGGAGCGGATGGGCGCCAACCTGCGCTCGACCGTCGGCACCGCGACCGATGCCAATGCGATGCTGCGGATCCTGTTCTCGCGTCTGGGGACTCCCCACGTCGGGTCGCCGCAGGCCTTCGCCTTCAACGTGCCCTCGGTCTCGGGGGCAGGGGCCGTGACGATCGCGACGGGCCCCAACAAGGGCAAGAAGGAGAAGCGCACCTTCTCGATCACCGGTGGCATGTGTCCGGAGTGCGAGGGCACCGGCAATGTCTCCGACTTCGACCTGGCCGCCATCGTCGACGAGTCGAGGTCGCTGGCCGAGGGGGCGATCCTCGTGCCCGGCTACTCGATGGACGGCTGGTATGGCCGGATCTTCTCCGGCTACGGCTTCGACATGGACAAGCCGGTGAAGAAGTACACCAAGGCCGAGCGCGAGGACCTGCTCTACAAGGAGCCCACCAAGATCAAGGTCGAGGGCATCAACCTCACCTATGAGGGGATCATCCCGCGCATCCAGAAGTCGATGCTGTCCAAGGACCGCGAGGCCATGCAGCCCCACGTGCGGGCCTTCGTCGACCGGGCGGTCGTCTTCAAGCCCTGCCCGGAGTGCGGGGGCACGCGACTGGCGAAGCACGCGCTGGAGTCACGGATCGACGGCACCAACATCGCCGACTGCTGCGCCATGCAGATCACCGACCTGGCCGAGTGGGTCCGCGGGCTCGACCACCCCGAGGCCGCGCCCCTGCTGGCCGGCCTGCTGCACCTGCTCGACTCCTTTGTGGAGATCGGCCTTGGCTACCTCTCGCTCGACCGGCCGGCGGGCACCCTCAGTGGGGGAGAGGCCCAGCGCACCAAGATGATCCGCCACCTCGGCTCCTCGCTCACCGACGTCACCTATGTCTTCGACGAGCCGTCGGTCGGCCTGCACCCCCATGACATCGAGCGGATGAACACGCTGCTGATGCAGCTGCGCGACAAGGGCAACACGGTGCTTGTCGTCGAGCACAAGCCCGAGATGATCTCGGTCGCCGACCACGTCGTCGACCTCGGGCCCGGCGCCGGCCACGCCGGCGGTGAGATCTGCTTCGAGGGGACGGTGGACGGGCTGCGGGGGAGCGGCACGACCACCGGCAGTCATCTCGACGACCGGGCTCAGCTCAAGGAAAAGGTCCGTCCCGCAACGGATCACGCACAGATCCGCGGGGCCTCGATGCACAACCTCCAGGACGTCGATGTCGACGTGCCGCTGGGAGTCCTGTGCGTCATCACCGGCGTGGCCGGCTCCGGCAAGAGCTCGCTGATCCACGGCTCGCTGTCAGGCCGCGACGATGTCGTCGTCATCGACCAGAGCGGCATCAAGGGCTCGCGCCGGTCCAACCCGGCGACCTACACCGGGATGCTGGAGCCGGTGCGCAAGGCCTTCGCCAAGGCCAACGGCGTCAAGCCGGCGCTGTTCTCCGCCAACTCCGAGGGCGCCTGCCCCAACTGCAAGGGCGCCGGTGTGGTCTACATCGAGCTGGGGTTCATGGACACCGTGTCCTCGCCATGCGAGGTCTGCGACGCCAAGGGCTTCCAGGCCGAGGTGCTCGACTACCACCTCGGCGGCAAGGACATCGCCGAGGTGATGGCGATGTCGGTGGATGAGGCCCACGGCTTCTTTGCCGAGGGGGAGTCCAAAGTCCCTGCGGCACATAAGATCCTGGGCCGCCTGGCCGACGTCGGGCTGGGATACCTGACCGTGGGCCAGCCGCTGACGACACTGTCTGGTGGTGAGCGACAGCGGCTCAAGCTGGCCGCACAGATGGGGGACAAGGGCGACATCTATGTCCTCGACGAGCCGACGACAGGTCTGCACCTTGCCGACGTCGAGCAGCTGCTGGGGCTGCTGGACCGGCTCGTCGACTCCGGCAAGTCCGTGATCGTCATCGAGCACCACCAGGCCGTGATGGCCCACGGCGACTGGGTCATCGACATGGGCCCCGGCGCCGGACACGACGGCGGCAAGGTCGTCTTCGAGGGTACCCCGGCCGACCTTGTGAAGGCCAAGGGGACGTTGACGGGGAAGCATCTCGCGGCATACGTCAAGAAGGCTTGACCTCAAGCGCACTGGAGGTTGGAGGCTGGCTGCATCCGCGCCACGAGCGAGGGCTTGGGCGGTGACGCCTGGGCTCTGTGGCGCAAGCGCAGCACCGGGTGGGAGCACATGCACACCACCGACGAGCTGCCGGTGCGGCCGGTCGACGTGGCGATGGGCCACCACTGGACGTCGACATCACCAAGTTCGCACTTCCTCCAGAGCCTGACCGTGGCTCGCCACAGCCGGGACGACGACGGCGCGGCCACCCACACCACGGTGACCGTGGATGGCGTCACCCACCGTCGTGCCGGCGAGCCCACCAGACAACGGCCACTCGACGTCGACGAGCTGCCGGAGCTGCTCGCGAACCTGACCGACGACGAGATCGGGCGCCTCATGGAGGCTGTTGATGGGATGCGTCGGGATCGAGCGTCATAGCTGACCTGCAGCATCCGAAACCCGTTGCAGCAGAATGGAAATGCGAACATGCGACCTACAGAGACGAACTGTGGGCACGGCAACTTTCCACTCGATATAGCCTGAGCCTTAGAGTCGACCGGGGGCTGGTCGGGACATCTCGATGCTGGTCCAGCCAACCCCTTCGACCGGCACGACCGTTGTCTCACCTGTGGGCTCGAAGCCATGGCTCAGATAGATGTGCGCGGCGCGGTCGTTGCCCTCGAGGACGGCCAGCGTCTGGGTTTTCGCGCCAGTGGCGTCGGCGGCGCTGATAGCCGATCGGATGAGCTGGAGGCCAAGCCCTTGATTGCGCAGCCTCGGGTCGAGCAGGATCCGCCCGATACGGACAGTGCGACCGCCGTCGAGCAGGGTGAGGCTGAAATGTCCGACGGGCGTGTCCGAGCCTGACCTGACGGCGGTCCAGGACGTCCGGCCGAGCCGTGGGCCGCTTGAGAGCGTGTCCTGCAATGCGGCGAGCGTCAGCGGCCAACTCATGGTCGCGCCAGCCCAGAGGGCGAGATCCGCCGCGGACGACGTCCACTGCAACAGCGCGGGGAGATCATCGGGCCGCGTCGGGCGGGTTGTGAGCACGGGCCCATCGTTGCCCAAGAGGTGCTGCGTTGAGGCGGAAGGAGTGCTGGGAGCACCCGTATGTAACGCCGATAAGCCACATTATGTCAACTAGTTCAGCGGAGTCGTCCCGGGTATGTGCCGCCCGACCTTCACCTTCTCCCCCGGATCGGCCCCCTGACAGGCCTGTGCTCCTCACGGAGTGCGTACTCGACGATCGGCCACCAATGCCGTTCTCTCAACGCCTGGCGTCCAGCATCTGCGGTGTACCAGGCCCCGTCACCGAATGAGTGGAGTCCGGCAGAGTGGTGTACGGCTCCCGGTGAGCGTGTCGCTGTAGAAGCAGTGACGGCCACCGCGTGATCCTTCGAGTGATCTCCTACAACCGACTCGAAGAAGGACACGACGATGACCGTCAACCCCCACCACATAGGTCCTCATCACACCCGCACGCTACGGCTCAGGGCCGCCCGGCGCCCAGTCGGGTCAGCGGCACGGGCAGGGTGCCCCGGCCCGCAGATGGGGCTAGGCTCGTGCAGGCCCAGATGAGGAGAACTCCGTGACTGACCAGTCCCCCACTCCCCCAACGATGTCCGCCGTCCTGGACCGCCTGGTGCGGCTCGGCCTCACCGGCCGCCAGTCCGCAGAGCGGTATGCCGCGGAGAGCCGCACGGGCTCCTCGCGTGACCCGCTCGACATCGCCTTCGAGGTCCTTCGGTGGCAGGACGGGCGCGCGCTCGAGGCCGAGGTCAGCTCCGACGAGGAGACGCACCTGCGGGACCCGCAGCGGTTCTTCGAGGACCTCTTCGCCCTCCCCGGCGACCGCGTCACCGACCTCGAGGTCGCCCAGGACGATGTCGTGACAGTGGATTTCGCCGTCGACGGACAGCCGAGACGCCTGCGCTTTGACGCGCCGATGGAGCTGACCGATCTGATGGGGCTGCACATCCCGTTCCCGACCACCGCCGATGGCAGCCCGCAGCTGATCGACGTCAGCGACGACGACCACGGCCTGCGCTACATCTACGCCGACCCCGACGCGTGGCGCGCCTTCGTCGACTGGATCGACGGCCGGGCCTGATCGCGCTCAGCAGACACCTCGGCCCCCGGGAGGCAGCTCCCGGGGGCCGAGGTGTCTGTGTGGTGGCAGGTCAGCCGAGCGCCGCGACGGCCGCGTCGTAGTCGGGCTCCTGGCCGATCTCGGGGACGAGCTCGGTGTGCAGCACCTTGCCGTCGGCGTCGAGCACGACGACGGAGCGGGCGAGCAGGCCGCGCAGGGGCCCGTCGCTCATCGTCACGCCATAGGCCTGACCGAAGTCGGTGCGGAAGCTGGAGGCGGCGCTGACGTTGTCGATCCCCTCGGCCCCGCAGAAGCGGCTGAGGGCGAAGGGCAGGTCCGCCGACGCGCAGATCACCGAGGTGTTCTCGAGCCCGGCGGCGAGCTCGTTGAACTTGCGCACCGATGCGGCGCAGACGCCGGTGTCGACGCTGGGGAAGATGTTGAGCACGACGCGGCGCCCCGCGACGGTCTCGGGGGTGACATCGGACAGGTCGCTGCCGGTGAGCTCGAAGGCCGGTGCCTGCTCGCCCTGCGCGGGCAGCTCACCGACGGTCTGGACGGGGTTTCCCTTGAAAGCTGTGGTCGCCATGCCCCTTGTCTACCACCACCCTTAGCCTTGGCTCACCATGCAGTGCGACTACTTCGACGCCGGCACCTGCCGCTCGTGCACCCTGATGGGCCAGCCGTATGCCGTGCAGCTCGCCTCCGCGCAGGGCCGCGTCGAGGCGACGCTGGCCGACCACGTGCCGGCTGCGCGCTGGCTCGAGCCCTTCGCCGGTCCGGAGTCGGGCTTCCGCAACAAGGCAAAGCTGGTCGTCGGGGGCCGTCGTGGCGCACCGACCCTGGGGATCCTCGACGAGGCCGGGCACGGCGTGGACCTGACCGGCTGCGGTCTCTATGAGCCCGGCCTCGCCGCGGCGCTCGTCCCACTGCGGGAGGCGGTCGCCGAGATCGGGCTCACCCCCTATGACGTCCCGGGCCGCACCGGTGAGCTCAAGCACATCCTGCTCACCCACTCCCCCGACGGCGAGCTGATGGCGCGCTTCGTCCTCCGCTCGGAGGGCCAGCTCGGGCGGCTGGGCCGCGCCGTCCAGCCCCTTCGTGAGCGGCTCCCCGGGCTGCGGGTCGTCACCGCCAACCTCCTGCCCGAGCACCGCGCCGCCCTCGAGGGCGAGACCGAGATCGTCCTCACCGAGGAGACGACACTGCCGATGCGCCTCGGCGAGGTGACCCTGCACCTGCGCCCGCAGAGCTTCTTCCAGACCAATACCGTTGTGGCACAGGCGCTCTATGCCCAGGCCCGCGAGTGGCTCACGCCCCTCTCCCCCGCCGTCCTCTGGGATCTCTACTGCGGCGTCGGCGGTTTCGCTCTGCACTGCGCCCCATCTGCCGGGCAGGTCCTCGGCGTCGAGGTCGCCCCGGAGGCGGTCGAGAGCGCCCGCACCAGCGCGCAGGAGACGGGGCTCGCGCACGTGCAGTTCGTCGCGGGCGACGCCTTTGAGGTCATCGCCGGCCGCCCTGCCCCCGCTGCGGTCATCGTCAACCCACCCCGACGGGGCATCGGGCCGCGGCTGGCCGGGTGGCTAGAGGGATCCGATGCCAGCACGGTCGTCTATTCCAGCTGCAACCCCGAGAGCCTGGCCCGGGATCTGGCGGACATGCCCTCGCTGGAGGTGCGCGCAGCCCGCCTCTTCGACATGTTCCCGCAGTCAGGCCACTCAGAGGTCATGGTGCTGCTCGGCCGGGCCGGGTGAGCCGTGTCGGGCGGCGTCATGTCGCTGCCCGCGTGGGAGGATCGTGGCCATGCCGTCCGCGTCAGACCACCCCATCGCCGAGTCCATCGCGGGCGCCCTCGACCCTGCCGAGAGTCACCACGGGACCACCCCCGGTGCGGCATTGGACCTCAAGACCCAGCTGCTGCGTTTCATCGCGACCGGCGTGCTGTCGGCGATCGTCGATTACGGCCTGCTGATGTCGCTGACCCACTTTGGCCTGGACTACTGGTGGGCAAAGAGCCTCTCGTTCGTCGCAGGCACCACCACGGCATACCTGATCAACCGCCGCTGGACCTTCCAGGCCGAGCCGTCCCGGGCCCGGTTCGTCGCGGTGATGGTGACCTATGCCCTGACCTTCGCCCTCCAGGTCGGCATCGCGACCGCACTCTTCCTCTGGCTCTCGGACGGTCGCGCCAGCGACTTCTGGGCCAAGACGATCTCGTTCGTCATCGCCCAGGGCATCGCCACGGTGGTCAATTTCGTGGTCCAGCGCACCGTGATCTTCCGACTGCGGTGACCTGCGGGCCCGGCGAATTGGCGCAGGTCAGGCCTGCCGTCTAGGGTTGGCCATGGTCGGGCCGGGGGGCCCGACGGGGGACGAGACGACAGAGGCACACCGTGACGCTCAGCCATGCACCGCAGCACCTTGACGACCTCGACGAGGCGCCGATCAACCCGGAGTGGATCCGCGAGGGGGCGCCGATCGCGCGCGCCTCACAGTGGGCCGAGACCACCGACGGCCGGGGGACGATGCACGTCTGGTCCTGCACGGCCGGCACCTTCGACTGGCACTTCGACGCCGACGAGCTCGTCGCGATCGTCGAGGGCGAGGTGCAGGTCACCGATGACGCGGGCACGACGACCGTTCTGCGTCCCGGCGACTCCGCCCTGTTCGTGGCCGGCTCCCACTGGGTCTGGCACGTGCCCACCTATGTGCGCAAGCACGCGACCCTGATCCGGCCCCTGCCCGCGTCCGCGCTCACTGCGCTGCGGGCAGCCAAGGGCGCGGTGGCCACGGTGCGCACCAGGCTCGCCCGCTCCTGACCCACCACCCCGGCGCTCCTCGCGGGGCCTAGGCTTGCCGCCATGGCCGTGCTCATCGACCCGCCGCTGTGGCCGGCGCACGGCACCGTCTTCAGCCATCTCGTCTCCGACACGAGCCTGGCCGAGCTCCACGACTTCGCGGAGCGCCTCGGCGCCCACCCTCGCGCCTTCGACGCCGACCACTACGACGTGCCCGAGCGGCTCTATGCGAGAGCGGTGTCGCTCGGCGCCGAGGCGGTCTCCAGCACCGAGCTTGTCCGCCGCCTCATCGCAAGCGGTCTGCGCCGGCCCAAGGCCCGCAGGGAGACCGATGAGGCCGCGCTCGCCGAGCGGCTGCGCGGCCTCTGGGAGGACCTGCTCCCCGGTGCCCCCGAGGTCGTCGAGGACCTCCTCGACCGCTGGGACGAGCCTCACCGCCGCTATCACGACCTGCGCCATCTGGCTGCCTGCCTGGCCGCGCTCGACCGGCTGGAGACCGCCGGCGTGGCGGTCACCAGGCAGGCCCGGCTGGCCGCGTGGTTCCACGATGCCGTCTATGACGGGGCTCCCGGCGCCGACGAGGAGGCCTCCGCACGGCTGGCCGAGGAAGCGCTGGCTGACCGGCTGCCCGCGGAGGACGTCAGTGAGGTCGCCCGGCTCGTGCGGCTGACGGCCGGGCACTCGCCCAGCGCCGACGACGCGGCGGGGGCAGCGCTCTGTGATGCCGACCTGTCGGTCCTGGCCGCGCCGGCCTCGCGATACGCCGCCTATCTCCAGGACGTGCGCATCGAGTACTTCCACCTGTCGGCCGAGGACTTCCGCCGGGGCCGGCGCAGCGTGGTCGAGGCGCTCCTGTCCAAGCAGCCGCTCTTCACTTCGGCAGCGGCAATCTCCCTGTGGGAGAAGGATGCCCGACGCAACCTCGAGGGCGAGCTGCGGTGACCACCGAGGGCGTCGACGCCAGCGACAACGGCCCCCGGCCTGGGTCCACGACACACCCACGCTTCGTCGCGCTCCGCACGGCCCTGTGGAGGCTCCTCCCACCTCCGATCCGGCGCTATGTCCCGGCGACCTTCGTCGGCTTCTGCGTGCTCAACCTGTGCACCTTCTCCATCGACCTCGCCCTGCTCGCGGTCCTCTATCGCGGCCTGGGCCTGCCGAATGCCGTGTCGGTCACGCTCGCCTATGCCGTGGCCTTCTCGTTGGCCTTCGTCCTCAACCGGTGGCTCAACTTCGAGTCGCATCTGCCGGCCGGCCCGCAGACGGCGCGCTATGTGCTCGTGGTGGCGGTGAACTATCTCGCGATCATCCTCGGCATCGGCGCGGGCCTGATCGCACTGGGCGTCCCCTTCCAGTGGGCGCGGGTCACCGCGGGGCTGGTCGAGGCCGTCTACGTGTACTCGGCGATGCGGTGGTTCGTCTTCGCCGACCGTGGGCGACGAGGCGACTGAGGCGGGCTCAGCGCCAGGCGAAGACGGGCTGCTCGAAGCCCTGCACCGGGTCGGCCCGTCCCTCCAGGCCCAGCCAGCGCAGCTGGACCAGGACCGCCCCCGTGGGTGCGTGGATCAGGTCACCGCCGAGCGGGACCTGCACGACGGGGCGCTCGCTCTCGGGGATGTCGACAAAGCGCGGGGAGTCCTCTCGCAGCAGCTGGTTGAGACCGATGCGGTATGCCGCGAGCACCTCGTCGGGTGCCGGGCGCAGGTCGAGCGCTCCCCCACCCCAGATCACGACAGGGGTCATGACATAGCCCGACCGCGTCTGGTAGTCGTCGAGCAGCCCGATGACATGCTCCGCTCCGAGCACCACGCCCAGCTCCTCGTCGAGCTCGCGCAACGCCGCGTCCACTGGGCCCTCGCCGGGGTCGAGGCGGCCCCCGGGCAGGGCCCACTGGCCGGAGTGCGCGCGCAGCCGCGACGCCCGACGGCAGAGCAGGAAGGCCGCACCCCCGGACACATCGACCATCCGGCCGTCGAGGCTGTGCGGACCGCCGGGGATCACACTCATCGCCTCCGGCGGCGGCTGGTGGGGATCGACCCGGTCCTCCCCGACCTCGGAGTCGACGAGGACCACCGCGACCGCTGCGTGCTTGTGGCCCTCGAGCGGCACCTTCCGGCGCGGCCGTGCCGCGAGGTTGGCGCGGATCCGCTCGCGCAGCGCCTCGTCATAGACCAGCGGTGCGGGGGTCTCGGCCCGGGGCGCGTCGTCGTCGATCCTCACGGCCCCCAGTGTGCCAACTGCCCCACCGAGTCCGGACCGGGCGCCCAGCCCAATCCACCTCGGGCTGGGGCATCATCGGAGCATGCCGCCCTCCCCTGCCCCCGATGACGGCGGCGAGGGCGCCCGCGCCGGACACCCCCATGTCGTGCACCTGCCGCTGTCGAGCACCCTGGTGCTCATCGGCGGGATGTTCTTGCCGATGCTCTCCTTCTTTGTCGTCAACGTGGCACTGCACGACATCGGGGAGGACCTGCATGCCAGCCCGGCTATGCTCCAGCTGGTCGTCGGCGCCTATGGCATCGCCAACGCCGCGCTCGTCGTGGTGGGCGGCCGGCTCGGCGACTCGCACGGCCGCAGGAGGATGTTCCTCGTCGGCATGACGGGCTTCGCCCTCGCCTCCCTCGCCTGCGCGCTGGCCCCGACCATGCCCGTGCTGCTGGCCGGGCGGGTCGCCCAGGGCGCCCTCGCCGCGCTCATGACGCCGCAGGTGCTCTCCACGATCAGCGCCACCCTCACCGGTCCCCTGCTCGCGCGTGCGCTGGGCCTGGTGGGCGCCTCGGGCGGGATCGCGGCCGCCGCCGGCCAGGTGGTCGGGGGCGCGCTCGTCGACGCCGACCTGTGGGGGCTCGGCTGGCGCTCGGTCTTCGCGGTCTTCGTGCCTCTCGCTCTCGGCTCTGCGGCCCTCGCGGCCCGGCTGCTGCCCGAGACCAGGTCCCACGAGGCGCTGCCGATCGACCTCCAGGGGGCCACCCTGCTCGGGACGACACTCGTGCTGCTGATGCTGCCGCTGACCGAGGGCCGGCCCCTCGGCTGGCCCGTGTGGATCGTGCTGATGGTCATGGCGGCGCTGGTGCTCGGGGCGGTCTTCCTCGCACACCAGCACTGGGCCGAGGAGGGCGGGCGCCACTCGCTCGTCCCACCCAGCGTGCTGCGGCTGGCCCCCATGCGCCGGGGGCTGCTCGTCGCCGTCTGCCACTTCACGGCATTCGGCGGGTTCATGTTCGCCTTCGCCATCGCCACCCAGGCCGGCGCGGGCATGACCCCGCTCGAGGGCGGCCTGACGCTGTTGCCGATGGCCGTGGTCTTCATGGGGGTCTCGCTGGTCCAGCGCCGCGTCGACGCCCTGCTCGGATCACGCACCATCGCGGTCGGCTGGGCCGTGCAGCTCGTGGCCAACCTCGCCCTCGCGGCGATGGTGCTCGCCCAGTGGCCCAACATCACGCCCTGGTCGCTTGCCCCTGCGCTCGCGCTCGTCGGCCTCGGCAGCGCCCTGGTGATGATGCCGATGTTCTCGGTGGTCCTCGCGCAGGTGTCCGCCCATCAGGCGGGCCTGGGCAGCGGCATCCTCATCACCACCCAGCAGACCTGCCTCGCGCTGGGCGCCGCGGTGGTCGGCACGCTCTTCTTCGCGCTCACCGACGCCTGGGGCATGGGACCCGCGCTCGCCGTCGCCTGCGCGCTCACCAGCGTCGCGGCGGTCATCGCGCTGCCCAGCTCGCTCGCGCTGTCGCGCCCCTGAGACCACGGGTATGCCGCGCCGCCCGACGGGGCGACGCGGCATACCGACTTGGCTCTGACCGGCCTCAGGCGGTGACGGGCTCGCTGACCTCCCGCTCGCGCACGACGCGCAGGGAGCGGGTGCCGAGCATGGCCAGCGCACCGAGCGCGCCGACGACCGCGAAGGCATAGAAGCCCCACGGGTGGGCCAGGCCCCGGTCGAGCAGGAGCCCGCCGAGGAGCGGCCCGGAGATGGCGCCGAGGCGGCCCACGCCGGCCGACATGCCCAGCGCCGTGGCCCGCACCGCCGGCGGGTGGTTGGCGGAGGTGAAGGCATAGACGAGCACCTGCGAGCTGAAGACGAAGCAGCCGGTGAGGAAGACCATCACATAGATGCCCGCCATCGGGAGTCGGATCACGAGGGAAGCCAGCAGCACCGCCGATCCGGCGAACCACAGGATCGCGGCCAGGCGCGGGGTGATGCGGTCGGCGACCCGGCCGGAGATGACCAGCCCCACGACGGCGCCGGCGTTGAGGACCAGCAGCAGCATGAGGGCGGCGCCGAGCTCATAGCCGGCCTCGCGCATGATCTTGGGCAGCCAGGTGTTGAGGCCATAGACCAGCAGCAGCCCCATGAAGGACGCGATCCAGATGGCAATGCTGTTGCGCCGGAAGGCATTCGAGAGCATGAGGGCCGCGCCCTGCTTCTCGGTGTGGGGGTGCGTGGGCGACGCGTCGCCGTATTCGCGCTCCTCCTCCACCGGGATCTCGAGGGCGATGCCGTAGTGGGCGGCGACCGTCTCGGCCTCGGCGCGCCGGCCCTGCGCCATGAGATAGCCCGGCGATTCCGGGAGGTACTTGACCATCAACGGGACCAGGACGAGCATCGGCAGTGCGCCGGCGATGAACAGGCCCTGCCAGCCAAAGGGCTTGAGGAGCAGGAGGGCAAGGGCAGCGGTCGCGACGGCTCCGACGTGGTAGCCGGTCATGAGGGTGGTCGTGGCGTTGCCCGCTCCCCCGCTGCGCCGGAACTCGTTGACCATCGCGATGCCGGTCGGCAGACAGCCACCCAGCCCGAGGCCGGCGAGGAAGCGCCACACCGACAGCGAGGTCGGGCCGGTCGCGAACGCTGCCGCGAAGGTGAAGACCGAGAAGGCGATCACCGCGCCGATGAGCAGCTTGCGCCGACCGAGCCGGTCGGTCAGATAGCCCATCGACAGCGCGCCCAGCATCATGCCGACCAGCCCGGCGGTCGCGACCGCGGTGCCCTCGGCGGCGGTGAGCGACAGCCCGTCCGGCGAGGTCAGCGTCGGCATGATGGCGCCGAGGACGACGGCGTCGAAGCCGTCGAGGACGACCGCCAGCCAGCAGAGTGGGGCGACCCATCCAGGGGCGGCGAGCAGTGGACCGCGGGGCGGTGCAGACATGTGAACCTCACTGTTCAATATGCGAACATTCGTTCGCATGATGGAGAGAGGGTGCCATGACGTGCGACTTCGCGCAAGGTCCCGCCGGACTCGGCGGCGCCCCCTAGGGTGAACCCATGACCACACCGGACCAGGGCGCGGCAGCCGCCCGCGCGGCATACCAGTCCCTCGAGCCCCTCCACCTCGTCACCTACTTCAGCCCACTCGTCGCCGAGCGGGTCAGGGAGGCGGGGCTCTCCTGGCGGGCCGGCTACTTCGGCATGCGGGGCGCCCCGCTGGGGCCGGTCCCGGCCGAGGTCGTGACGGCGACCTTCTTCAACTGGAACGGCGCCAAGGTCGCCCCCGCCTGGACCGAGGCCCTCGACTTCGGGCTGGACCGGCTGGGCGAGCTGCGCGCCGGCATCGTGGGCGACACGCTGCGCGCGGCCCTGGGGCCGATGGCCGACTCCCCCGAGCTCGCCGACGCGGCAGACCGGCTCAAGACGGTGTATGCCGCGGCGCCCGTGGAGGGGCGCGCGCTGGCGGCCGCCTGGCTCACCGAGCCGTGGCCGCAGGACCCCGTCCTGTCGCTCTGGCACGGCACGACGATCGCCCGCGAGTGGCGCGGGGACGGCCACATCGCGGCCCTGGTGGCCTCCGGGCTCGACCGCGTGGAGGCCCTCGTCCTGCACGAGGCCCAGCATCCCGACGCGAGCGTCAAGAGCAGCCGGATGGGCGTCAAGACAGTGCGCGCGACCCGCGGGTGGGATGACGAGAAGTGGTCTGCCGCAGTGCGATCGCTCGCCGGGCGCGGGCTGGTCGACGAGGCCGGCGAGCGGCTGACCGCGACCGGGGCCAGGGTCTATGACGACATCGAGGCCCGCACCGATGCGGCGGCCGCGTCCGTGTGGGTGCGCAGCGACGAGGACCCCACGGCCCTGCTCCAGTCCCTGCGGCCCTACAGCAAGGCGGTCATCGACGCCGGCATCCTGCCGGGCACCCGGCGCAAGGAGTCCTGAGAGCTCCTCGCCGGGCACCCGGGCAGGCTGCCTGACCGGTCAGTCGTCCGTGCGCCGCGAGCCGTCCGCGGCATACTGCGACAGGTCGACCTGCGGTGTCGGCTGGAGACGGTCGGCGGGGTTGACCGGGTGCGGCGGCTGGCCGATGTGCACGTCGGTGTCGTCGTCCATCGTGGAGTAGTCGAAGGGGTCGCCGCCGGCGAGGACGAGGCGTGCCCGGTCGCGGTCGAGCGTCCCCGTCCAGGTGCCGATCACCAACGTCGCGACGGCGTTGCCCGCGAAGTTGGTCAGCGCGCGGGCCTCGGACATGAAGCGGTCGATGCCGACGATGACGCCGACGCCGTCGAGCAGCTCGGGGCGGTGGGCCTGGAGGCCACCGGCGAGAGTGGCCAGCCCGGCGCCGGTGACGCCGGCGGCGCCCTTGGAGGCGATGATCATGAAGACGAGCAGGCCGATCTGCTCGCCCATCGACATCGGCTTGCCCATCGCGTCGGCGATGAAGATCGAGGCCATCGTCAGATAGATCGCGGTGCCGTCGAGGTTGAAGGAGTAGCCCGTCGGGACAACGACACCGACCGTGGAGCGGTCCACACCGGCGTGCTGCATCTTGGCCATCAGGTTGGGCAGGGCCGACTCCGAGGATGAGGTGGCCACGATGAGCAGGAACTCGCGCGCGAGGTACTTCAGCAGGCTGACGATGTTGATCCTGGCCACGAGCCACAGGACCGCGCCGAGGACGACGAAGATGAACAGCGCACAGGTCACATAGAAGCCGAACATCAGCTTGAGCATCTCGCCGACGGCCGCCTTGCCCGACTCGCCGACCACGCCCGCCATCGCGCCGAAGGCACCGATGGGGGCCAGCCACAGGATCATGGTCAGGATGCGGAAGACCAGCTTCTGGAGGTGGGCGATGCCGCGCAGGATCGGCTCGCCCTAGCGGCCCATCCGCTGCACGGCGAAGCCCACGAGGAGAGCGACGAAGAGGGTCTGGAGGACAGACCCGGAGACCAGCGAGGAGAAGAGGGTCTCGGGAATGATGCCGGAGATGAAGTCGACGAGGCCGTGACCGCTGCCCTCGGCCTGCTCGGCGTACTTGTCACCCGAGCCTGCGGTGATCTTCAGGCCCTCGCCCGCCTTGACGAGGTTGCCGACGACGAGGCCGATCGCCAGGGCGAAGGTCGACATCGTGAGGAAGTAGGCCAGGGCCATGCCGCCGGCCTTGCCGACCGTCGCCGCGGCGCGCACCGAGCCGATGCCGAGGACGATCGTGCAGAAGATGACCGGGCTGATCATCATCTTGATCAGCGACACGAACATCGTGCCGATCGGCTTGAGCTCCTTGGCCTGCTCCGGCGCCACGAGGCCGAGGACGATGCCCGCCACCACCGCCACGATGACGGCGATGTAGAGCCAGTGGGAGCGGTCGCGTGGCCGCTCCCGCGGCTCCGGGATGGTCGGCATGGTCTCAGCGATCACAGGGGGTCTCCCGTCGTTGGGTGCGCCGCTCCCGGTGAGCGGCCTCGGGCACCCTATGTCGGGCCGGGTCTCATGTCCTGTTGGGCATGCCGTCCCGGATCACGGTTCCAAAACGGTTATGCCCCAAGGGGTATGCCGCTCAGTCGGTGAACCGCGCGGGGTCGCCGGCCCCGACCCGGAGCACCTCGGCGCCGCCGTCGCTGAAGTCCACGACCGTGGTCGGCTCGCTGCCGCACTCCCCCGTTTCGAGCACGGCGTCCACAACGTGGTCGAGCTCCTCCTTGACCTGCCAGCCGTCGGTCATCGGCTCCGTCTGCCCCGGCAGGATGAGGGTGCTGGTGAGCAGCGGCTCCCCCACCTCGGCGAGCAGCGCCTGGACGAGCCGGCTGTCCGGGATGCGCACCCCCACCGTCTTCTTCCTGGGGTGCAGCAGCCGGCGGGGCACCTCCTTGGTCGCCGGGAGGATGAAGGTGTAGGGGCCAGGGGTGGCCGCCTTGACCGCGCGGAAGACGCTGTTGTCGAGGTGGACGAACTGGCCGAGCTGGGCGAAGTCGCGGCATACAAGCGTGTAGTGATGGCGGTCGTCGAGGTGCCGGATGCGCGCGATGCGGTCCTTGGCCTCCTGGCTGCCCAGCCGGGCCCCCAGGGCATATCCGGAGTCGGTGGGATAGGCGATCAGGCCGCCCTCCTCGAGCAGCGCCACGGTCTGTGCGATCAGCCGGGGCTGCGGGTCCACGGGGTGGAGGTCGAGATAGCGCGCCATCCCCGGATCGTAGGCCACCCAGCGGGCAGGGTGCGTCTCGTTGGTCACATTTGCGCGCCCCCGCCACCGGGTGCATCGGGGCCCCGCCAGCGAGCCGCCCCAGATCCGTTGCTGCACAGCAGTTTTCGGGAGGGAGAACCTCAGGTGAACGGGTGTGCAGTGCCGACGGGGAGTCGCAAGGAGGGGCGTAGCGTGAGAAACGGGGTCAGAACCGACACCCCGCAGGCTCAGACCCAGGACCGACCGTGACCAGCTCAGCAGTGGTGCCCGCAGGGGCAGACATCCCATCCGTCGTCCGCGCAGGGGAGGCAGACCTCACCCTGCCCGACCTGGGCTCCATCGAGTTCTTCGGGGTCAGCGGTCACACGCTCCTCTCGACCGGACTGCTGGTGTGCGTCCTCGGACTGCTGTTCGGCTATTCGAGCTATCGCCAGCTGGCCCGGCTGCCCGTCCACTCGTCGATGGCCGAGGTCTCGGACCTGATCTATGAGACCTGCAAGACCTATCTGCTCCAGCAGGGCAAGCTGCTGCTGCGGCTGTGGGCCTTCATCGCCGTCATCATCGTCGTCTACTACAAGTTCCTCATCGGCTTCGAGACCCAGAAGCTGCTCGTGGTGATCCTGTTCTCCCTCATCGGGATTGCCGGCTCCTATGGTGTCGCGTGGTTCGGCATCCGCGTCAACACGATCGCCAACAGCCGCACCGCGTTCGCCGCGCTGCGCGGACGGCCACTGCCGGTCTACGGCATACCGATGAAGTCGGGGATGTCGATCGGCATGGTGCTGATCAGCATCGAGCTGTTCATCATGCTCGTCATCATGCTGTTCCTGCCGGGCAGCTATGCCGGGGCGTGCTTCATCGGCTTCGCGATCGGCGAGTCACTTGGCGCCTCCGCCCTGCGGATCGCCGGCGGCATCTTCACCAAGATCGCCGACATCGGCTCCGACCTGATGAAGATCGTCTTCCACATCAAGGAGGACGACGCCCGCAACCCCGGCGTCATCGCCGACTGCACCGGCGACAACGCCGGCGACTCCGTGGGCCCATCGGCCGATGGTTTCGAGACCTACGGCGTGACCGGCGTCGCCCTGATCACCTTCATCCTGCTGGCGGTCCACGACCCCGCCACCCAGGTGCGCCTGCTCGTGTGGATCTTCACCATCCGGATCGTGATGGTCATCGCCTCCGGCGTCTCCTATCTCGTCAACGACGCGATGACCCACCGCAAGTACGCCGACGCGCGCGAGATGAACTTCGAGGTGCCCCTGTCGGCACTGGTCTGGCTGACCTCGGCGGTCTCCACGGGTCTGACCTTCCTGACCACCTATCTGCTCATCCATGACCTGGGCGACGGCTCGCTGTGGTGGAAGCTCGCCCTGATCGTCTCCTGCGGCACGCTCGCCGGGGCGCTGATCCCGGAGCTGGTCAAGGTCTTCACCTCCACCCACTCGCGGCACACCCAGGAGGTCGTGATCAGCTCGCGTCAGGGCGGTCCGAGCCTCGACATCCTCTCCGGCCTCGTCGCGGGCAACTTCTCCGCCTACTGGCTCGGCATGTCGATCATCGGCCTGATGGGCGGGGCCTATCTGCTGTCCACGCTGGGCCTCGAAGCCCTCATGCTCGCGCCCGCCGTCTTCGCCTTCGGCCTCGTGGCCTTCGGCTTCCTCGGCATGGGACCAGTGACGATCGCGGTCGACTCCTATGGCCCCGTCACCGACAACGCGCAGAGCGTCTATGAGCTGTCGGTCATCGAGACCATCCCCGGCGTGGACGAGCAGATCCGCGACGAGCACGGCTTCGACGTCGACTGGGGCCGCGCCAAACTCCTGCTGGAGGACAACGACGGCGCGGGCAACACCTTCAAGGCGACTGCCAAGCCCGTCCTGATCGGGACCGCCGTGGTCGGCTCCACGACCATGATCTTCTCGATCATCATGGGCCTGACCGACGGCCTCAGGAACGACATCGACAAGCTCAGCCTGATGCACGCGCCCTTCCTGCTCGGCCTGGTCTGCGGCGGCGCCGTCATCTACTGGTTCACCGGTGCGAGCATCCAGGCCGTCACCACCGGCGCCTATCGTGCGGTGGAGTTCATCAAGGACAACATCAAGCTCGACGGGACCGAGAAGGCAAGCGTCGAGGACTCCCGACGGGTGGTCGAGATCTGCACCATCTATGCCCAGAGGGGCATGTTCTCGATGTTCCTCGGCATCTTCTTCTCCACCCTGGCCTTCGCCTTCCTCGAGCCCTACTTCTTCATCGGCTATCTGATCTCCGTGGCCCTGTTCGGGCTCTATCAGGCGGTGTTCATGGCCAATGCCGGCGGGGCGTGGGACAACGCGAAGAAGCTCGTGGAGGTCGATCTGCACGCCAAGGGGACCGACCTGCACGAGGCGACGATCGTCGGCGACACCGTCGGCGATCCCTACAAGGACACCTCCTCGGTGGCGATGAACCCCGTCATCAAGTTCACGACGCTCTTCGGCCTGCTGGCGGTCGAGCTGGCCGTCTCGCTCGCCGACGAGGTCGGGCACGGCCTCACCCTCGGGCTCTCGGGCCTCTTCTTCGCCGCCGCGGCCTACTTCGTGTGGCGTTCCTTCTATGGCATGCGCATCGGCACCCGGCGTGACGACGACATGTTCGACAACGCCGGCCACGGCGCCGACGGCGTCGACTACCCCGTGGAGGAGTTCACCCGCGGTCAGGTGTGAGCGAGGAGCCCGTCAGGCCTGCGTGGCGTCGGGAGCCGGGTCCTGGGCCGGCCCCGGCGTCACGCGCATCTGCACGTCAGCACCGAGCAGGACCGTGCGCGAGACCGTGCACAGCTTCTCGTGGGAGAGCCTGATCGCGCGGGGCACGATCGCGCGGGCCTTCTCGGCCCCCTCGCCGTCGGGGAAGGTGATGGTGAACTCGACGCTGATGGGCCCCATGTGGGCCCCCTGGTCGTCGTTGAGCTTCTCACCGGAGGCGGTCACCTCGAATGTGTCGGGCTCGGCGTGCCGGGAGGTGGCGGCATCGACATCCACCGAGCTGCACCCGGCGATGGCCGCCAGCAGCAGCTCCACCGGCGTGAAGCGCTCGTCCTGGCCGGAGCCGAAGTCGAGCACTCCCCCGCGGGCGTTGGTCGCGGCATACGAGCCGGCCTCGGTGCGGCGCAGCGTGACCGAGCGCAGACCGGTCGAGCTCATTGTGATCCCCATTTCTCCTCGATGGCACGCACGACCTTGAGGTCGCGCGCGGTGGCGGGCCCGGACATCCTCTCCAACCTGGCCGCAGTCAGTCGAGCCTTGTGGAAGTCCACGCCGAGCTCGACCAGCACATCCCGGCCGAGGACCCTGGCGGCCTCACGCTCGGGCTCCCAGGCGTGGAGCCGCTCGGCGACGTCGGGCGCGATCGGCTCCCGCGCAAAGAGCACATAGCGCCGGCCACCGCCGGGCACCAGATCCGGCATGCCGTCCACCTGCGCCAGGAGGTCGGTCACCTCCCGCGGGCTGCGCACCATCACCTGGATGCCGAATTTTGCTGCGGCAGAGAGGCACTCGGCGACTGCCGCCTCGACCTTGGCGCGACTGCGAAGCGGTGTCGTCACCGCGACATTGCCGCTCTGGATGTGCGTGGCGACCTCGTCGAAGCCGGCGTCGGTCAGGGCGGCGCGCACGAGCTCCATGCGCACAGATCTGGGCGCGACATTGACGGCCCGCAGGAAGGCGATGTGCCGTGGCATGCCACGGAGCCTATTGCCCACCTATCGTGGGCGGGTGACCGAGTCGATCCAGCAGCCCGCACCGCCGTCAGCCGGCAAGCTCGTCCTCCTCCGGCACGGCGAGACCGAGTGGTCGCGCACGGGACGGCACACGGGCCAGACCGACATCCCGCTCACGCGCCGGGGCGAGGCGCTCGCGCGCCACTCCGGTCATCTGATCCGGCACTACGACTGGTCCCTGGTGCTCTCCTCCCCGCTTCAGCGCGCCCGCGAGACCGCCCGGCTGGCGGGCCTGCACCCGGAGATCGACCGCGACCTGCTCGAGTGGGACTACGGCGGCTATGAGGGCCGCACCACCGACGAGATCCGCGCCGAGCTCGGTTACGACTGGAATGTCTTCACCAACGGCGTGCCCGCCGGTGACGACTCCCCGGGCGAGACGGTCGAGGAGGTCGCTGCGCGTGCGAGCCGAGTGGTCGCGCGCGTGCTGCCGGCCCTGCGCACCGGCGATGTCGCCCTCGTCGGGCACGGGCACTGCCTCCGGGTGCTGGCAGCCGTCTTCCTCCAGCAGGCACCGCGCTTCGGGGCCAGCCTCCAGCTCGACGCGGGCTCGGTGAGCGTGCTGGAGTACTACCGCAGCTGGCCGGCCATCCACACCTGGAACCGCACGCCGCTCCTGCCCGACGCCGAGGACGACGAGCCCGTCGACAGCCCCTGACCGCCCCTGCCCTCAGACTCCCCCGACAGCACTCCCTCTCGGTCTAGGATCTCGACCGTGGAGACGACGCCGGGGCGGGACAGCGCGCCCCTCCGTGCCCTCACGGGGCGCGGCCGGTCGTGGCTGGGGACGCGCAGCATCCGCCAGCTCGGTGTCATCGCCTTCCTCGCGGCGCTGCTGGTCTCGGGCCTGTTCGGGGGCCTGGAGCAGGCCCCGGCCGACCCGCCCAAGGCCGTCGTCGCCGAGCAGCCGGTCACCACCGGGCCACTCGTGCTGACGGTGGCAAAGGCCAAGCACGGCACCGATCTGGCCGTGCCGGGCATCGGCAAGACGCCCGGCCGCTATCTGCTCCTGGCCGTCGACGCCAAGGTCGTCGGCGACGAGCCGCTGGAGCCCCAGGTCCTCAAGGAGAGCGTCCGGCTCGAGGACGCGCCGGGGCTCGTGAGCGGCACCCACACGGAGCGCCCCGCCCAGGAGGAGCCTGCGCCCTATGTCATCAACGTGCTCGACGGCGGCCCCGTCGACTGGCTTGCCCCCGGCATCCCCTACCAGCTGGCCATGGTCTGGGAGCAGCAGCCCGGCGCGCCGCTCCCCCAGGAGCTCACGGTGCAGGTCCGGGACCTGACCCACCGGCCCGACTCCATCACCCAGCAGCTGAGCTGGCGCGACCCGGTCGTTGTCGCGCGTGGTCGCCTCCCCCTCTCCGAGCTGGGCCCGGCATGAGCGTCTGGCGCCCCCGCACCGCCCAGCTGGGCACCGCCGCCCTCGTCGTCGCGGCGCTGTCCACCGGCCGCGTGATCACCGACCTGCTCCCCGACACCAACCGCGCCTACCGTGCCTGGGAGCGGCACGTGGCGGTCGGCGAGACCGCGCAGCTGCGGTATGCCGCCGTGCGGGCGACCAGGGTGGATGGCGCCCGGCAGATCGTGCCCCCGGACAACAACGTGCTGGTCTCCCCCACGCTCTGGGTGGTCGTGGACCTCACGGCAGTCCCGCGCGAGGACAACGTCTCGCTGTCCTATGCCGAGCTGCGGGACACCACCGGGCGGGCCTATCCGACCTCGCGCCGCTCTCGGATCTCCTGCGCCACAACCAATCCCGGCATCCCAACCAAGTGCACGGCATACCTCGAGGTGGCCACTGACCACCTGCCCGGCGCCACCCTGCTGGTCTCCCGCGCCGGCAGCGACTCCCTGGGTGACGCGCAGGGGCGGGGCGACGACGCGGCCGTGATCGACCTGGGGATCACCCCCGAGCAGGTCACCCGCTGGCGCGCCGTCAAGGACCCGGTCAAGGTCGGCCGGGACACGCCGCGCTCCGACGGGCTCGCCCGATGAGCAGCAGCACGGCCCCGAGGCGGGGCTTCCGGCAGCAGTACGCCCGCACCCTGGTCGCCCTGCCCTTCGCGCTCATGCTGGCCCTCGGCCTGAGCAGTCAGCGGGTCGGGACATACTGGTGGGATGCCGCGCCGCGCGACCGGATCGAGGTCGTCGCCGACGGCCGCGCCTCCCTGACCAACCACTACGAGGACGCCCAGGGCTGGCACGACGCGCGTGTGCGGCTGCGGGTGGTCGACACCCGCCGGGTCACCTCGGAGGTGCTCGACCATCCGGGCGCGCAGCCGCGCGCCGTGACCGTGCCCGCCGGGCAGTCGCTGTGGCGGCTGACCCTGCGCGTCGAGGCCGAGCCGACCGCCTATATCCGGTGTCAGGGCGAGATCCGCGACGCGGCCGGCCGGCCCTACTCCCCCGGCCTCCAGATGTTCGAGACCGGCACCTCGACCCTCGACCTGTGCGACAGCATCGAGTCGCCCGGACCCGGCATCGCGGTCACCAAGGACTCCACGCCCGCGCCCGAGGACCTCAGGCGCCCGCCGGCCTATGACCGCTATGTCTATGTGTCGATGCCCGCGTCGGCGTCGCCGGCGCGACTGGTCGTCTGGTTCACGCCACCGGACGCGGCCTTCTTCGAGCTGTCGCCCGCTGGCTGAGACCCGCCGAGGATCCGGTCAATGGCGGCGCCGAGCAGCGCCACGAGCACGACGGTGTAGCAGCCTCGCGCGACCATGTTGCGGTGCGGGGCGAAGGCCAGCGCGGTGTTGGCATCGCGCGGGCCGACGGCCAGCCGCATGAGCTCCTGCGCGGCATACTCCACCTGGCGGGCCAGCAGGAAGACCAGGCAGAAGAGCAGCATGGGACCCAGCCCGGCGACGGCGAGCAACCGCAGGCCGTCCACCAGCGCGGAGAAGCGCGAGCGCACCGACTCGGTCGCCTCCGCACCGGCCCGGCGCACAGGTGCCGGGACGCGGGTCGCGGCCCGGGCCCATGGACGCTCGACCGGCTCCCGCTCCGGCCGCACGAGCCGCTGGCCATAGACGACCGCGCCCACCGTCAGCCACGCCACGGGGATGACGACGATCGCGTCGGCCTCGCCGAGCGCGCCCCAGAACCACTGGACCGCCCGGTCGACCGGCTTGCCGACCGGCCCCATCAGCTCGACGAGCGAGGCCCACGTGTCCAGGCACCACTGGCTGAAGCGGCGCTCGCGCACCCACGCCCAGATCTGGTACTGGTAGCCGCTGAAGGTCTTGGCCAGCAAGAAGACCCAGAAGACCTCCAGATATCCGGCGAGCAGCCCCCAGCCCGGCGCCTTGCTCGGCATCTCCAGTCGGTCGAGCAGTGTGCGCAGGGCGAAGGCGATCAGCACGATGGCCGCGAACGCCCAGCCCGTCGCCATCACCGTGCGGTCGGTGTTGATGTCGAGGTTCCAGAAACTGAAGCCCGAGTTGAACTCGTCGGTGACCGCCGCGTTGACGAAGGCCTGGCCGTCCTCCTTCAGGTAGCCCTGTGAGGTGTAGACGGTCAGGAAGGGGATCAGCGTCGAGGCCAGCAGCGCGAGACGGCGCCGGGTCGGGGAGCCCACGACCCCGGTGCCGTCCTCGCTGGCCAGCATCCCGCGATGCACCGCGGGCAGGTAGGGCGAGAGGTGGCGCAGCGCCAGGATCAGGGCGGTCAGCGTCGAGATGGGCACCAGCGGCAGCACGAGGCCGGCGACGAACGGGCTCCACGAGCTGATCGCCACCGCCGCCCAGAGCAGACCGTTGTGGGCGGCCGCACCGAGGAGATAGATGAGCACGAGACCGGGCCAGTGCCGCGCAAGGAGGCGCGCGGCATACCCGACCACGCCGAGAGCGCTCCGCAGGGCGCCGACGAGCTGGGTCACGGCGCGATCCTAGCGGCGCGGTGCGCGCGCCGGGCCCCGGATCGGGTCAGGGCAGCTCCCACGTGTGCACGGGGGCGTTGGTGTCCATCCGCTCGATGTATGCCGCGAGCATCTGGGACAGCGCGGTGGCCCGGTCTGCCCCCCGCTCCTCCAGTCGGCGGACCGCCTCGACCTGCCACTGGGCGCCGTTGACGCCCGTGGTGCAGCGGCCCTCGATCACCGAGAGATAGCGGTCGCGCACGGCCTGCGAGACACCCCAGTCCTCCAGCCCCTCGTTGGCCAGCGGCAGCAGATGGCGCAGCACCAGCTCGTCGCTGGCGAGCTCGCCGAAGCCGGGCCAGTAGAGGCGGGACTCCAGGCCCTGCCGCGCGGCGGTGCGGAAGTTCTGCTCTGCGGCGGCGAAGCTCATCCGGGTCCAGACGGGGCGGTCGTCGGCGGCCAGCCGCCGGATCACGCCGTAGTAGAACGCGGCGTTTGCCAGCACGTCGATGATCGTGGGCCCGGCGGGCAGCACGCGGTTCTCGACGCGCAGATGGGGCCGGTCCCCCACGATGTCGTAGATGGGCCGGTTCCACCGGTAGATCGTGCCGTTGTGCAGCCGCAGCTCGGCCAGCTCGGGTGCCCCGCCGGCGTCGAGCACTGCGACGGGGTCCTCGTCGGTGGTGTCGGCCAGCAGCGCCGGGAAGTAGCGGACGTTCTCCTCGAACAGGTCGAAGATCGAGGTGATCCACCGCTCCCCGAAGAAGACGCGGGGCCGCACCCCCTGGTTGCGCAGCTCGATGGGGCGGGTGTCGGTGGACTGGGTGAACAGCTCGATGCGCGTCTCGGCGTGCAGGTGCTTGCCGAAGAAGAAGGGGCTGTTGGCGGCCAGCGCCAGCTGGGGCGCGGACAGCGCCTGCGCGGCGTTCCAGTGCCGGGCGAAGTCGCGCGGGGCGACCTGGAGATGCAGCTGCACCGAGGTGCACGCCGACTCGGGCGCGATCGAGTCGGCGAAGACATGCAGCCGCTCCCCCGTCGGGCCCTCGATGTCGATGGCGATGTCCTCGCCGCGGGCCACGAAGATCGAGTCGTTCAGCGCGGCATACCGCAGGTTGTCGCTGATCCACTCCTGCTGGAAGTGCTCGGGCATGAGGGTCGGCAGGATCCCGATGGGGACGATCCGCGAGCCGACCTCCTGGGCCTTGGCGTCGGCGGCGTTGAGCGAATGCCGCAGGTCCTCCTCCAGCTGGAGGGCGGAGTCCCCGGGCAGGGGCCTCGGGTCGACGTTGAGCTCGATGTTGTATTGGGCCAGCTCCGTCTGATAGCCGGGGTCGGCGATCGCCTCGAGCACCTCGGCGTTGTGGAAATGGGGCTGGCAGCCCTCGTCGACGAGGTTGAGCTCGATCTCCATGCCGGTCATCGGCCGGGCCATCTCGAAGGCGCTCTCGGCCAGCATCCGCTCGAAGACGTCGAGGTTCTGGCGCACCTTCTCTCGATAGCGCTGGCGCTGCTCACGGGTATAGCTGGCTGCCTGGACCTCTGCGCCCACGTCGGTCATCCCCTTTTGTCGGAGGCGGCCACCAGGACCGCCGGTGACCTCGACGCCGTCGATCATGACACAGGCCATGCGGGGCGCGCCGTCCTGCCTCCACTCGACTGTCGGACCTCTCTCCTAGCCTCTCGGGTATGCGCTTGATCCACACCTCCGACTGGCACCTGGGACGCTCGTTCCACCAGGTCGGGCTGGCTCCTGCGCATGAGCTCTTCCTCGACCACCTGGTCGAGACCGCCCGGTCCGAGCAGGTGGACGCGGTCCTGGTCTCCGGCGATGTCTATGACCGGGCGCTCCCCTCGCCCGAGGCCGTGCGCCTCCTCGGTGACACCCTCGAGCGGCTGGTCGACACCGGCGCGACGGTCATCGTCTCCAGCGGCAACCACGACTCGACCATCCGGCTCGGCTTCGGCTCCGGCCTGCTCGAGCGGGCCGGTCTGCACATCCGCACCGATGTGCGTGACATCGGCCGCCCGGTCGAGGTCGGCGGCGTCGCCGTCTATCCCCTCCCCTATCTCGAGCCCGAGGCCGCCGCCGGGCCCCTGGGGTCGGCCGACCGCACACACGCGGGCGTGCTGCGCTCCGCCATGCAGCGGGTCCAGGCCGACCGCGAGCGACGGGGCGGCCCGGCGGTGGTGATGGCCCACGCGTTCGTGACCGGTGCGACCACCAGCTCCTCCGAGCGCGACATCTCCGTGGGAGGTGTCAGCGCGGTGCCGACAGATGTCTTCGGTGATGTCGACTACGTCGCGCTCGGCCACATCCACGGCCCGCAGCAGGTCGCCGAGCACGCCCGCTATTCCGGCTCGCCGGTGGCCATGTCGTTCGGCGAGGCGGCCCACACCAAGGGCTCCTGGCTGGTGACCGTGGGCGAGGGCCCGGCCCAGGCAGAGGCGGTGGCGGCGCCCGTGCACCGCCGGCTGGCGGTGCTGCGCGGCGAACTCGCCGATCTGCTCGGCAGCCGGGAGCACGACCATGCCGAGGACGCGTGGTGCCAGGTCGTGCTCACCGATCCGATCCGGCCGCTGGGTGCGATGGAGCAGCTGCGTCGCCGCTTCCCCCACACGCTCTCGCTGTCCTTCGACCCACAGGGCGCCGCGACACCCATCACCAGCTATGCCTCCCGGGTCGCTGCCCGCAGCCCGCTCGATGTCTGCTGTGACTTCGTCGCCCACGTGCGCGGCGGCGCCGAGGCCACCCCCACCGAGCGGGGGCTGCTGCGCGAGGCCATCGAGCGCTCCCGGCTCGAGCGGGCCGGGCGCGACGGTGAGGGCGGCGTCGGGCGCGATGGGCTGAGGTCCGGCGACGCTGCGGCGTCCGCCGATGGCCGCCGCCACGACAGGGGTGTCGCCTGAGATGAGGATCCACTCGCTCGAGGTGAGCGCCTTCGGTCCGTTCCGCGACCGCGTCGACATCGACTTCGACGCGGTGAGCGACGCGGGCCTCTTCCTGGTCCACGGGCCCACCGGCGCGGGCAAGACCAGCCTGCTCGACGCGGTCTGCTTCGCCCTCTTTGCCGATGTGCCCGGCGATCGCTCCGCTCGGTCGCTGGCCTCCCAGCATGCCGAGCCCGGCACCAGGCCGGTCGTCACGCTTGACTTCACCTCCTCCGGGCGGCGGCTGCGGGTCACGCGCAGCCCGGCATTCACCCGTCCGGGCCGGGGCACCGACGTCCCCGCCACCGTCCATCTCGAGGAGCATGACGGGTCCGCCTGGTCGACGCTGGCCACCCGCCATGGCGAGGCCGACGACGTCATCCGCACGGTGATCGGGCTCGGCCGCGACCAGTTCGCCCGCGTGGTGATGCTGCCCCAGGGCGACTTCGCCGCCTTCCTGCGTGCCGGTGCCGACGAGCGCGCGCAGCTCCTCCAGCGGCTCTTCGATGTCTCTGGCTTCACCGATGTGGAGGCATGGCTGGGTCAGCAGCGGCGTGCGGCCGCCGAGCAGGTGCGCGCCGAGTCCGCACGGCTCCAGGAGGCCTTGCGCTCCCTGGGCGACGGTCTGGCCGCGCTGCCCCACAGCGTCGATGCCGACCCGCTGCGCGAGACGCCCCCCGTGGCAGACACCGACTGGACCGGGCTTCCGATCGCCGAGATCCCGGCAGCCCTCGACGGCACCCTCGGCCAGCTCGAGGAGCTGGCCGGGCTCGCTCAGGCCGTGCTCGACGCTGCGTCGCTCGACGAGGCCACGGCGACGACCCAGGAGTCCGCGGCGCGGCGCACCGCCGAGCTCCAGACGCGCGGCCGCCGTGCCTCGCTGCTGCTCGACGAGATGGCCGAGGGCGCGGCGGCGACAGATGCCCTGCGGGCCCGCCTCGAGGCCGCCGACCGGTCTGCGTGCTGCGACGCGGCGATCGGTCTCCAGCGGGCGGCTTCAGACGACGCGAGCGACGCCGGCGAGCGTCTTGCCACGGCCCGCCTCGAGGCCCTGTCGACACTCACCGCGGAGTTTGCCGAGCGCGTCGACCTCACCGCCGCCGCTGCGACCCTCTCGCCCGACATGACTGGCGACCTGGCGACGTTCTCGCCCGAAACGGCTGCCTTCCTCGCCGAGCCCGTGACCCTCACGCCCGGCACGGCTGCCCTTCTCGCTGAGCAGCTGGGCGCTGCGCGCAGCCACAGCGACCCCATCCTCCTCGCTGGGCGGGCCGCCACCGCAGCCGCGCAGCAGGCCCACACCTGGGCAGGGCACGCCGACGAGATCCTCTCTGCGGCAAGCACGTTCGAGGCATTGGAGTCCCGACGTCGTACCATCGCCGACGAGATCGCCGCCCACAGCGCGACCGCGGAGCGCTCCCGCGAGGCAGCCCTCGCACTGGTCTCCGCCAAGTCGGCGCTGGCCTCACTCGCCGAGCGCACCTCCCTGCTGGCCCAGCTGGCAGAGGCCCGCGACTCGGCCGCTCGTGCAGGGCTGGCCGCCGAGCACGCCCGCGAGGTCTGGACGACCGCCCGCGAGCAGCTCGTCAGCCTCCAGGAGGCCAGGCTGGCCGACATGGCCGGTGAGCTTGCCGCCTCCCTCGACGACGGCTGCCCCTGCCCCGTCTGCGGGTCCACCCAGCATCCGACACCTGCCCAGCGCCACTCGGGTGTCACGCCCGAGCAGATCGAGGCCGCCGAGGGCGCCCGCGCCGACGCCGAGAGTCGCCACACCCGCGCCTGCGCGGCGCTGGCCCGAGACCAGTCGCAGGTCGAGACGCTTGTGGGCCGGCTCGGCGAGGGGCCACTCGACGCAGAGCTCACCCTGGCAATGGCCGAGGCGACCGAGCGTGTGCAGTCGTTGACAGAGACCGCGGGCCAGCTGTCGCTGGCGACGGCGGCGCTCGGGCGCGCGCGTGACGAGGCCAGCGCCACGGCAGCCGAGGTCACCGCCCTGCAGACCCGCACCTCCCAGCTCGTCGAGGGCCTCGATGCGGCCGCAGCATCCACCACCCAGGAGCTGCTGCGACTCCGAGGCCAGCTCGCAGAGCACCGCGGCGACTGCTGTTGCGTCGCCGTCCCCGACGAGGCCGCCGCCCGCGCAGCTGTCAGCGAGGCCATCGAGGCGCTGGGCTCGGCAGCAGGGCTCGACGCCGACGGCTCTCGTGACCGGCGCGCCGCCGCGATCGGCGCCGGCCTCACCCAGGCGGGGCAGGCGCTCACCGCGCTGGCCGCGGCCCTTGCGGGCGTGCGCCGGGGGCACACGTCCACGGTCACGGCCGTCGAGCGGCTCCTCACCGCACACCAGACCCGCGAGACTGCGTCCGCGACCCTGCGGGAGCGTGCCGTGGCGCTGCGAGAGGTGCTGCGCGACAACGACTTTGACGACGAGGCAGCGGCGCTGGAGGCTGCCCTCCCCCTGCGTGAGCGCACCGGCCTGCGCGAGCAGATCGGCGCCTACGACCGGGAGTGGACCCGGGCCCAGGATGTGCTGGCCGACGCCGAGGTGGCGGTTGCGATGGCTGCCGACGAGCCCGACCTGGCGGCCGCCACGGAGCGGCTCCGAGAGACCAAGCGCGCCCACCTCCAGGCCAAGGCCGCGGAGACCACTGCGCGCGAGGCACTGACCCGTGCGCAGAGCCAGGCGGCCCGGATCCGCGCGCAGGTGGGGTCGCTGGGCCCGGCTCAGGAGCGGTCCCACGCCCTGAGCGCCCTCGCCGACCTGACCCAGGGCCATGGCGACAACGTCCGCAAGATGGCGCTGTCGACCTATGTGCTGGCCGCGCGGCTCGAGCGCGTGGTCTCGTTGTCCAACGAGCGGCTGGCCACGATGGGCGATGGCCGCTACGAGCTCGAATACGACGACACCCCGGCCAACCGGCGCAGCCGGGCCGGGCTTGGCCTCGCGGTCCGAGACCGCTGGACCGGCCACAGCCGTGACACCTCCACCCTCTCCGGTGGCGAGTCCTTCATGGTCTCGCTGTCCCTGGCGCTCGGCCTGGCCGACGCGGTGCGCGAGGAGGCAGGCGGCTTCGACCTCCAGACCCTCTTCATCGACGAGGGCTTCGGCACGCTCGACGAGGAGCGCCTGGAGGAGGTCATGGCCGTGCTCGACACGCTCCGGTCTGGCGGCCGGGCGGTGGGAGTCGTCAGCCACGTCGGCGACCTGCGCCTGCGCATCCCCGTGCAGATCGAGGTCGCCAAGACCCCTCAGGGCTCGAGTGTCCGCGTGCGCCACGACGGCACGGATGCCAGCCACGACGGCACCGACGCCAGCCACGACGCCACGGATGCGGGCCGCGAGGGCACCGACGCCGCCTGAGGGCGCCCCCCCGGTCCGGAGGGCGCCCTCAGGCTCGAGCGCTGTGCTGCTCGGCCGCCGCGCCTCGAGCGCTGCGCTGCGCTGCTCGGCCGCCGAGCGAGTCAGTCGGTCTCGCCCTCGAACGCCTCTGGCGGCGGGCAGGAGCAGACCAGGTGCCGGTCGCCATAGGCCCCGTCGATGCGGCGCACCGGCGGCCAGTACTTGTCCACGGGGTCGACGTCGCCGGGATAGACGGCCGTCGCCCGGTCGTAGGGGTGATCCCAGTCCGCGACGAGGGTGCGGGCGGTGTGCGGCGCGTGGCGCAGGACGCTGTCGGCCGCGGCCACCTCGCCCGCCTCGACGGCCGCGATCTCTTGGCGGATGGCGATCATCGCCTCACAGAAGCGGTCCAGCTCCCGACGGTCCTCGCTCTCGGTGGGCTCCACCATGAGCGTGCCTGCCACAGGGAAGGACATCGTCGGCGCGTGGAAGCCATAGTCGATCAGCCGCTTGGCGACATCGTCGACGGTGACGCCGCTGCGCTTGGTGATCTCGCGCAGGTCAAGGATGCACTCGTGGGCGACGATGCCCTCGGCCCCGGAGTAGAGCACCGGGTAGTGCTCGCGCAGGCGGGCGGCGATGTAGTTGGCGTTGAGGACGGCCACCTGGGTCGCCATCGACAGCCCTAGGCCACCCATCAGCCGCACATAGGCCCAGGAGATCGGGAGGATCAGGGCCGATCCATAGGGCGCCGCCGAGACGGGGCCGACACCGGTCGCGGGGCCCGCCTCGTCCGCGAGGGGGTGGTTGGGCAGGTGCGGTGCGAGATGGGAGCGCACCGCCACCGGCCCGACGCCCGGCCCCCCGCCACCGTGCGGGATGCAGAAGGTCTTGTGCAGGTTGAGGTGGGAGACATCCGCACCGAAGGCACCGGGCTGGGCCAGACCGACCAGCGCGTTGAGGTTGGCGCCGTCGACATAGACCTGGCCGCCCGCATCGTGGATCAGGCTGCACAGCTTGGAGATGGTGTCCTCGAAGACGCCGTGCGTCGAGGGGTAGGTCACCATGATCGCCGCGATCGCGTCGCGGTGGGTCTCGACCTTGGCCTGAAGGTCGTCCATGTCGATGTCGCCGCCGGGCGCGGTCTTGACCACCACGACCTTCATCCCGGCCATGACGGCACTGGCCGCGTTGGTGCCGTGCGCGCTCGCGGGGATCAGGCAGATGTTGCGACCCGTGTGGCCGTTGGCCTCGTGGTAGGCACGGATCGCCAGCAGACCCGACAGCTCACCCTGGGAGCCCGCGTTGGGCTGGAGCGAGACGGCGTCATAGCCGGTGATGTCGCACAGCCACTGGCACAGCTCGTCGATGATCTGGCGGATGCCGGTCGACTGATCGGCGGGCGCGAAGGGGTGCAGGTCGGCGAACTCCGGCCAGGTGATGGCCTGCATCTCGGTCGTCGCGTTGAGCTTCATCGTGCACGAGCCGAGCGGGATCATGCCGCGGTCGAGCGCGAAGTCGCGATCGGCAAGCCGGCGCAGGTAGCGCAGCATGGCGGTCTCACTGCGGTGGCTGTGGAAGACGGGGTGGGTCAGGTAGTCGCTGGCGCGCAGCCCCTCCCCCCACTCTGGCTCGACCGCCGCGACGGGCGCCCCGGCAGGGACGCCGAACGCGGCCCACACGGCCTCGAGGTCGGCGTCGACGGTCGTCTCGTCGACGCTCACCGAGACGTGGTCGGCGTCGACACGCCACAGGTTGACGCCGTGCTCAAGGGCCGCCGCGACGATGGCGTCTGCCTGGCCGGGCGCAGTGGCGGTCACGGTGTCGAAGTAGCGCTCGGTCGCCAGCTCGACGCCGCCGGCGCGCAGGCCCTCGGCGAGCGAGCGGGCCGCCCCGTGGACCCGGGCCGCGATCGCCCGCAGGCCCTCCGGGCCGTGGTAGACGGCATACATCGAGGCCATGACGGCCAGCAGGACCTGCGCCGTGCAGATGTTGGAGGTGGCCTTCTCCCGGCGGATGTGCTGCTCCCGCGTCTGCAGGGCCAGCCGGTATGCCGGGGCGCCGTCGGCGTCGACCGAGACACCGACCAGGCGCCCGGGCATGGACCGCTCCAGCCCCTTGCGGACGCTCATGTAGCCCGCGTGGGGGCCGCCGAATCCCATGGGGACACCGAAGCGCTGGGCGCTGCCGACCGCGATGTCGGCACCCCAGGCGGCCGGCTCGGTGGCCAGGGTCAGGGCGAGGAGGTCGGCGGCGGCCGTCACCAGGGCACCGGCCTCGTGGGCGGCCTCGGCGAGGGAGCGCCAGTCCCGCAGCTCGCCGTCGGCGCCCGGGTACTGCACCAGCACACCGAAGACCTCGCGGCCGCCGGCGGCCGCACGAAGCGCCTCTGCCCCGTCGATGCCTGCGAGGTCGGCCACCACCAGGTCGATGCCCAGCGGGGTGGCCCGGGTCTGCATCACGGCGATCGTCTGCGGCAGCGCGTGCTGGTCGACGAGCAGGACCGCGTCGACGGCCGCCTTGCTGCTGCGCCGCATCAGGGTCATCGCCTCGGCCGCCGCGGTGGCCTCGTCCAGCAGCGAGGAGCCGGCCACGTCCAGACCGGTCAGGTCGTTGATGACGGTCTGGAAGTTGAGCAGCGCCTCCAGCCGGCCCTGGGAGATCTCGGGCTGATAGGGGGTGTATGCCGTGTACCAGGCCGGGTTCTCCAGGACATTGCGCTGGATGACGGCCGGGGTCAGTGTGCCGTAGTAGCCCAGGCCGATCATCGAGGTGACGACCTGGTTCCTGGCCGCCCGCTCGCGCAGCTCCTCGATCACGGCGGCCTCGGAGGCGGCCGGCTCGATCGCCAGGGCGCGCTGGGCCCGGATGGCGGCCGGCACGGCCGCGTCGGTGAGCGCGTCGAGGCTCTCGCGGCCGACCGCGGCGAGCATGTCGGTGAGGTCACCCGGGCGCGGGCCGATGTGGCGGCCGGCGAAGTCGGGCAGGCCGGGGGCAGACTGCTGGGAGGTCATGAGGCTCCTGGGTCGAGCGGGCACGAGCTGGACGCCTCCCCCTCTGTCGACAGCGGGACGCCCGCCTCCAGAGGTGCCTGATCCGCGTGGTCCTGGGTGCCTGAGAGGTTCCGGGGAGTTTGCCCCTTCGGCGCCCCGGCTGGCCGGGGACTCTCCCACGCGGGGTGAGCAGCGCCAGTCAATCTACCGCAGGTGGGGAGCCCACAAACGGGACGACCCGCCACCAGTCGGTGGCGGGTCGCAGCGGTGTGCGGGTCAGGCGAGCCGGGAGCGGCGCCGCTGGCTCAGCTCGTCGTCGCCGGAGGCGATGGCCGCGTCCTCGGTGCGCTCACTGGGCAGCTCGGACAGCTCGCCCTCGACCTCGCGCCAGACCCGGCCGACGGCGATGCCGAAGACGCCCTGGCCGCCCTGGACCAGGTCGATCACCTCGTCGGCGGAGGTGCACTCATAGACCGAGGCGCCATCGCTCATGAGGGTGATGCCGGCGAGATCCTCGACGCCGCGGTCGCGCAGGGCCTGGATGGCGACCCGGATCTGCTGGAGGGAGACCCCGGTGTCGAGCAGGCGCTTGACGACCTTGAGGACGAGGATGTCGCGGAAGCCATAGAGACGCTGGGTGCCGGAGCCGGTCGCGCTGCGCACGGACGGCTCGACCAGACCGGTGCGCGCCCAGTAGTCGAGCTGGCGGTAGGTGATGCCGGCCGCCTTGCAGGCCGTCGGCCCGCGGTAGCCGATGTCCTCGCTCAGCTCGGGCAGGGCGTCGGTGAACAGCAGCCCCTGCGCGGCGACGGGGACCGTCACCGTCTCGCGAGCCTCGATGCCTGCGTTCACTGCTGCCTCCGTTTGCGGTGCACGGGCGTGTAACTACACGACCGTAACTGGACCTGATGGGTCGACGGTAGGACTCCGGACACCTCCGCGTCAATTAACCCCTGACGGTTCGATATCGGCGTGTCGTCGTCACATCAGTAACAGTAAAGGTCTAGATGACGGTTTGATTTTGTGCTCAGTCGCGCCCCTCGGGGGCCTCCGGGTTCTCGAAATCCGCGGCGGAGACATGATCGAGGAACTCCTTGAAACGCTCGACCTCGTCCTCGGCCCCAGACTCCTGCGTGTCGGCGTCGAGGGCCACACCGGCGCTCTCGATCAGCTCCTCGGGTGCCACGATCGGCGTGCCGGTGCGCAGCGCGAGGGCGATGGCGTCGGAGGACCGGGAGTCGATCTCGACATCGTCGTCCACGACCAGGGTGGCGTAGAAGACCCCCTCCTCCAGTGCCACGATGCGCACCTGGGTCAGCTCGTGGTCGAGCGCCTCGAGGACGTTCTTGAGCAGGTCGTGGGTGAGCGGGCGGGGCGGGTCTATCCCCTGCTGTGCGTAGGCGATGGCCGTGGCCTCCGCGGCCCCGATCCAGATCGGCAGACAGCGGTCTCCGCCGCGCTCCTGGAGGAGGACGACCGGCTGGTTGGTGGGCATCTCAACTCGGACACCGAGGACATCGAGCGGCTTCACGCTCTCCACGCTACCCCGGACCCGGCGGGCGCCGACATCCCCGGCGCCCTACTGCCTCGACGGCTCAGGAGCCGGCGCGCAGCCCGGCCTTGACCAGGGCGGTGTGCAGGGCGAGGCACTGCCTCAGCACCTCGGCGGTCCTGGCCGCGAGCTCCTCCTCGCTGGCACGCGGCGCCCCGGCCGCGAACTGCACCAGGCCGATCTCGCGGTCGGCGGCCGTCCGGAAGGGGCGCAGGTGCCTCGGCTCCAGTCCGAACCTGGCCAGGGCGGCCGAGGCGTGCGCGATCGCGAGGGCGGCGTCGTCGAAGTGGCCGTCAGCACTGGCGCGCAGCAGCCCGAAGGTGATCAGGGACTCCAGCGCGCGGTCGTCCAGGCCTGCCGAGTCCATCAGCTCGGCCCGGGTCAGCCGCAGCTCGGGCGGAGCGGCCAGGGCCTCGGCGCCGGGGAGGTCGGGGTCGTCCGCGGGGGCGGGAGGGCGAGGCCGCTCGCCCAGGGCGGCCCCGGGATCGGTCAGGCCGCGGTCCATCGCGTCCAGTGCCTCGCGGATGACCTTCAGCGGCCAGAAGCGGTCACGCTGCGCCGTGAGGATGAAGCGCAGCCGCTCGACATCCTTGGCAGTGAAGGTGCGATAGCCCGACGGCGTGCGCTCGGGCGTCACGAGCCCCTCCGCCTCGAGGAAGCGGATCTTGGAGATCGAGATGTCGGGGAACTCGTCCTGCAGGTTCTTCAGCACCGACCCGATGGTCATCGAGCCGCGACGTCGGCCAGGCACGGGAGTGGCTCAGGCCTTCCCTGCGTAGAACACCAGGCGGAACTTGCCGATCTGGACCTCGTCACCGGTCTGGAGGGTGATCGTGTCGATGCGCTCGCGGTTGACATAGGTGCCGTTGAGCGAGCCGGCATCGCTGACGCTGAAGCTGTCGCCCTCGCGGTGGAAGGTCGCGTGTCGCCGGGAGACGGTCACATCGTCGAGGAAGATGTCGCTCTCGGGGTGACGACCCGAGGTCACCTCCTCGTCGTCGAGGAGGAAGCGGGCACCGGTGTTGGGGCCGCGCAGCACCACGAGCAGTGCGGTGCCGGCGCGCAGCGCGTCGACGGTCGCCTGGTTGGCGCGGGCGATCGACATGTCGAGCTCGGCACCGGCCTCGACGGCGTCGGCGGACGGGATGCCGGTCAGGCGCGCGGTGTTGGGCCCCGAGGACTCACGGGGCTCGTCGCGTCCATCACGCTCGATGTCGCTCATGGTCAGCATCCCTCCGATAGATCTGGTGGACCCGTGCCGTTAGGCACGGGTCCACCCTAGACGACTTGGTGGCGATGGGGCGCGCGGGCGACCCCGGTCTCAGCTCAGGCTCTGGGTGTATGCCGCGGAGTCCATCAGCGCGTCCAGCGCAGCCGCGTCCTCGATCTGCAGCTCGTACATCCAGCCGTCGCCATAGGGGTCGGTGTTGACCAGCTCAGGCGAGCTCTCGAGCGCGTCGTTGACAGCGGTGACCTCGCCGGCCAGCGGCGAGTAGATGTCGCTCACGGACTTGGTCGACTCGACCTCGCCGCAGGAGTCACCAGCCGCCAGGGTGTCGCCCACGCCGGGGAGGCTGACATAGACGACATCGCCGAGCGCGTCCTGGGCGAAGGCCGTGATGCCGATGCGCACCGTGCCATCGTTGCCGGCTCGCACCCACTCGTGGTCCTCGGTGTACCGCAGGTCATCGGGGTACTGCAGGTCGCTCATGACGCTCCTTCAACAAGTGCGGATGGTGTGGCCACAGGCTAGCGCCCGGTCAGGACGATGTGGGCGAGGGACTCGGGACCGGGCGAGCGTAGCGACGGGCCATCGGCTGGTGCAATGCGGTCACGGTGAGGCTGCGCTTGCTGACGATCGTCGCCTCGGTCCCCAGGCGGCGCATGGACTCCCGTACCCCGCCGGGGATGTCCATCGCGGCCGACATGGTGGCCGGGTCACCGATCACCGTGAACACATATGGCGGGGCGACGAGCTTGCCCGAGATGGAGACGCCGCCCTCGGCGTCGGTGAAGTGGGTGCTCGCCACGACCCGGACGGACCCGATCTGCACCGCCTCCGCACCTGCGTCGCGCAGTTCCTCGAGGGCGTCGAGCAGATTGGCGGCCGTCACCTGGTGGCTGGGATCCGGGATGGTCATGGTCATGCCTGGCCCGGAGGCCGTTGTGGTGCCGGCGAGCACGCCCAGGCTGCGGGCCCGCTCCTGGGCGGAGCGCACGGCTTCGTCGCTGGAGCCCTGGCCGCTGAGGAGGCGGTCGCGCTGGGCCTCGAGGGTGCGCTGCTCGGCCTGGAGGCGCTGGTCCTCCTCGTTGACGTCGTCGAGGATGCGGATCAGCTCGGGCTCCCGCAGCGTCTCCAGACCGGCGTTGGTGGTGGAGCGCACCTGGGTCGCCAGGGCGAAGCCGAGCGCCAGGGCCAGGAGGGCGGCGAAGATGTTGGCCCGGGTGGCGCGCGGGCGGGCCACCCGGAAGAGCGTCTGCCAGGCACGTCGGCCGGTCACCCCGCGCTCGGGAAGGGTGGGGTCGTGGACCTCGGTGGCCCGCTCGTCGGGGGTCGGCTCGCTCATGCGCTGAACAGGTGTCGGCGGATCGAGGCGACGTTGGAGAAGATCCGCACCCCGAGGACGACCACGACACCGGTGGACAGCTGGGTCCCCACGCCCAGTTTGTCGCCGAGGAAGACGATGAATGCCGCCACCACCACGTTGGAGAGGAAGGAGACGACAAACACCTTGTCGTTGAAGATCCCGTCGAGCACGGCCCGCACTGCGCCGAAGACGGCGTCGAGTGCGGCGATCACGGCGATGGGCAGATAGGGCTGGAGCCAGACGGGCACGTCCGGCTGCAAGAAGATGCCGATCAGCACGCCGGCGAGCAGGCCGAGTGCGGGAATCACGATGGGTCCTCCGGGGTGGGGTTGGGGCTCAATGATGCCTTGCCGGCCGCGCCTGTGGGCGCTCCCGTCGGCTCGGCCAGCTCGGTCGTGATGTGGGCGGCGGGCAGGGTGAGGCTCTCGGAGCGCTTGGTGCTCACCTGCACCCCGAAGCTGTCGGCGAGGGCCTGGACATAGCTGCCTCCCGGCCCCTCGGCGAAGTCGGCCGGCAGCCGGCCCGGGTCGCCGATCGCGGAGATGACATAGGGCCGGGCGAGCGGACGGTAGTTGACCAGGATCGCGTCGCCGGCGAAGCGGATGGCCGAGCGGGCGGACAGCCGCTGGCCGTTGACCGCGACCGCCTCCGCGCCGGCTGCCCACAGTCCGTTGACCGCGAGCTGCACGTCACGCGCCAGCACCTTGCCGTCGGCCTGGGCGCCGGTGCGCGGGTCGCCGTCGGCCGAGTCGGCTCCCCCGGGGGCGTCGTCGAGGGTCAGGACCATCCCCGGGCCGGTCACGGCCACGGCGTCGGCCCGCAGCTCCAGGGCGGCGACCTCCTGGGTCAGCGCGCCCTGGTTGGCGGTCGCGAGCTGGGCGGCCCGGACCCGGTCGATCTCGGCCTGGGTCTGCTGGACCGCGGCGCGGCGCCGGTCGGCGGCCGCCTGGCTGGCGGCCACCTGGGCGGCCAACTCCTCCCGCGCGGTGGCGGTGCCGGGCAGGGAGCGGTTAAGCGTGGCGGCGGCCACGGAGAACAGCAGGCCGAGCAGGACTGCCGTGATGACGACGAGAGGGGTGCGCGAGCTGGTGCCACGCGGCATACCGGCTGCCTCACGTGCGTCGGCGGCCGCGGCATAGCTCGGGTCGAGGGGCCGCTCCATGAAGCCGGTGAGGAGGGTCATCGACTGATCGGGGCGTCTCATGCCGACCGCCCCACCGGAGACGCGCCCCGCGAGCGGATCGCGTCGCGCAGCTGCACGGCATAGATCAGGCCGCCGACCCAGTACAGCGCCAGGCCCCACCAGGCGAACGCCCAGGCGATCGGGAGCACCCAGGACACATCGAGGCCGTCGGGGTGGCCGAGCAGGAGCAGGGGGAAGGCATAGAGGAGATTGAAGGTGGCGGCCTTGCCGATGAAGTGGACGGCGATGTCGGTGACCTTGTGGCGCCGGCCGATGAGCGCCAGCACAACGATGAACAGGTCACGGGCCAGGAGCAGCCCCACCAGCCACCAGGGGATGATCTCGCGCCAGCCGAGGGCCAAGATCGTGGTGAGGATGTAGAGGCGGTCGGCGATCGGGTCGAGCAGCTGGCCCATCCGGGAGACCAGGCCGAAGCGGCGCGCGATCTTGCCATCGAAATAGTCGGAGGCGCCCGAGACCATCAGCACGGCCATGGCCAGCCCGTCGCGGCTGGTGAACAGGGCCCACAGGAAGACCGGCACGAGCAGCAGCCGCAGCATGGACAGTGCGTTGGGCAGGGTCCAGACACGGTCCGACGGGCGCACGGACGCGTCCGACCGCATGCCCGGATCGCCCGGTGTCCCCTGAGATGCCACGGGACGAGCCTATGCGCTGGGATGGACCGCACACCGCAGGCCTCGCCGTTCGCCATAGGCTGGACGGGTGACCACCGCGACCATCGATGCCTCCCCCGCCTTCTTCTCCTCGCCGCAGGACGTGGTCGACCGGCTCGGCGAGGTCGGCTACCTGGCCTCCCCCGCCACCGCCACGGCCGTCTATCTCGCCTCGGTCCTGGGCAAGCCGCTGCTGGCGGAGGGCCCGGCCGGTGTGGGCAAGACGGAGCTGGCCAAGGCGGTCGCCAAGGTCGCGGGGGCCGAGTTGGTCCGGCTCCAGTGCTATGAGGGGCTCGACGAGGCCCGCGCGCTCTACGAGTGGAACTACCGCAAGCAGCTGCTGCGTATCCAGGCCGCCCCTGACGGTCAGGAGTGGGACGCCACCCACGACGACATCTTCACCGACGAGTTCCTGCTCACCCGGCCGCTGCTGACCGCGATCCGGCGCGAGGACCCGACGGTGCTGCTCATCGACGAGGCCGACAAGACCGACGTCGAGGTCGAGGGCCTCCTCCTCGAGGTCCTCTCCGACTTCCAGGTCACCATCCCCGAGCTCGGCACGGTCAAGGCCGCCCGGCGCCCCTTCGTGCTGCTCACCTCCAACGCGACACGCGAGCTGTCCGAGGCGCTCAAGCGGCGCTGCCTCTATCTGCACCTCGACTACCCCTCCACCGAGCGTGAGAAGGAGATCGTGCGCTCGCAGGTGCCCGGCGTCGAGGACGCCCTTGCCGAGCAGGTGGTCCGCGTCGTCGCGACGCTGCGCGACCTCGACGTCAAGAAGGCCCCCTCGATCGCCGAGACCATCGACTGGGCGCGCACGCTGCTCGCGCTGGGCCGCACCGACCTCGACGAGGCGACGATCTCCGAGACGCTCGGCGTGGTCCTCAAGCACGCGACCGACCACGAGCGGGCCCGCCGGGAGCTCTCGCTGCCCGACGCGGCCGAGTAGGGCGCGGCATACCCCATGGCTCTCCTTGACCGGCACCTCGGCTTCGTCACCGCCCTGCGCGAGGCCGGCCTGCTCGTGTCGGTGTCGGAGTCGCTGGACGCCGTGAGCGCGGTGGGTCATATCGACCTCGCCGAGCGGGAGACGCTGCGCGAGGCGTATGCCGCGACGCTCGTCAAGCGCCAGCAGCACCGGGACGCCTTCGACACGATCTTCGACATCTACTTCCCCACCGCCGTCGGCGACGGACTGGCCCACCAGCTCGCCGCTGAAGACGCCGAAGACGACGACGGGGCGGACGGCGCCATCACGGAGGCCGGCGACGAGGCACCCGCCCCGGGGCTGGCGGACGCCTGGCAGCAGCCCGTCGACGCCAACGCCCTGCGCGATTTCCGCGAGGAGCTGTCCGATGCGCTGCTCGCCGGCGATGAGACCGACCTCGGCGCGCTCGTGCAGGAGGCGGTCGCCCGCTTCGGCCAGATCCAGGGTCGGCGACCGGGCAGCGTGCCGGGACAGCAGTCCTGGTCGCGGCTCAACGTGATGCAGCGCGTCCAGCCGCAGACGCTGATGTCGGGACTGCTGGCAGCGATGCTCGGCGTCGGGCAGGACCGCGACGGGCTCGCCGAGCAGGTGGCACGCACGACCCTGCGGGCCCGGATCGCGCGGTTCGAGCGAATGGTCGACGCCGAGGTGCGTCGCCGGGTGGCCGAGGAGCTCGGCGAGGAGCGCATCGCTCGGTCGGCTGTGCGACCGCCCCTGGAGCGCATCGACTTCCTGTCCGCCAACAAGGACGACCTCGCCGCGCTGCGCCGCGAGATCTATCCGCTGTCGCGGCGGCTTGCCACCCGGTTGGTCCAGGAGCAGCGCCACGGCCGCAGCGGCCAGCTCGACTTCCGCCGGACGATCCGCGAGTCGATGCAGACCGGCGGCGTCCCGATGATGACGATGCACAAGCCCCGACGTCCGCACCGGACCGACCTGGTGCTGCTCTGCGATGTCTCGGGCTCGGTGCGGCAGTTCGCGCAGTTCACGATCCTGCTGATGTTCGCCCTCAAGGAGCAGTTTGGCCGCGTGCGCGCCTTCGCCTTTGTCGACGACATCGACGAGGTGACCGACTATCTCCAGCCGGGCCAGGGCATCGGAGAGTCGGTGATGCAGCTGACCCAGCAGGCACGCGTCACCTGGGTGACGGGCCGCACCCACTACGGCCGCGCGTTCGAGAAGTTCGTCGAGCGCTATCCCGACGCCGTCGGCCCCAAGACCTCACTCCTGGTCCTCGGCGACGCCCGGTCCAACTACGGATACCTGTCCGAGGAGGTCCTGGCCGGCCTCGCCGATGAGGCACGGCACGCCTACTGGCTCAATCCCGAGCGCGAGAACCTCTGGGGCACAGGCGACTCCGCGGCATTCACCTATCGTCGGATCGTCCCGATGGTCGAGGTGCGCAATCTCTCCCAGCTCAGCGAGTTCGTGCACGACCTCGCCTGAGCAGCACGTCCGAGAGGACCTCGACTGCCTGCTCCACCTCTGCGGGCTCCAGTCCGTCGTATGCCGCGACGACGCCTTCCCTGCCCGCCGACCCTGACCAGCCGGAGGCCAGGTCGCCGAGCCGGACGCCCCGCGCGCTGGTTGCCGCAAGGACACGGTCGCGGTCGCGCGCTTTGAGCTCCACCACCAGCAGGCGGCCGGTGTCCACTGCTGCGGGCAGGCGCGGGAGCGCGTCGGCGACCACCTGCTGGGCGGCGGCCAGCCGCTTGCGGCTGCGATGGATGTGCCGTCGCAGGCCGCCCTCGACGAGATAGGTGGCGACGGCACGCTGGAGGATTGGCGCCACGGGGTGGCCTGCGTCGGACCGGGCTGCACGCACCGGGCTCACCAGCCGACGGGGCAGCACGAGATAGCCCGTGCCGACGTCCCGGGTCAGGACCATGGCAAAGGTCCCCAGGTGTGCGACGCCGTCGTCGGCGAGGTCGTAGAGCGAGGGCAGCGGCGGCCCGAGATAGCGGAACTCGCTGTCATAGTCGTCCTCGATCAGCAGCGTGTGCGTCGCCGTGGCCCACTCGAGCAGCTCAACCCGCCGCGTGGCGGGCATCGCTGTGCCATAGGGGAACTGGTGGTTCGGCGTGACCAGCAGGGCATCGAGAGTCAGGCCGTGGAGACGGTCGACCCGGATGCCGTGCTCGTCGACCGGGACCGGCACTATCTCGACATGCTGGTGGCGCAGCGCCCGCCGCAGGCCGGGGAAGCCGGGCTCCTCCACCCCCACCCGCAGCTCGCCGGCGTCGGCCTGCCGCAGGGCCGAGAGCAGGAGGGTCAGCCCCTCCCGCGCTCCGGCCGTGACGACGATCCGCTCCGGGTCGACCGCCATGCCTCGCATCAGGCGCAGATGGGCCGCGATCGCCTCACGCAGGCCGGGGGTGCCTCCCGGGTCGAGCGCGTCGACCGCCCCGGACTCCCGGGTTGCCCGCCGCCACGCCGAGCGCCACGCACCATCGGCCAGCGGGGAGACCCGGTCCCGCCCCGGCGTCAGGTCGAGGACGGCCGGGTGTGGCCCACCGCTCCCGCGGGCTGCGCTCAGGCCCTGTCTCCCTCCCCCGAGACGCCCCGCGGGCGGCACGGCTCTCGGCGGCGTGACCGGCTGACCGAGAGCTGCCTCAGCGTCGGGCGGTGGGTTTGTCTGTCGCAGAGCGGGATTGATCACCACAGACGACCTCGGTCGGCTCTCCAGATAGGCCTCGGCGTGCAGCTGGTCGTAGGCCGCGGAGGCGGTACCGCGCGAGACACCGAGCCGCTCCGCAAGCGCGCGCGTCGATGGCATGAGGTCCCCGGGCCGCAGCGTCCCACCCGCCACTGCGACCCGCACCGCGGCCGCGATCTGGCCGGGCAACGGCGTGGGCAGGCCGCGGTCGAGGGTGACGGGGAAGTCAACGGGGGTGCGCGGCATACTCAGAGACGATAGCAAACTGGCCCATCCGAACTGCGTGCTTCTGGATCTTCCAATGATCCAGTTGGAGGGCAACGATGTGGGGACCCCGACCAAGGAGACTCGCCGTGACGATCACGACCGACCAGCCGCAGACCCGCACCCGTCTCAACACAGGCCTCGCCGAGATGCTCAAGGGAGGAGTGATCATGGACGTCGTCACGCCCGAGCAGGCGCGCATCGCCGAGGACGCTGGCGCAGTCGCGGTGATGGCGCTGGAGCGGGTCCCGGCCGACATCCGGGCCCAGGGCGGTGTGGCACGGATGAGCGACCCGGACCTCATCGAGGGGATCATCGAGGCCGTGTCCATCCCGGTGATGGCCAAGGCGCGCATCGGCCACTTCGTCGAGGCGCAGGTGCTCCAGGCCCTGAAGGTTGACTACATCGACGAGTCCGAGGTCCTCTCCCCTGCTGATTACACCAACCACATCGACAAGCACGCCTTTGACGTCCCATTCGTCTGCGGCGCAACGAATCTCGGCGAGGCGCTGCGTCGCATCACCGAGGGCGCGGCCATGATCCGGTCCAAGGGCGAGGCGGGGACCGGCGACGTCTCCGAGGCGATGCGGCACATCCGCACGATCCGCGGCGAGATCCGCGGGCTCGGCGCCAAGAGCGATGACGAGCTCTACGTCGCAGCAAAGGAGCTCGCCGCGCCCTTCGAGCTGGTGCGCCAGGTCGCGCGCGATGGCCGGCTGCCGGTGGTCATGTTCGTCGCAGGCGGCGTGGCCACTCCGGCTGACGCGGCCATGATGATGCAGCTCGGCGCCGACGGCGTCTTCGTCGGCTCCGGCATCTTCAAGTCCGGCGACCCGGAGAAGCGCGCGAGGGCGATCGTCCGCGCCACAACGCACTTCGACGACCCGGCCGAGATCGCCGCTGCCTCCCGGGGCCTCGGCGAGGCGATGGTGGGCATCAACGTCGCCGACCTGCCCGCTCCCCACCGTCTCGCCGAGCGGGGCTGGTGACTGCCCCACTCGTCGGCGTCCTGGCCCTCCAAGGGGCGGTTCGGGAGCACGTGCGGGCTCTCGAGGCCGCGGGAGCCGGCACTCGGCTGGTGCGGCGGCCGGCCGACCTCGATGGTCTCGACGCCCTCGTCATGCCGGGCGGCGAGTCCACCGCCATCGCCCGGCTCGCGCGCCACGACGGCCTGCTCCCCCGCGTCAGGACGCAAGTCGATGGGGGTATGCCGGTCTTCGGCACCTGCGCGGGGCTCATCCTGCTGGCCGACAAGGTCCAGGACGCCGACGCACTGGCAGGGCTCGACACCGTCGGTGGTCTTCGGATCACCGCTCGCCGCAACGGTTTTGGCTCGCAGCTCGACTCGTTCGAGGCGGATCTCGCTGTCGACGGCATGGAGGGGCCACTGCGTGCGGTGTTCATCCGTGCACCGCAGATCGTGGCGGCCGGTGACGGTGTCGAGGTGCTCGCCGCTCATGGTGACCGGCCGGTGCTGGTGCGGCAGGGCGGCATACTCGCTGCGACCTTCCACCCAGAGCTGACCGACGACACGAGACTGCACGGGATGCTCGTCGAGATGGCGCGGGATCGCGTGGCATAGGCGCCTGATGCCCCACAGTGGTGCAATGGCTGGATGATGAGCTTCGAGCAGATCCGCGACCTGGTCTGGCAGTCGCTGCACGAGGCCACGACCCGGCGCACTCCCTTCACCCTGGGACACCTCGCGACGGCGGGGCTGAGCGGCGAGCCGCGTGTGCGCGCCGTCATCCTCCGCGAGTTCGACGCCGACTCGGCACGCCTCCTGATCGTCACGCACGCGGGGTCGCACAAGATGGTCGAGATCGGACGGGAGCCGCGTGTCGCGATGACGCTCTACGACGACACGAGGTCGGTGCAACTGCGCCTCGAAGGTGTCGCCGAGACCGTCCACGACCCGACTGAGCGCCAACGCGTCTGGCAGTCCCTCGGCGACCAGACACATGACCTCTACCGCTCGCCGCTCGTGCCCGGCACCCCTGTCCCGGAGGATGCGACGCAGTCCGCGGGCAACCCCGAGGCAGACGACGAGACCGCGGTCCTCGCGCGTTTCGCCGCAATCTGGATCCGGGTCGAGTCACTGGACTGGCTGGACCTCTCCGTGCCCGACCACCTGCGTTGGCGCCTCGTGCGCGACGGTGGCGGCTGGTCCTGGCTGCGAGTCGTCCCGTGAGTGCTGGCGCCACGTCGATCATTCGTCCGCCTAGTGGCACCAACTCCGCCACGCGCGGTGGCCTTGACACCACCAGCGTCGCCAGGAGGTCGAGTCAGCACCACTTCCCGGCGGCAATTGCCGATTGACGAAGGGCCTGTGTCCTGCGTTTCCGCAGGTCACAGGCCCTTCGCAGCAGTCGGGCTGACAGGATGTGAACCTGCGACCCCTTGACTCGCTGGTCCGAAATGCGTGAACGCTGGTGAGCGGACGGGAACCGTTGGTACCACGGCGATCTCGGGCTTCCACCCCATCACGAGGGATCATCATTCGTCAGGTGACATCACGCTGCTAGCGGTGACATCTGGAGTGACATCAGGCCTGGTCGAATAGAGCGGAGATGCTGCCGCGACCATGGCCTCGGTCGTCGTCACAGCGGTGTACTTCGCACGGTTGACTGCCTTGCTGTGACCGAACAGGCGGATGCGCGTCGCCTCCGGCAACAGGTCGTACAGCAGGGTGTTGTTCGTGGTCCGCCAGGAGTGGCCACGCTCGTGCTCGAACATCGCGATGTCGAGCTCATTGGCCAGTTCCTGGTAGACCGCAGCGAGCTTCCGATCGCGGTTCCGGGGGTCCCACACCTTGCTCGGGTCGGAGGGGGACGGGAACAGCCACGGACTGCCGGCGTCGAGGCGCCGTGACGGCTCTGGATCGGGGGGACCGCCAGAGCGAAGAGTGGATCATCCGTTTGGCAAGTGCCGGTCCGGCACCGCCCGAGTTGACCCGCCAACAGCACGAATCGTCGATTCCCGACGATCGGCACCGCCCTGCGGCTGACTGAGTATTCCCGGAGCCTCTACAACATGAAGCCCGACAGCCGGAGCTGTCGGGCTTCATGTTGGTCGGCTAGCTGCTGACCCTCCCCGACGCGATGAGCTCGCAAGCTCGCTGTTGTTGCGCGCGGTCGCCGACGTGGTCCACTGCCGAGAGGAGGTCGATCTCCTCCCCCAGCGCGAAGCGGATGCCCTCGTGCCGGTCGGCGGAGCCACCGAGCACACTCACGCCGCCCAGCTCGTCCAGTTGGGCGAGCTGCAGGAACGACCGGTGAACGAAGTCCGTGGTCAGGCCGTCCTCGGTGTCCACGAGGTCCGGCACGCAATCCAAGCCCGGCATGAGGCCCATGGCCTGCGTGTCGTAGCCGAGCCGGTCCAGTTGGGTCGTGTGCATGGTGATCTCTCCTCCACATCAGGGTGGCCACGTCTTGATCGCGGCACTTCTTCAGACCCTCGATTAGACCCGGGCCGGGCGTTCGCCCGGCCTCATGTAGCCGGGGAGGACGCCTTCCTCATAGAGGCATTTCACCGATGTTAGATTCTCCTCAAGGAGCGCCGACAGATGCCACCGCGACGCTCGGTAGCGTTGGCCCAGCTCGAGGTCGCTCCACGGCGCTCAGGAGGAAGCAGATGTCAGTCGCCCAGCAGGACGTCAATGCCTTAGTGGCCTACTGCAGGAACACACTCGGAGAGCAGGAGCTCTGGATCGAGCCAGAGGGGTACCCGAGCAGTCTCGCGTTGTGCTTGATCGACTCGATCTACTCGACCGGTTCCCACTACCGGTCAGTGGTCAACGTGGTGAACCGATATCGGACAGCCCATGGACACAACGACGGCGCCGCCGCCCTTCTGCAATCGATGGCCGCGGCCGGTGGCGCTCGGGCATGGGCGGAGACGGTCGCCGACAACCTGAAGCCTGCGCACACGAAACGCGGTGCACTGCTGAAGGCCGAGGTCATCCAGCAGGCCGCCCAGCTCATGGTTGACCACGACATCGACACCGTCGAGGACTTGGTCGCGGCGGTCGGAGCCAAGCCCACGGACAACCCCATCCACGACGCGTGGAAGAAGCTGCCGAGCCAGCGCTCCGGTGTGACGTACTCCTACCTGCTGCTGCTCGCTGGCCTGCCGTCGGTGAAGCCGGACCGCATGGTCCTGAGGTTCTTGCAGCATGCGCTTGGATCCGACGTGGCGCTCACCACCGATCGGGCGATCGAGTTGGTCATGGCTGCCGCGCAGGACCTCGAGGTCAGCCCGCGAACCCTGGACCATGTCATTTGGCGCGCGGCCTCAGGCCGGGAACTCACGCTCTGACGGTGAGTGCCGCACGTCGTCGGGGTAGGCAGGCCGGCTCTGCCGGGCTCAGCCGGGCTCAGCGGCCGACGATCCGCTCGGCTGACCGGTCGTACTCGAAGGTGACGATGTCGCCGGAGATGATCAGGTCGATAGCCCGCTTGACCGCATCGCCCGGTGACGGCGGTACCTTTGAGGCAAGCGAAAGGCCCCGACACCGCGTGGTGTCGGGGCCTTCTGCTGATCTTGCGGTGACTCCAGCGGTGACATCGGTCCGATTCGGACCTCTCTCACCACCTCGGTGACCGCGTTTTCGCTGGTAAACCAACGAGTTCGGTCGGGCTGACAGGATTTGAACCTGCGACCCCTTGACCCCCAGTCAAGTGCGCTACCAAACTGCGCCACAGCCCGTTGTTCAGTTGTGCACCCGGGACGAGGCCCGGGCGCGAGAGTCAACATTAGCGCACGGGCCCCCTACTCTCCGAATCGGGTCCCCCGCACAGCCCCGTGCATGTCGCGCGTGGATCCGGGGGCGTGTCGACGGCCCAGACGCACCCCACGACGTGCAGGTATGCCGTGTGCTCGCCTCAGCCGCGCCGGCGCCGCTCGCGCACGCGGACCGACACCTCGATGGGGCTGCCCTCGAAGCCGAACTCCTCGCGCAGTTTGCGCTCGAGGAATCGGCGGTAGCCGGCCTCGATGAAGCCCGAGGCGAAGATGACGAACCGCGGCGGGCGGGTGGAGGCCTGGGTGGCAAAGAGGATGCGCGGCTGCTTGCCGCCACGGACCGGGTGCGGGTGCGCGGCGACGACCTCGCCGAGGAAGGAGTTGAGCCGGCCGGTCGGGATGCGGGTGTCCCACGAGTCGAGCGCGGTCTCCAGCGCGGGCACCAGCTTCTCGAGGTGTCGGCCGGTCTGGGCAGAGATGTTGACTCGCGGCGCCCACGGCACCTGGACCAGCTCGCGCTCGATCTCACGCTCGAGGTAGTAGCGCCGCTCCTCGTCGGTCGTGTCCCACTTGTTGTAGGCGATGACCAGGGCCCGGCCGGTGTCGATGACCTGCTGGATGACGCGGATGTCCTGCTCGGCGATCGTCTCGCCGGCGTCGATGAGGACGACGGCCACCTCAGCCTTCTCCAGCGCGGTCTGGGTGCGCAGCGATGCATAGAAGTCCGCGCCACGGGTCTGGTGCACGCGGCGGCGGATCCCGGCGGTGTCGACGAAGCGCCAGGTCTTGCCGCCGAGCTCGATCAGCTCGTCGACCGGGTCGCGCGTGGTGCCGGCGACATTGTCGACGACGACCCGCTCGGAGCCGATGAGCTTGTTGAGCAGGCTGGACTTGCCGACATTGGGGCGTCCGATCAAGGCGACGCGGCGCGGGCCGCCGGGGGCATAGGCGCTGCCCTGCTGCGAGACCTGCGGCAGCACCTCGAGCACCGCGTCGAGGGCGTCGCCCGTGCCCCGGCCGTGGAGCGCGGACACCGGCCAGGGCTGGCCGAGACCGAGATTCCACAGCGCCGCGGCGTCGGCCTCCTGGCGCTGGTCGTCCACCTTGTTGGCGACCAGGACGACGGGCTTGCCGGAGCGGCGCAGCAGCCGCACGACGGCCTCGTCGTCGTCGGTAGCGCCGACGGTCGCGTCCACGACAAACAGGACCGCGTCGGCGAGCTCGACGGCCACCTCGGCCTGCTCGGCGACACGCAGGTGGATGCCGGTCGCGTCGATCTCCCAGCCGCCGGTGTCGACGAGGGTGAAGCGGCGCCCGGTCCACTCGGCGTCATAGGAGACCCGGTCGCGGGTCACGCCCGGCACGTCCTCGACGACGGCCTCGCGGCGGCCGAGGATGCGGTTGACCAGGGTGGACTTGCCGACATTGGGCCGGCCGACGACCGCCACGACGGGCAGCGGGCCGGCCGCGTCCTCGGCGGCCAGATCCCCGTCGCCGAGGTCGAGGAGCGCGCGGTCCTCCTCGGACAGCTCGAAGTCCTCGAGGCCGACGCGGAGGGCGCGCTCGACCGTGGGATCAGTTTCGGGGACGTCGCTGCTCATCCCCCCATTGTCCCTCACGGCGGGGTATGCCGCGTGCACCCGTCCTCGGGGCACCTCACCTGGGGCGCGCCAGCCCTCAGACCTCGGGGCGGACCGAGCGGATCGCGGCCAGGACGGCCTGGACGGACTGGTCGAAGTCGAGGTCGGAGGTGTCGATCGTGATGACCCCGTCGGCCGCGGTGGTGAACTGCGAGACTGTGGAGTCCTCGGCGTCACGCCGCACGATCTGGTCACGGGTCGCCTCGACGGCATCCGCCTCGGCGTGGCCGTGCAGCTCCTTGGAGCGGCGGGCGAGTCGTGCCTCCTCGCTGGCGGTGACCAGCAGGCGCACCGTGGCGTCGGGATAGACAACGGTGGTGATGTCGCGGCCCTCGGCCACGACTCCCCCGGCGGTCTCGGCGATGTCGTCCATCATCTCGCGCTGGAGCCGGCGCATGAGCTCGCGCACGGCGGGCACGGTGGCCACCTTGGAGACGACCGAGGACACCTCGGAGGAGCGGATCTGCTCGGTGACATTCCGGCCACCGACCAGCACGTCGACCGCGTCAGGGTCGGTGCCGATCATGAGCGGGAAGTCCTCGGCTGCGGCCGTGATCGCCTCTGCGTCGCCAAGCGGGACCTCGTGGTGCAGGCAGTGCACGGTCAGTGCGCGATACATCGCGCCGGTGTCGAGATAGCCCACCCCCAGCTGCGTCGCCACGGCCTTGGAGACCGAGGACTTGCCGGATCCGGAGGGGCCGTCGACGGCGACGACGAGAGGTGCGCTCATGGCGTGCATCCTAATGTGGTCGAGGGCGATCGATGGTCAGGAGTGCAGGCGCCAGCCGCGCGCGGCGAGGGCCTCTTGCAGGGGGATCTCGGCAGCTGGCACGACGGAGATGTCGGCGACGCCATAGGGCATGCCGAGACCGTGGTCGAGGTGGATCTCCTCGAGGTTGACCCCGGCCTCGCCCATGTCCTGGAGCAGCCGGCCGAGCTGGCCCGGGGTGTCCGGCACGAGGACCGAGACCACGGCATACTGCGTCGGCGCAGCACCATGCTTGCCGGGGATGCGCGCCTGGCCGGCGTTGCCGTCGGCGATCATCCGGGCGAGCGTCCCGCGGGCGCCCTGCGCCGCGACAGGCTGCGAGTCGCGCTCTGCGGCAAGGGATCCCAGCGAGTCGCGCACCCGCTGGAGATCGGCGATGAGGTCGTCGAGGACCCGTCCGACCGCCGGCGCGTTGCCGGCAAGGATCTGGGTCCACAGCTGGGGGTCGCTCGCCGCGATCCGGGTGACATCGCGCAGGCCCTGGCCCGCGAGGCCAACCGCTGTCTCCGGCAGACCCTCGAGCCGGGCGGCCACGACGCTCGCGGCGATCTGTGGGACGTGGGACACGGCTGCCACCGCGGCGTCGTGCTCGTCGGCAGGCAGGTCGACCACGGCCGCACCGGTCGCGGCGCCGAGCGCACGCACCTGGGCCACCCGGTCATCGGGTGCCCCAGGGTGGGGGCAGACGACCCAGGCACGGCCCTCGAAGAGGTCGGCCCGGGCCGCGATGGCCCCGGACTTCTCCCGGCCGGCCATCGGGTGAGCCCCGACGTAGCGGCCGGTGTCGACGCAGGCGGCGGCAAGGTCCCGCAGGACGGCGCCCTTGACCGAGGCGACATCGGTCACCGTCGCCTCGGGGAAGCGCTCGAGCGACGAGGCGATCACCGAGGCCGCGACGTCGGGCGGGGTCGCCACGACCACGACATCCGGTGCAGGGGCGTCCGTCGCCGCCGCGTCGCCCAGGTCGCCGGCCCCGAGGTCACGGGCCAGCGCAGCCGAGGTCGGCGACGCGTCCTCGAGCGTGACCGGCCAGCCCAGCCGCCGCAGCGCGAGACCGAGGCTGGTGCCGATGAGGCCACTGCCGATGAGGTGGACGCGCATCGACCCGGACTGCGTGGCCATCACAGCCCCGCGGCCTTGTAGAGCTTGCCCACCTCGTCACGGCCCAGGGCCCGCATCTTGCCGGGCTTGGTGTCGCCCAGCTGGATCGGGCCGACCTGGGTGCGGACCAGGCTGATGACCGGGTGGCCCACGGCGTCGAGCAGGCGGCGCACGACGTGCTTGCGGCCCTCGTGCAGGACGACCTCGACCAGCGCCTTGCCGGGGCTGGAGTCGACGAGCTTGAACGAGTCGACCTTGACCGGGCCGTCCTCGAGGTCGACGCCCGCGCGCAGGGTCTTGCCCAGGTCGCGCGGCACCGGGCCGGGGATCTGGGCGATGTAGGTCTTGAGCACGCCGTACTGCGGGTGCTGGAGCCGGTGCGCGAGCTCGCCGTCGTTGGTGAGGATCAGCAGGCCCTCGGTGTCGGCGTCGAGGCGCCCGACGTGGAAGAGCCGCTCCCGGCGGTTGCCGACGTAGTCGCCGATCGAGGGCCGGCCGAGCTCGTCGTTCATCGTCGTGACGACGCCGGCGGGCTTGTTGAACGCGAGGTAGACCTTGGACTCGTCGAGCTGCACTCGCTCGCCGTCGACATGGACCGTCTGCGTCGCGGGGTCGACTCGGACACCGAGCTCGGTGACGATCTGGCCGTCGACCTCGACCCGCCCCTCGGCGATCATCTGCTCGCAGGCGCGCCGCGAGCCGAAGCCGGCAGCGGCCAGGACCTTCTGGAGCCGCACGCCGTTGGGGTCGTGCACGTCGATCTCCGCCGGGGACGGCGGGGTCGGCATACGCGTGGGCTGGCTGCGCTTGGTCGTGCCGGAGTGGCCGCGGGCCGGGCGGCCCTGACCCCCGGATCGCCCTGCGCCAGAACGACCCCCGGCGCGCTCGCCGCCCCGGCCACCGCCCCGGCCGCCGCCGGAGGAGCCGGCTGATCCGGACCCAGCGGGCCGGCGCCCGCGCGGCGGGGTCACGCCTGCCCCTGGTGTGCGAGCTCGTCAAGCATGTCGGCCTCCGGGAGATAGGGAGCGATGGGCGGCAGGTCGTCGAGGCTGTCGAGACCCATCCGCTGCAGGAAGTAGTCGGTGGTGCCATAGAGGATCGCCGTGTGCTCGGTCTCGCCCTCGTGGCCGACCTCGGTGATCAGCCCGCGCGCCATGAGCGTGCGGACGACGCCGTCGACGTTGACTCCGCGCACGGCGCTGATGCGCGCCCGCGAGATCGGCTGCCGATAGGCGATGACCGCCAGCGTCTCCAGGGAGGCCTGGGTCAGCTTGGCGGTCTGGCCGTCGAGGAGGAACTTCTCGACGACCGGCGCGTAGTCGGCGCGGCTGTAGATACGCCAGCCACCGCCGATCTGGCGCAGGGTGAAGCCGCGGTGCTGCGCGGCATACTCCTCCTCCAGCGCGTGGAGGTGCGCGACGACATCGTCGACGGGCAGCTCCAGCGCCGAGGCGAGGGCGACCTGGTCGATGGGCTCGTCGACGACCATGAGCACCGCCTCGATCGCGCCACGCGCGCCGCCGGGGAAGTCATTGATGTCGAAGGCGACCTGCTCCTCATCGACAACTGTGCCGGCGGGAGGCAGGCCCTCGACCGGGGCGGCCTCGTCGACCGGCAGGTCCGGCGCCAACTGCTCGTCACTCATCGGGATTCTCCTCACGGATGAAGTCGGGACCGTCGACATCGGGGTCGGCCGTCACGGGCTCGACCTCCTCGACGTCGTCGGCGGCATGGGCCTCGGGCTCGTCGTCCTCGTCGAACTCGTCGCTGACCTCGACGTCCTCGTCGGCGCCGGTCCAGCGAATCGTCAGCTCTCCCAAGGCCTCTGCCTGGTCGAAGGCGATGACCGCCTCCTTGAAGAGCTCGAGCAGCGCGAGGAAGCGCGCGACGATGACGAGGGTGCTGTCGGCGTCGGCGACGAGGTGCCGGAAGGAACTCACCCGGTCGCGGCGCAGCCTCGCCCCGATGAGGTGGGCCTGCTCGCGCACGCTCACCTGGGCCTGGTGGAGGTGCTCGAGCCCGACGGTCGGCGGCAGTTTGGGGATCATCGCCTTGGCCGCGATCATCGCCAGCTGCTCGGGCGTGATGTTGATGACGAGCTCGGGCAGGAGCTTGGCGAACTGTGGCTCCAGCCCGGCCTGCCGGGCCGTGAGCCGGCCGGCGGTGGCCATCTGGTGGCCGAAGGACGCGGCCACCTCCTTGAAGGCGCGGTACTGGAGCAGCCGGGCGAAGAGCAGGTCGCGGGCCTCGATCAGCGCGAGGTCCTCCTCGTCGGCCGGGCCGGTCTGCGGGAGCAGCCGGGCGGCCTTGATGTCGAGCAGGGTCGCGGCGACCAGCAGGAACTCCGAGGCCTGCCCGAGATCCCACTCGTCGTCGGCGGCCTGGGCGGCCTTGATGTGGGCGATGAACTCGTCGGTGACCTTGGCCAGCGCGATCTCGGTGATGTCGAGCTTGTGCTTGGCGATCAGGCCGAGCAGCAGGTCGAAGGGCCCCTCGAAGACGTCGAGGTGCACCTCGAAGGTCTGACTGGCCGCGCGGCGCGTGATGACCCCGCCGGGGACAGCCGCCTCGTCGAGCGGGAATGCCGCGGGGCCGGGCACGTCGGCCTGCGGGTCCTCGCCGGTGTCGAGGACGGGCTGCTCGCCCATGTCGCTCAGGCCGCCCCGCCGCGGGCGATGAGCTCGCGGGCGAGCTGGCGGTAGGCGTTGGCACCCGAGTGGGTCGCGGCATACGTCGTGATGGGCTCGGCCGCGAGGGTGGCGTCGGGGAACTTGACCGTGCGGCTGATGACGGTGTGGAAGACCTGCTCGCCGAAGTGGTCGACGACGCTGCGCACGACCTCGCGGCTGTGCAGGGTGCGCGAGTCGAACATCGTCGCGAGGATGCCGTCGATGGTCAGGCGCGGGTTGAGGCGGTCCTGGATCTTCTCGATGGTCTCGACCAGCAGGGCGACGCCGCGCATCGCGAAGAACTCGGTCTCGAGCGGGATGATCACGCCGTGTGCCGCCGTCAGGGCGTTGACGGTGAGCAGGCCGAGCGAGGGCTGGCAGTCGATGAGGACGACGTCATAGTCGTCGAGCACCGGCCGCAGCACGCGCGCAAGGATCTGCTCGCGGGCGACCTCGCCGACGAGCTGGACCTCGGCGGCAGAAAGGTCGATATTGGCCGGGATCACGTCGAGGTTGTCGAAGCGGGTGCGCTGGATGACCTCGCGCACATCGTGGCCGCGCTCGGTGAGCAGGTTGTAGATGGTCACGTCGAGCTGGTGGGTGGGGATGCCCAGGCCGACCGAGAGCGCGCCCTGGGGGTCGAAGTCGACGAGCAGGACCTTGCGGCCGTACTCCGCCAGCGCCGCACCGAGGCTGATCGTCGTCGTGGTCTTGCCGACGCCGCCCTTCTGGTTGCACATCGCGATGATGCGCGCCGGGCCGTGGCCGGTCAGGGCCGGTGGCTCGGGGAAGTCGGGCAGCGGCCGTCCGGTCGGGCCGACCTGGCCGGCGCCGGCGGTCTCGGTGCCCGGCAGGTGACCGTTGGCCGGCTCCGCCGGGGTCTGCTGCTCCTCAGGCTCGGTCCGCGTCTGCTGCGCCTCGGGCTCGGGCGCGCTCCCCGGCTGGTATGCCGCGTGCTCAGGAGGGGTCTGCGCGTGCGTCGCCGGGCCGGTGAGGTCGGCAGGGGTGGGGGTGCCCTCGTAGGGTTCCATCGCTCTCCCAGACGTGTCGTTGGTCAGGCTCTCGCCGATCATCCCGCCGAGCCTATCAGCGCGCCCGCGGGTGGCTCTGCGCATAGACCTCGCGCAGGCGCTGGACGGTGACGAGGGTGTAGATCTGGGTGGTGGTCACCGAGGCGTGGCCGAGCAGCTCCTGCACCACGCGCACGTCGGCGCCGCCGTCGAGCAGGTGGGTGGCGAAGGAGTGGCGCAGCGTGTGCGGCGAGATGTGCCCGCTGAGGTTGGCCCGGTCAGCGGCGGCGGTGATGACCGACCATGCGCTCTGCCGCGACAGCCGCCCGCCCCGCTGGTTGAGGAAGACCGCGGGAGTGCCCTTGCCCTTGAGCGCCAGCGCCGGGCGCCCACGGACGAGATACGCCGAGAGGGCCTGCGCGGCATACGAGCCCAGCGGCACGACGCGCTCCTTGGACCCCTTGCCGAACAGGCGCACCAGTCCCCCGTCGGCGTCGACATCGTCGAGGTCGAGGCCGATGGCCTCCGAGACGCGGGCGCCGCAGCCATAGAGCACCTCGAGCAGCGCGCGGTCGCGCAGTGAGACGGGGGTGTCCCCCACGCTGGCCGCCTCGAGCAGCCGCACCACCTCGTCGACACTGATGGCCTTGGGCAGCCGGGACGGCGCGGTCGGCGGGCTGACCTGGCCGGCGGGGTCGGCGTCGGTGTCGCCCTCTCGCGCGAGGAAGCGGTGGAAGCCGCGCACGGCCACGAGCGTCCGGGCGGCCGAGCTCGCCGACAGCGGCGGGTGGCTCTCGTCCCCCTCGCGCAGGTGCGCGAGGAAGTCGGTGATGTGCTGCTCGGTCACCGTCGCTGGGTCGCTCACGTCACGACCGGCGAGGTATGCCGTGTAGCGCCCCATGTCGCGGCGGTAGGACGTGAGCGTGTTGGCCGCCAGGCCCCGCTCGACGTCGAGGTGGCTGAGCCAGTCGCGCACGGCCCGCTCGAGGGCGTTCGCCCGCGCCGGTGGGGCCGTCTGCTCGCTCACGCGTGCGAGTCTAGGCACCATGAGGTTCTATGCCGACCTGCCGGGACGCCGCACCGCCCAGCTGCTCTCCGACATGGGGATGCTCTGCTGGGTGGGCGCCTGGGCCTGGGTCGGCCGTCAGGTCCACGACTCCACGCTGGCGCTCGCCGCGCCGGGCCGCCAGCTCCAGGACGCGGGCACGGGCCTGAGCGGGCGCATGAGCGACGCCGCCTCGGCCGTCGACGACGTGCCGCTGGTGGGCGACAAGCTGCGGGTGCCGTTCAACGGCGCTGCCGGCGTCGGCGGCAACCTCCACGACGCGGGCAGTTCGCTGGTCACCTCCGTCGAGCGGCTCGCGCTGCTGCTCGGCTGGGTCACTGCCCTCGTGCCGATCCTCGTGCTGGGGATCGTCTGGGCGCTGCTGCGCTCTCGCTTCATCCGCCGGGCAAGCGCCGCCCAGCGCTTCATCGACAGCGCCGCCGACCTCGACCTCTTCGCGCTGCGGGCGATGGCCCACCAGCCGATGCGCAAGCTCGCGGTCATCTCCGACGACCCGACCGGGGCGTGGCGCCGCGGCGACACCTCGACCATCCGCGCCCTAGCGCTGCTCGAACTCAAGGACACCGGACTGCGCCCGCCGCCCCAGGACTAGGTGAGCGGGCGGCATACCCGCGCACCGTGACGACCACGGTCGCCGCCCACAGCGCAACGCCGTGCTCACGACTCGCGACGACCGCCGCTCAGCGCGCGACCGTGGTCGTCGTTCTGCGGGTCAGTCGTCCCAGTGGCTGATGAGCTGGGGGTGCAGGTCCTCGGCGGGGCAGGTCCACTCGGCGGCGTCGGCGTCGACCTGCTCGCCGGTGCGGATGTCCTTGACCTGGTCGCCGTGCTCGCCGGAGGCCGGGAACCAGACAAACGGGATGCCGCGGCGCTCGGCGAAGCGGATCTGCTTGCCGAACTTCGCCGGCTTGGGAGCGACCTCACACGGTATGCCGCGCTGCCGCAGCGCCGTGGCGATGCGCAGCGAGGTGGGGCGTGAGTCCTCGTCGTTGACGGCGATGAGCACGGCGGCCGGGGTGGCGCGGCTGGCGCTGACCAGGCCCTTGCCGAGCAGGAGCCCGAGCAGACGCGAGAGCCCGATCGAGATGCCGACGCCGGGATAGGTCGTGCGGCCGTCGGAGGCGAGGGCGTCATAGCGGCCGCCGGAGCAGAACGATCCCCACGACTCATAGCCCTCGAGCTGGGTCTCATAGACCGTGCCCGTGTAGTAGTCGAGTCCGCGGGCGATCTTGAGGTCGGCGACCATCGCGCCGGGGGCGTTGTCCAGGCCGGCCTGGATGACCGCGGCCAGCGCCTCGAGACCCTCGTCGAGCGTCGGGTGCTCGACCCCGAGGGCGCGCACCTGGTCGACAAAGGACAGGTCTTCGGTGCGGATCGCGGCCAGGGCCAGGCACTGGGCGGCCTGCTCGGGCGTGCGGCCGGCCTCGATGAGCATCGCGGTGATGGCCTCGGGCCCGACCTTGTCGAGCTTGTCGACGATGCGCAGGGTGCCTGCGACGTCCTCGATGCCGATCCCCCGATAGAAGCCCTCGGGGATCTTGCGGTTGCTCACCTGGATCGTCATCCGGCCGACGGGCAGCAGGGCGAAGATCTCGGCCATCACCAGCGGCATCTCGGCCTCGAAGTGCGGGCTGAGCTGGTCGACGTCGACGACGTCGATGTCGCACTGGACGAACTCGCGGTAGCGGCCCTCCTGCGGCCGCTCGCCACGCCAGACCTTCTGGATCTGGTGGCGGCGGAAGGGGAAGGTCAGCTTCCCGGCGTTCTCGAGGACATAGCGCGCGAAGGGCACCGTGAGGTCGAAGTGCAGCCCGAGCTCGGCCTCGCCGCCCTCGGCGTCGCCCGCGAGACGGGAGACGGCATAGATCTCCTTGTCGGCGTCGCCGCCCTTGCCGACCAGCCGCTCGACCGGCTCCACGGCGCGCGTCTCGATCGAGGGGAAGCCGTGCAGCTCGAAGGTGCGCCGGATGACGTCGATGAAGTGCTGCTCGACGATCCGCTCGGCGGGCAGGTGCTCCGGGAAGCCGGACAGCGGGGCGATCTTGGTGCGGGGGGCGTTCACGCGGTGAGTCCTTGCAGATATGGGTTGGTGGCGCGCTCGCGGGCCATGGTCGAGGCGGGGCCGTGACCGGGCAGGACGAGGGTGGAGTTGGGCAGGGGCAGGACGACATCGCGCAGCGAGCGCTGCATGGCTGCGTTGTCGCCGCCAGGGAGGTCGGTGCGGCCGATGGACCCGGCGAAGAGCACATCGCCGGTCACCATCGTGGAGGTCACCCCGACCTCGTCGGGTATGCCGTCGGGCACGGTCGGCAGCCCGAACATCACCGAGCCCTCGGTGTGCCCGGGCGAGTGCAGGACCTCGATGTCGAAGCCGGCCAGGGTCAGGGTCTCCCTGTCGCGCACCTCGACGACATTGCTCGGCTCCGTCCAGGTGGCCGCCTTGCCAAACTGCTGCTCGAACATGGCCAGCAGCCCCTGGTCGAGGCTCGCCAGCGGGTCGGCCAGGCGATAGCGGTCCTCAGCATGGATAAATGCCGCGGTGTCGGCACCGCAGACGGGCGTCACCGAGAAGACATGGTCGACGTGGCCGTGGGTGAGCAGCACCGCGGCGGGCCTGAGCCGGTGCTCGGCCAGGACCGAGCGCAGGGTCTCCTCGATGCCGATGCCGGGGTCGACGACCAGGCACTCCTCCCCCGGGCCCGCCGCGATGACATAGCAGTTCGTGGCGAACGCAGCGGCGGGAAAGGCGATGGTGAGCACCGGCAGAGCCTATCTCCTGCCCGATTCACCGGTTGAGTGACTATTGTCGTGATGTGTTGCGGTGCCGTATGCCGTGACACCGCCGCCTCCGGCGGCACTGCGCACCGACGCCTGGCCCCCGGGCCAGGCCTGACGATGAGGGCCCTCACGTGAGCGACCACACCCCGACCCCCGACGAGACCGCCGCCGCCGAGCCGACGCTGGAGACCAGCGCCGACGAGGCGACCCAGGAGACCCAGCCGACCGCCGACCCGGCCGAGGCGACCCCCTCCGGAGAGGACGCGCCCACCGAGGCGGCCGCACCCCCTGTCGAGGCGGCACCGGTCGACGAGGAGCCGGGTCTGCCCGACACGATCCCCGGTGACAGCGAGCCCGCCACACCGGAGTCGCTGGAGACGCCCGCTCCCGAGGAGCCCGAGGCCGCGCCCGCCATGGCCGGCGCCGAGATCCCCCCGGTCGAGGAGGCGGAGGCTCCTGCCGCACCGGTCCCAGCCCCGGCCGTCCCGGCCTCGCCGAAGCCGACCGCCATCCCCTCGCCGGCCGCGCTGCGCAAGGTGGTGCACGCTCCGGCCGCTCCCGCGGCGGTGGCCCACCCCCACTCCGACTCCGCGGCATTCGGCCGGGTCGACGAGGAGGGCAAGGTCTTCGTCCGCGAGGGCGAGGGCGAGCGTGAGGTCGGCACCTATGTCGCCGGCAGCCACGACGAGGCCCTCCAGTACTACGCCCGCAAGTACGACGAGATCTATGCCTCGGCCGAGCTGCTCCAGCAGCGCATGCAGCTGCCCGAGGTCGGCAGCCGCGAGGTGGCCGATGGCCTGAAGACCCTCAAGGAGCAGGCGACCGAGCCCAAGGTCGTGGGCGACCTCGCGGCGCTGTCCTCCCGCGTCCAGGAGATCGAGGCCGGTCTGGCCACCAAGCGTGAGCAGGAGCAGGCCGACCGCGCCGCCGCCCGCGAGGTCGCCAAGGGTGAGCGCGAGAGGATCGTCGCCGAGGCGGAGAAGATCGCCGGTCAGCCCTCGGAGAAGGTCCAGTGGAAGCAGTCGGGCGCCCGAATGCGCGAGCTCCTCGAGGAGTGGAAGCAGCACCAGCGCAGCGGCGCCAAGCTCGACAAGCCGTCCGAGAACGAGCTGTGGCAGCGCTTCTCGCACGCCCGCAACCGGTTCGACAAGGCGCGTCGGGTCTACTTCGCCCAGCTCGACGAGACCCACGCCGAGGCCAAGTCGGCCAAGGAGGAGCTGGTCGCCGAGGCCGAGGCGCTCCAGGGCAGCACCGACTGGGGCCCGACGGCCACGGCATACAAGCGGCTGATGGACCGCTGGCGCAAGGCCGGCCGCGCCTCCCGCGCCGACGACGACGCGCTGTGGGCGCGCTTCAAGGCCGCGCAGGACGCCTTCTTCGCCGCCAAGGACGAGGTGGCCGCCGCCGAGGACGAGGAGTACCGCGCCAACCTGGCCGTCAAGGAGCAGCTGCTCGCCGACGCCCAGCAGATCCTGCCGGTCAAGGACCTCGACCAGGCCAAGGCCCAGCTGCGCGTCATCCAGGACAAGTGGGAGACCGCCGGCAAGGTGCCCCGCGGCGACATGGACCGTGTCGAGAAGGGGCTGCGCCGCATCGAGTCCGCCGTTCGCGAGGCCGAGGACAAGAAGTGGCAGCGCACCAACCCCGAGGTGGCCGCCCGCGCGTCCAGCCTCGTCGGCCAGCTCCAGGACAAGGTCGCCAAGCTCGAGAAGCAGATCGAGAGCGCCGACGACAACAAGCGCGCCCGACTCCAGTCCGAGCTGGAGTCCGCCCAGTCCCTGCTCAAGATGGCGCAGGCCGGGCTGGACGAGTTCGGCGGCTGAGCGCACGGGACCTTGCGGGCCTGGTCGAAAGGATTGGCCGGCTGCCGCCACCGGCGATTGGGTGACGGCAGCCGGGCCCATCCGGGGCCCCGCACCGGAAGGACCCGCCATGCCCGCCACGCTCTCCCGCCTCGTCGCCGGCTCCGTCATCGCCGCCGGCGCCCTGACCCTCTCGGCCGTCCCCGTCGGCGCCGCCGGCACCGGAGGGCAAGTCCACCGGGTGCCAGGCGCAGTTCGAGCAGGCCCTGGACACCCACCTGACCGCGCTCAGCGAGCGGGACCTGGCCAAGCTCGAGCCGACGATCGACGAGGACGTCGTTCTGATCTTCCCCAGCGGCAACACCCGCTACGGCAAGGACGCGTTCATGGCATTCCACAAGAGCTGGTTCGCCTCGAGCACGACCTGGACGCAGGACAACACCGTCATCCACACCGATGTCGAGGGCTGCAAGACCGCCTGGGCATCGGTCGACTACGTCTACAAGGAGTACGACGCGGCCGGCAATGTCACCTCGACCTCCCACGCTCTCTTCGCGCTCACCTGGACCCGGGACAAGGGCAAGTGGGTCGTCATCGCCGACCAGAACACGCGCCTGCCGCTCTAGGACTCACCGGGTCGGCAGGGTCCGATAGACCACCGACTTGCCCTCTCGGGACCGGCTGACCAGGCCGGCGCAGTGCAGCACCGCGAGGTGCGACGAGCCGGTCGACGTCGGCAGGTCGAGGCCGCGGGCGAGCTGGGTGGTGGTCGCGCCCTCACCCACTGCGGTGAGCACGCGCGAGCGGGTCGCCCCGATCAGCGCCGACTGCGCGCTGTCCCCGCTGGGGGCCCGGCGCGCGCGGCCGGGCCGGCGCACGGCATACGACAGCGCGGGGATCGCCTCGTCGAGGGCGATCAGGGGCTCGTCGAGGCACATCACCGAGGGGATCAGCACCAGGCCGTCGTCGCCGAGGTCCTTGTGTCCGGTGATCGGCTTGTCGACGACCAGTCGTCCCGGCGCCGTCCAGTGCAGGCGGGGGTGCAGCGCGGCCAGCGCCCCCGCCAGCCCGGACGATCCGACCGCGCCAGGTCACGGCGATGTCCTCGTGCAGCGCCCGCCGCACCTCGGGCCACCTGGGCGCCATCAGCGAGTCCCAGAGGTGGCGCAGCGCCCGCGCGGTCTCCTCGCCCAGTCGCTGCTCCTGGTGCAGACGGCGCAGCCGCGGCGTGATGGGGCGCGTCAGGGGCACCAGCTCCGCGTCGATCTGGTCGCGGGTCCGCCCCGCCACCGCGGCGAGCTCCGCCTCCAGGGTGTCCTCCCCGAGCACGGGTGGGACGGTGACGAGCGGGAAGGCACCGCGCCCACGGGGCGGTGCGAGGTCGGCGACGACCGCAGCCCGGGGGTCGGCGAGAGCACGCAGCACCTCCGCGCGCACGTCACCGGCCACGGGGTGAGGCCGCCCCGACAGACCGGCACGCACCAGCGACGTGAGCTCGAACAGCGGTGACCGCTGCCAGCGGACCCTGCCCAGCCCCACCGGTGAGATGTCGATCCGTTTCACGTGCCTCTCCCCCATCACGGTGTGCGTCGACACCCTGGCAGGCAAGGCTTGCAGGTCGGCGCGGCATACGCCAGAGGTATGCCGCGCCGTCGCCCTGATTGCCCTCAGTCGCGTTGTCGAACCGCCTCAGCGGGCTCGATCCTCGTCGCACGCCAGGCGGGATAGGCAGAGAAGAGCACCCCAGCGACAGCGCCGGTCAGCAGCGCCAGTGGCACCAGCTGCATCGACAGGACGGGGGTCCAGCCGCGCGCCACCGCGACAGCTATCACCACGGCCATGCCGATCGGCAGCCCGATCAGGCCCCCTGCCAGTCCGGTCACCCCTCCCTCGAGCAGGAAGAGCCGGGCGATGCTCCACCTCGAGGCGCCGAGGGCCCGTCTGAGGCCGATCTCGCCGCGTCGGTTGAGCACAGAGACGACCGACGCGTTGGCGATGGTGAGCCCAGCCAGCAGCAGCACGAGCCCAGAGGCCATCGCGACTATCCGGTCCAGGTCAGTGGATACCCCGCGGCGCAGGTTGGACAGGTCCAGGACCGGATCGACCTGCACCAGGCTCGGCGCAGTGGCGCTGATTGCCACCGGCGCGGCCTTTGCGACCGCACTTGCGTAGCCGGGCCGCGTTCGCACCACGACCTCCGGCGTCGCTGCCGGATCGATGGCTTTGGCGGCACTCAACGACACCAGCACGGCGTTGTCGACATCCGGCCGACGTCCCGCCGAGGTGACCACACCGATGACGTCGAATCTCCGTCCGCCAACCCAGACCGAGACACCCGGGGCGGGAGACCCCAGCCCGAGGCGCCGCGCCGCTACTGCGCCGACCAGGGCCTGGTCCCGCAGACCGTTCGCGTCCCGCAGCTGCCACTGCGTCCCCACGGGAGTCGAGACGACCCTGTTGAGAGAGAGCCAACTAGTGTCGACACCAAGCGCCTGCGGGGCGTTGGCGCTCGCCTGGCCAGACGTGGGCTGCTCCCAGCGGCTGACGCGTGCGGTCTCTCTGGTGAGAGGCACGGCCTCTCCGACGGAGGTCACTCCCTCCAGCGCAGCGAGGGCGTTCTTGGCGTTCGCCGGCAGAGCCGGCGCGCCCTCGTTGCCGTCACCGGCCGACGCGCGGATGGTGACCTCATCGATGTCGCGCGGCGTCAGCTTCTGGGTGATCTGGTGAGATGCCGTCTGGCTCAACCCCAGTGCGCTGACGAAACCACCCGAGCCCAGGGCGAACACAGCGGCGATCAACAGCGACTTCACCGGCCGCTCCATGAGCGAGTTGAGCACGTCCGAGATGGTGTCGAGCCCTGTCGAGACGCTCATGAGGCCCTCAGGTGGCCGTGGACCCGTCCATCGATCAGCTGGACTGTGCGGTCTGCGGACTGCGCAACGCGATCGTCGTGTGTGATCACCACGACCGAGATTCCCTCTGTGACAACAGATCTCATGAGCGCTATCACGTCGGTGGCGTTGGCATGGTCAAGATTGCCCGTGGGCTCGTCGGCGAGCAGGACACGCGGGCAACCGACAATCGCACGCGCGATCGCCGCCCGCTGACGCTCTCCCCCCGAGAGCTGGAAGGTCGGCGCGTTGGCCCGCGACAGCAGCCCGACAGAGCGCAGCGCATCTTCGACACGTTCGGCCCGACGGGCGTGTTCGATGCCTTGGATCTGGAGCGCCAGCGCGACGTTGGCGGCCACCGTGCGCCCGGGCAGCATGTGGGAGGACTGGAAGACGAATCCGAACATCGATGAGCGGAGCCGGTCCCGCTCCCGCTCGGACAGCGCGGCCGTGGCACGCCCATTGACGTCATAGGCACCCGCGCTGGGGCGGTCGAGCAGACCGATGACATTGAGGAGGGTTGACTTCCCTGCCCCAGACGGTCCTTGCACCGCGAGGTACTCACCCTGACCCAGTTCGAGATCAACCCCGTCGAGCGCGCGCACCGGTGGTGGGCCGGCGAACTCCCGCACTACCCCTCTCAGACTCAGCAGGCCTCCGCCCGGATCGGCGTTCACGGATAGACCTGCACACGGTCACCGGCCTTCAGCGGCTCACCGGTCACAGCGACCCATCCATCGGACTCGGCGCCGATCCGGACGGGGACGCGGGTGCTGGCTGCACCAGACCCGGCGACCTGCACGAAGGTGCCCTTGGAGTCCTCTCGCACGGCTGTCGCGGGCACTCCAAGCGCCTTCGTGCTCTCATCCACTGTGGCCGTGCAGCGGACGCTCTGGCCGCTGTCGAATCCCGCCGCCTTGTCCAAGACGATGGTGGCGTCGTACCCAGGGAGGGACTTGCTCTCGCCTGCCTCGTGGAAGGCGCTGACGGCCACGACCTTCCCGGTTACCGCGGTGTCCTGTGCCCCAGGCACCTGGACCGTCACCCGTTGTCCCACCGCAAAACTGTCGCGGCTGTTGACGGGCACCCGGGCCGTCACCTTCCCGGCTCCCGAGGACAGGGTCAGCAACGGCTTGTCAGAGCCCTCGACCAGATCCCCCGCCGATGGGACTGCCGCCACCCGCGATCCGGCCCGGATCGGCTGGATCTCGGATATCTCGATCTTGCTGCCGGCCGGGAGCGGCGCGGCAGTCTTGGCGCCCGCCGCAGCTTCCCCGGCCTCAGCAGCAGTCGGCGGCGTGAAGCCCGCCGCGGCATACAGGTCGACAACTGCCTGACGTAGAACGGGGCCGTAGACCTGGTCGGGGGCTCCTCCGAGCAGCCCGGCCTGCGACAGAGCCGATGAGACCTTGAGGACGTCGGGCCCCCTGTCCCCGTATGTCAACGACCTGGAGAGGGGCACATCCATCACCAGTGCGATCAGCGGACGACCGGAGATGGCCACAAGGGGTTTGCCGGGGCGCACTTCATCGCCCACCTTGACGTAGACCCTGTCGACGACGGCGCGCTCGGTCCCCTGGGGCTTGAAGGCAGCAACCTCAACCGTTGACGCGGCGCCAAAGGTCCCGGTCACCGACTCGGCCACGGCGAAGGAGCGCATCTCGGCCGTTGCGAAGACGGGCCGCACGGAGTCGACCACTGGCACATCAATCTCGTTGGGCGAGGTGAACCGGGCTCCTAGACCGAAACCGAGCGCGACGAGAAGCAGCGCGGAGGCCAGCAGGGCTAGCCAGCGGCGGGGGTGCATGACTCGCTCCAGGCGCACACCGTCTCCGCTATCCGCCGTGCTCACTGATCACCCCTTCACAGAGCCCGACTACACGACCTATCTCCTGGCGGTAGGCCGCGAATCCTGCTGCATCCGAGTCGATCACAGGCTGTTGGTAGGAGGCCTCCAGATCCGCGAACTTCTGGACCGTGTCGTGCTGGTCCTTGCACTTGACGTCGGCAACCGCGGTGCGGATCTCGGTCTCGGTGTCCGCGTCCGCCCACGCTGGATCGATCCACTCGCCCTCGCGCGGTGACTGGAAGCCTGCCTCCTTCATGCACGTGCTCCAGGCCGCCCAGATCGCCTTGCCCTCAGGCGAGGCCAGCGCCGTCTGATAGCTGTCAATCCCCGCCCGCGGCGCCTTGCCGGCGCGCAGCGAGTACTTGGCTCGCTCCGGGGACTCGATACAGGTCTTGAATGCCGCGTCCCACTCCGGAGTGCCGCCACCGGCGTTGAGCTCCTTGAGCCGCTTGCGCGTCGGGTCATCCGGGGGAAGTGCGTACCCAAACGCCTGGGCGTCCTCAAGCCGCCAGACGCCGTACCGCCTATCTGGTCTCTCGATCTGCTGCCGGTAGTCGACCAGGGGGTAGTCCTGCCCGGCCTCGGCCATGCAGTCGTGGGTGAGCATGTCCATTGCGTAGTCCATGGTCCACAGCTGCCGCTCCGTCGGCGCAATGGCGTCCATGGGCAGTCTGATCTGTCCCGCTCGGTGATCAACCGTGGCTGTGGCACTGACGTCGCGTGACGCGTTTGGGCTCGTGGTGGGTTCGGGGCTGGTGCCGGCGGCATTAGAGCAGCCTGTGGTGGCGAGCGTGCTCGCCACCACAGCTGCACTCAGTGCTGTTGTCAAACGGGTCACGGACAGAAGTTGTGGCTAGTCGTGAGGTTGTCGAAGCTGTTGACCCGAAGGGCCCCACCGACTGTGGTCTCGTAACCTCCACCGTTCGACAGGTACGGGTCGCGCCACTGGTAGTTCGTCCCCGCTCTCCCAAAGAACACGTCCGCTCCGGTGTAGTTCGTGCCATCAGCGAACTTAATGTTGCAACGTGTGCCGTGGTTGGAGACTGAGCTGACAGCGTTGTTCAGCCCGGTGGACCCGTCATCCCAACGGCTCTGGTTCCCACAGGTGACTGACCAACAGCCGTAGTCCGGGTTGTCGATCTGTGATGTCGCCTGCTTGCCGTCGTAGTTGCCGTACTGCCATCGACAGACCGAACCGCTCGGGCAGTCATCAACACCGGCGAAAGCCGGGGTAGCGGCCATGCCCAGGACGCCCAGCGCCAAAGACACGGTTGCGAGGAGTCTCTTCATTGAGTCCCTCCTAGATCATTGGCCCCCCCCTGTGGCGGCCAGATAGGTGCAACTTAAGTCGGAGAGCACGATCGCGCGACTCGAGCGAGGCGAAAGTGAAGACTTAATGCCCGACAGTTGGCTCAGCTGCGCTTGCCGCCGGTGATGCGATAGACGTCGAAGACGCCGTCGATGCGCCGGACAGCCCGGATGACGTGCTCGAGGTGGCTCGGGTCGCCCATCTCGAAGGTGAACTTCAGCGTGGCGACCCGGTCGCGGGCGGTGTGCACGGTGGCCGAGAGGATGTTGACGCCGTTGTCCGACAGCACGCGGGTGACGTCGGAGAGCAGGCGGGCCCGGTCGAGCGCCTCCAGCTGGAGCTGGACGAGGAAGAGCGTGCCGGCCGAGGGCGCCCACTCCACGTCGATCATCCGGTCGGACTGGGCGCGCAGGTCGTCGGCGTTGGTGCAGTCCTCGCGGTGGACCGAGACGCCCTTGCCGCGCGTGACGAAGCCCATGATCCCGTCTCCGGGGACGGGGGTGCAGCAGCGCGCGAGCTTGACCCACACGTCGGGCATGCCCTTGACGATGACGCCCGGGTCGCCGGGCCGCCGGCGCAGCGGGCGGGTGGGGACGGTGGTCTCGGCGATGTCGTCGCTGGCCGCCTCTCCCCCGATGCTCGCGAGCAGTCGGGAGACGACGGACTGGGCCGAGACGTGCCCCTCGCCCACCGCGGCATACAGGGCCTCGATGTCGGTGTAGCGCAGGTCGACGGCCAGGGCCGTGAGGGACTCGGCGGTCATCAGGCGCTGCATCGGGAGGTTCTGCTTGCGCATGACCTTGGCGATGTCCTCGCGACCGCTCTCGATCATCTCCTCGCGGCGCTCCTTGGAGAACCACTGGCGGATCTTGTTGCGGGCCCGCGGCGACTTCACGAAGGACAGCCAGTCACGCGACGGCCCGGCGTCGACGGCCTTGGACGTCAGCACCTCGATCACGTCGCCGTTCTCCAGGACGGACTCCAGCGGCACGAGACGGCCGTTGACGCGCGCGCCGATGCAGCGGTGGCCGACCTCGGTGTGCACGGCATACGCAAAGTCGACCGGGGTCGAGCCCGCCGGCAGCGCGATGACCTCGCCCTTGGGCGTGAAGACATAGACCTCGCGCGCGTTGATCTCGAAGCGGAGCGAGTCGAGGAACTCCCCCGGGTCGGCGGTCTCCTTCTGCCAGTCGAGGAGCTGGCGCAGCCACGCCATCTCGTTGACGACGCCCGAATCCCCTTCTCTCGCAGGGGTGCTGGGACCGCCCTTGGCGAGAGCGTCCTCCTTGTATTTCCAGTGGGCAGCGACGCCGTACTCAGCGCGGCGGTGCATCGTGTAGGTGCGGATCTGCACCTCGACAGGCTTGCCCTCTGGCCCGATGACCGTCGTGTGCAGCGACTGGTACATGTTGAACTTCGGCATCGCGATGTAGTCCTTGAAGCGCCCGGGCACCGGGTTCCACCGGGCGTGCAGGGCGCCGAGGACGGCATAGCAGTCGCGGACCGACTCGACCAGGACGCGCACCGCGACGAGGTCGTAGATCTCCTCGAAGTCGCGGCCGCCGACGATCATCTTCTGGTAGACGGAGTAGTAGTGCTTGGGCCGGCCGGTCACCGTGCCGTGGATCTTGGCCTGCTTGAGGTCTGCCGAGATCTGCTCGCGCACCCGGGAGAGGAACTCCTCGCGGGCGGGGGCCCGCTCGGCGACCAGCCGGACGATCTCGTCATAGACCTTGGGATAGAGGGTGGCGAAGGAGAGGTCCTCCAGCTCCCACTTGATGGTGTTCATGCCGAGCCGGTGGGCCAGCGGGGCATAGATCTCGAGGGTCTCCTTGGCCTTGCGCTGCGCGGACTCACGCGAGACATAGCGCCAGGTGCGGGCGTTGTGGAGGCGGTCGGCGAGCTTGATGACCAGGACGCGGATGTCCTTGGCCATGGCCACGACCATCTTGCGCACGGTCTCGGCCTGCGCGGCGTCGCCGTACTGAACCTTGTCGAGCTTGGTGACGCCGTCGACGAGCATCGCGACCTCACGGCCGAAGTCGGCCTCGAGGGTGTCGAGCGAGTAGTCGGTGTCCTCGACGGTGTCGTGCAGGAGCGCGGCGGCCAGCGTCGCGGGCGTCATGCCGAGCTCGGCGAGGATCGTGGCCACCGCCAGCGGATGGGTGATGTAGGCGTCGCCGCTCTTGCGCAGCTGGCCGCGGTGGGCCTCCTCCGCGACGGCATAGGCCCGCTCGATGATCCCCGTGTCGGCCTTGGGGTGGGTGGCCCGCACGCTCTGGAGCAGCGGCTCGAGGACCACGGGGGTGGCGCGCTGGGACTTCGCGCCGCTGAACAGGGCGAGGCGCGCCCGGGCCCGCCCGCGGGCGCCGGGGGTCGCGCGCTGCTGGGGAGCTCGCTCCTGACTCATGCACGGATTCTAGACGCCGCCGGCCGGTATGCCGCGACGGCCCACTCCGTGGGCGGCCGCCTCCGTGTCAGACGGTGTAGAGCGTGTCGACCTGGTAGCCGCCGAGCTTGCTGCGCCCGCCGAGGAAGCTGAGCTCGATGACGGTCTCGATCGCGACGATCTCGGCCCCGGCCTCCTCCAGCAGCTGGCAGGTGGCCCTGGCCGTGCCGCCGGTCGCGAGCACGTCGTCCATCACCAGGACCCGCTCGCCGCCGACGAAGGCGTCCTCGTGGATCTCGATGCGGGCACTGCCGTACTCGAGGTCGTAGGAGACGCCGCGCGTCGCGCCGGGCAGCTTGCCGGCCTTGCGCACGGGGACGAAGCCGACGCCCAGCTCGTGGGCCAGCGCAGCGCCGAAAATGAAGCCGCGGGCCTCGATGCCCGCCACCAGGTCGACCTTGCCGCGGTGGCGGTCGGCCAGGTGACGGTTGACCGCAGCGAATGCCGCGCCGTCGGCCAGCAGGGGGGTGACGTCCTTGAAGACCACACCGGGCTCGGGGAAGTCGGGCACATCGCGCAGCCGGCTGGCCACGAGCTGCTCGATGTCCTGGCCCTGCGCGTCGGCGCGGGGCGCGCTCTCGTTGCTCACGGCATACTCCTCGATCGAGACGGCGGGGTCAGCGACGCGACTTGGGGCTGCGGCGGGGCTGGTTGCGCGGCCCTCGCGCGGCATAGGGGTGGATCTGACGGCCAGGCGTGGCGTCGACCGCGCTCGCAGCGGTCGCGCCCCCTGCACCGGCCACGGCGGCGTCGGCCACCTCGCCCTCGGGGACAGCCTCGCGGGTGCGCGCCGAGGTGAACTTCGCGGCCCGCTTGGCCAGCTGCTTGACCGAGTCCTCGTTGCGGCGCAGCCAGACCAGCAGCGGCGTCGCGATGAAGATCGAGGAGTAGGCACCGACGGCGATACCGACGAACAGCGCCAAGGCGAGGTCGAGCAGCGTCCCCGGGCCGAGCAGCAGGAAGCCGATCACGAGGACGGCGGCGATGGGCAGCAGGCCCACGACCGTGGTGTTGATCGAGCGGACCAGGGTCTGGTTGACGGCCAGGTTGGCCGCCTGTGCATAGCTCATCCGGCCGTTCGCGAAGGCCTCGGAGGTGTTCTCGCGGACCTTGTCGAAGACGACGACCGTGTCATAGAGCGAGTAGCCGAGGATCGTCAGGAAGCCGATCACTGTGGCCGGGCTGACCTCGAAACCGGCGAGGGCATAGATGCCGACGGTGGCGAGGAGGTCGTGGAGCAGGGCGACCAGGCCGGCGACGGCCATCTTCCAGGTGCGGAAGTAGATCGCCATGAACAGGCTCACGGCCGCGAGGAAGGCGACCAGGCCCTGGAGTGCCTTCTTGCTGACCGACTCACCCCACGACGGGCCGACAAAGCTGGCGCTGACCTTGTCGGTGCCGGTGTTGAACGCCTTGGCGAGGGCCGAGCGGACCTGGGCGCTCTTGGCGTCGTCGAGCTTCTCGGTCTGGACCCGGACGGTGCCGGTGCCGAGCTTGGTGACATTGACCGGCACATTGGCCTCGACGGTCCGCACTGCGTCGCGGGCAGTGGACTCGAACCCGTCCGAGCTGGTGGCGGCGACCCGGAACTCCGAGCCACCACGGAATTCGAGGCTGGTGTTGAGGCCGCGGGCGAACAGGCCCAGCAGGGCGATGCCGATGATGACGGCGGAGATGGCGTACCAGCGCTTCTGGTTGCCGACGAAGTCGATCGAGCGCTTGCCGGTGTAGAGGTCGTTGCCGATCGTGGCGAAGCTGGGGCGGCTCACAGCGCGCTCCCCTCTGCCGACGCGGCGCGGCGGTCGGCGATGGTCACCCGGCCGCGGCCGGCGTAGCGGATTTTGGCGCCGAGACGCTCGGGGTCCAGACCGGACCACCGGTGCCCGCTGCCGAAGAACTTGGTGCGCGCCAGGAGCGACACCATCGGGTGGGTGAACATCACGACGATGATCAGGTCGATCAGGGTGGTCAGGCCGAGCGTGAAGGCGAAGCCGCGGACATTGCTGGCCGCCAGGAAGTAGAGGATGCCGGCGGCGAGGAAGTTGACCGCGTCAGCGGCAAGGATCGTGCGCTTGGCGCGGGCCCAGCCGGCCTCGACCGCCGACACCAGCGGACGCCCCTCGCGGACCTCGTCACGGATGCGCTCGAAGTAGACGATGAAGGAGTCGGCCGTGACACCGATCGAGACGATGATGCCGGTGACGCCGGCCATGTCCAGGCGCAGGTTGTGCGACCACCCCAGCAGGGTCAGCGACAGATAGGTCAGCAGCCCCGCGATGACGAGCGAGGCGACGGTGACGAAGCCCAGGGCGTGGTACTGAAGGAGCGAGTAGCCGACGACGAGGGCGAGGCCGATCAGGCCGGCGATCAGGCCGTAGCGCAGCTGCTCGGAGCCCAGCGTGGGGCTGATCTCGGTGCGGGTCTGGAGCTGGAAGGACAGCGGGAGGGCGCCGAACTTGAGCTGGTTGGCCAGGTCGCGGGCCTGGTTGAACTGGAAGTTGCCGGAGATCTGCGCCTGGCCGTTGGTGATGGCCGACTGGAAGTAGGGGGCGACCAGGACCTTCTTGTCCAGGACGGTCGCGAGGCGGTTGTTGGGGTCCTGCAGACCCACCATCTTCTTGGAGACCTCGCCATAGGTCTTGGTGCCATCGCCGTTGAAGGTGATGTCGATGACGACCTCGTTGGACTGCTGGCCGTTGGGCAGCACCTTGTATCCGGCGGCGGCGTCCTTGATCTTGTCGCCCTCGACCACGACCGGGCCGAGGATGTACTTCTCCTGGCCGTCGGCGTCACAGGTGATCAGCGGCTTCTTGGGGTCGTCGACGAGGTCGGCGGTGTCGCCCTGCTTGACGCAGTCGAGCGCCATGAAGTCCTTGGCCAGCGCGTCGGTCACCCAGGCGGTGTCATAGGCGTCCTTGGGCGTGCCCGACGACGCGGAGGGCGATGCGGTGCCGGTAGGGGTCGTGGCGGGCAGGGTCGCCGGCGGGGCGGTGACCGTGGCGCCGGAGGTGGCGGGCGCGCTGGTGGCGGTGGTGGCCGCGGGCCGCGAGAGGGCCTGCGGCACAGCGCCCTTGGCGGTGGTCGGGGAGACCGAGGTGGCGGAGGGCTTGGCCGACGTGGTCGGCGAGGCCGTGCCGCTGGTCGGCGAGGAGGTGGCGCCGCTCGTCGCGGTCGGCTCGGGTGTGACGGTGCCGGGCTGGGCGATCAGGACCGGGCGGAAGCGCAGCTGCGAGGGCTTGCGGATCGCGTCCTCGGTGGCCTTGTCGGGGACATCGGGGATCGAGACCACGATGTTGCGGCCGCCCTGGGTGGTCACCTCGGCGCCGGCCACGCCGTTGGCGTCGACGCGCTGGGTGATGATGTCGCGGGCCTGGTTGAGCTGCTGGGCGCTGACGGTGTCGGTGCCGACGAGCACCGGCTCGAGGATCATCTGGGTGCCGCCCTCGAGGTCGAGGCCGAGCTTGGGCGTGCTCTCCCCCGTCCCCCAGATGTTGGCGCCGACGAGCAGGCCGGCCAGGCCGAGGATCAGCGCGGCGAGCAGCGCAAGGGTGCGCTGCGCGGTCCGCTTGGTACCGGTGGACACGTCGGGGAGCCTGCCTTAGTGGGTCGGTCCGGCCGCGCCACGGGTGGCGATGGCACGTCGGTCGAAGCGGAGGACGGTGCCCGGGGCGACCTCGAGGGCGACCACGTCGCCGTCGATGCTGGCCACCCGCCCGTGGAGACCGGAGGTCGTCATGACCTCGTCGCCGGGCGTCAGGCTGCTCTGGACCTGGGCGATCTCACGCTGGCGGCGTCGCGAGAGCATCATCAGGCCGAGGAGCAGCACGAAGGGGACCGCGAGCATGGCGAGCTGTGCGAGCTCCATTGCGTCAGTCCTCCGCTGGTGGGGTGCCCAGGTGCGGGCACGAGGGGAACGGCAGGCACGAGGCGATACCAACGGGTGAGTTTACGGCGTGCAGCGGGCCCGACCCAATCCGGCACGCTGATCGACGGCGGGTATGCCGCGGTGCTGGCCTGCGGGGGCGCCGGCGGACTGGTCAGCCGGAGAAGCGGCCGGAGTCGCTCTCGAAGGGCAGAGTCTCGAGGGTGGCGGCCCCGGCGGGCGGGGTCAGGCCGAGGTGCTCCCAGGTCTGGAGGGTGGCCGCACGGCCGCGGGGGGTGCGCATCATGAAGCCCTCGCGCACGAGATAGGGCTCGGCGACGGTCTCGACCGTGTCGGCCTCCTCGCCGACGGTCACCGCCAGGGTGGACAGGCCGACCGGGCCGCCCGCGAAGCGGCGGCACAGTGCCTCCAGGACGGCCCGGTCGAGTCGGTCCAGACCGCGCTCGTCGACGTCGAAGAGCTCGAGAGCTGCCCGGGCCGAGGGACGGTCGACGTGTTCGTGACCGTGCACCTGCGCCCAGTCACGCACCCGCCGCAGCAGGCGGTTGGCGATGCGGGGCGTCCCCCGGGAGCGGCCGGCGATCTCCTCGATCCCAGGGCGGTCGGCCTCGATGCCGAGGAGCCCGGCGGAGCGCTGGAGGATCTGGGCGAGGTCGGCCGCGGCGTAGTAGTCGAGGTGGGCGGTGAAGCCGAAGCGGTCCCGCAGCGGGGCGGGCAGCAGCCCGGCCCGGGTCGTCGCCCCGACCACGGTGAAGGGCGGCAGGTCGAGCGGGATCGCAGTTGCCCCGGCGCCCTTGCCGACGATGACGTCGACCCGGAAGTCCTCCATCGCCAGATAGAGCATCTCCTCGGCCGCGCGGGACATGCGGTGGATCTCGTCGAGGAAGAGCACCTCGCCCTCCACCAGTGAGGAGAGCACGGCCGCGAGGTCGCCGGCATGCTGGATGGCGGGGCCGCTCGTGACCCGGATGGGGCGCTCGAGCTCGGCCGCCACGATCATGGCCAGGGTGGTCTTGCCCAGGCCGGGGGGCCCGGACAGCAGCACATGGTCGGGTGGGGTGCCGCGCCGCCGGGCGGCCTCGAGCACCAGACCGAGCTGGTCGCGCACGCGGGGCTGGCCGGGGAAGTCGGCCAGCCGCCGGGGCCGCAGCGCGACCTCGACGGTGCGCTCGTCGTCGAGGGCGCCCGGCTCGACGATGCGGGAGGTGGCCTCGAAGGAGCCGTCGTCGTAGTCCTCGCCGGGACCGCTCATCTCGCTGGAGAAGCCGCCGGTCATCGGCCCAGCTCACGCAGGCAGGCCCGCAGCAGCTCGGCCACAGCGGGCGGGGTCTCGAAGGTGGCTGCCACCCGCTCGACGGTGTCGCCCGCCTGCTTGGCGGTCCATCCCAGACCGGTCAGGGCCTCCAGCACCTGCTCGCGCTGCTGCGAGCCGGTCGGGGCCGCGCCCACGGGCACCCCGCCGGCCTCCGCAGCGCCGGCCGGCGCACCGATCCTGTCGCGCAGCTCGAGGCACATGCGCTCGGCGCCCTTCTTGCCGATGCCGGGCACCTTGGTGAGCGCGGCGATGTCGCCGGCACCGATGGCCCGGCGGATGTCATCGGGCCCGTGGACCGACAGGAGGGCCAGGGCCAGCCGGGGGCCGACGCCCGAGACCGTCTGCACGGTCTCGAACATGTCGCGCTCGTCAGGGGTCTCGAAGCCGAAGAGGGTGAGCGAGTCCTCCCGCACCACCAGCGTGGTGGCCAGCGTGGCGTCCGCCCCGGTGCGCAGCGCCGCCGCTGTGCGAGGAGGCGTGCCGACGACCATGCCCACTCCCCCGACCTCGATCACGACGCGCTCCAGCCCGACATGGGCGACCCGGCCAGTGAGGCTGGCGATCACGGCTGACCTGCTCTCAGCGCCTTCAGGCGCGCTCGTTCGGCGGCGGCGGCCTGCTGGAGCCGGCTCGCGCCTGTCTGGGTGGTGGTGCCTGCTGCCGCGGCCTCGCGAGCGGCGTCGGCGCCGCCTCGCCAGAGGTGGCAGATGCCGAGGGCCAGCGCGTCGGCGGCGTCGGCGGGTCGCGGGGCCTCGGCCAGGCCGAGGATGCGCTGGACCATCGTGGTGACCTGCTGCTTGTCGGCGCGTCCGGACCCGGTGACCGCGGCCTTGACCTCGGTGGGGGTGTGCAGCGCGAGGGGCAGCCCCCTGCCGGCGGCAGCGAGCATCGGGAGGGCCGAGGCCTGGGCCGTCCCCATCGCGGTGAGGATGTTGTTGGTGGCAAAGACACGCTCGACCGCGATCGCGTCGGGCTGGAAGCGGTCGATCCACTCATCGAGCTCGGTCTGCAGATAGAGCAGCCGCTCGCCCGTGTCGGTGCCATGGGGGGTGCGCACGACCCCGACGGCCACCATGGCGGCCCGGCCGGGACGGCCCTCGACGACGCCGATGCCACACCGGGTGAGCCCCGGGTCGACCCCGAGAACCCTCATCGCACGCCTCCCAGCTGATCCGAACACCTGTTCGGCTAGACGCTACACAGCAGAATGCCGCGGCACCGGGCAGACACGCCCGGGAGCCGCGGCATTCGCCGTGTGCGGCCGGTCAGTCGTCGTTCTCGAGCTCGGCCAGCACCTCATCGGGGATGTCGCCGTTGGCGAAGACGTCCTGGACGTCGTCGGAGTCCTCGAGGGCCTCGATGACGCGGATCATCTTGCGGGCGCCGTCGAGGTCGAGCGGGACCTGGAGGTTGGGGACCCAGGACGCCTCGGCCGAGTCATAGTCGATGCCGGCGTCCTGGAGCGCCGTGCGCACCGCGACGACATCGGTGGCCTCGCTGACGATCTCCCAGGTGTCACCGTTGTCGTTGACCTCCTCGGCGCCGGCGTCGAGGACCACCTCGAGGATGTCGTCCTCACCCTTCTCGCCCTTGGGCACCAGCACGACGCCCTTGCGGTTGAAGACATAGGCCACCGACCCCGGGTCGGCCAGCTGGCCGCCGTTGCGGGTGAGTGCGGTGCGCACCTCGGCCGCGGCCCGGTTGCGGTTGTCGGTGAGGCACTCGATGAGCACCGCCACGCCACCGGGGGCGTAGCCCTCATAGGTGATGTTCTCCCAGTCGGCGCCGCCAGCGGTGGCGCCGGAGCCACGCTTGACCGCGTTGTCGATGTTGTTGTTGGGGACAGAGGACTTCTTGGCCTTCTGGATCGCGTCATAGAGGGTCGGGTTGCCGGCCGGGTCGCCGCCGCCCTGCCGGGCCGCGACCTCGATGTTCTTGATGAGCTTCGCGAAGAGCTTGCCTCGCTTGGCGTCGATGGCAGCCTTCTTGTGCTTGGTGGTTGCCCACTTGGAGTGGCCACTCATTGGCGTTCCCTAACCGGTCGACGGGGGGCCCTGCGCCGGCCACCACACGGGAGGCGAGGCGAGCGGGGCCGCGGATCGGCAGGAATCCTACCCGCGCGGGGCGGGCGCCTCCGGCCCAGGACCGCCAGAGTCCCTTGACGCCAAGAAACTTCTGTGACCTGCCTCACATTCGCTCGTGCGGGGCAACCTCCGATAAATCGGACATTGGTTAACACCCGTCACATCACGCGCTGGTCTCGCAATGGTCACGGACTTGCATAGGCGCGGGGCTGCGGTCACTCTCTTCGAGGCGACGACACGACCCGGGCGACTCCCCAGAAGCCCCACGGTCAACCACGACAACTCTGTGCCCCCTGACTCAAAGTGACTCTCCCCCAATGACTCTCAAGCCCCTCACCCCCGCCCGCCGTACGATGGCCATCGGTGCCGCTGCGGCCGCACTCATCGCGCCGGTCGCGCTCGGCACCGCAGCGCCCGCCTCCGCGGCGACGATGACCTACTACGTCTCGACCGTTGACGAACTGGCCCAGACCCGCGTCAACCTCACCCCCTACCGCTACGGCGGCACCAACTTCTACTACGGCGCCGACTGCTCCGGCTTCACCCAGTCGGCCTACAAGAAGCGCGGCAACATGTACCTGCCGCGGACTGCCGCCCAGCAGCGCGCCTTCGTCAAGCGGATCAGCCGCAGCTCGGCCATCCCCGGCGACCTGGTCTTCTTCCACAGCGGCAGCACCGGCTACAGCAGCAACGTCTACCACGTGGCGATCTGGGACGGCAGCGGCTACATCATCGACGCCTCCAGCTCCAAGGGCAAGGTCGTGCGCCGCACCCTCTGGACGAGCAACGTCAGCTTCGGCACCAAGCGCTGACCTCCCCGCGGGGAGAGTGCCGACAGGCACGACATGCAGGTATGCCGCAGGGGCGGCCCCACATCGGGGCCGCCCCTGCGGCATACCTGCGTGAATGGCGGACCTGGCCGGGACACCTGCCCGTCATCGGGTCGTGGGGTGGCCACTGCGCCTCAGTGGCGGCGGGCCTAGCGTCGCAGCGCCGCGGGCAACTCGTCGTCGAACTCGACGGTGGCCGGCATCCGCGCGTGGCCGGCCAGCCGGAAGGCGCGCACGATCGGCTTGCGGCGCACCCGCACGGCGTCGGTGACCGCGTCGTTGTGGAACCGGCGGGCCATCTGCACCCGCACGCCGGCATCGCTGACCCGTTGGAGGGGACCATCGCCCGCCTCGCGGCCCAGCACCGCCACGACCTCTGGGGTCAGCGCCAGGGCGAGCGCGTGGGTCAGGTCCGACTCGACGGGCTCGCGGCCGGCAAAGGTCTGGCCGTCGAGCAGGTCCTCGCCGCCGCGTGCGTTGGTGTGCTCGAGCGATGCCGCTGCGGCGTCGGCGAGGATGAGCGAGCTGGCCGGGTCGAGCAGGCCGGCGTTGGCGAGCTCGAGGGTGGCCTCGGCCCGCCGGACCAGGCTGGCGTCGAGGGCCGAGAGGGCCCCCTCGACCTTGCCGTGCAGCCGGTCGAGCCGCGCCGCGGTGTAGGACAGGAGCCAGGCCACCGCCAGCACGAGCGCGACGACCAGGACGATGATCTCGAGGCGGGTCATCGGCCGCGCTCCCCGCGCCGCCGCAGGAAGCGCTCGCTCTCGGGGACCCCGGCGTGCGCCACCGTCTCGTAGACGGCCATGACATCGCGCGCCACGACCGACCAGTCGAAGACGGCGGCCCGGGACCGGCCGGCCTCGGTGAGGTCGGCGCGGCGGGCCGGGTCGTCGAGGAGTGCGCCCACCTGACGGGCGAGGTCGCCCACGTCCTCGTTGACGAAGGTCGCCCCGGCGCGGCCGCCGTCGAGCACCCGCACGAAGGCGGCCAGGTTGCTCGCCAGCACCGGCGCTCCCGCGGCCATCGCCTCGACCAGGACGATGCCAAAGCTCTCGCCGCCGGTGTGGGGCGCGACATAGAGGTCGGCCGAGGCGAGCAGCGCGGCCTTCTCTGCGTCGCTGACCGCGCCGAGGAACTCGGTCGCCGCCGCCACCTCGGGCGCCATGCGGGCGTGCGCCGAGCGCTGGTCCCCCGGCCCGGCCACGAGCAGCCGGGTGCCGGGGCGGGCGGCGAGCACGGTCGGCATGGCCGCGGCGAGCACCGGCAGCCCCTTGCGTGGCTCGTCGATGCGCCCTAGGAAGGCGAGGGTGGGCCGGTCGCTCGTGCCCGTGAAGCGCGAGTCTGCCTGTGCCGCAGCAAAATTGGCGGTGTTGACACCATTGGGGATGACGACCGCATCGCCGCCGAGGTGAGTGGTCACCGTGCGGCGGGCGTCCTCGGAGACCGCGATCCGGCCGCTGATCTTCTCGAGGGAGGGACGCAGCAGCGGGTATGCCGCCTGCATGGCCCGGGAGCGCAGGTTGGAGGTGTGGAAGGTCGCCACGATCGGCACGTCATCACACGCCCACAGCGCCAGCACCGACACGCTCGGGGTCACCGGCTCGTGGAGGTGGAGCACGTCGAAGCGGCCACGCTCCAGCCAGCGGGACACCTTGGCCGCGGTCACGGGCCCGAAGGTGAGCCGGGCGACGGAGCCGTTGTAGCGCACCGGCATCGCCCGCCCGCTGGAGGTGACATAGGCCGGCAGTGGGGTGTCCTCGTCGGCGGGGGTGAGCACCTCGACGTGATGGCCCTGGGCGAGGAAGTGCTCGGCCAGGTCGCGCACGTGGAACTGCACTCCCCCGGGGACATCGAAGGAGTAGGGGCAGACGATGCCGATCCTCATGGCCGCTCCTGGAGGTCGTCGGCGAAGACCCGCTGGAGCATGTGCCAGTCGGTGGTGTGCTCGCGGATCTGCTCGCCCAGGACGTCCGCGCACGTCTGGGTCATGGCGGCGGCCCTCTCGCGGGTGGTGCCGGAGTCCGGCACGGGCACGGCGTCGTGGAAGGTGATCACGATCCCCCACGTGCCGTTCATCCGCTCGTGGCGGATGGACACGGGGTGCAGTGGCGTGCCGGTCGCGACGGCCAGTGCCGCGGGCCCGGCCGCCATGCGGGCCCGGTGTCCGCAGAGGTCGACCTCGACACCGCTGTTGCTCAGGTCGCGGTCGGACAGCAGCGGCAGCACGACGCCACGACGGAGGTGCTCGCGCAGCAGGGGGAAGGGGTTGGGCCCGCCCGTGAGCGGCAGGATCGTCATGCCGAGCCCCTCGCGGAAGGCGAGGAACTCCCGGAAGACCTCCTCGGGCTTGAGGCGCTCGGCGACCGTGACGACGGGGCCGAGGTGCACGGTCGCCCACGCCCCGGCGAGGTCCCAGTTGCCCATGTGGCCGAGGAAGGCCAGGGTCGACTCACCGCGGGCCAGGCGCTCGCGCACGGGGCCGTCCCCGCGGCATACGACACGGTCGGCGAGGTCATCGGCGCTCAGGTCCGGCAGCCGGAAGGCCTCGCAGTAGTAGCGCAGGTAGGCGCGCATCCCCTCGCGCACCATCGCGTCGAGCTCGGCAGGGGTCGCCTCCGGTCGCACGCGCGCATAGTTGGCGCGCAGCCGCTCCACGCCCTTGCCGCCGCGGCGCACGGTCGTGTCGGCGAGGCGCTCGAAGAGCCGGTATGCCGCGCGCTCGGGCAGCGCGCGCACGGCCCGCCACCCGAGGCGATAGCCGGCGACGGTGACGGCGTCGCTGACGGCGCCCACCCGGGTCAGACGCTCTCGGACCGGGTCGCGGCCAGCGTGGCGGCCTCGGCCGAGGCCTGGCGCTGGACGTGGGCCATGCGCTGGCCGATCGTGATCAGGCTGGCGAGGGCGAGCAGGCCGAGGACGACCTCGAGCACGACCAGTGGCAGGTCGAAGATGCCGGTGAGCCCGGTGGCGACCAGCACGATGACCAGGCGCTCGGCCCGCTCGGCGATGCCGACATTGCCGGTCATGCCCAGGCCCTCGGCGCGGGCCCGGGCATAGGAGACGATCGCGCCGAAGATCAGGCAGGCGATCGCGATGCCGGTCATCAGCTGGTCGGCGCGGCCGGCGAAGTAGAGCGCGAGGCCGGTGAAGATGGCGGCGTCGGCGAAGCGGTCGAGGGTCGAGTCGAGGAAGGCGCCCCACTTGCCCTGACGGTCCTGCGCGCGGGCCATGATCCCGTCGAGGGTGTCGGAGAAGACGAACGCCGTGATCACCAGGGTGCCGGTGAGGAACTTTCCCTGGGGATAGAAGATGAGCGCGCCCGCGCAGACGCCGAGCGTCCCGATGACGGTGACGACATCAGGGCTGACCCCCAGCCGGATCAGCAGGTTGGCCAGGGGTGTGAAGAGCCTCGTGACGAAGGCGCGGGCGTACTTGTTCAGCATGGTGGCAACCAGAGTAACGAGCGCGCGGGCCATCCCCGCGCTGCCACGCCAGAGGCGGGTGGGCGGCTAGTTGTACCCGGGCCAGGCCTCGACCAGCTGCTGACGGGTGTCCTCGAGCAGCATCGGCAGCGCCTTGGTCTGGCCGACGATCGGCAGGAAGTTGGCGTCGCCGCCCCACCGGGGCACCACGTGCTGGTGCAGGTGCGCGGCGACCCCGGCACCGGCGACCGCGCCCTGGTTCATGCCGATGTTGTAGCCCATGGGCCGGGACGCCTTCTCGAGGCTGGCGATGGCGGCCTTGGTCAGCGCCGTGAACTCGGCGGTCTCCTCGTCCGTCAGGTCGACATACATCGGCACATGGCGATAGGGGCAGATGAGCAGGTGGCCGGGGTTGTAGGGGAAGAGGTTCATCACCGCGAAGCACAGCTCGCCACGGTGGACGATCAGGGCCTCGGCGTCATCGGCCCTGGTCGGGCCGGCGCAGAAGGGGCAGCCGTCCCCGGCGTCGGCGCTGGGCCGCTCCCCCTTGACATAGGCCATGCGGTGCGGTGTCCACAGCCGCTCGAAACCGTCCTCCACCCGGGCGAAGCCGTCGACGTCCTCGGCGCTGGTCTGGTCGGGGCGCTGGTCCATGGCCCGATCCTAAGCGTGGGGTCGTCTCACACCGGCAGGCGCAGCTCCATCAGGCCCTCGGCCGGCCGGCCGAAGCCCATCCGCTCATAGAGCGGGCGGGCCTCGTCGACGGCGGTGAGCTGGATCCGGGGGACGCCGGCCGCCCGGGCCCCCTCGACGACGCCGGTCAGCAGGCGCTCCCCCAGGCCGAGGCCACGGCAGTCTGGGGTGACATAGAGCAGCGACAGGTGCCACCACTCGTGGACCGGCCGGCGCAGCGAGGGGAGCTTGCGGATGCGCGCCACCGTCGCGACCCCGACGGGCCGCCCGTCGGCCTGCTCGGCGAGCCAGCTCGCACGTCCCTCGGCGGCAGCCAGCCAGGCGGCCGCGAACTCGTCGAGGAAGCCGGGGCGGGGCGCGACCCCGCTCGCCAGGTCGTCCTGGAGGTGCAGCGCCGCGACGGCGAAGGCGTCCTCGCGAGTGGCCTCGCGCACGATGATCCTGCTCACGCGCGCAGTCAAGCACGGACCCTGACCCTCAGGCACGGGTTCAGGGCGAGACGAGACCACTTCGATAGGCGAGCACGACGGCCTGGGCGCGGTCGCGCGAGCCGGTCTTCATCAGGATGCGCGAGACGTGGGTCTTGACCGTGGCCTCCGACAGCACGAGCCGCTCGGTGATCTCGGGGTTGGACAGGCCCTCGGCCATCAGGACCAGGACCTCCCGCTCGCGCGGCGTGAGCATGTCGACGGTCGGGCGCTCGCCGGTGGCGGGCGTGGCCATCTGCCGCAGCACCTCGATCACCCGCGGCGCGACCATGGGGTCGATCCACGCCTCCCCCGCAGCGATCCTGCGCAGCGCCGGTGCGAGCTCTGCGGACGCATCGTGCTTGAGCATGTAGCCGCTGGCCCCGGCGCGGAGCGCGCCGTAGAGCACCGCGTCGTCGTCGAAGGTGGTCAGCACCAGCACGCGCACCGGTGAGTCGGGTCGGCTGGCGTTGTCGGCGGTGAGCCGCCGGGTCGCCTCGATGCCATCCATGCCGGGCATCCGAACGTCCATGACGACGACGTCGACGGGAGTGGCCTGCACCGCGGCGAGGGCCTGATGGCCGTCGGCGGCCTGGCCGACCACGACGATGTCGCTCTCGGCCGAGAGCATCATGGCGAGCCCCTCGCGGACGAGGCGCTGGTCCTCGGCGAGCAGGACGGTGATCGTCACCAGTGGTCCTCGGTGCCGCTGGAGATCCGGCGCAGCCGCAGCGCCGGATCGGTGTCGGCCGCCATGGCGCGCACCGGGAGCCGGGCGGTGGTCACGTAGGTCCCGTCGACGGGCCCGGACGCCAGCTCGCCGCCGGCCAGCTCGACCCGCTCGCGCAGCCCGCGCAGGCCGAAGCCACCGCTCTCCTGCTCCTCGTGCTCGGGGCCGTGGTGGGAGCGGACCTGGATGTCGAGATGGGTCTGGGTCCGGGTGAGCAGGAGGTCGACCGAGGCGCCCCGCCCGTCGTGCTTCATCGCGTTGGCCAGGCACTCCTGCACCACGCGGTATGCCGCGAGGTCGACCGAGGGGTCGAGCGGGCCTGGGGTGCCGGTCTCGGCCACCGTGACCGCGAGCCCGCTCTCGCGGGTGGTCTCGACCAGCCTCTTGATCTCGGTCAGGCCGGGTGGGTCGGCATAGCCGACCTGCTCGTCCTCGACGCTGCCCTGGGTGCGCAGCAGCCCGAGCAGGCGGTGCAGCTCGCGCATCGCCTGGGCACCGGTGCTGTCGATCGCCGACAGCGCGGCACCGATCTGCTCGGCCCGGGAGTCCGGGGCGGGTGCCAGGCCGCTCGCCTCGCTCGCCTCCTGAATGCTGCCGGCCGGGCTGGCACCTTCGCGGGCTGACAGCTCGGCCTGCCACAGGGCGCGGGCCCCGGCCGACTGGAGCATCATGGCGCTGATCGAGTGGGCGAGGATGTCGTGCAGGTCCCGCGCGATGCGGGAGCGCTCGTCGTCGAGGGCGCGCACCGCGTCGGCGGCGATCGACTGCTCGCGAAGGCGCGCCTCCCGCGCCGTCCGGCGCTCGCGCACCGCGAGGTAGTAGACCAGTCCCGCGAGGGCCAGCCACACGGAGTAGAGCACGGCGAACAGCCCGAGGTTGGGCCGGTCGGCCAGCCCGGTGGCGTTGTAGGTGCCGACCGCCAGGGGGACCGTCGAGAGCGGGAGGGCTGCCCGGGACATGGTGTCCTCCCGGCGGCGCACGAGCGCGAACATCGCGACGAGGGGCGCGGCGATGGACTGGTACTGGTAGAAGACCGTCGTCAGGGCGACCGACGCGGCCACGACGACCAGGAAGACACCCAGCGGCCGCACTGCCCGCCACAGCAGCGGCACCGCGCTCACCACCACCAGCACCAGGAAGAGCCCGGGCGGCACGCTGCCGCCCCAGCGCACCGGCTGGGTCAGCCCCCAGCTCATCACGAGGTCCAGGGCGATGCAGAGCACGACGACCAGGACGTCAGCGGGCGAGAACGCCCAGCGGCCCCGGCTCATCGGGTGCCACAGCCGCGACAGGGAGACCTCATGCCCCCCAGTCTCGCTGCTCGCCCCCCGCATCGTCACCAGCTCCCCTGTCGTGTCCCTGCGCCGACCCGTGTCATCCCGGTCGGCCCCTGAGCAGTGGTATGCCGCGGGCCCATCGGGCCCGCGGCACACCTTCCCCCCGGCTGCGAGGCGACCGTCATCGCCCACGCAGCGTCCGCGATGCCGTCCCTCAACGGCATCCCGGAAGTCGTGGGAACCAGTCACAGATCCCCTTGGCCGCGACCATCTGGCGGGCGCCCCCAGCGGGGGCCTTGCCGGCCGCGTCGGCCAGGACCTCGGTGTTGAGCTCGCCGTCCCACTCCTGCGCGAGCTCCAGGGCGACATAGCCCTCGAGCCCCTCGCTGTAGTGCAGGCGCACGCACTCGATCTCCTTGGCCTGGTTCGCGCGCCGCCCGTCCCGGCCACCCCCTGCAGTGACCGGGACGACGGCGCGCATCGGCATCCGAGCAGAGGCTCCTGGGTCCCGCATGAGGACGGCGCCCCTCGACACGATCCAGCCGGCCCCCACCGGCGCTCCGGTCGTGCCGTCCTCGTTGATCTCGTGGATCTCCACGGCTCCTGCTCGATGCACGGCAGAAGTCTTCCGGGGCGCCCGCCCCCGCGCGTCATACCTGAGCGGTATCTGTGCCCGCACCAGGTCACGGAAGAGTCACCGGCCGGTGGCGCGCAGATGACGCGGGGCGGAGCCTCCCCAGACAGGGGTATGCCGCGGGCGCAGCTCGCGCCCGCGGCATACCGGCCGTGCGTGGTGGGCTCAGACCTGGCGGCGCGACTCCACGGCCTCGACGATCTCGGCGACCGCGTCGGCGATCGGCACGCCGTTCTTCTGCTCCCCGCTGCGATAGCGGAAGGAGACGGCGCCGGCATCGCGGTCCTCGCCGCCGGCGATGAGGACGAAGGGCACCTTGGACTTGCTCGCGTTGCGGATCTTCTTGGGGAAGCGGTCGTCGCTGCGGTCCAGCTCGACCCGGATCCCCTTGGCCGCGAGCTGGTCGAGGACCTCCTGGAGGTAGGGCTCGAAGTCCTCGGCGACCGGGACGCCGAGGACCTGCACCGGCGAGAGCCAGGGCGGGAAGGCGCCGGCGTAGTGCTCGACGAGCACGCCCATGAAGCGCTCGATGGAGCCGAACTTGGCCGAGTGGATCATCACCGGGCGCTGGCGCGAGCCGTCGGCGGCCTGGTACTCGAGCTCGAAGCGCTCGGGCTGGTTGAAGTCGTACTGGATCGTCGACATCTGCCAGGTGCGGCCGATGGCGTCCTTGGCCTGGACCGAGACCTTGGGGCCGTAGTAGGCGGCGCCGCCCGGGTCGGGGACGAGCTCGAGTCCCGTTGAGGTGCAGGCCTCCTCGAGGATGCGGGTGGCCTCGGCCCACTGCTCGTCGGAGCCGATGAACTTGTCGGAGTCGTCACGGGTCGACAGCTCGAGATAGAAGTCGTCGAGGCCGAAGTCGCGCAGCAGCCCGAGGACGAAGTCGAGCAGGTGGCGGATCTCGTCGCCGGCCTGCTCGGCCGTGACATAGGAGTGGGAGTCGTCCTGGGCGAAGCCGCGCACGCGGGTCAGGCCGTGGATGACGCCGGACTTCTCGTAGCGGTAGACCGAGCCGAACTCGAACAGCCGCAGCGGCAGCTCGCGGTAGGAGCGCCCGCGCGAGCGGTAGATGAGGTTGTGCATCGGGCAGTTCATCGCCTTGAGGCGGTAGTCCTGTCCGGCCTTGGTGACCTCGCCGGCGTCGTTGCGCTCCTCGTCGACGTGCAGCGGCGGGAACATCGTGTCGGCGTAGTAGGGCAGGTGACCCGAGGTGTGGAAGAGGCCGTCCTTGGCGATGTGGGGCGTGCCGACATAGAGGAAGCCCTCGTCGATGTGGCGCTGGCGGACATAGTCCTCCATGACCCGCTTGATGACGCCGCCCTTGGGGTGGAAGACGGGCAGGCCCGAGCCGATCTCGTCGGGGAAGGAGTAGAGGTCGAGCTCGACGCCGAGCTTGCGGTGGTCGCGCTTCTCGGCCTCGGCGAGCCGGTCGAGATAGGCCTTGAGCTCGTCCTTGGTCGGCCAGGCCGTGCCATAGAGCCGCTGGAGCTGCTGGTTGCGCTGGTCGCCGCGCCAGTAGGCCGCCGCCGAGCGCATGAGCTTGAAGGCGTTGCCGAGGATCTTGGTGTTGGGCAGGTGCGGCCCGCGGCACAGGTCGCCCCACGCCCGGCTGCCATCGCGGCGGACGTTGTCATAGATCGTGAGGGTCCCCTCGCCGACCTCGACGCCGGCGCCGGCCTCGGCGTCGTCGTGGGACATGCCGCCCTTGAGCCCGACGAGCTCGCACTTGTAGGGCTCGGCCGCCAGCTCCGTCAGGGCGTCGGCGTCGGAGATCTCGCGGCGCACGAAGGTCTGGCCCTCGTTGATGATGCGCTGCATGACCTTCTCGAGCTTTTTGAGGTCGTCGGGGGTGAAGGGCTCGGCGACGTCGAAGTCGTAGTAGAAGCCGTCGCGGATGGGCGGGCCGATGCCGAGCTTGGCGTCGGGGTTGACCTGCTGCACGGCCTGGGCCATCACGTGGGCGCAGCTGTGGCGCAGCACGTTGAGGCCGTCCTCGCTGGCCACGTCGACCGGCTCGACGGCGTCGCCGTCGGCGAGCACGTGGGCGAGGTCGCGCAGCTCGCCGTTGACGCGGGCGACCACCACGCGGGAGTCGTCGGCAAAGAGCTCGGCCGCGGTCGTGCCCTGCTCCACCTGACGCTCGCTGCCGGCGACGGTGATGGGGATCTGGGACACGGGTGACTCCTGGGGTGCGCATGCGCGGGCTCGCGCGTGGTGGGCGGTGCGGACGTATGCCGCGTGCGCGAGGTGCGCACGCGGCATACCAATGTTAGTGCTCGGCCCTCAGGCCGCCCCAGCCGATATCGCCGCTTGGGGCTCAGCGTGCCTCGAGGGTGAGGACGAGGTGCTCGATCTCGGCCTTGCGGTGGGCCCGAAGGCCGGCGACCACTCGCGGCTGGGAGCGGTCGACCAGCAGCTCGACCGACCCGGGGAGGAAGACGGGCTTCCTGAACCACACGTGGCTGGCCGACGGCCCGGAGCCCTGGCCGCCCAGGGCCGCGAGGGTGCGGGCATAGGTCCACATGCCGTGGGCGATCGCGCGCCTGAAGCCCATCGTCCGCGCGGTGAGGGCGTGCAGGTGGATGGGGTTGACGTCGCCGCTGACCGAGCCGTAGGAGCGGCCCAGGCCCTCGGGCAGCCGCCACACGGCGCTCGCCTGGCCCTGCGGCATGGGCGGGGCAGGGATGCCGGGCTCCGCGGACGCGTCGCCCCGGCCGCGGTGCAGATAGGTGCTGCGCCCCTCCCAGACCCGCTCCCCTGCGACGTCGGCCTCGGTGACGAGGTCGACGAGGCGACCCTTGGGGTGTGGGCGCAGCCGGGTGGCCGAGACCGAGATGTCGAGCGTGTCGTCGGCAGTGAGCTGCCGCTGTACCGTGATCGCGTTCTCGAGGTGGACGAGCCCGACCAGGGGCAGCGGGAAGTCGCCCTTGGCCATCAGCGCGGCCTGGAGCGGAAAGCCGAGCACATGCGGATAGGTGTGGGGCAGCACGTCGCCCACGGCAAAACCGCACAGCCGCTGGTAGTCCACGAGACGCCCGCGCTCGACCGTCACGCCCGGCAGTTCGAGCAGCCGGTGCGGCAGGCTGTCTCCGGATCGCCCGCGCGCGGTCGCGGCAGCCCGGGCGAAGACGGTCGGCAGCGACGGCGCGCTGCGGAGGGTCTCGACCTCCATGGGCACGGGGGCGCTGGTCATGTCAGGCCCCGAGCAGGCTCTGGCCGCAGACCCGGATGACATTGCCGGTGACGCCGGCGTTGGCGTCCTGGCTCAGCCACGCGATCGTCTCGGCGACGTCGACGGGGAGCCCGCCCTGGGCGAGGGAGTTGACGCGGCGCCCCATCTCGCGGGTCGCGAGCGGGATCTTGCCGGTCATCTCGGTCTCGATGAAGCCCGGGGCCACGGCGTTGACGGTGATCCCGCGGGCACACACGCCCTCGTCGGCCGCCAAGGCGTCGACCAGACCGATGACGCCGGCCTTGGAGGCTGCGTAGTTGGCCTGCCCACGGTTGCCGGCGATGCCGGCGATCGAGGAGACGAGCACCATGTGCCCGCCCTCGCGGATGCCCTCGTCGGACAGCAGCGTCTCGTTCATCCGCAGGATCGAGCCGAGGTTGACGTCGACGACGGTGGCCCAGCGGTCGGCGTCGGTGTTGGCGAGCAACTTGTCGCGCGTGATGCCGGCGTTGTGCACGACGATGTCGAGGCCGCCGTGGCGGCTGCGGCAGTGCTCGAGGATGCGGCTGCCGGCGTCGGCGGCAGTGACATCGGCCTGGAGCGCGGTCCCGCCGACCTTGTTGGCCACGCCGGCCAGCGCGTCGCCCGCGGCGGGGATGTCGACACAGACGACCGTGGCGCCGTCGCGCGAGAGCACCTCGGCGATCGCGGCGCCGATGCCGCGCGCGGCGCCGGTGACGACCGCGACCTTGCCGGCGAGCGGCCTGGCCGGGTCGGCCGCTGGGCTGGGGTGGCCGGCGCCGACGCGCACGACCTGGCCCGAGACATAGGCCGAGCGACCCGAGAGCAGGAACTCCACCGCGGCGTCGGCGTTGTCGATGGCGCCGTCGGCGACGAGCACGAGGTTGGCGGTGCCGCCGGCCCGCATCTCCTTGCCGATGGAGCGGGTGATGCCCTTGAGGGCGCGGCGCGCGGCCCGCTGCGCGGCGCCGGTCGCCTGCTCGGGGGCAGCCCCGATGATCACGACGCGCGAGGACGGGCCGAGGCGCTTGAGCGCCGGGCCGACGAGGGCGCGCAGGCTCTCGAGGTCCTCGGGCGACTGCACCTGGGAGAGGTCGGCCACGACCGCCGACAGGGTCTCCTCCGACGGCGCGTCCGCCGCCGGGGCCTCGGCCACCGCGACACCGCGCTCGCCGAGGAGGGTGCGGACGCGGGCTGCCAGCGGCGCGTCGCCGTGACCACCGACGAGGACCGGCCCGTCGATCAGCGTGCCGCCGGGGGTGTATCGGCGCAGCCGGGACGGCCGAGGCAGGCCCAGCGTGCCGGCGACCTGCTTGCCGAGGCCGGAGTTGACGATCTGCGAATAGGTGTCACCCATGTCAGTTCTCTTCCTGCGTAAAGGTATTGGCGAGTCCGGCCGGGCTCAGGCGGCCTCGAGGATGGCCATGACGCCCTGGCCGCCGGCGGCACAGATGGAGATCAGGCCGCGGCTGCCCTTGCCCTTGGCGTGGAGCATCTTGGCCAGCGAGGCGACGATGCGGCCGCCGGTGGCGGCGAAGGGGTGGCCTGCGGCGAGCGAGGAGCCGTTGACGTTGAGCCGGCTGCGGTCGATGGCGCCGATGGGCTGGTCGAGCCCGAGGCGCTCGCGGCAGAACTCCTCGTCCTCCCAGGCCTTGAGGGTCGAGAGCACCGTGGCCGCGAAGGCCTCGTGGATCTCGAGGAAGTCGAAGTCCTGGAGGCGCATGTTGTTGCGCTCCAGCACTCGGGGCAGGGCGTATGCCGGCGCCATCAGCAGCCCCTCGTCGCCGTGGACATAGTCGACGGCCGCCGTCTCGGCGTCGACGAGGTGCGCCAGCACCGGGAGGCTGTGCTCGGCGGCCCACTCGTCGGAGCCGAGCAGCACCAGCGAGGCGCCGTCGGTGAGCGGGGTCGAGTTGCCGGCGGTCATCGTGCCGTGCTCACGGTCGCCGAAGACCGGCTTGAGCTTGGCGAGCTTCTCCAGAGAGGAGTCCGGGCGCAGGTTGGCGTCCTTGGACAGTCCCATGTAGGAGGTCATCAGGTCGTCGAAGAAGCCCTCGTCGTAGGCGCGGGCCAGGTTCTGGTGGCTGGCCACGGCGAGCTCGTCCATCGCCTCGCGGGTGATGCCCCAGCGCTCGGCGGTCTGCGCCATGTGCTCGCCCATCGACAGGCCGGTGCGCGGCTCGACGTTCTGCGGGATGGCAGGCAGCAGGTGGCCGGGGCGCAGACCGAGCGCGGCCTTGGCGCGCTCCTGCGGGGTCTTGGCGCGGTTGAGCTTGAGCAGCGTCTCGCGCAGCCCCTCGCTGACGGCGATCGGGGCGTCGGAGGCGGTGTCGACACCGCCGGCGATGCCCGACTCCACCTGCCCGAGGGCGATCTTGTTGGCCACGAGGATCGCGGCCTCCAGGCCGGTGCCGCAGGCCTGCTGGACGTCATAGGCCGGCGTGGCGGGGCTGAGCGAGGAGCCGAGCACGGTCTCGCGGGTGAGGTTGAAGTCGCGGCTGTGCTTGAGCACCGCGCCGGCGACGACCTCGCCCATCCGCTCGCCGGCCAGGCCATAGCGGGCCACGAGGCCCTCGAGCGTGGCGGTGAGCATGTCCTGGTCGGACGCGCGGGCGTAGGCGCCGTTCTGGCGGGCGAACGGGATGCGGTTGCCGCCGATGATCGCGGCGCGGCGGGTCTGGGTCACGGCTGTGGCTCCTTCGAGGGCGACGGCTGCTGGGCCGTTTCGCGTCGGTGCGGTTACTCGATACGGACGGTAGCAGATACTTGGAGTACCTGCTACGGTCCCGGACATGGCAGTTCAGGGACGAGCAGTGCGCACCATCGCGGCCCGCGACGGGGCCCCGGCCACCGAGGGGCACGCCCGGCCCGTCGACGGCCGCAGCACTCGGTGGGAGGCCCACCGGGCGGCGCGCAGGCAGGAGCTCGTCGAGGCCGCGCTGCGCGCCATCCGCAGCCATGGCGCCGAGCTCGGCATCGACGAGATCGCCTCTGCCGCAGGCACATCCAAGACGGTTGTCTATCGCCACTTCACCGACCGCGCCGGGCTGTATGCCGCGGTGTCCGATCACGTGAACGCCCTGATCGTGCGCGACCTCTATCGCGCGCTCGGCAGCCATGGTGGCTCCGCCCCACTGACGGCCGACACCCAGCGGGACGGCCGCGCCGTCATCGCCGCCGCCATCGACGCCTATCTCGCACTTGTCGAGAAGGACCCGGAGGTCTACCGCTTCGTCATGCGCGCCCCCCTGCTCGCGCCGACCGAGCGGGACCCGCGTGCCGACCCCGCCGGGCGGGCGACCGCCCATATCTCCGACGCCATCGGCGACCTGCTCGCGAGTGCCCTGCGGGCCTCGGGTCAGGACCCCGCTCCCGCCAGGGTCTGGGGCGCAGGCGTCGTTGGGATGGTCCGCGCTGCTTCAGACCAGTGGCTCGCGGACCAGACCACCTCGGCCCGCACCCCGCGCGCCGGGCTCGCCGCACGACTGACCGATCTGGCCTGGTCGGGGCTCGCCCCGGCCTGGCGCGGACCGGCCCAGGAGCACACATGAGCGCCATCCGCAGAGCCCTCGACGGCCGTTGGGGCGAAGTGCGCCAGCAGGCCAGGACCGACCTCGGGCACGAGCGGTTCGGCTACCCGACGCAGGAACTGGACCTCGCGGCATACCGCGAGCGCGTGCGGGACCAGCTCATCGACCTCGCCTCCCTCCCCCACGCGGGGCTCGGCTTCTCGGCGGAGCGGGGCTTCGGTGGTGACCCCGGCGCCTGCGTGACCGCCTTCGAGATGCTCGGGCACGCCGACCTCTCGCTCTTGGTCAAGGCGGGCGTGCAGTTCGGGCTCTTCGGGGGTGCGGTGGCCAACCTCGGCACCGCGCGCCACCACACGGCATACCTGCGCGACATCGTCGAGGCCCGCCTGCCCGGCTGTTTCGCGATGACCGAGACCGGGCACGGATCCGACGTCCAGTCGCTGCTGACCACGGCCACCTATGACCGCGAGACCGACGAGATCGTCGTGCACTCCCCCGACGAGCGTGCGCGCAGGACTACATCGGCAATGCCGCCGCCCACGGCACGATGGCCGCTGTCTTCGCCCAGCTGGTCGTCGACGGCACCGCACACGGGGTGCACTGCGTCCTCGTGCCGATCCGTGACGGACTGGGCGCCCCGATGCCCGGCGTCACGATCGGCGACTGCGGAGCCAAGGCCGGCCTGCCCGGTGTCGACGACGGCCGGCTCATGTTCGACCAGGTGCGCGTCCCGCGGGAGAACCTGCTCGACCGCTATGGCTCGATCGATGACAACGGGGCCTACACCTCCCCGATCGACAACCCCTCGCGGCGCTTCTTCACGATGCTCGGCACCCTGGTGCGAGGGCGCGTGAGTGTGGGCGGGGCGCCTCTGCCGCAACGCGATCCGCACTGGCGCTGGCGATCACCTATGCGCTGCACCGTCGGCAGTTCGCGCGGCCCGGCACCGACGAGGAGGTGCTGTTGCTCGACTACCGCGCACACCAGCGCAAGCTGCTGCCAGCCCTCGCCACCTCCTATGCCCTGATGTTCGCCCAGAACCAGCTCGTGGAGTCGATGCACGAGGTGCAGTCGGCCAGCGGTGACGTCGACGAGCGCGTGCAACGCGAGCTGGAGGCCCGGGCGGCGGGGCTCAAGGCCGCCCAGACCGCCCACGCGACCGCCACCATCCAGACCTGCCGGGAGGCGTGCGGCGGCGCCGGCTATCTCGCGATGAACCGACTGCCCCAGCTCAAGGCCGACACCGACGTCTTCACCACCTTCGAGGGCGACAACACCGTCCTGCTCCAGCTCGTCGGCAAGGGGCTGCTGACCGACTACCGCGACGAGTTCGGCTCGCTCGACACCCTGGCACCGTCGCCTTCGGCGCCAGGCAGTTCGCCGGCGCCGCCATCGAGCGCGTCGCCGGTGGGTCGCTGATCCAGCGGCTCATCGCTGGCTCGCCCGGCAAGGACACGATGGAGGCCCTCTCCGACCGCGGCGGCCAGCTCGACCTCTTCGAGGACCGGGAGCGGCACATGCTCGAGGGGCTCGCCATGCGGATGCGCAGGGCGGCCAAGGACGACGGGGCCAATGCCTTCGAGGTCTTCAACGACGCCCAGGACCACCTGATCGCCACCGCCGCGGCCCACATCGACCGCGTCGTCCTCGAGGCCTTCGTCGAGGGCATCGAGTCCTGCGATGACCCCGAGGCGGCGGCCCTGCTCGGGCGGGTGTGCGACCTGCACGTGCTCTCGACCATCGAGCGCCACCGGGCCTGGTATCTCGAGCACGGCCGGATCAGCGCCGCCCAGGCCAAGCGGATCACCGCGATGGTCGGCGAGCTGTGCGGTGAGCTGCGCGAGCACGCCCAGACGCTCGTCGACGGCTTCGCCATCCCCGCCGACTGGCTCCGCTCGGAGCTGCTCGAGCCCCTCGAGGGCGAGCCGGCATGACCCGGCCACGGCCCGAGGCGACCCGAGCCGCAGGCGCGCGCACACGGCATACGTCCTGGCCAACGCGAGAGGCCCACCCGGATCACTCCGGATGGGCCTCTCGCGATTCCTCCCGTGGACGTGAAGGGACTCGAACCCCTGGCCTCTCGCGTGTGAAGCGAACGCTCTAACCAACTGAGCTACACGTCCAGCGCCCCTGACGGGGCTGACCGAGGATACCTGCTCGGGGGCCGCTGGCGGAAATCGCCTCAGCCCCGGTCGAGCCCGGGCACCCTGTCGAGCCACTCCTCGGCGAAGTCGGGCACGAAGCCCGGGATGCCCGTCAGCCGGAACCAGACATAGAAGAAGGCCCACACCAGGATCAGCGTGCCGAGGACGATCAGCCCACGCACCCACAGCGGCTGCGCCATCACCCAGTCGTTCCAGCGCCGCAGCGTGGCCTTGGCCCAGAAGAACAGCCGTGCGGCCCAGACGAACTCGAGCGACCAGACCCACACACCGAAGATGACGATCGCCCAGCCCGGGCCCGGGAAGGGGACCAGGATCAGGCCCAGCACGACGATGAGCAGGCCGACGGTGCCGACCCCGAGGTGGAGCGTCGTGCGGGTGGCCGGGTTGGCGCGCATGCCGCGCTGCCAGCCCCAGCGGGCCTCCGGCCGACCGTCGGAGCCGAGGATCGACTCCACCCCCTGTCGGGCGGCGGTCGCCCCGCCGTCGGCGTCCGCCACGCGGTCCTTGTCTGTCTCGGTCACGGGTCGAGCCGCTCCGCACCGAGACGGGTGAAGATCTCGCGGGCCCGCGCCGACACCGGCCCCGGGGCAGCGATCTCGCGGCCGTCGACGGCGTGGACGGGCAGGACATCGCGGGTGGTGGAGGTGATGAAGACCTCGTCGCAGGTGGCCAGGATGTCCATCGGCAGGGCCTGCTCGCGCACCTCGAGGCCCTCCTCGCGACACCACTCGATCGTCAGGGCCCGGGTGATGCCAAGGAGCAGTCCGGAGTCGGCGGGCGGGGTGAGCAGCACACCGTCGACAACGACGAAGATGTTGGATCCGGTTCCCTCGCAGAGCTCTCCGCGGGTGTTGGCGAAGATCGCCTCGCTGGCGCCGTGCTCGTGGGCATAGGACAGGGCGATCACGTTGTCGGCATAGGACGTCGTCTTCAGCCCGGCGGTCGCCGCCCGCTCGTTGCGGGTCCAGGGCACGGTCGTGATCGCGACGCTGTCGGGGAAGGGCTGCTGCGGGCCGGCCGCGACGACATAGGTGGGGTCGCTGTCGAGCCGGTCCGAGCCGAGCGGGCCCACGCCCCCGGTGACGGTGTATCGCAGCCGCCCGAAGGCGATCGGCTCCCCCGCGGCGAGCACCGCCTCGACACCCTCCTGGAGCCGCGCGCGGTCCAGCGCCGACAGCCCGAGCCCCTTGAGCGTGTGGTCCATGCGGTCCATGTGCCGCGTGGACGCGAAGACCTGCCCGTCGACGATCTTGGCGGTCTCGAACGCCCCGTCCCCGACGATTACCCCGTGGTCGAGCGCGGGGACCGCGGGGTCGCCCGCCTCCACCAGCCGTCCGTTGACCCACACCGCGTTTGCCATGCCCCAATCCTCCCATTGACGAGAGGTATGCCGCGAACGTGCGTTCGCGGCATACCTCTCGGTGGGGCTGCGGCGCAGGTCAGCCCAGGCGCGGCACCTCGTGGGCGGGGTCGAGCTCCTCGCCGCGGTGGCGGCCCATCTGGGCGAACAGCTCGGGCGAGCGGGACCTCAGGACCGTCGCGGCCGCCCAGCCGATGGCGCCGCAGACGAGGATCAGGCTCGGGAGGAACCACGCCAACATGCTGCCCGGCGAGCCGATGAGGTCACCGAACTGCGAGGCGGCATAGAGCGCGACGATCGTCATCAGGATGCCGCCGAAGAGCGGTGCGATCTTGGTGCGCCAGATGTTGGAGTCGAGCTCGGGGTGACGGCTGAAGAAGGCGAAGACCGCGAAGGAGGAGAGCGCCATCAGGGCCAGGATGGCGAGCGTGCCGAGCTGGGTCAGCCAGGTGAAGAGGTGCAGGACCGGGTCCTGGCCGGTCACGACGAAGAGGAGCACGACCAGCGCGGCCAGGACGCTCTGGCTCAGCGAGCCGACGTGGGGCGAGAGGTGCACCGGGTGGGTGCGGCCCAGGTGCTCCGGGACGATGCCCTCGCGGCCGAGCGCGAAGAGATAGCGCGCGACCGAGTTGTGGAAGGCGAGCAGCGCGGCGAAGACCGACGTCGCGAAGAGCAGGGACATCAGCGTGGTGGCGGTGCTGCCGAGGTAGTTGCCGCCGATCTCGAAGAGGAAGGCGGTGGGGTCGGGCTTGAGGCCGCCGAGGTGCTCCACCAGGCCGTCGGCGCCCTGGGCGTTGACCATCAGCCAGCTGGTGAAGGTGTAGAACAGGCCGATCGTCAGGACGGCCAGGAAGGTCGCCCGCGGCACGGTGCGCTTGGGGTCCTTGGCCTCCTCCGAGTAGATCGTCGTCGCCTCGAAGCCGATGAAGGACGCGGAGTTGAAGAGCAGGGCGATGGCCAGCGAGCCGGAGGTCAGCGCCGAGGGCGAGAAGGGCTCGAGGGTGAGGCCCTTGCCGCCGCCCCCGCCGCCCTTGGCGATGATGGCGAAGTCGAGGATGAGCACGATGAGGAACTCAGCGAGGACGAGGACCGAGAGCACCTTCATCGACAGGTCGACCTGGCGGTAGCCGAGGACGGCGATGATCGCGATCGCCGCGAATGCATAGGCCCACCAAGGGATGTCGATGCCGAAGGTGTCGTTCATGAAGCCGGCCGAGGCCGCGCCGAACAGGCCGATGAGCCCGATCTGCATGGCGTTGTAGCCGAGCAGCGCGATCCATGCGGCGGCGCCGCCGAGATATTGCCGCAGACCTCGGGAGACATAGGAATAGAAGGCGCCGGTGCTCGTGTGGTGGCGGGCCATCGCGGTGTAGCCGACGGCGAAGATGAGCAGCAGCGCGGTGACGATGAGGTATGCCGCGGGCACGCCGGCGCCGTTGCCGAGCAGCATGGCCATCGGCGCGCCACCGGCCATGGCCGTGAGGGGTGCGGCTGCCGAGACCACGAAGAAGGTGATGCCGAGGACACCGAGCGTGCCGCGGCGCAGCTGGTGCGCGTCACGCCGCGCGACGTCGTCGGTGGGGTCCACCGTGCTCATGAGGGCTCCGTTCGTTTGGGTCCGAACAAGATCGGACTGCGGAGAAATGTAGGGGTGGGCGACGCCGCGCACAAGAGGGTGTCCGGGGCCGTTCGCCCAAGGGTGACCAACCCTTGACCACGGGGACCGGGCTTCCATATTGTTTGGACCCAAACGATCCCCAGGAGGAGCCGCATGAGTGCAGAGCGACCCCACGTCGCCACGGTCGAGGGCGTCAAGGTCGACACCCGTCACTGGATCGGCGGTGAGCGCGTCGCCTCGGCGGCGACCTTCACCGACATCTCCCCGATCGACGAGACCCCCATCGCCGAGGTCAGCGCCGGCGGCAAGGCCGAGGTGGACGCGGCAGTCACAGCCGCCCGCGCGGCATTCCCCGCGTGGTCGACGATGCCGGTGGCCGAGCGCTCGGCCATCCTGCGCAGGGTCGCCGAGGGGGTCGAGGCCCGCGTCGAGGACCTCGCGGTCGTCGAGACGCGCGACAACGGCGCGCTCATCCGCAGCCACCGCCGCGGCGTCATGCCGCGCGTGGCGATGAACTTCCGCTTCTTCGCCGACTATGCCGAGCAGGAGCTGGCCCACCCCGACATGGAGGTGCGCGGCCACCGCGAGCGGGTCACCTATGACCCCGCCGGCGTCGTCGCCATCATCACCCCGTGGAACGCTCCCCTGATGCTCGCGACCTGGCGCATCGGGCCGGCGCTGGCCGCGGGCAACACCGTCGTGGTCAAGCCGCCGGAGGACGCCCCGCTGACCGCGTCGCTGCTCGCCGACATCATGAAGGAGGCCGGGGTCCCCGACGGCGTCTTCAACGTCGTCCAGGGCGTGGGCGCCGAGGCCGGCGCCGCGCTGACGGCCCACCCCGGCATCAGCCGGCTGTGCTTCACCGGGTCCGTCCCCACCTCGACCCGGGTGGCTGCTGCGGCCGCGGCCAACACCGTGCCGCTGTCCTTCGAGCTGGGCGGCAAGTCGCCGCTCGTCGTCTTCGACGACGCCGACATGGACCTCGCCGTCGACATCGCCGTGGAGCAGTTCGACAACGCCGGGCAGGTCTGCCTCAAGGCGGCCCGCATGCTCGTGCAGGAGTCGATCGCCGAGGAGTTCACCCGCCGGGTCGTGGAGAAGGCCGCCACCCTCAGCCAGGGCGACCCCCGCGACGAGTCGACCGACCAGTCGGCACTGATCAACCGCAAGCAGTTCGACCAGATCGACGGCTTCGTCCAGCGCGCCAAGGCCGAGGGCGCCAAGGCGGTCCTCGGCGGCGGCCCCAACGAGCAGCTCGGCGGCCTGTTCTACTCCCCCACCGTCCTCGTCGACGCGCCCGCGGGCAGCGAGATCCTCACCGAGGAGGTCTTCGGCCCGGTCGTGACCATCGAGACCTTCACCGACGAGGAGGACGCGGTCACCAAGGCCAACGACACCCGCTTCGGCCTGGCTGCGACCCTCGTCACCGGTGACGCGGAGCGGGCCGAGCGGGTGAGCCACCGCCTCCACGCCGGCACCGTCTGGGTCAACTGCTTCTTCGTGCGCGACCTCGGCGCACCGTTCGGCGGCAATGGCAAGTCGGGCATCGGCCGCGAGGGCGGCATCTGGTCCTTCGACTTCTACACCGACATCAAGAACAGCGTCTTCTCCCCCAGCGGGTGGACCAGCCAGAAGGAGAACTGACATGGGTGAGATCGTCGGCGCCGCGCTCCTGGCGCACGTCCCGACCATCATGCTTCCCGAGGACACGCGGCGGGAGCTCAACCACGGTGAGGACACCACCCTCGTGGCGGGCCTCGGGCAGCTTCGCACCGAGGTCTTCGACACCCTCGACTACGACACCGTCGTCGTGCTCGACAGCCACTGGGCGACCACCGTCGAGTTCGTCGTGACCGCGCAGGACCGCCGCAGCGGGCTCTTCACCTCCGAGGAGCTGCCACGCGGCATGACCCGCCGCCACTACGACTTCCCCGGCGACCCCGAGCTGGCCCACCTCATCGCGAGCAAGGCCGACGACCACTACACATGGATCACGGCGATCGACGACCACTCGCTGCCGATCTTCTATGCCACGACCAACCTGTGGGAGTACCTCGGCAAGGGCCTGGACGACAAGCGCTGGATCTCCATCGGCGTCTGCCAGACCGCCGACATGGAGGACAACCTGCGCCTCGGCCGGGCCCTCGGCGACGCGATCCGCGAGTCCGACCGCAAGGTCGTGCTCATCGCGTCCGGCGCCCTGTCACACACCTTCCACTCCCTGCGCAGCCTGCGCGACCACGAGGCCGCGGCCAGCGAGCACATCTTCTCCCCCGAGGCGTATGCCGCGGACGTCGAGCGGATGCAGTGGTTCGCCGAGGGCGACCACGCCAAGGTCCTCGAGACGATGGACGATTTCTATCGCCACAAGCCGGAGGCCCGCTTCGGCCACTACCTGATGATGATCGGCGCGCTCGGCGAGGGCGACTGCACCGCGAAGTCGACGCAGTACGGCGACTACGAGAACTCCGTCGGCACCGGTCAGGTCCACCTCTGGTTCACCACGCCCGAGGGCGGCTATCCCGCTCCGCACCGCACCGCGCACGACGCTGACGTCGCCCGCCAGAAGGGCGCCGACGAGCCCGACCTGGTGGCCGCGGGCTGACGCGGGCCCGACCACACGGCATACCAAACAGATCTCCAGGAGACCCAAAACCCATGAGCACCAAAGAGTTCCGCCGCATCCTGCTCGACGGCAACGCGGTCGACGTCGTCGTCGACGGTGACGACCTGGTCGCCGGTGACGGCCGTCGGGTGGCGATCGTCGACGCGACGCACCTCCCGCCGGTGACGCCGAGCAAGATCATCTGCGTCCACCTCAACTACCGCAGCCGCGTCGAGGAGCTGATGACCAAGCTCCCGCCGGCGCCGACCTACTTCCATAAGCCGGTGTCGGCGCTCAACGGCCACGACAGCGCTGTGGTGCGGCCCGAGGGCTGCAAGTGGCTCAACTACGAGGGCGAGATCGCGATCGTCATCGGCAAGACCGCCCGAAACATCTCGCCCGAGGAGGCCGGCGACTACATCCGCGGCTACTCCGTCGGCAACGACTACGGGCTGCACGACTTCCGCGACACCGACTCCGGCTCGATGCTGCGCGTCAAGGGCGCCGACACGCTCTGCCCCGTCGGGCCCGGCGTCGTCGAGGGCTGGGACTTCCGCGGCAAGCGCATCCAGACCCGCGTCAACGGCGAGGTCAAGCAGGACGGCAACACCGACGAGATGCAGTGGGACATGCACTATCTCGTCGCCGACATCGCCCGCACGATCACTCTCCACCCCGGTGACATCCTCATGTCGGGCACCCCGGCGATCTCGCGCACCGTCTATCCCGGTGACGTCGTCGAGGTCGAGGTCGAGGGCCTGGGCACGCTGCGCAACCACATCGTCGAGGGCCCGACCCCGATCCGCACCGACGTGGGCGCCCAGCCGACCGAGTCCGAGGAGGTCCTCTCCACGGCCCAGGGCGGCGACTGGGAGTTCCGCGGCATCCGCGCGCCGAAGCCACCGGCCCACTGATGACCGACCGCACCACCGGCTCGGGGGCCGTCGCGACGCGGCGGCCCCTGATCGCCATCCCCGCACGGTTCGCCGCGACCACCTCCGCCCTGCGGTATGCCGCCGACGTCACCGCCCGCGCGCTGGTCCAGTCCGTCTATGACGCCGGTGGCGAGCCCCTGGTGGTCCACCCGCACGCCCCGCGCGCCGAGGTGAGCGACGAGGAGGTCGCCGCCCGACTGGCCTTCGCCGACGGCCTGCTGCTCCCGGGCGGCGGCGACCTCTCCCCCCGCTGGTCGGGGCAGGAGTTGCACGAGACGCACTATGACGTCGACGAGGAGCAGGACGCCTTTGACCTTGCGCTGGCCAGAGTCGCTCTCTCCCAAGGCATCCCGACGCTGGCGATCTGCCGCGGGCTCCAGGTGGTCACCGTCGCGCGCGGCGGCACACTGCACGCCGACATGATCGAGCTGGGCGGCTTCGCCGCCGTGCACCGCAACCACGTCCACCGCATCCTCATCGAGACCGGGTCGGCGCTGGCGCTGGCGACCGGCTCGACGACGGTCACGGCGTCCTGCTACCACCACCAGAGCATCGACGGGCTCGGCGAGGGCATGCGCGTCATCGCCCGCAGCGAGGACGAGGTGCCCGAGGGGGTCGTCATCGACGGCATACCGGGCTGGTTCCTCGGCGTGCAGTGGCACCCCGAGGACACCGCCGCCACCGACCCCCAGCAGGCCGGCATCTTCCGCGCGCTGGTCGACGCCGCTCGGGGGCCGCAGAGCCGGGCCTAGCCGGGCCTGTCCGTCAGGCGCGGTCGAGGCGCACGTGCTGCGGGCCGAGATCGCGCACGGAGGAGACACCGAGCAGCTGGAGAGTCACGTCCATCTCGCGCGTGAGGATCTCCAGCACCCGGTCGACGCCCCGCTCCCCGCCGGCCATGAGCCCATAGAGATAGCTGCGGCCGATCATCGCGAAGTCCGCGCCGAGCGCCAGCGCGGCAATGATGTCGGCGCCTGACGTGATGCCCGAGTCGAGGATGATCGGCACGTCCGGCCCCACCGCGGCCCGGACCGCGGGCAGCTCCCTGAGTGGCACCGGCGGACGGTCGAGCTGGCGGCCACCGTGGTTGGACAGATAGACGGCGTCGGCGCCGTGGTCGAGGACCATCCGAGCATCCTCGGCCGTCTGGATCCCTTTGACGACAAGGGATCCCGGCCACTGCGCCCGGATCCAGTCGAGGTCATCCAGGCTCAGCGTCGGGTCGAACATCGACGCGATCACCGATGCAGTGGCGGCGGTGCCGTCCGTCAGCGTCGCGAAGGTCAGCGGCTCCGTCGTGAGGAAGTCGAACCACCAGCGGGGCCGGTAGGACGCGTCGAGCACGGTCTTGAGGGTCAGGGTCGGCGGGATCGTCATGCCGTCGCGGGTGTCGCGGTGGCGCAACCCGCCCGTCGCCGTGTCCACCGTGACCAGGAGCGTGTCATAGCCCGCCTCGCGGGCCCGTGCGACGAGCGCGAGCGACTCCTCGCGCCGCCGCCGCGGCTACACCGTCAGCAGCATGGGCTTCCACGACATCCGCGAGGTCATGGAGATGCGGCGCGCGATCGAGCCGATGGTGGCGGCCGCCGCGGCCACGGCCGTGACCGGCTCGCTCGTCACCGAGCTCGAGGAGCTCCTCGAGCAGCAGGTGGGGGCGAGTGAACACGCCGAGGCGGTCAGCGCCGCCGCGCTCTTCCACCGCCGCATCGCCGCCGCGGCCCGCAACCGCCGCGCCGAGGACGCGCTCGACCGGCTCTTCGACGAGACGAGCCGCGCTCACGCGCTGCTGCCGCCACTGTCGACCTATATCGCGGCCGACAGCGAGCGGGCGGCGCACCGCGACCTGCTCGACGCGATCCGCGCCGCGGACGCGACGACCGCGGAGCGACTCATGCGCGAGCACCTCACCGAGGCCGAGAGCGCGATGATCGCGGCCTTCTATCGCTGAGCTCGGCCAGCAGCCGGACAACAGGTCAGGCAGCCGACCAGACGGCGCGGTCTCAGCCGGTCTGGGTGTCCTCGGCGGCCTCGACGACGCGGCGGAGCGAGGTCGTCATCTCGGTCACGGCGGCCGGGCTCAGGCCGGTGATGAGCTGGGCCTCGGCCGCGTTGAACTTGGGGTAGAGCTCTTCCATCAGCGTGCGACCCGCGTCGGTCAGGCGCAGGTTGACCAGTCGGCGGTCCTGCTCCCCCGTCGTGCGGGTCAGCCAGCCGCGCTGCTCGAGCGTCTTGGAGACACCGGTCAGCGTCGCCTTGGAGATCGCCGCCGACTCCGCGACGTGGCGGGTCTCCATGCCATCCCAGATCCACACGACCCACAGCACGACAAAGCTCGTCCAGGTCAGGTCATGCTCACGCAGGACCGTCGTGGTGAGGTGGGCGCGGGCGGCATTCGCCGCTCGATAGAGGCTCGAGATCGCGTGGGCCGCAGCGAAGTCGAGGGGCAGGTGGCCGACGTGCTCGCTGACGGCGGCCTCGGTCTCGGTCAGCGTGTGGCGGTCGGGCATCGGACCATCGTAGGCGTGGGGGCAGCGGGAGGGCAGACCGGTTTCGCCGCAGGGCGCCCACATGCATCCCTCGGCCGTGCAATAGGTCGGCAGGGCTGCCGTCACGACGCCTTCTCCTCGCCCCCGGGGACGCCTGACCTCAGGCGATGCCCGAATTGTTTGTGTCCGTACGATATCCCGCCGGATGACCCCGCGGAACCTCTTGTGCAGCCGTATGCCGCTCTATATTGTTTGGACCCAAACGACCGGGCATCGAGGCCCGGTCGTGTGGCCTCGAGCGACGGAAGAGGGTGGCCCATGGCCCACTTTGACGAGTCCGGTCTCCAGCCGGCAGCAGACCGCCTCACCGAGATGGACATCGATGTCGTGCGCATCGGCTATGCCGACATCATCGGCACCGACCGCGGCCGCGACGTGCTGGTCAACCGGTTCGCCCGGACGACCGGGAGCGGCGTCGCCTTCTGCCGCTCGGTCTATGGCACGACCCCGGGCGGCGACGTCGTCGACATCGAGGGAGGCCTCTCGGCCGGACTGCCCGACATCCTGGCCTTCCCGGACGTCGACACCCTGCTGCCCATCCCCTGGGAGCCCGGCGTCGCCCACTGCATCGCCGATGTCTTCAACCCCGATGGCAGCCCGTCGGCCGAGAGCCCCCGCGCGGTCCTGAAGCGGGTCGTCGAGAAGTTCGCCGAGCTCGACATGCTGCCGATCGTCGGACCGGAGCTGGAGTTCTACATCCTCGAGGCCGACGACAAGGCCCCCAACGGCTGGCGCCGCTATGGCGAGAGCTCCGGCAATGTCTATGTCTCCGGCCTGCGTGGCGACCCCGAGAACGTCCTGCTCAAGTCGCTGCGGCTGCTCGGCGACTACGGCATCGAGGTCGTGGCGGCCAACCACGAGTTCTCCTCCGGCCAGTTCGAGATCAACCTCTGGCACTCCGAGGCGCTCGACGCCGCCGACCGCGCCCACCGTTTCAAGGCAGCCATCAAGGAGCTCGCCCGCCACGAGGACAAGCTCGCGACCTTCATGGCCAAGCCCTTCAACGACGAGGGCGGCTCCGGCTTCCACCTGCACTTCTCGATGTGGGACCTCGCCAACGAGAAGCCCCTCTTTGACGACCCCAACGGCCTGCACGGCCTGTCCGAGGTCGCCCAGCAGGCCATCGCCGGGATCCTGCACCACGCCCCCGCGCTGGCAGCGGTCAACAACCCGACGATCAACTCCTACAAGCGATTCGGGCCCGACACCCTCGCTCCGTGGCTGATCGACTGGGGCCTGGACAACCGCTCCGCGATGGTCCGCATCCCGCCGGAGCGCGGCAAGGCCGCCCGCCTCGAGCTGCGTCTGGGCGACGCCAGCGCCAACCCCTATCTCGCGATCGCAGGCCTGCTGGCCGCGGCATACCTCGGCATCAAGAACAAGCTCACGGCACCGGACCCGCTCGAGGGCTATGGCTACGACCCCGAGAAGGCCGAGATGCTCCCCCAGCGGCTCGAGACGGCGCTGGAGGCCCTCGAGAGCGACACCGAGTTCGGCGACGTGCTCGGCTCCGGGTTCGTCAACACCTTCCTGGCCTACAAGCGCCACGAGATCGACCGCTTCCGGGCCTACATCACGGACTGGGAGTTCGACGAGTACACCTACCACATCTGATCTGACGAGCACCCACCTGAAGACGCACCAGGAGAGACGAATGACCATCACCCCCGAGCCCGTTGCCCTCGACCAGGTCAACCTCAACGATCTCGACGCCTTCCAGCGCGGCGAGGGCTGGGGCATGCTCCACACCCTGCGCAACGAGGACCCCGTCCACTGGCAGGAGGAGGAGGCGCCCAACCACGGCTACTGGGCCGTGACGCGCTATGAGGACATCTGGGCGGTCGACAAGGACTCCGAGACCTTCACCTCCACCGACTTCGTCAACCTCGAGGAGGTCGAGGACGAGCTGCGCGACGCCCGCCGCTCGCTGCTGGAGACCGACGGCACCCGCCACCAGGCGCTGCGCAAGCTGATCCAACGCGAGTTCGCCCCGCGCAACCTGATGAAGAACTACGAGGCCTTCCTGCGCGAGCTGACCAAGAACACGGTCGACGAGGCGCTCAAGGAGGACAGCTTCGACTTCGTCGAGAAGATCAGTGCCGACTTCCCGATCCAGGTCCTCGCGCGCCTGCTCGACGTGCCACGCGAGCACACCCCGCAGCTGATCGCGTGGGGCAACGAGATGGTCGCCAACACCGACCCCGAGTACACCGAGCACCTGCTCGACTCCCCCGAGTCGGAGAAGTACAAGCACCTGCCCTTCCGCTCCCCCACCGTCCTTGACGTCTGGGAGTACGGCCGCGGGCTGCGTGACGAGCGTGTCGGTGGCGACGGCGCAGACCTGGTCTCCATCCTCGCCAACAAGATGCCCGAGGACGGGATCCCGTTGTCGGACACCGACTTCAACCAGTACTTCTCGCTGCTGGTGATCGCCGGCAACGAGACCACCCGCCACGCGATCAGCCAGACGATGCTCGCGCTCATCCAGCAGCCGGAGGCCCTCAAGGCCCTCCAGGAGCAGCCCGAGCTCATCGGCCCGGCCGTCGAGGAGTTCCTGCGCATCGCCTCGCCGGTCTACCACTTCCGCCGCACGGCCACCAAGGACGTCGAGCTCGGCGGCAAGCAGATCAAGCAGGGCGACAAGGTCGTCATGTGGTTCGGCTCGGGCAACCGCGACGAGTCGGTCTTCCCCGACCCCTACCGCCTCGACCCGACCCGCACCAATGTCGACCACATGACCTTCGGCAAGGGCAGCCCGCACCTGTGCCTGGGCAACAACCTGGCCCGCATGGAGATCAAGCTGATGTTCGAGGAGCTGCTCCCCCGCATCGACACCGTCGCCCTCAATGGCGATGTGCGCCGCGTGCGCAGCAACTTCGTCAACGGCATCGGCAAGTTCCCGATCACCATCACCAAAAAGGGCTGAGCCCCACGCGGTCGTATGCCGCGTGCTCACCCAAGAGGCCCCGTCACCTTGTCGGTGACGGGGCCTCTGGCATGTGGGCCTCGCAGCGTCAGGCGCTGGACTCCTCGGCGGCCAGGCGGCGCATGATCTTGCGGACCTGGAGCATCGCCGCGTCGGCCTGGACGTTGACGCCGTGGTGCGGGCCGTCGCGGTCGACCACCTGCTGCATCGTCTCGAGGATCTCCTGGACGCGCGTGTAGTAGCCGCGGAAGATCGGCTCGAGGGTGCCTGTCGCGCGCTCGCTGTCGGCGAAGTTGCGGCTGACCCGCCAGGCGTGCCGGGTCGTGGTGTCATCGACGGGCGTGATGGCGTGGGTGAAGACCAGTGTCTTGACCCCGTCTGCCTCGCCGTGGCCCGAAACCGTTGCGTCCCAACGGTCCACCCACAGCCCCGGGGAGACAAAGCGGCCCTCCTCGCGCTGGGGGTGGGTGCTGTCGGTGGGCACGCCCATCATCTCGGCCTGCCACGCGGGCACCGGTGCCGGGGCGTAGTCGCGGCTGAAGGTCACCTGCGTCTCGGTCACCTGCACGTCGAGCGGCGGCGGCGACTGCTGGAGCGCCGGAGGGGTGATGAGCGGGTCGACATTGGCGACGTGCGTGATGTCGGAGAAGTTGTCCTGGAGCAGTGAGGCGGCGGCCTTGGTCTCCCACTGGTCGCCGAAGGTGGCCCACGCCGGGTCCTCGAGCCACGGCGCGGCGGGCACCCGCTGGAGTCCGGCACGGGCCGGCTCGCCGAGCCAGACCCAGACCTGACCGGCGGACTCGCGGGCCGGGAAGGCCTTGACGCGCGCGCCGACCGGGACATGCTCCTGGGTCGGGACACTGACGACGACGCCGTCGGGGCCATAGACGAATCCGCTGTAGCCAGAGACGATCTGGTCGCCCTCGACCTTGCCGAGGCTCAGCGGGACGGGGCGGTGCACGCAGCGGTCCTCGAGGACGGCGACATCGCCGGTGCTCGTGCGATAGAGGACGACCGGAGTGCCGAGGGCGCGGCGCGCCAGGGGGGCGCGGCCGACCTCGCGGCTGGCGGCCACGGCATACCAGGCATTGCGGGGGAAGGCCGTGACGTGTCGGGGGTGCATGGCGCTCATCGCTCTTCTCCTCAGAGGTCCAGGGTCAGCTGGGCGCCCTTGCAGCGGGACACGCAGATCATCATCATCTCGTTGGACTCCTTCTCGTCGTCGTCGAGGACGGAGTCGCGGTGGTCGACCTCGCCCTCGAGGACGTCGGTCTCGCAGGTGCCGCAGACGCCCTCAAGGCAGGAGCCGAGGACGCTGACGCCGTTGGCCCGCACGACGTCGAAGATCGACTGGTCGGCCGGCACCTGGAGGGTCAGGCCCGAGCGCTCGAGGACGACCTCGAACTCGGTGTTGTCGCGGTCGTCGATCGGCTTGGCCGTGAAGCGCTCGAGGTGCAGCGCGTTGGAAGGCCATGTCTCACAGGCGTTCTCGACGGCATCGAGGAGGGCGCCGGGGCCGCAGCAGTAGACGAGGGTGCCGGGCCTGGGCTCGCCGAGGATGTCATCGAGGGGTAGGTGGCCGGCCTCGTCCTGCGGCACGAGGGTGACCTTGTCGCCGAAGGGCTCGAGCTCGGGGAGGAAGGCCATCGAGGCCTTGGTGCGGCCGCCGTAGTAGAGGTGCCAGTCGGCGCCGGCCGCCTCGGCCTCGGCGATCATCGGGAGCACGGGGGTGATGCCGATGCCGCCGGCGATGAAGATGTAGCGCGGCGCCGATGCCAGGGCGAAGTGGTTGCGCGGGCCGCGGACCCGCACGGTCGCGCCCTCGCTCAGCTGCTCGTGGACGAACTTGGACCCGCCGCGGCTCTCCGGCTCCAGCAGCACGGCGACGCGGTATGCCGCGCGGTCGGCCGTCTGCCCGCACAGCGAGTACTGCCGGACCAGGTCGTCGCCGAGGAGCAGGTCGACGTGGGCGCCCGGTGTCCACTCGGGCAGCTCGACGCCCTCCGGCGCGGCCAGCCGCAGCGATACGACGCCCTCGGACTCGCGCGTCACGGCCTCGACCACGAGGTCGGCCTCGTGCTCACGCACCACGGTCTCGGTTGCCATCGACATCGGCACCATCCCCTCGCTCGGACAGATCGTTTGGCCACAAACGATAGGGCCATGGCGCGTCGGCGACAAGGGTCGCGGACGGGGTCTTTCGTATCCGAACGATCTCTCCTAGGGTGGCCGCCATGCGCGCCCTGATCATCCAGCACGACCATGTCAGCCCGCCCGGACCGGTGGCCGAGCGGCTCGAGCAGCACGGCTACGAGATCGAGCTGCACGAGGTCGTCTCCGAGGCCGACTTCCACGCACCCGGAGTGCCGGGCGAGTTCCCCGATGTGTCGGGCTTCGACCTCATCGTCCCGATGGGCGCCCCGTGGTCGGCCTATGACCACGACCTCATCGGCAGCTGGGTGCTGCCCGAGCTCGACATGCTGCGCGACGCCGACGCCCGCGGGATACCGGTGCTCGGCATCTGCTTCGGCGGCCAGCTGCTGGCGGCGACCCACGGCGGCTCCGTCGACGCGAGCGATCGCCCCGAGGTCGGCTGGGCCGAGGTCGAGAGCGACGATGACTCGCTGGTGCCGTCCGGCCCCTGGTTCGAGTGGCACTACGACCACTGGGTCGTGCCCCCGGAGGCGAGCGAGATCGCACGCAATGACAACGCCTCCCAGGCCTTCGTCCTGCGCCGCAACCTCGCGGTGCAGTTCCATCCCGAGCTGACGGCCGCCATGCTCAAGGGCTGGCTCGACAACGGCGGCGACGAGAAGGCCGCGCACTTCGGCCTCGACCCGGACGCCCTGCTCGCCGAGACGGTCGAGCTCGACGAGCGCAGCCGGGAGCGCGCCCATGCCCTCGTCGACGCCTTCCTCGCCCGCGTCGCCACTGCCTGACCGCGGGTCTCACGGCAGGGCATCGACCTCCTGCGCATAGCGCAGCAGGAGCTCGACAAACCCGGCCGTCGCCCCGGGGGCCGGGGCCAGATCCCGGCCGACCAGCCAGGCGGTCCGCCGGGCCCACGGCTCGGCCAGTGGCAGGATCGCCCGATCGGGTATGCCGTGCCGTCGGGCGACCCCCAGCGGCACGACCGCCACCCCGGCACCGGTGCCCGCCACCGCGCAGACCGCCGCCAGCGAGGGCAGCCGCACGCGGTAGGCAGTGCCGACTCCCAGACGGAAGGCCTCCCGGTCGACCAGGTCCTGAAGAGGGCTCCCGTCGGTGAGGCCGATGATCGGTGCGGCGACAACATCGGCGAGGGGCACGTCCTGCCGACGACGGCCGCGGCCACTGGGCATCCCGATCACGACCAGTGGATCGGCCCAGAGCCGGCGGCCCTGGAGGGGCTCTTCCGGGGGCGCGGAGACCACCGCGAGCTGGGCCTCGTCGGCGGCGACCATCTCGAGTGACCGCGCACTGGTGGCCTCACGCAGGTGGACGGTCGTCTCGGGGATCCGGGTCAGCGCCGCGGCGAGGAACTCGGTGAGCATCTCCACGGCAGAGCTGTTGCACACCAGTCTGATCTCGTGCCGCAGGCCCCTGCCGTGGGCGGTCATGCCCCGCTCGAGGCGCTCCGCCTCGGCGAGGACGAGGCGCGCGTGCTCGGCCAGCACCGCGCCCGCGGCTGTGGGCGTGACACCGCGTCGACCGCGGTGCAACAGCTCGAGGCCGCGGTCCCGCTCCATCGAGCTGATGCGGGTGCTCGCGGCCGAGAGGGAGAGGTCGACGGAGTGCGCGCCGGCTGTGATCGAGCCGGAGTCGATGACAGCCACAAAGAGCGCGAGGTCCTTCAGGTCCACGATCTCAGCCTTTCACATTGCTGAAGGCTGCTTCGACAGAGCGCCAGCAGCTGCGGCCCCAGTTCACCCATTCTTGCATCGTGACTTCGCTGGACAAGAAGACGAGTGGCCGTGCGCCTGACACTGCCACCGGAGGACTGGCATGACCATCGACGCCGCGCAGCTTGCTGTGCCACTGGCTGCCGGCTTCCTCGCGGGGGCGATCAACGTCGTCGTCGGGGCGGGCACGCTGGTCTCCTTCCCGCTGCTGCTGCTCACCGGGCAGGCACCGCTGACGGCGACCGTCGCCAACACGATCGGCATCATCCCGGGGAGTCTCTCCGGCGTGGCGGCCTACCGGCGCGAGCTGTCGTCGCTGCGGGCCACCGTGCGCACCCTCCTGCCCGCCTCGGTCGCAGGCGGGATCGTCGGCGCGCTCATCCTCCTGTCGTTCCCGGCGCGGGTCTTCACCTCGGTGGTGCCCTGGCTGGTGGCCGTGGGCACTCTCCTTGTCGTCCTCGGGCCCTGGGTGCGCGGCAGGGTCGCCTCCCGACGGATCGGCGCCGCGACAGCGGCCGGCGGACCGGCACATGGCACCCCTGAGGGCCACGCCACGGCGTTCCCGTCCACGACGGCCCTGGCGACAGGAGTGGGCGGCGCCTTCCTGCTCGGTGCCTACGGCGGCTATTTCAGTGCGGCACAGGGCATCCTGCTGATCGGCGTGCTCGGCATGCTCTCCCGCCTCCAGATCCAGGAGCTCAACGCGATCAAGAACCTCACGGTGCTGGCGGTCAACCTGATCGCGGCAGTGGTGATCGTGGTCCACTCCCCTGGGCTGATCGACTGGCCACTGGCCGGCCTGGTGGGTGTCGGCTCGTCGCTCGGCGGGCTGGTCGGCGGCCGCTTCGCCCGACGCCTCTCCGCCGGTGCGCTCCGCGGTTTCGTCGTCGTGGTCGGGGTGGCCACCACGCTGGTCATGCTGCTGCGCTGAGTCCGGTTGCCTGCCCGTCGGCTACAGCAGCTGCGCCGCGAGACCGGCCAGCTCGCCGAGGCAGAGTCCGGCGGCGATGGCGGCAGCGACCGCCGGGATGCGCCCGTCGGGCAGCAGCGAGTCAAAGCCCGCTTCGCGGGAGTGGGTATGCCGCGCGCGCGTGCGGCGCAGCTGGCTCACCACCAGCCACAGCCCGGCAGCGACCGCGGCCAGGGTCGGGACGACCACGGCGATGCCGAGGGTCGTCAGTGTCAGCCGGCCGACGAGCAGGGCGCCGGCGACCATCGCCAGGCCGGTGCGCTGCCAGGCCAGCGCGGTGCGCTCCTGCTGGAGGCCGCGGTCGACCGGCGGGCTAGCCATGGAGCAGGCTGCCGGCGATGAGCGCGAGAGCCACAGCCGCGACCACAAGCACCAGCGGCAGGGCCAGGCCCGGGCTCGGCAGCGGGTCGCTGCGGCGCATCGCCCGCTCGGTGCGGGTCCACCCGAGCCAGGCCTGGCCCGCCGAGAGCAGCCCGGCCAGGGCGAGCAGCCCGGCGAGGACGGTCTGGAGGGTGCCTGGCAGCGGGAGGTCGAGGGCGTCGAGCGCTGCGGCGCCGGCGAGCAGCGCGAGGGTGGTGCGGATCCACGCGAGGAAGGTGCGCTCGTTGGCCAGCGAGAAGCGTGGGTCGGGCTCCTCACCCGTGCCATAGACACTGTGGGGCCAGCGTTTTGTGGGCTCCGCGCTCATGCCCGCAGGCTACCCATCCGGCCTACGGTGGGGTCCATGAGCAGCGACGCCGTCGAGCCCCTCTGGACCCCCAGCCCCCAGGTCGTCGAGCAGGCCGTGGTGACCGCCTTCCAGCGGCATCTCGCCGAGACCCGCGGACTCGATCTGCCCGACTACCACTCGCTGTGGCAGTGGTCGGTCGATCACCTCAACGACTTCTGGCTGGCGCTGTGGGAGTTCTACGGACTCGACCGGTTCAGCGAGCACCAGGGCGTCGCGCTCGCCGACGACGCCATGCCCGGCGCGGTCTGGTTCCCGGGCACCCAGGTCAACTACGCGGCATACCTGCTCGAGCAGGGGCAGCCCGACGACGTCGCGATCATCGCGACCGACGAGTCGGGCGCGGTCTCGAGCCTCACGCGCGCCGAGCTGCGCGCCCAGACCGCCGCCATCGCGACAGCGCTGCGCGACAGGGGTGTTGGCCTCGGCGATGTCGTGGTGGGCTATGTCCCCAATGTCGCGGAGTCGGTCGTGGCCTTCCTCGCCACGGCGAGCCTGGGCGCGATCTGGTCCTCCGTGGGGCAGGACTACGCGCCCGCTGCCGCAGTCGACCGGCTCGGCCAGCTGCGGCCCAAGGTGCTCGTCACCGCCGACGGATACCGCTTCGGCGGCAGGGAGCACGGCCGGCTCGAGGCGGTGGCCACGCTCCAGGAGGGCATCGAGACCCTCGAGCACACGATCGTGATCAGCCACCTCGGCGAGGTGGGGCCCGACGAGCGCTGGCAGACTTGGGCCGAGGCGCTGGCCACCCCGGCAGCCGGCTTCGACGCCGTCCAGGTGCCCTTCGACCATCCGCTGTGGGTCCTCTTCTCCTCCGGCACGACCGGCCGCCCCAAGGGGCTCGTCCACGGGCACGGCGGCATGCTCGTCGAGACCCTCAAGACGATGTCGCTGCACTGGGACGCCAAGGAGGGCGACCGCGTCTTCTGGTACACCTCGCCCTCCTGGGTGATGTGGAATCTCCAGCTCGCCTCTCTCGCGGTGGGCGCGAGCATCGTCTGCTATGACGGCAACCCGGTCTATCCCGACCCGTCGACCCTGTGGCGCATCGTCGCCGAGCAGCAGGTCACCTTCTTCGGGATGAGCCCCGGATACCTCCAGGCATCCGAGAGCGCCGGGGTCCGCCCGGCCGCCGACTTCGACCTCAGCCACCTCCAGGTGATGTCGACGACCGGCTCGCCGCTCTCACCGCACAGCCACCGCTGGGCCACCCGCGAGGTGGGCGAGCAGATCCCGCTCTACTCCGTGAGCGGCGGGACGGACATCGCCTCCGGCTTCGTCGGCGGCATACCGATCGTGCCCATCTGGCCGGGTGAGCTGTCGGTGCCCTGCCTCGGCGTCGCGCTGGACGCGTGGGACGAGGAGGGCCGCTCGGTGCGTGGGGAGGTCGGCGAGCTCGTCGTCACCAGGCCGATGCCCACGATGCCGGTGCACCTGTGGGACGACCCCGACGGCGAGAAATACCGTGACGCCTACTACTCGACCTATCCGGACGCGTGGCGCCAGGGCGACTGGATCACGATCACCGAGCACGGCTCGATCGTCATCCACGGCCGCTCCGACTCCACCCTCAACCGCAACGGCGTGCGGATGGGCTCGGCCGACATCTACTCGGCCGTCGAGACCATCCCCGAGGTGCTCGAGGCGCTGGTCATCGGGGCCGAGCAGCCGGACGGCGGCTACTGGATGCCGCTCTTCGTCACCCTCGTCGAGGGGCAGGCACTCACCGACGAGCTGCGCCAGCGCATCGTCGACGCGATCCGCGAGAAGGCCTCGCCGCGACACGTCCCCGACGACATCGTCGAGGTGCGTGGCATCCCTCACACCCGGACGGGCAAAAAGCTGGAGGTTCCGGTCAAACGGCTCCTCCAGGGCCAGCCGCTGGAGCGGGTGGCCAACCCCGACGCCGTCGACGACGCCAGCCTGCTCGAGGACTTCGCCAGATTTACTAGGACGTCCTACTAAATCACGCTAGGCTGGTCGCGACACCGCTGCGAAGGAGCCCCCATGTCCGCTGTCGCGCCCGAGAAGCCCGCGCTTCACGTCCCCGAGCACCCGGTCCGGTTCGTCACCGCGTCCGCGCTCTTCGACGGCCATGACGCCTCGATCAACATCATGCGCCGCATCCTGCAGAGCCAGGGCGCCGAGGTCATCCACCTCGGGCACAACCGCTCCGTGCAGGAGGTCGTGACGGCGGCCCTCGAGGAGGACGCCCACGGCATCGCCGTCTCGTCCTACCAGGGCGGGCACGTCGAGTACTTCGAGTACCTCGTCGAGCTGCTCAAGGAGCACGGCGCCGAGCACATCCGCGTCTTCGGCGGCGGCGGCGGCGTCATCGTGCCCGAGGAGATCGACCGCCTGCGCAAGGCCGGCGTCATCATCTTCTCCCCCGAGGACGGCCAGCGCCTCGGCCTGCCCGGCATGGTCAACACCCTTATCAAGGACTGCGACCACGACCTGTGGCAGGCGGGCCCCGTCACGGCCGAGGCTGTCCTCTCCGGCGACCGCACCGCCGTCGCCCGCGCCATCACCGGTGCCGAGCTCGGCGAGCTCGGCAGCCTGATGGACACCATCCGCTCGACGGCGGCCCAGGCCAAGACCGTCGTCCTGGGCATCACCGGCACCGGTGGCTCCGGCAAGTCCTCCCTCACCGACGAGATCGTGCGCCGCTTCCGCGTCGACCAGCAGGACAAGCTGCGCGTCGCCGTCGTCGCCGTCGACCCCACCCGCCGCCGCGGAGGCGGCGCCCTCCTCGGCGACCGCATCCGGATGAACTCCCTCGACGGCGACCGGGTCCTCTTCCGCTCGCTGGCCACCCGCGGATCCCACGAGGTGCCCGAGCACCTCCAGGACGTCATCGACATCGTCAAGGCCGCGGCATACGACCTGCTCGTCGTCGAGACCCCCGGCATCGGCCAGGGCGACGCGGCGATCGTGCCCTTCGTCGACACCTCGATGTATGTGATGACGCCCGAGTTCGGCGCCGCCAGCCAGCTCGAGAAGATCGACATGCTCGACTTCGCCGACGTCGTGGCGATCAACAAGTTCGAGCGCCGCGGCGCGATGGACGCGCTGCGCGACGTGGGCCGCCAGCTGGTCCGCAACCGCGAGGCCTTCGGCAAGAAGCCCGAGGAGATGCCGGTCTTCGGCACCTCGGCCGCGACCTTCAACGACAACGGCGTCACCGCGCTCTACCAGCACCTGCGCGACGAGCTGGCCGGCAAGGGCCTGCCCGTCGAGGAGGGCACGCTGCCCCCGGTCGACACCCGCTACTCCACGACGATCGCCCAGGTCCTCCCGGCCGACCGCACGCGCTACCTCGCCGAGATCACCGACACCGTGCGCGGCTACCACCACCGCACCGGCGAGCTGGTCGAGGCCGCTCGCCGCGCGCAGCGCCTGGAGTATGCCGCCAAGGCGCTTGCCGAGCAGGACCTCGAGTCGGGCGACCTCCCGGACCTGCTCGAGGAGGCGCGTAAGGACATCCCCGTCGACCTCGCCGAGCAGATCTCGGGCTGGGGCGATGTGGTCGAGTCCTACTCCGGCAGCGAGCAGGTGATCAAGGTCCGCGACCGGGAGATCCACACCCTCCTGACCAAGGAGTCGCTGTCCGGCAACACGATCCGCCGCGTCGCCCTGCCGAAGTTCGAGGACCACGGTGAGCTCGTGCGCTTCTGGCGCAATGAGAACCTCCCCGGCTTCTTCCCCTTCACCGCGGGCGTCTTCCCCTTCAAGCGCGACAACGAGGACCCGGCGCGCATGTTCGCCGGCGAGGGCGACCCCTTCCGCACCAACCGCCGCTTCAAGCTGCTCTCGGAGGGCCAGCCCGCCACCCGCCTCTCGACCGCCTTCGACTCGGTCACCCTCTATGGCCGCGACCCCGACCTGCGACCCGACATCTATGGCAAGGTCGGCACCTCCGGCGTCTCCATCGCGACGCTCGAGGACATGAAGGCGCTCTATGACGGCTTCGACCTGACCGCCCCGAGCACCTCGGTGTCGATGACGATCAACGGCCCGGCGCCGACCGTCCTGGCGTTCTTCCTCAACACGGTCATCGACCGCGAGCTGGAGAAGTTCGCCGAGCACGAGGGACGCGCCCCCAGCGGCGCCGAGGCCGACGAGATCCGCGCCCGTGCGCTCTCGACCGTCCGCGGCACGGTGCAGGCCGACATCCTCAAGGAGGACCAGGGCCAGAACACCTGCCTGTTCTCCACCGAGTTCTCCCTGCGGATGATGGCCGACATCCAGGAGTGGTTCATCCAGCAGAAGGTGCGCAACTTCTACTCCGTCTCGATCTCGGGCTATCACATCGCCGAGGCCGGGGCCAACCCCATCAGCCAGCTGGCCTTCACCCTCGCCAACGGCTTCACCTATGTCGAGGCCTACCTGGCGCGCGGCATGGACATCGACGACTTCGCGCCCAACCTGTCGTTCTTCTTCTCCAACGGCATGGACCCCGAGTACTCCGTGCTCGGCCGCGTCGCCCGCCGCATCTGGTCGATCGCCATGCGCGACAAGTACGGCGCCAACGAGCGCTCCCAGAAGCTGAAGTACCACGTCCAGACGAGCGGCCGGTCGCTGCACGCCCAGGAGATGGACTTCAACGACATCCGCACCACGCTCCAGGCGCTGATCGCGATCTATGACAACGCCAACAGCCTGCACACCAACGCCTATGACGAGGCCATCACGACCCCGTCGACGGAGTCGGTGCGCCGGGCACTCGCGATCCAGCTGATCATCAACCGCGAGTGGGGTCTGGCGATGAACGAGAACCCCAACCAGGGGTCCTTCATCATCGACGAGCTCACCGACATGGTCGAGGCCGCCGTCCTCGAGGAGTTCGACCGCATCAACGAGCGCGGCGGCGTCCTCGGCGCCATGGAGACCGGCTACCAGCGCGGCAAGATCCAGGACGAGTCGATGCTCTATGAGCACCGCAAGCACGACGGGTCGCTGCCGATCATCGGCGTCAATACCTTCCGTCGCCCCGACTCCGAGGACGAGGAGCCCCAGGAGGTCGAGCTCGCCCGCGCGACCGAGGACGAGAAGCAGTCCCAGCTGCACCGGGTCCAGGGCTTCCAGGAGCAGCACCGCGACGATGCCGAGCAGGCCATCGCGCGCCTGAAGGAGGCGGCCACCGGCGGCGACAACGTCTTCGCCGTCCTCATGGACGCCGCCCGGGTCTGCTCGCTCGGCCAGGTCACCGAGGCCTTCTTCGAGGTGGGCGGCCAGTACCGGCGTAACGTCTGAGCATGCTGCTCGACGACCTTGGCGCGCAGGTCCCGCTGACGGGGCCTGCGCGCCGTGTCGTCTCGCTGGTCCCGTCGATCACCGAGGCGATCGCCGTCTCCTGTCCGGACCGTCTCGTGGGGGCGACCGACTGGTGCACCCACCCCGCCGACCTCGACGTCGCCCGCGTGCGCGGGACGAAGAACCCCGACCGCGCCGCCATCGAGGCGCTCGCACCTGACCTGGTCGTCGCCAACCAGGAGGAGAACCGCGAGCTCGACGTGCGCCGGCTCCGTGAGGCGGGGATCGCCGTGTGGGTCACCGTGATCGAGACCGTGCCCCAGGCCCTCGACTCCCTCGAGCGCCTCTTCCACGACGTGCTGGTATGCCGCCCGGGCTGGCTCGACGAGGCCCGTCGCCTCTGGGGCGGGCCGGCTCCGGAGCCGCGCCTCACCGCTGCCGTCCCGATCTGGCGTGACCCGTGGATGGTCGTCGGAGCACGCAACTACACGACCGACCTGCTCGCCCACCTCGGCGTGCGGAATGCCTTCGGGGACAACGCAGATCGCTATCCCAGGACGACCGTCGAGGAGATCGAGTCGGCCGCCCCCGATGTCGTGCTGCTGCCCGACGAGCCCTACGTCTTCACCGACGCCGACGGGCCGGAGGCGTTCGCACGCACCCCGACCCGTCTCGTCAGCGGTCGGCTGCTCACGTGGTACGGCCCGGCCATGGTCGAGGCACACGCCACTCTCCGCGATCTCCACTAGCGTGAGCGCGTGAGCGATCTGCTGTTCCAGTCCGTCCGGGATCTCGCTGCCGGCCTGCGCGGCCGCGAGGTGTCGGCGCGCGAGGTGCTCCAGGCCCATCTGGAGCAGATCGAGCAGACCAACCCGGCCGTCAACGCGATCGTGACGCTGGACGTCGAGCGCGCCCGCGCGGAGGCGGCGGCGGCCGACGAGCGGCTTGCCCACGGCGAGGCGGTCGGCCCGCTGCACGGGCTCCCGGCCGCCTTCAAGGACACCCACGAGACCGAAGGCATGCGCACGACCTTCGGCTCTCCCCTGTTGCGGCACAACGTCCCCGTGCGCGACGAGCTCGTCATCGAGCGGCTCCGCGCGGCCGGCGTGGTCGGCCTCGGCAAGACCAACGTGCCGGAGTTCGCGGCCGGCTCGCACACCTTCAACCCCGTCTTCGGCGCGACCCGCAACCCGTGGGACCTCTCCCGCAGCGCGGGCGGCTCGAGCGGTGGCGCCGCCGCGGCCCTCGCGAGCGGCATGGTCACCGTCGCCGAGGGCAGCGACATGGGCGGCTCACTGCGCAACCCGGCGTCCTTCTGCGGGGTGGTCGGACTGCGGCCCACGCCCGGCCGGGTCCCCTCCCACCCCGTGCGGCTCGGCTGGGACCAGATGGCCGTGCAGGGCCCGATGGGCCGCTCGGTCGACGATGTCGCGATCGTCCTGGGAGCCCTCGCCGGACCCGACGACCGTTGCCCCACAAGCCTCTGCGACCCGGGCGCCCCCTTTGCGGAGCCCCTGCGCGGTGAGGTGGCCGGCCTGCGCGTCGCCTTCTCCGAGGACCTCGGCGGGCTGCTGCCGGTCGAGGCGGAAGTGCGAGCCGCCGTCCGGGCCGCGGCCGCGGCATACGCCTCGGCCGGCGCCCACGTCGAGGAGGCCTGCCTCGACTTCGCCGGCGCCGAGCAGGTCTTCACCACCCTGCGGGCCTGGCAGTTCCACCTCGCCTTCGGCCCGCTCGTCCCGCGCGCCAGGGGCCGGGTCAGGGAGGCCATCGTCTGGAATGCCGCGCTGGGCGCCGACCTGACCGGCGAGGACCTCGCGAGGGCCGAGACCGCCCACCTTGCCCTCTATCACCGCGCCCGCGAGTTCTTCGGCGAGTGGGATGTCCTGGTCCTGCCCACCAGCCAGGTGCTGCCCTTCGACGTCGGCATCGAGCACCCGACGCAGATCGAGGGACAGGCGCAGGAGACCTACATCGACTGGATGCGCTCCTGCTTCTGGGTGACCGCCACCGGGTGTCCCGCCCTGGCCGTGCCCGCGACCGTGACCGACGCCGGCCTGCCCGTCGGTGTGCAGCTCGTCGGATGGCACCGGCAGGAGCGGCGGCTGCTCGAGGCCGGTCGCGGGCTCGAGCTCGCGCTGGGCATGCCCCAGCGCCGTCCGCAGTCCTCCCATTCGGTCGAAGGGCCCGGGCTGCCCTAGCCTCTACAGGTGTCCCCCCTCTCCGACGCGACCCGGCCGGTCCTGGCCCGGGACCGTCGCCGCCGCAGCACCAGGCTCTTCTCGACCCTGACCCGGTGGCCCCTGCTCGGCACCGCCCTCAAGGGCTCGGCAGCCGCCGGGCTCGCCTATGTCGTCGGCGCCCACCTGCCGCAGCCGTTCGCCGATGCCCCCTACTACGCCGCCCTCGGCGCCTATTCCGTCGTGCTGCCTGCGGCCGTCGACTCGGTGCGCACGGCGCTCCAGACGACCAGCGCCCTTCTGGCGGGGATCCTCATCGCCCTTGGTCTCCAGTGGATCGGCCCCACCGATGCGCTCACCGTCGCGATCGCCGTGGGCCTGGGCCTGCTCGCCACCGGCATCCCCTGGTTCGGCGAGGCGCGCACGTGGGTGCCCGTCGGCGCGCTCTTCACCCTCACCGTCGGCGGGCCGCACCCGCAGGACTACGCCGCGGCATACCTCGGTCAGATCCTTGTCGGCGGCGTCGTGGGCGTGCTCGTCAACTATCTGCTCATCGGCCAGCAGACCGTGCCCCTGCTCGACCGGGCGATCACGGTGCACCGCCGGGAGCTGGTGGCAAAGCTGCGTGAGACGGCCGAGGCCATCCGGGGCGACACGGCCCAGGACGCGGGCGATGCGCTCGATGGCCTGGCCGAGGCGGAGCTGCGCACCCGCACCGCCGCCCGTGAGATGATCCGGGCCAGGCGCGGCTATCCCACCCGGCTCCAGGCCCCCGAGCGGGAGGAGCCCCTGCTCGAGGCCGCCCGCGGGCTGGTGCAGTGCAGCGCGATCCTCGGCAGCGCCCTGCTGCTGACGGGCGAGGTGGCCACCGAGCAGGACGACCTGCCCGAGGACGTGCGGGCCGCGGCCATCGACGTCCTCGACAGCCTCGCGACCGCGCTGGACGATCCCACGCGGATCGCCCCTGACTCGGAGCCGGTCCGGGCGGCCGAGCAGGCGCTCGACCACTATCTGGCCACGGTGACCGACGCCAGGATCGACGACGAGCGGGCCCACTCGCTCGGCGCCCTCGGCATCGACGCCCGGCGCGCGCTGCGGACGGTCGCCGCGGCATACGGACCACACCTGCCGGACATCTTCGGGACGGAGCCCACTGCATGAGGACCCTCGGCCGCATCCTGGCCAGCACCCGCGAGCTCACGCCGCTCTATGTCGGCATCGTGGTCTGCTCGGTGCTGACCGCGGCGACAGCGCTGGCCACCCCCTTCCTGCTCAAGCACGCGACCGACACCGTCGTGGCCGCCACGCAGGGCCAGACCGGGGGCGCGGTGCGCACCGTCCTGTGGCTGGCCGCCGGGCTGCTCCTCGCCGAGCTCGCCAACTCCGTGGTCACCAATATCGGTGGCTACCTCGGTGACACCATGTCGGCGCGGCTGCGCGCGATCCTCTCGCAGCGCTACTACGACAAGCTGCTCTCGCTCCCCCAGCGCTACTTCGACAACGAGGTCACCGGCACCGTCATCAGCCGGCTGACGCGCTCGATCACCGGGGTCACCGACTTCCTCCAGACCTTTGCCAACAACTTCTTCCCGATGCTGCTGACGGTCGTCGCGGTCCTGGGCATCTCGGCCTACTACTACCTGCCGTTGACCATCCTGCTGGCGATCATCTTCCCGGCCTACATGCTGCTCACGACGATGACGAGCAGGCGATGGCTCGTCCACGAGAGCGCCAAGAACACCGAGATCGACTCTGCCGGAGGCCGTTTCGCCGAGGTCATCGGTCAGATCCGCGTCGTCAAGTCCTTCGTCCAGGAGCGTCGGGAGCGGGACCTCTTCGAGCGTCACTACGACCGCACCATCGCCATCACCCGCGAGCAGTCGCGCTACTGGCACCTGATGGACACCGGACGGCGTGGCTTCCTCAACCTCGTCTTCTTCGGCGTCTACGCGCTGATCTTCGTGCGCACCGCGCGCGGCCTGATGACGGTCGGCGACATGGTCCTGCTCCTCCAGCTGGTCGCGATGGCCAAGCAGCCGGTCGGGATGATGAGCTTCCTCGTCGACCACGGGCAGCGCGCCGTCGCCGGCAGCGTCGACTACTTCAAGGTCATGGAGGAGCAGCCCGAGCGCGAGCTCGCCGCCGTGGGCGCGCGCGCCACGAGCGGGTATGCCGCGCTGGCCCCGACGTGCGCGGAGGCCGCCGCCATCGACCTCGAGCGTGTCTCGTTCGGCTACGAGGGCGGGCAGGAGGTCATCCGCGATGTGTCCTTCTCGGTCGCGCCGGGCAAGCGCGTCGCGCTGGTGTCCGAGAGCGGTGGCGGCAAGACCACCCTCGTCAGCCTGCTGCTCGGGCTCTATCGGCCCGACAGCGGGCGGCTGCTGCTGTGCGGGCACGACGTCGCCGAGCTGCCGCTGGAGCAGGTGCGGGCCTCGGTCGGCGTCGTCTTCCAGGACGCCTCGCTCTTCTCCGGCACGATCCGCGAGAACATCGCCTATGGCCGCCCGGACGCGACCGACGAGGAGATCGTCGAGGCGGCGACCAAGGCCAATGCCCATGCGTTCATCTCGAAGTTCGAGCAGGGCTATGACCAGCTGATCGGTGAGCGTGGCCTCAAGCTGTCCGGTGGCCAGCGCCAGCGGATCGCCGTGGCCCGGGCGATGCTCAAGGACGCCCCCGTCCTCGTGCTCGACGAGGCCACCTCCGCGCTCGACACCAAGGCGGAGCGGCTGGTCCAGCGCGGGCTCGACGAGCTGATGGCCGACCGCACGACGCTGATCATCGCCCATCGCCTCTCGACGATCTCGAGCGTCGACACCATCGTGACCCTGCGCGACGGGCAGGTCGACGAGATCGGCTCTCCCGCAGACCTGGCCACGACCGGCGGCATCTATTCAGAGCTGCTGGCGCTCCAGGCCTCGGCGTCCAAGCAGGACCGCAAGCGCCTGCGCGACTTCGACATCACGGGCTGACGGGTCAGCCGCGGAAGGAGCGCAGCCCCTCCAGCAGCCGGTCGACGTCGTCGTCGTTGCTGTAGGGCGCCAGCCCGATCCGCAGGCCGCCACGGTCCTCCAGCCCCAGCCGACGCGACGCCTCGATCGCATAGAAGTGGCTGGCGGGCGCGTTGACCCCCAGCGTGGCGAGATGGTGGTATGCCGTCTCCGCAGGGGCGTCCGCGAAGGTCACCAGCAGCGTCGGCGTGCGCCGCTCGGCCCGCGAGTGCACGGTGACACCCGGCAGCTCGGCGAGGCCCTCCTCGATGCGCTTGCGGAGCCGGTCCTCGTGGGCCCGGACGGCCTCCATGGACGTGATCACGCGAGAGCGCCGATCGCCCTCTCCACCAGCGATGTCGGCGATGAAGTCCACCGCGGCCGTGACCCCTGACATCAGCTCATAGGGCAGGGTGCCGAGCTCGAAGCGCTCCGGGACGGCATCGGTCGACGGCAGCAGCTTGTCGGGCCGTATGTCCTCGAGCACCTCGGGCCGGCCGATCACCGTGCCGCAGTGCGGGCCCATGAACTTGTAGGGCGAGCACGCCAGGAAGTCGGCACCCATGGCCGCCATGTCCGCCGGCTCATGCGCCGTGTAGTGGACTGCGTCGACATAGACCAGCGCACCGGCGTCGTGGGCGCGGGCGGCGATGTCGGCGACGGGCGGCTGGGTGCCGAGCAGGTTGGACGCGGCCGTCACCGCCACCACCCGGGTGCGCTCGCTGAGCGCCTCGTCCAACGAGCCCAGGTCGAGCTCGGCCGTCTGGGGGTCGAAGTCGACCCAGCGCACCGCCGCCCCCGCGCGCTCGGCAGCGATCACCCACGGCCGCACGTTGGCGTCGTGGTCGAGGCGGGTCACGATGACCTCGTCCCCGGGTCCCCACGCCTGGGCGAGCGTGCGGGCGATGTCAAAGGTCAGGTCGGTCATGCTGCGCCCGACGACGACGCCGCGAGGGTCGGCCCCGACCAGATCGGCCAGCGCCTCACGGCAGCCGACGACGGCCGCCTCCGCGTTGCGCTCGGCCTCGGTGACCGAGCCACGGTTGGCCAGCGGCGAGGTCATGGTGGTCGCCACCGCCTCGGCGACTCGGGCCGGGGTCTGGCTGCCACCGGGTCCGTCGAAATATGCCGTTCCCCCTGCGAGAGAAGGGAACTGCGCCCTCAGGGACTCGACGTCATAGCTCATCGTGCTGCTCCTTGTCGGTGCTCACAGGTCTTGTGGTCCAGGCCTCAGCGGCGTCAGGCGGACAGGGCCTCGCGCGTCAGGCGGACAGGGCCTCGCGCGTCAGGCGGGCGAGCGTCTCGAGGTTGCGACCGGTCCACCCCTCGCTCTCCGGCTTCATCATCACGCTGCGCAGGATGCGCACCGTGTCGGTGTCGGCGGTCGGCTGGAAGTCGAGCCCGCGCAGTTGATCGGCCCGCACGGCATAGGTCGCGACAAACACGGCCTCGTCCGGCGGCAGGTGCATCGCGCGGTCCATCACCTCGGCGCTGACCCGGTCGATCTGGGACAGGCTCGTCCCCGCGGGGACATAGCCGACGATGTCGAGCTCGGGGGCCATGAAGGGCTGGAGGACATCACGCGGCATCGTCTCGACCCAGTCCAGGGCGGCGCGCCGGCCGGGTCGCAGCACCGCGCCGAGGCCATCGGGGGTGAGCGGCAGCACCTGGGTGGTGAGCCACAGTGCGGCGGCGGCCGCGCCGGAGCGCGAGCACTCCAGCGAGATCTCGCCGAGGTGGAGCTCGTCGGAGGTGAAGTAGGTGTAGGGCGAGTCGTGCGAATAGAGCTGTCCCACAGCAGGATCCGCAAAGAGGACGGCGCCGCAGCCATAGGGCTGGAGCCCGTGCTTGTGCGGGTCGATGACGACGGAGTCCGCGCTGCCGATCGCGGCAAAGGGTGCGGCCGCGACCCCGTCGGCGCTGTCGTCGGCGATGAGACCGAAGAAGCCGCCGTAGGCCGCATCGACGTGGACCCGCACGCCGTGCCGGCGGGCCATCGGCACGATGTCGTGGACCTCGTCGAGGCAGCCCATGCCCGTGGTGCCGGCGGTCGCGACGACCGTGCCGATGCGTCCGGTCGCGAGCAGCCGGTCGAGCTCGTCGAGGCGGATGCGCCCTGCCGAGTCCGTCGGCACCGCAACGGACTCCACACCGAGGACGTGACACATGCGAGCGTGGGTGTAGTGGGCGTCGGCGCTGTGCGCGACCGCCTTGCCGGGGTGCAGCTCTCGGGCGACGAAGAGCGCCTCGAGGTTGGCGATGGTGCCGCTGGTCGTCAGGTGGCCCAGGTGCTGGGGCAGGCCGAGCATGCGGGCGAGGTCGGCGACGACCTCCTTCTCCATCGCGGCTGTGGCCGGGCCGCCGTCGAGCGCATGGTTGTTGGGGTTGATCAGCATCGCCGCCAGATAGCCGACCACAGCGGCAGGGTGGGGTGGCTTGAGCATCTGCCCGGCATACCGGGGGTGGAAGAAGGGGTAGTTGTCGGTGAGCCGCTCGGTGAGGCGCCCCAGCGCCCCCTCGATGTCGCCGTCGGCGACGTCGAGGGAGGGGTGCGGCGTGAACGGGCCGAACCGGTCCTGCCAGGCCTCGATGGCCTGTGCGGCCGGGACGAGCCAGTCGGTGACTCTCATGGGCGCCTCCTTGCGTCGGCGCTCACGCTACGCGTGCAGCGGCTCAGTGCCCAGCGTCGTCTCGCATGGTCGTCGCGAGCACGCCCGCGACCCGGACGGGGTCGGTCTCGGGGTTGACGAAGGCCAGCCGCAGGACCGTCTCGCCCTCGTATTTGGTGGGGATGCACAGGATGATGCCCTCGACCGCCATCCGCTTGGACCATCGGGCGTAGGCCGCGTCGTCCCAGCCGATCCGGCGGAAGACGATCACCGACAGCTCGGGCTCGACGACGAGCTCGAGGTGGCGCAGGCCGCGGATCGCCTCGGTGACCTCGCGTGCGGTCTCGAGGGTGCGCTCGACGGCGGCGGTGTATCGGTCGGTGCCGTGGGTCGCGAGCGAGAACCACAGCGGCAGGCCCCGGACACGACGCGAGAGGTGGGCGGCGAGGTCGGAGGGGTTCCACTCGTCGCGGTCGACCATGTCGAGATAGGAGGCGTGCTGGGAGTGCGCGTCCATCGCCTTGGCCGGGTCGCGATAGATCAGGGCGCAGCAGTCATAGGGGGCGAAGAGCCACTTGTGCGGGTCGACGATGAAGGAGTCGGCGCGCTCAATGCCCTTGTAGCGCTCGCGCACGCTGGGGGCGGCCAGACCGGCACCGCCGTAGGCGCCGTCGACGTGCAGCCACGCGCCGTACTCCTCGCACACGTCGGCCACGTCGGCCAGGTCGTCGATGATGCCGGCGTTGGTCGTGCCGGCGGAGGCGACGACGGCGAAGATGTCGGGGTCTGCCTCGAAGGCGGCTCGCAGCGCGTCACCGGTCATGTGCCCGCGCTCGTCGACCTCGACGTCGATCACGTCGGCGTCGAGGAGGTTGGCGGCCGACTGGATCGAGGAGTGGGCGGTGGTGGTGCAGGCGACCTTCCAGCCGCCGGCCGGGCGCTCTCCCCCACGCTTCTTGCGGGCGGTATGCCGCGCCGCGGCCAGGGCGGACAGGTTGCCGGAGGTGCCGCCGGAGACGAAGCCGCCGCCGGCGCTCTCGGGCCAGTCGAGCAGCCCGGTGATCCAGGCGATCGCCTGGTTCTCGGCCCAGATGCCGCCGGCGCCGGCCTCCCACATGCCGCCGAAGATGTTGGCGCTGGAGACCACGGCGTCGAAGGCCACGGCCGCCCGTGTCGGGGCAGCCGGGATGTAGGCGAGGTTGAGGGGGTCGTCCTGCGCGCGGGTCGCGGGGACGAGCACGTCCTCGAAGATGCGCATGGCCTCGGCGTGCCCGATCCCACCGGCGGTGATGGTCACGCCGGCCGCGTCGTCGAGGTCGCTCGCCTGGCGTGCGGTGGTCTTGGGATCACTCGCCCGCACCGCGCGGTTGGCCGCCCAGGTGAAGGCCGCGTCGACGATCTGCGACTCGTCGCCCCAGATGGCCGACGGCACTCGGGTCAGGTGCTGCGGCGCGGTGTACTCGATGCTCACGAAGGTCCTCCGAGGCGGTGTGGGGCGGGCGACCGGCCGGGTGGGCACGGGCTGTCGCGCACTCTAGCGAACAGTTCGGACCCGTACGACCGGCGGTGCGCACTTGAAAGACTCCATCGTGCGCACTATTCTGCTCATCATGAGCACTGAGACCACGACCCAGACCCGCCCGCCCTTCCACCTCGCCATCCCCGTCCACGACATCGAGGCCGCCCGCCAGTTCTACGGAGAGGTCCTCGGCTTCGGTCGCGGCCGGTCCGACGACCGCTGGACCGACTGGGACATGGAGGGCCACCAGGTCGTCACCCACCAGGTCGACAACCACACCAACGCAGTGGCCGGCCACAACCCCGTCGACGGCAAGATGGTGCCGGTCCCCCACTTCGGGCTGGTCCTCGAGGTCGACCGCTTCCAGGAGCTGGCCGCCCGCCTGACCGAGGCCGGCACCGACTTCGTCATCGAGCCCTACGTGCGCTTCGAGGGCACGCCCGGTGAGCAGTGGACGATGTTCTTCCTCGACCCGTCCGGAAATGCGCTGGAGTTCAAGGCTTTCCGCGACCTCGGACAGCTCTTCGCAGTCTGATGGCCGCCGCGGAAGACGGCACGGGCGAGGGGCTGCTGACCCAGCAGTTCCTCGCCCAGATCGGCCAGCGCGTGCGCGAGCGGCGCACTGCGCAGTCGCTGACGGTGCAGCAGCTGGCCGACCGCTCCGAGATCAGTCGCCGGCTGCTGACCCAGATCGAGCTCGGCCAGGCCAACCCCAGCCTGGTGACCATCACCCGGGTGGCCCGCGCGCTCGGGACGGAGACGACGACGCTGCTGGAGGCGCCTGCCACCGCCGGGCCGATCTCGGTCCACGAGCCAGGCACCCACACGCTGGTGTGGTCCAGCGAGGCGGGCAGCGCGGCATACCTCCTTGCTGCGGCCCACGGACGCACGGCCGACCTCTGGCGCTGGGAGCTCGTGCCCGGCGACCGCTATGTCGGTCAGCCGGATCCGGCCCGCTCGCAGGAGCTCTTCCACGTCCTGTCCGGGACCCTGACCATCACCGCCGACGACCAGGTCGTCGAGGTGCGCGCCGGCGGCTCCGCCCGCCTCGACAGCGACCGCGCCTACTCCTATGCCAACGAGGGCAGGGCACGGTGCGTCTTTGTCAGGGTGGTCTCGCTGGCCTGAGCCGCCTGGCGACAACGGAGAAGGCCCCGGACGTGATGTCCGGGGCCTTCTGGTACTGGTGGGCGATACTGGGTTTGAACCAGTGACCTCTTCCGTGTCAAGGAAGCGCGCTACCACTGCGCCAATCGCCCGAGCAGGGTCATGCTGATCTGCGAGGTGGAGACGGGATTTGAACCCGTGTACGCGGCTTTGCAGGCCGCTGCCTCGCCTCTCGGCCACTCCACCGTGAAGGCGGTAAACAACCCTCCGAGCGGATGACCGGGCTCGAACCGGCGACCTCAACCTTGGCAAGGTTGCGCTCTACCAACTGAGCTACATCCGCGTGCGCGCTGCGTTGTGGTCCGGTTTGGTGTCCGGCCCCGCATTTCTGCGTGCGGAGAGACATTAGCCCATATGTGGCACGGGATCCAAACTGAGGCCTGTGTGGCAGATCAGGGGCCCACTGCCGTGTCGTCAGGCGGCTCCGGGAGATCCCGGCGATAATGGCCACCATGCGCGGAATCATCCTGGCCGGGGGGTCCGGCACCCGGCTGCACCCCATCACCCTGGCGATCAGCAAACAGCTCGTCCCCGTCTATGACAAGCCGATGATCTACTACCCGCTCAGCACCCTCATGCTGGCCGGGATCCGCGACATCCTGGTCATCGCCACCCCCCATGACGCGCCGCAGTTCGAGCGACTGCTCGGTGACGGCTCGCAGTTCGGCGTCTCGATCTCCTATGCCCAGCAGCCCGAGCCCAACGGCCTCGCGCAGGCCTTCGTCATCGGGGAGGACTTCGTCGGCAGCGAGTCGGTCTCGCTCGTCCTCGGCGACAACATCTTCTACGGCCCCGGCTTCGGCCGAGGCCTTCGCCGCTTCCAGAGCATCGACGGCGCCGCCGTCTTCGCCTACTACGTCTCCAACCCGGAGGCCTACGGCGTGGTCGAGTTCGACGAGGAGGGCCGCGCGCTCTCCCTCGAGGAGAAGCCGACGACCCCGCGCAGCCACTACGCCGTGACCGGGCTCTATTTCTATGACAACGACGTCGTCGAGATCGCCAAGGGCCTCAAGCCTTCGGCCCGTGGCGAATACGAGATCACCGACGTCAACCGGCGCTATCTCGAGGAGGGCAGGCTGCTCGTGGACGTCCTCGACCGCGGCACGGCCTGGCTCGACACCGGCACCTTCGACTCCCTCCACGCCGCGAGCTCGTTCGTCATGACCGTGCAGCACCGACAGGGGCTCAAGATCGGGGCGCCGGAGGAGATCGCCTGGCGTCAGGGCTTCCTCACCGACGACGAGCTGCGTGAGCGCGCCGAGCCGCTGGCGAAGTCGGGCTACGGCGACTACCTGCTGGGCCTGTTGACCGAGCAGCGTCTCCCCCGTCGCGCGTCGGCGCCCTTCAACACGGCAGCGGCGGACCCCTCCCGCCCCTGACCCGGGCGCCGATGACTTCAGGGGGTGCCTCCACATCGGTGGAGGCACCCCCTGAAGGTCTGTGCCGGGCGGCGGGGCGGCTAATTCGTCAGCGCCGCGCGCTCCTTGAGCGGCTCCCACCAGTCGCGTCGGGTGCGGTACCACTCGATCGTCTCGGCCAGGCCCTGCTCGAACGGCACGCGCGGCTCATAGCCCAGCTCCGCACTGATCTTGGAGATGTCGACCGAGTAGCGCAGATCGTGCCCCTTGCGGTCCTCGACGCGGTCCACCCGGTCCCAGTCGGCGCCACACGCCTCGAGCAGCCGGCCGGTCAGCTCCTTGTTGGTCAGCTCCGTGCCGCCGCCGATGTTGTAGACCTCACCCGGGCGCCCGTCGGCCACGACCAGATGTATGCCGCGGCAGTGGTCGTCCACGTGGAGCCAGTCCCGGATGTTGAGGCCCTCGCCATAGAGCGGGACGTTCTTGCCGTCGACGAGGTTGGTCACGAAGAGCGGGATGACCTTCTCGGGGAACTGGTAGGGCCCGTAGTTGTTGGAGCAGCGGGTGACGCACACCGCGAGCCCGTGGGTCCGGTAGTAGGAACGGGCGATCAGGTCGCTGCTGGCCTTGGAGGCGGAATAGGGCGAGTTGGGCTCGAGAGGCTGCTCCTCGTCCCAGCTGCCCGACTCGATCGAGCCGTAGACCTCATCGGTGGAGACATGCACGAACTTCGAGATCCCGTGCTGGAGAGCGGAGTCCAGCAGCGCCTGGGTGCCGACGACATTGGTCATGACGAAGTCCGCGGCGCCCAGGATGGAGCGGTCCACGTGGCTCTCCGCCGCGAAGTGGACCACGACGTCGGTGTCGGCCATGAGCCGGTCGACGGTCGTGCGGTCGATGATGTCGCCCTCGACGAAGGTCAGGCGCGGGTCGTCCTTGACGGGATCGAGGTTGGCCAGGTTGCCGGCGTAGGTCAGCTTGTCGAGCACCATCAGCGACGTCGGCGTCGGTCCGCCCCAGGCGTCGCCGAGCACCTCCCGGACGTAGTGGCTGCCGATGAAGCCGGCACCGCCGGTGACGAGATACCTCATGTGGACCTTCCCTTGTCGCCGAGCTGTCGCTCGATGTCGTCGTGGACTGCGCTGATGCCCTCAGCAAGATCGGTGGTGGCCTGCGCGTCGAGCTCGGGCCAGACCTGAGAGCGCATCGCCAGGTCGAGGACCTGGCCGACCCTGGCCTCCCCACGACGGACCGGCACGGGGGCTCCCAGCCGGTGCGTCGCGGCGTCGAGGATCTGCCGGATCGTGGCGGACCGTCCCGTGCACAGGATCTTGGTGACCTGCCGCTCGCCGGTGCGCTCCGCACGACCGCGGATCGCACGCATGCCCGCCACCGCCATCGCAGCCGCGTCGGCGGCATACAGGTAGTCGCGCGCCGTCTCCTCGGGGACGCCCAGCACAAAGGGCTCACCGGTCAGCTGCGCCTTGACCACGGCCGAGATCAGGCCCTGGTTCTTGGCGAGGTTCTGCCCCGGCCCATAGAGGTTGGAGATGCGCCCGACCAGCAGCAGACCACCGGTGTCGGCGGCCCACTCGGCGGCGATCGTCTCCATCGCGAGCTTGGCGTGACCGTATGCCGTGATGGGCCTGGGGTCGGTCGACTCGGTGAAGGGCGGCTGCCCGGAGCCGGCATAGACACCACCGGCCGAGGAGGCCAGGAAGAGCGCGCCGCCACCTGCCCGCGGCAGAGCGGCCAGCGCGGCGCGGAAGACCGCCACCTCCTGCTCGAGGTCCTCCGCGGCCGTGGCCACCACGCCGGCGCCGGCACACCAGTAGACATCCCAGGTGTCGGCCCCGCTGAGACCGGACAGCGCCGCAGCCAGGACCCGGATCGACTCGTCGGTGTCGGACCACGGCACCCGCAGCGCCTCCGGGTCGAGCCCGCCGGCGCGAAGCCCGGCCACCACATGGCGTCCCAGGAGGCCGCCTGCACCGATGACCAGCGCGCGGTGGCTCACGGGTGGGACTCGCTCGTCGCGCCGCTGGTGCGGCTCGACGCACGCCTCACCCCGAGGGGGCCGTCGGCCAGGTCGGAGGTGGTCAGATAGAGCGGACGGCCCATCGCGACGTTGAGCGTCACGCCGAGGTACTCGGCGATCACGCCGAGGCTGAACAGGATCCCGCCGGTGCTGATCAGCACCAGGACGGCCAGGGAGGTCCAGCCGGCGGGCGGGTCCCCGAAGACACGCATGGCGATCAGCGCCGCGGCATACAGCAGGCCGGCGACGGCGAAGGCGGCGCCGAGCACGCTCACCAGGCGCAGCAGACGGGTGCCGCTGGTCAGCACCATCCGCCAGAAGTGGGAGAAGAGCGTGCGGTAGTTGTAGCCCGAGGGGCGGTCCCCCTCCTGGCGCAGCTCGATGGGGCAGGTGGTCACGTTGTGGGCCACCCAGCCCAGGGCCACGTCGAGATAGACGCCGCTCGCGGCATACTGCGCCACCCGGCGGCCGTAGTCGCCGAGGATGAGGCGGTAGCTGTGGAAGATCGCCGAGTTGCGGCTCCCGCTGAGGGTGTCGATCACCCACTTCGACCCCTTGGACGTGAGGTTGCGCAGGAAGGAATGGGGCGGCTCGTTGGTCGGGGCCCCGTAGACCAGGGTCGACTGCTCTCGCACGGCCACGTCGATCATCGCGCCGATGTCGGCCGGGTTGTGCTGCCCGTCCTCGTCCATCGTCACGATCCAGTCGCAGGTGGCGTGCTCCATGCCGGCGAGGGTGGCGGCGTGCTGACCGTAGTTGCGGCTGAGCCACACCGGGCGGACCACACCGGGGTATGCCGCGGACAGGGTGCGGATCGCATCGTCGGAGTCATCGGGGCCCTGGTCATGCACGAGCAGCACCTCGCACACGCGTGCATCGATGCCGTCGGGGGTGGCGAAGCCGTGCATCATCGGCTCGATCTCGGACAGCAGCGGCGCGAGGGTCGTTGCGCCCCGATAGACGGGGATGACGATCGACACCGACTGGGCCTGGTGCGGGCCAGCCGATTCACCTAGTGCCACCGCGGGCAACCTCCATGACGCGTGCGCTTCCACTCAGGCGGCATCCTACGCGCCTGTCGGCCGCCTCCCTCGCTGTTCGGGGTCAGCGGGGCTTGGTCGCGGCCACGACGACGGAGGAGCCGAAGGGCAGGTCGCGGCCGCGCAGGAGCCGCTCGTCGACCCGGCACAGGGACATCAGCACCGAGCTGACCGGGCCCGGCACCGCCGGGACGCCGGCGATGTCGGCCGCGCCACCGCTGGGCGGGCGGACCGCCTCGACGGCGCGGTTCTTGAGGCGCTCCGCGGCAAAGATCGGGAAGACGGACGCGAACAGATAGGACGAGCGCTCCACCTGGAGGCCCGCCTGCTCGGCAGCAGCGACGGCACGGCGCTCGGTGTAGCGGCGGTGGTGGCCGTTCTCGACATCGAACTGGGTCCAGGCCCACTGGTAGGCGGGGACGGTGAACAGCAGGCGGCCGCCCGGCCGCAGGACCCGCACCAGCTCGGCGAGGGCGCGCTCCTCAGGGTCGCAGTGCTCGATCACGTCGAAGGCGCTGACGATGTCGAAGACGCCGTCGGCGAAGGGCAGCTCGAGCGCGGAGCCGCACACTCCCCCCGGCCCCAGGCCGCGCGGGTCCAGGTCGAGCGAGACCTTCTCGGGGCCGCTGAGCCAGTCGACACTGGGGCCATCGGCGCTGCCGACGTCGAGGATGCGCTGGGCGCCCCGGACGTAGGGGCTCAGGACCGTGTGCAGCAGGCGGCCACGGGCGCGGTACCACCAGTAGTCCGCAGCGGCCAGAGAGGGCGATCCGCCGTGATGCGTGGTCGTCATGTGTCCGACCCTACGGGCATCGGGCCCTCCTCGGGCTCATCTAGGACACCTTCGGGCATTGGTGTCAGGGGTCGCTGGCGTCGGCGCTGGAGCATCCGCACGCCCGGAGCGGCCGGACCGCCCTGTCTGGCCCAGTCCACGACCGAGGCGCGCACCGACGGCAGGTCCTCGGTGGGCCACAGCCGCCGCGACGCCGCGTTGAGGGCGGCTCCGATGAGCACGGCGATCGCCAGGGCATAGAGCCAGATCAGCAGGACGATGGGCGCCGACAGCGGCCCATAGATCGAGGACCCGCCCAGCGAGCCGGCCACCGATCCGCGCACCACGAAGGACGCGAGCACCCAGATGACGAGGGTGAGCAGTGCGCCGGGCACGTCGCGCCACCACGGGCCCCGGCGTGGCGTGGCGATCTGGAAGAGCGTGGTCAGCGACGCCAACACGAGCACCACGACCACCGGCCAGTAGAGCCAGGAGACGACATCGAGATCCGGCGGCAGGATCTGGCCGAGCCAGGTGGGCCCGATCAGCAGCAGCGGCGCGATCACGACGCCCATCAGCAACGCCGCGGTGTAGAGCGAGAAGGAGAGGGTGCGGGTGCGCACGATGCCGCGCTCCCCCGACTGCCCATACATGATCGAGATCGTGTCGACGAAGACGTTGAGCGCGCGCGAGCCCGACCAGAGCGAGAGGACGAAGCCCAGCGAGATCAGGTCGGCCCGCCCGGTGCGCAGCACATCGTCGATCGTCGGGAGCAGCACGTCGGCGATGGTCGCGTCGGTGAGGAAGCGCTCGGCCCAGCTCTGGATCCCGGCGGTGACGGTGGCAACACTGTCGGCGCCCATCCACTGGCCGATATAGCCGAGGCCGCCGAAGAGCCCGAGGATCAGCGGCGGGAGAGAGAGCAGGGCGAAGAAGCCGGCCTCCGAGGCCAGGCCGGTCACCCGATAGCGCAGGCAGACCCGGATGGTCTCGAGCGTGAGCCGGGCCAAGGCGGTGGCCCCGGGTACGCGGCCGCACAGGTCGATCACCGTCCTCCGCACCCGCTCACGCACCCGACAACCGTAGTCGGCGTCTCGGGCCGAACCGCCCCGGACACGGCGGGGCCGCCCCTACTCTGGGGTAATGGGAACGCACGAGGTCACCAACCAGGTCCCGCAGCTCGACGGCTATGACGCGCTCGGGTCCGATCCGGCGCTCGCGGAGGGGCTGGACCGCTGGGGTGACCCGCAGCGCCGGGCCGAGACCGAGGACCTGGGCCGACTGACCGGTCAGTGGTCCTCGCACCTGCTCGCCGAGCAGGCCGACACCCACACCCCCCGGCTGCGCACCCACTCACGTCAGGGTGAGCGCATCGACGAGGTCGAGTTCCACCCGGCCTGGCATGCCCTGATGGAGATCGCCGTCTCCCACGGCCTGACCGCCGAGGCGTGGACCCGCCCGCCCGGCACCGGCGCGCACGTCCAGCGTGCGGCCAGTTTCCTCCTGTGGTCCCAGGTCGAGCAGGGCCACCTGTGCCCGGTCTCCATGACGTATGCAGCGGCGCCGGCCCTGCGCCACTCCCCCGACCTCGCCGCCGAGATCGTCCCCGGGCTCGCCTCCCGCAGCTATGACTTCGGGCTGTGGCCGCGCGCCGAGAAGAGCGGGCTCATCGCGGGCATGGGGATGACCGAGAAGCAGGGCGGCTCCGACGTGCGGGCCAACTCCACCCGCGCAGTGGCGGCCGGCGAGGGACCGGTGCCGGGCACGGCATACCGGCTGACCGGGCACAAATGGTTCTGCTCGGCGCCCATGAGCGACGTCTTCCTCATCCTGGGTCAGACCGACTCCGGTGTCTCGTGCTTCCTCGTGCCGCGCATCCTCGACGACGGCCGGCGCAACGCCTTCGCCATCCAGCGGCTCAAGGACAAGCTCGGCAACCGCTCCAACGCATCGTCCGAGATCGAGATGGACGGCACCTGGGGATCGCTGGTGGGCGAGGAGGGCCGGGGGGTGCGCACCATCATCGACATGGTGGCCTCGACCCGGCTGGACTGCGTGCTCGGCTCGACCTCGATCATGCGCCAGGCGCTCGTCCGGGCGGTCCACCACGCGCGCCACCGCAGCGCCTTCGGCGCGACCCTCGTCGACCAGCCGCTGATGCAGAACGTCCTGACCGACCTCGCGCTCGAGGTGGAGGCCGCCACCACCCTGTCGCTGCGGCTGGCCCACGCGGTCGACGAGGCCGACACGGCATTCAGCCGGCTCGCCGTGGCCGTCAGCAAGTACTGGGTGTGCAAGCGCACCCCGGTCATGGTCGCCGAGGCGCTGGAGTGCCTGGGCGGCAACGGCTATGTCGAGGAGAACGGCCTCGCCCGGCTCTACCGCGAGGCGCCGCTCAACTCGATCTGGGAGGGCTCGGGCAATGTCAACGCGCTCGACGTCCTGCGCGCGGTGACCCGGGAGCCGGCCTCGGTGGAGGCCTTCCGCAAGCAGCTCGCCCTGGCCGCCGGCGCCAACGCGACTCTGGACACCGCCATCGCACGCGTCGACGAGCTCATCGCCGCTGCCGCCTCACCGGACTCCCAGCTGATGGCCCGTGGCATCGTCGAGCACCTGGCGCTGACCCTCCAGGCGACCCTGCTCGCCCAGCACGCCCCGGGGGAGGTCGCCGACCTCTTCATCGCCAGTCGCCTTGGCGGACAGCGCGGTTCGGCCTTTGGCACGCTCGACCCGGCGGCCGCTCGTCAGCACGGACGGGCGATCATCGACCGCGCCTTAACGGCGCGCTGAGCGCTCTCAGCTCTCGGCCAGGCGCTGCTGCTCGGCCTTGACGTCGAAGTCGGCCTCGGGCCACTGCGGGTCGAGCTCCGCGAGGTGCTCCAGCAGCAGGTTCATCACGGCCAGCCGGGCATACCACTTGCGGTCGGCCGGCACGGCATACCAGGGAGCGCCCACCGTGGAGGTCTTGTCGAAGAGCGCCTGGTAGGCCTCCATGTACTCGTCCCACTGGGCGCGCTCGTCGAGGTCGCCCGGGTTGTACTTCCAGTGCTTGTCGGGTCGCTCGAGCCGCTCGGCCAGCCGGGCCTTCTGCTCGTCCTTGGAGATGTGGAGCATCACCTTGATCATCGTGGTCCCGCTGGCCACGACCTTGCGCTCGAACTCATTGATCAGCCGGTAGCGCTGGCTCCACTCCTCATGCGGCACAAGGTCGTTGACACGCACCACAAGCACGTCCTCGTACTGCGAGCGATCGAAGACGCCGATATAGCCGGGCTCGGGCAGGGCGTTCTCGATGCGCCAGAGGAAGTCGTGCTTGCGCTCCTCCTCGGTCGGCTGCTTGAAGGCGGTGATGCGCACGCCCTGCGGGTCGGCGGCTCCCACGACGTGGCGCATGATGCCGCCCTTGCCGGAGGTGTCCATGCCCTGCACGAGCAGCAGCACGGAGCGCTTGCCGCCGCCCCTGGCCTCGGCATAGAGCCGCTCCTGGAGCTCGCCGATGGGCGCGGCAAGCGGCTCAAGGGCGGCCTGCCCGGCCGCCTTGTCACCGGAGAAGCCGGGTGTCGAGGAGGGGTCGAGATCGGCGAGGACGAAGCCCTTCTCCACGCGCAGCGCCTCCCGGAAGGAGGAGGTCTGCTCGTCGGGGGTCGTCGCGAGCTCGCGGAGATCCTTGCCGATCAGGCTCTCGGCCTTGCGGATGCCCTTGTCGACCTTGGACTTCTTCTTGTCGCTCTTCTTCGCCATGGGCCCGATCCTGCCCCACGGCCTCGCCACGGACAACCACCCCTGCCGGTGCTGCGAGACTTGGGGCATGCGCCTGCTGATGTCCGAGGATGACCAGCGAACCGGCCCGGTCGGCCCCGACCGCCTCCGCGAGCTCTATGCCTGGCCGGCCGAGCCGTGGGTGCGCTCCAACATGGTCGCCACCGTCGACGGCTCCGCCAGCGGGCATGACGGCGTCTCCGGCTCGATCAACACCACCGCCGACAACGCCGTCTTCGACGTGCTGCGCTCGCTCGCCGATGTGGTGGTCGTCGGGGCGGGCACGGTGCGGGCCGAGGGCTACGGCCGGCTCGAGCGGGACGACTCCGGCCACGCGCCGACCATCGCCGTGGTCAGCGGGAGCGGCAGCCTGCCGCGCTCGATCGGGTCGCCCGAGGAGGACCGCGGCGAGGCGGTGCTGGTCACGTGCGCCTCAGCGCCGGCGGGGCGGCTACGGCATGCCCGCGGCCGGCTGGGAGCCGACCATGTGGTGGTCGCCGGCGACGACGTGGTCGACCTGCCGCTTGCCTTCACGGCGCTGGCCGAGCGCTTCGGGCCGGCGCTCCTGCTCGAGGGCGGGCCGACCCTGCTCACCGATGCCCTGGCGGCGGGCCTCGTCGACGAGATGGCGCTGAGCTGGACGCCGCGCCTGGTCGGCCGCGCGCACAGCATCCTCGCAGCCGAGATCGAGGAGATCGCGCTCGCGCCCCGCCATCTGCTCGAGGAGGACGGGACGCTGCTGGGGCTGTGGACCGTGCGCCGCTGAGCTCAATCGCTAGCTTTACGAGACGAACTCGCGCACGATGCGGTCCCACCGCTCCGGCTCGGTGTTCCACTCTTTGGTATGCCGCGCGTGCCGCCACGGCACGAAGGTCACCAGATCTGGGCGCGCCTCCGCGAGCCGCACCGACGGGATCGCAGGGACGAACTCGTCGTCGAGGGAGTGGATGAGCAGGATGCGGTGGGTAAGCTCGTCGGCGCGGCGGACCCAGTCGGTCTGGGCGACATCGATGGCCTCGTGCACCCCGACCAGGCGGCGGGCGGACCGCCGGCCCATCAGCCCCTGCGCGAGCACGGCCACCTGTCCCGGCACCCGGTTGATCCGCGCCTGGTGCTCGAGCACATTGCCCCAGTCGACCACGGGCGCGTCGAGCACGACCCGGCTCACGAGAGGTCGCAGGCGTGACTGGGAGAGCATCTGGAGGATGATCGCGCCGCCCATCGACCAGCCGACCAGCACCACCTCCCTGGCCCCGCGGCGCACGGCCTCGACAACGGCGCTCTCGAGGTCACGCCACTCCGACAGCCCGAGGCTGTAGCGCCCGTCCGGGGCGGGCATCGCGTCCTCGTCGTTGCGATAGGACGGCACGAGCACGGACAGCCCCGCAGCATGCAGCGCCGGGACAGCGCGCAGGGTCTCGAGCCGACGACCTCCGCGACCGTGGACGAGGACGGCCCAGCGCGAGCCGTCCCCGCCGGGGACCACCCAGGCCGGCATGGGGCCAAGATCGCTGGCGAAGGTCGTCTCCTCGAACTCCAGGCCGAGGTCGGTGAGTGGGTCCGAGCCGTAGTAGAAGGCGCTGAACCGGGCCGGGCCCGGTTGCAGCACACCGGAGTCGACGCCGTGCAGCTCTCGGTGCACCCACCCGTCGCCACTCTCCAGGATGCCCCCGAAGCGGGCATGGCCGGCGCCCCGATCGAGCCAGAGGCCATACCGCCCGTCGACGGCAGTCTCGTCGGTCGCCGACAGCACGAGGCTGTCGCCGTCGACCGCGAGCACCTCGACGTCGTCCGGCCGGTCGTTGTCGACGGCGATGACACGGCGCGCGACATAGGTCGACAGCCCGAGCACGGCGCCGCCGCCGAGTGCTGCTCCCCCGGCTGTGGTGCCGGCCGCAGCCCGCCACCTCGTCACTCGACGACCACTGCCCGATCCGCTCATGGCGCCATCGTCTCAGGCCGCCCTGCACCCGGCCGGCAGCACCTGCCGTCACAATGACTCCCATGCGCGTGCCATTCGACCTCCCGCTCGACCCCATGCTGGCCAAGGCGGTCAAGGCCGTGCCGGCCGCCGACTCCGTGGCCGGAGGCCTGTCCTATGAGCCGAAGTGGGACGGCTTCCGCTGCATCGTGCTGCGCGACGGCGACGAGGTCGAGCTGGCCAGCCGCGGCAAGAAGCCGCTGACCCGCTACTTCCCCGAGGTGGTCGAGGCGGTGCGCCAGCACCTGCCCGAGCGCTGCGCGATCGACGCCGAGGTCGTCGTGCGGTCCGGACGCCCCGGCGCGGAGCGGCTAGACTGGGATGCGCTCTCCCAGCGGATCCACCCGGCGGAGTCCCGGATCACCAAGCTGTCCGGCGCGACTCCCGCCGAGGTCGTCTGCTTCGACCTGCTCGCGCTGGGCGACGACTCGCTCCTGGAGCGGCCGTTCGAGGAGCGGCGCGCCGCGCTGGAACTCGCCCTGGCCGACCTCTCCCCCGATGCCCCCATCCACCTCACCCGCGTGACCCGGCACGCGGCGGTGGCGGAGCGCTGGTTCACCGAGTTCGAGGGCGCCGGACTCGACGGCGTCGTCGCCAAACCGATCGCCGCGGCATACGCACCGGGCAAGCGCACCATGCTCAAGGTCAAGCACTCGCGCACCGCCGACGTCGTGCTCGTGGGCTACCGCGTACACAAGTCCGGTCAGGGCGTCGGCTCCCTGCTCGTCGGGCTGCACACCGATGACGGCCACCTGGTCAACGTCGGTGGCATCTCGGCCTTCACCGCCAAGCGGCGGCTGGAGCTCATCGACGAGCTGGAGCCCCTCGTGCGGCGGGACGAGGACGGCGAGGCCGTGCATGCCGAGACCGACCGTTCGCGCTTCTCCGCGAGCAAGGACGTCTCCTTTGTGCCGCTGCGCCCCGAGCGCGTCATCGAGGTCAGCTTTGACCAGATGGAGCGCCACCGCTTCCGCCACTCGGTGCAGTTCGTCCGCTGGCGGCCCGACCGCGATCCCGCGAGCTGCCTGCTCGACCAGGTCGACCGGGCGCCGGCCTATGACCTGTCCGAGGTGCTCGTCGACGCCGACTGACCCCGCCGACTGACCCCGGGCCGACCGATCACGCTCAGTCTGGCTGCCTGCGGGCCCGGCTGGGCTGCACGCGCGGCGGCTCGCCGGGCATCTTGGGATAGTCAGGTGGGAAGGGCATCTCGCCCAGACCGGCCTCGACGTCCTTGTCCCACAAGGCGATTGCCGACGCCACGTCTCCGACCTGCTCGCCCATGCCTGCCCAGACATCGCCCCCAGAGGCAAGGATCCCGGGCACCGTCCGCACGGTGAAGTCGCCAGGGGACACCTCCGCGAGGCGCTCCCACGGCAGTGGCATCGAGACGGGTGCGCCGTCGATCGGCCGCGGGCTGTAGGCGGAGGCGATGGTCCGGTCTCGGCAGGCCTGGTTGAAGTCGACGAAGACCTTCTCGCCGCGCTCCTCCTTCCACCACGCGGTGGTCACGAGGTCGGGCAGCCGGCGCTCCAGCTCGCGGGCGATCGCGATGACCCCGTGGCGCACGTCGAGGAACTCGTGGGTCGGCGCGATCCGGGCAAAGACGTGCACGCCCCGGTTGCCGGAGGTCTTGGCCCACGCGGTCAGCCCGAGCTCGCCCATCAGCCCCCGCAGCGCAATGGCCGCCTCGACCGCGTCGCGGTAGTCGCGCCCCGGCTGCGGGTCGAGGTCGATGCGCAGCTCGTCGGGGTTGTCGTTGTCGACCGTGCGGACCGGCCACGGGTGGAAGGTCACCGTGTTCATCTGCACCGCCCACACCGCGGTCGCGATCTCGTCGACGACCAGCTGCTGGTGTGAGCGCCCGCTCGGATAGGTGCACGTGGTCGTGCTCGCATAGTCGGGCACGCCGCGCGGAGGGTTCTTGGAGTAGAACTCCTCCCCGTCGATCCCTGTCGGGAAGCGCTGGAGGGTGACCGGTCGGTCGCCGATGGCGCGCAGGAGCGCCTCGCCGACAGAGATGGTGTATGCCGCGAGGTCGCCCTTGGTGATCCCCTGGCCCGGCCACATCACCCGGTCGGGGCTGGAGACGCGCACCGTGCGGGCCCCGCCGTCGGGAGTGGGGACCTCGAGCATCAGTGCGTCAGCAGCCACGGACGTCAGGGTACGTTGCCGGGCCGGCCGCGCGGCATACCCGCTGCTCACCGGCTCACCGGATGTTCAGGTGGCGGCCAGCACCCGTTCCCCGGCCTCGACGCGCAGGACCCGGCCGGCAGGTCTAGTTTTGGTCGGGTCACCACCCCCGCCACCCAAGGACCCCCATGTCTGTGCTCTCCGCCCGCCGCTGCGCGGGCATCGCCATCCCCGCCCTCGTGCTCGGCAGCGCGCTCCTCGCCTCCCCCGCCCAGGCCGCCTCGACCAGCGTCGTCATCTCCGAGGCCTACGGCGGCGGCGGCAACTCCGGCGCCACCTACACCCACGACTTCGTCGAGCTGTTCAACCGCTCCGGCGCCGCGGTCGATGTCACCGGCTGGAAGCTGAGCTACTACTCCGCCGCCGGCAACCTCGGCAACTCCTGCACCCTGAGCGGCTCCATCGCCGCCAGCGGCCACTACCTCGTCCAGCAGGCCAAGGGCACCGCCGGCACCACGGCCCTGCCGACCCCCGACGCGACCTGCGCCGCCGCGATGTCCGCGACCGCCGGCAGCGTCGAGATCCGCGACGCCGGCGGCGCCGTGGTCGACCTGCTCGGCTATGGCACGGCCACCAAGGTCGAGACCGCCGCCGCGCCCGCGACGGCCGCCGCCACCTCCTCGGCCCGCAAGGACCCCAGGGTCGACACCGACGACAACAGCGCCGACTTCGCCACGGGCTCGCCGACGCCGCAGAACTCCGGCGCGCCGACGACACCCACGGACCCCACGGACCCGCCGGCCCCGGCGACCAGGACCATCGCCGAGATCCAGGGCACCGGCGCGAGCACCCCGCTCGCCGGCCAGTCCGTCACCACGACGGGCGTCGTCACCGCGGCCTACCCCACCGGCGGCTTCAGCGGCTTCTACATCCAGACGCCCGGCACCGGCGGCAGCACGGACACGACCCCCGGCTCCGATGGCATCTTCGTCTATTCCGGCACCACGCCCGTCACGGTCGCGGAGGGCGACTGCCTGACCGTGACCGGCACTGCCACCGAGTACGGCACGCTGACCCAGCTCAGCAAGCCGACCGTGACGCCCGCGACGGGCTGCGCGCCGGTGACGCCCACCGTGCTGACCGGGCTGCCCACCGAGGCCGAGCGTGAGGCGCTCGAGGGCATGCTCGTCCAGCCCACCGGGACCTACACGATCACCAACAACTACCAGCTCAACCAGTACGGCCAGGTCGGTCTCGCCATCGGCGACAAGCCGCTCTACCAGGCGACCGACGTCGTGCGCCCGGGTGCCGAGGCGGCCGCCTACGAGGCGGCGAACCTCGCGAAGTACATCACCCTGGACGACGGCTCCAGCTGGGACTACATCAAGAACGAGAGCGCCCAGAACAGCGAGCTGCCCTATCTCTCGCACGCCGAGCCGATGCGCACCGACTCCCAGGTGACCTTCACCAGGCCGGTCATCCTCGACTACCGCTTCCAGTGGAACTACCAGCCGACCGGCCAGATCGTCGGGGCCACCGACGCGCAGGACCCGCTGGCCACCGAGAACGACCGTGAGGCCCTGCCGCCCAACGTCGGCGGCAACCTGCGGCTCGGCTCGTTCAACGTGCTCAACTACTTCACCGAGCTCGGCGAGGACGAGGACGAGTTCAAGAACTGCCCCTACTACGCCGACCGCGACGGCACCCCCGTCACCACGAACTACTGCGAGGTCCGCGGCGCCTGGACGCACGCGGCATTCGAGGACCAGAAGGCCAAGCTCATCGCCGCGGTCAACAGGATGGGCTCCGCCGTCGTCGCCCTCTCCGAGATCGAGGCGTCCAGCTCGGTGACCTGGGTCAACCGCGACCGCGACTACACCCTGCGCAAGTTCGTCGCCGAGCTCAACGCCAACGGCGGCAACTGGGCCTATGCCGAGTCCCCGGTCGTCACGCCCGGCAGCGAGGACGTCATCCGGGTCGCGTTCATCTACAACCCCACCCTGGTCCGCCCCGTCGACGACTCGACCATGCTGCTGGACGAGGCCTTCGCCAACGCCCGCTACCCCCTCGGCCAGCGCTGGCAGGCACCGAAGTCCAACACCCAGTTCGTCACGGTCGTCAACCACTTCAAGTCCAAGGGCTCCGGCGAGGACGACGGCACGGGCCAGGGCCTGTCCAACCCCTCCCGTGAGGCGCAGGCCCGCGCGGTCACCGCGTGGACCAAGGAGATCTGGCCGGCCAAGCCCGTCTTCCTCATGGGCGACTTCAACGCCTACTCCAAGGAGACGCCGGTGCAGATCATCGAGGGGGCCGGCTTCACCAACGTGATCAAGGCCAACGAGCCCTCCTCGGCGAGCTACCAGTTCTCCGGCCGCCTCGGCTCCCTCGACCACATCTTCGCCAACAGCGCGGCGAAGGCTCTGGTCACCGGCGGCGGGATCTGGGACATCAACGCCGACGAGTCGGTCGCGATGCAGTACTCCCGCCGCAACTACAACGTCACCGACTTCTACCGCCCGGACCAGTTCGCCTCCTCCGACCACGACCCCGCCGTCGCCGGGATCCAGGTGAGCGTGCCCAGCAAGAAGTAGCCGTACCAGCATGTGAGCGGTATGCCGCGCACGGGGCCGTCGGGGAATCACCCCGGCGGCCCCGGCCGTTTACGGTGGGACGCAGGCCTTTCCATCCCGACCACAGCAGGAGGCACCCATGCCCATGAAGCCCAGCGGCGCGGCATACCCCGTCACCAAGAGCGACCAGGAGTGGCGCGAGCGCCTCAGCGCGGAGGAGTTCGCCGTCCTGCGCGAGGCGGGCACCGAGCGGCCCTTCACCGGCGAGTACACCAACGAGAAGCGCCAGGGTGTCTATGCCTGTCGGGCGTGCGGCGCCGAGCTCTTCCGCTCCGACACCAAGTTCGAGAGCCACTGCGGGTGGCCGAGCTTCTACACCCCTCTCGCCGGCGACTCGGTCGAATACCTGGAGGACCGCTCGCTCGGCCGCGTGCGCACCGAGGTCCGCTGCGCCGCGTGCGGCAGCCACCTCGGGCACGTCTTCGAGGGCGAGGGCTTCGACACCCCGACCGACCAGCGCTACTGCATCAACAGCATCAGCCTGACCCTCCAGCCCGACACCGAGGTCTGAGGGCCACGCCAGAAGGGGCCGGGAGAGCGATCTCCCGGCCCCTTCTGCATGCCGTATGCCGTCAGCGCTGGCGGGCGATCAGATCGCGCGGCTTCACGAGTGGGCCGGTGAAGAAGGGGATCTCCTCGCGGACGTGCAGGCGCGCCTTGGACGCGCGCAGCTCGCGCATGAGGTCGACGATGCGGTGCAGCTCGTCGGCCTCGAAGGCCAGCAGCCACTCGTAGTCGCCGAGCGCGAAGGACGCGATGGTGTTGGCGCGCACGTCGGGGTAGTCGCGGGCCATCTGCCCGTGCTCGACGAGCATGTCGCGGCGCTCCTTGTCGTCCAGCACATACCAGTCGTAGGAGCGCACGAAGGGATAGACGCAGACGTACTTGCGGGCGACCTCGTCGGCCATGAACGCGGGGATGTGGCTCTTGTTGAACTCCGCTGGGCGGTGCAGCGCGGCCGAGGACCAGACCGGCTCGAGGTGCGCGCCGAGCTCCGTGCGCAGCAGGCGGTGATAGGCGTCCTGGAGACGCTCGATGTCGGGGGCGTGCCACCAGACCATGAAGTCGGCGTCGCCGCGCAGGCCGGCCACGTCATAGATGCCGCGGACCACGACGTCCTCGCCGGCGATGTCGGCAAGCAGCGCCTCGACCTCGGCGGTCATCGCGTCGCGCTCATCGCCCAGCGAGGAGGTGACGGCGAAGACCGACCACATGGAGTAGCGGATGGTGTCGTTGATCTCGCGCATCCGTGCGGGAGAGGGCTTCTCGGTCATGGCGGCATTCTCCCCCATCGCCCCGACCCGCCTTCCGGAGGGTCACCGGCAGGTCACGGTCGGGCGCCGGCGGGAACCGGCCATCGGCCCGCGGCATCCCACCGAGGACCACAGCCCGCGAGACCGAGGAGAGCGACATGCCAACCCACACCACCATCGCCGGGGCCAGCCCCCGCAGCCGTCGGGCCGCTGCCGCGCTGGTCGCCGCGCTCGCCCTCGGGACGACCGCGTGCTCGGCCGGAGGCGGCGCCTCGTCCGAAGCCGCCAGCAGCCAGTCCAGATCTGTTGCGGCACAGGACAACTCAGCTGGCGACTCGCTGGCATCGGCCAAGCGTGACGCGGGCAGCACGGTGCTCCCTCCCGGCACACAGCCCCGCACGCCAGTGACCGGCGACCAGATCGCCCGCACCGCAGAGCTGTCGCTCAAGGTCGACGACCTCGACGCGGCGGCAGCCAAGGTGCGCGAGATCGGCACACGCTCCGGGGGTCTGCTCGTGTCGGAGAACCTGGGCGAGTACCGCGACGGCGACGGGCCGACCTATGGGGGCGTGAGCGTGTCGGTGCCGGCTGACCGCCTCGACGCGACACTCGCCGAGCTCGGGCGCCTGGGCACGGTCCTGTCCCGGCAGACCGAGTCCGAGAATGTCAGCGCCGAGACCATCGACACCGAGGCGCGTCTGGCCACGATGAAGGCGAGCGTCGCGCGGGTGCGCGCCCTGATGGACAGGGCGACGGGGCTGGACCAGGTCGTCGAGCTCGAGAAGCAGCTGTCCGACCGTCAGGCGCAGCTGGAGTCGCTCCAGTCCCAGCTGGCCGGCCTCAAGGGTCGGGTCGCGATGTCGACCATCACCGTCTCGCTCAGCACCGACGGTCGGATGACCGGCGACAGCCCGGGCTTCCTCGGTGGCCTGCGGGCGGGGTGGGCGGCATTCACCGCCTCGATGGGCGCCCTGGTCACCCTGCTCGGCGCGGTCCTGCCCTTCGCGGCCTTCGGCGTCCTCGTCGCCGCCCCCGTGGTCTGGCTGTGGCGGCGCTCGCGGCGCGGTCGTGCCGTGCTCGCGCCTGCCGCGCGCCCAGCGGCCGCGCGGCCCGCCGCGTCAGGCCCGGCGGCCGGCACCCGCGACGACGGCGTCGCGGACCAGACCGACGACGAGGTCGACCTCGGCCGAGGTCATCCGGAAGTGCGGCGTGAAGCGCAGTGAGTTCTCACCGCCGTGGATGACGCCGAGGCCGTGCCGGCGCAGCCACTGCTCGGTCGAGTCCTTGCCATAGACGGTGTGGTCGCGGGCCAGCTCGCAGGAGACGAGCAGGCCCGTGCCCTGGACACTGGTGACGACCTCGGGCTGCTCGGCGGCGAGGGCCTCGAGCTTTGCGACCAGCTCGGCGCCCCGCTCCCGGATGTTGTCGCGCAGCTCGGGGGTGACCAGGCCGAGCACCGCGGTGGCCACGTCGAGGCCACGGGGGTTGGCGGTCATCGTGTTGCCGTAGGTGCCCCGGACATAGACCTCGGCTGCCCGCTCGCCGAGGGCGAGCACCGACAGCGGGAACTGCCCGGCGTTGAGGGCCTTGGAATAGGTCTCCAGGTCGGGTGCGGCCTGGTCCTCGAAGCCCGGGTAGTCCACGACCGACAGCGTCCCGTGGGCGCGCAGGCCCGCCTGGATGGAGTCGACGAGCAGCAGCGTCCCGTGGGCCGCGGTGAGCTCACGGGCGGCCGCATAGAACTCCGGCGGCAGCGCCCGCCCCGGGTTGCCCTCGCCCATCACCGGCTCCATCGCCATCATCTCGATGAACCAGTTGTTGGCGTCGGCGTCGGCGAAGACCTGCTTGAGCGCGACCTCGTCATAGGGCTCGACGGTGATGACGCTGTCCTCGCCGCGATAGCTGGCCAGGTGCCTGTCATAGGTGGCGCGGCTGGAGTCGGACAGCAGCGCTGGCCGGTCGGTGCGGCCGTGGAAGGCGCCCTTGACCACCACCCGCTTGACGACGGCGCCTGGCCGCGGCCCCTCAGGCCCCGTCATGGCCATGGCGTTGATGTCGGCGATCCGGGCGGCCAGGCCGACGGCCTCCGAGCCGGAGTTGAGGCACATGAGGTGGCTGAACGGGGACCCGCCGCGGGTGTGCCCGAGCTCGGCCTGGACGGCCCGCAGGAAGCGTCGCTGGGCGAGGGCGGGGGTCATGATGTTGGCCATCACCTGGGGCGTGGCCATCGCCTCGAGGACCTCGGTGGGCGCGTGCCCGAAGCCGAGCATGCCGTAGCCGCCGGTGTCATAGACGACCGCGCCCTTGAGGGTGACGATCCACGGCCCCCTGGCCGCGAGGGCCACATAGGGGTTGACCGACTCGGCGGCATAGAAGTTGACGAAGCCCTCCTGAAGGGCGGCGACCTGCTCGCCCTCGTCGAGCTCGAGCACGTCGGCGACCTCGTCACGGACGTCGGCGAACAGGGCGACGGCCGCCTCGACCGCCTCACGCAGCGCGGGATCGCGCTCGGCCCACTCGTCGATGGCCGGGTCGGGCAGGCCGACGGTCAGGCGGGCGCCACCGAGGGCGCGCAGCGGGGCAAGCAGCGCAGCGGTCGTCATGCCCCAAATCTAGGGGTTTCTTCGCCAACCGGACACCCCATCCGCAGGACTTTCGGCAAACAGGGGTATGCCGTGTGGATTCTTGCGCGGCGCCCCGGGTTGGGTCAGCGGGCCGAGTAGGAGTGCACGAGCTCGACGACGCGGGTGATCACGTCGGGGTCGGTGCTCGGCAGGACGCCGTGGCCGAGGTTGAAGATGTGGCCCGGGGCCGCGCGGCCCTCGTCGAGGATCTCCTTGACCCGCGCCTCCAGCGCCTCCCACGGCGCGAAGAGGAGGGCGGGGTCGAGGTTGCCCTGCACGGCATACCCCTCGCCCAGGCGGGCCACGGCATCGGTGAGGCTGACCCGGAAGTCGACGCCGACGACATCCGCGCCGGCGGCGCCCATCGACGGGAGCAGCTCGCCCGTGCCGACGCCGAAGTGGATCCTGGGCACATCGAGGTCGGCGACCGCGGCCAGCGCGGCGGCCGAGTGGGGCTGGACGAAGCGCTCGTAGTCGCGGCGCGGCAGCGCCCCGACCCACGAGTCGAAGAGCTGGACCGCGGAGGCGCCGGCCTCGGCCTGGACGCGAAGGAAGGCACCGGAGATCTGGGCGAGCCGGGCGCAGAGGTCGTGCCACAGCTGCGGGTCGCCATACATCAGGGCCTTGGTGTGCTCGTGGTTCTTGCTCGGGCCTCCCTCGACCAGGTAGGAGGCAAGGGTGAAGGGCGCGCCGGCGAAGCCGATGAGGGGGGTCTCCCCCAGCTCGGCGACGAGCAGCCGCACCGACTCGGTGATGTCGGGGACGGCGTCGGGCGTCAGCTCCGGCAGCCGGTCGAGGTCGGCGCGGGTGCGGATCGGCTCGGCGATGACGGGCCCGACCCCGGGTGTGATGTCGAGGTCGACCCCGACCGCGGCGATCGGGACGACGATGTCGGAGAAGAAGATCGCGGCGTCGACGTGGTGGCGGCGCACCGGCTGGAGGGTGATCTCGGTGACCAGGTCGGGCCGCCGGCAGGACTCGAGCATGCCGGTGCCCTCGCGGACCTTGCGGTACTCCGGGAGGGAGCGGCCGGCCTGCCGCATGAACCACACGGGGGTGTGGTCGACGGGCTGGCGACGTGCGGCGCGGACGAGTGCGGAGCTATCGAGGGTCACACGCGGCATCCTCCCACGTCGGGGCCGCCGCGCCCGCAGCGCAGCCTCAGCGCAGCGCGATGAGGGCGACACCGACCATCGCGACCGCGACGCCGCCGATCTGGATGGGCCGCAGCCGCTCGCGCAGCACCCCCCACGCCCACAGGACGGTGACGACGGGATAGAGCGAGCCGAGCACGCTGGCGACCGAGATCATGCCCCGGGTGGAGGCCACCACGAAGAGCGCGTTGGCCAGCAGGTCCCCGAGGCCGACGAGGACGAGGGGCCACCAGTCGCGGCCTGCGACGGGGCCGGGCCCGCGCCGCAGGGCCAGGGCCGCGAGCGCGTAGCCGGCCGCGGAGGTGGCACGCATCCCCCACAGGGTGTGCAGGACCGAGTGCCGCCCACCGCCGTCGAGACAGACGAAGGAGCCGCCGAGGAGCAGCGCGGCCAGGACGGCGAGGACGAACGCGCGGACGGTGACCGCACCGCCCAGCTCGGGACCGGAGGCGAGCACGACGCCGAGGATGGCCAGCGCCACCCCCGCCCAGACGACCACCGGGGCGTGGTCGCCGCGCGCGAGCCCGAAGGCCACCGGCACCAGGACGGACAGCGATGTGATCGGCGCGACGACCCCCATGGGGCCCTCGGCCAGCGCGGCATACAGGCAGAGCAGCCCCAGCCCGCCGCAGACGCCGGCCCCGAGTGCCCAGAGGGGCCAGCCCGCCCAGGTGAGCGGGCCGCCGAGGCCCACGGCGATGGCGGCACTCAGCGCGACGAAGCCGATCGCGTGCGAGAGCGCCACGACGGAGGCCGGCGGCATCCGCCGCGACAGCAGGCCCGCCAGGAAGTCGGAGCTGCCCCAGACCACAGAGGAGCCGAGGGCGAGTAGGGCGAGCACCGGCCTACCGTAGCGGGCGCGGGTGGCCTCCCCCGGCGTGTGCTCCCCGGTTCCGGGCCGACGGCGACCTAACCTTCAGGACGTGGCCAGTCGCTCCCTCCCCGGCATCTCCTCGCCGGACTTCGCCCGCGCACTCGCGCAGCTGCGCGCGGTGACGCTGCGCCCCGAGATCCGCCTGACCGAGGTGCCCGCTCCCCAGCGGATCGCCCCGTATGCCGTGGCCCTCACCGCGGATGTCGTCCAGGGCGCCGGCGACGAGGACGACCTCGCCTCCGGCCGGTTCGTGCTGCTGCATGACCCGTCGGCACCCGAGCCGTGGGACGGCCAGTGGCGCGCGGTGACCTTCGCCCGCGCCGAGCTCGAGCCGGAGCTGGCCGGCGACCCGATGCTCGGCGCCGTCGGCTGGTCCTGGCTGGTCGACGCGCTCGATGGTCTTGGAGTGTCCTACACGGCCGAGGGCGGCACCGTCACGCGCGTGGTCTCCGAGAGCTTCGGCGTGCTGGAGGACCGCGAGCCGAGCGTCGAGATGGAGGTGCGCGCGTCCTGGACCCCCACCGGCACCGACATGGGCGAGCACCTCCAGGCCTGGTCGGAGCTGCTCTGCACCATCGCGGGGCTCCCGCCGATGCCCGAGGGCGTCATCGCACTGCCCGGGCAGCGGCGCTGAATGGACGAGCCGACCATCCCCCAGCCCGAGAGCGGGTCCACCGCGACCGACGCCGAGTCGACCCCGGCCCAGGCTCCCCCCGAGGCACTGCACACGCCTGCCGACGGCATACCGCCGGTCATCGACAGCGAGCGCGGGGTGCTCGAGTGCGCGCGCGCCATCGCGGCCGGAGAGGGGCCGGTCGCGCTCGATGCCGAGCGCGCCTCCGGCTACCGCTATGGCCAGCGCGCCTATCTGGTGCAGCTGCGCCGGGAGGGCGCCGGCTCCTGGCTGATCGACCCGATCGCGTGCCCCGACCTTTCCCCCGTCGACGAGGCCATCGGCCGCGCCGAGTGGATCCTGCACGCCGCGACCCAGGACCTGCCGTGCCTGGCCGAGGTCGGCCTGCGGCCGCGGCAGCTGTTCGACACCGAGCTGGCCGCGCGGCTGCTCGGGCTGCCCCGGGTCGGGCTCGCCGCCGTCGTGCAGCACTATCTTGGACTGGCCCTGGCCAAGGAGCACTCGGCGGTCGACTGGTCCACCCGCCCGCTCCCCGAGCCGTGGCTGCGCTATGCCGCGCTCGATGTCGAGGTGCTGGTCGACCTGCGCAATCTGATGGGCGTCGACCTCGCCCGGGAGGACAAGGCCGAGTGGGCCCGCCAGGAGTTCGAGGCACTGCTCGACTGGGCGCCCGCAGTGCGGGTCGACCCCTGGCGGCGCACCTCCGGCGTGCACAAGATCCGGCAGCGCCGCACCCTCGCCGTCGTCCGCGAGATCTGGGAGGAGCGCGACCGCATCGCCGCCGACCGCGACACCGCCGTCGGACGGGTGCTGCCCGACGCGGCCATCGTCGAGATCGCCGGCGCCGCACCGCGCGATGTCTCCCAGCTGCCGGCCGGCCACCGCTCGATCGCCCGCTATGGCCGGCAGTGGGTCGCCGCCGTCCGACGCGGCCAGGAGCTGCCCGACGACGAGCTGCCCGTCCAGTCGGTCCGGTCCGACGGGCCGCCGCCCCCACGCGCCTGGGCCGACCGCGACCCGGTGGCCGCCGCCCGCCTTGCCCGCACCCGTGAGCTGCTGGGCGCCTTCGCCGAGGAGCGCTCGATCCCGATCGAGAACGTCTGCTCCCCCGACCCGCTGCGCCGCGTGGTGTGGACGCCACCCGCAGACAGGAGCGCGGCCGGCTTCGAGCAGGCCCTGGCCAGCCACGGCGTGCGCCGCTGGCAGCGCGAGATCGTCGCCCCCTTCCTCGTCCAGGCCTTCACCGAGCACCCCGACGCCTGACGCGCCTTTCGCCCAATTGGGCACGATCGCCCGCGGCATACCCGCTGGTGACTGTCATCACGCAACGGCGCTATCGCCGCCCCTGTTACTGACAAGTAGGCTGCAAAGTGGGCCCGCCTCGGGTCCGTCCACCACCCGATCGCCCACCAGGGAGGCACTGTGCCCCGCACACTGCGTGAGGTCGTGTTCGTCGATGGCGTGCGCACGCCGTTCGGCAAGGCCGGGGAGAAGGGCATCTATGCCCAGACCCGCGCCGACGACCTCGTCATCAAATGCATCCGAGAGCTCCTCGACCGTCACCCCGAGCTGCCGAAGGAGCGGGTCGACGAGGTCGCGGTCGCCGCGACGACCCAGATCGGCGACCAGGGCCTGACCCTCGGACGTCTGGCGGCGCTGCTGTCCGGTCTGCCCAACACCGTGCCCGGCTACTCCGTCGACCGCATGTGCGCCGGCGCGATGACCGCGGTCACCAATGTCTCCTCTGCGATCGCCTTCGGCTCGGCCGACATCGCGATCGCCGGTGGCGTCGAGCACATGGGCCGCCACCCGATGGGCGAGGGCGTCGACCCCAACCCGCGCATCATCTCCGAGGGCCTGGTCGACGAGTCCGCCCTGGTCATGGGCGCCACCGCCGAGAACCTGCACGACCGCTTCCCGCAGCTGACCAAGGAGCGCTCGGACGCGTATGCCGTCAACTCCCAGGCCAAGCTCGCCAAGGCCTACGAGGACGGCAAGATCCAGCCCGACCTGGTCTCGGTCGCCACCCGCCACGCCGAGAAGGGCTGGGGCCTGGCCAGCGTCGACGAGCCGCCGCGCCCCGGCACGGACATGGAGATGCTCGCCGGGCTGAAGACCCCCTTCCGCCCCCACGGCAAGGTCACCGCGGGCAACAGCGCCGGCCTCAACGACGGCGCCACCGCGTGCATCCTCGCGGCCGAGGACGTCGCCACGGAGCTCGGCCTGCCCGTCAAGATGCGCCTGGTCTCCTACGCCTTCGTCGGCGTCGAGCCCGAGGTCATGGGCATCGGCCCGGTGCCCGCCGCCGAGAAGGCGCTGGCCCAGGCCGGCCTGAGCATCGACGACATCGGCCTGTTCGACCTCAACGAGGCATTCGCCGTCCAGGTCGTCGCCTTCCTCGACCACTTCGGCATCCCCGACGACTCGCCCAAGGTCAACAAGTACGGCGGCGCCATCGCCACCGGTCACCCCCTCGCCTCCTCCGCGGTGCGCCTGATGATCCAGCTCGCGCGCCAGTTCGAGGAGAACCCCGACATCCGCTACGGCATGAACGCGATGTGCATCGGCATCGGCATGGGCGGCGCGGTCATCTGGGAGAACCCCCACCACAAGGACTACGGGAAGGACGCCTGAGATGGCTGAGACCACCGACCTGACCACGGCCCTCCCCGACGAGGTCGTCACCCGCACCCCCGTGCAGGACATCGCCCTCCCCGGCGGCGCCGGCACGCTGGCGCTGATCACCCTCGACAACGGCCACGACCACACCAAGCCCAACACCTTCGGCCCGGCGACCATCGCCGGGCTCCAGGAGACCCTCGACGGGCTGAAGGCCCGCGCCGAGAAGGGCGAGATCCAGGCCGTCGCCGTCACGGGCAAGCCGTTCATCTTCGCCGTGGGCGCCGACCTGACCGGTGTCCCGACCGTCACCGCCCGCGAGCAGGCGCTCGAGATCGCCCGGGCCGGCCACGCGGCATTCGCCACCCTCATGGACCTCCCGGTGCCGACCTTTGCGTTCGTCAACGGCGCGGCCATGGGCGGCGGCGTCGAGATCGCCCTGGCGTGCGACTACCGGACCATCTCGGCCGGTGTCCCCGCCGTCGCGCTCCCGGAGTGCTTCCTCGGGCTCGTGCCGGGCTGGGGCGGCTGCTACATGCTGCCCAACCTCGTCGGGCCGGAGAACGCCCTCAAGGTCATCGTCGAGAACCCGCTCAACACCAACCGGATGCTCAAGGGCCCGCAGGCCTACAAGCTCGGCATGGCCGACGCGATGTTCGCCCCAGCCGACTTCCTCGAGGAGTCCATCGAGTGGGCGACCAGTGTCCTCACGGGCGAGACCAAGGTCGAGCGGCCCGAGGTCACGCGTGACGAGTCCGCCTGGGAGGCAGCGCTTTCCGCCGCCAAGAAGCTGGCCGACCAGAAGACCGGTGGCGCCGCCCCGGCGCCCTACCGGGCCATCGAGCTCGTCCGCGCGGCCCGCACGGCCGAGCGCGACGCGGCCTTCGCTGCCGAGGACGAGGCGCTCGGCGACCTCATCATGGACGACCGGCTGCGTGCGGGTCTCTACGCCTTCGACCTGGTGCAGAAGCGTGCCAAGCGCCCCGCCGGCGCGCCCGACAAGGCCCTGGCCCGCAAGGTCACCAAGGTCGGCATCGTCGGCGCCGGTCTCATGGCCAGCCAGCTCGCCCTCCTCTTCATCCAGAAGATGGGCGTGCCCGTCGTCATGACCGACCTCGACCAGGACCGCGTCGACAAGGGCGTGGCCTATGTGCACGGCGAGATCGACAAGCTGCTCGCCAAGGGCCGGCTGAACCAGGACAAGGCCAACCGCTACAAGGCCCTGATCACCGGGTCGACCGACAAGGCCGGCTTCGCCGACGCGGAGTTCGTCATCGAGGCCGTCTTCGAGGAGATGTCGGTCAAGCAGCAGGTCTTCGCCGAGTGCGAGGCCGTCGTCTCGCCCGAGTGCGTCCTGGCGACCAACACCTCGTCGCTGTCGATCACCGAGATGGCCAGCAGGCTGGAGCACCCGGAGCGGGTCGTGGGCTTCCACTTCTTCAACCCGGTCGCGGTCATGCCGCTGCTCGAGATCATCCCCGGCGAGAAGACCGACGACGCCTCTCTCGCAACGGCATTCGCCACCGGCAAGGCGCTGAAGAAGACGACGATCCTCACCAAGGACTCGCGCTCCTTCATCGTCAACCGGCTCCTGGGCCGCTTCATGGGCGAGGTCGCCAAGATCGTCGACGAGGGCACCCCGATCGCGACGGCGGACCGGGCCTTCGCCGGCCTCGCGCCGATGCCGCCGTTCGTCCTCATGGGCCTGGTCGGCCCGGCGATCGCGCTGCACAACAGCGAGACGCTGGCGCGGGAATGGCCGGACCGCTTCTATGTCTCCGGCAACCTCAGGAAGGTCGTCGAGGCCAAGAAGCCCGGCTTCTACACCCCCGACTTCCAGCTCGACCCCGAGGTCGTCGCGCTCATGGACCAGCCCGCCGAGCCGGTCGAGCTGACCGTCGAGCAGGTCCGCGAGCGGGTCCTGACCGTCCTCGCCGAGGAGGCCCGCCTCATGCTCGACGAGGGCGTCGCCCAGGCCCCGATGGACCTGGACCTGGCGATGATCACCGGCGCCGGCTTCCAGTTCTGGAACGGCGGCTTCACGCCCCTGCTCGACCGCGAGGGCATCTCCGAGAAGGTCACCGGCAAGCGCTTCCTGCCTGCGGGCGCGGCCAGCGTCCCGGCCTGACCCGGACCGCCACCCGACGGGGCGGCATACCTCCACACGGGGTATGCCGCCCCGTCGGCATCCGGGCCGCGAGCAGTCAGAACCACGAACTTGTAATAACTCATATATGAGTTATTCTCGATTGGTGACCCCCGATTACCTCAACCGCATCGGTTCGCTGATCCGCGACGCCCGCCGCCACAAGGGCATGACCCAGAACGACCTGGCCGAGCTGCTCGGCACCAGCCAGGGCGCCGTCGGGCGCATCGAGCAGGGCAAGCAGAACCTCTCCCTGGAGATGATCGCCCGCATCGGCGAGGCCCTCGACCGCGAGCTGGTGACCGTGACCAACACCCCCCAGCACCTGCGCATCACCGGCGGCACCCAGCTCTCCGGCTCGATCGACGTCAAGACCAGCAAGAACGCCGCCGTCGCGCTGCTGTGCGCCGCCCTGCTCAACAAGGGCCGCACGACCCTGCGCTCGATCGCCCGCATCGAGGAGGTCAACCGCATCATCGAGGTGCTCACCTCGATCGGCGTGCAGACCCGGTGGCTGCCCGACAGCAACGACCTCGAGATCGTCCCCCCGGCCGAGCTCGACCTCGCCTCCATCGACATCGAGGCGGCCCGCCGCACGCGCACGGTCATCATGTTCCTCGGCCCGCTCATGCACGAGCTGGAGAGCTTCCGGCTCCCCTATGCGGGCGGCTGTGACCTCGGCACCCGCACCGTCGAGCCCCACATGACCGGGCTGAAGCCGTTCGGCCTGGCCGTCGAGGCGACCCAGGGCTTCTACGAGGCCGCGGTCAACCCCACCATCACCCCGGGCAAGCCGATCATCCTCACCGAGCGCGGCGACACCGTCACCGAGAACGTCCTGATGGCCGCCGCACGCCACCCGGGCACCACGGTGATCCGCAACGCCTCCCCCAACTACATGGTCCAGGACCTGTGCTTCTTCCTCCAGGAGCTCGGCGTCGAGATCGACGGCATCGGCACCACCACGCTGACGGTGACCGGCCTCGAGTCCATCGACACCGACGTCGAGTACTCCCCGTCCGAGGACCCCATCGAGGCGATGTCGCTGCTCGCGGCCGCAGTCGTCACCAAGTCCGAGATCACGATCAAGCGGGTGCCGATCGAGTTCATGGAGATCGAGCTGGCCACGCTCGAGGGCATGGGCATGCAGTACTCCGTCACCGAGGAGTACCCCTCAGCCAACGGCCGCACCCGCCTGGTCGACCTCACCACGGTCCCCGGCCCGCTCAAGGCCTCGATCGACAAGATCCACCCGATGCCCTTCCCCGGCCTCAACATCGACAACCTGCCCTTCTTCGCGCTCATCGCCGCCTGCGCCGAGGGCACGACGATGATCCACGACTGGGTCTATGAGAACCGCGCCATCTATCTGACCGAGCTCACCCGCGTCGGCGGGCGGGTCCAGCTGCTCGACCCCCACCGCGTGCTGGTCGAGGGACCCACCCGCTGGCGCGCCGCCGAGGTCGTCTGTCCCCCCGCCCTCCGCCCCGCAGTGGTGATCCTGCTCGCGATGCTCGCCGCCCCCGGCAAGTCCATGCTCCGCAATATCTACGTCATCAACCGCGGCTACGAGGACCTCGCCGAGCGGCTCAACTCGCTGGGCGCCTCGATCGAGACCTTCTACGGCAACGACTGACTCACTGCCGCCAGTCCCGTTGCGCGACAAGGGGACTGACAGCAACACATGGGGTATGCCGCGGGCCTGGGCCCGCGGCATACCCCATCTGCGTGCCGGGCCGGCCGCCCGTCCGGAGACAATCCGGTTGACCGGCAGCGCGTCCGGGTGTGAGAGTGTCTGGCAGTGGCGCGCTCGACGCCCAGCCGGTGTCGGCCCAGCCCCGACACCCACGGCGAAGGGGAGGACATCCTCGGGCAGCACCCGCACCGTCCCACCGACGCGCGGCGCCGACCGGCTGGGGGCACTGGCCGCGCTGGAGGCTGGAGACGATGACCACCGAGGCCGACTTCAAGCGGCTTGTCCGCGCGCGGATGAGCGCCACCGGCGAGAACTACACGACCGCCCGCCAGGCGCTGATCGACGCCCGCGAGGCGTCGACCGCGTTCTACGACAAGACGATCCGCACCTTCTTCGACGGCGAGCGACTGCGCTCCATCCCCGCCCGCCGCAAGCCACGCGCCGTCATCCTGCTGCACCTGCTCACCCGCTTCGAGCCGGGACGCGTCTATGCCGAGCCGGAGGTCAACCAGATCCTCGGCGCCGCCCACGAGGACCACGCCTTCCTGCGCAGGGAGCTGGTCAACTACGGCTATCTCACCCGGGGCGATGGCAGATACCAGGTCAACGACCGACTGCCGGAGCGGTCGGGGGTGCTCGCCGACGAGGTGCCGCTGATCGAGACCGCGCTGCTGCGGGACCACCGGCATGCCTCGCCGGCTGCGCAGCAGCCCCGTGACACCTCTGCCGGCCAGCACTAGTTCGACTGCCCGCGGCGTGTCGTTCGCCCGCGCGACACCCTCGGGCGCTCTAATAGGTGAAGGCCCCGGCATGTATGAGATGCCGGGGCCTTCGTGTGATCTGGCTGCAACGGTCCGGATCATCAGCCGCTCTCTCCCAGTCGGCCGACGGCGTTGCCCGTGGCCCATCGGATTGCTCCGATGCGAGGACCGAGTCCTTGCGGTTGATCCGCTGCTCTTGCGAGCGGCGTAAGGCCATTTCTACGCCTGTGCGGAGCGCCCCGCAAGGGGTTCGCGCGAACTACAGGGCTGTAGTTCTCAGCCGCCCTGGGCCAGCCGCGGCAGCACCCCGTGGCCGTGGCCGCCCGACACCAGAGCGGCGCAACTGTGGGGTGCGAGCACATGCGTTGAGCCGGGCGGACGGCCATAGTTTTCCGCCCATGAGCAATGACGTCACTCCGGCCGCCGTCGCGGCGATCGACCTCGCGGGCCGCCATGCCCTGGTGACCGGCGCCGCCAGCGGCATCGGCCTGGCCGCCGCGGAGCGCCTGCTGGCAGCCGGCGCCCGGGTGACCGCCGTCGACCTCGACGCCGACGGGCTCGAGCGCGCCTTCGCCGGGCGCCCGGCCGACCGGGTCGCGATGGACCTGTGCGACCTGTCGACGGTGGAGCGACTTCCCCGGGATGTCGACATCCTCGTCAACAACGCCGGGATCCAGCACGTGAGCCCGGTCGAGGACTTCGACCCCGAGCGCTTCGACCTCATCATCCGGCTCATGCTCCTCTCGCCCTTCCGGCTCATCCGGCATGCGCTGCCGCACATGTATGACCGTGGCTGGGGCCGCGTCGTCAACATCTCGAGTGTCCACGGGCTGCGCGCCAGCGCCTACAAGAGCGCCTATGTGACGGCCAAGCACGGCCTCGAGGGCCTGTCGAAGACGGTCGCCCTCGAGGGTGCGGCACGGGGGGTGACGAGCAACTGCGTCAACCCGGGCTATGTGCGGACTCCATTGGTGGAGAAGCAGATTGCCAGCCAGGCCGAGACCCACGGGATCTCCGAGGACGAGGTGGTCGAGAAGGTCATGCTCGCCAGCATGGCCCTCAAGCGACTGGTCGAGCCGGCCGAGGTGGCCGAGGTGGTCGCCTTCCTCTGCGGCCCCGCCTCCGCCTCGATCACCGGCGTCTCCCATGTCATCGACGGCGGCTGGACGGCCCACTGACCCCCGCCGCCGCCTAGGATCGGGACCACCATGCCAAACCCCGAAGCCCGCCTCCTCGAGCTGCTCGCCAACGACGCGTCACCGGCCGAGCTGTCGGCCGTCGGGGCGGACCCGACGGCCCGCGACCACGCCCTGCGCATCCGGAGCGCGGCGGAGCGCCGCAAGCGGCGCGAGGCCGAGCTGACGGCGCTCGTCGAGACGGCCCGCGAGCTCACCTCCACCACCGACACCGACAGTGTCCTGACCGCCATCGTCCGGCGGGCCAGGGCGCTCATCGGCAGCGATCTGGCCTACCTCTCCTTCGTCGACTCCGAGCAGGGCCACACCTCGATGAGGGCGGCCGACGGCGTCGTGTCGGCGACCCTGATGAACGTCCGCTGGGAGCCCGGTGAGGGCATGGGCGGCCTGGTCGCCGAGTCGCGCAAGCCCTATTGGACGGCCGACTACATCAACGACCCGCGTTTCCGGCATGCCAGGAGCATCGACGGGGCCGTCGACGACGAGGGCATCGTGGCCATCTGCGCAACGCCGCTCACCGTGGGCGAGGACTTGGTCGGCGTCCTCTTCGCCGCCGACCGCTCGCCGCGCCCCTACAGCCATGACGAGGTGGCCCTGCTCGGCTCCTTCGCCGCGCTGGCGGCCGTCAGCCTCGTGCAGGCCCAGCAGCGCACCGACACCGCCCGCGCCCTCAGCGCCCTGTCGGAGGCCCACCAGACGGTGCGCCGGCAGGCCGACGGCGTGGAGCGGGCCGCCGCCGCCCACGACCGTTTTGTCGCGGTCATCCTCGGCGGCGGCGGGGTCGACGACATCACGGGCGCCCTGGTCTCACTGCTCGGCGGGTGGGCGGTGCTCGTGGACGACGAGGGACGGGCGCGCAGCACGAGCGGCCCTGCCCCGCAACAGGACTCGGCCGAGATGACCGCGGCCCTGACGCTCGCCCACGACATCTCCCGGCTGACCCAGGTGGGCGAGGGGACCTGGGCGGTGCCGGTCACGGGCGGACAGCAGTTCCTGGGACACCTGGTCATCGGCAGCCACGCCGAGCTCGACAGCAGCGACCAGCGCACCATCGAGCGGGCCGCGGTCGTCACCGCCCTGGTGCTGCTCTTCGAGCGCAGCCAGGCCGAGACGCGACAGCAGCTGAGGACCGACCTCGTCAGCGACCTGGTGCGCCAGCGCGGTGACGAGGAGAGCCGCGCCGAGGCGGTCCGGCAGCACGGCTTCGACCCCTCCGCCCCCTATTGCGTGCTGGTCGCCCGCAGCGACGCGACCACACCGCGCCGCTCGCTCGTGCTGTCCGTGGCGGCCGCACTCGGCGACGCCTCCCTCGTCGGCGAGGCCAACGGCGACATCGTCTCGCTCGTGCACAGCGACGACCCCGCCGCGGCGGCCAGGGAGCTGGCCGGTCGCCTCTCCCGCCGGGCCCGGGTGACGGTCGGCGGTTCCGGCCCGGTCACCGGTGTCTCCCAGGTGGCGAACGCGCACGACGAGGCCACCCGCACGGTGGCGGCCCTGCTCGCCCTGGGGCACGAGGGCAGCGGAGGCGCTGCCGACGACCTCGGCTTCGCCGGTCTGATCGTGGGGTCCGCGCCCGACGTGCGCGCCTATGTGCAGGCCGTGCTGGGGCCGGTGCTGGCCTATGACGCGCAGCGCGGGACCGACCTGATGGAGACGCTCGATTCCTACTTCGCCGCCGGCAGCAGCCCGCGGCACACCGCCACGGCGCTGCACGTGCACGTCAACACCGTGGCCCAGCGGCTCGACCGCGTCTCGACCCTCATCGGCCCCGACTGGCAGCAGCCGCAGCGCGCCCTTGAGGTGCAGCTGGCCCTGCGGCTGCGCCATCTGACGGCAGCATCCGGTCGATAGCGTCGACGATCGCCCCCACACCCTCGGGCTCGATGATCACCGAGTAGTGGTTGGCGGCCTCGACCTCGCGCACGGCCACCGCCTCCGGCAGGTCGAGTGAGGCGAGCCGCTCTGCGTCATAGAGGCCCTGCGGCTCGTCCATCAGCCCGCGCCGTGCCCAGACCAGCTCCACGGCGACGCCTGCGGCCGTCGCCGCCCGGACAGCCCCATGCGCTGTCTTGTCGGCGAGCACGTCACGGCCGTCGGCACGGACCGCGTCGAGGACGCACGACGAGACGAGATCCCCGGTGCCGGAGCCGGACTCGATCAGGTCGTGCAGCAGATAGCGCCGCACACTCGTGGCCTGCTCGCCCGCCAGCAGGGGCCCCACGGCGGGGTGCTGCGACCAGAAGTCGAGATATGCCTCTGGCGTCGCGAAGGTCATCGAGAGCCGCTGCATGGCGGGTCCGATGACGGCCTCGAGGGCAGCGTCGATGTCGGTGCCGGGCGGCGGCGGGAAGGCGAGTCCGCCGTCGACGAGCACCACGCCGGCATACGCGTCGGGAGCGGTCGCGGCGGCAAGCCCCGCCACGAAGGCGCCCATGGAGTGGCCGACGAGGACCGGGCGGGCACCGAAGATGACCGAGATGGCCTTCAGGTCGCCGACGTGTGCTGCCAGGCCATAGGGCGGTGGCACCGACCGGCTGTCGGCTCGGCCGCGCAGGTCCGGTGCGAGGAAGCGGACGGTGCCGGGGCCGCGCCGGCGATACAGCTCGTCCGCGACCGCGCGCCACGACAGGCCGTTGGCGGTGATGCCATGCGCCGCCAGCACGACCGGCGCCCCCGGCAGGGCCTCGCCGACGGTGAGGTCGTGGATGGCGATGCTCCCCACCGCCAGCTCGAGGGTGTATGCCGCGTCCGCCCGGTCCATGCGCACGTCCCGTCGCCGGCGGGGGCCCCGTGCCCCCGCGTCCGCCACGAACCTAGATGGCAGCGGCGGCATCGCTCATGGGGCGGGGCACCACAAAGACCCCGGACCGCTGTCTCCGAGACACAACGCCCCCGGCGGCGTCAGTGCGCGCCGAGCAGGTCCGCGCTGATGGCGTCGGGGGTCAGGCCGATCGCGTCGAGCACCTGACCGCGCGAGGCGTGGTCAAGGAACTCCTTGGGGATGCCGTAGGTGCGCACCGGCACGGACACCCCGGCCTCGCGCACGGCCTGCGCGATGGCCGAGCCCACACCGCCGTGGACGAGGTTGTCCTCGATGACGGCCACGACGCCGGCGGCCCGGGCCGACTCGACGACATCGGTGCTGACGGGCAGGCACCAGCGCGGGTCGATGACGCGCACCCGGCGCCCCTCGGCCTCGAGCTTTGCGGCGACGGACAGGCCGGTCGTTGCCATCGAGCCGACGGCGACGAGCAGCACATCGCAGGAGGGGTCACTGGCCGGCACACCGCTGGCGTCGGCCCCGGTCTCGTGGAGGATGTCGAGGCTGCCGACCCGGCGGACGGCCGGGATGGGGGCGGGCACGCTCCCCTTGGGGAAGCGGATGACCGAGGGCGCATCGGTGACGTCGACGGCCTCGCGCAGCGCGGCCGTGACCTGCTCGCCGTCGCGCGGGGCGGCCAGACGCAGGCCGGGCACGACACCGGCCAGGGTCATGTCCCACATGCCGTTGTGGGAGGCGCCGTCGGAGCCGGTGACGCCGGCCCGGTCGAGCACGAAGGTCACGCCCTGGCGGTGCAGGGCGCAGTCCATGAGCAGCTGGTCGAAGGCACGGTTGAGGAAGGTGGCATAGATCGCGACGACCGGGTGCAGACCGCCAAAGGACAGGCCCGAGGCCATGGTGACGGCGTGCTGCTCGGCGATGCCGACATCGAAGATGCGGTCGGGATAGGCGTCGGCAAAAGCCTTGAGCCCCACCGGGATCATCATGGCGGCGGTGAGTGCGACGACGTCGGGCCGCTCGGCGCCGATGCGCACCATCTCGTCGCTGAACTCGTCGGTCCAGCCGCGCCCGGCGATCTCGAGCGGCAGCCCCGTCTCGGGGTTGATGACCCCGACGGCATGGAACTGGTCGCCCTCGTGCCGGCGCGCCGGCTCGTAGCCGCGGCCCTTCTCGGTGAGGACGTGCACGAGCACCGGCCCGCCGAAGGAGCGCGCGCGTCGCAGCGCCGACTCCAGGGCCGGGACGTCGTGGCCGTCGACGGGCCCGACGTATTTGAGCCCGAGGTCCTCGAAGAGGCCCTGGGGCGCGAGGAAGTCCTTGGCGCCCTTCTTCATCGAGTGCACGGCCTGGTATGCCGTGCGCCCGACGATGGGGGTGCGGCTGATCCGGTCCTTGCCCCAGTCGAGGACCTTCTCGTAGTGGGGGGTGGTGCGCAGCATCGCGAGCCGGTCGGCGAGGCCGCCGATGGTCGGGGCGTAGGAGCGCTCGTTGTCGTTGACGATGATGACCAGCGGCAGGTCCTTGTCGGCGGCGATGTTGTTGATCGCCTCCCAGGCCATGCCGCCGGTCAGGGCGCCGTCGCCGATCACCGCGACGGTATGCCGGTCGCGCTCGCCGGTGAGCCGGCGCGCCTTGGCGATGCCCTCGGCCCAGGACAGCGAGGTCGAGGCGTGGGAGTTCTCGACGACGTCGTGGACGGACTCGCTGCGGCTGGGGTATCCGGAGAGCCCGCCGCGGGTGCGCAGACCGGAGAAGTCACGTCGGCCGGTGAGGAGCTTGTGCACATAGGACTGGTGCCCGGTGTCGAAGACCAGGGTGTCGCGCGGGGAGTCGAAGACCCGGTGCATCGCGATCGTCAGCTCGACGACGCCGAGGTTGGGGCCGAGATGGCCGCCGGTCTTGGACACCTCCCCGACGAGGAAGTCACGCACCTCCCGGGCCAGCTCGGGCAGCTGCTCGGGCGCGAGCGCCTTGACATCCTCGGGGCCGTTGATGGAGTCCAGCACAGTCACGGGTCGATCCTTCCGGCGGCAGGAGCACCGCACGCTGACAGTCGCTCTACTGTAGTTCACCCGCCGGTCACAACCGGGGCACATACCTCCTGCCCTGCATGGCGTCATAGAGCAGGCCGGCGCTGCGCTGGGCGGCCAGCATCCGCACCCCCTCGGCCTCCAGGTCCGCCAGGACATCGGCCAGCGCCTCGCTGCCCAGCTGCTCCCCCAGCTCGACCCGGGCGCGCCGGTATGCCGCGCGCATCGCCTCCAGCTGCGCCTCGATATGGCAGGTGGCCACCCAGGCGAGCGCCGCGGGGTGGCGCCGCCACGCGGCATACGCCCGGTAGTCGGGGGGACAGTGATCGAGCAGCCAAGCGAGCGCCGGCCCCTGCCAGCCCTCGACATCGGGCGGCGGCACCGATGCGGGCCAGCCGGGCGGCCCGGAGTGCCGCGGCTGCGGCGCCCCCCACGAGCGCTGGCGGCGGGTGCGGGTGAGCGGGTCGGTGGTGCGCGGAACGGCGAGGACACCCGGCCGGTCGCCGTCGCGGGAGGACGTCATGGCCGGCCTCCTCCGCTGCGCGCGTTGTTGACTCGAACAGATGTTCGAACGTTTGTTCGAGTCTAACGCGACCCCCTGACTGCGGGACAGGGCCGGCTGGCAAGGGTGAGATTGATTAGGTTAGGCTCACCTAACTTCGATAGTACATGCCGGCGTTGCGTAATTCCGGCTGCTCACCGCCAGTCCCATCTCTCGCCGCAAAGGAACTGACATGCCCCGTCTCGGCCCGCCCGCCCTGCTCGCCACCGCAGCCCTGACCCTCGCCGCGTGCGGGGGTGCCGGTGGCACCACTGCCGGGGGCACCTCGCAGACCGCCACCGTCAGCCACGCCCAGGGCACGGTCAGCGCGCCGGTGGACCCGCAGAAGATGGTCGTCCTCGACTTCGGCGCCCTCGACACGATCACGGCCCTCGGCGCTGCCGACAAGGTGGCCGCGATCCCCTCCCGGGGGCTGCCGGCCTTCCTCGACCGATACCAGGACACGGCCAGGGTCGGCACGATGCAGGAGCCGGATGTCGAGGCGATCGCGGCGCTGGAGCCCGACGTCATCGTCATCGGCGGCCGTTCTGCCGACGCCTACAAGGAGCTGAGCGAGATCGCGCCGACGGTCGACCTGACCGCGGGCACGGGCGGCCACCTGAAGGAGCTCGAGAAGCAGGCCACCACCCTCGGCGCCATCCTCGGTGAGCCCGAGCTCGCCAAGGACAAGATGGCCGCGGTCACCACGGCCGTCACCGACGCCACCACCTCCCTCAAGGGCGCCGACGACGCGATGCTGCTGATGACCAGCGGCGGCAAGGTCTCGGCCTTCGGGCCGGGCTCACGCTTCGCGCTCGTGCACGACGTGCTCGGTGTGAAGCCGTCGGCCACCGGCCTCAAGCAGGACCGCCACGGCCAGGCCGTCAGCTTCGAGTTCATCGCCCAGCACAAGCCCACCAACCTGCTCGTCATCGACCGCGACGCCGCGATCGGCCAGGAGGGCAAGGCCGCCAAGCAGGTCCTCGACAACGCGCTCGTCGCCTCGACCCCCGCGTGGAAGAGCAACAAGGTCGCCTACCTCGACGGCCAGCGCTGGTATGTCGCGGGCACCGGTCTGGACAACACGATCGCCATGGTCGACGAGGTCGAGAAGGCCCTCGCCGGGTGAGCACTGCCCTGGACACCCGCACCAGGTCGGGCCGGGCGTTGACCGCGCTCGGCCTGGCCGTGCTCTCCCTGCTCGTGCTCAGCGTGCTCTCGGTCTCGGTCGGCGTCGCCGAGGTCGACCTGCGCGAGCTGCTCCGCGGCGACGCCTCGGAGCGGGCCAGGGAGATCATGCTCGTCAGCCGGGTGCCCCGCACCCTGGCGCTGCTGCTCACCGGCGCCTCGCTGGCCGTGGCCGGTCTGATCATGCAGCTGCTGACCCGCAACGGCTTCGTCGAGCCGTCGACCGCCGGGACCATGGAGTTCGCCTCCCTCGGGCTGCTGGGCGTCGCCCTCGTCTCCCCCGCCGCACCCCTGTCGGCCCGGATGCTGGCCGGCACCGCCGCGGCACTGCTCGGCACGTGGGTCTTCCTGCGGCTGCTCGACCAGATCCCCCGCACCGACATCCTCATGGTGCCGCTGGTGGGCCTCGTCCTCGGCGGCGTTGTCGCCGCCCTGACGACCTTCCTCGCCTATCGCGCCGACCTGCTCCAGAGCCTCGGTGCCTGGACGACCGGCGACTTCTCCGCCGTCCTCGCCGGCCGCTACGAGCTGCTCTGGCTCGCCGGCGCGGCCGCGGTCGTCGCGCTCATCACGGCCGACCGCCTCACGGTCGCGGGGATGGGCGAGTCGGTCGCGACCGGGCTCGGTCTCGACCACCGCAGGGTCCTGGCCCTCGGCATGTCCCTGGCCGCGGTCATCACCGCGACCACTGTCGTCACCGTCGGCATGCTGCCCTTCCTCGGCCTCGTCGTGCCCAACCTCGTCGTGCGCGTCGTCGGCAGCAACGCCCGGCGCACCGTCCCGTGGGTCGCCGCCGGCGGCGCCGCCGCAGTGCTCGTCTGCGACCTGCTGGCCCGCACGATCCGCTATCCCTACGAACTGCCGATCGGCACCCTCGTCGGCGTCATCGGCGGCATCGCCTTCCTCGCCCTGCTCCTGCACGGAGGCCGCGGTGTCCGCTCCTGACCTCGCCCACGCCGGGACACCCACCACCGAGCACGGGAGCCGGCACCGCTCTCCCACAAGGGTGCTCGCGCTCCTGGCGACGCTCGCGCTCGCGTCCTGCGCGGCATACCTCACGCTCGGCGTCCGGGGGAACTGGGCGTTCGTCCTCGAGCGGCGCGCGACCACCCTGGCGACGATGGCCGTCGTCGGGGTCGCCATCGCGGTCGCCACCGTGCTCTTCCACGCCGTCACCGCCAACCGCATCCTCACGCCCTCGGTGATGGGCTTCGACGCGCTCTATGTCCTCGTGCAGACGGTCGCCGTGGTCGTCGGCGGCACCCTCTGGACCAGCCAGGTCGGGCCGCTCCCGCGCTTTGCCCTCGAGACGCTCATCATGCTCGTCGTCGCCGTGCCGGTGATGCGGTGGCTCGTGCTGGGCGAGCGGCGCAGCACCGACCTGGTCGTGCTCACCGGCCTCGTCGCGGGAGGCGTCTTCCGGGCGGTGTCGTCCTTCCTCCAGCGGGTGATGGACCCGACCGAGTTCGTCGTCCTCCAGGACCGGCTCTTCGCCGACTTCTCCTCGAGCGAGCCCGCACTGCTCGGCGTCACCACCCTCGTCGTCGCGCTGGTGGCCGCCGCGGTCTGGCGGCTGCGCGCCACCCTCGACGTGCTCGCCCTCGGCCGCGACCTGGCCACGACCCTGGGCGTCGACCACGCCCGCACCACCCTCGCTGTCCTCGTCGCTGTGACGCTGCTGGTGAGCGTCTCCACCTCACTGGTCGGGCCCACGACCTTCTTCGGGCTGCTCGTGGCCCATCTCGCCTATCGGCTTGTCGGCAGCCACCGGCACACCCTCACCCTGCCGGCCGCGTCGCTGGCCGCGATCACTGCCCTCGTCGGCGGCCAGGTCGTCTTCGAGCGGCTGCTCGGCTTCGACGGCAGCCTCTCGATCGTCGTCGAGCTCCTCGGCGGCCTGCTCTTCCTCGCCCTCTGCGTCAGGAGGACGCGCGCATGATCCGCACCGACCGGCTCACCAAGGCCTATGGCGAGAGCGTCGTCGTCGACGGCGTCTCGCTCGAGATCCCGCGCGGCGGGGTGACCGCCCTCGTCGGCCCCAACGGCGCGGGCAAGTCCACTCTGCTCGGCATGATCGCCCGACTGCTGTCGGCCACCTCCGGCGTCGCGACAGTCGACGACCTCGACGTCGCGACCGCGCCCAGCGACGAGATCGCGCGCCGCCTGTCGATCCTGCGCCAGGACAACCACCTCGCCGTGCGGCTGACCGTGCGCGACCTGGTGGGTTTCGGCCGCTTCCCCCACTCGCGCGGCCGGCTGACCCAGGCCGACCTGGCCCACGTGCAGTCCGCGCTCGAGCAGCTCGACCTCGTGCCGCTGGCCGACCGCTTCCTCGACGAGCTGTCGGGCGGGCAGCGCCAGCGCGCCTTTGTCGCAATGGTTCTCGCGCAGGACACCGACTATGTGCTGCTCGACGAGCCGCTCAACAACCTCGACATGCGCCACGCGGCCGACATGATGGCCCAGCTGCGCCACGCGGCCGACCGGCTCGGGCGGACCATCGTCATCGTCGTGCACGACATCAACGCCGCCTCCGCCTATGCGGACCACATCATCGCCATGCGCGACGGGCGCGTGGCCGCCCAGGGCACCCCGGCCGAGATCATGCAGCCGGTGCTGCTCCAGGAGATCTTCGGCGTGCCGATCCGCGTCGAGGACGTCGGTGGCTGCCTCGTCGGCCTGCACTTCCTGCCCTTCTGCGCACTCCCGGCCCCGGCCAGCGCGCTGGCACCGCAGGCTGCCGATGTCGTTGCGCCGCAACGCGCCTCAGGCTGAGCCCACACGCGACGAGAGGGGTATGCCGCGTGGTGACCACGCGGCATACCCCTCTCGGTCGAGTGCCTGCTCGCCTTACTTCACGAGGGAGCGCAGGACGTACTGGAGGATGCCGTCGTTGCGGAAGTAGTCGGCCTCTCCGGGGGTGTCGATGCGCACGACCGCGTCGAACTCGACCTTGGAGCCGTCCTCCTTGGTCGCGGTGACCTTGACGGTGTCGGGCGTGCGGCCCTCGTTGAGGGCGGTGATGCCCGCGATGTCGAAGGTCTCGGTGCCGTCCAGACCCAGGCTGTCGGCGCTCTGGCCGGCCGGGAACTGAAGCGGCAGGACGCCCATGCCGATGAGGTTGGAGCGGTGAATCCGCTCGTAGCTCTCGGTGATGACGGCCTTGACGCCGAGCAGGCGGGTGCCCTTGGCGGCCCAGTCACGCGAGGAGCCGGAGCCGTACTCCTTGCCACCGAGCACCACCAGCGGGATGCCCGCGGCCTGGTAGGCGGCGGCCGCGTCGTAGATCGCGACCTGCTCGCCCTTGGCAACGCCCTCGCCGTCGATGAACGCCTTGGTGTAGCCGCCCTCGACGCCGTCGAGGAGCAGGTTCTTGAGGCGGATGTTGGCGAAGGTGCCGCGGACCATGACCTCGTGGTTGCCACGGCGCGAGCCGTAGGAGTTGAAGTCACGGCGCTCGACGCCGTGCTCGGCGAGGTAGCGGCCCGCGGGGCTGTCGGCCTTGATCGCGCCGGCCGGGCTGATGTGGTCGGTCGTGACCGAGTCGCCCAGCTTGGCCAGCACGCGTGCGCCGGTGATGTCCTCGACCGGGGCCGGCTCCATCTGCATGCCCTCGAAGTAGGTGGGCTTGCGCACATAGGTCGAGTCATCCGCCCACGCGAAGGTCTTGCCCTCGGGGGTGTCCAGGCCCTGCCAGCGCTCGTCGCCGGCGAAGACGTCGGCGTAGTCCTTGGCGAACATCTCCTGGGTGATGGCGTCGGCGATCGTCGCCTCGACATCGGCCGGTGCGGGCCAGATGTCCTTGAGGAAGACGTCCTTGCCCTCGGCGTCCTGGCCCAGGGGCTCGACGTCGAAGTCGAAGTCCATCGTGCCGGCGAGGGCGTAGGCGATGACCAGCGGCGGCGACGCGAGGTAGTTCATCTTCACGTCGGGGTTGATGCGGCCCTCGAAGTTGCGGTTGCCCGACAGGACCGAGGTGACGGTGAGGTCGTTGTCCTGGATCGCCTGCGAGATCTCCTCGGGCAGCGGGCCCGAGTTGCCGATGCAGGTGGTGCAGCCATAGCCGACGAGATAGAAGCCGAGCTTCTCGAGGTAGGGCCACAGGCCGGCCTTCTCGTAGTAGTCGGAGACGACCTTGGAGCCGGGTGCCATGGAGGTCTTGACCCACGGCTTGGCGGCCAGCCCGCGGTCGACGGCGTTCTTGGCGAGCATCGCCGCGGCCATCATCACCGACGGGTTGGAGGTGTTGGTGCAGGAGGTGATCGAGGCGATCACGACCGCGCCGTCCTTGAGGCCGAATGCCGCGCCGTCGCGGGAGACCTGGATCTCGCGCAGGTCGCCGTCGACGCCGTAGTTCTTGACGTCGAGGGAGAACTGCTGCTTGGCCTCGGAGACCACGATGCGGTCCTGCGGGCGCTTGGGCCCGGCGATCGAGGGGACGACCGTCGACAGGTCGAGCTCGAGCCGCTCGGAGTAGCGCGCCTCGGTGCTCGGGTCGTGCCAGAGGCCCTGCTCCTTGGCGTATGCCTCGACCAGGGCGAGGGTCTCCTCGGAGCGGCCGGTCAGGCGCAGGTAGTCGACGGTGACGTCGTCGATGGGGAAGATCGCGCAGGTGGACCCGAACTCGGGGCTCATGTTGCCGATCGTGGCGCGGTTGGCCAGCGGGACAGCGCCGACACCCTCGCCGTAGAACTCGACGAACTTGCCGACCACGCCGTGCTTGCGCAGCATCTCGGTGATGGTCAGGACGACATCGGTGGCGGTGGCGCCGGCGGGGATCTCGCCGGAGAGCTTGAAGCCGACGACGCGCGGGATGAGCATCGAGACGGGCTGGCCGAGCATCGCGGCTTCGGCCTCGATGCCGCCGACGCCCCAGCCGAGCACGCCGAGGCCGTTGACCATCGTGGTGTGCGAGTCGGTGCCGACGCAGGTGTCGGGGTAGGCCACGCCGTCGCGGACCATGACGGTGCGCGCGAGGTGCTCGATGTTGACCTGGTGGACGATGCCGGTGCCCGGGGGGACGACCTTGAAGTCGTCGAAGGCGGTCTGGCCCCAGCGCAGGAACTGGTAGCGCTCCTTGTTGCGCTCGTACTCCAGCTCGACGTTCTTCTCGAAGGCGTCGGCGCGGCCGAAGACGTCGATGATGACGGAGTGGTCGATGACCATCTCGGCGGGGGCGAGCGGGTTGATCTTGGCCGGGTCCCCGCCGAGGTCGGCGACGGCCTCGCGCATGGTGGCCAGGTCGACGACGCAGGGCACGCCGGTGAAGTCCTGCATGATCACGCGCGCAGGCGTGAACTGGATCTCGGTGTCGGGCTGGGCGTTCTCGTCCCAGCCGCCGAGGGCGCGGATGTGGTCGGCGGTGATGTTGGCGCCGTCCTCGGTGCGCAGGAGATTCTCCAGGAGCACCTTGAGGGAGTACGGGAGGGTCTGGCTGCCCTCGACCGTGTTGAGCCGGTAGATCTCGTAGGACTGCTCGCCTACCGAGAGCTCACCGTGTGCATTGAAGCTGTTAGCGCTGGCCACAGCCGCTCCTTCCGCATCGAAAGCGTGTTGGGTTGTCGGTGCCTGTTTATCTTGACGTCAAGATATCACTTCTGGCCCTCACGGGACAGCCTCTCAGACCCGGCCGCGCGCCGCGCCGGATGGTGGGTGACTAATCGCTCTCAGGGGCCGGCTCGAAGAGCGCGACGCACTCCATGTGGTGGGTCATGGGGAAGGCGTCGAAGACCCGCAGGGCCGTGCGCCGATAGCCCCGCTCCCGCAGGTATGCCGTGTCGCGGGCCAGTGCCGCGGGGTCGCAGGCCACATAGGCGATCCGCCGCGCCCCGAGGCGCACGAGGTCTGCGATGACCCCCTTGCCAGCACCCGTGCGGGGTGGGTCGAGCACCACCAGGTCTGCCCGGATCCCCTGCCGCACAAGGGGCTTCAGTGCCCGGTCGACGCGGCCGGCCCGCACCTCCACCGACTCGCGACCGGCGAGGTTGTCGGCGGCCGATGCCACCGCGCCGGGGTCTGACTCGACAGCCAGCACGGCTCCCGTCGGGCCGACCGCGTCGGCGAGGGCTGCGGCGAAGAGGCCGACGCCGGCATACAGGTCGACCGCCCGCTCGCCCTCGGCCGGCTCGAGCATCTCGAGCACGGCGCCGACGAAGGTCGCCGCAGCACCGGGGTGGACCTGCCAGAAGCCGCGGGCAGAGAGGGTGAAGTCCTGCGACCACTCCCCTACCGCGACGTGCTCGGTCACCGCGGGTGCGTGCGGCTCACCATCGGGCACCGGCACGCAGACCGGCTCGCCCTCGCTCGGGGCCACGACATCGACCGCTCGCTGCCCGGGCCAGTCCCGGGCCAGGGCGCCGGCGCCACGCACCCCGTCGCTCGCGATGAGGCAGTCCTCCACGGGGATCACCGCATGGGAGCGGTGCGGGCGCAGGCCGGGGCGACCGGCCTCGTCGACGGCGAACTCCACGCGGGTGCGCCAGCCCAGGCCGTCTCGGTCGCCGGGCACCGGCTCGACCTCGACCTCGACGTCCTCGCCTGCCAGGCGCCGGAACTGCTCGGCCACCACCTCCGCCTTGAGCGCCCGCTGACGCGGGAGGGAGACGTGCTGGAGGTCGCAGCCCCCGCACCCGCCGGGCACGGCATACCGGCAGGGCGGGGTGACCCGGTCGGGGCTGGCGGTGAGGACGGCCACGGCGTCGGCCCGCAGGAAACGGTCGCCCGGTCCGCCCGAGGTGACCCGCGCCCGCACGCGCTCGCCGGGCAGGGCGTGGCGCACGAAAAGGACCCGGCCCTCGTGGCGGGCGACGAAGTGCCCGCCGTGGGCGACCGGGCCGACCTCGACCTCGACCTCGTCGCCGGGCAGCAGCTCGGCGCTCACTCCGCGTCCCAGGCGTTGGCCGGCACGGGCTGGTCGAGGAAGCCCTCTTCCTGGCCCTGCGAGGAGCGCAGCTGCCAGGGCACGCTGGCCACCATCACATTGGGCTCGAAGAGCAGCCGCGTCTTCAGCCGCAGGGCGCTCTGGTTGTGCAGGATCTGCTCCCACCAGTGGCCCACGACGTATTCGGGGATGTAGACGACGATGATGTCGCGCGGGTGGCCGCTGCGGATCGACTTCACGTAGTCGACGATCGGCCGGATGATCTCGCGATAGGGCGAGTCGAGGGCCTTCAGCTCCACCGGGATCCGGCGCCGCTGCCACTCGGCCTGGAGCGCGGCCGTCTCGTCGGCGTCGACATCGACGGTGATCGCCTCGAGCTTGTTGGGCCGCGTCGCCCGGGCATAGGCCAGCGCCCGCATCGTCGGCTTGTGGATCTTGGAGACCAGGACGACCGCGTGGACCCGTGACGGCAGGACCTGGGCGCTGGTGTCGTCGGGGTCGACGAGCAGCTCGTCGCGCACGTGGTCGTAGTGCCGGCGGATCGCCAGCATGAGGAAGAACAGCGCGACCATCGCGGCCACGGCATACCCGGCGCCGTGCATGAACTTGGTGATCAGCACCACGACGAGCACGGTCGCGGACATCAACGCGCCGACGCCGTTGATGACCCGGCTGCGCCGCATGCGGGAGCGCTCGCGGTCGTCGACGGTCCTGGTGAGCGCGCGGTTCCAGTGCCGGATCATGCCGATCTGGCTGAGGGTGAAGGAGACGAAGACGCCGACGATGTAGAGCTGGATGAGCTTGGTGACCTGGGCGTCGTAGATGACGATGAGGAAGACCGCGGCCGCCGCCAGCACGATGATGCCGTTGGAGTAGGCGAGCCGGTCGCCGCGGGTGTGCAGCTGGCGCGGCAGGTAGCCGTCGCTGGCCAGGATCGAGCCGAGGACTGGGAAGCCGTTGAAGGCTGTGTTGGCGGCCAGGATCAGGATCAGGCCGGTCACGATCGAGATATAGAGCGAGCCGGCCTCGAAGTGGCTGAAGATCGTCTGGGACAGCTGGCCGATGATCGTGTCCTGGACGTATGCCGGGCCGACCGGCTCGCCGTCGCGCAGGAGCTGCTCGGCCGGGTTCTCCGCATAGGTGATGCCGGTGGCGCGGGTGAGCTGGATGATCGAGAGCAGCATCGTCACCGAGATCGCGCCCATCAGCAGCAGCGTGGTGGCGGCATTGTGGCTCTTGGGCTTGCGGAAGGCGGGCACGCCGTTGGAGATCGCCTCCACCCCGGTGAGCGCGGCACAGCCGGAGGAGAAGGCGCGCAGCAGCAGGAAGATCATCGCGAACTGGGTCAGCGTGCTGTAGTCGGGCTCAGGGCGCAGGGTCAGCTCCGAGCTGGGGGCGGCCGCGAGCGAGCCGGTCAGCTCCTGCACGAACCCGTAGAGGGCCATGCCGATAATGCCGACCATGAACGCGTAGACGGGGATCGCGAAGGCCCGACCGGACTCGCGGACGCCACGGAGGTTCATCGTGACCAGGGCGAGCACGAGCGCGACCGCGACCGGCATCTCGTGCCCGCGGATGAAGCCCATCGAGCTCGCGGCATTCTGCACCCCGGAGGAGACTGACACCGCCACGGTGAGCACATAGTCGACCAGCAGCGCGCTCGCCACGGTCAGGCCGGCCTTGGGCCCGAGGTTCTCGGTGGCCACCTCGTAGTCGCCGCCACCGGAGGGATAGGCGTGGACGTTCTGGCGATAGGAGGCGACGACGACCGCCATGACGAAGACGACCGACAGCCCGATCTGCCACGAGTGCGTGGTCGCGAAGGCCCCGCCGGCGAGGGCGAGGGTCAGGAAGATCTCGTCCGGGGCGTAGGCGACCGACGAGAGGGCGTCACTGGCGAAGACGGGGAGGGCGATCCGCTTGGGCAGCAGCGTCTCTCCGAGGCGATCGCTGCGCATCGCCTGCCCGAGCAGGACACGCTTCGCCACACTGACCGGGTTGCGCACCCACACACTGTAGGCCCGCGGCGAGGGTGTCCATGACCGGTCGCCGCGGCGGTGTAGCGTCACTCACGTGCATTTCGTCATCATGGGCTGCGGTCGAGTGGGTGCCTCCCTGGGCCGGGCGCTCGAGCGGGTGGGCCACGACGTCGCCATCATCGACCAGAACCGGGACGCCTTCCGCAGGCTAGGGACGGGCTTCGAGGGGCGCCAGGTCACGGGGGTCGGCTTCGACCGCGACACCCTCATCGAGGCCGGGATCCGCGACGCCTACGCGTTCGCGGCGGTCTCCAGTGGAGACAACTCCAACATCCTCGCGGCGCGGGTGGCTCGCGAGACCTTCGGCGTCGAGAACGTCGTGGCACGCATCTATGACCCCGGTCGCGCAGAGGTCTATCAGCGCCTCGGCATCCCCACCGTCGCCACGGTGAAGTGGGCCTCGGACCAGATCATCCGGCGCATGCTGCCCCAGGGGCAGCTGACCGAGTTCACCGAGCCCTCGGGCAAGGTCTGCATCTCAGAGATCCCGCTCAACCCCGCCTGGATCGGGCGCCGCCTGGCGGAGGTCGAGGCCGCCACGGGCACCCGGGTCGCCTTCCTCACCCGCCTGGGCGAGGGCCACGTCCCGGGCCCGGACACGGTCTTCCAGGAGGGCGACCTGGTCCATGTGGCCGTCCTGCGCGCCGACCTCTCCCGGGTGGAGCGCCAGCTCGACGCTCCCCCGCCCCACGCCTGACCACCCGCCGACAAGGAGACCACTCACATGCGAGTCGTCATCGCCGGAGCCGGCAGTGTGGGCCGCTCCATCGCCCGCGAGCTCCTGCGCGGCCGCCACGACGTGCTGCTCATCGACCGCGTCGCCAAGGACGTCACCAAGGTCAAGGACGCGACCTGGCTGGTCGCCGACGCGTGCGAGACCGACACCCTCACCGAGGCGGGGCTCCAGACCGCCGACGTCGTGGTCGCGGCCACCGGCGACGACAAGGCCAACCTCGTCGTCTCGCTGCTGGCCAAGACCGAGTTCGGCGTCCCGCGCACGGTGGCGCGGGTCAACAACCCCAAGAACGAGTGGATGTTCGACGAGGCCTGGGGCGTCGACGTGGCGGTCTCCACGCCTCGCCTGATGACCGCCCTCGTCGAGGAGGCCGTCAACACCGGCGATCTGGTGCGCATCTTCCAGTTCCAGCGCGGCACCACCTCGCTGGTCGAGCTGACCCTCCCCGAGGACAGCCCGGTCGCGGGTGCCCGCGTGGGCGACCTCGACTGGCCGCGCGACACCGTACTGGTCGGCATCATCCGCGACGGACACCCGCTGGCCCCGACCGCGGACGACTCCGTCGAGGCCTTCGACGAGCTGCTGCTGATCACCACCCTCGACGCCGAGGACGAGCTCGAGCAGTTCCTCAGCCCCGGCGAGCGCAACCCGCGCGAGCTCGACGAGGACGACTGAGGCCCACCGCAACCGCGCCCGGCACCTCAAAGGAGCCGGGCCGCCGGGTCCTCAGGGAGGCCGAGGCGACGGGCTACGCGACGGCTGGGCGATCACTGCGCGATGGCTGCGCCTCGCATCTGGGTCGACTGGGCACAACACGCCGTCCGGGCACCAACGCACACGGCGTGTCTTCCCCACTCGACTGGGGGTAGCAGCTGTCCGCTGGTCGCGCTGGGAGGTGAGGCCGGTCGGACCCGGGAGGTGAGAGGCCCCCGGCGCGGCCGCGGTCGCGCGGGGGTGAGAGCGGCCTGACGCCGGGTGAGGCCGGTCGGACCCGGGAGGTGAGAGGGCCCCCGGCGCGGCCGCGGTCGCGCGGGGGTGAGAGCGGTCTGACGCCGGGTGAGGCCGGTCAGGCGGGGTCGGCGGGGTGCTGCGCCTCGTGCTCGGCATAGGTCTCATCGCTGTCGGCGGTCTCCACCAGCTGGGGCGTGCGCCCACGCATCAGGATCGCACCCATGACGGCGAGCGCCCCGAGCCAGAGCGGCCAGCCGAGGACGACCTTGGCCACGCCGAGCATCGCGACATTGCCCGCGAGATAGAGCGGGAGCATCAGGCCGACACGGATCAGATAGATGGCCGCCAGCACCCAGGTCAGCCGCGAGCAGACCGCGACCATCGCCGGGTCGCGTCGCCAGCCGAAGGGGTCCTCCTGGAGGCGGGGGTCCCCGGCGCCGACCATGAAGCCGATGACCGGCCAGCGGGCGGCGATCGAGACCAGGGTCAGCGCCGACCAGGCACCGCTGCCGATGATCCCCGGCAGGAAGGCGTCCTCGGCGCGACCGCTGCGCAGGGCGAAGAAGGCCGCGATGGCGGTCGCGATGAGCGCGGACAGGACGTACTGGAGGGTCTGGCGCTGGGCCAGCCGGATCGCCGCGAGCAGGCCGACGGCGGCGAGCGAGGCCACCACCGCGGTCCGCACGTCCTTGGTTGCCGTCCACACCACGACGAAGACGACCATGGGCAGGGCGGTCTCGACCGAGCCCCGCCAGCCGCCGAGCGCGCTCGAGAGGCGGTGGCGGATGACCTCCTCGACCGTCGGCAGCGGGTGCACCGACGGCGCGGGCAGGTCAGCCGCCACGGTTGGGCACGATCTCGTAGGCGGGGTTGTAGATCGTCGGCACGCCCTTGAGATAGGTGACCCGGCCGCGGACCTTTAGGAAGACGCCCGGCACGATGCCGCCGATCGCGCGGCGGCCCAGCCAGACCAGCTGGAGCCGCTGGGAGCCGTCGTTGAGCTCGACCACCAGCGCCGGGACGGTCGCGCGGGGCCGCAGCGTGACGCACTTGACGGCGCCGCAGGCGCTGGCCACCTCACGGTCGGCCAGTCGGGCGATCGGGGTGGTGCCCAGGGCGGTGGCGCCCTCGCGCAGCTCGTCGCGCTCGATCTCGTCGACCGGCTTGGTCAGCCGGTCCGAGAGCCGGCCGAGCAGGCCGCGGCGCCCCGCCATCACCGCACCTCGGTGATCTCGGGGCCCCGCTCGAAGGGATTGAGGTCATCGGTGGAGCGCTGCTGCGGCTCGGGCTCATCGCCCTCCTGGCCCTCCTCGCCCGGCTGGGCGGGCAGGGTGAGCGAGAGCAGCTCGCGCGGCGCCATGGCACCGTCGCCGCGCAGCACCACGGTCTGCCCGAAGATGTCCAACAGCGGCTCGGCAGCCTCGGCGTTCAGGGCCGCCTGACCGGTCAGGACGCCGCGCAGGAACCAGCGCGGCCCGTCGACACCGATGAAGCGGGCCGGCGCGAAGACGGTGCGCCCGTCGGGGCCCTGCTGCGGCATCCGTGCCTGAAGCTCGCTGCCGAAGGGACCCTGGACCACCTCGGTGCTGCCGCCCACACCGGCGACGGAGTCGGCCAGCTCGGAGCGGATCTCGTCCCACAGGCCCATCGTCCGCGGGGCCGCGAAGGCCTGGATCTGGAGATTGCTGCCGCCCAGCACGGCGTTGGCCGCCGTGACCTGGGAGCTGGTCTGGTCGATCTCCAGACGCAGCTCCATGCCGGGCACACCGGCGAGCCAGAGTGCACCCAGGTCGAGGCGACCCTCGGGGCCGGGGACCTCGGAGACGTCGAAGGGGCCCTGGCCGGGGGCGCGGGTCACCTCGGCGTCGAGGTCGGGCACCTCCTCGTCGGGGAGCACCTCCTCCGCCAGGGCCGTCTCATCGGTCCCGGGCAGGGAGTCAGGGGCCTGCTCGGCCGCGTCGGAGCGCTTCTTGCGGCGGAAGATCACGGGGTGTTCTCCTCGTTGATGGGCTGGTCGGCCGGGGCGGTCACGGCCGGCGGGGCGAACCCGCCGGTCGACCCGTGGCCCCCGGCGCCACGCTCGCTGTCGGGCAGTGCGTCCACGGCAGTGAATGCCGCGTGCTCCACCCGCTGGACCACGAGCTGGGCGATCCGGTCGCCCCTGGCCACGTGGAAGGGAGCGGTGGGGTCGAGGTTGACCAGGTTGACCTTGACCTCACCACGGTAGCCCGCATCGACGGTGCCGGGCGCATTGACGATGGTGACGCCGTGCCGGGCGGCCAGCCCCGAGCGGGGATGGACCAGACCCACATAGCCATCGGGCAGGGCGATCGCGATGCCGGTGCCGACCAGGGCCCGTTCCCCCGGCGCGAGGGTCAGGTCGTGCGCGGCATACAGATCGGCTCCGGCGTCACCGGGGCGGGCGTATGCCGGCAGGGGCAGGCCCGGGTCGAGCCTGCGCACCTGGACGTCGACCTGACCCGGCATGTCGGACGTGGTCAGGCGCACTCGGTGCAGACCGGCAGGCCCTTGACCTCTTTGGCCAGCTGGCTGCGGTGGTGGACCAGGAAGCAGCGGGAGCAGGTGAACTCGTCGGACTGGCGCGGCAGCACCCGCACCGACAGCTCCTCGCCGGACAGGTCCGCACCGGGCAGCTCGAAGCCCTCGGCCTGCTCGGTCTCGTCGACGTCGACGCTGGAGGACCGGGAGTCGACCCGACGGGACTTCAGCTCCTCGATGGAGTCCTCGGACAGCTCGTCGTCGGTCTTGCGTGGGGCGTCGTAGTCAGTTGCCATGTGGCGGCAGTCTCCTCAATGGATGTCTCGTCAGTCTCATGTGGCGTGTCACGTGCGGAACGCAGGAGCTCCCGGTTTTGTGCCCGATCGCGCGCCGCGATTGTGCCGCATCATGCCGCACCGTCGACAACCGGGGTGGCAGATGCACCCAAAAAGGTGTCCCGGCAACGCCGTCCCGCACTCCACGGTCCGCCGAGCGGACCATCAGCGTTCACCCGACGTCCACCCGCCCGGTTGGGTCGGCGGCCTCCCGATGGCCTACAGTCGCCGACGCCGCACACCTGGGCCAAGGGGCCCGCCGACCCGAAGGAGCGAGGCGATGACCGAGCTGGCACGAGAGCTGTCCGAGCGGGCCAGGACCGCCCTGTCGCACCTGGCCGAGGCACAGGGGCACGGCGACGACTATCTCGTCGAGCTCCACGAGGGTGAGCTGGCCGCGCTGGCCCACACCGCGCGGGAGCACGGCGTGGCCGTCCCCGAGCTGTCGGGTCGCTGACGGCACAGGGCCAGGGCTAGGGGGCCTCGTCGCCGGCCTGCCGTGCGGCCGCGCCCACGAGCCCGGCCAGCGGGGCCGCCAGGCGTGGTCCGCTGGCGATCACCATCGACTCTGACGGCGGGCCGTCCAGACCGGTCACGACTCCCCCGGCCTCCTCGACCACCAGCACTCCGGCGGCCATGTCCCAGGGGTTGAGGCCGCGCTCGTAGTAGCCGTCGAGCCGACCCTCGGCCACGGCGCACAGGTCGAGTGCGGCCGAGCCCATCCGGCGGATGTCGCGCACCCGGGGAAGCACGTGGGTCAGGGCGGCCACCTGCCAGGTCCTGCGCCTGGCGCGATAGCCGAAGCCGGTTCCCACCAACGCCGTCGCCAGCTCATCGGCCCCGCTGGCCCGCACCGGGTGGCGGCTCCCGTCGCGGGTGCGCCAGGCCCCGCCGCCCCGATAGGCGTGCCAGGTCTCGCCCGAGCGCGGGTTGCACACCGCGCCGGCGACCGGCTCCCAGCCGCCCGGCGTGGACGGGTCGCCCAGCACGGCGGCGACCGAGACGGCATACGCCGGTATGCCGTAGAGATAGTTGACGGTGCCGTCGATGGGGTCGACCACCCATGTCAGACCCGAGGTGCCGGCCTCGCCGCCGTCCTCCTCGCCAAAGAAGGCGTCATCGGGGCGCCGCCCCATCAGGCGCTCGCGCAGGAGGTCCTGGGCGCGCTGGTCCATGACGGTGACGACATCGGTGGCCGACGACTTGGTCTGTGCCACACCGAGATCGGCGGGACGCTCGTCCTCGATGAGCCGGCCGGCCTCCTCGGCGACGAGGACCGCGATCCGCTCCAGCTCGGCGGCGACGCTGCTGTCCATGGGGTCAGTCCCTCCCGCACAGCGCGGGCCGGGCCTCGCGCAGGTTGGGGCAGCATCCGGGGTCGCAGACCGACGGCCGCGCGGGCAGGTCCGGCCACTGGGCGGGGACGGGCCCCTCGCCCCGCGCCTCGGCAGCGCGCTCCTCGAGCAGGTCGACCAGCCCGGTCACGAAGTCGCTGTCGGTGCCCACGGTCGGCACCCGCACCATCTGGAGGCCGAGCCGCTCGCAGGTGGCCCGGGCCTCGGTGTCGAGGTCATAGACGACCTCCATGTGGTCGGAGACGAAGCCGATCGGCGCGAGGACCACCGTGGTCGCCCCCTCGTCGGCGAGCTCGGCCAGCCGGTCGTTGACGTCGGGCTCGAGCCAGGGCTGGTGCGGCGGCCCGGAGCGCGAGCAGAAGACGAGCTCACCGGCCAGGTCGAGGCCGAGCGCGGCATTCACCTCGTCGCGGATGGCGGCAGCGAGTGCGACATGCTCGCGGGAGTACTCGCGCCCGTCGCCGTCGCCCGGACCGGACATCTCATCCATCGCGTCGGGGATCGAGTGGGTGACGAAGAGCAGCCGCAGGCCCTCGCCCGCCGCGGCGACCGGCTCGAGCGCCTCCCGCACGAGACGGGAGTTGGTGCGGGAGAAGCCGGGGTGCAGCGCATAGGGCCGGACCTTGTCGATGGCGGGTGCGTCCTGGCCGGCGTCGCCGAGCTGTGCCACCGCGGCGGCGAGGTCCTCGCGGTACTGGCGGCAGCTGGAGTAGCTCGGGTAGGCGCTGGTCACGACGGCCACCAGCCGCTCCAGGCCGCGCTCGGCGGCCTCGCCCAGCGCCTCGGCGGTGAACGGCGCCGAGTTGCGGTTGCCCCACAGCACCGGCACGTCGCTGCCCCTCGCGTCCAGCTCGGTGCGCAGCGCGGCGAGCAGGGCGCGGTTCTGGTCGTTGATCGGGCTGCGGCCACCGAAGAGGTGGTAGTGCTGGCCCACGACCGCGAGACGCTCGTCGGGGATGCCCTTGCCGGCAGTCACCCGGCGCAGGAAGGGGATGATCTCCTCGGCCGCCTCGGGACCGCCAAAGGACAGCAGGAGTATGCCGTCGTAGGGGCTCAGCGGGTCGGCTGCGGCAGGTGGGTTCGTCACGCCCACAACCTACCTGCGCAGCAAACACCGCCTCGTGCGGCGTGGGCTCCTTGGCGGTCCCGCTCGCAGGTGAGAGAGTCTGCACGACACTCGTTACGAGCCTGGAGACTCCACCCATGCAGGACCTGCGACTCATCGGCGTCCACGAGGACGGACAGCACCTTCTCCTCGTCGATGGTGACGGCAACCGCTTCCGCGTGCCGCTCGACGAGCAGCTGCGCGCCGCGGCCCGCCGCGACCGGGCCCGGCTGGGGCAGCTGCAGATCGAGATCGACGGCGGCATCCGCCCCCGCGACATCCAGTCCCTCATCCGCGCCGGGATGACCGCCGAGGAGGTCGCCGAGCGCTCCGGGTGGCCGGTGGAGAAGGTCCAGCGCTTCGAGGGCCCGGTGCTCGCCGAGCGTGAGCATGTGGCCCAGCTCGCCCAGGCGGTGTCGCTGCGTGGCCGTGGGACCAGCACGACGCTGGGCGCCCGCGTCGCCGCTCGCCTCCATGACCGCGGCGTCGAGGCCGGCCACGCCCAGTGGGACTCCACCCGCGACGAGGACGGCCACTGGAGCATCACCCTGGTCTTCCCCGCAGGTGGCCGTGAGCGCGTGGCGTCCTGGCTGTTCGACCTGCCGGCCCGCACGGTCGCCCCGCTCAACGACGAGGCGCGCTGGCTGGGCGAGGACGACCACGCCGGCGAGGCCGGCCCGATCCCCGTCGCCCACCGCCCTGCCCAGCGCGACAGCCATGTCTATGACGTCGACGCCGAGGGCGGGGTGGCCGCACCGCGCACCGACGCGCCGGCCGCCGAGGCCGCCCCCGTCGAGGAGGCACCGGCAGCCGAACCCGAGGAGCAGCACTCCCGGCCGCCGCTCGACCTGATGAGCGCCATGCGCGAGAAGAGCGGCGCCCGCTCCCGCCGGGGCAGCCGCCGCCGGCGGGCGACCCCCACCCAGCTGCCTGCCACCCCCGAGCGACACGACGCCCTGCCGATCGAGGAGCTGGCCACCCCGATCGACGAGATGCCACCCCCGCCGCCCGCCCGCGGCACCCACCCGCGTGACCTCACGCCCGCCGTGGAACCGGTCGACGAGCCGGTCGTGGCCCCCCAGCCCGACAGCGCAGCCGGCGGCGACGAGTCGCAGGCCGAGCGCCACGACACCCTCGAGCTCGACACCAGCGTCGATCCCTTCGCCGGGCCGGCCGAGGACGAGCAGCAGGACGACGAGGTCGCGGCCGCGCAGGGCGAGCACGGCGCTCCCGAGCAGGACGAGGACCCCGTCGAGGAGGCGCCGGACAGCACGTCTGCCGACGCCGGAGCGCGGGTCGACACCCTTGAGCTGAGCACCGGCGACGACGAGGTCAGGGCAGACCTGGAGGACGAGCCGGACGGCCCGGTCGAGGATGCCGACGAGATCGCCGTCGACCAGGACGAGGTCGAGTTCGCGGTGGCGAGCAACCGCGATGCCGACGACGGCACAGGTGACGACGAGCAGGCTGACGCAGCTGAGGCAACCGACGCCACCGGCACCGCTGACGGACCGGACGCGGCCGACACGACCGACGCCGCTGACGGACCGGAGCCGACCGAGACCGCCGACGGGCCGGAGGTCCCTGCCGAGGCGGCAGGCGCCCCCGCGGAGGCCACCAGGCCCGCTCGTCCGGCACGCAAGAGCGGACGGCCGGGCGTGCCCAGCTGGGACGACATCATGTTCGGCCCTGGCGGCGGCGCCTCCTAGGGACGCACGGGAGGCAGGGCGCAGACGTCGAGGTCGAAGGGCAGCGTCTCGGGCGATCCGGCGGCGGCGCGTGCTGCGGCCGAGTTCATTCGGCGCATGTAGTGCCGGCGGCAGAGCACCTCGTATTCGACGACGCCCGCCTCTCCCCCGGTGACATCGCCGACGACGACCTGCTCGCCCTCGACGACCATGACTCCGTCCACCACGCGGGCGTTGTGGGTCGCCTTGGACCCGCACCAGCACAGCGCCTCGACCTGGAGGACCTGCACGCGGTCGGCCAGCTCGATCAGCCGCCGCGACCCCGGGAAGAGCTCGGTGCGGAAGTCGGCCGTGATGCCGAAGGTGAAGACGTCGATCCCCATCTCGTCGACGATGCGCGCGAGCTGCTCGACCTGTGGCGGCGAGTAGAACTGCGCCTCGTCGGCGATGAGGTAGTCGATGCGGCCCCCGGCCGTGGCGTGCTCGACGACGACCTCCCAGAAGTCGAGCTCGTCGTCGACCTCGATCGCGCCGACCGACAGCCCCAGGCGCGAGGAGAGCACCGAGTCGCCGGCCCGGTCGAGCTTGCTGAAGATCAGGCCGGAGCGGCCCCGGGCCCGGTGGTTGTGGTCCATCTGGAGGGCAAGGGTCGACTTGCCGCAGTCCATCGTGCCGGAGAAGAAGACCAGTTCAGCCACAGCGGGTCACTCTAGGCGCTCGGGGGCGGTGGGCGCTCATGCGGTATGCCGCGCCGGCACGGTCAGCAGCGGGATCGCCACCTCTGCGTCGGTGAGGGAGCCGTGCACGCCGAGCAGCGCGAGCAGCTCGGGCCGGTGGTGACGTGAGTCCACCACGGCATACCGGTCGCGCATGGCGACGACGACGTCGCCGATCCGCTCCAGCGCCTCGGGTCGCACGGCACCGAAAAGGCCTGCGGCGACTGCCTGTTCGCGCGCGAGGACCAGGCCGCGGTCGCCGAGCCGCTCGGACCAGGCGGCCTGCACATCGGCCGCCGCGCCGGCCTCGCAGTAGAGCTGGGGCGCCCGCGGCTCGCCGCCGACGTGCCGGACCCCCGCCGCGAGCGCGGTCTCGTGGGCGACATCCAGGCGCAGCTCGTGTGGGGAGTCGACCATCCCGTGGTCGGCCGTGACCGCGAGCATCGCGTCGGCGGGGAGCGACTCGGCCAGCCGGCGCAGCTCTCCGTCGACGGCCTCGAGCTCGTCACCCCACTCCCACGACTCGCACCCATGGACGTGGCCGACCTTGTCGAGGTCGCCCCAGTAGAGGTAGACGAGGCTGCGAGCGCTGGCCCGGACCGCGGCGAGGGAGACGTCGACGCGCGCGGCCAGGGAGTCGGCGGCACTGAAGCGCCCGCCGCGCAGCGCGGCGCTGGTCAGACCGGAGCCGTCGAAGAAGCCGGGACCCACACGGGTCACGCTCACGCCGGCTCGCTCGGCCCGCTGGAAGACGGTCTCGTGGGGCTGCCAGAGGAAGGGGTCGGGGCCGTCCTCCCAGGACAGCTCGTTGACCAGGCGGTCCGCCCCCGGGATGAGCACCTCGTAGCCGAGCAGTCCGTGGCCGCCGGGCGGCATACCGGTGCCGAAGGTGCCCATGGAGGTGGCCGTGGTCGAGGGGAAGCCCGCCGTCAGCCGGCGCGAGGCCGGCAGCAGCGAGCGCAGGAAGGGCGCGTGGCCGCCGCGGCGGCGGAGCAGCTCGTGCCCGAGGCCGTCGACGAGCACGACCACCGCGCGGCGTGCCGGGGGCAGGTCGATGGGGGCCGGGCCTGGCACGCCGAGCGCGGCGGCGACCGACGGCAGGACACCGGCCAGTCCGCCGGCGTCGTAGTCGGGGACAGCGGCCCCGCCCAGCAGGCTCACCGGGCGATGGCCGCGGACAGCTCGTGCGCGAAGGCCAGCGCGTCGGCGAGGGCGCCCTCGCCGTCGGCGTCCGCGCTGACCCGCAGCGCGATGTCGTCGGCCGCCATGGTGCCCTCGAAGCCGTGGTCGGCGTCGCAGGAGGGGTCGCCGCACGTGGCCGGCAGCAGGTCGACGCGGTGCACGGCGCCCCAGCCGAGGGTGAGGGTGATCTCGCGGCCGAGGGAGCCGGGCCGGTAGTGCTGCGGGTCGGCCACGACGTGGGTGAGCATCACGCCGCGGACCGCCGACAGCGGGATGCTCTCGGTGGTCGCGGTCGCGAGGTCCTGGGCGCCCGGGCGGTCGTCGCTGTGGTCGTCGGCGTGCGCGACCACGAGGCGGGTCGGCGTCAGGACGAGCACGGTGATGTGCCGGCGCACGACGTCGTGGTCGAAGGTCGTCTCCTGGTGCACCAGGTGGGAGCGCACGCTGTCACCGGCCAGGGCCGCGGCCACCACGTCGCTGACCAGCTCGGGGTAGTAGCCGGCACGCCCGATCGCCTTGGTGAGGCTGTCCGGGAGGGCCTGCGTGATTCGCGACGACATGGTGGCCATTCTGCCCTAGCGCCACGACGGCGCCAGCACCCCCGGAGTCAGGTCAGCGAGCGGCGGCCCGGGTCGGCGCGCCGCGGCGCCGGTGCGACATGGCAGTCCGCGCCGAGCACGTCGATGCCCGCGGGCGTGGCGTTGACCGGGTTGAGCGTCAGCGACGCGATCTCGGGACGGTCGTCGGCCAGCACCGAGATGCGGGCGATCAGGTCGCTCAGAGCCGCGCGGTGCACCGGGTCGGCGCCCCGGTGCCCATGGAGCAGGGGCGCGGACTTGATCGAGGTCACCATCTCGGCCACATCGACATCGGTGAGCGGGGGGATCCGATAGGCGATGTCCTCGAGCAGCTCGTTGAGCGGGCCGGCGAGACTGAAGGCGACCACCGGGCCGAAGAGCGGGTCCTCGTCGGACTCCACCACACAGGAGACGCCGGGGCTGGCCATCTTCTGCACCACGAAGCGGTTGGCGTCGAGGGGCGCGAGCCGGTCGTTGAGACCGGCATAGGCCTCGCGCACCGCCTCGTCGCTGGCCAGGTCGACCCGCACGCCCGAGAGATTGGACTGGTGGCGCACCAGCGGCGAGATCGACTTCAGGACAACGGGATAGCCCATCTCCTCGGCGGCGGCGACCGCCTCGTCGGCATTGGCGACGGGCACGGCGGGCCACAGCGTGATGCCATAGGCGCCGAGCAGCTGGGCCGTCTCGTCGGGGGTCAGCGCGCGGCCGTCGGGCGACTGCTTGAGCACCGAGTCGACCAGCTGCTCCGCGGCCCGGGCGTTGATGCCGACGGGAGCGACCACCTCGCCCTTGTCCTTGGCGAGCCACTGGCCGTACTGCGTGGCCCGGCGCAGCGAGTGCACCGCGTCCTCTGGCATGTCATAGAGCGGGACGGCGCGGCGCTTGGAGTCGTCGCCGGAGGTGACCTCACGGATGCCGCGCATGCCGAGGAAGGTTGCGACACAGGGCTTCTCGTATCGTGAGCTGACCTGGCTGACCGCTGTGCCGACGGCCTCGTCCTCCGTCACCAGCGGGGGGATGAAGCAGGTGAGGACGCTGTTGACCTGCTCGTCCTCGAAGGCGGCCTCGAGCGCCCGGGTGAAGTCCTCGGCGCTGGCCTCGGACGGCAGGTCCACGGGGCCGTGGACGACCTCGAGGCCGGCACTGACACAGGTGTCGGCAGTGATGGCGCCGAGCGCCGAGGAGTTGGTCACGATCGCCACCCGCGGGCCCTGCGGCAGCGGCTGGTGGATGACCAGCTGGGCGACGTCGAACATCTGGTGGACGTTGTGCACGCGGATGACGCCGGCCTGACGCAGCATCGACGCGAAGACCTCCGGCCTGGCCTTGGTGGGACGGACGGTGTGGCCCGGGGGCACGCCGTATGCCGTGACGCCGGACTTGACGACCATCACCGGCTTGGTGCCGGCCAGGTTGCGCGCGATCCGGGAGAACTTGCGGGGGTTGCCCATCGACTCGAGGTAGAGCCCGACGGCGTGGGTGCGCTCGTCGTCGATCCAGTACTGCATGAAGTCGTTGCCGGAGACGTCGACGCGGTTGCCGGACGACGCGACCGCGGAGACACCCAGGTTGCGTCGTGCCGCCGTGTCGAGGACGGCCACTCCGAGAGCGCCGCTCTGGACGAAGAGCCCGAGGTGGCCCGCCGGCGGCACCCGCGGGGTGAGTGAGGCGTTGAGCCGCACATCGTCGTGGGTGTTGATGATGCCGAAGGAGTTGGGTCCCACGATCCGCATGCCCGCGCCGCGGGCCCGGCGGACCAGCTCGCGCTGGAGCTCGGCGCCCTCCTCGCCGGTCTCGGCGAATCCGGACGAGACGACCACGAGGGCGCGCACGCCCGCGTTGGCGCAGTCGTCCACGACGGCCAGGACCCGCTCGGCGGGGACCGCGATGACCGCGAGGTCGACGCCGCCCTCGATGTCGCTGACCATCGGCAGGCAGGGCACGCCGAGGATCTCCTCGGCCCCCGGGTTGACCGCGTGCAGCCGGCCGGTGAAGCGCTGGGCCTTGATGTTGGCCAGGAAGGTCGTGCCGATCGAGTCCTCGCGGCGGCTGGCGCCCACGACCGCGATGGAGGTCGGGAAGAGCAGGGTCTGCATGCTCTTGGCCTCGGCGCGGTGCTCCCGCGAGAGTCGGACCGCCTGCGACTGCTCGGTCGGGTGGATGTCGAACCTGACCGAGACGACGCCGTCCTCGATGGTGCGCTTGACCTCGTAGCCCGCCTCGCTGAAGACGGCCAGCATCTTGCGGTTCTGCGGCAGCACCTCGGCGACGAACTGGGTGATGCCCATCTCCTGGGCGATCGCGGCCAGGTGCTCCAGCATCACCGACCCGATGCCCTTGCCCTGGTAGTGGTCGCTGATGTTGAAGGCGACCTCGGCGGAGGTCGCGTTGACCTTGTCATAGCGGCCGATGCCGATGATGTCCTCGCGCAGCGTCGCGACCAGGGCCACCCGCTCCACGTAGTCGACGTGGGTGAAGCGGTGGACGTCCTTGTCGCTCAGCCGGCGCAGCGGGGCGAAGAAGCGCATATAGATCGACTCCTCCGACTGACCCGAGTGGAAGCGGTGGATCGCCTCGATGTCGGAGGGCTTGATCGGGCGCATGTGCGCGACGGAGCCGTCCCGCAGCACCACATCGGCCTCCCACTGGGTGGGATAGCCGGGCGGCAGCTCCTCCGCAGGCTCCGGGGCACCGGGCTCGACGCCCATGCCCGTCTGCTCGTCCGTGCTGGCCTGGCCGGGGTCCTGCGCGTCGGTCATGGCCCAAGAATGTCATGTCGCGTGCTCGCCGCGGCGCTAGTCGCGTGACTTGGCAGACTGCTGCGTCATGGAGCTCATCCGCGCCATCCGGCGCCGGCGCATGGTCCGGCGCTTCGACCCCGGCCGCGACGTCGACGAGCAGACCCTCACGGGACTGCTGGGGCTGGCCGCCTCCGCGCCCAGTGCCGGCTTCTCGCAGGGCTGGGACCTCATCGTGCTGCGCACGCAGGAGGACCGGGATGCCTTCTGGGACAGCGCTTCCGGTGACCGTCCCCCAGACGCGTGGCGGGCCGGTGTGCGCGCCGCGCCGGTCCTGGTCATCTGCTGCTCCTCCCCCGCGGCCTACCACTCGCGCTACGCCGAGCCCGACAAGGGCGGCCGCCCCGCCCAGGAGCAGGACTGGCCGGTGCCCTACTGGGATGTCGACACCAGCATGGCGAGCCTGCTCGTGCTGCTCGGGGCCACCGACGCCGGCCTGGGCAGCCTCTTCTTCGGCGTGCCCGGACCGGCCCACGATGCCGTGCGCGCGGCATTCGACATCCCCGGCGAGCGCCGGATCGTCGGCGTGATCGCCCTCGGGCACGAGGCCGAGCGGGTGCGCAGCCCCTCGCTGCGCCGCGGCCGCCGGGCGCTGTCGGACTATGCCCACGACGGCCGGTATGCCGTGCCGTGGCCCGGGGGCGAGGGCGACCGCTGAGCGCCGTGCCCGGCGCGTCGAGAGCCGCCGCAGACGCAGGAGGGGTGAAGATAGGACGCTGAACCGTCCCCACCGCAGGAGAGTCGACGCCGCATGGCACGCCGCACGAAAGCCGCCCCCGAGCCCGAGCCGGACTTCACGGAGCGCATCGTCGACATCGACGTCGAGGACGAGATGCGCAATGCCTTCCTCGAGTACTCCTATTCGGTGATCTACTCCCGCGCGCTGCCCGACGCGCGCGACGGCCTCAAGCCGGTGCAGCGGCGCATCCTCTATGGCATGTCCGAGCTGGGGCTGCGACCCGAGCGCGGCCACGTCAAGTCCTCGCGCATCGTCGGCGAGGTCATGGGCAAGTACCACCCCCACGGCGACTCGGCGATCTACGACACCCTCGTGCGGATGGCGCAGCCGTTCACGATGCGCCTGCCGCTCGTCGACGGGCACGGCAACTTCGGCTCCCTCGACGACGGGCCGGCCGCCTCCCGCTACACCGAGGCGCGGATGGCCCCGGCGGCCCTGCTGATGGTGGCCGGTCTCGACGAGAGCACGGTCGACTTCGTCCCCAACTACGACGACACCCAGTGGCAGCCGGGGGTGCTGCCCGCGGCATACCCCAATCTCCTGGTCAACGGCGCCACCGGCATCGCCGTTGGCATGGCGACCAACATGGCGCCGCACAACCTCGTCGAGGTCATCGGCGCCTCGCGCCACCTCATCGCCAACCCCAGCTGCTCCCTCGACGACCTGATGCGCTTCGTGCCCGGCCCCGACCTGCCCCAGGGCGGCCGGATCATCGGGCTGGAGGGGATCCGCGAGGCCTATCTGACGGGGCGGGGCACCTTCCGCACCCGTGCGACGGCCCGCATCGAGAAGGTCAGCCCGCGCCGCCAGGGCATCGTGGTCACCGAGCTGCCCTACATGGTCGGCCCGGAGAAGGTCATCGAGAAGATCAAGGACCTCGCGCAGGCCAAGAAGATCGAGGGCATCGCCGACCTCAAGGACCTGACCGACCGCAAGCACGGGCTCCAGCTGGTCATCGAGATCAAGAACGGCTTCAACCCCGAGGCGGTCCTGGAGAAGCTCTACCGCCTGACGCCGCTGGAGGACTCCTTCGGCATCAACAATGTCGCCCTCGTCGACGGGCAGCCGCGCACCATGGGGCTGAAGGAGCTGCTCCAGGTCTATGTCGACTTCCGGCTCGAGGTCGTGCGCCGGCGCACCGAGCACCGCCTCGGCAAGCGGCAGGAGCGCCTCCACCTCGTCGAGGGCCTGATCATCGCGATCCTCGACATCGACGAGGTCATCCAGCTGATCCGCGCCTCCGACGACGACGCGAGCGCCAAGCAGCGGCTCATGGACGTCTTCGACCTCTCCGATGCCCAGGCGACCTACATCCTCGACCTGCGGCTGCGCCGGCTGACCAAGTTCTCGCGCATCGAGCTCGAGAACGAGAAGTCCGAGCTCGAGAAGGCCATCGAGGAGCTCCAGGCGATCCTCGGCGACGACAGACTGCTGCGCAAGACCGTCTCCACCGAGCTGGCCGAGGTCGCCAAGGCCCACGGCACCCCGCGGCGCACCGTCCTGCTCGAGGACAACGGCACCGCCCGCACCGCGGCCTCGGCCGCCCCGCTCGAGGTCGCCGACGACCCGTGCTGGGTGCTGATGTCCTCCACCGGCCTGCTGGCCCGCACCACCAGCGCCGACCCCGTCCCGACCGAGGGCGGCCGGGCCAAGCACGACGCGATCGTCGGCGCGGTCCGCACGACCGCCCGCGGGCGTTTCGGGCTGGTGACCAGCGCCGGGCGCGTGGTGCGCCTGTCGGCGCTCGAGCTGCCGACGATCCCGCCGACCTCGTCCGCGCCGAGCCTGTCCGGCGGCTCGCCCCTGGCGGTCTATGTCGATCTGGCCAAGGGCGAGGAGGCGCTGACGATCTTCCCGCTCGACACCGATGCCCCCGGCCTGGCCCTCGGCACCGCCCAGGGCGTGGTCAAGCGGGTCAACACCGACTACCCCAAGGGCGACTCCTGGGAGGCCATCTCCCTCAAGGACGGCGACCGGGTCGTCGGCGCCGCCGCCCTGGCCAGCGGTGAGGAGGACCTGGTCTTCATCAGCTCCGACGCCCACCTGCTGCGCTTCCCCGCGGCGGCCGTCCGGCCACAGGGCCGCACGGCCGGCGGCATGGCCGGCATCCGTCTGGGCGCCGGTGCCGGCGTGGTCTTCTTCGGCGCCGTGGCACCGGACCGCGAGGCGGTCGTGGTCACCTCGTCCGGCTCCGCGTCGGCGCTGCCGGGCACCGAGCCGGGCTCGCTCAAGGTGACCCCCTTCGGCGAGTACCCGGCCAAGGGCCGCGGCACCGGCGGCGTGCGCTGCCACCGCTTCCTGCGCGGCGAGGACACCCTCGTCCTGGGGTGGGCCGGCGAGGCCCCCGCTCGCGCCGCGGGCGCCAACGGCGTGGCGATCCCGCTCCCCGAGGCGAGCGGCCGCCGCGACGGGTCCGGCGCCCCCGCGCAGGCCGTCATCGCCGGCATCGCCCCCTCGCGAGGCGACTGACCTGCGGGTATGCCGCGTGCTCCCGCGACCGGGTCCGGTCGTGGCCTGCTGCGTGCTGCCCGGACGGGTTCCCGAGCGGCGATCCGGTTACTCAATCGTTACTGTCCGATACGGCGAATTGCTTGCCGTGACGCTCTGCAAGCGCTTTTACTGGTAGACGGTTCACCCTCACCGCCGAGGCCAACAAGCCGCCTCGGCAGTACTTGAAATGGAGGCGGCCACATGGCCCACCCGAAGAAGCGCTCGCTGGCGACGTTCGCCGGCATTGCAGCACTGTCCCTCACCGCCGCGGCCTGCGGCGGTGGCAGCTCCGACTCCGGCTCGGGCTCTGGTGAGAGCGCTGCGTCGGACACCAAGGACTACTCCAAGTGGTGCGACATGAAGTCCGAGCTCCAGGGCAAGACGGTGTCGATCTACACCTCGATCGTCACGCCTGAGGACGCTCCCCACAAGGCCTCCTACAAGCCGTTCGAGGAGTGCACCGGCGTCACCATCAAGTACGAAGGCGACAAGGAGTTCGAGAAGAACCTCCCGCAGCGCGCGCAGTCCGACAACCTGCCCGACGTCGCGTTCATCCCGCAGCCTGGTCTGCTCCAGACCATGGTCGACACCGGCAAGGCCATCGAGGCCCCCAAGTCCGTCGGCGACATGGTCGACAAGTACTTCGGTGAGGACTGGCGCAAGTACGGCTCGGTCGACGACGTGCTCTACGCCGCGCCGCTCGGCGCCAACGTCAAGTCCTATGTCTGGTACTCCCCCAAGAAGTTCAAGGAGAAGGGCTACGCCGTCCCCAAGACCTGGGACGAGCTGATGACCCTCACCGACAAGATCGCCACCGACGACCCGGCAGCCAAGCCGTGGTGCGCTGGCTTCTCCTCGGGCACCGCCACCGGCTGGCCCGGCACCGACTGGCTCGAGGACGCGATGCTGCGCACCGCTGGCCCCGACGCCTACGACCAGTGGGTCGCGCACAAGGACATGAAGTTCAACGACCCCAAGGTCGTCGAGGCCCTCGGCAGCGTCTCCAAGATCCTCAAGAACGCCAAGTACGTCAACGGCGGCTTCGGCGACGTGGCCTCCATCGCCACGACCACCTTCCAGGACGGCGGCCAGCCGATCCTCAAGAACAAGTGCTACATGCACCGCCAGGCCTCGTTCTACGCCGCCAACTGGCCGACCGGCACCAAGGTCGCCGAGGACGGCGACGTGTGGGCCTTCTACCTGCCGGCCAAGGACACCACCAGCAAGCCGGTCCTCGGCGGTGGCGAGTTCGTGGCCACCTTCCGTGACGCCCCCGAGGTCAAGGCCTTCCAGACCTACCTGGCCTCCCCCGACTGGGCCAACGCCAAGGCCAAGGCCACGACCAACGGCGGCTGGGTGTCGGCCAACAAGGGTCTCGACCCCGCCAACCTGGTCTCCCCGATCGACCAGCAGTCCGCCAAGATCTTCCAGGACAAGGCGACCGTGTTCCGCTTCGACGGCTCCGACATGATGCCCAGCGCCGTCGGCGCCGGCACCTTCTGGACCGAGATGACCAACTGGATCAAGGGTCAGGACGACCAGAAGACCCTCGACAACATCGAGCAGTCCTGGTCGACCAGCTGACCTCCGGTCAGATCTAACCCCCGGTGGGCGGGGCGGCACCCCCGCCCCGCCCACCGTTGTCCTCACCTGGAGGTGACATGCACACAACCCTCGTCGTCGCTGCCGCAGGCAGCGGCAACATGGGCAAGATCGGTGTCATGCTGCTGGGCGTCGCGGTGTTCGCGGCCGTCTTCATGGGCATTCTGCTGATCGCCTCGCTCTTCAAGGGCCAGTCCGGCGAGAAGGTCCAAGCCGCGGCATTCGTGGGCCCGACCCTGCTCTTCATCGGCATCGGCCTGATCTACCCGGCCATCCTGACCATCCGCCGGGCCTTCTACTCCGGCAAGTTCTTCGACCTCAACTTCGGCACCGCCCGGACCCGTGGCAAGTACGTCGGCTTCGACAACTTCCAGGCCGTGTGGACCACGCCCGGTCTGAAGCAGGTCCTGTTCAACACCGCGATGTGGGTCATCCTCGTCCCGCTCATCGCCACCGCCATCGGCCTGCTCTATGCGATCCTGATCGACCGCGCCAAGGGCGAGGCCGTCGCCAAGGCCCTGATCTTCCTGCCCATGGCCATCTCCATGGTGGGTGCGACCCTGATCTGGAAGTTCGTCTACTACTTCATCGGTGACCCCGGTGCCGACCAGGTCGGTCTGATCAACGCCTTCCTCGACAAGATCGGGGTGGCCCCCGTCGACTTCCTCGGCAACGCACCAGGCAACACCTTCGCGATGATCGCGATCATGATCTGGATCCAGGCCGGCTTCGCCATGACCGTGCTGTCCGCGGCCATCAAGGCGATCCCCGACGAGATCCTCGAGGCCGCCAACATGGACGGCGTCAAGGGCTTCCAGATGTTCCGCTACGTGACGCTCCCGAGCATCCGCAGCTCGGTCATCGTCGTGCTGACGACCATCGCCATCGCCACCCTCAAGGCCTTCGACATCGTCCAGGCCAGCAGCGGTGGCAAGCTCGGTGACTCCGTGCTGGCCAACGAGTTCTACAACCGCTCGTTCGTCACCCAGCAGCCGGGTCTGGGCGCCGCGATCGCCATCGTGATCTTCCTGCTCGTGATGCCGATCATCATCTTCAACGTCATCCAGATGCGGAAGGACGCCTAATGAGCTCCGCGACCCCTGCTCCCCTTCCCGAGGACGTTGCCGACAAGGCCGTCGCCGAGGCCGGCGGCGACGCCGATCTCCAGACGGGCCGTCCCAAGCGCAAGACCAAGTCCGCCGCGGGCAACGCCGCCCGTGCGGTCACCTCGCCGTGGGCCTCGATCTTCGCGATCTTCATGGCGCTGGCCTGGACCACACCGACCTTCGGTCTGTTCGTCACCTCCTTCCGCAAGCAGGAGGACATCCAGACCAGCGGTTGGTGGAAGTCCTTCGCCAGCCCCTTCACCCTCGACAACTACAAGCAGGTGCTCCAGGGTGCCGAGGGCCAGCCGCCGCTGGCGGACTTCTTCGTCAACAGCTTTGTCATCGTGATCCCCGCGGTGCTGCTGCCGCTGCTGCTGGCGGCGCTGGCGGCATACGCCTTCGCCTGGATCGACTTCCCGTTCCGCAGCTCGCTCTTCGTGGCGGTCTTCGCTCTTCAGATCGTGCCGCTCCAGATCGCGCTGCTGCCGCTGGTCACCATGTTCCAGAACATGGGCGTGAAGTCCTGGCCCGGTGGCAACTACTGGTCGCTCTGGCTGGCGCACAGCGCGTTCGCGCTGCCGCTGGCGGTCTACCTGCTGCACAACTTCATGAAGGAGATCCCCGCATCCCTGCTCGAGGCCGCCAGGGTCGACGGCGCGGGCCACGTGCGGATCTTCTTCCAGGTGCTGCTGCCGCTCATCGCCCCGGCGCTGGCGTCCTTCGGCATCTTCCAGTTCCTGTGGGTGTGGAACGACCTGCTGGTCGCGATGACCATGCTCGGCGGCTCGCCTGAGAAGGCCCCGCTGACCATGATCCTCAACACGATCTCGGGCACGCTCGGCAACCGCTGGTACCTCCTGTCGGCTGCGGCCTTCATCTCGATCGCCCTGCCGGTCGCGGTGTTCCTCAGCCTCCAGCGCTACTTCGTCCGCGGCCTGCTGGCCGGCGGCACGAAGGGCTGATCCACCGTCATGAGCACCATCTCCGACGTTGCGCGGGTGGCCGGGGTCTCCGAGGCCACGGTCTCCCGCGCGCTTCGGGGACTCGACAAGGTCAACCCACGCACCCGCGAACGGGTGCTCCAGGTGGCCGAGGAGCTCAACTACGTCGCCTCCCCCACCGCCGCGTCGCTGGCCTCCGGCCGCACGCGCGTGGTGGGGGTGGTGACGCCCTTCCTCTCCCGGTGGTTCTTTGCCACCCTCATCTCCGGCGTCGAGAAGACGCTGCGTGACCACGGCCACCACGTCCTCCTCTTCGACCTCGAGGACGACTCCTTCGACCACCGCCGGCTGCTCACCCAGTCGATGCTGTGGAAGCGCGTGGACGGCGTCGTGGCCCTCAACATCCCGATGGAGCCGAGCGAGCAGGAGCTGCTGGTGCGGCTGGACCTGCCCGTCGTCACCGTCGGCGACCGGGTCGATGACTGGCCGTGTGTGCACATCGACGACATGGCCGCGGCCGCCAAGGCCGTCGACCACCTCATCTCCCTCGGCCACCGCCGCATCGCCTATGTCGGCGCGGTCCCCGAGAAGGCTGCGCACGGCGCGACGCCCCGGGCCCGCCTCCAGGCCTTCCGCGAGGTCATGGCCGCCAACGACCTGCCCGTCCCCGAGGAGTGGATCCTCCCCTCGGACTGGACCGCCGACGGCGCCATCGCGCAGATCGACCCGATCCTCCAGTCCCACAACCGGCCGACCGCCCTGGTCGCCGCGTCGGACGAGATCGCCATCGGCCTGATGGCCGGCGCCCGACGCCGTGGCATCGCCGTCCCCCGCGACCTGTCGATCATCGGCATCGACGACCACTACATGGCCGCGGTCATGGGGCTGAGCACCGTGCGCCAGGACATCGAGGCCCAGGGGCGCGCCGCCGGCGAGCTGCTGATGAGCCTGCTCGAGGACGGCGAGCAGCCGCCCGCCGATGTCGTCGTGCCCACCGAGCTGGTCGTGCGGGACAGCACCGGCCCCGCGCCCGACTGACGGCCCGCCCGCTCAACTCTGCCGGCCGCTGCCGGCTCCACCCACGTTGACTTGTGGCGACTCACGCCTAAACAGGCACTCTTAGACGCGAGTTGTCACGAGTCAACGGCAAAAGGGCACCGCCCCGGAGGGCCAGGACGTCGGGGTATGCCGTGGGGCCGGTGACGATCGCTCGTCACCGGCCCCACGGCATACCGATCGCGGACTCAGGTGTCGCGGTGGCCGGAGCGTCCGCCGTCGGCGGAGTCCGGCTCGTGGCGATAGGCGCCGTCCCGACGGTGGAAGTCGCGCTCGAGGTCCTCGGAGTGGCCGGCCTCGAGCGGGCCCATCACCTCCGGGTCGCGCATGTAGGTGCGCTTGGCGAAGAACATGCGGTTGACCAGCCAGTTGAGGATCCACAGGCCGACACCGACGGCCAGCAGCCAGCCGGCGACCTTGTACTGCTCGGTCGCGCGGCCCGAGAAGGGCAGCACGAGATAGGCGCAGCACAGGGCGGCGATGATCGCCACGGCGCTCGGGGTGACGAAGTGCCGCTCCTCGCGCACGTCCTTGCGCAGGATGAGCACCACGACGTTGACGATCGTGAAGACCGCGAGCAGCAGCAGGGAGGTCGTGCCGCCCAGGGTCTCGGTCGCCTTGGAGGAGGCCTTGGAGACGAAGAAGATCAGGCCATAGGCCAGCAGCGTGGTGAAGATGACCGCGATATAGGGCGACTGGGTCTTGTGGTGCACGTGCGCCAGCGGCCGCGGCAGGACCTCCTGCTTGGCCATGCCATAGAGCAGGCGCGAGGCCATCAGCATGTTGATCAGGGCCGAGTTGGCGACGGCGAACATCGAGATGAAGGGCAGGATCTTCTCGATGGGGATGCCGGGGGCGGCCGTCTCGACGACCTTGACCAGCGGTGTCTCGGACTCGCCCAGCTCGCCCACGGGGACGATCGCCACGGAGAAGAGCGCGACCAGGATGTAGATGACGCCGGTGATGCCGATGCCGGTGAGCATCATCTTGGGGAAGATCCGCACCGGGTCCTTGGTCTCCTCGGCCATGTTGACGCTGTCCTCGAAGCCGACCATGGCGAAGAAGGCCAGTGAGGTCGCGGCCGTGACGGCCAGGAAGGCCGACTTGTCGCTCGGGCTGTCGAAGACCATCGTGCGGGAGAAGTCGGTCTTGCCGGCGAAGACGGCGAAGAAGCCGACCATGATCACCAGCAGCAGACCGGACAGCTCGACCAGGGTCAGGACGATATTGGCCTTGACCGACTCACCGACGCCGCGCAGGTTGATCAGCATGACCAGGGTCATGAAGCCGAGCGCCAGCATGAGGATGAGATTGGTGTTGTCGGTGTCCCACCCGAAGCCCTTCATCATGTTGGACGCGAATGCCCGCGATGCGGTCGAGGCCGAGGTGATGCCCGAGCACATGACCGTGAAGGCCACGAGGAAGGTCACGAAGTGGATGCCGAAGGCCTTGTGCGTGTAGAGCGCGGCGCCGGCGGCCTGGGGGTATTTTGTGACCAGCTCCAGATAGCTCAGGGCCGTCATCATCGCGATGACGAAGGCGACGATGAACGGCGCCCAGGCCGCCCCACCGACCTCCTTGGCGACCTTGCCGGTCAGTGCGTATACGCCCGTGCCGAGGATGTCCCCGACGATGAACAGCAGCAGCAGTCCGGGCCCCATGACCCGCTTGAGCTCGGTCTGGTGCTCCCCCGCGGGCGCGGTGTCCTGGCTCATCTGTCCTCCCTTGTGAGATGGCTGGGAGGCACGCTACCGCCAGCGGGGCGCAAATGTGCGCTTCGTCACAGGGCAAGCCGCGCCTTGTGGCCCGATAGAGACCGTATGCCGCCTGCGCCGGCAGTCTGCGCCGCGCCGCCGGGCGGCCTCAGGCGTCGATGCGCTCCTTGTCGAGGTGGTCGGCCGAGCGCACGATGAAGTCGCGCCGCGGGGCGACCTCGTTGCCCATCAGCAGCTCGAAGACGCTCGTCGCCGCCTCGGCGTCGGCGAGGGTGACCCGGCGCAGGGTGCGGTGGCGCGGGTCCATCGTGGTCTCGGCCAGCTGGTCGGCGTCCATTTCGCCGAGGCCCTTGTAGCGCTGCATCGGCTGCTTGATGCTCTTGCCGCGCTTGTTGAGGGCCGCCACCTGCTTGCGCATCTCGGCCTCGGAGTAGGTGTAGATCAGCTCGTTCTTCTTGGCGCCGGGGTTGACCACCTCGATGCGGTGCAGCGGGGGCACGGCGGCATACACCCGGCCGGCCTCGACGAGCGGGCGCATGTAGCGGAAGAAGAGGGTGAGCAGCAGCGTGCGGATGTGGGCGCCGTCGACATCGGCGTCGGTCATGATGATGACCTTGCCGTAGCGGGCCGCGTCGACATCGAAGGTGCGCCCGGAGCCGGCGCCGATGACCTGGAGGATCGCGGCGCACTCGGCGTTCTTGAGCATGTCGCCGATCGAGGCCTTCTGGACGTTGAGGATCTTGCCGCGGATCGGCAGCAGCGCCTGGTAGTCGGAGCTGCGGGCCAGCTTGGCGGTGCCGAGGGCGCTGTCGCCCTCGACGATGAACAGCTCGGTGCGGGCGACGTCGTGGCTGCGGCAGTCGGCCAGCTTGGCCGGGAGCGACGAGGACTCCAGGGCGCTCTTGGCGCGCTGGGTCTCCTTGTGCTTGCGCGCGCTGATGCGCGTCTTCATCTCGGCGACGACCTTCTCGAGCACGAGGCCGGCCTGAGCCTTCTCGTGGCGCTTGGTCGCGGTCAGCCGGGCGGTGAGCTCGCGCTCGACCACGCGGGCCACGATGGCCCGCACGGCGCTGGTGCCGAGCACCTCCTTGGTCTGGCCCTCGAACTGGGGCTCGGCCAGGCGCACCGTGACGACCGCGGTCAGGCCGGCCAGCACGTCGTCCTTCTCGGGCTTGTCGCCGCCGACCTTGAGCCGGCGGGCGTTGAGCTCGAGCTGCTTGCGGAAGACCTTGAGCAGCGACTGCTCGAAGCCGGCGAGGTGGGTGCCGCCCTTGGGGGTGGCGATGATGTTGACGAAGGTCTTGACCCGCGTCTCATAGCCCGTGCCCCAGCGCAGGGCGATGTCGACGCCGCACTCGCGCTCGACCTCCTTGGGCGTCATATGCCCCTTGGAGTCCAGCACCGGGACGGTCTCGGTGAAGGTGCCGCTGCCCTGGAGCCGCCACACATCGCTGACGTGCGGGTCCGGCGCGAGGTACTCGACGAACTCGGAGATCCCGCCGTCGTGCAGGAAGGTCTCCTCGTGCGGCCCGGTCTCCCCCGGCGTGCCCGGCAGTCCGCGCTCGTCGCGGATCACGAGCGTCAGCCCGGGGATCAGGAAGGAGGTCTGGCGGGCGCGCTGGCGCAGGGACTCGTCGTCGAAGCCGGCGTCCTTGAGGAAGATCTGCGGGTCGGCCCAGTAGCGCACGCGGGTGCCGGTGGCCCCGCGCTTGGCCTTGCCGACGATCTCGAGCTCGCTGCCCTTCTCGAAGGGGGTGAACTCGCTGTCCGGCGAGGGCCCCTCCGGGCCGTCCTTGAAGAAGCCTGGCTCGCCCCGGCGGAAGCTCATGCCATAGGTCTTGCCGCCGCGGTCGACCTCGACATCGAGCCGGGCGGACAGGGCGTTGACGACCGAGGCACCGACACCGTGCAGGCCGCCGGAGGCGGTGTAGGAGCCGCCGCCGAACTTGCCGCCGGCGTGCAGCTTGGTGAAGACGACCTCGACACCGGACAGACCGGTGCGGGGCTCGATGTCGACGGGGATGCCGCGCGCCTGGTCGCGCACCTCCACCGAGCCGTCGCCGTGGAGGATCACGTCGATGCGGTCACCGTGGCCACCGAGCGCCTCGTCGACGGCGTTGTCGATGATCTCCCACAGGCAGTGCATCAGGCCCCGGCCGTCGGTCGAGCCGATGTACATGCCCGGTCGCTTGCGCACGGCCTCCAGCCCCTCGAGGACCTGGAGGTGGTGGGCGGAGTAGTCCGAGGCCGACTTGCTGGTGGCCGACTTCTTGGCGGCGGGGGGTGCCACGGTGCGGAGCCTTTCGACGTGCTGCGTGCGGGTCGTGACCGACCCCCGGAAGGCTAACCCGGCGCCACCGCCTGCCCCCGCAGGCGCGCGGCACCCGAGCACGCCGGGAGGCGGGGTATGCCGCGGACCCCGGCCGCGGCATACCTCCCAGTCTGTCCGGTCCGCGGCCCCGAAAAGCCTGTGACATCGGCGACCCGGGGGCCGGAGAATGTCGGCCGGGAAGGTTCCGCCGTGTTTGACTGTTGGCCATCGGGGGACGGAACCATCGCCCCACGACACTAAGGAGAAGGCAGACGTGACCACTGCTCTGGCACCCGACCTGACCGCGGCCGACCGCTGCGACCGCTGCGGCGCCCAGGCCTACGTGCGCGCCCGCCTCAACGCCGGCGGCGAGCTGCTCTTCTGCGCCCACCACGGACGCGAGCACCTGCCCAAGCTGCGCGAGCACGCCGAGATCCACGACCAGTCCGACCGCCTGCACACGCAGGACGAGCCGAGCGCGATCGAGGACTGATGGCAGACCTGGCGGGCCTGGCCCCGCTCGGGCTGCTGACGGCCGACCCCAACATGGGGATCGCCCCTGACGGAGCCCACATCTGGATCCCGGCGGTGCTGATCGTGATCGGCATCGCCGGGATCGTTGTGCCCGTCCTGCCCGGCTTCCTGCTCGCGCTGGCCGGTGTCGGTGTGTGGGCCTGGACCGAGGGCACCACCCGGGGCTGGGTGGTCTTCGGCGTCTGCGCCGCGATCTATCTGGTCTCGGTCACCCTCCAGTACCTCGTGCCCGGCCGCCGGCTGCGCGCTGCCGGCGTGCGGACCACCACGCTGCTCCTGGCCGTGGCGCTCGCGATCGTCGGCTTCTTCGTCGTGCCAGTCATCGGCGGGCCGCTCGGCTTCGTGCTGGGGATCTATCTCGTCGAGCACGCCCGCGCGCGCGATCGCGCCCAGGCGTGGACCCAGACCAAGCACGCGCTCAAGGCGGTGCTGACCAGCATCGGGATCGAGCTGATCGGCGCGCTGCTCATAGCCACCCTGTGGGTGGTCGCGGTCCTGACCGGCTGAGGTCGCAGGGCCTGGCTCCTTAGGACGCGCACCTCGAGGGCCGCGCCGGGCGGGTCACCAGCCGCTGTTGTCGTCGCGTCGCCTGTCCCAGCGCTGCTCGAGCCGCTGCATGAAGCCGCCGCTGCTCGCGCGACCGGGGCGACGGGCCGCGGTCGCGCCCTTCCTGCCCTTCCTGGCGGTGCTGGCCCGGACCGATCCGTCGGCCTGCACGGCGCCCAGCTGGGCCGGGCGGGGTGCGGTCACCGCGTATGCCGCGGCCGCCACCATGAGCGCGAAGCCGAGGGCCCCGACCCACATCGTCGTGTTGACGCCGAGCAGCACCAGGGCCAGCCCGGCGGCCACCCCGACGCCGCCGATGAGCCAGCGGGTGCGCTGGGCCCGCCGGTCGACGCTCGACTTCATCTGCGTCGCGAACTTCGGGTCCTCGGCATAGAGGGCTCGTTCCATCTGCTCGAGCATCTGCTGCTCACGCTCCGACAGCGGCACGGCTGGCCTCCTTCGACGTCTCGACCCACCTGCTCTGCAAACGCGGCAGGGACCGAAAAGGTTGCACCGCAGCCGATGTGCGCGTCGCTGCGGACCCCGAGGGTGACCAAAGGATATGCCCGCCACCTGTGTGGTGGAAGGCTGGCGCCCGGGATCCTTGCTCTCCGTGGCACGCGTGAGCACGGATTCCACCCTCACGTGGGGTCCCCGGCCGGCCCACAGGTGACGGTGGCAGCCTTGCCGACGCGATGATCGATGACCTTCTCGACCGCGTGACAGCGGCCACCCCTCCCCTCGCGTGGCAGCCCAGCCTGGTGCTGTGCCTGCTCGCGCTGGCCCTGACCTGGAGCCCAGGCGGCTATCGCCTGGTGCGTCACCTGGTCACCCTCACCCACGAGGCGGGCCACGCCGTCACCGCGGCACTGGCCGGGCGGTCCCTGCGCGGCATCCGGCTGCACTCCGACACCTCCGGCGTCACGCTCTCGCGGGGCCGGGCGCGGGGGCCGGGCATGGTCGCCACGCTCGTCGCGGGCTACCCGGCTCCGGCGCTGGTGGGCCTGGTGGGTGCGCTGGTGCTCGGTGCGGGGTATGCCGCGGCCCTGCTGTGGGGCCTGGTCCTCACCTGCGCGCTGATGCTGGTGCTCGTGCGCAATCTCTATGGGCTGTGGGTGGTGCTGGTGACCGGCACCGCGGTCGGAGCGCTCTCCTGGCTGGCACCTGCGCAGCTGCTCTCGGCCGCGGCATACCTCATGGTCTGGGTGCTGCTGCTGGCCGCGCCCCGCTCGGTCGTCGAGCTCCAGCGGGCGCGCCGGGGCACGGGGGCCGCCGACAGTGACGCCGACCAGCTCGCCCGGCTGACGGGGCTGCCCGCCATGGTGTGGGTCGCGCTCTTCTGGCTGGTGTGCGCGGCGGCCCTGGTGCTCGGCGGGCGCGGGCTCCTCGCTCTCTAGCGCTGCTCGGGGATGACCGCCCACAGCACCAGGTAGGCGATGAACTGCGGCCCCGGCAGCAGGCAGGACAGCACGAACAGCAGGCGGACGACGTTGGGGCTCAGGCCGAAACGCGGCGCGAGGGCCGCGCAGACACCGGCGATGACACGGTCGTTGCGGGGGCGGGCGAGGGCGGTGCTGGTGGTGTTGTTCATGCCTTCAACGCTAGGCAGCAGCGCGGCGCGGGCCCATGGTGTGGGCCGGTGTTGTCGACCGGGGGCTATCCCCCGGCGGCGGGCCCGCCCTGGTCGTCCTTGCGGTCGATCAGGCTGGCCGGCCGGACGCTGCCCGCGCCGAAGCGCCGCGAGGCCAGGTCGACCGCCCGGTCGGCCTCGCGCCAGCCGTGGTCGGGCTCGTCGAGCAGGCCCTGGATGGGCGCCCGCTCGGCGTCGAGGAGGCCCTCGACACGCACCCCCACGAGGCGGATGCGGGCCCGCTGGAGGCCGAGCGCGTCATAGAGGGACCGTGCCGTCGCCAGGATGTCGCGGCTGACATCGGTGGGGTCGCGCAGGGTCCTGCTGCGGGTGATCGTGGTGAAGTCGGCGAAGCGCACCTTGATCGAGACGGTGCGCCCCATCATCCCGGCGGAGCGGAGCCGGGCGGCGACACGGTCGCTCAGGCGCAGCAACTCGCGGTGGATGTATGCCGGGTCGTCGACGTCGTAGGGGAAGGTCTCGTCGGCGCCGATGGACTTCTCGCGGTGGACCGGCTCGACCCGGCGGGGGTCGCGGGCCCAGGACAGCTCGTGCAGCTGGCTGCCCATCGCCTCGCCGAGCCCGCGGCGCAGCGTCTCGACGGGGGTGTGGGCGATGTCGGCGACGGTGTGCAGCCCCAGGCGCAGGAGGGCCTCCTCCGTGCGATCGCCCACCCCCCACAGCGCACCCACCGGCAGCTGTTGGACGAAGGGCACGACCTCGTCGACGGGGACGACGACCAGCCCATCGGGCTTGGCCAGCCCCGAGGCGAGCTTGGCGACGAACTTGGTCGGCGCGACACCGACCGAGCAGGTGATGCCCTGCTCGTCGTGGACTGCGTCGCGGATCTGCTGGGCGATCTGGGCGGGCGGGCCCAGCCTGCGGATCGCACCCGAGACGTCGAGGAAGGCCTCATCGAGCGAGAGCGGCTCGACCAGCGGGGTGATCGAGGCGAAGGTGGCCATGACCGCCTTGGAGATCTGGCTGTAGAGCTCGTGGTCGGGACGGATGACGGTCGCCTGCGGGCAGAGCCGTCTGGCCCGGCCCATGGGCATCGCGCTGGTGACGCCGAAGCGGCGGGCCTCATAGGTCGCCGAGAGCACCACGCCGCGGTTGCCCCCGCCGATGATGACGGGGGTGCCGACCAGCTCCGGACGGCTCAGCAGCGAGGCCGAGGCATAGAAAGCGTCCATGTCGACATGGAGCACCGTGCAGCCGGTGTCGTCGGGAGGACCCTCGGCGGCGCGCTCGGGAAGGGCGAACTGGCGCCGGCTCATCGGCGGCCCCGGATCTCAGCCGCGGCGGCGGGCCACGACGTGGACGGCGGCGCCCAGCTCACCGAGGAAGCCGTAGTCGGGGTGGCGGCTGGCGGTCTGCTCCAGCTCGCGCAGGGCGGCCCGGTCGGCGTCGGTCTCGACCAGGCCCGAGGGCACCAGGTCGGCGAAGATGCGCACGCCCTGGACGTCCTCGACGGCCAGGCCCGCGCCCTCGACAAGGTCACGCAGGTGGTCGGCGTCGAACCGGCGCGGCAGCGGGTCGCCCTCGCCCCAGCGGCCGTCGGCGCTGGTGAGGGCCTGCTGGGCCTGCCGGAACTGACCGGCCAGCGCACGCGCCAGGACGACGGCCAGGCGCTGGGCGGCCACGATCGAGAGATAGCCGCCGGGGCCGAGGACGCGGCCGATCTGGGCCAGCGCAGCCGCGGGGTCGTCGACGACCTCGAGGGTGCCGTGGCAGGTGACGAGGTCGATGTGCTCGCTGCCGACGACCTGGTCGAGCGTGTCGGAATCGCCCTGCACCGCGGTGATGCGCTCCTCGACACCGCTGTCGTGGGCCCGTCGGCGCAGCGAGGCGAGGGCATCTGGGCTGGGGTCGACGACCGTGACGTGGTGACCGGCCTCGGCGAGCGGGACCGCCATGCCACCGGTGCCGCCGCCGAGATCGAGGACGCGCAGGGGGCGGCCGAGATCGTGCTCACGCGAGGCCGCCAGTGCCTGGACCGCCGTGTGGACCGCGGTGGTGCGGGTCGACTGGTGGCCGCCGCGACGACGACGCTCCTCGGACACGGTCTTCTCCTCGCCATGGGTGGGGTGCTCGCTCTCACCCTAGTGCCCCGAGCTGCCTGGGCTCGCGTGCCACAGCTTGCGTGGCGCGGCCCCGACATCGCCGCCGGCCGGGTCCGGGACGGCCGAGGGCAGCGCCCGGCCGTTCTGCACGCTGGCCCCCGCCGGACGGGTGTCGGCATAGGGCGACTGCCGGAAGCCCGAGGCGTGTCGCAGCACCCGCCGGGGGCCGGTCGGGGCGGCCTGGTCGGCCCGCTCCCGCTGGAGGCTGTCCTGGGCCTCGAGCGCGACGCGCACCGCGTCGAGACCGCCCTCGCGCCAGGCCTGCCAGAGTTCGGAGAGCTCCCAGGCCCCGGTCGCCCGGACCGACACCCCGCGCTCCCCCGTGCGGCGCAGCTCACCGCGGACGAGCAGCATCCAGGAGTGGAAGACGGTCGCGGCATAGGGGCCCTGGACATCCTCGAAGAAGGTCGCGTCGACCGGACCCGTCGCGTCGTCGAGGGTGAGGAAGACGACCCGGCGGCCGGAGCGCACCGGCGGGGTCTGGGTGGCGACCTTGACCCCGCACACGAGCACGGTCGAGCGGCTGCGCGCGCCGAGCAGGTCGCGACTGCGGGTGACCCCGAGCGCCTCCAGCATGGGGGCATAGAAGTCGACGACATGGCCGCTCGCGTCGAGCCCGAGGATGTCGAGCTCGGCACGCACCCGCTCCGGCCCGCTCAGCTCGGGCAGCCCTGTGCCGGAACGCAGCTCGGGTCGGTCGCCGAGGTCGAGGGCGAGCTGGACGGGCGCGTCGGCGCTGGCCTTGGCGGCGGCCTGGGACTGGGCGGCCGCGGCACCCCGGACATCGATCCAGTCCGGCCGCTCGAGCCGGGCGAGGTCGGCCTCCTCGCTGTCGGGCCGTGGGCGGCGGGTGGGCTGCTCGCCAGGGCGCCCACGTGATGAGGAGCCCCGGGCCCGCCCGCGTGGCCGGTGGGCCCGTCCCCACCGGTCGAGCTCGGCGAGGTGGAGCAGCAGGTCGCGACGGGTGGTGCGGCCCCGGTGGCCGGGCTCGTCGGTGCCGGCGACACCGTGCAGGGCGTCGAAGGCGCCGGCGAGGACGAGCCGCTCGGCCACCGGATAGGAGACCTCGGCCCGCCGGACGAAGTCGGCGAGGTCGGCATAGGGCTGGCCGGCGACGGCCCGGGCGATCTCGGCCTCGCTCATCCCCTTGACATCGGCGAAGGAGAGGCGGATGCCATAGGCGCTGCCGTCGGGCAGGTCCGGCCGCTGCGGGCGGGCGGGCACGACCGGGGCGAGCCGCTGGTGCGGCGGCTGGGAGCCTGGCTCGACCCGCTCGATGCGATAGGTGCCGTCGGAGCGGTTGACGTCGAGCCCGAGGACGGCGATGCCGAGGCTGCGGGCGTCATCGAGGATGAGCCGCTTGGGATACATCCCCGGGTCGTGGGTGAGCACGCCGGCGAGGAAGGCGGCCGGGTGGTGGGTCTTGAGCCAGGCCGAGTGATAGGTCGGCAGCGCGAAGGCCGCGGCATGGGCCTTGCAGAAGCCGAAGGACGCGAAGGAGCGCAGCACCTCCCAGATGCGGTCGCGCTCGGACGCGGTGTAGCCGCGGGCGCGGGCGGCGGGGCGCCACCAGGCCTCGATCTCGTCCTGGCCCTGGGGGGTGCCGAGGGCCCGGCGCACCTCGTCGGCCTGGGCGAGGCTGACGCCGGTCGTCTCGGCGACGATGAGCAGGATCTGCTCGTGGAAGACCACGACCCCCTCGGTCTCGGCGAGGGCGGAGACCAGCCGCGGGTGGAGGCAGTCGGGCTCGTCCCAGCCGTGTCTGGCCCGCAGGAAGGGGTTGATCATGTCGGACTTGACCGGGCCCGGCCGGAAGAGCGAGATGTCGATGATCAGGTCCTCGAAGCGCACCGGCCCGAACTTGCCGATGAGCTCCCGCTGACCGGGGCTCTCGATCTGGAAGCACCCGAGGGTGTGGGTGGTGCGGATGAGCCGATACGTCTCCTCGTCGTCGAGCGGCACCTGGGCCTGGTCGTCGAGGTCGATGCGCACCTCGTCGACCCGCTCGACCTCGGCGACGGCATGGGCCATCGCCGACTGCATGCGGATGCCGAGGATGTCGAGCTTGAGCAGCCCGAGGGTCTCGACGTCGTCCTTGTCGAACTGGCTCATCGGGAAGCCCAGCCAGCTCGCCTCGACGGGGGTGCGGTCGAGCAGGCCGGAGTTGGACAGGATCACCCCGCACGGGTGGAGGGCGACATGCCTGGGCAGCCCGTCGAGGCTCTCGACGAGGTCGAGCAGCCGCTCCAGCCGGGGCGAGTCCAGACCACGGGCGCGCAGCTCTGGCAGGTCGAGGATGGCCTGGCGGGCGTCGCGGGCACGGATGTGCGGGAAGGCCTTTGCGATCTCGTCGATCTCGACGGGGTCCATGCCCAGGGCGGAGCCGGCGTCGCGCACGGCATGGCGCACCTTGTAGGTGTCCATCATCGACACGCAGGTCACCCGGTCGCCGCCGAAGCGCTCGAGGATGCGCTCATAGACCTCGGTGCGCCGGGCCGACTCGACGTCGACGTCGATGTCGGGCAGCTGCGCGCGCAGTGGGGTGCAGAAGCGCTCCATGAGCAGGTGATAGCGCACCGGGTCGACCCCGGAGATGCCGAGGAGGTAGTTGACCAGGCTGCCCGCGCCGGAGCCCCGCGCTGCCGCGCGCACCCCCATGTCGCGGATGAGGTCGGTGACGGCTGCGACCGCGAGGAAGTAGGTCGCGTAGCCGAGCTGGGCGACCGTGTCGAGCTCGTCGCGCAGCCGCTGCTCGACGGTATGCCGCAGGGCTGCGTCGGCGTGCGGGTATCGCCTCGATATCGCTGCGGCACAGCGCTCCTGGAGCACCTGCTGGGGATCCTGGCCGGGGCGGATGCCGAGGACCCCGGGCTCGGGCAGGTGGACCGAGCCGATGCCGAGGTCGGCGCGGGGGTCGAGCGTGCAGCCGTCGGCGAGGGCCAGGGTGTCGGCGATCAGCCGGCGGGCCCGGTCTGCGGGACCGGCGCGGTGGGCGTCGGCGCTGGGCCCCAGCCGCTCGCACACCTGGAGCGCGGCCCGCTCCATCGTCGCGGTGTCGGCGAGGTGGCCGGCGTCGGTGACCCGGTCGAGGTGGCGGGAGGAGAGCGGCACGAGGCGGCGTGCGGCGTCGAGCAGGTCTGCGGTGGCGGCCTGCTCGCGACCGACATGACGGACCGCGGCGGTGAGCACGGCCGGCACACCCGCCTCGTCGGCGAGCCCGAGCAGCCGGGCCGCATGGCCGACCGAGGCGGGGCTGCCCTCGGGCCCGCCGTGGCAGACGACCTCGATCGCGAGCGCCCCGGGCGGCAGCCGTCGCTGCCACTGGGCGAGCAGCCCGCGGGCCTGGGCGGTGTGCCGCCGCAGCAGCGCCCGCCCGACATCGGAGTCGGGGCCGAGCAGGACCACCAGCCCCGGCGCATAGCGGGCGAGCAGGTCGGGCGTGGTCACCGGGCGCCCACGCTCGCCGCCGAGGTGGGTCTCGGTCACGAGGCGGCACAGGGCCGCCCAGCCCTCCCCCACGCCCATGCCGAGGCCGCCCCCGCGGGCGAGGGCGGTGACACGGGGGTGGCGGGGGTCGACGAGCTGTCCGCCGCGGACCGGCGTGCGAGCGGGCCTCGCGGAGCGGGGAGCACTGTGGGAGAAGGGAGCCGGCGATGGGTCGACCACGGCGAGATCGACGCCGAGGACGGTGGCCAGGCCGGCCTTGGTCGCCGCCTGGGCGAAGCGGACCGCGCCATAGAGCCCATCGCGGTCGGTCAGCGCGAGCGCATGCTGCCCCTGCTCGGCCGCCCTCTCCACCAGCTGCTCGGGCATCGAGGCGCCATAGCGCATCGAGAAGCCGGAGGCGACGTGGAGATGGGCGAAGCCACCGCTCACGCCCACCCTGCCGCGAGACCGGGGCCGGGCTCGCCCGCCACCGTGGGGGTGATCAGGTCGGCGCGCCCGGAGCGGTGCGGCATGCCGAGGGTGACGGCCACCAGGTCGACAAAGGTCTCGGCCTGGCGCAGCAGGTCGTCGGCCTCGCGCGGCGTCACCCGGATCCGACCCTGGCTGATCCGGTCACGCCGGGCGGTCGACCAGGCGAAGAAGTCGGCCCACTCGGCCAGCTCGGGGGCGAGCCCGGGCAGGAGTGCCCACAGGCTCTGCGGCCCGCTCTCGGCCAGGCCGAGGTCGGAGCGCGCGGCGACGAGGGCGGCCGCGGCGCGGAGCGCGCCGAGCTGGGCGTGCAGGTATCGCTCGGCACTGCGCTGCGCGTGGGAGGCGTCGGCGAGCGACTCCTCGGAGCGCTCGATCAGATCGAGGGCGGCCATGGCTATCGGTCCTCCTGTCCGGGCATCGCTCAGTCCTCCGCTCGCAGCAGGGTCCACGCCGAGGCGTCGCACCCCAGCTCGAAGACCCCCGAGCCGAGCGCACGGCCCCGGCTGGCCTCCACACGCCACACCCGGCGCTCCGGCGCCCCCGCGTGGGACCGCCCGCTCTCGTCGCGCCACCAGGCGCGGCGCTCCTGCCACTGGGCGAGGATCTCGCGCACGACATAGAGCCGCCCGTGCCACAGGAAGGACTGGGGTGCGTCCGCGGTCGCCCGGACCTCGATCGGATCGTCATATCGGCGCACCACGACAGCAGTCCTTCCGGGCAGGCAGGGATGAGGGGGTGGCCCCGGCCCGCTGCGGCGGGTCGAGGGTGCGCGCGGGGCGGACCGGAGCCGACGACCGGGTCGGCCGAGCCCCAGACCGGCCGACCGTCCCGTTCGTGTGTCCGCACAGCGGCCCAAGCACCGAAGCACTCGAACACCTGTTCGAACAGTTCGAGACTACACCCATCCGCGGAGCGGACGTCAAGACGTCATCCCACGGTCAGGAGCGGCCTCGGGGGCTACCCTCGCAGCCATGTCCGACAGCCGAGCCGATGACGCCGCGACCGCCCGAGACCTCAGCGCCCACCCCGCCGTCCGGCGGGTCACCGAGACCCTCCGCGAGCGCGGGGTGACGGCCGAGATCACCGTCCTGCCCGACGCCGTCCGCACGGCCGCCGCGGCCGCTGAGGCCCTGGGCATCACCCCGGCCGAGATCGCCAACTCCCTTGTCTTCCAGGCCGTCCACCACGACGGGACCGAGGAGCTCATCCTGATCCTGTCCTCGGGCGGCCACCGGGTCAACGAGAGGTCGGTGCGCGCGATCCTCGACCTGCGCACCCTGGGCAAGGCCGACGCCGAGAGCATCCGGGCGGCCACCGGCTTCGCCATCGGCGGCGTGGCCCCCGTCGGCCACCTCACTCCCCTGCGGACCTTCGTCGACTCGGCCCTGAGCCGCTACCCGCGGGTGTGGGCGGCCGCCGGCCACAGCCACACCGTCTTCCCCACGACCTATCGCGAGCTGCTCGCCATCACCGGCGGCAGCCCGCTCGACGTGGGCTGAGCCAGCCGACCGGGCCCAGGCACGGCGTGCCTCCTCAGCACGGCAGCCCTCCCCCAGTACCGTGCTTGAGTGTCGACGAGCAGAGCCAGCCAGACCCCCTCGCATCCCACCTCCCGCCGCGGCCTCGGCGCAGCAGGTCAGACCGCCTATGCGCTGATCGCAGCGGCGACGCTGTTCCTGACCTGGCTGCTGAGCCGGTTCACGATCGACGACTCGTTCATCACCTGGCGCTATGGCGACAACCTCATCCGCCACGGGGTGTGGAACTGGAACCCGTCGGCCACCGACAAGGTCGAGGCCTACACCAACCCGACCTATGCCGCGCTGTCGATCATCCCCCCTGCGATCGGCCTGTCCGCGGAGTTCTTCTTCAAGCTCGTCTCGCTCGCCCTGCTGGTCACGCTCGTCGTCTGGATCATGCGCCTGCCCGGCCTGCACTGGGCGCACCGGGCGGTCCTGCTCCTGCTCACGGCCGCCAACCCGACCTTCCACGTCCACCTCTGGTCGGGCCTGGAGACGCCGATGTACGTCGTCTTCCTCACCCTCGTCTTCGGCAGCCTCTATGTGCACGGCGGCCTCGGCCGCACCGGCTATGTCCTGGCGCTGCTGATCGCGCTGACCCGACCTGAGGGCATCGGCTTCGCCGTCCTCGCGGTGCTGTGGGCCCTGCTCATCCGGCCCAGCCGTGGCCGCCTCACCGGCGCCATCGCCGTGATCGGCGCGATCTGCGCCTACTGGGCGGCCCGGGCCGCCTACTTCGGCGCCTTCTTCCCCAACACCTTCTACATCAAGACCGTGCACGCCGGGGGCTCGGACCGGCTGGGCGCGCTCATCCGCGTCGTGCTCACCGCGGGAGCGGTCGCGGCCGCGCTGCTCGTCACGGCCGTGCTGCTGGACCGCTGGCTCGGCCGGTCGGGTCTGGCCTCGGGCACGGACACCGCCGGTGAGGGCAGGCGCGGCTGGTGGGCCCGCATCGACCGGGCCGCGCTCACGCCTGTCGTCTTCGCCGTCGCGTCCGCGGGCGTGATCCTGGTGCTCTACCGCTCCTCCAACCTGCTGATGAACTATGTCAACAGGTTCGAGTGGCAGCTCGTCCTCCCCGTGGTCCTCGTCGCCCTCGCCCGCCCCGTGGCGGTGCGCACCCTCGCCCGACAGGTCCCCGAGACCGTGGCCGCGCCCGTCCTCTGGCCGGCGATCGCGCTGCTCGGGACCGCAGCGGTGATGATGACCAATACCGGGCACGTCAAGGGGCAGGTGGTCCGGGCGCTGCTGCTGCTCGCGGTGGTCCTCGCGGTGGCCGTGGCGGCCCGGCAGCGCACCTCGCTGCTGCTGCTCGCCGGGCTGTCGCTGGTCGCCTCGGCCGGGTTCATGACCCCCGAGTCCCTCCTGACGATGGTCAACTACCGCCCCCGCCTCGACGACGCGCACGGCCGGCTGGCCAAGGTGCTGCACGACTCCCGCGAGGACCATCGGGTGCTCACCGTCGGCGACGCGGGTGTGATCCCTCTCGAGAGCGGCTGGACGACCCTCGACGTCTACGGCCTGGCCAACCGGGCCGTGGCCAACGGCACCTTCAACGACGCCTATCTCGAGGAGAAGAAGCCCGAGATCATCGTGGTGACCGCCGGCCGCCCGCAGAAGATGCCGCCGAAGTCCCACAAGGTCAAGGGAATGGCCCTGACCTCGGCCTACGCCCAGCGCAACGGCTACCTGTTCAGCCCGGGGGCGCGGATGCGCTCCAGCTACTACATGCAGGTCTATGCCCGCCCCGACATCGACCCGCAGACCTGGGCCGCCATCCAGCAGATGGCCAAGGACAGCTCGGCCCTGAACCACATGGGCAACCGCGACTACTTCGAGGGCAACCTCAACAACTTCCCCTTCCTGCGCCACTGGCGCAGCGGCTCCTGACCGGCCTCGCACCGACTCCCCGCGGATGAGTACGTGCGCTCATGCGCGGGGCCGGGAGCCCCGGCAGGCTGGTCGACGTCGCGCATCAGGGGGCGCGATCGCCGGCCCGGTCGGCGGGCCCGAGCCAGGGAGGGGGACTCGGGCCCGCCGGCCGGGTCCACTCGTCCACCGGTCTGCGGACCGGCCCCCTGGTCCTCGCCGCCCGCTGGGAAGCAGCGGGGCATCCCCACTGTTGTATGCCGCGGAGCAGCGGCCCGCCGGGCCGCGCCCGAGCGTCACCGGGGGTTAGGAATTGGGCACCGAGATCATCCCGCTCGTCTTCACGCAGGGCTGGGCTGCCGGCATCAACGCGTATGCCGTCGTGCTCGTCATGGGCCTGGCCCAGCGCTTCGCCGGGGTCGACTCCCTGCCTGGCGCACTCGGCCGCACCGACGTGCTCGCCGCGGCCACCGTGCTCTTCCTGCTCGAGATGTTCGCCGACAAGATCCCCTTCCTCGACTCCGCGTGGGATGGCCTCTCGACCTTCCTGCGGCCGGCCGTCGGCGCGACGGTGGGCTATCTGATCGGCCACGAGCACGCCGACCTCAACGCGGCCTTCACCGCTGCGGCCGGTGGTGTCACCGCGCTGGTCTCCCACCTGGTCAAGTCGGGTGTGCGCCTGGGCGTCAACGCCTCGCCGGAGCCGGCGAGCAATGTCGCCGTCAGCACGGCCGAGGACATCACCGTCGCGGGCGTGATGACCCTCGCCCTGGCCAACCCCTGGCTGGCCGCGGGCATCGCCGGTGTGCTGCTGGTCCTGGGCCTGTTCGCCCTGTCCTTCATCCTGCTGCGGGTGCGCCGTTGGCGCCGTCGCTATGACGCCTGGGGCACCGAGCGCGGGCTGGGCGCGGAGCGGGCCTGAGCCCTAAGAGGCCGGAGCCTCAGACAGCGGTCTCGGCGAGGCTGAGGTTGCCATAGACCTCGAGCGCGGCCGTGGACCGGTTCATCGTGATGAAGTGGATGCCCGGCGCGCCCTCGTCGAGCAGCTGCTGCGCCAGCTCGGTGGCGATCTCCACGCCTGCCGCCCGGACCGCGCCCGGGTCATCGCCAGCCGCCTCGAGGCGCTCGACGATGCCGGCCGGTATCGGCGTGCCCATCAGCTCTGACATCCGTCGGATCTGCCTGAGATTGGTGATCGGCATCAGGCCGGGCGTGATGGGCAGCTCCCGGCGGGCCGCGACGGCGTCGCGCAGCCGCGCATAGGTGGCCGGGTCGAAGACCATCTGGGTGATCGCGAACTCGGCGCCGGCGTCGGCCTTGCGCACCAGCACCTCGACGTCCTGGTCGAAGCCCTGCGAGCGCGGGTGGACATCGGGGAAGGCCGCCACCCCGACCGTGAAGTCGCCGAGCGTGCGCACCAGCGCGACCAGCTCGTCGGCGTGGCGCAGGCCCTCGGGGTGGGCGACCCAGTCCCCGCTCACATCGCCCGGCGGGTCGCCGCGGAGGGCGAGGATGTCGCGGACCCCGGCCGCGGCATACTGCCCGATGACCTTGCGCAGCTGGGCGACGGAGGCGCCCACGCAGGTGAGGTGGCCGATCGGCGTCATCGTGGTCTCGCGCGCGATGCGCTCGGTGACCCGAACGGTGCGGTCCTGGGTCGAGCCGCCGGCGCCATAGGTGACCGAGACGAAGTCCGGCCGCAGCCGCTCGAGCCGGCGCACGGCATCCCACAGCTGCGCCTCGCCCTCGTCGGAGCGCGGCGGCATGAACTCGAAGCTGATCGAGGGGCGCGCCCCGGCCAGGCGGCGGGGGATGCGCAGGTCGGCGGGGACTGCAGGGGCCATGGCGGTGAGGGTAGCGGGCGGCGCTGCCGTAGGCTCACGTGGGACACCATGCGGACCACCCCTCACACCCCGCGCGAAGGAGCACCGGTGACCAACCCCCTCGAGGCCGCTGACCTGCGCACCCGTGTGCAGGAGTGCGTCGACGCCGAGCTGGACGCCCAGGCCGGCGTCCTGGCGGAGGTGGGCCCCGACGCCGCGGTCCTCCTCGACGCCGTGCGGCGCCTGCTCACCGGAGGCAAGCGGCTGCGGGCCGGTTTCCTCTACTGGGGCTACCGGGCCGCCGGGGGCGCCGACTCCCCCGCGCTGGTCCGGCTGGCGAGCGCCATGGAGCTCTTCCAGGCCGCCGCCCTCATCCACGACGATGTCATGGACGACAGCGACACACGCAGGGGTATGCCGGCTGCGCACCGCGCGCTCGCGGCCCACCACGGCGAGCGTGGCCTCAGCGGCGACGCCGGCCGGTTCGGGGCCGCCGGCGCGATCCTCGCCGGCAACCTGTGCCTGACGTGGTGCGACGAGATGGTCGCGACGTGCGGGCTGCCGGCCGAGGAGATCGCTCGGGGGCGCGGCATGTTCGACACGATGCGCACCCAGCTCATGGCCGGGCAGTTCCTCGACGTGGCGGAGGCCTCGGTCGACTGGCGCGCGCTCTCGCAGCAGGAGCGCATCGAGCGGGCCCTGCACGTGATCACCTACAAGAGCGCCAAGTACAGCATCGAGCACCCGCTGCTCATCGGTGCCCGGACTGGCGGCCTCGACGGGGCCGCGCTGACGGCACTCGGCGACTATGGGCTCGCGCTCGGCCGGGCCTTCCAGCTGCGCGACGACGTGCTCGGCGTCTTCGGCGACCCGGAGGTGACGGGCAAGCCTGCGGGCGACGACCTGCGCGAGGGCAAGCGCACCGTGCTGGTCGCCCACACCCTGGCCGGCGCCTCCCCCGAGGACCAGCAGACGGTGTGGTCGCTGCTGGGCGACCCGCAGCTGGGCGCCGCCGATGTCGAGCGGCTGCGCGCGATCGTGCGCGACAGCGGCGGGCTGGAGGCGGTCGAGCGGCACATCGACGGGCTGGTCGCGACCGCACACGAGTCGCTGGGACGGGCCCGCCCGAGCATCGACCCCGAGGCGGCCGACGCGCTCGAGGCCCTGGTCGGCGTCTCGACCGCGCGGGCCTTCTGAGCGACCCCTCCTAGAGGGCGGTCTCCATCGCGCGGCGGCGCACCTCGGTCTTGAAGCCGCCGATGAGGGCGTCGATCGGGGCGCCCGACACCGGCAGCGTGGCGTCGGGCGTGAAGAGCCAGGCGATGATCTCCTCGTCGCGCATGCCGCCGTCGGCCAGCACGGTGAAGGTGCCCTTGAGCGGTGCCAGTGGCCCCTCGTCGCCGATGAACCGGGCCGGCACGGCCACGACCCGGCGCTCACCGACGCGGTGGGCGAGCAGGTCGCGCTCCTCGATCATCCGCCGCACGGCCGACAGTGGCACGCCGAGCCGCTCGGCGGCGTCGGGGACGGTCAGCCAGTCGGCGACCAGGCTCTCGAGGTCGGCGGCGTCGGGCTGGCCTGCGGTCTGCGTGGGGGTCTCGCTCACCCCGACAGTATGCCGCGCCGGTCGCCGACACCCGCTGTCCGCGCGGGCGTGTGCTCCCACAATCGGGGCCGGGGCTCCGTTAACGTCAAACCTCAGTTGTCACACCAGTCACACCGATCGCTGCGCCGCCGCACCGGCCGCCGCGACACCCCATCGGAAGGACCCGCCCGCCGTGCCCGTCTTCCTGCCGCCCGCGATGCCCCCGACCACCCACGCCCTGCCCGCGACGGCGGCCGCCCACAGCGGGCCCGCGGCGCCGCACGGCTGGACCACCTATGTCGTGCGCCCCGGCGACACCGTCAAGGCGATCGCGACCCGCCACCGCACGACCAGCCGGGTGATCGCCACCCGCAACCACCTCCCCTACGGCGGCGGGCTGATCAAGCCCGGCCAGCGGCTGTGGGTGCCCCGCACCGCCCCGGCCCCCCGCTCCGCCACACCCGTGGCCAAGCGCGTGGCCACGCCGGCGGCGAAGGCGAAGCCGGCCGCGCGCCCCGCCAAGCGGCCCTCGCAGGGTGGCAGCGCGGCATACCGCATCCGCAGGGGAGAGACCCTCACCCACGTCGCGGCGGCCCGGCGCACCACCGTCTCGCGCCTGCTCAAGCTCAACCCGGGGATCGACCCGCGCGGCCTGAAGCCCGGCCAGCGCATCGCGGTGCCGGCGAAGGGCAAGGCGGGCGCCGCGGCCCGGCCGGCCACCAGGACCGCCCGGCCGGCCACCAGGACCGCCCGGCCGGCGCAGGCCAGCAAGGCCACGACGCGCTTCGACTCCCACACCTTCGAGGGGCGCCGCTATCCCAACGCGACCGTGGCGCAGGCTGCGCGCACCCGCGCCCAGCTGGCCCGCGCGGGGGTGCCGGGCCGGACCGAGACCAAGGCGATCATCGAGAAGACGGCCCGCCGCCACGGCATCGACCCCAAGCTCGCCCTGGCGATCGCCTACCAGGAGTCCGGGTGGGACCAGTCGCAGGTCTCGGTCGCCAACGCGGTCGGCACGATGCAGGTTATCCCCACCTCCGGCGAGTGGGCCTCGGACATGGTCGGACAGCGTCTGGATCTGCGCAAGACGCAGGACAACGTCACCGCCGGCGTCGCGATCCTGCGCTATCTGACCCGCGAGGCGGGCAGCCTGGACCACGCGATCGCCGGCTACTACCAGGGCCTGGGCTCGGTCCGGGAGCACGGCCTGTATCCCGACACCAAGCGCTATGTCGCCAACGTGAAGCACCACTACAGCAGGCTCTGATCGGGACAACCCCACGAGGCACCCAGCCATCGAAACTACACTCACGGCCGTGACCAGCCAGCCACGCGACGAGCTCATCGGGCAGACGCTCGAGGGCCGCTATCGCGTGCTCGCGCGCCTGGCGACGGGGGGCATGGCGACCGTCTACGTCGCGATGGACGAGCGGCTCGACCGCGAGGTGGCCCTGAAGGTGATGAAGCCGGGGCTGGCCGACGACCAGACCTTTGTCACCCGCTTCCGCCGGGAGGCCCGCTCGGCCGCCCGCCTGGGCAACCCGCATGTCGTCTCGGTCTTTGACCAGGGCGAGCAGGACGGCCTGGTCTATCTGGTCATGGAGTATGTGCCCGGCCAGACCCTGCGCGAGGTGCTGGCCGAGGAGGGCGCGCTCACCCCCCGCGCCGCGCTCGACATCATGGACCCGGTCCTCCAGGCCCTCGCCAGCGCCCACGAGGCCGGCATCGTCCATCGCGATGTCAAGCCCGAGAACGTCATCCTGCGCACCGACGGCATGGTCAAGGTCGCCGACTTCGGGCTGGCCCGGGCGGTCACCAGCCAGACCCAGACCGGTCAGAGCGGGGTCCTGCTCGGCACGGTCGCCTATCTCTCCCCCGAGCAGGTCGAGCGCGGCATCGCCGACCCCCGCACCGATGTGTATGCCGCGGGGCTGATCCTCTTCGAACTGCTTACCGGCGAGAAGGCCTTCAGCGGCGAGGTGCCGATCCACGTGGCCTATCAGCATGTGCACACCGATGTGCCGCCCCCGTCGCGGCTGGTGCCCGGTCTGGCCCCCGAGCTGGACGACCTGGTCACCCGCGCTGCCGCCCGTGACCCCGATGCCCGCCCCGCCGACGCCGGCGAGTTCCTCCGCGAGCTGCGGGAGGTGCGCGGACGGCTCAGCGGCGCCGAGCTCGACTCCGCCCCCGGCGCCCTCGATGTCGACCGCGCCCACGAGCGCACCCGCGCGCTGCCCGTCCCCGCGACCGCCCCCAGCCGACCCGCTGGGCCGCCCGCCGGAGCGAGCGCGGCCGCCGCGCCCCGGCGACGCGGTCGCGGCATACCCGTGCTCCTGGCCGCCCTGCTGCTCGCGGCCGGGCTGGCCGCCGGCTGGTGGTTCATGCTCGGGCCGGGCGCGATGACGACCGTCCCCACCGTGGCCGGCACGCCCTATGCCTCGGCCGAGACCGCCCTGACCCGGGCCCACCTGCGCGCCGAGCGCGTCGATGCCTTCAGCGAGACCGTCGCCAAGGGCTCGGTCATCACCGAGGAGCCCCTGGCCGGCAAGGAGGTCCGCCGCGGCAGCACCGTCGAGGTGTCGGTCTCCAAGGGCCGCGAGCGGTATGCCGTGCCCACCCTCGCGGGGCGCACCCGTGCCGAGGCCGAGCAGGCGCTCAAGGCGGAGCGGCTGGTCCTGGGCACGGTCTCGCAGGAGTGGAGCGAGAGCGTGCCCGAGGGGCAGGTCATCTCCTCCACCCCCGAGGCCGGGGCCTCGCTCAAGCGCGGCGCGTCCGTCGGCCTGAGCGTGAGCAAGGGCCGCCAGCCGATCCCGGTCCCAGCACTCAGCGGCGCCAGCGAGCAGTCCGCGCGCAGCCAGCTGGAGCGGGCTGGGCTCGCGGTCGGCGAGGTGACCCGGGAGAACAGCAGCTCGGTCCCCGAGGGCAGCGTCATCCGCACCTCCCCCACCGCGGGCGAGAGCCGCTTCCGCGGCGACAGGGTCGCGCTGGTCATCTCCAAGGGCCCCGTCATGGTCACGGTGCCCGAGGTGACGGGCAAGCAGGAGGCCGAGGCACGCGCCATCCTCGAGGGGGCCGGCTTCAAGGTCTCCGTCGAGCGGTGGATGGGCGGCATCTTCGGGACCGTCCGCTCGACCAGCCCGGGCGCGGGCAGCCGTGCGCCACAGGGCAGCTCGATCACCATGACGGTGGTCTGATGGGCGAGCGCCCGGTGCGCTCGGGCCGCCTGGCCACGCTGCTCCTCGTCGCCGTCACCGCCTCCTGGGGCTCGACCTTCTTCCTCATCCGCGACCTCGTCGCCCACGTGCCCTCGGCCGACTTCCTGGTCGTGCGCTTCTCGGTCGCCGCGCTCGCGATGGCCGCGGTCTTCCACCGTCAGCTGCGCGCCCTGGAGCGTCGCGACGTGCTCACCGGTCTGGGCCTGGGGGTGCTCTATGGGTCGGCGCAGCTGCTCCAGACGGTCGGCCTCGAGCACACCTCGGCATCGGTGTCCGGCTTCATCACCGGCACCTATGTGGTGCTGACGCCCCTGCTGGGCGCGCTCGTCCTGCGTGAGCGCATCCCTGGGGTGATGTGGGTGGCCGTCGGCCTCTCCACACTCGGCCTGGCCGTGCTGTCGCTCCGGGGCGTCACGGTCGGCCTCGGCGAGGCGCTCACGCTGTGCTCGGCCGCGCTCTATGCCCTGCACATCGTGGCCCTCGGGCGCTGGAGCACACCACAGCGCGCGACCGGGCTGGCCGTGGTGCAGGCGCTCGGGATCATCCCCGTCGCCGGGATCGCGGCCGTGCCCGGCGGCCTGACCCTCCCCGCCGACGGCGGTCAGTGGCTCTCGCTGCTCTATATGGCGCTGGTGGCCGGGGCCTTCGCCCTCTGGGCCCAGACCTATGCCCAGGCCCACATCGCGGCGACGCGGGCGGCGATCATCATGACGCTGGAGCCGGTCTTCGCCGCCGGATTCGCGGTCGCGCTCGGCGGCGAGTCACTCACCTGGCGCATGCTCGTCGGCGGGCTGCTCGTGCTCGCGGCCATGTATCTGGTCGAGCTGCGCGGCTCGCCGCCCGACCCCGACGCCACCGCCGAGCAGGACCCGCCCGCCGAGCTGCTCCACCACGAGGTCTGAGGAGCGAGGGCCCCGCGCGACTGGACCGTCCGCCGGGGCGACTGGGCGCGTCTAGACCTGCCGGGACTGCCTCGGGCCGCCCGACAGGAGCGGGCCGAGCTCGGCGATGGCGTGGTCGGTCGCGGCGTCATCGACGTCGAGATGCCAGACCAGGCGCACCTTGCCGGGCCCCACGGCATACAGGCGTATGCCGCGAGCGGCCGCCTCGGTGACGAGATCGGCTGCGGCCCAACCGGACTGGGCGACATCGAGGATGACGATATTGGTCTCGACCTGGGTCGGCTCGATCGAGCCGGGCGCCACCGCGGCCGCGGCCTCGGCGAAGCGCCGGGCCCGCGCGTGGTCGTCGGCGAGGCGCTCGATGTGGTGGTCGAGGGCATACAGGCCCGCGGCGGCGAGGACGCCGACCTGGCGCATGCCGCCACCGAACCGCTTGCGCCACACCCGCGCCTCGTCGATGTGCTCACGGGTGCCGACCAGCACCGAGCCGACCGGCGCGCCCAGGCCCTTGGACAGGCAGACGCTCACGGTGTCGAACTCGCGGCCATAGTCGGCGAGGGGGATGCCGGTGGCGACATGGGCATTCCACAGGCGGGCGCCGTCGAGGTGCATGGCGACCCCCTGGCGCCGGGTCTCCTCGCGCAGCGCCCGGATCTGCTCGATGGGCTGCACGGTGCCACCACCGAAGTTGTGGGTGTTCTCGACGACCGCGAGTGCCGTGTTGACCTGATAGACGCCGGCGCCGGTGATCATCAGCCCGGCGGCCTGGCGGGCGTCGAGGAGACCGCGGTCGGCGACCCAGGTGCGCGAGCTGATGCCGGAGAGGATCGCGGCCGCCCCCAGCTCGGCACGCAGCACGTGCGCGAGCGAGTCGGCCACCAGCTCCTGGCCGGGCCCGACGTGCAGCCGCACCCCCAGCTGGTTGGCCATCGAGCCCGTGGGCGCGAACAGCCCCGCCTCGTGGCCGAGCAGCTCGGCCACGCGCGCCTCGAGCCGGGCGACGGTCGGGTCCTCGCCGAAGACGTCGTCGCCGACCTCGGCGGCGGCGATGGCCGCACGCATCCCGGCCGTGGGCCGGGTGAGGGTGTCGGAGAGGAGGTCGGCGACGATCTGGGTCATCGGTGCCTCGAGGGTCAGTCGCGGTTGAGCATGTCGGCGACGAGGAAGGCCAGCTCGAGGCTCTGCTGGTGGTTCAGCCGCGGGTCGCAGACGCTCTCGTAGCGCTGCGAGAGGTCTTCGTCGGAGATCCGCTCGAAGCCGCCGAGGCACTCGGTGACGTCATTGCCCGTGAGCTCGATGTGCAGACCACCCGGGACGGTGCCCAGGCCCTGGTGCACGTCGAAGAAGCCGCGCACCTCCTCGATGACATCGTCGAAGCGGCGCGTCTTGTAGCCGGTGGTCGACTCGAAGGTGTTGCCGTGCATCGGGTCGCAGATCCAGGTGACCTGGGCTCCCGAGGCGGTGACCCGCTCCACCAGTGGGGGCAGCGCGTCACGGACGGTGCCGGCGCCCATGCGCGTGATGAAGGTCAGGCGGCCGGGCTCGCGCTCGGGGTCGACCTTGTCGATCATCCGCAGCACCATCTCGGGGTCGGCCTTGGCCGAGAGCTTGATGCCGATCGGGTTGCGCACGCGCGAGACGAAGTCGATGTGGGCGCCGTCGAGGTCGCGGGTGCGCTCACCGACCCAGATGAAGTGGCCGGCGGTGTCATAGAGCTGCCCGGTGCGCGAGTCGACGCGGGTCAGCGGCCGCTCGTAGTCGAGCAGCAGGCCCTCGTGGGCGGCGAAGAACTCGGTCGTGCGCATCGCGTCGAAGTCGGCGCCGCACGCGGCCATGAACTTCATCGCCTTGTCGATGTCGCGGGCGATGCGGTCATAGCGGGCGTTGGCGGCGTTGGTGACGAAGCCGCGGTTCCACTCGTGCACATAGCGCAGGTCGGCGAAACCACCCTGGGTGAAGGCGCGCACGAGATTGAGCGTCGCCGAGCTCGCGTGGTAGCCGCGCACCAGTCGGTCGGGGTCGGGCAGGCGCGACTCGGGTGTGAACTCGAAGTCGTTGACCATGTCGCCGCGGTAGGCCGGCAGCGTCACGCCCTCGCGGGTCTCGGTGGAGGACGAACGCGGCTTGGCGTACTGCCCCGCCATGCGGCCGACCTTGACGACCGGCACGGACGCGCCATAGGTCAGCACGGCCGCCATTTGGAGGATCGTCTTGACCCGGTCGCGGATGTTGTTGGCCGTCGCCGCGGCGAAGGTCTCGGCGCAGTCGCCGCCCTGGAGGACGAAGGCCTCACCGCGCGAGGCCGCGGCCATCCGCTCTCGCAGGACATCGCACTCGCCGGCGAAGACCAGCGGCGGATAGGTGCGCAGGGTCTCCACCGCACGGTCCAGGGCGGCCCGGTCGGGCCACTCCGGCTGCTGGGCAGCCGGCAGGTCGGCGCCGGCGGCGAGGCCGGCCAGGACGTCAGTGGTGTCGATCGTGCTCACCGCCTAAGGATAGGTCCCCGCGGCGCGCCACCCACCGGCCGCCCGCATGGTGGCTGGCCTGCGGCGCCGGTATGCCGCGCGGCCGCCTACTCCGGCAGGTCCAGCCCCCGGGCGAGCGCGAACCGGACCAGCTCCACCCGGTTGTGCAGGTGCAGCTTGCCGAGCGTGTTCTGCACGTGGTTCTGCACGGTGCGGTGGGAGATGAACAGCTCGGCCGCGATCTCCTTGCTGCCCATGCCGGTCGCCACCAGCCGCAGGATCTCGGTCTCGCGCTCGGTCAGCTCGGGGATGGGCCGCTCCGGCCGGGCGGCGGCCTCTGGCTCGTGCGACATCCGCTGGAACTCCCCCAGCACCATGCCGGCCAGCCCGGGGGTATAGACGGCCTCGCCGCGCCCGGTCGCCCGCACCGCCTCGACGATCTCGGCGCTCGTGGCCGACTTGACCAGATAGCCGGACGCACCGGCCTTCACCGCGTCGAGGACGTCCTGCTGCTCGCCGCTGGCCGAGAGGATGAGCACACGCACGGGCACATCACCGAGCGCGCGGCACACCTCATCGCCCCGCATGCCGGGGAGGTTGAGGTCGAGCACGAGCACGTCGGGCCGGGTGGCCCGCACCCGCGCGACCGTCTGGGGGCCGTCGGCCGCAGTGCCGACCACCTCGATGCCCGCGCCGTCGAGGTCGCGGGCGAGGGCGTCGAGCCACATGGGGTGGTCGTCGGCGACGAGCACCCGCAGGTGTGCCTCGTCAGCGGGCGGGATGGGCGGCGCCTCGGCCATCGGGTCTCCTTCGTCGGTCGGTATGCCGTGTGCGGTGGTCAGTGGGATCCGCTGCGTTCCAGCGGGGCTCGCAGCCGCACGGTCGTGCCGCCGCCCTCGCGGGAGGTCAGGTGGGCGGAGCCGCCGAGGTCCTCCAGCCGGCCCCGGATGCTGCGGGCGAAGCCCATCCGCCCGGAGGCGGCGGCCTCCGTGAGCCGCTCGCGCGGCATACCGACGCCGTTGTCGCGCACGGTCACCAGGACCTCCTCCCCGCCGTCCTCGACCAGGACCCAGGCGTGGGCGCCGTCGCCGGCGTGGGTGCGGACGTTGTCGAGGGCGGCGCGCACGGCCGCCACGACTTCGTCGCAGGCCTGGGCAGCCATGGGCAGCGGGGTCGCCGGACCGGTCACGTCGACCCCGGCACCGGACAGGCGCATCAGCTCCCCTGCCACGTCGCGGGTCAGCGCGGCCCCCGACGGGGCGGTGTCCTCGGGTGCCAGCCGGCTGACCAGCTGGCGCAGCGACTGCTCCTGCTCGGCGGCGATCTCGCCCAGCTCGGCGGCCTCCCCGCCGATGTCGCGACCACGGCGGTGGATGAGCGCGAGGCCCTGGAGCACGCCGTCGTGGACCGCCCGGCCCAGTCGTTCGCGCTCGGTGAGGCGGGCGCGCAGGGCCATCGCCTCACGGGCGCGGGCCTCCGCCCGGCGGGCGGACTGGGCGGCCAGCCCGATCAGCCCACCCAGCATGAGCAGCAGCAGGATGTTGTGCAGGGTGAAGCGGTTGGGCTCGCCGACCTCGACCAGGTCGGCGACCGAGACTGCGGCCGCGGCAGCGAGCCCGCCCCACGGGCCGGTGAGCACGGCGGCGGCGACCACACCCGCAGCGGGGAAGAGCCCGGGCACCGTGGGCGCCCCCGAGGCGATCTGCTCCGGCGAGTCGACGAGGCGGGTGAGCAGGACGGCGGCGCAGGCGAGCGCCACCTCGATGACGACCAGCACCACGCTGCGCCGCCGTCGCACCATCAGGGCGAGGCTGAACAGGCCCAGCACGGCGAGGACGGTCGCGCCCAGTCGGGGGCGGACCAGGTCGTCCCAGCGCAGCCAGAGGGTGACGGCGGCATACACCACCGTGAGCACGCGCAGGATGTGGATGCCGCGCCAGTAGGCGTCGTTGAACGGCTTGTCGCCGGGCGCCTCGTGGACGGGCATGGCGCTGGTGGGGCCGCGGTCAGCTGGCGCGGGCGCCGGGCAGGCCGCCGTCGGACTCGGGGCGCTCGTCGACCGGGCGGTCGGGTGAGGCGTCGGCCGGCTCGACGGGGTTGTTGGCCTCGTTGGCTCGGCGCTCCACCTCGGCCTCGGCCTCGTCGAGGGCGGACTCGAGGTCGGGGGACCCGCTGGGGCGCACGGCCGCCTGGAGCTCCTGGGCCTTGGCCTTGGCGGCCTGGAGAAGCCGGTCCTTCATCGAGCTGGCGTACATGTCGACGTACTCCTGCTCGGACAGCAGCATCAGCTCGTACATGATCTCGTCGGTCACCGAGCGCAGGACGAAGCGGTCGCCCTCCATGCCGTAGTAGCGGGAGAAGTCGAGGGGCTCGCCCACCCGGATGCCGACACGGGTGATGTTGGGGATGATCTGACCGGTCGGCTGGGCCTTGTCGGTGCCGATCATGGCGACGGGGATGACCGGGACCTTGGCCTCCAGCGCCATCCGCGCGACGCCGGTGCGGCCGCGATAGAGCCGGCCGTCGGGGCTGCGGGTGCCCTCGGGATAGATGCCGAGGAACTCGCCGCGGCGCAGGATCCGCAGGCCCGAGCGCAGGGCGGCGTCGCTGGCCTTGCCGCCGGAGCGGTCGACGGGGACCTGGCCCACGCCCTTGAAGAACATCGCGGTCAGCCGGCCCTTGGCGCCGCGGCCGGTGAAGTAGTCGGCCTTGGCCAGGAAGGTCACCCGGCGCGGCACCATCAGAGGCAGGAAGATCGAGTCCGAGAAGCTCAGGTGGTTGCTCGCGAAGATCGCGGCGCCCTCCTCGGGGATGTGCTCCTCCCCCTCCACCCACGGCCGGAAGAGCACCCGCAGGACGGGGCCCAGCACGACCGTCTTGAGCAGCCAGTAGAACACCGTTTCTCCCTCGTTCGAATCGCCTGCACTCTACCCGCGTCTCGCGAGCCCGTGCGAGGATTGCCCACGCACCTGCCGTACGACCCAGATGGAGCGCAGACCCGATGAGCGACCCGCGGGACCGCGACATCGACGAGGAGTTCCACCGGATCATCGCCGGGTGGGACCAGACGGCTGCCGGTCACGAGCCGCCCGCCAAGAGCGCCGACAGCGCCGGCGGCTTCACCCCCAACCGCTTCCCCCTCCCCCCTCACGCCAGGGACCCCCGGTCCACAGACGGGGGTATGCCGCGGGGCGGCCCCGCGCCCGAGTCACCTGCGGCGCGCGAGCAGTCCCCAGGCCGGGACCCGCTCGATATGGACATCCCGGTCTGGCGTGGTGCCGGCGCCTCGTGGGATCTCGGGCGCGCCGACCGGGTGATCGAGGAGGAGGACGACGAGCACTTCGAGCCCGGCCCCCCGCGCGCGCTGCCGCCGCCGGAGGACTGGCACTTCTGGGGCGCCCTCGTCGGGCTGGTCGGCGGGCCGCTGCTGCTGCTGTGGCTGGTCATCGCCCGCCCCGTCGTCGGCGGCTGGGTGACCGTGCTCGGGCTGCTGATGTGCGCCGTGGGATTCGGGCTGCTCGTCACGCGCGGCCCCGGCAACGGGCCCGACGACGGCGCACAGGTCTGAGGCTCAGCCCTCGGGTGTGGCGGGGGGCGTGGCCTCGCGCGCGACCACCTCGGCCTCGGCGACCTGCTCCTCGGTGATCCGGGTGGACAGCTCCTCCTGACGCTGCTCGCGCCTGGCGTCGGCCGAGGTCAGCGGGGCCGCGACGACGTCGACCCACACGGGGCGGTGGTCGGAACCGGCCGTGACATCGGCCGGGTCGAGGTCGACGTGGCCACCGGCACGCACGGCCAGCTCGGGCGAGGCGAAGATGACATCCAGCAGCCGGCGCGGATGAGCGGACGGATAGGTCGGCGCGGGGCTGGAGACCAGCCGCAGGGGCGAGGCGATCAGCTGCCAGGCCCTGCCCGACTCCCCCTCGTTGAGGTCGCCGGCGAGGATGACGGGCTCGCCGTGCGAGACCGTCGTGAGGATCTCGCGGGCATGCTGCTCGCGCTCACGCGGGTCCAGGCTCAGGTGCACGCTGCCGACCACCACGGGCTGGCAGCCGGGCGGCGCGACGCGGATCACGGCATACCCCCTGGTGCGCTGGAGGCGCGCGACCCGCAGGCGGTGATGCCGGGACTCGCGCACCTGCACCCGCAGCGAGGTCAGGATCGTCGTGCCGCCGCTGCCGGTGTGCCGGCCCGACCAGTACATGCCCGTGCGGCGGGCGAAGGAGGCGACCCGGAAGGGCGAGAGGAGGCGGCGCGGGACCTCCTGGAGGCAGAGCACGTCGGGGTCGACGGCGCGGATGACCCGGATGGCCGCGGCCACATCGTCCTGGAAGTCACGGGTGTTGTAGGACATCACCCGCATCGACCCGGGCTCCGGGAGGGTGGGTGCGCTCACCTGCGGCCTGCCGCGTCGCGCCGGGCCAGGTCGGCCGCCCCGACCAGCCCGGCCTCGTTGCCGAGCTCGGCCGCGCGGATCTCGGCCTTGGGGCGATAGCCGCGACCGGTCAGCTGACGGCCGAAGGTCTCGCGGGCGGGCCCGAGCAGCAGGTCACCGGCGGCGCTGACGCCACCGCCGATGACAAAGACGCCGGGGTCGAAGGCCGCCGCGAGGTTGGCGATGCCCACCCCCAGCCACTGGCCGATCTCCGCGAGCAACTCGACGGCCGTCTGGTCGCCGTCCTGGGCGGCCTCGGTGATGAGCGGCCCGGTGAGACCGGCCGGATCGCCGTCGACCCGGTCGAGCAGATCGGTGGCCATGGGGCTGTTGGCTGTCATCAGCGAACGGGCCTCTCGCACAAGGGCATTGCCCGAGGCATATTGCTCCCAGCAGCCGCGGTTGCCGCACTCGCAGCGCTGGCCGCCAGGCACGACCTGCATGTGGCCGAACTCGCCCGCGATGCCATAGCGCCCGCGGATCACCTCGCCGTTGATCATCAGGCCACCGCCGATGCCGGTGCCGAGGTTGACGAGCATGAGGTGGCTCTCGCCGCGGCCGGCGCCGAAGCGCCACTCCCCCCACACCGCCGCGTTGGCGTCGTTGTCGATGCACACGGGCAGGTCGATGCGACTGGCCAGCCCGTCGCGCAGCGGCTCGTGCCGCCAGGACAGGTGGGGGGCGAAGACGATGGTGGCGCGGTCGGCGGCGACGAAGCCGGCCGCGCCGATGCCGACCCCGACGATCTCGCGGCCGCCTGCCTGCTCGCGCAGCTCGCGCACCACGTCGACGATGAGGGACTCGACGACGTCGGGGCTCTTGGAGCGGTGCGGGGTGTCGCGACGGGCCCGGCAGAGCACCGCTCCGTCGGCGTCGACCAGCCCACCGGCCACCTTGGTGCCGCCGATGTCGATGCCGATCGCGAGCCCGTCGGACGGGGCCTGCCCTGCGCTCATCGGCGGGCCTCGTCGGCCGCCAGCGCGGCGGCGCCGATGAGGCCGGCCCGGTTGCCGAGGCTGGCCGCGACGATCTCGGGCATCGGGCGGTATCCGCGGCCGATCAGGTTGCGGCCGTAGGCGGCCCGGATGGGCTGCATGAGCAGGTCACCGGCCTCGACGACACCGCCACCGATGACGATGCGGCCGGGGTCGAGCACCGCGCCGAGAGAGGCGACGCCCTCGCCGATCCAGGTGCCGAGGTCGGTGAGCAGCTCCTTGGCGGCGGGGTCGTCTGCCTCCGCCGCTGCGGTCACGTCGCGGCCCTTGAGCCGGTCGGGGTCTCCCCCGCACCGCTCGGACAGGCCGGCGGCCAGCGGGGTGCCCGACGCGATCAGCTCACGGGCCTCGCGCACCAGCGCGGAGCCGGAGCCATAGACCTCGAAGCAGCCGCGGTTGCCGCAGCCGCAGCGGTGGCCGCCCGGCACGAGCCGCATGTGGCCGATCTCCCCACCGATGCCATAGGCACCGCGCAGGAGCTTGCCGTCGCTGACGATGCCGCCGCCGACGCCGGTGCCGATCGTGACGAGCAGCATGTCGTCGGCGTCGCTGGCGGCCCCGTGCCGGAACTCGCCCCAGGCCGCGGCATTAGCGTCGTTCTCGATGACAACGGGATAGTCGACGAGCGCGGACAGCCGCTCCTGCATCGGCTCGTTGCGCCACGCGAGGTTGGGCGCGAAGAGGATGTGGGTGCCCTCGGCGTTGATGAAGCCGGCGCAGGCCAGGCCCACCCCGGCGACGTCTGCGGGCGCGCCCTCGGCCAGTTCGCGCACGATGTCGGCGGCCTCGGTGGCGATGGCGGCGGGGTCCTGGGCGGGGGTGTCGCGCCGCCCCTCCCTGAGGATGGTGCCGTGCTCGTCGACCAGTCCCCCGGCCAGCTTGGTGCCGCCGATGTCGATGCCGATCGTCAGGGTCATGCCGGGTCCTCTCCATGCGGGTGCTCGCGTCGCTCCCCATCATCCACGGCGGCGGGGGCCGGGCGTCCGTCGGTCACGGGGATGTCGTGGTGCCGCTCGCGGGATGCCGGCCTCTCGGGGGCCGGCCAGCCGCTGGTGTCGGCGCCCGGGCCGGGGTCGCGCTCGCTCCCGGACCTGGCCTCCTGGGCCAGCTCGCCGAGGAAGGCCGCGGCCGTGGAGGCGAGCTCGGCGAGGCGCTCGACGACCTCGGGCCGGAGCGAGTGGAGCACCGCGATGCCCTGGCAGACGGGGCAGAGCTCGCAGGCGACGGGGCGCTCGCCGCGCGCGTCGTGGTCGGCGCAGCGCGACGCGGATGGGGACGGCGGGGGCGTCTGACCCGCCGGCGCGCCCTCGCTGGGAGGCGGGGGCACGGCATACTCCCGGAGCGCGGCGACCAGGCGTGCGGTCTCCTCGGCGACGCTCCCGACATCGCCGCTGCGGTGCTCAGCCACGGGGCCACTCCTCCTCGTCTCTGGTGAAGTCGATCTCGAGTCGGCCGTCGCGCACGCTGGCGGCCCCGGCGGAGCATCGTCGCAGCGCACCCGGCAGCGGCAGGATCGCCCGGTGCCCGCGCACGGTCGCCACCAGACTGCTCCCCTGCCGGCGAAGGAGCACCTCGCCGGCGCTCACCCCCGGCACGGGCTGGACCAGGCGGTATCCACCGGCGCCCTCGAGCACGGCGCGCCGCGCCGGCTGCACCTGCGGATCCGGCTGCGGGACAACGAGATCCGCGTGCTCCTGGGGCCCGCGCGGCTCCCTCCCCAGGTCCGGCCACTGCGCCAGAGGTATGCCGCGCAGCTGCGCTGGCAGGGCCACCTCCGCGCCGGCCGGCGTCATCGTCAGGCGGTCGACGGGGACGCCGGCGAGCGCCAGCGGCAGCAGCGCGTCGGCGGCCTCGAGGAGCGCGGCCGACCGCGGCGAGAGCACCAGGGCGGCGGAGGTCTCGGGCCCGGCGAGCAGCTCGGCCAGCCGCGCCAGCCGGGTGCGCACGGAGGCGATGGCCTCAAAACTGTCCGGCCCGGGCAGGACCGGGCCGGCGGCGGCCGCGATGGCCCGTCCGAGGGTCACGATGCGCTGCTGGAGCCCGTCGGTCTGGCCGAGCAGCCACGCCAGCACCGCGGGGGCGCCGACGAGCTCGGCCGCCGAGGGCAGCGGTCCGGCATCGACACTGATCAGGTCCCACCGCCCCGACTCGGCCTCGGCGAGCAGCCCCAGCAGCGCGGCGACATCGGCCCCCTGCGGCAGCCAGGCCAGCTCCTCGGCGATGGTGTCGGGCAGACCCACCCGTGGCAGCACGGAGGTGAGGTAGTCGCGCACCGGGGCACCGCGCCCCGCCGCCAGCCGCTCCCCGTCCAGCGGGGGCGCCCCGAGGACGGACAGCCGGGGCGCGACCTCGACGGGGGCGCCGGGGTCGCAGTCCGCAGGCGCCTCGAGCGCCTCGGCCAGCCCCCGGCCGCGGCGGAGGGAGAGCGCGAGCGCGCGGCCGCCCTCGGCGGCCGTGTGGGCGGCATACGCGCCGGCGACGGTGGTGGTGCCGACCCCGCCGGCGCCGGTGTGGAGCAGGAGTCGCATCGGGCCGGGTCAGCCCTCGGCGCGCTTCTTCAGCTCCTTCAGGGCGGTGTCGACGATGATCTTCTCCGCCTTGCGCTTGAGCATGCCCATCATGGGGATGATGACGTCGACGGCGAGGCGATAGACGACCTCGGTGCTCTCGCCCTTGGCGGTGAGGGTGTAGGACCCGGTCATCATCTTCAGCACCCGGCCCTCGACCAGGCTCCAGGAGACGACGCCGGCGCCGTCCTCGTCGATGTCCCAGTCGTATTCGAGGGTGTAGGTGTCCTGGATGGCGCCCGCGTCGAGGGTGAAGCGGACCTGGTCGGCCCAGCCGTCACCGTCCTCGGCGAGGATCTGGGCCTCCTTCACCTCGGTCGCCCACTGCGGGTAGGCCTCGAAGTCGGCGATGACATCGAGCACGGCGCCGGGCGGGGCGTCGATCGTGATCCGGGACTCAGTGCGGTCGGCCATGGTGAGGAGAGTACCCGCCCGGCGAGCGGGTGCGGCCCTGCCGGAGCGCGGCATCGACTCCCACCCCCCCCCTCGGACCGGACCCGCCCCCGCATCCGGGCAGGTGGCGGGCCCCCGCGGAGGGACCGCTGTGGCAGGGATTACTGTCGGAGGTGCTCGGCAGCCCTCCCCCCTTGCCATTACCGATCGGTAGGGTGCGTGGCAGTCGTCGACCAGGAGGAAGTCCGTGAAAGAGCACGTTGTCCCCCCAATGGCACCTCAGACCACCGAGGGGCACCTGGGCGACCTCCCGGCACGCAATGCCCAGCGCCAGCCCCATCGCGCGGCATTCACCGTCAAGGGCCCGGGCGGACAGTGGAGCGACATCACCGCGAGCGAGTTCGCCGCCGACGTCGCCAGCCTGGCCCGCGGGCTGGTCGGTGCCGGCATCGCGCCCGGTGACCGCGTCGGCATCATGAGCGCCACGCGCTACGAGTGGACGCTGGTCGACTTCGCGCTCTGGGCGGCCGGCGCCGCCGGGGTGCCGATCTACGAGTCGTCCTCGGCCGAGCAGATCCAGTGGATCCTCAGCGACTCGGGCGCCACCGGCGTCTTCCTCGAGAAGGACGCCCACGTCCGGCTGCTGGAGTCCGTGCGTGACGAGCTGCCCAGCCTCACCCATGTGTGGCGCGTCGACGACCTGCGCGAGCTGCGGGAGGCAGGCTCGGGGGTCAGTGACGACGCCCTGGCCGCGGCCCGGGCGGGGCAGAACCGCGACTCGCTCGCGACGATCATCTACACCTCGGGCACCACGGGACGGCCCAAGGGCTGCGAGCTGACCCACGGCAACTTCCTCGACCTGTGCGAGAACACCGTCGCCCGACTGGGCACGGTCGTCAGCCGCGACGGCGCCTCCACTCTGCTCTTCCTGCCGATCGCCCACGTGTTCGCCCGCTATATCCAGGTCCTGTGTGTCGAGGGCGAGGCCCGGATGGGCCACAGCGCCGACATCAAGAACGTCCTCGACGACTTCGCGGCCTTCCGTCCCACGTTCATCCTCGCCGTCCCCCGGGTGTTCGAGAAGATCTACAACTCCTCCGAGGCCAAGGCGTCCGGCGACGGCAAGGGCGCGATCTTCCACCGGGCCGCGGCCACGGCGATCGCCTACTCCCGGGCGATGGACGGCGGCCGGCCGGGGCTGGCCCTGCGGGCCCAGCACAAGGTCTTCGACAAGCTCGTCTACAGCAAGCTGCGCGCCGCGATGGGCGGGCAGGTGGAGTATGCCGTGTCCGGCGGCGCCCCCCTGGGCGAGCGGCTCGGCCACTTCTTCCGCGGCATCGGGGTCACCATCCTCGAGGGCTACGGCCTCACCGAGACCACGGCGCCCCTGTGCGTCAACGTGCCCGAGCGCATCAAGATCGGCACCGTCGGCCCGCCGCTGCCCGGCACGAGCGTCCGGGTCGCCGACGACGGCGAGATCCTCGTCCAGGGCGTCGGCGTCTTCCGCAACTACCACGACAACGCCGAGGCCACCGCGTCCGCGATCTCGGACGGGTGGTTCCACACCGGTGACCTCGGCGAGCTCGACGAGGACGGCTACCTGCGGATCACCGGGCGCAAGAAGGAGATCCTGGTGACGGCGGGCGGCAAGAACGTCGCGCCAGCGGTGCTGGAGGACCGCCTCCGCGCGCACCCGCTGGTCTCCCAGTGCATGGTGGTCGGCGACGGCAAGCCCTTCATCGGCGCCCTGGTCACCCTCGACGAGGAGATGCTGCCCACCTGGGCGGCCAACCACGGCCTCGACGGCATCACGCTCGAGCAGGCCCTCGACGACCCGACCGTCCACGAGCACATCCAGGAGGCCGTCGACCGCGCCAACAAGGCCGTCTCCAAGGCCGAGTCGATCCGCAAGTGGCGCCTGATCGACCACGACTTCACCGAGGAGACCGGCCATCTCACGCCGTCGCTCAAACTGCGCCGGGCCGAGGTCATGCGGGACTACAACTCCGAGGTCGAGTCGCTCTACTCGTGACCCCCTCCCCCGCCTCGCCGAGCGGACGCGCCCGACAGGGTGCGTCCGCTCGGCGTTCCCCGGCCGCCCGCGCGCTCCAGGCCGAGAACCGTTGGCCCGCACTGGTGCTCGCACTGGCCTGGCTTGCGTATTTCTGCGTGCTCCAGTGGAGCGTGGTGCGCTTCCGGGTGCCGATCGTGCTCACTCTGGCGCTCTGCGCGGTGCTGCTTGCGGCGTGGCAGTTCTCCGGCCGACGTGTGCGGCTCACCGGGCCGGCGGTCGGCGCGGCCCTGGCCGGCTCGGCACTGCTCACCCTGGTCGTGCCCCTCTTCAGCTATCTGCCCGACGGGGCGGAGACCGCGGTGCGCTGGCTGCTGGCCGCGGCGGCGCTCGGGTGCGCCGGGCTGCTCCTGGCCACACGAGTCGCGCCCCTGCTGGTGGCGCTTCTGGGCGGGTTGGTGCACGTGGTGGCCTCGGCGGCGGCGATCATCGCCGACCCGGCCCCGCGCATCGACGTCTGGACGATCCTCCAGCAGGGCGCCGACGCGATCGCCCGTGGCGAGAACATCTATGACATGGCCTGGTCGGGCTCTCCCGGCGTCAAGGACATCTTCAGCTATCTGCCGTGGACCGCGCTGCTCCTCGCGCCCGGCCGCTGGCTGGCCGGCGACGTGCGGTGGGCCCTGCTGGTGTGGTCCCTCGTGCTGTATGCCGGTGTGTGGGCCCTGGCGGGCGGGCGCCAGGCGGCCCCCCGTCACCAGTGGGTGGCCGCCGCGGTGATCGCCCTGCTGGCGACCGTGCCCGGCCAGCTCACCCAGCTCGACCAGGCATGGACCGAGCCGCTGCTGGCCGCCTGCGTGGTGTGGTGGGCGGTGCTCGTCCGGCGTGGGCATGCGTGGTGGGCGGTCGTGCCCCTCGCCCTGGCTTGCGCCAGCAAGCAGCACTTCGCGGTGCTGCTGCCCGTGCTGCTGCTCTGGCGGCCCTTCGGCGCTCGACGTGCGATCGCGACCGGCGCGCTGGCGGCCGCGCTGATGCTCCCGTGGTTCATCGCAAGCCCGGCCGACTTCGTCCACGACACGGTCACGGCGCTGGTGGGCTTCCACGCGATCCGCTTCGCCAACACCTTCTATCTGCTCGCCCTCAACGTCTATGGCGTCCACCTGCCCTTCTGGGTCACCGGTCTGGCCGTCCTGGGCACGCTGGCCGCGGCCGGTTGGCTGGTCTGGCGGCGCCAGCCCGCCCTGCCCCAGCTGCTGCGCTGGCTCGCGCTCGTGCTGCTGGCCGCCAACATCGTCAACAAGCAGGCCTTCTACAACCAGTACTGGCTGACCGGGGCCCTCGTCGCGCTGTCCCTCGCGGCGGAGGCCGGACACGGCGCCGACGAGGACGAGATCGTCTCGGACGTGGAGCTCGTCTCGGACGCGGCGCTCGTCTCGGACGCGGAGCCCGGGCCGGACGCGGGTCGCGGGCCGAGCGGCCGGGTCACCGACCGGCCAGCTCCACCAGCCGCTCCCGCCACTGGCGGGTGACCTCGGCCGTCGTGGTCTGGGCGACCTCGGCCAGTGCCGAATCCACTGCGTCCGCTGCCGTGGTGCCGCTCGCCGTGCGGGCAGTGGTCGCGGCATAGACGCGCTGGGCGGTCCCCTGGCCGTGGTGCTCGTCGAGCGTCTGCACGGCGAGCCACGCCGAGGTGTAGAGACGCGAGAGCGCCTCCCCGCCCGTGCTCTCGAGGTCGGCGTCGGTGGGCAGCCGGCCGGGCGCGCCCGCAGCCCGCACCTCGTCCAGCAGGGAGCCCGCGATCCCGTCCGGCGCAAGTCCGGTCTCGGCGTAGCCGGCCTGGTCGGCCAGCCCCTCGACCAGCCACAGCGGCGCGGTGCGATCGGTGGCAGCGCGCATCGCCACATGGACGGCCTCGTGGGTCAGGACCATCTGCGCGCCCTCGGGGGTCAGGGCACCGAAGGCATCCGGCATGAGGACGATGCGGTCGGCCGGTGCCGACCGGCCTGCGGGCAGCGGACCGTCCGTGATCGCGGCGACGCCGGCTGGTGGGCCCACCCCCAGGACCGCCCGCACCCCGTCCGCCCTCCGCGGTGCCATCACCACCAGACGCACCGGCTCGGCGCGGCGCCACCTGCGTGCGACCACGCTCGCGGCCCGATCCGCCTGTGCCGCAAGGGCGCTCAGCCGCGCGCGATCGCCCTGGCCGATCACGATCGAATGCCGCCCCCGCACGGTCTCCACGGGCCCGCCGGGCAACGCCCACAGGCCACCCTTGGCCGCCGACTCGGAGGCGACCTGCCAGGTGCCCGCACTGCGCCGCAGGGTGACCGATCCGGCGAACGGCCTTGTGGCAGAGTCATATCCGCGCAGCTGGAGGACACCGGTGACCGGCAGCCGCCACGACCCGTCGCCCCCGGCCGCACCCTCACCCGCCGGGGCATAGCGCAGCACGGCAAGGTCGAGGCCCCCCGGTCTCGACGCGGCGTGCCGCGACAGGGCCGAGGCGATCTCAGCGCTCGATGGCGCAGCCGCCCCGACGCCGGAGGACTGCGACCCCGTGGGCAGTGACCCGGCCGAGTCGGCGGCGCTCGGCATGGCGGCGCTCGACGAGGGCTGCCCGCCACGGGCGGTGCCACCGTCGCCCGCACCTGCGTCGGCGCAGGCCGCAGGGGCGAGCAGGACGGCGAGGGCGAGCGCAGCGAGGGCTGGGCTGCGCGGCATACCCGTCATCGTAGGTCGCCCGCGCACGCCCCTCCTGCACGCGGGCGGCCGGTCAGACGACGCGGCGGAAGCGCCTCTCGTCGTCGGCGGTGGCACGCGCCACCGCCGCGGTCTCGGCGCTCACCAGACCCGCCGACACCAGCAGCGCCACGGCTGCCCGCTCGTCGTTGTCGAGCGGCAGCCCGACCTGTGGCGGATCGAGCAGGGCGGTGACCATGCACCCGTCACACTCGATGTCACGCGCCGGGCACCGTGCGCAGTCGACCAGGAGGCTGCTGCCCCCTCCGTTGCCGGCAAGCATCTGGCTCACCCCTTCCGTTGGCTGACAGCAAACCTAGGAGGGGCAACCGACAGCCGAAGCCCGCCGGCCCGGCCGCAGGGGCGACGCCCCTCCCACGGGGGCCGCCCCAGGCGCCCTCCCGGCGTGCCTGTCCTTCGGCTGTCGGTGGCGCGGCATACGGTCGCAGACATGCAGATCGTCCAGGCCACGCTCGATGACCTGGGCACCCCTCTGCGCGATGTCACCTTCGTGGTGGTCGACCTCGAGACCACCGGCGGCAGCCCCGCCGAGTGTGGGATCACCGAGATCGGCGCGGTCAAGGTGCGCGGCGGCGAGGTGATCGGCGAGTTCCAGACCCTGGTCAACCCCGGCGAGCCCATCCCCGCCTTCATCCAGGTCCTCACCGGCATCACCACCTCGATGGTCGCCGACGCCCCGCGCATCGACACGGCGCTGCCCGCCTTCCTCGAGTTCGCCTCCGGCACAGTGCTGGTCGCCCACAACGCCCGCTTCGACATCGGCTTCCTCCGCGCTGCCGCGGCCGCGACGGGGACGCCCTGGCCGAGCCCTGCGCCCAGAGTCCTCGACACCGTCCACCTCGCCCGCCAGCTCGTCCGCCGCGACGAGGCCCGCAACCACAAGCTCTCGACGCTGGCCGCGCTCTTCGGTGCCGAGACCACGCCCAACCACCGCGCGCTCCAGGACGCCCGGGCCACCGTCGACGTCCTGCACGGCCTCATCGGGCGGGTCGGCGCGCTGGGCGTCCACACTCTCGAGGAGCTCTCGAGCTATACCTCCCGGGTGCCCGAGGCGACCCGTCGCAAGCGCTATCTCGCCGACGGGCTGCCCGACGCCCCGGGGGTCTATCTCTTCAAGGACGACCAGGGCCGGGTGCTCTATGTCGGCACCTCGGTCAACATCCGCACCCGCGTCCGCTCCTATTTCACCTCCTCCGAGAAGCGCTCCCGCATGGGCGAGATGGTCCGGCTGGCCCACTCGGTGACACCCGTGGTGTGCGCGACCGCGCTCGAGGCCGAGGTGCGCGAGCTGCGACTCATCGCCGAGCACACCCCGCGATACAACCGGCGCTCCAAGCGGCCGCACCGGCTCCACTGGGTCAAGCTGACCCAGGAGGCCTTCCCCAGGCTCTCGGTCGTGCGCCAGGTCCGCGACGACGGCGCCGACTACATGGGCCCCTATTCCTCGAGGCAGGCGGCCGATGACGCCGTCGCCGCCCTCCACGAGGTGGTGCCGCTGCGCCAGTGCACCGAGCGCCTCTCCCCCCGCTCTCCGCGCACGGCCTGCGCCCTGGCCGAGATGGGCCGCTGCGGCGCCCCGTGCACCGGGGCGCAGACGCCGCAGGAGTATGCCGCGGTCACCGCTCGCGCGTCAGCCGCGATGTCCGGTGGGTCCCGGGAGGTGGTGGCGGCGCTGCGCGAGCGGATGGTCGAGCTGGCCGGCCAGGAGCGCTTCGAGAGCGCAGGTGAGGTCCGTGACCGCACTCTCGCCCTCGTGCGCGGCCTGGCCCGCGTCCAGCGGCTGGCCCCCCTCGCGGCCACCCCACAGGTCGTCGCCGCCCGGCGCTCGGCCGTCGGCGGGTGGGAGTTGGTGTGCGTGCGCTATGGCCGCCTCGCCGGCACCAGCCACGCCCCGCGGGGTGCCGACCCGATGGTCTACGTCGACGCCCTCAAGGCCAGCTCTGAGGTCGTCGCCACGCCCACCGGGCCGCTGCCTGCCGCGACCGCGGAGGAGGCCGAGCGGGTGTTGCACTGGCTGGAGCTGCCCGGGGTGCGGATCGTCGAGCTCGATGGCGAGTGGTCCTGCCCCGTCAACGGCGCAGGTGCCGACCGGGCAGAGCTGGAGCCGCTGGAGTCCTCGCGGTCGCAGGCCACGGGGTTCGCCCGGGCGGGCTGAGCCCGGGCGATAGGGTGAGCGCTGTGATCACCGCCATCGTTGTCATCCAGGCCGACGCCGACCGCATCCCCGAGGCCGCGCAGGAGATCGCCGATATCGAGGGCGTGAGCGAGGTCTACTCCGTGGCCGGCGACGCCGACTTGATCGCGATGGTCCGGGTGCGCGCCCACGACGACCTTGCCGATGTGATCGCCGACCGGCTGAGCAAGGTGGCCGGCGTGCAGTCCACCTCCACGCACATCGCCTTCCGGACCTACTCCCAGCACGACCTCGAGACTGCCTTCAGCCTCGGCCTCGACGAGGGCTGAGGGAGCGGCTCCACCCGCTGGTTGGGCCCGCGCGCTCGCTCAGCCGTGCCGGGCGCGGTCAGGCGGGCTCTGCGTGGGCCGAGGACACCTCGACCCAGCGCTCGAGCCGCCGCGCGGCAGCGCCGCTGTCGATCGCGTCGGCGGCCAGCTCGATGCCCCGACGCAGGTCGGCCTCAAAGCTGTCCTGGCTGCTCCCGCTGTCCTCGCCGGCGAGTGTCAGGGCCAGCCCCGCGTTGAGCAGCACCGCGTCGCGCACCGGGCCGGGCTCTCCCGCGAACAGGCGCCGGGCCACGCCCGCGTTGTAGTCGGCGTCCTCTCCCCGGATCGCCTCGATCGGGCTGTAGCCGATCCCGAGCCTGGCCGGGTCGATCGTGTGCTCGCGCACGACCCCGTCGCGCACCCAGCGCACCATGCTCGTGGTGGTCACGGTGATCTCGTCCAGGCCATCGTCGCCGCGGAAGATCGCCGCGTCCTTGCCCCGGGCCGCGAAGACGCCGGCCATCAGGTCGAGCATCTGCTCCTGGGCGACGCCGATCGCGGCATAGGTCGGCTGGGCGGGGTTGGTCAGCGGGCCGAGCACGTTGAAGGCCGTGGCGACACCCAGCTGGGCACGCACCGGCGCAGCGTGGCGCATCGACGGGTGGAAGGTCTGCGCGAAACAGAAGGTGATGCCGGCCTCGGTCGCGACAGCCGCCACCGCCTCAGGACTCAAGGTGAGGTTGACCCCTAGGGATTCCAGCACGTCGGCCGACCCCGACTTCGACGAGGCCGCCCGGTTGCCGTGCTTGACCACCCGCACGCCGGTGGAGGCGATCACGATCGAGGACATCGTGGAGATGTTGACGGTGTTCATCCGGTCGCCGCCGGTGCCGACGATGTCGAGCGAGGGCCCCGCCACCTCGATCCGACGGGCGTGGGCGAGCATGATGTCGGCCAGCCCGTGCATCTCGGCGACCGACTCCCCCTTGGCCCGCAGGGCGACGAGGAAGGCGGCCACCTGCACAGGGCCGGCCTCGCCGGACATCACCTGGTCCATCGCCCGGGCGGTCTCGTCATAGCCGAGATCGTCACCGCGCAGCAGCGCGGTGAGCAGGTCGGGCCAGGAGAAGCGGGCCGGCGACGTCACTTCGGCTCGTAGGACACGCCGCGGGCGAGTCCCGCCACGGCCTCGCCCAGCTGGATCGGGTCGAGGGGGTGGGGGACGGCATAGTCGGCGAGCGACCACGCCGCGAGCCAGGCGTCCTGCGGGCGACCGGTGAGCACGAGCACCGGCGGGCAGTCGTAGACCTCGTTCTTGAGCTGGCGGCACAGGCCCAGGCCGCCGACCTTGGCCGCCTCGCCGTCGAGGATCAGCACGTCGAAGCCGCCACCCTTGACGGCCTCGTCGACTGCCGCCGCGGTCGCGCACTCGAGCCAGTCGACCACCTCGACGTCGCGGGCGGGGAACCGACCGACGGAGACACGGACCTGGTCGCGGACGGCGCGGTCGTCGCTGTAGAGCAGCACCGTGATCTGACGGGCCGCCGCGGTGCCGGTCTCGGAGGTGACGGACTCGGCAGAAGCGGCAGAAGCGTGCGAAGCGGTCATGGCGCGATCCTACCCGGGCAACGATTTTGAGACGCAGGCACGCCCAATAAGGGGGTCGGCGACACATCGGCGCGCGATTATGGGCATAATCTGCAGCGTGTCGACAGCAGCAGCAGTTCCCGCAGAGTCCAGCGCCCACGCGGCGACCCTCCCCGGCCATGGGCCCGTCACCCGGCCCAACATGGTTGCCGTGGGCACGATCGTGTGGCTGGCCAGCGAGCTCATGTTCTTCGCCGGCCTGTTCGCCATGTACTTCACGATCCGCGCGGTGGAGCCGCAGCTGTGGGCGGAGCAGACGGAGAAGCTCAACGTGCCGTTCGCCGCGGCCAACACCCTGATCCTGGTGATCTCCTCGGTGTGGTGCCAGATCGGCGTGCACCGGGCCGAGCACGGCCAGGGCTCGCGCACGGGCAAGCTGCTCGAGGTCGGCAAGTGGGGCATGCGCGAGTGGTATGTCCTGACCTACATCTTCGGCGCGATCTTCGTCTCCGGCCAGGTCTTCGAGTACGCCAAGCTGGTCACCGAGCACGTCACGCTCTCCTCCGACGTCTACGGGTCGGTCTTCTACATGACCACCGGCTTCCACGCGATCCACGTCACCGGCGGACTCATCGCCTTCCTGCTGATCATCGGCCGCACCTTCACGTCGCGGCACTTCAACCGGTTCCACGAGACCGGCGCGATCGTGACCTCCTACTACTGGCACTTCGTCGACGTCGTGTGGATCGCACTGTTCGCGACGATCTACCTCCTGAAGTGACCCGGCCCCAGCAGGCACCCCGACGACTGACGACAGGACCCACACCGTGAACTCACTGGCCGCCCGCCGCCGCCACCCCGCAGCGATCGCGCTGCTCCTCCTGCTGGGCCTCCTGGTCACCGGCGCCGTTTACTCCGCACTGGCGCCCCAGCGCGTCCAGGCCGCTGCTGCCGCCGACGCCGGCCAGGACGCCGCCCAGGGCAAGAAGCTCTTCCAGGCCAACTGCGCCACCTGCCATGGCCTGAACGCCACCGGCACCGAGGACGGCCCCAGCCTCGTGGGCGTCGGCGCGGCCTCCGTCGACTTCCAGATGGGCACCGGGCGCATGCCCATGGCCGCCCCCGGCGTCCAGGCCCCCCGCAGCGACAAGATCAAGTTCAGCAACGAGCAGATCGCCCAGATCGGCGCCTATGTCGCCACGCTCGGCCCCGGCCCGTCCGTGCCCGACAGCAAGTACACCGACGGCACCAGCGGCGACGCCGGCCGCGGTGGCGAGATCTTCCGCGTCAACTGCGCCATGTGCCACAACGCTGCCGGCGCCGGCGGCGCGCTGACCCGCGGCAAGTACGCCCCCACCCTCCAGGGCGTCAAGGGCAAGCACATCTACGAGGCCATGGAGACCGGCCCGCAGAGCATGCCCGTCTTCAATGACAGCAACCTGGACCCCCAGGCCAAGGCCGACGTCATCACCTATCTCAAGTCCATGGAGCGCGAGGGCAACCCGGGCGGCTACAAGCTCGGCGGCCTCGGCCCGGTGCCCGAGGGTCTGTTCGCCTGGACCATCGGCCTGGCCGTGATGGTCGGCGCGGCCGTCTGGCTCGGCCAGAAGGGCGCCTGACCTCCCACATGACTGTTTCCTCCCGCCACAGCACGACGACAGGAACGAAGACACGATGAGCGAGCGCCACACCCCCAGCCCCGGCTCGGGCCCGGCCGACGAGTTCGGCCGCGACGCCGTCCGGCTGGACGAGGGCCACATCGAGGGCACGGGCGGCCTGCCCGACCGGTTCGAGAACCCGGGCCTGCCGCCCCACGTCGCCCGCAAGGCCGACCTGGACGAGAAGGCCGCCAAGCGGGCCGAGAAGCAGGTCGTCGGCCTGTTCACCCTGTCCATCCTGGCCACGCTCGGCTTCATCGTCGCCTACTTCGCCTTCGACCCGCGCCAGCAGGTCTTCGTCCCCTTCATCGGGCGGATGAGCGCCAGCAACCTCACGCTCGGCCTCGGCATGGGCCTGTCGCTGCTCGGCATCGGCCTCGGCGCCGTCCACTGGGCCAAGACGCTCATGCCCGACGAGGAGTCGGTCGAGATGCGTCACCCCATGCGCAGCGAGGACGAGGCCCGCGAGGGTGTCGCCGCGACCTTCCTCAACGGCGCAGAGGCCTCGCAGCTGACCCGCCGCCCGCTGCTCAAGGCCGCCGCCGGCACGGCTCTCGGGCTCTTCGCGGTCCCGCCGCTGCTGCAGGTGGCCGGTTCGCTCGGCCCGCTCCCCCACGACGAGCTGTCGCACACCTTCTGGGACGGTGAGAAGGAGGGCGAGAACAAGTACGCGTTCACCAAGCCCCGCCTGGTCCGTGACCCGGAGAACACCCCCATCAAGGCGACCGACGTCACCATCGGCTCGGTCTACCACGTGCTGCCCGCCGGGCTTCTCGACCTCGAGCACGGCGTGCTCGAGGAGAAGGCCAAGGCCGCCGTCCTGCTCATCCGGCTCAACCCCGGCGACTTCGCCGACAACGAGCTCGGCCGCAAGGCGCTGGACTGGAGCCACGAGGGCATCGTGGCCTACTCCAAGATCTGCACCCACGTGGGCTGCCCCGTGGGCCTGTACGAGCAGACCACGCACCACCTGCTCTGCCCCTGCCACCAGTCGACCTTCGACGTGACGCAGGACTGCAAGGTCATCTTCGGCCCGGCCAAGCGCGCGCTGCCGCAGCTGAAGATCACCGTTGACGACGAGGGTTACCTCATCGCCGAGCAGCCCTTCAAAGAGGCTGTCGGCCCGAGCTTCTGGGAGCGTGGCTGATGACGACGCACACCTCATACCCGCAGTCGGCCGACGCGCTCCGCGCGAGCGACCGCACCGCACGCCCGGGTGCCACCGCCGGCCAGCGCAAGCTGGGCGGGGTCGCCGGCTGGGTCGACGACCGCACGGGTGCCGGCAAGGGCGTCGGCTACCTCATGAAGAAGGTCTTCCCCGACCACTGGTCGTTCATGCTGGGCGAGGTCGCCATGTACAGCATGATCATCTGCCTGCTGACCGGCGTCTTCCTCACCTTCTGGTTCGTCCCGAGCCTGGGCCACACGGTCTACGACGGCTCCTACGCCCCGCTCAAGGGCGTGGGGATGTCCGAGGCCTACGCCTCGACGCTCAACATCTCGTTCGACATCCGCGGTGGTCTGCTCATCCGGCAGATCCACCACTGGGCCGCGCTGATGTTCGTCGTGTCGCTCTCGGTGCACATGATGCGCGTGTTCTTCACCGGCGCCTTCCGCAAGCCCCGTGAGCTCAACTGGGTCATCGGCTCCGTCCTGGCCCTGCTGGCCGCCGTCGAGGGCTTCGCCGGCTACTCCCTTCCCGACGACCTGCTGTCGGGCACCGGTATCCGCGCCATGAACGGCTTCATGCAGTCCGCGCCGGTCATCGGCTCCTACCTGACCTACGCGGTCTTCGGTGGCGCCTTCCCCGGCGAGGCGATCATCCCGCGGCTCTACTCGGCCCACGTGCTGCTGATCCCGGCGATCCTCATCGGCCTGTTCACCGCCCACATCGTCCTGGTCGCGGTGCAGAAGCACACCCAGTTCCCCGGGCCCGGCCGCACCAACGACAACGTCGTCGGCTACCCCGTCATGCCGGTGTATGCCGCCAAGGCCGGTGGATTCTTCTTCATCGTCTTCGGCATCCTGGCCCTCATGGGCGCCCTGTTCCAGATCAACGCGATCTGGGCCTACGGCCCCTATGACCCCTCGCCGGTGACCGCCGGCTCCCAGCCCGACTGGTACATGTGGTTCACCGACGGCGCGCTGCGTCTGCTGCCGGGCTGGCTGGAGTTCGAGACCTTCGGCTTCACCTGGTCGATGAACATCTTCCCCGGCTCGCTGCTGCTGCTGCCGCTGGTCTACGTGCTGCTGGCCATCTACCCCTTCGTGGAGGCCTGGGCCACCGGTGACAAGCGCGAGCACCACCTGCTCGACCGCCCACGCAACAACCCGACGCGCACGGCGATCGGCGCCGCCGCCATCGCGGCCTACACCGTCCTGGCGCTTGCCTGCACCAACGACATCATCGCGATCAAGCTGCACATGTCGATCAACGACATCACGATCGCCCTGCGGATCCTGCTGTTCGTGCTGCCGCCCATCGTGTTCTGGGTGACCAAGCGGATCTGTCTGGCGCTCCAGGCCTACGACCGCGACACCGTGCTGCACGGCCGCGAGTCCGGCCGGCTCGTCCGCACGGCCGAGGGACGCTTCTTCGAGGCCCACGAGCCCCTCGACGAGTACACCCGCTGGAAGCTCGTTCAGCAGGAGATCCCCCAGCCGCTGGAGCTGGAGTCGGGCGTCGACGCCAACGGCGTGCGCTCCCCCAAGGGCAAGCACGCGGCGCTGCGCAGCCGACTGTCCAACTTCTACTACCGCGACAGGGTCGACGCCGTCACCCCGTCCGAGCTGGAGGCCGCCCACCACGACGGCCACGGCCACGAGGCGATCGAGCCCCACGACGCGCCCGCGTCGGTCGGCACGAGTGCCCACGCGACCGAGGACGACATGCGCTCCTGAGGTCCACCGCACCAGCACGTATGCCGCGCGCCCACCTGGGCGCGCGGCATACGTGCATCTGGGGCCTCGCCCACAGGAGGGCCGCCGTCGGCGCGCTGGCTAGGGTTGGGGCTGTGATGAGCCCGGAGGAGTTCGACGAGGCGGTGCGGGCCGCCCTCGACCAGGTCCCGGCGGAGCTGATGGACCTGCTCGACAATGTCGTCTTCCTCGTCGAGGAGGAGCCCGAGCCCGGCGCGCCGGAGCTGCTGGGCCTGTATGACGGCATACCGCTGACCGAGCGCGATGGCGGGTGGGCTGGGGTCCTCCCCGACCGGATCACCCTGTATCGCGGGCCGCTGACGCGGATGTGCGCCGACCGCGAGGAGCTGGAGGACGAGATCGCGGTGACCGTGGTCCACGAGATCGCCCACCACTTCGGCATCGACGACGAGCGGCTCCACGCGCTCGGCTGGGGCTGACCGCGCCGGCGCGACCGATCGGGCTCGCCGCGGACCCCGCAGCAGGCCGCTGTGGGGCGCTCAGGCCGCCGGGGACGTCTCGGTGGCTGCGGTGGAGGAGGGAGCGCTGGTGGGGCTCGCAGAGCCGCCGGGCGGGCCGCTGGTGGGGCTCCCGGTGGTGGGCTCGCCCGTCGGGGCGGCGTCGGCGCGCGGCAGGCCGTGCAGCGCGCTCTGCTTCTGCCACCCGGCCCAGGAGTACTCCCACACGCCGATGCCCTCGGTGGGCAGGAAGGGGCGGCTGGAGCCGGTGAACTTCACGACATCGCCGACCTTGGAGTTGACGAACATCCACTCGGCGTTGCCGGGCGACATGTTGACGCAGCCGTGCGAGACGTTGGCCACGCCCTGCGAGCCCTGCGACCACGGGGCGGAGTGGAGGTACTCCCCCGTCCAGGTGACGCGGAGGTTCCAGTGGGATGTCAGCTTGTAGTAGTTGGGGTCGCCCTTGGGGATGCCGACGGTGGCGGAGTCCATCGTCACGTCACCCTCCTTGGTGATGATCACCTTGGTGCCATAGCGGGTGACGAACCGTGGCTCGTCCTTGCCGGTGCTGACGGGGATGACCCGCTGGACCTTGCCGCCGCGGGTGACGGTCATCGTGTGGGCCTTCATGTCGACGTGGCTGATGACCTCCTCGCCGATGGTGAAGCGCGCGCTGTGGTCCTTGTCGATCCACTTGTCGGGCCCGGTCTGCACGCCCGTCAGGGGCGCGCTCACGGTGACCTTGGTGCCGGGCTTCCAGTAGTCCTTGGGCCGCCACATCAGCTGGCGGTTGTCGAGCCAGCCCCAGGAGCCCTCGGTGGCCGGGACCGTGGTCACCTTGACGCGCCGCTCGACCTCCTCGCGCAGGTCCTTGGTCGCCACCTGCGAGTCGAACTGGATCGTCGCGGGCATCCCCACCCCGACGGTCTCGCCGTCATAGAAGACGCCATAGGTGGCGGTGACCTTGGGCTTGAGCGTGCTGAAAGTGGAGGTCTCGGTGGTGGGGGTGCCATCGGGGCCGGTGGCCTTCACCGCGACGGTGTAGCGGGCGCTGGGCTTCAGCCGGGCGGTGGAGCGCCAGGTGCCCCCTTCGACGGTGCCCGCCAGCGCCGTGCCTGCCGCGTCCTTGACCGTCACCGCGCCGAGCTCGCCGGTGTCGGCGGTGACCGTCACCTGCTGGGAGGGCAGCACGCCCGTGGCCCCCTTGGCCGGGCTGATCGTCAGCTCTGCGGGCGTGGGGGCGGCACTCGTGGGGCTCGAGGACGATGACGACCCAGCGCTGTCGGGGCCGGGCTCGGCGCCGCCGGCACCACCGGTGCAGGCCCCGACGAGGCAGAGCAGGGCCAGTCCGGAGACGGGCAGCAGCGAACGGCCGAGACGATGCGGCGACGAGACAGACTTCACGCGGTAGACACCTCTGCTGGAACTCCCCCTGAACGTGGGGTGGCAGGCGCCAGTGACGCGAACCGCCCCTCGGGTGCCCAGTGTAGGACACCGCCAAGGGGCGGTTCGTGGCTGTCTCGCGCGCTGGGCCTCAGAGGGCGTGCTCGCCCTTGAAGTACTCGAAGACCCAGCCGAACAGGGCCCAGACGCCCATGACGGCGCCGAGGGCGAAGACCCACCAGCCGATGGCCAGGCCGGCGAAGCAGACCGAGGCGGCCAGGGCCAGCCACAGCGGCCACCAGGAGCCGGGGCTGAAGAAGCCGTAGTCGCCCTCGGCGTCCTCGATCATGCCCGAGGGGTCGTCGTCGGGGCGGTTGGCCGGGAGCTGCTTCTCGGTGCGGCTGACATAGAAGGCGATCATGAGAGCCATGCCGGAGCACAGCAGCAGCGTGGTGACGCCCATCGGCTCCTTCCACTCGCTCCAGAAGCCGTAGAGCAGGCCGACCGGGAGGAAGAAGGCCGCGATGAAGTAGAACAGCTTGGCTGCGGTCTTCATGGTCAGTGCTCCTTACGGCGCTTGTCGCGCTTGGTCTCGATGCGGTCGCCGAGGTCGGCCGGGCCGAGCACGCGGATGATCGTGCCGGGGTCGGCCTGCACACCGGCGTGCGGGGCGGCCTCGGGGTGGTGCAGGTCGAAGGCCGGGCGCTCGGAGCGGATGCGCGGGATCGAGTTGAAGTTGTGGCGCGGCGGCGGGCAGGACGTGGCCCACTCGAGCGAGCCGCCGTAGCCCCACGGGTCGTCGGTCTCCACGAGGGGGGCCGAGCGGTGGGTCTTCCACACGTTGATGAAGAACGGGATCATCGAGACCGCGAGGATCGCGGCACCGGCCGTGGAGATCTGGTTGGGCAGCTGCCAGTCGTCCTCGGGCAGGTAGTCGGCGTAGCGACGGGGCATGCCCTCGACGCCGAGCACGTGCTGGATGAGGAAGGTGGTGTGGAAGCCGATGAAGACCAGCCAGAAGTGGATCTTGCCCAGGCCCTCGTCGAGCATCTTGCCCGTCCACTTGGGCCACCAGAAGTAGAACCCGGCGAACATCGCGAAGACGACGGTGCCGAAGATGACGTAGTGGAAGTGGGCGACCACGAAGTAGCTGTCGGACAGGTGGAAGTCCATGGCCGGGGAGGCCAGGACGACACCGGTCAGACCGCCGAAGAGGAAGGTCACCAGGAAGCCGAGGGCCCAGATCATCGGGGTCTCGAAGGTGAGCGAGCCGCCCCACATCGTGCCGATCCAGTTGAAGAACTTCACGCCGGTCGGCACCGCGATGAGCATCGTCATCACGGAGAAGAACGGCAGCAGCACCTGGCCGGTGACGTACATGTGGTGGGCCCAGACCGAGACCGACAGCGCGGCGATCGCGATCGTCGCGAAGATCAGCGTCTTGTATCCGAAGATCGGCTTGCGGGAGAACACCGGGAGGATCTCGGAGATCACGCCGAAGAAGGGCAGGGCGAGGATGTAGACCTCGGGGTGGCCGAAGAACCAGAACAGGTGCTGCCACAGGATTGGGCCGCCGTTCTCCGGGTCGAAGATGTGCATCCCGAAGCGGCGGTCACCACCGAGCGCGAGCAGCGCGGAGGCGAGCACGGGGAAGGCCATCAGGATCAGCACGGAGGTGACCAGCACCGTCCAGGTGAAGATCGGCATCCGGAACATGGTCATGCCCGGGGCGCGCATGCTGATGATCGTCGTGATGAAGTTGACGGCACCGAGGATGGTGCCGAAGCCGCCCATGGCCAGACCGAAGACCCACAGGTCGCCACCGAGGCCCGGGCTGTAGGCCGAGTCGGACAGCGGGGCGTAGGCGAACCAGCCGAAGGAGGCGGCGCCGTTGGGGGTCAGGAAGCCGAAGGCCGCGATCAGTCCACCGAAGAGGTAGAGCCAGAAGGCGAACATGTTGAGGCGGGGGAAGGCCACGTCCGGCGCGCCGATCTGGATCGGCATGAGCGCGTTGGCGAAGCCGGCGAAGGCCGGGGTCGCAAACAGCAGCAGCATGATCGTGCCGTGCATGGTGAACAGCTGGTTGAACTGCTCCGGGTTGTCCACGACCTGGAGGCCGGGGGCGACCAACTCGGCGCGGATGACCAGGGCCATCACACCGGCGAGGCAGAACCAGATGAAGGAGGACCAGAGGTAGAGGTAGCCGATCTTCTTGTGATCGGTCGTGGTCAGCCACTCGCGCAGGGCCGACGTCGCCGAGATCGGGCGACGGGTCGTGGCCTGCTCGGTCGTGCGGTAGACCGTGCCGGCGTCAGATGCGGCGCTCATCAGTTCTCCGTCCCAGTCTTGAGCTTGTCTTCGTCGATCTTCATGATCTCCTCGCGGCTGACGCCGTTGTCGAGCAGGCCGGTGTTGCCCTTGGCCTTGAGCTCGGCGATGTGCTTGTCGTATTCGGCCTCGGAGACCACCTTGACGTTGAACAGCATCTGCGAGTGGTAGGCGCCGCAGAGCTCGGCGCACTTGCCGGCGTAGGTGCCCTCCTCGGTCGGCAGGACCTGGAAGCGGTTGACCCGGCCGGGGACCATGTCGAGCTTCTGGAGGAACGCCGGCACCCAGAAGGAGTGGATGACGTCACGGGAGGTCAGCACGAACTCGACGCGCTTGCCCACGGGCAGGTAGAGCGTCGGGAGCTGCTCCTCGACGCCGGGCTCGCCGGTGAGCTGGGCGTGGGTGCCCGCCTCGTGGACGTCGTCGTCCATGTAGTTGAAGTCCCAGCTCCACTGCTTGCCGACGACGTTGACCGTCACATCGGCCGGCTTGGAGGTGTCGAGGAGGGCGGCCTCGTCACGGGCGGTGTAGTAGAAGAGCACCGCCACCATCATGACCGGGACGACCGTGTAGAGGATCTCGATCGGCACGTTGTAGCGCAGCTGCGGCGGCAGGCCGGTCGCGTCCTTGCGCCGGCGGTACATCACGATGCACCACAGGGCGAGGCCGACCACGACCAGACCGACCACGATCGCGGCGATCCAGGACCCGAGCCAGAGGGACTTGACCCGGTCGGCGCCCTCGGTGGCGGGCGGCGGCAGGTAGCCGTCGGTGAACTTGTTGTTGAGCCCACAACCCGTCAGGGCCAGGGCGCTGAGGCCGACGACAACGGCAGAGCCGCGCGCGCGCAGCCGTGCGGGCTGCTGGCGGGCGTGGTCACGCAGACGCAAGATTGGCACCTTTTCTGGTCATGGGAGCCGACATTCGGGTCACACCTTACTGGAGAGACCCCCTCCCGTGCGCGCAGGGTGGACTAACGTCCACGTTGTGGCGATTCGCCACCCCCGCCACAGCCGTAAATGCCCCCCTGGGTATCTCACACAACGGACGGATGCGCACGTGTCGCGAGCACCCGACGAGGGCCCGCCCCCCTCCGCCACACCGGTGGCGGCGGACCGGCGCCCGCCCGCGCGGGGGCTGCTGGACGCGGCCGCCACTCCCCTGCACCCAGTGGCCCGGGAGGTCCTCCACGCCGCCGTCGACCAGGCATGGGCGGACCCCAGGCGCCTCTACTCCGAGGCCCGCCAGGCCGCCCACCTGCTCGAGACCGCGCGGGCGACCGTCGCCGATGGCCTGGGCGTGCGGCCGGCCGAGGTGAGCTTCCTCCCCGACGGGCCCACTGCGCTCTCGACGGCCCTCGACGGGGTCCTCCACGCCCGGCGCCGCAGGCCGGGGCCGCTGGTCGCCTCCGCGGTGGAGCACCGGGTGGCCCTCGAGCGGCTCGAGGCCGAGCGGGCACTCGACCCAGACGCCGGCCGGGTCGCCCGCGTCGACCGACTCGGCCGCGTCGACCTGGCAGCGCTGGGCGAGCTGGTCCCCGGCGCCCGGGCCGTCGCCGTGCAGCACGCCAACGGCGAGGTCGGCACGCTCCAGCCCCTGCCGGAGGTCCATGAGGTATGCCGCGGCGCCGGCACCCCGCTCGTCGTCGACGCCCAGGCGAGCCTGGGCAGGGTGGCTCCGCCCGCGGCATACGACGTCCTGGTCGGCAGCGCCTCGTCGTGGGGCGGGCCACCGCTCGGCGTGCTGGTCGTGCGGGAGGGCGCCGGCTTCGCCCTCCCCGGCCCGCGGCGGGAGGCAGAGGGCGGCCGCGCGCTCGCCGCCCCGTGGGTGCCGCTCGCACTCGCCGCGGCCGAGGCATGGCAGCAGACCGCCCACGACCTCGAGGAGGAGCGCGCCGAGGCGCACGCGCTGATCGAGCGCCTGCGACAGGGCCTCGCCGCCGTGCCCGATGTGGAGGTGGTCGGCGACCCGGTCGCCCGGCTCCCCCACGTGCTGACCTTCTCTGCTCTCTATGTCGACGCCGAGCGGCTGGTCGGTGCGCTCGACCGCGAGGGGCTGGCCCTCGCCTCCGGCTCGGCCTGCACGGCGAGCACCCTCGAGCCGAGCCATGTCCTGGCCGCGATGGGCGCCCTCACCCACGGCAACGTGCGGGTCACTCTGCCGCTGCGCAGCGTGGCCCCCGACCGCGCCGAGCAGGTCGAGCGGCTGGCCGCGGCACTGCCCGCCGCGGTCGAGCAGATCCGCGCGGCCCTGGGGGTGCGGGGCCTGTGAGCGAAGATCGCCCTCCCGAGGGGTCCGGCCATTTCGTCGACGCCCGCGGCGAGCGCTGCCCGCTGCCGGTGATCCGCCTCGCCCGGCTGGCAGGCGCGCTCGAGCCGGGCGCGCTCGTCACCCTGCTAGCCACCGACCCGGCTGCCCGGCATGACGTCCCGGCGTGGTGCCGGATGCGGGGCCATCGGCTGCTCTCGGTCTCCGAGGCCCCGGACGACCGCGGCAGCGACGAGGGCGGCAGCGACGAGGGCCGCGACGACGGCGGCAGAGACGACGAGGGCAGAGACGACGAGGGCAGAGACGACGACGGCCGCGTCACCACGATGGTCATCGAGGTGCGCGGCCGCGTCGGCTGAACAGCGTCAGAGGATCCAGCAGTTGCTCACCTGGGGGAAGCCTGCGAAGCGGGCCTCGAAGAAGGAGAGCGCCTCGGTGGCGCTCGGCGGCATACCGCCGACGTGGGCCGGGCCGACGTTGGGGCTGAAGCGCACGTTGACCCCCTTGGCGCACCAGTCCTTGGCCAGTTGCCGGCCGACTCCATAGGGGATGGTGTCATCCAGCATGCTGTGGCTGATCAGGACGGGGGCGGTCGGCTTGCGGTTGCCGATGCGGTTGTCGGCGATGACCGAGGCAAACGGCTCGCTCTTCATCGTCTCGGTCAGGCTGCGGCCGTCCTCGGTCAGCTGCGCGGACTTCTGGAAGGCGTGCTTGGCGAAGTCGAAGACGCACTCGCCCTCGACCTGTCGGGCCATGGCCTCGCCCTTGTCGTTGAGGATCGGGTCCATGTCGATGTGGTAGCCGGCGGCGAGGCCGACGGTCGCGAAGTCGAGGAAGGTCGCCCACAGGCCACCCTCGAGGCTCTCGCCGACCTTGCCCAGGTCGGCGGGCACGGCACCGGCGACGGTGCCCTTGACGCGCAGCTCGGGCGCATAGGCGCCGGCCAGCTCCGCGGCGCTGGCGGCGCCACCGCCGCCCTGGGAGTAGCCCATGAAGCCGACCGGGCTGGTGCCGGTCAGGCCGTTGCCCAGGCGCTGTGCCGCGCGGGCCATGTCGAGCACGGCCTGACCCTGCACCTGACGGTTCATGTAGGTGTGGGTGCCGGGGGTGCCGAGCCCCTGGTAGTCGGTCATCGCGACGGCATACCCGCGGTTGAGGAGGTTCTGGAAGAAGAGCGACTCGTATTCGAAGCCCTCGGCCATCTGGCGGGAGGGCGCGCAGCGGTCGGCCATGCCCTGGGTGCCGACGGAGTAGCTGACCAGCGGCCGGCTGCTCAGGCCGACGTAGGGCGCCCGGGGGACGATCACGGTGCCGGTGACGGCGATGGGCCGGCCCTCGCGGTCGCGCGAGGCATACATCACGCGCTTGGCGTCATAGAAGGCGGCGCTCAGGCCGAGCGGGTCGAGCAGGTTGGTCGCCGGCTCGGTGCGGATGACCGTCCCGGGCGTGCCGGGGATGGAGGCCGGCGGCTCGTAGAACGCGGGACGGGTCGGCTCGGCGACGTCGGTCACCGTCGTGGCGCCCGCGGTGCCGGGGATGGCGTGCTCATCGGCTCCGGCCGGGGTCGAGGCGAGGACGAGCGCCGCGGATGCCGCGGCCGCGGTCACAAGGGTCAGGGGACGAACGGTCATGTCGGGGGTGCCTCCACGCTGAGGGGGTACGGCCGCGGCCGCTGGTAGCGCGAGGCTACTTATCGGAAACCAGATACACAAGAGGTGACCTGGGTCTCGTTTGGGACACGGTCTTGCCGGCCCTCAGGAGAAGGCGAGCGGCGGAGCCTGGAGGGCGGACGCGAGGCGGTCGAGATAGTCCTCCCGCGGCAGCTCGATCACGCCCAGGGTGCCCAGATGCGGCGTGTGCCACTGCACATCGATGATCCGGCGCGCGTCGCCGTCGGTGAAGCATCGCTCGGCCAGGCCCCAGACCGCCGCCTTGGACGCATCGGTGGCGCGGTGGAACTTCGACTCCCCCGCGAACAGCCCGCCGACGGCCAGGCCGTAGAGCCCGCCCACCAGCTCCCCGCCCTCCCACACCTCGATGCTGTGAGCCCAGCCGAGGTCATGGAGGCGGCGGTAGGCGTCCGCGACCGCGGGGGTGATCCACCGCCCGTCCCTCGAGGGGTCGGCGCACCCACGCACTACCTCGGCGAAGGCACGGTCGGCGGTGATCTCGAAGCGCCGCAGCGAGCGGCGCAGCGACCTGCTGAGGTGGAAGCCACCGGGCAGGAGCACGCCCCGAGGCGCCGGTGACCACCAGCCGATGGGCGGGGCGCCGTGCTGGCCCAGCCCCATCGGGAACAGCCCCCGGCGGTATGCCGCGAGCAGCGTCCCGGGCCGCAGGTCACCTCCCAGCGAGACGAGGTCATCGTCGTCGGGCTGGGGGGTGGGCAGGTCCCACCGCGTGGGCGGCGGCTCGACCGGCGGGAACGGCAGCTCCCGGGGCGGGGTCGGCACGCGGCTCACGTCCGTCAGGGGCGGTGTCGGTCGGGGACGGCGCCGGTCAGGGGCGGTGACAGGTGATGTGCGGCGCGATCAGGTCGGCCGACTCCTGGCCGTAGGTGTCGGCCAGCCGCTTCAGGAAGGCCGCCTTGCTGATCGAGTACTCCTGGGTGCCGACCGTCTCGATGACATGGGTGGCCAGCGTGGACCCGAGCTCGGCGCACTCGCGATAGGGCAGGCCCGCGGACAGCCCGGTGATGAAGCCGGCCCGGAAGGCGTCGCCGACACCGGTGGGGTCGGCGAGGTGGCGGGCGGGGACGACGTCGACGTGGATGGGCTCCTCGCCCTTGGTCAGGATCGTGGCGCCGTCCTTGCCGCGGGTGATCACCCGGGTGGTGACGAGCTCGGCGATGTCGTCGGCGCTCCAGCCGGTCTTCTGCTCGGTGAGGTGCGACTCGTAGTCGTTGGTGATCAGGTAGGTCGCACCGCGGATGAGCTGGCGGATCGTCTCGCCGTCGGCGAAGGCGAGCTGCTGGGAGGGGTCGGCGACAAAGGGGATGCCCCGGGTGCGGCATTCCTGGGTGTGGCGCACCATCGCGGTCGGGTCGTCTGCGCCGATGAGCACGAGGTCGAGACCGCCGACGCGCCGGGCGATCGGCTCGAGCTCGATGTTGCGGGCCTCGGCCATGGCGCCGGCATAGAAGGTCGCCATCTGGGCCATGTCGTCGTCGGTCGTGCAGACGAACCGGGCGGTGTGCTTGGACTCGGAGATCCACACCGACTCGCAGTCGACGTTGTGGCGCTCCAGCCAGGAGCGGTAGTCGGCGAAGTCCTCCCCCGCCGCCCCGACCAGGATCGGCGTCTGGCCCAGGCTGGCCATGCCGAACGCGATGTTGGGGCCGATGCCGCCGCGGCGGATCGACAGGTCGTCGGCCAGGAAGGACACGGAGATCTTGTCGAGCTGCTCCACGACGAGGCTGTCGGCGAAGCGGCCCTTGAAGGTCATCAGATGGTCGGTCGCGATGGACCCGCAGATGGCGATGCGCACCGCGCGACCCTATCGCGCCCGCGCCGGCGAGAGGGTGCCCGACCCTAGTCGACATCGCCATCTATTGGATTTGGCCATCTACTAGACAATCAAAGGTACTGGGCATAGTCTCGAGTCATGGCACAGCATGACGCACAGATGCTCAAGGGGGTGCTTGCCCTCCTTCTCCTCAGCCTGCTGGCGACCGAGGACGGATACGGCTACAGCATCGTCACGCGGCTGAAGGCCGCGGGCTTCCCCGAGCTGGCCGAGGGCACGGTCTATCCGGCGCTGACCCGCCTGGAGAACGCCGGCCACCTCGAGTCCTATCTCGTCCGCTCCGGTTCGGGCCCGGCCCGCAAGTACTACCGGATCACCGCGACCGGCCGGCAGGAGCTGGCCGATCGCACCCGCTCGTGGCACGAGCTGAGCACGGCCGTCGCCACGATCACCTCCCACCCTTCCGACACGACGACACCGCAGGGGGTTTCGGCATGAGCACCTTCGACACCATCAGGCGCGAGAGCGCGGTCCAGGGCTTCGACTTCTGGATGGACTACCACGGCGTCCCGGGGCGCCAGCGCCGCGTGGAGCGACGCGAGCTGCGGGCGGGCCTCGACGAGGCCGCGGGCCACGGCGGCATGCGCCAGGCCCTGCGCGACGTCGGCAGCCTGCGCGAGCGGGCCGAGGCGCTCGCCGAGCCCTATTCGCACCGACCGCGGTGGGCGGTCGGCGCCTTCGCTGCGGTCCCGGTCTTTGCCGCCCTCCTCTATGGCTGGCTGTTCTCCTCGATCGCCTTCGTCGAGGGTGTCGTGGCCAGCGGCGTCACCGGACGCGAGGTCCGCTCCTCCGACGTGCTCCCCTGGCTGGGGACCGAGTTCACGGCCACGGTCGAGCCGGGCGGCGGCGGCCTGTCGGTCGGCAGCGGGCTGCCGTGGGCGCTGCTGGTGCTCCCGCTCCTGGTCTTCCTCCTCGTCGCCCGCCCGTGGCGGCTGGTCACCGGCCGCGGCAGCCGGGCCGCGGCCGGCGCGCACTGAGCACCGCGGCATACAGATGAGGGCGCTCCCCGGAGACCGGGGAGCGCCCTCGTCAGGCGTGCAGGTGGGTCCTCAGCTCAGCTGAAGGAGTCGCCGCAGGCGCACGAGCTGCCGGCGTTGGGGTTGTCGATCGTGAAGCCCTGCTTCTCGATCGTGTCGGCGAAGTCGATCGTGGCGCCCTCGAGGTAGGGGGCGCTCATCCGGTCGACGACGACACCGACGCCGTCGAAGTCGCGGGTGAGGTCACCATCGAGGGTGCGCTCGTCGAAGTAGAGCTGGTAGATCAGGCCCGAGCAGCCGCCGGGCTGGACGCCGACGCGCAGGCGCAGGTCGTCGCGGCCCTCCTGCTCGAGCAGGGACTTCACCTTGCCAGCCGCGACGTCGGTGAGGATGACGCCGTGGGTCGCGGTCTGGGTCTCCGTCTCGGGGGTAACGCTCATCGTGTGTCCTTCGCAGTCGAGGGTGGGCGCGTGGCCCACTGGGTGCAGGTCAGCCGTGTCAGGCCAACCGCTCCGACGCCCGGTTTGTTCCCCGGGGTCGTCACCACTGTACGTGGCGCAGTCAGCGTCCCGGCGACCATGTCCGCGCGACGCGGCCGGTGCGCGCGGCCAGGGTGCCGGCCGGGTCGTCGAGGGCGGCCGCGACCTGCTCGGGGGTCTCGGCCACGGCATACACACCGGCCAGGCCCACCGACATCGCCTCGCGGCGGCCGACGAGCGCGTGCCCGGCGATGACCACCGACGGAACGGCCGCGGCGGTGGCGGTCTCGGCGACGCCGGAGACGACCTTGCCGGTCAGGCTCTGCCAGTCGAAGGTCCCCTCCCCAGTCACCACCAGGTCGGCGCCGCGGATGCCGTCGACCAGCCCGACCGCCTCCATCACGGCCGCCACGCCAGAGACACGGCGGCCGCCCAGCAGCATCAGGCCATAGCCGAGTCCGCCCGCCGCCCCCGCGCCAGGAGTGGTGTCCAGGCGCCGGGGGCGGCCGGTGAGCAGGTCGGTCTGCGGTGGCAGTGCCCGCGCCACCACATCGGTGACGTGGCCGAGGGCCCGCTCGAGGTCCTGCGCCCTCTGCTGGCTGGCGCCCTTCTGCGGGCCGAAGCCATAGCTCGCGCCGTGCAGCCCGAGCAGCGGGGCCTCGACGTCGGTGGCCACGCGCAGGTCGACCCCGGCGAGTCTTTCCCGCGCCCGGGCCAGACCGGCGAGGTCGTCGGGCGTGAGGTCGGCGAGGGCGAGTCCGCCCCGGCCGAGCCGGTCGGCCGGCCCGACGCCGAGCGCCGACAGCGCGCCCATCCCCGCGTCGTTGGTGCCGGAGCCGCCCAGCCCGATCACGATGCGTCGGACGCCCTCCTCCAGCGCGGCGGCGACCAGCTGGCCCACGCCGGTGGTGCCCGTGACGCCCGGGTCGCGCTCGTCGTCCGCAAGCAGATGCAGACCCGCGGCCTGCGCCGACTCGAGGTATGCCGTGCGCTCGCCGCCCTCCCCCACCATCAGCACCCCTGCGGGCACCGGTCGCCCGAGCGGGTCGGCCACTGTCACCGACAGCGTCTGGCCGTCGAGTGCGCCGGCGAGGACGTCGAGGAAGCCGGGGCCTCCGTCGGACATCGGCTGGGCGACCACGTCGTCGTGGGGGGCGGCCGCGCGCCACCCCTGTGCCATCGCCTCGGCGGCCTGGCCGGCCGTGAGGGTGCCGGTGAAGCAGTCGGGAGCGATCAGGACACGCATGCGAGGAGCCTAGTGCGCCAGGCCTGTCGGCCCGGAAGCCCCGTGCGAGGGCGCCCGGATGCGCGATACTGACGCCACCCTGCCATCCCCGTGCACGAGATCGGTCTCCCTCGTTGGCCAAGAAGAAGAAGTCCTCCGCCAGGAACAAGAGCGCCGGGCCCCGCCCCGGCCGACCGCCCAAGGGCACCAGCCAGCAGCACCGCGCGGCCAGCCCGCCCAACCCCGAGCACGCCAAGGGCAAGGGGGGCGCGGGCAGCGGCCACTCCCCCTCCGGCGCCACGACCACCACGGCCCCAGCCCGCGCCAACGGTGCCCCCGCCAAGGGCGCCGGGGCGACAGCGGCAGCCCGACCGGCCAAGGGGCGACCGGGCCAGCGGCGGGTGCCCTCGGCGAGCGCGGACGCCGCGTGGACGCGGCATACCGACACCGACTGGATCGCCGCTGGGGCCGCAGCGCTCGCGGCATTCGTGCTCTATGTCCTCACCGCGGCCCGCCACCCGGTCACGGGTGACAACCCCGACTTCCTCACTGCCGCACACGAGCTCGGCGTGCCACACGCGCCGGGCTATCCGATCGCGGTGGTGCTCGGCCACATCACCGGCTGGGTGCCCGGCCCGGAGGCCTTCGGGCTCAACCTCGCCGCCGTGCTCATGGGCGCCCTGACCGTCTTCCTGCTGACGCTCACCGGGCGGCTGCTCGGCGCGCACCCCTGGGTGGCCGCGGCCGGCGCGCTCGTCTTCGCCGTCAACCCGCTGGTCTGGGAGTACTTCCTCCAGCTGGAGGCCTTCCCGTTCGCGATGGCCTCGGTCGCCGCGACCGTCTACTTCCTGGTCCGCTGGAAGCTCGACCCGCGCACGCTCTGGCCGCTGTATGCCGCTGCCGTGTGCTTCGGTCTCGGGCTCGTCGCCCACCAGAACATCGCGCTGCTGGTGCCGGCGATCCTCTACCTCGGGTGGACCGAGCGCCGGCGCACGGCCAGGCACGAGTGGCTCTACACCAAGGGCATCGGCCTGGTGCTGGCCTCGTGGCTGCTGCCCTATCTCTTCGTCGTCTGGGCTGCCGGCCGCGACCCGGTGATGAACTGGGGCCGCCCCGACAGCATCGGCCGGCTGTGGCCGGTCATCCGGCGCGAGGGCTACACCGATGTCACCTTCGGAGGGTCCGGGCTGGGCTCGGCGCCGGAGCGGCTGTGGTGGTTCGTCTCGTCCTTCGGGGTGGCCGGGCTGCTCATCGTCGCTGGGCTGGTGTGGGCGTGGCGCCACCGCGGCTGGTGGGCGCGCTTCGCCCTCGGCGGGGTCGCCACCTGGGCGGTCGCGCTCGTGCTCCTCAACGGCGCGATCTCGACCTATGGCTATTTCGTGCTGTCCCGCTTCTTCCTCCAGTTCCACGTGCTGCTCGCGCCGGCCATCGCGCTGGGCCTGCAGTGGCTGCTCGAGGCCGTGCGTGAGCGGAGACCGGCACTGGCCGACCGGGCGCCATGGCTTGCCGCGGGCGCGGGACTGCTCGCCGCGGTGGTCCTCGGCGCCGTCGCCCTGCCGCACACCTCGCTCGCCGGTGACGACGTCGCGGCGCGCCACGGCCGGGATGTGCTGGAGTCGGTGCCGCAGAACGGCGTGCTGCTCGTCGCCGGGGACGGCACGGCGCTGCCGGCGCTCTATGAGCACACCGTCGAGAACGTCCGGCCGGACGTCACCGTCGTCGTCACTCCCCTGCTGGCCGTGCCGTGGTATGTCGACAACCTCAAGGCCCGCCACCCCGACCTGGTCTTCCCGGGGCCGCATTTCGCCCCGGGCGGCACGACCCTCAAGGCCTTCTTCGACGCCAACCCCAAGCGCACCTTCCATGTGCTCGGCGGCACCAGCATCAATGGCGCCGACGACACCAGCCTTGCCGGCAGCTACTACTACGCCCCGCGCGGACTCGGCTCCGATGTCGTCAAGCAGGAGGTCGACCTCAACCTGCTCGATGTGGCCAGGCAGAATGCCGCGCTCTTCGACGGGTTCGAGCCGCCCACCCGGGCCGAGGTGCGGCCCCGCACCGTGTCCTTCGAGCCGGTCATCCTCGACACCTACACCGCCGCGATGTCCAACATCGGCGACCAGCTGCTCAAGGCCGGCCAGAAGCCCGCCGCCGCCGAGTGGTACCAGCGGGCACTGGACATCGACCCCACCAACGCGGCCGCGACCAAGGGGCTGGCCGGCACCCGGTGATCGAGGGCGGCGGCCACGGCTCCTGCGTCCGCTCACGCGGGCGCGAGGTATGCCGCGGGGCCGGCCGCGCGGCATACCTCCCCCGCGCGTGAGCGCGGTCTGCAAGGATCCAGTGCGTGAGCACCGACACCAGCCGCCCCCTGCCCCTGCTCGCCCTCGGGGCCGGCACCGACCTGCGCACCGAGCGCGGCGTCGAGTGTCCCGGCGACCTGCCACCGGCCTCCGACCCGGCGCTGGTCGCGCGTGCCCGCGCCGCCAAGGAGCGCCTCGGCGACAAGGTGTTCGTGCTCGGCCACCACTACCAGCGCGACGAGGTCATCGAGTTCGCCGATGTCACGGGCGACTCGTTCAAGCTCGCCAAGGAGGCGGCCGCGCGGCCCGACTCGCCGTGGATCGTCTTCTGCGGCGTGCACTTCATGGCCGAGTCGGCCGACATCCTCACCTCCGACGCGCAGACGGTCATCCTGCCCGACCTCGCCGCGGGCTGCTCGATGGCCGACATGGCCGCGATCGCCCAGGTCGAGGACTGCTGGGAGCAGCTCGAGGAGGCCGGCATCGCGGCCGACACGATCCCGGTGACCTATATGAACTCCTCCGCAGCGATCAAGGCCTTTACCGGCCGGCACGGCGGCACGATCTGCACCTCGTCCAACGCCAAAACCGCTCTGTCATGGGCGTTCTCGCAGGCTGGCGACGGCCAGGTCGAGGGTGGCACTGGCAAGGTGCTCTTCCTCCCCGACCAGCACCTCGGCCGCAACACCTGGGCGCGCGACCTCGGTGGCTCGCTCGAAGACTGCGTCGTGTGGGACCCGCACCGTCCCATGGGCGGGCTGACCCTCGAGCAGCTGCGTGAAGCGCGGATGATCCTGTGGCGGGGCCACTGCTCGGTGCACGGCCGCTTCACCGTCGAGGCGGTCGAGCAGGCCCGGCGCGAGATCCCCGGAGTCAAGGTGATCGTCCACCCCGAGTGCCGTCACGAGGTCGTCGAGCTCGCCGACGAGGTCGGCTCCACCGAGAAGATCATCAAGACCATCGCCGCCGCCCCGGCCGGCACCAGATGGGTCGTCGGCACCGAGCTCAACCTCGTCCAGCGGCTCGGTGAGCAGTTCCCCGACCAGCAGATCGCCTTCCTGGAGAAGAACGTCTGCTACTGCTCCACCATGAACCGCATCGACCTCCCCCACCTCGTCTGGGCGCTGGAGTCGCTTGACTCCGGCCGGGTCGTCAACCCGATCGTCGTTGACGAGCAGGTGGCGCACTATGCCCGCGTCGCCCTCGACCAGATGCTCGCCCTCCCCGGCGAGACCCACAGGGACTAGCTCGTCCGGCCTTGCGGGTGAGTGGTGCTCACACCGCGCACAGGCCATCTCTGGTGTCCGACACCATCGAAGGTGCCACCCGAGGCACGACACGGTGATGCGCAGCGGTGTCAACGAGGACGCCGCCGAGCACCGGAGGTCCCGATGACCGAGCACGTGTCCGTCCTGCCCATCCTGCGACGCCCGACCACCTTGGTGGCGGCACTTCTGGCGGCCAGCCTCGCGCTCGCGCTCGGCCTCGTCGTGCTGGTCTCGCCTCCGGCACGCGCTGCCGGGCTCCAGCAGGTGACCTCCTTCGGCAGCAACCCCGGCGGGCTGTCGATGTACAGCTACCGGCCCGACGGACTCCCCGCCGGCGCGCCCGTGGTGGTGGAGCTGCACGGCTGCACGCAGGACGCGGCCACCTACTTCGCCGGGTCGGGCTGGCGCGAGATGGCCGACCGCCATGGGTTCGCCCTGGTATTGGCGCAGCAGTCGAGCGGCAACAACGCCAACAAATGCTTCAACTGGTTCGAGTCCGGCGACATCACCCGTGGCCAGGGTGAGGCCGCCTCCATCGCGGCCATGGTGGACCACGCAATCGCCACCTACGGCTCGGACCCGAAGCGTGTCTACGTGACGGGTCTGTCGGCCGGTGGCGCGATGACCGCGGTCATGCTCGCGGCCTATCCGGACAAGTTCGCGGGTGGCTCCATCAACGCCGGCATCCCCTATCGCTGTGCCACCTCGATGACAGCGGCGTTCTCGTGCATGAGCCCCGGGACGGACAAGTCCCCGGCCCAGTGGGGCGACCTCGCCCGGTCTGGGTATGCCGGCTATGCCGGTCCGCGCCCCAAGGTCGCCGTCTGGCAGGGCCAGTCGGACACGACGGTGGCTCCCCGCAACGGCGAGGAACTGCGCGACCAGTTCACCAACGCCAATGGCGTCCCGTCGACGGCCACCGCATCGGGATCGCTCAGCTCCGCGGTCACGTGGGAGGAGTATGACGGCCAGGTCCGTCTCTACCGCATCGCAGGGATGGGCCATGGCACCGCAGTCGACCCAGGGACGGCCGAGAACCAGTGCGGCACAGCGGGTTCCTACTTCATCGACACGGTCTGCGCGGCATGCCACGATGTCGTCTTCTTCGGGCTCGACGGCGGCACCACCACGCCGACCGACCCCACCAGCACGAGCCCGACCACCTCGACGACGACCCCGACCACGTCGAACACAAGCTCGACCAGCTCGCCCGGCGCACAGTGCGTCACCGCCAGCAACTACGCGCACGTGACCGCCGGCCGCGCCTATCACTCGCTGGGATATGCCTATGCCAAGGGGTCGGGTCAGAACCTCGGCCTCTACAACACCTTCCACACCTCGACCCTGCGAGAGAGCTCCTCGGGCTCTTGGGAGAAGTGCTGACCCTTCGCGCAGACCACCCCTTAGCCTCGATCCACCGATGGCCTGGGTGGGGTGATCTGATTTCGCTGGGGGC
>JAJTBD010000016.1 GCA_021287075.1 Micrococcales bacterium | reverse complement strand
ATTCGGCTCTCACGACCCGCCCCTCAGCCCGATCCGGCCGGCGGATCCAGGCTGAGCCGGACACCAGACCTGGGGTATGCCGCGCGGCCCGGCCGCGCGGCATACCCGGCTGTTGTCCTGTGGTCAGCGCAGGAGGGCGCCGCCGACCTCGCGCAGCCCGTCGAGGTCGTGGATGTCCTGGGCGGCCGCCGGCACCTCGGTGACCGGCACGCCCGGGTGGCCGGCGACGAAACGGGTCGCGTGGGCGCGCTGACGGGCAGCCGTCTCGGCCAGGTCCTCATGGAGCAGGAGCAGGCCCGAGGTGGTGCGCGCCGTCGGTGACTCCTCGCCGTCGGCCAGCTCCTCGGCTGCGGAGGCGGCGCGGGAGGCGCTCAGCGAGCCGGCCGCGAGCCGCTGCATCCGGTTGAGCACGACGCCCGCGAGCGGCATCCGCTCGGCATCGAGCCGCTCGACGAAGTAGGCCGCCTCGCGCAGGGCATCGCGCTCGGGCGCCGCGACCACCACGAAGGCGGTCTCGTCGGCGCCGAGCAGCGCATAGGTGACATCGGCGCGCTCGCGGAAGCCGCCGAACATCGTGTCGAGCGCGGCGACGAAGGTCTGCACGTCATCGAGCATCGAGTTGCCCAGGATCTTGCCCATGGTCTGGGTCGCCAGGGTCACGCCACCGGAGAGCACCTTGAGATAGGCGCGGCCGCCCGCCTTGGCCGGGGCCATCAGCAGGCGGATGAAGCGGCCGTCGAGGAAGGAGCCGAGCCGTTTGGGCGCGTCGAGGAAGTCGAGGGCGGAGCGCGAGGGGGGAGTGTCGACGATGATCAGGTCCCAGGAGTCGTCCTCCTCGGCCTGGGCGCGCAGCTGGCCCAGCTTTTCCATCGCCATGTATTCCTGTGTGCCGGCGAAGGAGCTCGAGACCGCCTGGTAGAAGGGGTTGGCCAGGATCTGGGCGGCCTTCTCGGGCGTCGCGTGCTGCTCCACGACGTCGTCGAAGGTGCGCTTCATGTCGAGCATCATCGCGTCGAGGGAGCCGCCGGAGGCCGGGTCGACCCCGGCCACCGGGCGCGGGGTGTTGTCGAGCTCGGTCAGCCCGAGCGACTGCGCGAGGCGGCGGGCCGGGTCGATGGTGAGCACCACGACACGGCGGCCCCGCTCGGCGGCCACGAGGCCGAGGGCGGCTGCGGTCGTGGTCTTGCCGACGCCGCCCGCGCCGCAGCAGACGACGATGCGGGTGCCGGGGTCGTCGACGAGCGCGGCGAGGTCGAGGTGGGGTGCCTTGGCGGCGGCCTTGGTCGTCATCACGCCACCCCCTGCTCGCCCAGCGCATCGGCGAGGACGGTGATGCCTCCGGAGTCGAGGCCGTCGGGCAGGCTCGGCAGCCGATAGACGGGCAGGCCCTGGGCGACGACGTCGGCCTCCTGCTCCCGCTGGAGGGCGACCCGGTCGGCGTGCTCGGCCGCCTCGGTGAGCAGCCCCTGGGCCATGGCCGCGGTCGCCTTGACGCCGACCGCGGTGAGGTCGGCGCGCACCGCCTCGGCCAGCTCGGGGGAGGGCTGCGTCACGGCCTTGGCCACCGCCGCGAGCTCGTCGTCGTCGAGGATCTCCTCGCGGACCTGGTTGACGACGATCGCGCCGACGGGCAGCCGCTCGGCCCGCAGCTCGGCGATCGCGTCGATCGTCTCCTGCACGGGCATCTCCTCCAGCAGCGTCACGATGTGCACCGCCGTCTCCTTGCTGCGCATCATCTCGGTGATCGAGTCGGCCTGGGAGCGGATCGGCCCGGCCTTGGCCATGTCGGCCAGCTGCTCGTTGACCGCGAGGAAGCGCACGACCCGGCCCGTCGGCGGGGCGTCGAGGACGACCGCGTCATAGATGGGCTGGCCGCCCTTGTTGCGGCCGGTGCTCGAGCGGCCGCCGGTGCGCCGGCCGACCGCCTCATAGACCTTGCCGGTGAGCAGCACATCGCGCACGCCCGGGGCGATCGTGGTCGCGAAGTCGATGGCCCCGACCTTCTCCAGCACCGAGCCGGCGCGGCCGAGCTTGTAGAAGGTGTGGAGGTATTCGAGCAGGGCCGCCTTGGCGTCGATCGACAGCCCGAAGACCTCGCCGCCGGAAGGGTCGGACACCAGCCGCTCCTCCTCGGTGCCGAGCGGCGGCACGTCGAAGGTCTGCGCGATCCCCTGGCGGCCCTCGACCTCGACCAGCAGCACGCGCTTGCCGCGTCGGGCCAGCGCCAGCGCCAGCGCACCGGCAACGGTCGTCTTGCCGGTGCCCCCCTTGCCTGTGACGACATGGAGCCGGACACCGGGGAAGGTCGCAGGGGTCGACATGAGATCAAGCGTATGCCGCGGGGGCGCGGCATACCGGCCTGTCGCCCTCCGCCGTTAGGGTGACGCCCATGACCAAGTGGGAGTACGCAACCGTGCCGCTCATCGTCCATGCGACCAAGCAGATCCTCGACCAGTGGGGCGAGGACGGCTGGGAGCTCGTCCAGGTCGTGCCCGGCCCCGACGGGTCCGGTCTCGTGGCCTATCTCAAGCGGGCCAAGGCCTGACGTGGGCGCCGTCGAGGACCGCCTCGCCGCTCTCGGGCTGACCCTGCCCGAGGTCGCGGCGCCCGTCGCCGCCTATGTCCCCGCCCTGGTCGACGGCGACCACGTCTACACCTCCGGCCAGCTGCCCTTCGTCGACGGTGAGCTGCCGGCAATCGGCAAGGTCGGCCACGGTGAGGGCCAGGTCGACCCCGACAAGGCCAAGGAGCTGGCCCGGCAGTGCGCGCTCAACGCGATCGCGGCCATCGCCGGCGTCGTCGACGACCTCGAGAAGGTCCGGATCGTCAAGGTCGTCGGCTTCGTCGCCAGCGACCCGGCCTTCACCGGCCAGCCGGGCGTGATCAACGGCGCCAGCGAGCTGCTGGGCGAGGCCTTCGGCGAGTCGGGCGCGCATGCCCGGTCGGCCGTCGGTGTGGCGGTGCTTCCCCTCGACTCCCCGGTCGAGGTCGAGGTCATCGCTGCTGTGTCTGCCTGAGCGTCTCGCGGAAGATCACCGTCGCCGCGTCGAGGAGGCGGTGGCGCAGGTGGTCGTCGCTCAGGCTCGGGTGCAGCTGCCCCTCGATGTGCTCGGCGACCTGCTCGGCCGCCTGCGAGACGACCATCGCGAACTCGGCGATGACCGGATAGGCCACGCCCTGCCCGGCCAGGTCGCCGACGATCGCCATGCCAAAGGGGTCGCCGCCGATGCCGCCGTCGGGCGTGCGGCGCACCAGACCCTTCTCCAGCATGATCTCGACGATCTCGGGATGGGCGGCGAGGATCTCGTCCATGGCCTCGCGGTCGAAGGTCGCCGGCTCGGACTGCGCCGGGGCCACGCCCGCGCCGGGCTCCAGCCGCCGGGCCGGGGTCATCGACTCCAGCAGATAGACCAGCGCGGTCTTGCTCACGTCGGAGCCGAGCACCGTGGCCACCACCGACAGCGGGAAGCCGCGGTCGGTCATGGCCGTGATCAGCCGCAGCTCGGTCAGGTGCTGCTGGTGGTAGACGCGCTGGCGCCCCCTGCTCTCGCCCGGTGAGAGCAGGCCCTTGGTGCGATAGAGGCGGACAGTGCGCTCGGTCAGCCCGCTGTTCTCTGCCAGCTCCCCCAGGGTGTACTCGCGTACCACCCTCGCGATTGTGCCATCTGGGCTCCCCGCGGGACAGGGGCATGCTCCTAGGATCGGGGGGTGCGAGACTTCCCGATCGGTCACCTCGGTCATCTCGGCTCCCGTGTCAGGGAGTGGGTCGACGCCCCCGGTGAGGCGCCGCCGACGCGGCCTGCGGCCACCGTGATGATCGTCCGCGACGCGCAGGGCGACGCGCAGGGCGAGCACGGCGACGGCGACGGAGTCGAGGCGTTCATGCTCACCCGCGCCGCCACGATGGAGTTCGCCCCGTCGATGATGGTCTTCCCCGGCGGAGGGGTCGACCCGCGCGACGCCGACCACGGACTCCCGTGGGCCGGGCCGTCGCCGGCCGAGTGGGCCGAGCTGATGGACACCGACGAGGACAGCGCCCGCATGCTCGTGGTGGCGGCCATCCGCGAGGTCTTCGAGGAGTGCGGGGTGCTGCTGGCCGGCGCCGACGCCACCTCGATCGTCGATGACGTCTCCGACGAGCTGTGGCGCCAGGCCCGCGACGGGCTGGAGTCGCGCCAGCTGTCCCTGGCCGAGCTGCTCGAGGACCGAGGACTGGTGCTGCGCACCGACCTGCTGCGCTATCGGGCGCACTGGATCACCCCCGAGTTCGAGAAGCGACGCTATGACACCCGCTTCTTTGTCGCGACCCTGCCGGCCGGGCAGGTGGCCGCCGACGACAGCCGCGAGGCGTCCGAGGCCGGCTGGCACCGTCCCGAGGCGCTGCTGGGGCGGTGGCGTGACGGCGAGGCGATGCTCATGCCGCCGACGCTCGTCTGTGTCGAGGACATGGCACGCGCCGACGACGTCGCCGCCTTCCTCGCCGAGCGCCCCGACGTCTCGGCCGTCATGCCGGTGCTGGTGCAGGACGGCGACCAGATCGTGCTGCGCACGGGGCTGCCGTCATGATGGCGCCCCCCGCCCCGTCGGCGGTCTATGGCGAGTGGGCGGGCGGCCAGATCACCGACCGGGCGCTGTGTGTGCTCTGCCCCAACCCGAGCCCGATGACCCTCGACGGCACCAACACCTGGGTGCTCCTGGAGCCGGGCTCGAGCGAGGCCGTCGTGATCGACCCGGGCCCCCTCGACGAGACCCATCTCCAGTCGGTCGTCGACGCGGTGGCGCAGCGCGGCGCCCGCATCGCCCTGACGATCCTCACCCACGGCCACGATGACCACGCCGAGTCCGCCGACCGCTTCGCCGAGCTCACCGGCGCCCCGACCCGCGCCGTGGGCCGCGGCCACGACGACCTCGCCGACGGTGAGACCGTGCGGGTGGGAGGTCTGGAGCTGCGGGTGGTCGCCACCCCGGGCCACACCTCCGACTCCGTCTCCTTCGCGCTCCCGGCCGACGGCGCGCTGCTCACGGGCGACACGATCCTGGGCCGCGGCACCACGGTGGTCGCCCACCCCGACGGCGAGCTCGCGGCATACCTCTCCTCGCTGGAGCGGCTGCGCGAGGTGACTGGCGGGGGAGAGGCGAGCATGATCCTGCCCGGCCATGGCCCCACGGTCCACGACGCGGCTGGCATGGTCGCCTTCTATCGCGTGCACCGCAGTGAGCGGCTCGAGCAGGTGCGCCAGGCGCTCTCCGACGGCGCGGCGAGCGCGGACGATGTCGTCCAGACTGTCTATGCCGATGTGCCGCGCGATGTCTGGCCGGCGGCGCGGCTGAGCGTGCTCGCCCAGCTGGAGTATCTCGGCCACCCCCTGCACTGACCCCCTGTTACGCCACGTGGCGAGTTGCGCGCGGTGCGCAACTCGCCACGTGGCGTGATCTGGGTGCGAGGGCGTATGCCGTGTGGTCCGGCTGGTGTGCCCGCTCGGGTCAGCGGGCGCGGCGCTTGAGGCGCTCGACGTCGAGGAGCAGCACGGCGCGCGCCTCCAGGCGCAGCCAGCCGCGGGTGGCGAAGTCGGCGAGCGCCTTGTTGACCGTCTCGCGGGAGGCGCCGACGAGCTGGGCCAGCTCCTCCTGGGTGAGGTCGTGGGCGACGAGCACGCCCTCCTCGGCGGGGCGGCCAAAGCGGGCCGAGAGGTCGAGCAGTGCCTTGGCGACGCGGCCGGGGACGTCGGTGAAGACGAGGTCGGCGAGCGTGTCGTTGGTGCGGCGCAGCCGGCGGGCGAGCGCGGCCAGCAGCGTGGCCGCGGCGCCGGGGTGCTTGGTGAGGATCTCCTGGAGCGACTCGTTGCCGAGGCCGAGCAGGGTGGTCTCCGCGACGGCGGTGGCCGTCATCGTGCGGGGGCCGGGGTCGAAGAGCGAGAGCTCGCCGAACATCTCGCCGGGGCCCAGGATGGCGACGAGGTTCTCGCGGCCGTCGGCGCTGGAGCGGCCGAGCTTGATCTTGCCCTCGCCGATCACATAGAGGCGGTCGCCCTGGTCGCCCTCGTGGAAGAGGATGTCGCCGCGCTCCATGTGGGTCGTCGTCATCGAACTGATCAACGTCGCCGCTTCCTCGTCGTCGAGGGCGGCGAACAGCGGGGCTTTGCGAATCACGTCCTGGTCCACGGGGGCCAGTGTGCCATGCCAGTCCCTGTCGCTGTCGGAGCCATTACGTAGTCTTGACGATGTGGCTGCCCGACTCACCGCCGAGACCGTCCGCGACGAGAGCCCTGTCGCTCGCACGAGGCGTGCCCGCCGGATCTATCGCGAGCTCGTCGAGACCTATCCCTATGCCGCAGCCGAGCTGACCTTCTCCTCTCCCCTCGAGCTGCTGGTGGCCACGATCCTGTCGGCGCAGAGCACCGATGTCGGCGTCAACAAGGTCACCGCCGTGCTCTTCCAGCGCTATCGCACGGCCGAGGACTATGCCACCGCCGACCGCACCGAGCTGGAGGAGCTCGTGCGGCCCACCGGCTTCTTCCGGGCCAAGACCGACGCGCTGATCAAGCTCGGCGTGGCCCTCCAGGAGCACTTCGACGGCGAGGTCCCCGGCCGGCTCGAGGACCTGGTCACCCTGCCGGGCGTCGGGCGCAAGACCGCCCATGTCGTGCTCGGCAATGCCTTCGGCAGGCCCGGCATCACCGTCGACACCCACTTCGGCCGGCTCGCCCGGCGCTTCGGGTGGACCGACGAGACCGACCCGGTCAAGGTCGAGCACGCGGTCGGGGCGCTCTTCCCCCGCAAGGACTGGACGATGCTCAGCCACGTCGTGATCTTCCACGGCCGGCGCACCTGCCACGCCCGCAAGCCGGCGTGCGGCGCCTGCCCGATCGCCCGGCTCTGCCCGGCCTATGGCGAGGGCGAGACCGACCCGGTCAAGGCCGCCAGACTGCTCAAATACGAGCTCGCCCCCGACGCCCGCGAGAGGGGCATCACGCCCAATGGCATGGCCACCGCCACCTATGCGGCGTGGCTGGCCGAGCAGGACGCCGTCGCCGGCGGGCCGGCTGGGGGAGCGGCTCGGTGACCGCCCCGCCCGAGTGGATGCACCACGCGCTGGCCAGCGCAGGTGACACCCCGCCCGACTACTTCACCCGGTTCGCCCCGCCCGATGACCCGCCGCGCCGCTCCGGTGTGCTCATGCTCTTCGGCGACCTGGCGGGCGGCGGCCAGGACGTCGTGCTGACCGAGCGCTCGTGGAGCCTGCGCAGCCATGCCGGGCAGGTCTCCTTCCCGGGCGGCACGGTCGATCCCGACGACGACGGGCCGGTCGACGCCGCGGTGCGCGAGGCCGAGGAGGAGGTCGGCGTGCGACCCGAGAGCGTCGAGATCGTCGGCCAGTTCGCGCCGCTCTATATGACGCCGGCGCGCAATGCCGTCACCCCGGTGCTGGCCTGGTGGCGCGAGCCCCACCCGATCGGCATCGTCGACCCGGGCGAGGTCGCGACGGTCGAGCGGGTGCCGGTCGCCGAGCTGGTCAGCCCCGACAGCCGCTTCACGGTCGTGCACCCGAGCGGCTACTCCGGCCCGGGCTTCCGCGCGTCCGGGCTCTATATCTGGGGCTTCACCGCGATGCTGCTCAGCACCCTCTTCGACCTGGCCGGGCTGACCGAGCCATGGGACATGCGCCGCGAGGAGGAGCTGCCCCCGCACATGCTCGCCACCACCCGCTGGGCCGGCCGCAACGGATGAGCCTGGGAGCGGGGGCCGCACTCGACCTGGCGCTGGGAGTCCTGCTCCTGGTGCTGGCCCTGCGCGGGTGGCGTCAGGGCATCGTGCTCGGCGGCCTGACCCTGCTCGGGCTGCTGGCCGGCGCCGTGGCGGGGCTGGCGCTCATGCCGCCGCTCGTGCGCCGCTTCCCCGCCCTCGACAGCACGCTGTCGATGCGCATCTTCGCGCTGGTGGTCGGCGTCGTCGTCCTCGCATCGCTGGGCCGCACCCTGGGCGCGCTCCTCGGCACGGGGCTGCGCCCCGGTGGCCGCCGAGGGGCGGCCCGCACGGCCGACGCGGCCCTCGGGGCGACCCTCTCGGTGGTGCTGGCGAGCGTGCTGGTGTGGTTCGTCGCGGGAGCGGCCCGCGATGTCCTGCCGACGCGGGCCGGCCGCGCCGTCGGTGACTCGGCGGTGCTCTCGGCCATCGACTCGGTGGTGCCGCCCGGCACGGCTCGGGTCTTCGCCGGGGTGCGCGAGGTCCTCGACCGCGAGGGCTTCCCGCGGGTCTTCGACACCATCCGGCAGGAGCCGATCGTCCCGGTCGCCCCGCCCGAGGACGCGGTCCAGCGCGGGCCGGGCGCGCGACTGGCCTTCTATTCGGTGCTCAAGGTGACCGGTGCCGCCAGCGAGTGCCTGCGCCAGCAGGAGGGCTCCGGCTGGGTGCTCGAGCGTGGCCGCGTGGTGACCAATGCCCATGTCGTCGCCGGGGTCGACCGGCCCCGGGTCCAGGTGCAGGGGCAGGCCCCGGTCGAGGCGCGCGTGGTCCACTTCGACCCGCACCGCGACATCGCCGTGCTCAGCGCGCCGGGGCTGCGGGCGGCGCCGCTCCAGCTCGGCCCCGAGCTGGCCCCGGGCGACTCCGCCGTCGTGGCCGGCTTCCCCCTCAACGGGCCCTATCGCACCGACCCGGCCCGGGTCCGGCAGGTGCTGACCGCCTCCGGCCTCGACATCTATGGCCGCGCCGGCGCCAACCGCGAGGTCTACTCGCTCTTCACCCGCGTCGAGCAGGGCAACTCCGGCGGCCCGCTCCTGGACAGCCGCGGCCGCGTCGTCGGCATCGTCTTCGCCAGGTCACTCGACGACGCCAAGACGGGCTATGCCCTGACCGTGGCAGAGGCCCGCGGCGCGCTCACCGAGGGTGCCCGGGCGGTCGAGCCGGTCGACACCGGCGCCTGCGTGCGGCACTGACCACGCGGCATACCCATGGGGTCTGTGGCCGGGCGGGTCAGCCGGAGTAGGCGACCTCGTCGAGCCAGCCGAGGAGATGCTCGCTGACCTGCTCGGGCGCCTCCTCGGGCAGGAAGTGCCCGGCGTGGGCGATCAGATGGTGACGGCTGGGACCGGCGAGGTATGCCGCGCTGCGGGCCTCCGTGCGCGGCAGCACCACCGGGTCGTCGCCGCCGTGCAGACGCAGGACGGGCACGGTAACCGGCTCGGACACGCGGGAGGAGAAGCGCCAGCCGTCGGGACGGAGCATGCTGCGGCCCATCCAGCGGAAGTACTCGGCGGCGGAGTGGGCCACGAAGGGCAGCGCGGCCGCCTCGGCGTAGCGGGCGGCCTCCTCGACGCTGGGCCAGATCCCGGTGGGGGAGGACCACTCGCGCAGCACCCGGGAGACATAGCCGCTGTCACGGGTCATCTCCCGCTCGGGCACGAAGGGGCGCTGGAGCCCGAGGAGATAGCTGTTGGCCCGGGCCTGGCCGGCGTCGCGCAGCCACGACTGGCGGAAGGCGCGGGGGTGGGCCATCGAGACCGAGGCGATGGCCCGGGTCAGCTCGGGCGCGAGATAGGGCATCGCCCACGCGGCCCAGGCGCCGGCGCCGTGGCCGACGATGACGGCCTCCTCCGCGCCGAGGGAGCGGATCACGGCCGTCACATCGCGCACCGAGGTGGTGGTGTCATAGCCGCGCGGGGGCTTGTCGGAGGCGCCAAAACCCCGCAGATCGAGCGCGACCGCGCGGAAGCCGGCCTCGGCGACGGCGGTCAGCTGGTGGCGCCAGGCCCACCAGAACTGCGGGAACCCGTGGAGGAAGAGCACGAGCGGCCCCTCGCCCACCTCGGCGACGTGGAAGCGGGCGCCGTTGGCGGCGACGAACCGGTGCTCCCAGGGGCCGTCGATGAGCACGCACGCGGCGTCGGGCGTCATCGGGTGCCTCCCTCTCGAGCACGGTCGTCGGCGCCCGGACACGAGCCAGCCGCCACCGTCAGTATCGACGGGGCGGCTGGTCGAGTGGAAATCGGGTCGGCGCTCAGCCGCGCTCGCCGAAGACCTCGTCGTCGGCGGCGCGGGCGGCCCGCGCCTGGCCGTGCTCGGTCGGCGGCAGCTCGCGGCTGGCGACGTGGAGGCCGGGCTGGGTGCCCGAGGCGGCGCCGGCCTTGACGGCCTGGACGGTCTCCTGCGCGTTGCGGATCGTCTTCTCCGGCTTGGGCTGCACCTTGGTCATCGACTTCTTGCCCATCAGGCCGAGGATCGCGGCGAGCAGCAGCAGCACCGCGGCGACGATGAGATAGCCCGCCCACACCGGGAGGAACTCGGCGATGCCGCGGGCGGCGGCGTGGAAGAGGAAGATCAGCCCGAGCAGGGCCAGGAAGGCGGCCGCGCCCAGGAAGCCCGCGCCCTTGCCCGCGATCTTGGCCTGGCCGCTGACCTCGGCCTTGGCGAGCTGGATCTCGCCGCGGACGATGCCCTTGATGTCGTCGGTGATGTCCACGACGAGCTGCCCGATCGTGCGCTCGTTGCTACCAGGGGTGTAGGCCATGACTTCCTCATCGGTGGTCTGTCGGCCCCAGTGCGGGACCGGTCTTGGATCCGACCTTACTTGCCCGTCACCCCGGCAGGGTGGACGGGGAGCAGGCGAGTATGCCGCGCGCGCTCACCGCGCGCGGCGGCGTCGGCGCACGTCACCCCTGCGGGCGGTGGGCCTCGTCGTGCTCGTAGACGTCGGGGATGCCGTCGGCGTCGACGTCGGCGGTCTCCCGCTCGTGGATGCGGCGATAGACGGCGTTGCGGGTCACCAGGACGGCCGAGGCGAGGAGGGCGGCGAGCAGCGAGCCTACGAGGATCGCGAGCTTGACGTGGTCCTCCTTCTCGCTGCCGGCGCCGAAGGCCAGCTCGCCCACGAGGAGAGAGACGGTGAAGCCGATGCCGGCGAGCAGTGACATGCCCAGCACGTCGGACCACGCAAGGTCGTCGTCGAGCTCGGCCCTGGTGAACCGGGCGAAGAGCCAGGTGCCGCCGAAGATGCCGATGACCTTGCCGAGGACCAGCCCGACGACGACGCCGATGGCGACCGGGTCGCGCAGCGTCTCGCCCAGGCCACCGCCGACGACGGTCACGCCGGAGGCGAAGAAGGCGAAGACGGGGACGGCGAAGCCCGCCGAGACCGGCCGCAGCCGGTGCTCGAGCCGGTGGGCGAGGTCGACGTCGTGGGGCACATTGCTGATGCTGGGCAGGCGTGCGGGGTCGCGCGGCCGGACCGGCACGGTGAGCCCGAGCAGCACCCCGGCGATCGTGGCGTGGATGCCGGAGGAGTGGACGAGCGCCCACGCAGCGAAGGCGAGCGGGAGCAGGATCCACCACCGCACGACGCGGCGCTGGGCGGCGAGGGCGAAGAGCGCGATCGGGACGATGGCCAGCAGCAGCGGTGTCAGGTGCAGCTCGCTGGTGTAGAAGATCGCGATGATCGTGATCGCGACGAGGTCGTCGACGACGGCGAGGGTGAGCAGGAAGGAGCGCAGGGCCGCGGGCAGGTGGGTGCCGATGACCGCCAGGACCGCGAGCGCGAAGGCGATGTCAGTGGCCGTGGGGATCGCCCAGCCGCGCAGGTCCTGGCCGCTGCCCCCGAGACCGGAGACGGTCGCGGCATACAGGATCGCGGGCATGGCCACCCCGCACATGGCGGCGGCGACGGGCAGGGCCGCCTTGGCCGGCGAGCGGAGGTCGCCGACGAGGAACTCACGCTTGAGCTCCAGGCCCACGACGAAGAAGAAGAGCGCGAGCAGGCCGTCGGCCGCCCAGTGCGCGAGATCGAGGTCGAGGTGGAGCGAGGCCGGGCCCAGCGTCACGCCCCGCAGGTCGTGATAGGCCTCGCGCCAGGGGGAGTTGGCCCAGACCATCGCGAGGAGGGCCGCGAGGAGCAGGAGGCCGCCACCGACGGTCTCGGTGCGCAGCAGCCGCGCGACATGCTGGACCTCGGGCCACGTGGAGCGGGAGAGGATCTTGGGGCGTGGGGGAGTGACGGTCACGAGATGTCCTCGGATCGGGGTCGACTGGACCGCCCCACCTGGGGCGATGCCGACCAGACTTCCCGGCTCTCCATGGTCCATTCTACCCGTGCGGGCCGTCCGCCCCGTGGTCCGGCCGTCTCGCGGGATGGCCCGCGCGGTGGATGCCCGCGACCCGGTGAACGGGGGTCGACCGGCAGGCGGCCAGCCGGCACTCCGCGTGAAGGGTGCGTGAATACCCATGCCCCACGGGCCAACTCGCGCGCCCGGCACCCGCGCAGTGGGACACGCTGGACCCATGAGCTATGGCAGTCAGACCGCTCCGCTGGCCCTCGCGCACCGTGGGGGCGCCGGTCTGGCCCCGAGAACACGCTCGCGGCCTTCGAGCGCTCCGTCGCCCTCGGGCTGCGCTACATGGAGTCCGACATCCGGCTCACCCGCGACGGGCACCTCGTCTGCTTCCACGACGAGACCCTCCAGCGCACCACGGGCGTGCCGGGCCGGATCGCCGACCTCACCCTCGAGCAGGTGCGCCTGCTGCGCATCGACGGGGCCGAGCCCATCCCCACGCTCGAGGAGACCCTGACGGCCTTCCCCGAGACCTACTTCACCGGCGACCTGAAGGACCGCGCGGCGATCGCCCTGCTCGCAGAGGTGTTGCGGCGCAGCGACTTCGGCTCACGGGTGTGCGTGGCCGGCGCATGGGACGGCTGGCTCGGCCAGCTCCGGCGCGAGGTGCCCGCCGCCCACACCGCCCTGGGGTGGCGCTCGCTGACCACGCTCATCGGCTGCGGCAAGGCCGGCGTGGCCGCGCCCCGCCGGATCGCCACCGGAGGCTGGGCACACGTGCCGATCCGGCTCGGGCGCCTGCCGATCTTTGCCGGCCGGCTCGTCGAGCGCGCCCACGGCGTCGGCGTGCGGGTCATCGTGTGGACGGTCAACGACCCGGTCGAGATGCACGCGCTCCTCGACGCCGGCGTCGACGGCATCATCACCGACCGCCCCGACCTGCTGCGCGAGGTCCTCATCGCCCGCGGCACGTGGACGCCCATGGACGAGAGCGTCGAGAACGCACTCGCCTGACCGGGGGGCGGAACTCGCCACTTGGCTCAAAGGGGCGGGGGCGCAACACAAGGTATGCCGCGCGCTCGACGTGAGCGCGCGGCATACCTGATCGGGGGGTGAGGCCGATCGTGGGCGGGGGTCAGCCCTTGGACAGGCCCTGCTGGATCTGGCTCATCACCGACGAGTCGGCGAGCGTGGTGACGTCGCCGACCTCGCGGCCCTCGGCGATGTCCTTGAGCAGGCGGCGCATGATCTTGCCCGAGCGGGTCTTGGGCAGCTCGGTGACGACCATGATCGTGCGCGGCTTGGCGATCGGGCCGATCTCCTTGCCGACGTGGTTGCGCAGGATCTGGACGATCTCGTCGTTGTTGTCGGCCGAGTGCGAGGCGCCCTCGCGCAGGATGACGAACGCGCAGACGGCCTGGCCGGTCGTCTCGTCGCTCGCGCCGACGACGGCCGCCTCGGCGACGTGGTCGTGGGAGACCAGCGCCGACTCGATCTCGGCCGTCGAGAGCCGGTGGCCCGAGACGTTCATGACGTCGTCGACCCGGCCGAGCAGCCAGATGTTGTGGCGGCTGTCGTAGCGCGCGCCGTCACCGGCGAAGTAGAACTCCGGGCCGAAGCGGCTCCAGTAGGTGTCCTTGTAGCGCTCGGGGTCGCCCCAGATGCCGCGCAGCATCGACGGCCACGGCTTGGTCAGCACGAGATAGCCGACCGAGTCGGGGTCGGTCAGCGGCTCGCCCATGTCGTCGAGGATCTCGGCGCTGATGCCGGGGATCGGCCGCTGCGCGGAGCCGGGCTCGAGGTCGGTGATGCCCGGCAGCGGGCTGATCATGATCGCGCCCGTCTCGGTCTGCCACCACGTGTCGACGATGGGGGCGGTGTCGGCGCCGATGTACTTGCGGTACCAGCGCCAGGCCTCGGGGTTGATCGGCTCGCCGACCGAGCCCAGCAGGCGGATCGAGGACAGATCGAACTTCTGGGGGATCTCGTGGCCCCACTTCATAAAGGTGCGGATGGCCGTCGGCGCGGTGTAGAGGATGGTCACGCCGTACTTCTGCACGACCTCCCACCAGCGGCCCTGGTGCGGGGAGTCGGGGGTGCCCTCATAGAGCACCTGCGTCGCGCCGTTGGCCAGGGGGCCATAGACGATGTAGGAGTGGCCGGTCACCCAGCCCACGTCGGCGGTGCACCAGTAGACATCGGTCTCGGGGTGCAGGTCGTGGACGATCGCGTTGGTGTAGGCGGTCTGGACGAGATAGCCGCCCGAGGTGTGCAGGATGCCCTTGGGCTTCCCGGTGGTGCCCGAGGTGTAGAGGATGAAGAGCGGGTGCTCGGCGTCCATCGGCTCGGGGGTGTGCTGCTCCGACGCCTTGTCCATCAGCTGGTGCCACCAGACATCGCGCTCGCCCCACTCCACCTCGCCCTCGGTGCGGCGCACGACGACGACGTGCTCGACGGGCGAGTCATCGCCGGTGATGGCCTGGTCGACGGCCGGCTTGAGCGGCATGCCCTTGCCGCGGCGGAACTGCCCGTCGGCGGTGATGACGACCTTGGCCTCGGCGTCGGCGATGCGCGAGCGCAGCGCGTCGGAGGAGAAGCCGCCAAAGACGACCGAGTGCGGGGCGCCCAGGCGCGCGCAGGCGAGCATCGAGATGACGGCCTCGGGGATCATCGGCAGATAGATCGCGACCCGGTCACCCTTGGCCACGCCCAGCTCGGTGAGCATGTTGGCCGCCTTGGACACCTCCTTCTGGAGGTCGGCATAGGTCAGGGTGCGGGTGTCGCCCGGCTCGCCCTCGAAGTGGATGGCGACGCGGTCGCCGTTGCCGGCCTCGACGTGGCGGTCGACGCAGTTGTAGGCGACGTTGAGCTCACCGCCGACGAACCACTTGGCGAAGGGGGCCTCGGTCCAGTCGAGCGTCTGCTCGAAGTCCGTGCTCCACGTGACGTACTTGCGGGCCTGGTCGGCCCAGAAGCCCTCGAGATCGGCGTCGGCCTGGTCGAACAGCTCGGGGGTGCCGTTGGCCTGGGCGGCGAACTCGGGGCTCGGTGCGTACTGGGTGTCCTCGGACACGTGACCTCCTCGGTGTGACGGTGCTCACCCCAGCCAACTCGGTTGGCGCCCGGTCGGCAACCACTCCCGCCCCCGATGAGCCGGGCGGGGGATGCGGCGCGACGAGCGGGGCCGGCAAAACCACAGGTGGGACAAGGACGAGGTATGCCGCGGGGCTGGGCCCCGCGGCATACCTCGTCGTGCGTTGTATTCGACTCTCGGAGAGCAGGCCTCAGTGGTCGATGGCCTCCGCCACACCGTGGCCGGTGAGGGAGCGGACCTCCATCTCGGCGTACTTGCTCTCGTTGAACTCCTTGCTCGTGACCGAGCCGAGCCAGCCGAGGAAGAAGCCGAGCGGGATCGAGATCAGGCCCGGGTTGTCGAGCGGGAACCAGTGGAAGTCCACGCCCTGGAGCATCGAGGGGCTCTTGCCCGTCGCGGCCTCGACCGGCTTGCCCGAGACGACGGGGCTGAAGATGATCAGCGTGATCGCCGAGATCAGGCCGCCATAGATCGACCACAGCGCGCCGCGGGTGTTGAACCGCTTCCAGAAGAGGGAGTAGAGGATCGTCGGCAGGTTGGCGCTCGCGGCGACCGCGAAGGCCAGGGCCACGAGGAAGGCGATGTTCTGGTCCTTGGCGAACATGCCGCCGAGCACCGCGATGATACCGAATCCGATTGCGGCCCAACGGGCCACCTTCATCTCCTGCTCCTGGGTGACATTGCCACCCTTGAAGGCGACCTTGTAGAGGTCGTGGGCGAAGGTCGCCGACGCGGTGATCGTCAGACCGGCGACGACGGCCAGGATCGTGGCGAAGGCGATGCCGGAGATGATGCCGAGCAGCGGGGACCCGCCGAGCTCATAGGCCAGCAGCGGGGCGGCCGCGTTGGCCTTGCCGGGCGCCTTGGCGATCGCGTCGGGGCCGACCAGCGCGCCGGCGCCGAAGCCGATGACGAGCGTCAGCAGATAGAAGCCGCCGATCAGCCAGATGGCCCACTCGACCGACTTGCGGGCCTGTTTGGAGGTCGGGACGGTGTAGAAGCGCTGGAGCACGTGGGGCAGGCCGGCGGTGCCGAGCACCAGGGCGAGCGACAGCGAGATGAAGTCAATCTTGGTGGTGTCGGTCTTGCCGTACTTCAGGCCCGGGGTGAGCAGCTTGTCGGCGGTGGCGACGGTCTTCTCGTTGGCCGAGCCCTTGGCCGTGTCGACGGCGCCCTGGAAGAGGCCGGAGAGGTTGAAGCCGAACTTGCCGAGCACCCAGACGGTCATGATCGCCGTGGCCGTGATGAGCAGGATCGCCTTGATGATCTGCACCCAGGTGGTGCCCTTCATGCCGCCGATCATGACGTAGGCGATCATGACGGCGCCCACGACGGCGATGACGATGTTCTGGGCGGCCTCACCGGAGACGCCGAGCAGCAGCGAGACGAGGCCACCGGCGCCGGCCATCTGGGCCAGCAGATAGAAGAAGCTGACCGCGAGCGCCGAGGTGGCCGCGGCGATGCGCACGGGGCGCTGCTTGAGGCGGTAGGAGAGGACGTCGGCCATCGTGAAGCGGCCGGTGTTGCGCATCAGCTCGGCGACGAGCAGCAGGGCGACGAGCCAGGCGACGAGGAAGCCGATGGAGTAGAGGAAGCCGTCGTAGCCCTGGAGGGCGATGGCGCCGGCGATGCCGAGGAAGCTTGCGGCAGAGAGGTAGTCACCGGCGATGGCGATGCCGTTCTGGGTGCCGGAGAAGGACGCGCCGCCGGTGTAGTACTCGCCCGCGGACTTCTTGCCGGCCGCCACCTTGATGACGATGCCGAGCGTGACGATCACGAAGGACGCGAAGATCGCGATGTTGAGCCAGGGGTTGCCGACGGTCGCTCCGGCGGCCATGGGGGTCAGGGTTGCCATCGGTCAGTGCTCCTTGATGCCGTCGAGCTTGGCGCCGAGGGCATCGGCGCGCGGGTCGAACTCCCTTGAGGCCCAACGGGAGTAGATCATCGTGATCGCGAAGGTCGTCACGAACTGACCGAGGCCCATCAGCAGACCGATGTTGATGTTGCCGAAGACCTTCTGGCCCATGAAGTCGGGGGCGAAGATCGAGAGCAGGACGTAGAGGAAGTACCACGCCAGGAAGAACGCGGTCATGGGGAAGACGAACCCACGGAACTTGCGGCGCAGGTCGCCGAACTCCTGGGTCTGCTGCAACGCGAGATAGGGATCCGCGTTGTCGGTGTAGTCGCGCGCCTCGTGGCTCACGGTGACCTCCAATGGGAAGAGCGGCTGCTGGTGGCAGTCCGCGCCGGACGCGCCAAGAGTGACCTGCGGGTATGCCGCAGCGCAGCGGCTGCGGGCGGGTGCTCGCCCGACGGGGGAGCGGATCGGGTGTGCGGCAGGTCACAGTCCGATGAGTGGTGCGCGCCGGGCGACGAGCGGTCGGTCAGCGGCGGCTGGGGTGGGCGGCGCCGGTGAGCGACTCCGGCGTGTGCAGCCGCACAAGCGTGCGACCTGCGCCTTTGGGGATGCGGCCGGGGGTGGCCAGCGAGGTGATGACGATGACGGCGAAGACGAGCGGGATCAGCCAGGCGCCCGGCTGGGCGAGGGCCGCGCCGAGCCAGCCGCCCTGGGGCATGAGCACCGACAGCACGATGGCCGTCATGGCCAGCCCGGCCCCGACGACGAGCCCGGCGATGGCGCCGGTCACGCTCAGCCCGCGCCACCAGATGCCGAGGACGAGCAGCGGCGAGAAGGTCGCCGAGCTCACCGCGAAGGCCAGTCCCACGGTGGTGGCCAGGCCGAGCGGCTCGAAGGCCGTCGAGAGGGCATAGGGGACCACGACCGCCGCGAACGCGGCATACCGGAAGCTCGTGATGGCGCTGGCGTCGTCGGAGGTGATCCGCTTCAGGCGAGCCCGCAGCAGGTCCTGGTCGATGGCGCCGGCCACCGACATGGCCAGGCCCGAGGCGGTCGAGAGGAATGCCGCGAAGGCCCCACCGGCGAGCACCGCGCCGAGCACGCCCGCGAGGTGGCCGTCGGCGACCGCGGCGGGCAGTCGCAGCGACAGGCTGTCGGGCAGGGTGCCCAGGGGCAGCTCGGGCAGATAGACCCGGCCGAGGACCCCATAGACCGGGGTGAAGACATAGAAGAGGCCGAGCAGACCGACGACGGCGACCGTGGTGCGGCGGGCGGCCCGCCCGTCGGGGTTGGTGTAGAAGCGCACAAGCACGTGCGGCAGGCCCATGGTGCCCAGGCACAGCGCGAGCAGGGTGGAGTAGGTGCGATAGGTCGGGTGGTCGTAGCCGCCGAAGCCGCTGAGGGGGAGGATCCACTCGCCGGAGGCGTCGGCCGGGATGTGCGGGCGCGGGGCGCCGTCGCGCAGCCACAGCCACAGCAGGACGCAGGCAGGCACGGCCAGGGCGGTCAGCTTCAGCCAGTACTGCATCGCCTGCACCAGGGTGATCGAGCGCATGCCGCCCGCGGCGACGGACAGGAAGACCACGACGACGACGAGCAGGCTGCCCACCCAGGACGGCCACCCGGTCACCGCGGCCATCGCCAGACCGGCGCCCTGGAACTGGGGCACCAGATAGAGCCACCCGATCCCGATGACCAGGGCACTGCTCAGGCCGCGGACGACCTTGGACTCCAGCCGCGCCTCGGCGAAGTCGGGCAGGGTGTAGGCGCCGGAGCGACGCAGTGGCGCCGCGACCAGGGTGAGCAGCACGACATAGCCGACCGTGTAGCCGACCGGCAGCCACAGCATGTCGGCGCCGCGGGCATAGACCAGACCCGCGACGCCGAGAAAGGAGGCGGCAGAGAGGTATTCGCCGCTGATGGCGCTGGCGTTGCGGCCGGGGGTGACGGTGCGGCCGGCGACATAGAAGTCGCTCGTCGTGCGCGACAGGCGCAGTCCGAAGGCACCCACAATGAGCGTGACGGCGCAGACCAGCCCGATCGCGGTGACGGCATACAGGTCGTTCATGGCGCGCTCGGGGTCACGAGGTCGACACCACGTCGGCGAAGTCGTCGTCGATGCGCTCGGACTGGCGCACGTAGTAGTGCGAGACCAGCCACGCGACCGGATAGACGGCCGCGCCGAGGGCGAGCCAGGGGAAGGGCACCGGGCCCACATGCAGGCCCCGGGTGGGCGGCACGAGGAGGAAGAGCAGCGGGAAGGCCCCCAGGCCCACGGCGACGATGCCCAGCACGGTCAGCGAGAGCCGCAGCTGGGCGCGCATCAGCCCCGCCAGATAGACCTCGCCGAGGCCGGTCTGCTCGCGCAGCTCACGACTGACCGGCCGGCTGTGGTCGGGCCGCGCCCCGCGCCTCGAGCTGGTCACCCGCACGCGCGCCGGGGCGGCTGGCTCGCCGGCGGCCGGGCCGCCCCGATCCTGCGCGTGCTCGCCGGGCAGGTCGGTCACGCGCGCCCGCCGGGCGGGCTCTGCAGCGGTGTGCGCAGCAGCCGGTCGCGCAGCTCGCGGGTATGCCGCCGGCTCACCTGGAGCTCGACGCCCTCGACGATGACGGTGCACCGGCCGTGGTCCATGTGGACCTCCTTGATGTGCGGCATCGCGACGAGGGTGGAGCGGTGGATGCGCACGAAACCCGCTGGGCCCCAACGCTCCTCGAGGGTGGCCAGTGGGATGCGGACGAGGTGTGAGCCGGTGGCGGTGTGTAGCCGGGCGTAGTCGCCCTGGGCCTGGGCATAGCGGATGTCGGAGCGGTTGATGAAGCGCGTGACGCCGCCGAGCTCGACCGGGATCGTCTCGTCCTCGAGGCCGCCCTCCGCCGCTGGGGCGGCGCCGGAGAGCTGGGCCACCACGCGGCGGATCGCCTCGCGCAGGCGCTCCTCGCGCACCGGCTTCATGACGTAGTCGGTGGCCTGGACCGCGAAGGCGTCGACCGCGTGGGCGTCGTGGGCGGTGACGAAGACGATCTGGGGTCGCTCGGTGAAGCGGGAGATGACGCGGGCCAGCTCCATGCCGGACAGGCCGGGCATGGAGATGTCGGAGAAGACGACGTCGACCTTGCGGTCCTCGAGCGCCCGCAGCGCGTCGGTACCGGACTGGGCGGTGATGATCTCGCCGATCCGGCCGTCCTCGCGCAGCAGATAGGTCAGCTCGGACAGTGCGGGGAACTCGTCGTCGACCACCAGTGCGCTGAGGGTGGGCCCGGCCTCCTCATCGCCCCCGCCGGTGGGCAGGCCGGAGCCTGTCCCCGGGGGTGTGTCGCTGGCCATGCCTCGGATGCTACGACGAGACGTGCACGCCCGGGGCGTACTTGGGCACGGTGAATGTGACCTTCATGCCCGCGCCCGGGGCGGTCTCGACGACCAGCCCGAGATCGTCGCCATAGATCTGGCGCAGCCGGGCGTCGACATTGCCGAGCCCGACCGAGTCGCTGCGCACCTCGCCGTCGAGCACCCCCCGGATGTGCTCGGGGTTGGCGCCCACCCCGTCGTCCTCGATGGAGATCTCGGTCTGGGCCCCGATGTCACGGGCGGTGATGGTGACCGTGCCGGGGCCGACCTTGCCCGCGAGGCCATGGCGCACGGCATTCTCGACAAGGGGCTGGACCGCGAGGCAGGGCACAGTCGTCGGCAGCGACTCGGGGGCGATGAGCAGGTTGATCTTGAGCCGGTCGCCGAAGCGCGCCTGCTCCAGGACCAGATAGCGCTCGCAGTTGCGCAGCTCCTCGGCGAGGGTGGTGAACTGACCTGCCCGGCGCAGCGCATAGCGGGTGAAGTCGGCGAACTCCAGCAGCAGCTCGCGCGCGCGGCCGGGGTCGGTGCGGACAAAGCTGGCGATGGCGGCGAGGGAGTTGTAGACGAAGTGCGGGGAGATCTGCGCCCGCAGCGCCTGGAGCTCGGCCTCCATCGCGCGGGTGCGCTGCTGGTCGAGGTCGGCGAGCTCGACCTGCGCCGCCACCCACTGGGCCACCTCCTCGGTCGCCCGGGCCAGTCCGGCGTCGGTGTGCGGGCCGTATGCCGTAAGCGCACCCACCACGTGCTCGTCCACGACCAGGGGCGCGACCACCGCGCTCAGCAGCTCGCAGTTGGGGTCATTGCACGCGACATCGCGCTGGTCGAGCACGGTCGTCCCTGCCCCGCGCAGGGCGGGCTGGGCGTCGGAGTGGGCCCGCGGCCGGTGGTGCTCGCCCTCGCCGTCCCAGGCGAGCACGGCATGGGTGTCGCAGATCGCGATGGCCCGGGCGGTGAGCATGGAGCGCAGATAGCCGGCGGCCTCACGGGCGCTCTCGGGTCCCAGCCCGTGCCGCAGCTGCCGGCCGGCGAGCGAGGCGGTGTGCAGGGTCTCGTAGGTCGCCCGGTCGGTGGCGGACAGGAAGCCACGAGAGCGCGAGCGGCTGCGGCTGCGCAGGAGGAGCAGCGCCCACACCACGATCAGGGTCCCCGCGGTCAGGACCGCCGTCGGGAGGTGGATGCCACTACGCACGAGGTGAACTCTAGGCTGTCGGCCGTGTCCGATCTCGTCTCCGCGCTGACCTCACTCGCCCAGCTGCCCGGTCTGCCCGACCGCATCGGGGCGGCCCGGGACGCCTGCACGCAGCTGCGCTGGCACCAGGCGCTGCGCAGGAGGATCCCCGAGGCCGCCGCCGAGTCGCGGGTGCGCGGCGCGTCCGCGTCGGGTGAGCTCGAGGGCGCGACGCTGCCGGCCGACATCGTCCGCGAGGTCATGGTCGGGCTGCGCCCGTGGCCCGAGCAGCTCGACCCGGTCGAGCAGGTGATGCGCGGCGTGGTCCAGGCCACGGCCGAGTCCGAGCATGTGCGCGCGAGCGTGACCACCGCGCCCCTCCAGGCCCTCGCCCGGCTGCACGTCGCTGCCGCCGCCGACCTCGTGGCACCGGAGCAGCTCGGGCGGCCCCGCATCGAGGGCGAGGACGCCCGCGAGCTCCTCGAGATCGGGCCCGCGCCCTCGGCCGACGAGGTCCGCGAGCGGCTCGGCGGGGTCGTCGACATCCTGCTGGCGGCAGACCGGGTGCCCGCGCTCGTCGTCGCCGCACTGGTCCACGCCGAGGTCGCCACCATGCGCCCGTTCGTCCGGGGCAACGGCGTCGTGGCGCGGGCCATGGAGCGGGCGGTCATCCAGGCGAGCGGGCTCGACCCCACCGGTGTGGCCGTGCCCGAGGCCGGGCACGGCGCCGGCGGCGGGGCCTCCTATGTCGGTGCGCTCGCGGCATACGCCCTGGGGACCGAGGATGGGGTGCGGCTGTGGCTGGAGCACTGCTGCTCGGCCGTCGAGCGGGGGGCCGCGGAGGGGATGCGGGTGGCCGACGCCGTGCTCGCCGGACGCACAGACACGGCCTGACTTGCGGGCGGGACCGGCCGGCCCGCGCCGAGGCGTCGGGGCGGCGAGTGAAGCGCACCGAGGCGACGAGGGGAGCACACCTCCGTGAACGGGACCTACCTAAGGGTGACTTCCGAGTAGGTTTTCGCGATAAGTGGTTGTTCGGCTTGCATAACACCCGCGCAAGGCCAATACTTGGGTGTTCGCTCCCTTCGGGTTGAGCGACCTGCGCACCGGCTCCTCCCCCCCCGGAGCATGGCGCGTAGACGGCCCCGGTTGTCCCCCCGACCGGGGCCGTCCCCTTTCTTCTGCCGCTTCCGCTCGGGCCCACCGCCGTCGGCGGGCCGCTGTCGCCCGTCCGTCGCCACCTGTCCACAGGGGTCCGCCGCCGCGGCGGCCTGTCCACAGATCCGCTCGGCCACCCATGCCGGTTGCGCGCGCCGCCCGAGGCTTGGGCCATGGACAACACACGCGGTCTGGTCGTCGGGGTGCTGGGCGCCTCGGGTGGTCTCGGTGCCTCGACGCTGGCGGCCGGTCTGGCGCGGTGCTGGTCAGCGAGCTCGCCGGTCGCACTGGTGGACGGGTCGGTGGGCATGGGCGGGCTCGATGTGACCGCCTGCGCCGAGCATGCCGCGGGGCTGCGCTGGGACGACCTGGCCGAGGCGCGGGGAGGCTTCGACGGCAGGCGGCTGAGTGCGGCACTCCCGCGCGCGGGAGACGGCGTGCGGGTGCTCTCCTCCTCGGGGCGGGCGGTGGGGCCGCGCCCGGCACCCGAGGTGATCGAGGAGGCCGTCGAGGCGCTGGCCAGTGTCCATGAGCGCACGGTGCTCGACCTGCCGAGGGGCCGTGGGCTGGTCGCCGGCGGCGATCTCGTGGGTGAGTGCGATGTGGTGGTCGTGCTCGCGGGCGTCTCGGTCCGGGGCGTCTGCGATGCCGTGGCGGTGGTGGGCGCGCTGCCCGAGCGGCTGCGCGTCGCCTCGTGTGTGGTGACCCGCGCGCGCAAGGCCGGAGATCCCCTCCACGCCCAGGTGGCCGAGCACCTCGGGCTGGCGCTGCTGCGTCCCTGGCCCGACGAGGCACGGGTGCGGCGCGAGGCCGCCCGGGGCCAGCCACCCGGCGACAGCAGGCATGTGCGGCTCATCGCCGCCGAGCTGGACGGGTGGCTCGCGCAGCAGGAGCCGCGCGCCGAGGCGCTGGCGCCCTCCGAAGCGCTGGCGGCGCGGCCGGCCCTGGGCGAGTCGGCATGAGCGGGCTCGACGAGCGGATCCGTGACCGGATCCGCCAGGGGCAGGCGCCAGACAGTCGCGCGATCGCCGATGTCCTTGCCGCACAGGGCCCCCAGCTGGGTGTGGCCGGGCTGGCCGTCGAGACCGGCCGCCTCGCCGCGGCCACGCTGGGGCTCGGCGAGCTCGAGCAGCTGGTCGCCGATCCCCAGACGACCGATGTCCTGGTCAACGGCGACGGCACCGTCTGGGCCGATCGAGGCGGCGGGCTCGACATCACCGCCGTGCGCCTGGGGAGCAGCGAGGAGGTCCGCCGCCTCGCGGTGCGCCTGGCGGGCATCGCCGGCCGGCGCCTCGACGAGAGCCAGCCGTGGGTCGACGGGCTCCTGCCCGGCGGCGTGCGACTGCACGCGATGCTCCCGCCACTCGTCGACGGCGGGGCCCACATCAGTCTCCGGGTCCCGCGGGCCCGCGGGCTGACGCTGGGCGACCTGGCCGGCACGGGCATGCTCTGTGCCCGTGGCCTCGAGGTCGTGCAGGCGCTGGTGGAGCGCAAGGTGTCCTTTGTCGTCACCGGTGGCACCGGCTCGGGCAAGACGACCCTGCTCGCGGCGATGCTCGGGCTCGTGCCTGCCGACGAGCGGGTGCTGGTCGTCGAGGACGTCCGCGAGCTGGCGGTCGGCCACCCCCACGTCGTCCGGCTCCAGGCCCGCCATCCCAATGTCGAGGGCCTCGGCGAGGTGACGATGGTCCAGCTCGTGCGCCAGGCCCTGCGCATGCGACCCGACCGCGTGGTGGTCGGCGAGGTCCGCGGCGCCGAGGTCCGCGAGCTGCTGGCAGCACTCAACACCGGTCACGAGGGCGGGTGCGGGACGCTCCATGCCAACTCACCGCTCGACGTCCCGGCGCGCTTCGAGGCGCTCGGGGCCCTGGCCGGGATGGCCCGCGAGGCGGTGCACGCCCAGCTGGCCAGCGCCGTGGACGTCGTCCTGCACGTCACCCGGCGCCCCGGCGGCCGGGTGCTCGAGTCGGTCTCGGTCCTCACCCGCCGTGACGTGCTCGTGCGGGCCGAGGTCGCCGCCGAGGCCGACAGCACGGGCCGGTTGGTCCCCGCTGCGGCGTGGTCCGCACTGGCCGGGCGTCTCGCGCTCGATGTCCGACCGGGTGGTGGTCGGCATGCCGGCTGAGTTCCCCGCCCCGGCGGTGCTGGCAGCAGTGCTGTCAGCGACGGCGGTGCTCCTGTGGCCGGCCCGGCCACGGCTGGGCCCGAGGAGGGACGCGCCTCCTCAGGCCCGGAGCGGAGCGTGGGCAGCGCTGGCCGGGCTGGTCCGGCTGCGCCGAGCCAGCCGCCGGTCCAGCGAGGCCGGTGAGGTGGCCGACCTCGCCGAGGCGCTCGCGCCCTGCCTCGCCGCGGGCCTGCCGCCCTCCCAGGCCCTGGCGATCGCCGCCGAGTCCGCCCCCGCCTCGCTCACCGCGCTGGTGGGCCGGCTCGAGGCCGCGGCGGCCACGGGTGCGGCGCTCGGCCCGGTGTGGTGCTCCGACGAGGGGGAGCACTGCGGGCTGATCGGCCGGGCCTGGACGCTGAGCGACCGGCTCGGCTCGCCGCTGGCGGGCGCCGTCGCCACGGCCGGGTCGGTGCTGCGTGCCCAGGAGGCCGACGGCCGCCGCGTCGATGCGGCGGCCTCGGGGCCGCGCGCGTCCATGTGGCTGCTCACGCTGCTGCCCGCCGTGGGGCCGGGTGTCGGGTGGCTGCTGGGCATGTCGCCCGGCGAGCTCTATGGGTCATCCGCGGCGGCCCCGGTGTGTCTCGCGGCCGGCATCGTGCTGACCCTGGCCGGCTGGTGGTGGTCCCGCCGGCTCCTGGCGCGTGCCCTGCGACCCGAGGAGGTCCGATGAGGTGGGCGGCTCATGGGGCCGCGGTGAGCCTGCTCGAGGCTGGCCCCCATGCCGCGGCGGTGGTCGGCGCCCTGGTCGCCCTCGCGGTGCTGCTCTGGCCGCCCCGGGCGGGAGCGCGGGGCGGCCCCCAGGCCGGTGTGCGGCCGGGCTCCGGGCGGTCAGCGCACGGCGGGCCGGGCTTCGCCAGCGCCGGCGCGTCCCCAGACTCCGACGGCGTCGCGGGTGAGGCCGCTGCTGACCCTGACCGGGCCGGCACCCCCGCCGAGGTCGCTGACGCCCTGATCCTGCTCGCCCTGGCGCTGCGCTCGGGCATCGGGCCGGTCGAGGCGCTCGAGCACGTCGCCGGCGAGTGTGACGGTGCCGTGCGGCGCCACCTGGAGTCGGTGGCTGCGGCCCATCGTTGGGGGCTGGAGCCTTCTGCCGCATGGGAGTTCGCCCCCGAGGTGTGGCGGCCCGCCGCGCTCGCCTGGCGCATCGCGCTGACAGCCGGCGCCGCGCCCGCCGACCTCGTCGAGCGGGCCGCCGTCGAGGTCCGCGACCGCGAGTCGCGCCGGGTCGAGGCCGCCGTCGGACGTGCCGGTGTGCTGCTCGTCCTGCCGCTGGGCCTGGCCTTCCTCCCGGCCTTCGGGCTCACGACGGTGGTCCCGCTGGTGCTGGCCCTGGCACGCGGCGCACTGGCCGGCTGAGAGGGCCGGTCCCGCGGTGGTCGCAGGCCTCCGGCGAGCAGGGTCAGGGCAGGTGCTCCTCGGCGACGCCATTGCCCCCGTCGACGACGATCAGCTGGCCGGTGACATAGGAGGCTCCCGGCGAGGCGAGCCAGCCGATGGCCGAGGCCACCTCGGCGGGCGTGCCCGAGCGCGCGAGGGGAGTGGCCTCGCCCTGGGCGCGCTCATGGTCGGTCTGCGAGCCGGTCGCGATCCAGCCCGGCGCGACCGCGTTGACGGTCAGCCCGTGGCGCCCCTCGTCGACTGCCAGCGCCCTGGCGAGGCCGACCATCCCGGCCTTGGCCGCGGCATAGGCCACCTCCTGGCGCATCGCCAGCAGAGGTCCGGTCATGCTCGCCACCATGATCAGCCGGCCCGACCCCGAGACGCGCAGGTGCGGGAGCGCCTTCCTCGAGACGAGGTATGCCGTGTCGAGATTGCGCGCCAGGGAGGCGCGCCACTGCTCGGGCGGAGTGCCGGCGAGGTCGCCGCCGAGGTAGTCGCCGTCACGGACCGAGACCATCCCCGCGTTGTTGACGACGATGTCGAGACGGCCCGTCTCACGCACCGCTGCCGCGACCAGGTCGGCGGCCGCCTCCGGCTCGGTCAGGTCGCCGGTGACGCCGATGGTCCGATGCCCTTGCGCCACAAGCTCATCCGCCCGGTCATGGGCGCGCTCCGTCGTCGCGCCGAGCACCACGCAGGCGCCGAGCTCGGCGAGGTGACGGGCGGCGGCATACCCGATGCCGGTGGGGCTGCCCGCCCCGGTGACCACTGCGGTGCGGCCGGTCAGGTCGAGCATCGTGGGCAACTGGCGGCGGCTCATATGGCCATTGTGCTGCTCCGGGCGGGGCTGGCCGAGCACGCCCGCCCACGTCAGACTTGCCGCGTGCACACCCTGACGCTGATCCGCCACGCCAAGTCCGACTGGTCGACCTCGGCCGGCGACCACGACCGGCCGCTGGCCGCGCGCGGACGTGCCCAGGCGCCCGAGACCGGCACCTGGCTGGCGGCGGAGCTGCCCCCTGTCGATCTGGCGGTGGTCTCGACGGCGGCCCGGGCGATGCAGACCTGGGAGCTGGTCGCCGACGAGCTCCCGGGCCAGGTGCGGGCCATGGCCGACGAGGACCTCTACACCTTCGACGGTGAGGATGTGCTCGAGGTGGTGCGCTCGCTGCCCGCCACGGCGAGGCACGCGGTCGTGGTCGGACACAACCCGGCCATGGAGGAGGCCATCCGGCTCCTCACGGGCGAGGGCGTGCGCATGCGCACCTCCTCGCTGGCCGTGGTCGAGATCCCCGGGGAGTGGGCGCAGGCCGGCGACCAGCCCGGCCGGCTCATCGCCGCCGGCCGCCCGGCCACGGACCAGATGGGCCGCTGAGCCGCTGTCCACAGGCCCGCGCCGCCGCCCGCCCTCGTCCACAGCTCCGCAGCCACCCCTCGCCCCGCGCCAAGGCGCTCGCCAGCCTTGGGTGAGGGGCCGGCGACAGCCGGGGAGAGAGTCTCCAATCCCCTTGGGAGCGAAGGGAAATGGCTCATGACCAATCGACTGGTCCGTCGATTCAGGCGGCTTCAGGAGCGTGCGGAGGCCGGGATGACCACGGCGGAGTATGCCGTGGGCACGCTGGCCGCGTGCGCGTTCGCCGCGGTGCTGATGGTGGTGGTGAAGTCGGGGCCGGTGAAGTCCGCGCTGGCCGGTGTCATCACCGCGGCGCTGGGGACGGGTTCCTGACCGTGTCCCCTCGTCGGGATGCAGGCATGGCGACGGCCGAGCTGGCCGTCGCCATGCCGGCGCTCCTGCTCGTGCTGGCGCTCGCGCTCTCGGCCGTGATGACCGGCGTCGACCAGATCCGCTGCGTCGACGCGGCCCGAGCCGGGGTGCGACTGGTGGCGCGTGGGGAGACGGGGGCGGGCAGCAGTGCGGCCCGCCAGGCCGCACCGGCCGGGGCCGCGGTCTCGGTCAGTGCCGGCGATGCGTCATCGAGCGTCACCGTCGTCGGCCGCCCCCGAGGGCTGCTCCGGCTGGCCGGAGTCTCCTTCAGCCCCAGGGCGACTGCCGTGGCGGTCGTCGAGCAGTCCCTCGCAGGGGGAGGGGCTGGGCCATGAGGCCGGGACGGTCCCGTGTGGCGGGGGAGCGTGGTTCGGGGACGGTGCTTGTCGTCGGGGCGATCGGGGCGGTGCTCGTCCTGGTCGTCGGCGCGCTGTCGGTGGTCTCGACCGTCCGGGCGACCCACACCGCGCGCGCCGGGGCCGATCTGGGGGCGCTCGCCGCGGCGGCGACCTGGCAGTCCGGCGGCAGCCCGGGGCAGGCGTGCGCGGCAGCCTCCACCGTGACGGCCCGCAACGGCACGACGATGACCGCCTGCGGTCTCGACGGCGCGGGTGTCGCCGTGGTGCGGGTCCGGGCGGTCATCTCCGCCCCGCTGCCGGGGTTGCCGCGCAGTGCCGACGGGGCCGCGCGGGCCGGCCCTGGCATGGGCGCCGGTTAGGGGTTGCGGCTCAGAAGCCCACCAGCTCCTTGGTGAGCTGGAAGGCGCCCATCGCGAGCACGAAGAAGCCGAAGGCGCGGCGCAGCCGCGCCGGCTCGACCCGGCTGGTCAGCGCGGCTCCGACAAAGGACCCGGCCACCGCCGCGAGGGTCACCAGCCCGGCGGTGGTCCAGTCGATGCGGGTCGAGGCGACATAGCCGGCCAGGGCTGCCGCGGAGTTCATGGCGATGACCACCAGGGAGGTGCCGACGGCCAGCTGCATCGGCAGGCCGGCGAGGAGTGCCAGGGCGGGCACGATCAGGAAGCCGCCGCCGGCGCCGACCAGGCCGGTGATCACGCCGACGCCAAGGCCCTGGGCGAGGGTGCGGGCCACCGGGAGGTGGTCGGGGACGGCGTCGGGGTCGGGCTCGTGGCGGGGGCGGATCATCGCGACCGCGGCCACGAGCATGACCACCGCGAAGATGATGAGCAGGACCTTGCCGTCGAACAGCTCGGAGAGCCGGCCGCCGAGATAGGCGCCGACCATGCCCGCGGCGCCGAAGACGAGCCCGGTGCGCCACTGGACCCGCCCGGCCCGGGCGTGCGAGACCGCGGCGACGGCGCTCGTCGTGCCGACCACGACGAGCGAGGTGGCGATGGCCTCCTTGGCCGGCAGCTGGGCGACATAGGCCAGCAGCGGCACGGTCAGGATCGAGCCGCCGCCGCCGAGGAGACCGAGCAGCACCCCGACCAGCACGGCGAGGCTCAGGGTGAGGACTGGCAGGGCCACCACGGTTCTCCGTCGACGAGGTCAGGGAGCAGCATCATATACCCCAGGGGGTATGAATCGGAGTCAGCGCCGAGACGGAAGGGGCCGCCACCGGATCGGTGGCGGCCCCCTGCCCTGACACTCTCGGTCGGCAGCGCTGTCGCTCAGTGGCGCTCGCGGTCGGCAGCGCAGTCGGTCAGTAGCGCTCGCGGTCGGTGTATCGGCCCTCGGCGGTCGAGCCGGTGTCGAAGCGCTCCCGCTCGCCCACCTGGCGCTCGCGGGTCTGCTGCGCGGCGAGGCGCTCCCGCTCCGCGCGGTCGGCCTGGGCCTGGCGCTCCAGCTCCTTGTTCTCACGGCGGCGCTTGGCCTTGCTGCGGGCGGAGGCGCGGATCAGGGCCCAGCCCATCCAGAGCAGGAGCATGGCCAGGGCGCCGCCGATGACGAGCCACAGCGGGTGGACGCTGGCCGAGAAGGGGCCGGCGTCGAGGTCGAGGGCGGCGTTGGCGCCGGTCTGGTCGTAGGTCGCCAGGTAGAGCAGGGCGCCCAGACCGATGGCGAGCAGGATGAGGAGCAGGCCGAGCAGGATCACGATGAGACCTCCAGGTATGTGGGGACAAAAGAGTCCATCGTGCGTCGAGGCTAGCCGCCCACCTGCCCAGATGCGCGCTGACCCTCCGGGGGACCCTCCGAAAGGAGGTGTGAGAGCAGCGCCACCGCGCCGGCCTTGTCGAGGGGCTCGTTGCCGTTGCCGCACTTGGGCGACTGCACGCACCCAGGGCACCCGCGCTGGCAGGGGCAGGACCGGATCGCCTCCCGGGTGGCGGAGGTCCAGGCCTGGAACGCCTCGAAGGCGCGCTCGGCGAAGCCGGCCCCGCCGGGGTGCCCGTCATAGACCATCACCGTCGGCAGGCCGGTGTCGGGATGGACCAGCGTGGAGACCCCGCCGACATCCCACCGGTCGGAGGTGGCCACGAGCGGGAGCATGCCGATCGCGGCATGCTCGGCGGCATGCAGCGCGCCGGGCGCGTCGGCCTCGCCGACCCCGGCCAGGGCGAGCTCCTCGACGGGCAGGGTCCACCACACCGCCTTGGTGCGCAGCGACCGGGCAGGCAGGTCGAGGGGATGGCGGCCGATGATCTCGCCGCTCGGCAGCCGCCGCAGGAAGGAGGTGACCTGGGTGGTCACCCGCACCGGCCCGAAGCAGATCCGTGCTGCTCCCCAGGTGATCGAGCGCTCCTCGTCGAGGATCTCGAAGGAGCTCTCGGACTGCGCGTGGGTGCTCCAGCCCGGGTCGCCGCGCACCACGTCTGCGGTGGCGGCCTCGAGATCGAGCGCGGTCACGACATAGGTCTCGCCCTGGTGCAGGTGGACAGCCCCGGTGTGGACCTGTGCGTGCGCCGAGGAGTCGTCGACGGTGCCGATCACCCGGCCGCTGCGCCGCTCCACGATCGCGACCGTCTCGCCGGCCCCGCGCAGGTAGACATGGTCGGCGGCCCGGTCCTCGCGCGCCCAGTACCACCCCGCGGGCCGCCGGCGCAGGACGCCCCGGGCGACGAGGATGTTGACCAGCTCGCGCGCCTGCGGCCCCCAGTCGGCCAGGTCCTCCTCGCGCAGCGGCAGCTCGGCCGCCGCCGCCCCGAGGTGCGGCCCGATGACATTGGGATTCCACGGGTCCATGACAGTGGTCTCCACCGGCTGCCCGAAGATCGCCTCCGGGTGGTGGACCAGATAGGTGTCGAGCGGGTCATCCGCGGCGACGAGCACTGCGAGAGAGCGGGATCCGCTGCGCCCGGCCCGGCCGGCCTGCTGCCAGAAGGACGCCCGCCTCGAGGGCCAGCCCGCGAGCAGCACGGCGTCGAGCCCCGAGATGTCGACGCCGAGCTCGAGGGCATTGGTCGCGGCGACGCCCAGCAGCTCACCGGTGCGCAGTCCGCGCTCCAGGTCGCGTCTCTCCTCGGGCAGATAGCCACCGCGGTATGCCGCGACCGCCGCCTCGCTGCCCGGTCGCACCCCCGCGAGCAGTCGCCGGGCAGAGGTCGACAGCGCCTCCACCCCGGCCCGCGAGCGCGCGAAGGCCACCGTCTGCACCCCATCGCCGACGAGCGTGGCGAGGAGCTCGGCCGCCTCGGTCGTGGCCGACCGGCGGCTGCCGTCCCCGGCCGTCTCGGGCTCCCACAGCCCCACGGTCATCGCCTCGCGCGGGGAGCCGTCGCGCTCGACCGGCACACACGGCATACCGACCAGGGCTGAGGCGTGCTCGGCGGGGGAGTCGACGGTCGCGGAGGCCAGGACGAAGGTGGGATAGGAGCCGTAGCGCGCGGCGACCCGACGCAGCCGGCGCAGCACCGCGGCGATGTGGGAGCCGAAGACGCCCCGATAGATATGGCACTCGTCGACCACGACATAGCGCAGCCCGCGCAGGAAGGAGGCCCACCGCTCGTGCATGGGCAGCAGCGAGTGGTGCACCAGGTCGGGGTTGGAGAGCACGAGCTGGGCGTGGTCGCGGATCCACCGCCGCTCGTCGGTGGGGGTGTCGCCGTCATAGACCGCGTGGCGCACGCCCGGGATGGCCAGCCGCTGGAGCCGGGCGGCCTGGTCGCCGGCGAGCGCCTTGGTGGGGGAGAGATAGAGCGCGGTGGCACCCCGGCCGTTGGGCGCGGCGGCGCCGTCGACGACCGCACTGAGCACGGGCAGCAGATAGCCGAGGGACTTGCCCGAGGCCGTGCCGGTCGCGAGCACGACATTGCTGCCGCCATGGGCGAGGTCGGCGGCCTCCCGCTGGTGCGACCACAGCGTGCCGATGCCGGCCGAGGCGAACGCGGCATAGACCGGCGGCGCGACCCACTCGGGCCACTCCGCACGCTCGGCCTCGCGTCGTGGCACGACCTCGCGGTGGACCAGCCGGCCCTGCCGGGGGCCGCTGGCCAGGCGCGTCAGCTCCGCGTCGGGGTCAAAGGACCCGGACGCGTGCAGTGGCGGCAGTGAGGGCATCGCCGCCACCGTAGATCAGGGCGCCGACAGTCGGCCGCGCCCCGGGCGTCACCCCACGGCCACGGCCAGCACCGTGCCCACCACGAGATGCGGCCCGAAGGGCAGCGTCGCCTTGCGCCCATGCCCCCTCGCGAGCAGGTATGCCGCGTGCAGCGACCCGGAGAGGAAGGCCAGGAAGGTGGCGGTCACCACCGCCGACCACCCGAGCAGGCCGGTCAGCAGCCCGAGGCCCGGCGCGAGCTTGACGTCTCCGAGGCCGAGGCCGCCGCCTCCGGCGATCAGTGCCAGCACGAGATAGGCCAGGCCCAGGAGCGCTCCCGCCAGCAGCGCCCGCCGCCACGCCTCCCAGCCTCCGCCGGTCGCGGCGGCCAGGGTCGCCAGCCCCGCGGCCAGGGCGGCCAGCAGCGCGGTGAGGCGGTCGGGGAGGCGGCGGACCTGGAGGTCCACGGCCGCGAGCGTGACCAGCAGGGGTGCGGCCGCGGCATACCCGATCGCCTGGACGGCGCTGTCGAGGTGGGGCGCGGCCATCACGAGGCCGGCCAGCAGGCTGGCCACGGGGACCCACTGCCAGGCGTGCCGCGGGAGGGCGTGCTCGCCCTCGCGCAGATGACCGCCGTGCCGGAGCCACGACCGGGCGGCCCAGCCGCCGCCGGCGGCCAGGGCGGCGGCCCCGAGGAGCAGCGGTGTCGGCACGGCTCTCCTCCGGGTGATCGGCGCGTGGGTGACGGTGCCCACCCCCACAGGTTGTGGCGCCCGTCGACGGACACGCGGCATCCTAGGTGCGCCGGCCCCGGCCCGCGCCCGGACAGACTCCGACCTGTGGACAAGTCCCTGCTAGGGATGTGCGGGTCGACCGCATACAGTTGGGCCGGATAACCGCTTGTCAGCGCGTCGCGAGCACGCGCAAGAGAGGAATGCTGTGGACCTGTCCGTCTCGAGCACCGAGGGCGCGCCCACGGTCGTGACCGTGGACGGCGAGATCGATGTCTACACCGCTCCCCAGCTGCGCGACTCCCTCGACCGGCTCATCGACAGCGGCCACCCGCACCTGGTCATCGACCTCGAGAGCGTCGGCTTCCTCGACTCGACCGGCCTCGGCGTGCTCGTCGGCCGCCTCAAGCACGTCCGCGTCCTCGACGGCTCGCTCGCCCTGGTCTGCACCCAGGAGCGCATCCTCAAGGTCTTCACGATCACCGGTCTCGACAAGGTCTTCCGCATCTTCGACTCCGTCGACGCGGCCCTCGCCCAGGAGTGACCCGGCGGGGCGGGCCCGCCCGCTGACCCGCCGCCGATCAGGCGTCCGGGCGCCAAACCCGCCTGACCGGGAGTAACGTCTGCCACACCTGCACCGTCGAGGAGGATGGTATGGCCAATGAGTTGACCCTGGAGGGGCTCAACCTGACCCTGGTGATCGCGGTCGCGGTCATCTCCCTGATCGCACTGGCCATGGGCCTGGTCTTCCGCGGGCAGGTGCTCGCGGCCGACGCCGGCACCGAGCGGATGCGCGAGATCGCCACCGCGGTGCAGGAGGGCGCGCAGGCCTATCTGCGCCGCCAGTTCCGCACCCTCGGCATCTTCGTGGTGCTGGTCTTCATCGTGCTGATGTTCCTCCCGGCGGGGTCGATGGCCGAGCGCATCGGGCGCTCGGTCTTCTTTGTGATCGGCGCGGCCTTCAGCGCGGTCATCGGCAACCTCGGCATGCAGACCGCGGTCAAGGCCAATGTGCGCGTCGCCGCGGCGGCCCGCCACGACAACGGCCGCGACGAGGGCATGCGCATCGCCTTCCGCACCGGCGGCGTCGTCGGCATGTTCACCGTCGGCCTCGGGCTGCTCGGGGCCTCGGCGGCCGTCCTCGCCTATCGCGGCGACGCCCCCAAGGTCCTGGAGGGATTCGGTTTCGGCGCAGCGCTCCTCGCGATGTTCATGCGGGTCGGCGGCGGCATCTTCACCAAGGCCGCCGACGTCGGCGCCGACCTCGTCGGCAAGGTCGAGAACAACATCCCCGAGGACGACCCGCGCAATGCCGCCACGATCGCCGACAACGTCGGTGACAACGTCGGCGACTGCGCCGGCATGGCCGCCGACCTCTTCGAGTCGTATGCCGTGACCCTGGTCGCCGCGCTCATCCTCGGCTCCGCGGCATTCGGCGCCTATGGCCTGGTCTTCCCGCTGATCATCCCCGCCATCGGCGCCCTGACCGCGCTGCTCGGCGTCTATCTGGTCAAGACCCGCCCCGGCCAGACGGCGCTCCAGGCGATCAACCGCGGCTTCTACCTCGCGGCCGCGATCTCCGCCCTGCTCTCCGCCGTCGCTGCCTATGTCTATCTGCCCGGGACCTTCGCCGAGCTCGGCAGCGTCGACGAGACGATCGCGCAGCTGACCGGCGACCCGCGGGCCATCTCCGTCGCAGCGGTCGTCATCGGCATCGTCCTCGCCGGCGTGATCCTCTGGCTCACCGGCTACTACACCGGCGCCGACCAGGCCCCGGCCTTCACCGTCTCGCGCAGTGCCCGCACCGGGCCGGCCACCGTCGTCCTCGCCGGCATCGGCCTGGGCATGGAGTCGGCCGTCTTCACGGCCGCCGTCATCGGCGTGGCCGTCTATCTCGCCTTCCTCCTCGGCGGCGGCTCGCTGACGCTCTCGCTCTTCCTCATCGCCCTCGCCGGCTGCGGGCTGCTGACCACCGTCGGCGTCATCGTCGCGATGGACACCTTCGGGCCGGTCTCCGACAACGCCCAGGGCATCGCCGAGATGTCCGGCGATGTCGACGCCAACGGCGCGGCGGTCCTGACCGACCTCGACGCGGTCGGCAACACCACCAAGGCCATCACCAAGGGCATCGCGATCGCCACGGCCGTCCTGGCCGCGACCGCGCTCTTCGGCTCCTACTACGACGCCGTCACCAGCGCCCTCGTCGAGGCCAAGCCGAGCCAGCAGGAGGTCGGCGAGCTGCTCCAGGCCTTCCAGGTCTATATGCCCGGCGCACTCATCGGCATGCTCCTCGGCGCGGCCACCGTCTTCCTCTTCTCCGGCCTGGCCATCAACGCCGTGACCCGGGCCGCCGGCGCCATCGTGCTCGAGGTCCGCCGGCAGTTCCGCGACATCCCCGGGATCATGGAGGGCACCGCCCGCCCGGAGTATGGCCGTGTCGTCGACATGTGCACCCGCGACTCCCTGCGCGAGCTGGCCACGCCCGGCCTGCTCGCCGTGCTCGCCCCCATGGCGGTCGGCTTCGGTCTCGGAGTCGGGCCGCTCGCCGGCTTCCTCGCCGGCGCCATCGCCACCGGCACGCTCATGGCCGTCTTCCTCGCCAACTCCGGTGGCGCCTGGGACAACGCCAAGAAGATCGTCGAGGACGGCATCGGCATGAAGGGCTCGACCGTCCACGGCGCCACCGTCATCGGTGACACCGTCGGCGACCCCTTCAAGGACACCGCCGGCCCGGCGATCAACCCGCTGCTCAAGGTGATGAACCTCGTGGCCGTCCTCATCGCCCCGGCCGTCGTCGGCCTGAGCATCGGCGAGGGCGCCAACGCGCCGATCCGCTATGGCATCGCCGCCGTCGCCACCGTCGCCCTCATCGGAGCCGTCGCCGCGGCCAAGGCCCGCGACGCGCAGATCACCGACATCGACGAGGAGCACGCCGACCACGCGATCGACGCCTACGGCCACGGCGGCTACCCCGCCGACGAGCGCGACTGAGCCGCCCACATCAGGAGGGGTATGCCGCGGGCCCGGGCCCGCGGCATACCCCTCCTGCGTGGTCCGGTCCCGGTGACCTGGGCAACGACCGGGCCCTAGGCTGGGCCCCATGCAGTCCAACCTTTTCGAGCAGCGCAATCTCGAGGTCCAGGCCGAGCAGCGCTTCGCGCTCCAGAACCCGCAGATGCTGCGGGTGCACCTCGGCGGCGACGTGCTGGCGGTCAAGGGGGCGATGGTGGCCTACCAGGGGCAGATCACCTTCACCCACGAGAAGGCCGGCAGCGCAAAGCGATTCCTCAAGAAGGTCGTCACCGGCGAGGACCTCTCGCTCATGCGGGTGAGCGGCAACGGCGAGGTGTTCTTTGCCGAGGAGGCCGGCTATGTCTATCTGATCGACCTCACCGGCGATGCCCTGAGCGTCAACGCCCGCAACCTGCTCGCCTTCGACTCCGCCATCGAGTGGGACATCAAGCGGGTGCAGGGCGCCGGCGTGCTCTCGGGCGGGCTGTTCAACACCACCCTCGCCGGGCAGGGGACCGTCGCCATCACGTCGGTCGGCCAGCCGGTCATCCTCGACTGCTCCCAGCAGCCCACCTATGTCGACGTGCAGGCCTGCGTGGGCTGGTCGGCCACCCTGACCCCGCAGGTCGTCTCGTCGATGAATGTCTCCTCGATGCTGCGCGGCGGCACCGGCGAGGCCTTCCAGTACGCCTTCCACGGGCCGGGATTCGTCATCGTCCAGCCGAGCGAGTGGGTGCCGCCGACGACCAGTGGCGGCGGGTCCGGCGGCGGCGCCGGCAACCTCATCGGAGACCTGTTCAGCTGATGCCGAGCCATCGCACTCCCCGTCCCGATGCTGCGCTCATCGCCCTCCTGCGGGCCGACCTGAGCGCCGCGCCCTTCACCGTCGAGGCCGTCGCCGAGACCCTCGGCCCGGTCGCGTCCGCGGCGCTCGACCGCGAGCAGACCCTGCCTGCCCGCCGGGTGACCTCGAGCGCCGGCTCGCCGACCGCCACTCTCGTGCGCCTGTTCACCCTCGGCGACGCCGTCGACACCGCCGAGGCGGCCCGGGCGCTGCCGACCCTGGGTGTCGGGGGAGCGCTGGCGATGGGCCTGGTCGTGCAGGAGGGCGACGCCGTCGTCGCGACCTGTGACCTGCGGCCGTATGCCGCGGACGACTCCTCCTGGTGGGTCGCCTCCGATCTCTCCGAGGTCGCCACGCGCCGACCCCTGCACGGCGACCACGTGCTCGGCATCGGTGGGGCGTCGATGACGCTGGCCGCGTGGACACCTCGCCCCGAGGTGGCCCGGGCCCTCGACGTCGGCACCGGCTGTGGCGTGCAGGCCCTGCACCTGAGCGAGCACGCCTGCTCGGTCGTGGTCACCGACCTGTCCGAGCGCGCCCTGGAGTTCGCCCGCTTCAACGCCGGGCTCAACGGGCTCGACTGGCAGATCCGGCAGGGCTCCATGCTCGAGCCGGTCGCGGGCGAGCAGTTCGACCTCGTGGTCTCCAACCCGCCGTTCGTCATCACCCCCCGGGTGGCCAGCATGCCGATGTTCGAGTACCGCGACGGCGGCCAGGCCGGTGACACGGTCGTCGCCGACCTGGTGCGCGGTGTCGGTGCGGTCCTGGCGCCCGGTGGCATCGCGCAGTTCCTCGGCAACTGGGAGATCCCGTCGGGGTCCGGCTGGACCGACCGGGTGCGCTCCTGGGTGGCGGGCACCGGCCTCGATGCGTGGGTCATCCAGCGGGAGGTCCAGGACCCGGCGCAGTATGCCGAGACATGGGCCCGCGATGGCGGGCACCATTCCGCGACAGCGGAGTTCATGCAGATGTATGAGGCCTGGCTCGACGACTTCGCCGCCCGCGACGTCGAGGCCATCGGCTTCGGGGTCATCACCCTCCAGCGGCCCGCCACCGAGCGTGAGCCCTTTGTCGACCTGCTCGACGTGCCGCACCCGGTGGCGCAGCCGATGGGCCCCCAGGTGCTCGCCGGGCTCCGTGCGCGCACCTGGCTGGCCGAGCACTCCGACGACGAGCTCCTCGACGTCGCCTGGCGCTGCGCCGACGATGTCACCGAGGCCCGTCACGGCGTGCCCGGCGCCGACGACCCGTCGGTCATCGAGATCCGGCAGGGGAGCGGGCTCCGGCGGGTCGTGCGCGTGGAGACGGCCACCGCGGCATACCTCTCGGTCGCCGATGGCTCGCTGACCGCACGGGCGGCGCTCGACGCGATCGCCCAGCTGCTGGTGGCCGATATCGACCAGGTCCGGGCCGAGGTCGTGCCCGTGCTGCGCTCCCTGGTCGCGGATGGGCTGTTGCTCTGAACGATCCTCTTAATTCTGCTTAAGAGGACGTTTAGTTCAGTTAAAACTGTGAGTCTGCACACCGCACTTTGACCAGCTGCGACCACGGGGGTGCACTGACCTGCGCGGATGGCCGTCCGAGACCGCGTGGGGTGCGGATCCAGTGGCCCTGCCACGTCTCACCTGCGACGGGCGCAGGAGTAGCGTCGGTGGTCCGGCAGCAGCCTGGCGCCGGATCATGAAACAGCGACGCAAAGGGGCGTGGTGGCAATGGCAGCGGTGCGGGTGGAAGAGGACCTCCTCGGTCAGCGGGAGGTGCCGGACGAGGCCTACTACGGCGTGCACACGCTGCGGGCGGTCGAGAACTTCCGGATCAGCTCCGCGACCATCAACGATGTGCCGGACCTGATCCGCGGCATGGTGATGGTCAAGAAGGCGACCGCCCGGGCCAACGCCGAGCTCGGCGCCATCCCTGCCGACGTCGCCGAGGCGATCGAGTGGGCCTGCGACGAGGTTCTCGAGCGGGGCCGCTGCATGGACCAGTTCCCCGTCGACGTCTTCCAGGGCGGCGCGGGCACGTCGGTCAACATGAACACCAACGAGGTGCTGGCCAACCTCGCCCTCGAGCACCTGGGCCGGCCCAAGGGCGACTATGCGGTCGTCAACCCCAATGACCACGTCAACCGGTCGCAGTCGACCAACGACGCCTACCCGAGCGGTTTCCGCGTCGGTGTGCTGTTTGCCCTCCGGCGGCTGGGGCAGGCCGTGGAGGCGCTGGCCCAGGCCTTCGAGGCCAAGGGTGGCGAGTTCACGACCGTCCTGAAGATGGGGCGCACCCAGCTCCAGGACGCCGTGCCGATGACGCTGGGGGAGGAGTTCCACGCCTTCGCCGTCACGCTCGGCGAGGAGATCGCCCGCCTGGAGAGCTCCAGCCGTCTGCTGTCCGAGGTCAACCTCGGCGCCACCGCGATCGGCACCGGCGTCAACACCCCGGAGGGCTATCCCCAGCTTGTCGTCGGCAAGCTCGCCGAGGTCTCGGGTCTGCCGATTGTCTTGGCGCCCAACCTGATCGAGGCCACCAGCGACTGTGGCGCCTATGTGCAGGTGCACGCGGCCATCAAGCGCACGGCGACCAAGCTGAGCAAGATCTGCAATGACCTGCGGCTGCTCTCCTCGGGCCCGCGAGCGGGCCTGAACGAGATCAACCTGCCCGAGATGCAGGCCGGCTCGTCGATCATGCCGGCCAAGGTCAACCCGGTCATCCCCGAGGTCGTCAACCAGGTGTGCTTCAAGGTCTTCGGCAATGACATCACCGTGACCTTCGCCGCCGAGGCCGGACAGCTCCAGCTCAACGTCATGGAGCCGGTCATCGGCCAGGCGATGTTCGAGTCGATCAGCCTGATGACCAACGCGTGCGACACCCTCCGCGAGAAGTGCGTCACCGGCATCACCGCCAACGAGGAGGTATGCCGCGACTACGTCCTCGGCTCGATCGGCATCGTCACGTATCTCAACGACCTCATCGGCCACCACAACGGCGACCTCGTCGGCAAGGAGTGCGCCCGCTCGGGCCGCAACGTGCGCGATGTCGTCCTCGAGATGGGCCTGCTCGACGAGGCGACCCTCGATGAGGTCCTCTCGCCGGCCAATCTCATGCACCCCCGCGACCTCACCTCGCTCGCGGTCCAGGACGAGCCGAAGGCAGCGCGGTGATCTGGGTCGAGCTCCTTGTCGTCCTCGGGGCGATCTTCCTCGGCGCCCGCCTCGGCGGCATCGCGATCGGCTTCGCCGGCGGTCTCGGCGTGCTCCTGCTCGCCGTCCTCGGCGTCGCCCCGGGCGAGATGCCGCTCGACGTCGTCTCGATCATCGCGGCCGTCATCGCGGCCATCGCGGCCATGCAGGTCGCCGGCGGCATGGACTATCTGGTCAGTCTCGCCGAGCGACTGCTGCGCAAGAACCCGCGCCAGCTGATCTTCCTCGCGCCGGTGATCACCTATCTGATGACCTTCATGGCCGGCACCGGCCACACGGCATTCTCGACGATGCCGGTCATCACCGAGGTGGCCAAGGAGAGCGACATCAAGCCCTCCCGCCCGCTGTCGGTGGCCGTCGTCGCCTCCCAGATCGCCATCACCGCCTCGCCGATCTCGGCGGCCGTGGTCTTCATGTCCTCGGCGATGGAGAAGAGGGGCGTCGACTACCTCGAGCTGCTCGCGACCGTCATCCCCTCGACCTTCATCGGTGTCATGCTCTGCGCGCTCGTGATGTATCTGTGGGACCGCGCCAGCAAGCACAGCAGGCTCTCCGACGACCCCGAGTTCCAGCGGCGGCTGGCCGAGGGCAAGGTCGACATGCGCGGCCACGGCGAGATCGTCCTCAAGCCCTACGCCAAGCGCTCGGTCGCGATTTTCCTCGCCGGCCTGCTCGCGGTCATGGCCTATGCGACCGCGATCAGCGACAAGGTCGGCCTCATCAAGGACCCGGTCATGAAGCGCGACGCGGCGATCATCGCCTTCATGCTGACGATCGCCACCCTGATCGTGATGCTCTGCAAGGTCGACACCTCCGAGATCCTCACCGCCTCGACCTTCAAGTCGGGCATGAGCGCCGTGCTGTGTGTGCTCGGCGTGGCGTGGCTCGGCGCGACCTTCGTCGGCGCCCACGAGGACGAGATCAAGAAGGCGGCCGGCAATCTCCTCCAGGACCAGCCGTGGCTGCTCGCGGTCGTGCTCTTCTTCGCCGCGTGCCTGCTCTACAGCCAGGCGGCGACGACCAAGGCCCTGATGCCGACCGCCCTCGCACTCGGCGTCAGCAATGTCGCGGCGGTGGCCTCCTTCGCCGCGGTCTCTGCGCTGTTCGTCTTGCCGACCTACCCGACGCTGCTCGCCGCGGTCGAGATGGACGACACCGGCACCACGCGCATCGGCAAGGCCGTGTTCAACCACCCCTTCCTCATCCCGGGTGTCCTCGCGATCGCCTTCTCGGTCGCTCTTGGCTTCCTGTTCGGGGCGGTCATCCTCTGACCCGGCGAGAGGCAGCAGTGGTGGGTATGCCGCGGGGCCCGGCCCCGCGGCATACCCGCGTCTGGGAGCTGGTGGGGCCGGTGAGTGAAAGCGCATCCATCGCCCGGCGGACGGGCAAAAACGCAGGTCAGAAAGTCATTTGTGAGTGAGTGCTCACTCATTCACAATGGAGGGCGTGACCCCCCGCGCCCCCGCCCTGCCGCCCGACGACCGTCGGGCCGCCCTCGTCGCGGCGACGATCCCCCTGCTGCGTGAGCACGGCCGTGGCGTGACCACGCGCCAGATCGCCCAGGCCGCCGGCGTCGCCGAGGGCACCATCTTCCGGGTCTTCGACAGCAAGGACGCCCTCGTCGACGCGGCCCTGGCCGATGCGCTCGATCCCGACGAGTTCCACGCCGGGCTGCGGGCGCTGCCCGGGCAGGAGTCGCTGCGCGAGACGGTCGTGCTGATCGTGAGCACCGTCGAGCAGCGCCTCCGCTCGGTCATCGCGCTCATGGAGGCTGTCGGCATCATGGGCCCGCCGCCCACCTCCGAGGACCACGCCCGCCACCACGCGGAGTTCTTCGAGATCGTGTGCAGCCTGCTCCAGCCCCACGCCGCCGAGCTGCGCGTGGAGCCGGTCGTGGTCGCACACCTGCTCCGCCTCCAGACCTTCATGGCCTGTCACCCGGCGACCACCGGCGAGATCCGCATGGACCCCCAGGCGATCACCGACATCGTGCTCTATGGCGTGGCCGCCGGCTCACCGGCGACCGCTGCCCCTCAACTTGTCCGCGCCACCGCGCACCGTCCCCGAAAGGCCCGCTGAATGCTCCTTCGCATCCTGCGCCGATACCTCCGGCCCTACTCCGGCCTGCTGGCCCTGCTCCTGCTGCTCCAGCTCGCCGGCACCATCGCCTCGCTCTATCTGCCGAGCCTCAACGCGCAGATCATCGACGACGGTGTGGCCAAGGGCGACACCGGTCAGATCCTGCGACTGGGCGGGATCATGCTCGGGGTCTCGCTCGTGCAGATCATCGCCTCGATCGCCGCGACCTATCTCGCGGCCCGCTCGACCGCAGGCATGGCCCGCGACCTGCGCGCCGCCGTCTTCCACCGGGTCGGCGACTTCTCCGCACAGGAGGTCGCCCGTTTCGGTGCGCCGACGCTGATCTCGCGTGCCACCAACGATGTCCAGCAGATCCAGCAGGTCTCCTTCATGGGCGCCGCCATGATGGTCGGGGCGCCGATCATGATGATCGGCGGACTGGTGATGGCGCTGCGCGAGGACGCCGGGCTCACCTGGCTGCTGGCCGTCGCGGTGCCGCTGCTGGCGCTGGTCGTGGGCCTGGCGACCTGGCGCATGGTCCCGCAGTTCCGCACGATGCAGACCTCCGTCGACAACGTCAACCGCATCCTGCGCGAGCAGATCACGGGCATCCGCGTCGTCCGCGCGTTCGTGCGCGAGGACCACGAGCGGGAGCGCTTCGACGTCGCCAACGGCGTCTATACGGGTGCCTCGCTCGCCGTGGGGCGCCTGATGGCCATCGTCTTCCCGATCGTGATGTTCATCTTCAACGCCTCGAGCGTGGCCGTGATCTGGTTTGGCGCCAAGCGGATTGACGCCGGCGACATGCAGGTCGGCCAGCTCTTCGCCTTCATGAGCTATCTGATCATGATCCTGATGTCGGTGATGATGGCCACGATGATGTCGATGATGATCCCGCGCGCGACCGTCTCGGCGGGGCGCATCGGCGAGGTCCTCGAGACCGACTCCAGCGTCCACGAGCCCGCCACCGCCGTGGCCATCCCCGAGGGTCCGGTCGAGGTGCGCCTGGACCTGGTCGACTTCTCCTACCCGGGGGCGGAGCACCCCGTGCTGCACGACATCAGCTTCACCGCGTCACCCGGGCAGACCACGGCGATCATCGGGTCAACCGGCTCGGGCAAATCGACTCTCCTGCACCTGATCCCGCGGCTGTATGACGCGAGCGACGGGTCCGTGAGGATCGGGGGAGCGGACGTGCGCGAGGCCGCGCTCGACGACGTCTGGCGCCGCGTCGGCATGGTCCCGCAGAAGGCCTATCTCTTCACCGGCACCGTGGCCTCCAACCTCCGCTTCGGCGACCCCGAGGCCACCGACGAGCAGCTGTGGGAGGCCCTGCGGATCGCCCAGGCGGAGGACTTCGTCCGCGCGATGCCCGGGGGCCTCGACGCCCCCATCGCCCAGGGCGGCTCCAATGTCTCCGGCGGCCAGCGCCAGCGGCTCGCGATCGCGCGCGCCATCGTCGCGCGCCCCGACATCTATCTCTTTGACGACAGCTTCAGCGCGCTCGACCTGGCCACCGACGCACGGCTGCGTGCCGCGCTCCGCCCGGCCACCCGGAATTCGACGGTCATCGTTGTCGCACAACGGGTCTCGACCGTCATCGATGCCGACCAGATCATCGTCCTCGACGACGGCCGCGTCGTCGGATCGGGTCGCCACGACGAGCTCGTGGAGACCTGCCCGACCTATGCCGAGATCGTCGAGTCCCAGCGTCCCGCGGAGGAGGCGGCATGAGCGAGCTCAAGACCGCAGAGGAGAAGGCCGCCGAGCAGCGGCGTGGCCCGCAGCGACCCGTGCACGGCCCCGGCGCCATGGCCGGCAGCGGCGAGAAGGCCCAGGACTTCAGGGCCTCGGCCAGGCGCGTCGTCGGGTTGATGCGACCCGAGCGCGGGCTGCTCCTGGGCATCATCGCGATGACCGTCGTCAGCGTCGTGCTCTCGGCGCTCGGCCCCAAGATCCTCGGCCGCGCAACGGATCTGATCTTTGCCGGCATCGTCGGGCGCAACCTCCCGGCGGGCGTCACCCAGGAGCAGATGGTCGAGCAGCTGCGCTCCCGTGGTCAGGACCAGATGGCCGACATGCTCTCCGGCATGACCCATCTCGTCCCGGGTCAGGGGATCGACTTCGACGCGGTGCTGCGGGTGATCCTCCTCGTGCTGGCGCTGTATGCCGCCGCCTCGCTGATCTCCTGGGTCTCCCAGCACCTGCTCGCCGGCGCGGTCAACCGCACGATCTTCAACCTCCGACGCGATGTCGAGGACAAGATCAACCGGCTCCCGCTGCCCTACTTCGACTCCCAGCCCCGTGGCGAGCTGCTCAGCCGTGTCACCAACGACATCGACAATGTCTCGCAGTCGCTCCAGCAGACCCTCAGCCAGCTGCTCACCTCGCTGCTGACGGTCCTGGCGATGCTCGCCATGATGTTCTGGGTCTCGCCGCTGCTCACCGTCATCGCGCTGGTGACGATCCCGCTCGCGGGCATCGTCACGGGCGTCATCGGCAAGCGCGCCCAGGGCCACTTCAAGGACCAGTGGCGCTCGACCGGTGAGGTCAACGCCGTCGTCGAGGAGTCCTTCACCGGGCACAGCCTGGTCAAGGTCTTCGGCCGCCAGCGCGACAACGAGGCCGCCTTCGCGGACAAGAACGACGACCTCTACAGCGCCGGGTTCAGCGCCCAGTTCATCAGCGGCATCATCATGCCGGCGATGATGTTCGTCGGGAACCTCTCCTATGTCGCGGTCGCCGTCGTCGGCGGGCTGCGCGTGGCGGGCGGCTCGATGACCCTCGGCGGGGTCCAGGCCTTCATCCAGTACTCCCGCCAGTTCACCCAGCCGCTGACCCAGGTCGCCTCCATGGCCAACCTGCTCCAGTCCGGGGTCGCCTCTGCCGAGCGGGTCTTCGAGGTCCTCGACGCCGACGAGCAGGTGGCCGAGTCGGGGCAGCCGCTCGCAATAGACCAAGCCCACGGACGGGTCGAGTTCGAGGATGTGTCCTTCTCCTACAGCCCCGACAAGCCGCTCATCGAGCACCTCGACCTCGTCGTCGAGCCGGGGCAGACGGTCGCCATCGTCGGCCCCACGGGCGCGGGCAAGACCACGCTGGTCAACCTGATCATGCGCTTCTACGAGCTCGACGGCGGCCGCATCACGCTCGACGGTGTCGACATCGCCCAGATGCGCCGCCAAGACCTGCGCGACCAGATCGGCATGGTCCTCCAGGACACCTGGCTCTTCAACGGCACGATCCGCGACAACATCGCCTATGGCCGACCCGGCGCGAGCGAGGAGGAGATCCTCGAGGCGGCGCGCGCCACCTATGTCGACCGCTTCGTCCACTCGCTGCCCGACGGCTATGACACGCGCATCGACGACGAGGGCTCCAACATCTCGGCCGGCGAGAAGCAGCTGCTCACGATCGCCCGGGCCTTCCTCTCCCAGCCCGCGCTGCTGATCCTCGACGAGGCGACCTCCTCGGTCGACACCCGCACCGAGCTGCTCGTCCAGCACGCCATGGCGGCGCTGCGCAGCGACCGCACGTCGTTTGTCATCGCCCACCGCCTGTCGACGATCCGCGACGCCGACGTCATCCTCGTGATGGAGGCCGGCCGGATCGTGGAGCAGGGCAGCCACGACGAGCTCGTCCACGCCGGCGGCGCCTACAGCCGGCTCTACCAGGCCCAGTTCGCCGGCGCCGCCGTCGAGGAGGACACTACCCTCGCTGTCCGGACTGGGTGAAGAATGCTGCGAATGCCGGGTAGTAGCGATCTGTGCCACCTCACCGTTGCATCGGCGCGTCCGGGCGTGCGGGTGATCTGGCTGGGCCCCCAGCACGAGGAGGACATTTTCGCCCCCCAGGGTGACGGCACGACGCCGGTCCTCCAGCACGGGCATCCCGGCAGGATCGTCCGGGCGGATCCGTGGCACGTGACGGTCGAGTGGTTGGGCCTGGAGGAGGAGCCGGTCTCGTGGGGTGTGGGCCACAACCCCGAGCCGGACGGCACCTTCACCTTCCTCGGGGTGGTTCCGGACGGCGAATGGGATGAGGCGGCGCGGGTCGGCTGGTGGGCAGAGGCCCGCTGATCGAACGAGACCGCGACTGAACTGCCACCACACGGCATACCCCCACAGACCGCTCCGGTGACGTGGGAGGATGGGCGCAGCCGCGGGGTCGCGGTGATGCTGCCGCGCCCGCCGGGGATGTTCCGCACCCACTCACGACGGAGAGAGCATGACCGCATCGAAGATCTACTGGACGCTCACCGACGAGGCTCCCGCCCTCGCCACCTACTCGCTGCTGCCGATCGTGCAGGCCTTCACCAAGGGCACCGGCGTCGAGCTGGAGACGAGCGACATCTCCCTGTCCGGTCGCATCCTCGCCCAGTTCCCTGACCGCCTCGGCGATGGCCAGCGCATCGACGACGAGCTCGGCAAGCTGGGCGAGCTGACCCAGGACGCCAGCGCCAACATCATCAAGCTGCCCAACATCTCCGCGTCGGTGCCGCAGCTCAAGGCCGCGATCAAGGAGCTGCAGGAGCAGGGCTACGACGTCCCGGACTACCCCGAGGAGCCCAAGGACGACGCCGAGAAGGGCACCAAGGAGGCCTACGCCAAGGTCCTCGGCTCGGCCGTCAACCCCGTGCTGCGCGAGGGCAACTCCGACCGCCGCGCCCCCCAGTCGGTCAAGAACTTCGCCAAGAAGAACCCCCACCGTCTCGGTGCCTGGTCGGACGACAACAAGGCCCGCGTCGTCGACATGCAGGCCGATGACTTCTATGGCAACGAGCAGTCCAAGGTCATGGACAAGGACTCCTCGCTGACGATCACTCTCAAGGGCGCCGACGGCGAGACCGTCCTCAAGGACGGCGTCGAGGTCAAGGCCGGCGAGATCGTCGACGGCACCTTCATCTCCAAGGACGCCCTGCGCGCCTTCTATGCCGAGCAGATCGAGGCCGCCAAGGCCGAGGACCTCCTCCTGTCGCTGCACCTCAAGGCGACGATGATGAAGGTCTCCGACCCGGTGCTCTTCGGCCACGCCGTCGCCGTCTTCTACGAGCCCGCGCTGACCAAGCACGCCGAGGCCCTCGAGCAGGTCGGCTTCAACCCCAACCAGGGCATCGGCGACCTCTACGCCAAGATCGGCGCCCTGCCCGAGGACAAGCAGGGTGAGATCAAGGCCGACATCGACGCCGTCTACGCCGAGCGTCCCGCGCTGGCGATGGTCGACTCCGACAAGGGGATCACCAACCTCCACGTCCCGAGCGATGTCATCATCGACGCCTCGATGCCGGTCGTCATCCGCGACTCCGGCCAGATGTGGAACGCCAAGGGCGAGCAGCAGCAGACCCTCGCGATGATCCCCGACCGCTGCTACGGCCCGATGTACGAGGCCGTCTTCGAGGACTGCAAGAAGAACGGCGCCCTCGACCCGGCCACGATCGGCTCGGTGCCCAACGTCGGCCTCATGGCCCAGAAGGCCGAGGAGTACGGCTCACACCCGACCACCTTCGAGGTCCCGTCGGACGGCACCGTCGTCGTCACCGACGCCGACGGCAATGTCGTGACCGAGCACGCCGTCAAGGCCGGCGATGTCTGGCGCCAGTCGCGCGTTCGCGACATCCCGATCCAGGACTGGGTCAAGCTCGCCGTCACGCGCGCCCGCGCCACCGGCGCCCCGGCCGTCTTCTATCTCGACTCCGAGCGCGCCCACGACGCCAACGTCATCGCCAAGGTCGAGCAGTACCTGAAGGACCACGACACCGAGGGTCTCGAGATCGTCGTCAAGAACCCCGTCGAGGCCATCACCTTCTGCCTCGATCGGATCCGCAAGGGCGAGGACGCGATCTCGGTGACCGGCAACGTCCTTCGCGACTACCTCACCGACCTCTTCCCGATCCTCGAGCTCGGCACCTCGGCCAAGATGCTCTCGGTCGTGCCTCTGCTCAACGGCGGTGGCCTCTTCGAGACCGGTGCCGGTGGCTCCGCGCCCAAGCACGTCCAGCAGTTCGTCAAGGAGAACTACCTCCGCTGGGACTCCCTCGGTGAGTTCTCCGCCCTCGGCGCCTCGCTGGAGCACCTCGCCTCGACCCAGGACAACGCCAAGGCCCAGGTCCTGGCCGACGCCCTCGACGAGGCGATCGCCAAGTTCCTCGACGAGAACAAGTCGCCTGCCCGCAAGGTCGGCCAGATCGACAACCGCGGCAGCCACTACTACCTCGCGCTCTACTGGGCGCAGGCGCTGGCCGCCCAGGACGCCGACGCCGAGCTGAAGGAGCGCTTCACCAAGGTCGCCGACGAGCTCGCCGACAACGAGGCCAAGATCACCGCCGAGCTGATCGGCGTCCAGGGCAACCCGACCGACATCGGCGGCTACTACCGCCCCGACGGCGAGAAGACCTCCGCCGCCATGCGTCCGTCGAGCACCCTCAACGCCATCATCGACGCGATGTGACCGGTCGCCCTCCGGGGCGACCACCTGCATGAGGTATGCCGCGCGCTCACCATGAGCGTGCGGCATACCTGCGTCTGGGGTCAGTCCCGGGGGAGGCCCGTGCGGAACCAGTCGAGAGCGAACCGGTGGGAGGCCAGCCCGTAGGCGAGCGTCGCCCTCTGGTAGGTCGCGACATCGGCGAGTTCCGTTGGGACGGAAGCCTGCTGGACTTCGGCCTGCAGCGCCTCGAGGCGGGCGAGGTCGTCGCCGAGGCGCTCCGTGATGCGGGCGATGACCGCCTCGCGGTCGGCCGGCTCGACCAGTCCGAGGAAGTAGAGGCGGGCCAGAGCCCCGGTCTCCGCGCTGGACTCGGTCAGCTCGCTGCGCATCCACGCGTGGAAGGCCGAGCGACCGGCATCCGTCACGCGGTAGACCTTGCGGCCGCGGGACCCCTGCTCGACGCTCTCGACCTCGACCAGCCCCCGCTCAAGGAGCCCGTCGAGCGCCCGCTTGAGACTGCCCGAGCTCGCGCTGTAGAAGAGCGAGACCCCCGCCTCGAAGGCGCGGATGAGGTCATAGCGGCTCATCGGCCACAGGAGCAGCAGACCTAGGATTACGTGGGACATGGCCGGGAGCCTATCCCGCTTGTGTCTCTGAGACCCGTCTGCTAGATATGTCTCATAGACACATGGGAGGCCGTCATGTCATCCACGCCCGCGCTCCAGGACTGGCTCGACGGGGCGCTGCGCTCCCGCCTGGACCGCCTCACCCGCCGACGGTCGCCGGGGCTGCCGGCGCCGCAGGTGCTCGTCGAGGCGCCGGGCGTGCGCTTCGGCTACGGCGCGGTCGAGCAGCCCTTCCACACGGCGAGCATCGGCAAGGTCTTCGTCGCCGTGCTCATCGGGCGTCTGGTCGAGCAGGGCCGTCTCGCGCTCGACTCGCCCGTCGGCACCCTCATGCCGGCCGACGACCTCGCCGGGCTGCCGGCCGCGGACGGCGTCGACCTCGGGGTCGAGGTGACCGTCGAGCACCTGCTGGCCCACCGTTCCGGGCTGCCCGACCCGCTCGAGCCACCGCGCGGCCACCGGACCGCCTGCTCCCTCGCGGGGCTGGGGTCCGATCCCGACCGGCGCTGGGACCTGCGGTCGGTGCTGGCGCAGGCCCGGGGCCTGCCTGCGGTCGGCCGGCCGGGGGCGCGCTTCGGATACACCGACGCTGGCTTCGCGCTGCTGCTGCGGGTCGCCGAGGAGGTTGCCGGGCGTCCGGCCCGCGAGCTCCTGCGCGAGCAGGTCTTCGACCCGGCGGGGATGACGCACACGGGCCAGCCACACGACACCGCCACGCGGGCGGAGCTCGCCGCCCTCGACATCGCCCCGATGTGGGTTGCGCGCGCCGAGGTCAGCCGGCTGCCGGTGCTCAGTGTCGGCTCCGTCGACGGGGGAGCGGTCACGACGGCCGACGACCTCGTCCGCTTCCAGCGGGCGCTGCACGCGGGCGCGCTCATCTCCGCGGAGCTGCTCGCCCACCTGGCTCGTCCGCGGTCGCGGCTGCGGCCGGGCATTCACTACGGCGCAGGGCTGGCCACGCTGCGATTCGGCGAGTTCATGCCACTCGTGCTGCGCGGTCTGCCCGAGCCGGTGGGCGGTCTGGGGCTCACGGCCGCCCACGCCTTCCACTACCCGGCCCAGGATGCCCAGGTCGTGCTAAACCTGCACTCCACCCGGGCGATGCGGGCGAGCTTCCAGCTGCACATCCAGATCGCGCGGCGGCTCGCGGCTCTCCCCGGGTGAGTCGCGGGCGATCCCATGCCACAGGGTGAGGCAGGGGCCCCGGGGAGCGTGATGGGCTGGCGGGAACCGATGGAAAGGAGCCGCTCATGGCCTCCCAGGACAGCGACCAGACCACCACCGACCAGCTGGCCTTCCAGGACCCGACCAAGCGCTATCCGGTCATCTCCCCGCCGGCCGAGTCACTGCCCGGTACCGGCCTCGACGCCGAGATGACCCCCAAGGCCGACCTCGGCGAGAAGTCCTATCGAGGGACCGGTCGGCTGGAGGGCCGCAAGGCGCTCATCACCGGCGGCGACTCCGGGATCGGGGCTGCCACCGCTATCGCGTTCGCCCGCGAGGGGGCCGACGTCGCGATCACCTATCTGCCCGAGGAGGAGCAGGACGCGCAGAAGGTCGCCGAGATCATCCGGGCCGAGGGCCGCACCGCCGCCACCCTGCCCGGAGACCTGCGCGACAAGGCCTTTGCCAAGGAGCTCGTGGACGGGGCGGTCGACCAGCTCGGCGGCCTGGACATCCTCGTCAACAACGGCGGCAAGCAGAAGGCGGCCGAGTTCGAGGAGATCGACGACGAGCAGCTCGAAGCCACCTACGACATCAACATCCTGGCGATGTTCCGGCTCGTGCGTGCGGCGCTGCCCCACCTCGAGCCGGGCGCGACCATCATCAACACGACCTCGATCCAGGCCTACCAGCCCTCGCCGACGCTCGTGGACTATGCCTCGACCAAGGCCGCGATCAACAACTTCACCAAGGGTCTGGCCGAGGCCCTCGCGCCCAAGGGCATCCGCGTCAACGGCGTCGCGCCGGGGCCGATCTGGACGCCGCTCCAGCCGTCCGGGGGCCAGAAGCCGGAGGACCTCCCGGAGTTCGGCCAGTCCACGGCCCTCGGCCGCGCCGGCCAGCCGACCGAGCTCGCCCCCGCCTATGTCTTCCTCGCCTCGCCCGAGTCGAGCTATGTCGTGGGCGAGACGCTCAACGTCAATGGCGGCATGCCCACGCCCTAGGCGAGGGGCGATAACGCTTTGGTGGCGATTCCCACGAATGATGATGCACAAGTTGCTGGTGTTCCATATGGGCCTACTGTGATGCGGGTCCCATCCGTCCTCGCTGGAGGTGCCAACGGTGCTTATCTCCTCAGCGCAGGGAGCCGTCCGCGCCGCTGACACACTGATCACGGCCAACTGGCTCGACTACCTGCTCATCGCGATCTACTTCGCGTTCGTCCTGGGCATCGGGTTCATGGCCCGGCGCCAGGTGTCCGACTCGATCGACTTCTTCCTCTCGGGGCGCTCGCTCCCGGCGTGGGTGACCGGCCTGGCCTTCATCTCGGCCAACCTCGGTGCGGTCGAGATCATGGGCATGTCCGCCACCGGCGCCCAGATGGGCCTGCCGACCGTCCACTACTTCTGGGTGGGCGCCATCCCGGCCATGCTCTTCCTCGGCGTCGTGATGATGCCGTTCTACTACGGCTCCAAGGTCCGGTCGGTGCCGGAGTTCATGCTCCGCCGCTTCGGGCCCGGCGCACACCTGGTCAACTCGCTCTCCTTCGCGCTCGCGCAGCTGCTCATCGCCGGCGTCAACCTCTATCTGCTCGCCTCGATCGTGCACGCCCTGCTGGGCTGGCCGATGTGGACGGCCCTCATCGTCGCCGCCGTCATCGTGCTGTCCTACATCACCCTCGGTGGCCTCTCCGCGGCGATCTACAACGAGGTGCTCCAGTTCTTTGTCATCGTGGCCTCGCTCCTGCCGCTGACCCTCATCGGTCTGCACCGGGTGGGCGGCTATGGCGGCCTCAAGGACAAGATCACCGCCGCCGCGGCGAACAACGACAAGATCACGCCCGCCAAGGACCAGCTCGAGTCCTGGCCCGGCCTGCCCCTGTCCGGCTTCGACAGCCCGCTGCTGTCGGTCATCGGCATCGTCTTCGGCCTGGGCTTCGTGCTCTCCTTCGGCTACTGGACGACCAACTTCGTCGAGGTGCAGCGCGCGATGGCGTCCAACTCCATCTCCGCGGCCCGCAAGACGCCCATCATCGGCGCCTTCCCCAAGATGTTCGTCCCCTTCATCGTGATCCTGCCCGGCATGGTCGCGGCGGTGCTGGTCAACGAGATCGTCCAGCTCAAGGCGTCCGGCGGCGAGGCCGCCATCCCCGGTGGCGCGTCGGGCGACGTCAAATACAACGACGCCCTGCTGCTGCTCATGCGCGATGTGCTGCCCAACGGTCTGCTCGGCCTGGCCATCGCGGGTCTGCTCGCGGCCTTCATGGCCGGCATGGCGGCCAACATCTCGGCCTTCAACACCGTCTTCAGCTATGACCTGTGGCAGACCTACGTCCAGAAGGACAAGCCGGACCACTACTACCTGGGCATCGGGCGCCTGGCGACCTTCGCGGCCACCGTCGTCGCGATCTTCACGGCCACGATCGCCGGCAAGTTCGGCAACATCATGGACTACCTCCAGACGCTCTTCGGCTTCTTCAACGCTCCGCTGTTCGCCACCTTCATCCTCGGCATGTTCTGGAAGCGGATGACCGCGACGGCGGGCTGGATGGGCCTGGTGGCCGGCACCCTGTCGGCGATCGCGGTCTGGTCGGCGGGCGAGTTCGGCAAGGCGTTCGAGCTGTCCGGCCAGGGCCTGGCCTTCGTCGCCGCGTCGACGGCCTTCGTCGTCGACATCGTGGTCTCGGTGGTCGTCTCGCTGATGACAGCACCCAAGCCCGAGGGCTCGCTCAAGGGCCTGGTCTACTCCGAGACGCCCAAGGAGGACCTCATCGACCCGCACGAGGCGAGCCTGCCCTTCTTCCAGCGCACCGTGCCGCTGGCGCTCATCGCGCTGGCCATGGTCCTCGTCCTCAACGTCATCTTCTAAGGGAAAGGGGGATCCTCCATGTCGCACACACCTGAGCGCTATGACGCCGAGGACGCGCGTGACGACGTCCGCGAGGACGTGGCCGACGCGGGCACCGACACCGGGTCCGGCCGGCACACGGCGGGCGCCTTCGACATCCGCAACATCATCGGCGCACTGCTCTCGATCTATGGCCTGATCCTGACGCTGGCGAGCTTTGTCGGCGACCAGTCGCTGGACAAGACCGGCGGGGTCCGGGCCAACCTGTGGACCGGCCTGGCACTCCTCGCCGCCGGCCTGGCCTTCATGGCCTGGGCCAAGGCCAAGCCGATTGTCGTGCCCGACCACATCCCGCACGACGACGACCGCCCCGCGGGGCACTGAGCCGCCCACGCGGCATACCGCACGAGACAAGGACCCCCGCCGGGCACGGTGCCGGACGGGGGTCCTTGTCAGGTGGGCCTCAGCCGAGCTGCCAGGAGCGCTTGCTCAGGCCGAACCAGAAGCCGTCCACGACCGAGCGGCTCTCCAGCGACCCCGACTCGTATGCCGCGCCGAGGGCGACGTAGAGCGGCGCCCAGTGCTCGGTGCGCGGGTGGGCCTCCTGGGCCGCCGGGGCCTTGTCGAGGAAGTCGAGGATCGCGTCGACGTCCTGGTGGGCCATGGCCTCGGCCGCCCACTGGTCAAACTCGGCGCTCGCGGCGGGCGGCGGCGAGTCGGAGCCGCCGCCGGGGTTGAACCAGCGCAGGTTGTGGGTGGTGAAGCCCGAGCCGACCAGGAGGGTGCCCTGGTCGCGCAGCGGTGCCAGCCGGCGGCCGATCTCGAAGAGCTCCTGGGGGTCGAGGGTGGGCATCGAGAGCTGGAGCACCGGGATGTCGGCCTCGGGGAACATCTCCACCAGCGGCACATAGGCGCCGTGGTCGAGCCCGCGCGACTCGTCGACGTGGAGCGGGTTGGCGCCGCTGGCGACCAGGCCGGCGACCTCGGCCGCGAGCTGCGGCGCGAGCGGCGCGTCATAGGTGACCTCGTAGTACTTCTGCGGGAAGCCCCAGAAGTCATAGGTGAGCGGGACCTTCTGAGAGATCGCGCTGACGGTCATCGGGTCCTGCTCCCAGTGGGCCGAGACCATGAGGATGCTGCTGGGGCGCGGGAGGTCGGCGGACCACGCCGCGAGCTCGGCGGTCCAGCGCTCGTCGTCGGCCAGCGGGGGTGCCCCGTGGCTGAGATAGAGGACCGGCATGTGGTCGGCGGTCGGCTGCTCCATCGTCGTCATACCCCTCCCAACAACATTGAAGATTAAAGTATGCCGCGAGGCCGGCGACGAGTGCGCAGGTCGGGGGCGGGCCGCGGCATACGCCATCCTCCACCCTCAGGGCTGGTTGTGGCGGGGGGCGCCGCCTCCGCTACGGTTGCGTGGACTCGCGTCGAGGCAGTGACGAATCCACTGCACGCGGGCACGAAGAGAGAACAGGTGCAAAGTCAGTGAGTGGATCCGGGCGCAAGCTCGTCATCGTCGAGTCCCCGGCCAAGGCCAAGACCATCGGCGGCTATCTCGGCAGTGACTTCGAGGTCGAGGCCTCCGTCGGTCACATCCGCGACATCCCGACCCCCTCGGAGATGCCGGCCGACATGAAGAAGGGCCCCTACGGCCGCTTCGGCGTCAATGTCGACGACGCTTTCCAGCCCTACTACGTCGTCGACTCCGACAAGAAGAAGAAGGTCTCCGAGCTCAAGCGGGCGCTCAAGAACGCCGACGAGCTCTATCTCGCCACCGATGAGGACCGTGAGGGCGAGGCCATCGCCTGGCACCTGCTGGAGACCCTCCAGCCCAAGGTCCCGGTCAAGCGGATGGTCTTCCACGAGATCACCCCCGAGGCGATCCGCCGCGCGGTCAACGAGACCCGCGAGCTCGACAAGGACCTCGTCGACGCCCAGGAGACCCGCCGCATCCTCGACCGTCTCTACGGCTACGAGGTCTCGCCGGTCCTGTGGCGCAAGGTCAAGAACGGCCTGTCCGCCGGTCGCGTCCAGTCCGTCGCCACCCGCATGGTGGTCGAGCGCGAGCGCGAGCGGATGGCCTTCGTCCAGGCGTCCTACTGGGATGTCGTCGGCGAGTTCACCCCCGATGACATGTCCCGCGCCTTCCCCGCCCGCCTGTCCGCCGTCGACGGCGCCCGGGTGGCCCAGGGCCGCGACTTCACCGACCGTGGTGAGCTGCGCGGCGCCGCGATCAAGCTCGACGAGGCCGCCGCGACCTCGATCGCCAGCCAGCTCAAGGGATCCCGCGTCACCGTGCGCGATGTCCAGGAGAAGCCCTACACCCGCCGCCCGTCGGCCCCCTTCACCACCTCGACCCTCCAGCAGGAGGCCTCGCGCAAGCTGCGGCTGAGCAGCAAGAACGCGATGCGGGTCGCCCAGCGCCTCTACGAGAACGGCTACATCACCTATATGCGGACCGACAGCACCACGCTGTCGCAGGCCGCGCTGACCGCCGCCCGCGGCCAGGCGCGCGACCTCTACGGCGCGGAGTACGTGCCGGAGTCGCCGCGCCGCTACGAGAAGAAGGTCAAGAACGCCCAGGAGGCCCACGAGGCCATCCGCCCCGCCGGTGACCGCTTCCGCACCCCCGCCCAGGTGGCCGGTGAGCTGCGCGGCGAGGAGTTCGCGCTCTATGAGCTGATCTGGAAGCGCACCGTGGCCTCCCAGATGGCCGACGCCCGGGGCTCGACCGCGACGGTGCGCCTCGGCGCGACCCTCGGCGACGGCCAGGACGTCGAGTTCACCGCCTCCGGCACGGTCATCACCTTCCGCGGCTTCCTCGCGGCATACGAGGAGGGGCGCGACGAGGACGCGCGCGCCGCCGCCGACGCCCGCGACGAGGAGCGGCGCCTGCCCAAGCTCTCGGCCGGCGTCCCGCTGACGACGACCAAGGCCGAGGCCGACGGTCACGAGACCTCGCCGCCGGCCCGCTACACCGAGGCGACCCTGGTCAAGGCCATGGAGGAGAAGGGCATCGGCCGTCCCTCCACGTATGCCGCGACCGTCGGCACCATCCAGGACCGCGGCTATGTGCGCACCAAGGGCACCGCCCTGGTGCCCACGTGGCTCGCCTTCGCCGTCACCCGGCTGCTCGAGGAGCACTTCACGCGGCTGGTCGACTACGACTTCACCGCGAGCATGGAGGAGGACCTCGACCGCATCGCCAACGGCGACGAGCAGCGGGCGGTCTGGCTGCGGCGCTTCTACTTCGGTGACGAGGCGACCTCCGCCGAAGGGCTGCGCGACCTGGTCAACGACCTGGGCGAGATCGACGCCCGCGGCATCTCCACGATCGAGCTCGGCGACGGCATGGTCGTGCGGGTGGGGCGCTATGGCCCCTATGTCGAGGAGGTCGTGCCCCAGGGCGTCGACGCCGCGAACGGCGAGGTGACCGACGGGGCCGCGGCCGACGGGGCGCCGGCCACCCCGCGCCGGGCGACGATCAACGACGACATCGCCCCCGACGAGATGACCCCGGCCAAGGCGCGCGAGCTGCTCGAGGCCGCGGCCGACGACGGCCGCGTGCTCGGCCAGGACCCCGACACCGGCCGCGACATCGTCGCCAAGGCCGGGCGCTACGGCCCCTATGTCACCGAGGTGCTGCCGGAGGACGAAGCGGCCCAGACCGCTGCCCGCGGCAAGAAGGCCGCCAAGGCCAAGCCGCGCACGGCCTCGCTCTTCAAGGACATGGACCTGGCGACGATCGACCTCGACACCGCGCTCCAGCTGCTCTCGCTGCCGCGCGTGGTCGGGACCGACGCCGAGGGTGAGCAGATCACCGCCCAGAACGGCCGCTACGGGCCCTATCTGAAGAAGGGCACCGACTCCCGCTCGCTGGCGACCGAGCAGCAGCTGTTCGACATCACGCTCGCGGAGGCGCTGGAGATCTATGCCCAGCCCAAGCAGCGTGGCCGGGCGGCCGCCAAGCCGCCGCTCAAGGAGCTCGGCGCCGACCCGGTCAGTGGCAAGCCGGTCGTGGTCAAGGACGGCCGCTTCGGTCCCTATGTGACCGACGGCGAGACCAATGCGACGCTGCGCCGCGACGACGACCCCGAGTCGATCACGCCGGAGCGTGGCTTCGAGCTGCTCGCCGAGAAGCGCGCCAAGGGCCCGACGACCCGCAAGCGCGCCGCCAAGAAGACGGCCAAGAAGGCCACCACAAAGGCCGCCGCCAAGAAGACGACGGCAAAGAAGTCGACCGCTGCGAAGTCGACGCGCAAGGCTGCCGATCCCGGGGAGTGACCGCTAGGGTCGTGCGGACGTCACCCACCCCGGAGGACACCGCGTGAGCCCAGAGCTGGCCTTCATCCCGAGGCTCGTCACGCCCGTCGCCGTCGCCTCCACCCTGGTGCGGCGCGGCCTGCTGGTGCCCTCGCTGCGGGCCGCCCCACAGCTGGGTGCGCTGGCGCTGTGGGGTTTTGGCCTTGCCGGCGAGCTGCGCCAGGCCGCCGCGCGCAGCCCCTCGAGGGCGGCGGTCATCGACGACGTGCGTGGCCAGGTCACCTATGCCGAGCTGCTCGGCCGCGCCCGCAGGATCACCGCGCTGCTGCGCCAGCGGGGTCTCGCGGAGGGCTCCCGGGTCGGGCTGCTCGCCCGCAACCACGCGCTCGCGGTTGAGGCGATGGTCGGCATCAGCAGCCTCGGTGCCGATGTCGTGCTGCTCAACACCGGCCTGTCCGCCCACGTCCTCTCCGCCGTGGTCGAGGAGCAGGGCTGTGACCTGGTCATCCACGACGACGAGTTCGCCGAGCGGCTCGGCCGCATGCGCAGCGGCTGCGCCCTGCTGCCCGAGGCCGAGCTCGAGCAGGCCCTGGCCGAGCTGCCCGAGGTGACGGCCGAGCGGCCACCGCGCCGCGTGGGCCGCGCGATCGTGCTCACCTCCGGCACGACCGGCCACCCCAAGGGCGCCGCCCGCCGCACGCCCGCGGGCTTCGGCCCGATGGTCTCGATCCTCGACCGCATCCCCCTCAACGTCGGCGAGCGGGTGCTGATCTCCGCGCCCCTCTTCCACACCTGGGGGTATGCCGCGCTCCAGCTGACGATCGGCCTGCGCGGCACGGTCGTGCTCCAGCGCCAGTTCGACGCGGCCGCCGCCCGCGAGGCGCTCTCGGAGCACCAGGCCAGCGCGATGTTCCCCGTCCCGGCCATGCTCCAGCGGATGATGCACCTGCCGCCGGACCCGCGTCGGGAGGAGCGGCTCGGCACGCTGCGGGTCGTGGCCACCAGCGGGTCGGCCCTGCCGGGCGGCTTCGCGCCGGCCTTCATGGACGACTACGGCGACGTGCTCTACAACCTCTATGGCTCCACCGAGGCGTCCTGGGTGGCGATCGCGACGCCTGCCGAGCTGCGGGCCCATCCCGACACCTCCGGGCGCCCGCCGCTCGGCACCCGCGTGGCGATCCTCGACGAGGAGGGGCACGCCGTGCCGGAGGGCGAGATCGGCCGCGTCTTCTGCGGCAACGAGCTGGTGTTCGAGGGCTATACCTCAGGCGCGACAAGGGAGTTCGCCGACGGCATGGTCTCCACGGGCGACCTCGGCAGCGTCCGCGACGGCCTGCTCTATCTCGGCGGCCGTGAGGACGACATGGTCGTCAGCGGCGGCGAGAACGTCTATCCCAGCGAGGTGGAGTCCACCCTCGAGCACCACCCCGCCATCCGCGAGGTCGCGGTCGTCGGCGTGCCCGACGAGGACTTCGGGGCCCGCCTCGCGGCATACGTCGTGCTGCACCCTGAGGCGCAGCTGAGCGAGGACGACGTGCGCGACCACGTGCGCGCCCAGCGCGCCCGCCACTGCGTCCCGCGCGATGTCGTCTTTGTCGAGGAGCTGCCACGCAATGCCACCGGCAAGGTCCTCAAGCAGGACCTCCGGCCCCGCTGATCCCGCGTTGACTTGTCACAACTCACGCCTAAACAGCGCGTTGTAGGCGTGAGTTGTGACAGGTCAACGTGAGACGAGGTCAGCGCTGGTGGTGGGCGCCGAAGGCGAGCGGCTCGCGGGTGAAGAGATAGGTCGCCCAGTGCATCCGCTCGACCGTGCCGTCCGGCCGGCGGGTGATGCGCAGCAGCTCGCCGCGCTCGCGCCCGGAGACGGTGCGATAGACATCGCCCTCGAGCTGCTCGAAGACGGCCGGAGGGCGCCACGACGGCAGGCCGTCGACGCGTGCCTCCAGGCGGCCCTCGCGCACGGTGAAGGTGAACGCGGTGCCCTCGGAGAACCACACCCCGAGCACCGGGGCGAGGCCGTCGGGCACGGCCGAGCCCGGAGCCCATGCCTCGTCGAGCGGCGGCTCCTCGGCCAGTGAGCAGGCGCCCAGCTCGATCGCGGCCGCGGCCGGGTCAGGGGAGTTGCTCGCGTTCATCAGGGTGATGCCGGTCGTGCCGGAGTCGCGGTGGGTGAAGACCCCCGTGATCGAGCCGGGCCAGCCGCCGGTGTGGCCGACCCAGACCCGGTCGTCGGCGCGCACGAGCATGAAGCCGAGCCCCCACGCCGAGCCCCAGCGCTGCGGCTCGGCGAGGATCTGCGGCTGGCACATCTCCTCGAGGGTGTCGGGGGAGAGGACCTCCGCCACCGGGTCGGCCACGAAACCACCCCAGCGCGCGAGATCGGCTGTCGTGGAGGCCATCCCGCCGGCCGGGCCGACCGCCAGCACGTCGATCACCGGCTCCTGCTCCGGCACGTCGTGATGGGGCGGCACGAAGTAGGTGCCCGCCTGCCTGCCCGAGGGCCCCAGCGTCGTGCGTCGCATCTCGAGCGGGTCGAGGATGCGCCGCTGCACCGAGGCGAACCAGTCGCCGCCGTCGAGTCGGGTGATCGCCTCGCCGAGCATGGCGAAGCCGAGATTGCTGTAGTGCCAGTGGGTGTGCGGGCGGCCCACCTGCTCGGCCTGGTTCCAGCCCGCGACGAGGTCGGCGCGGTCGGGGAAGTCGAGGGTGTCGAAGACATCGCCGAGGGGCTCGCGCTGCATGCCGCTCGAGTGCGCCAGCAGCTGCCGGAAGGTCACCCGCCCGTGGGTGCTCTCGGGGATGACGATCCCGATCGGCTCGTCGAGGTCGAGTCGGCCCTCGTCGCGCAGCGCCATGATCGTCACGGCGACGAAAGTCTTTGTGTTGGAGGCGATCTGATACTGCGTGTCAGCGTCGGGTGCCTCGCCGGACGACAGGTCGGCCGCGCCGACGCCGGTGGACCACTGGAGCTCGCCTCGACGGGCGACGCCCGCGGCCAGACCCGGCACTCGCCCCTCGCGCTGGGTTGTGACGGCGATGCGCCCGAGCAGGGCGGCGGTGCGATCGGTGAAGGCCATGGACGTCACGATAACGAGCCGACCGGCGGGCCGCCCCGCAGGTGGTCGAGCGTCGCGTCGAGGGTCTCGAGCAGGAGGTCGATGTGCTCGTCCTCGCTGACGAGCGGTGGGCGCAGCTTGAGCACGTGCCCGCTCGGTCCGGCGGTGCTGAGCAGCACTCCGCGAGAGCGCATCCCGTTGACGACACGGCCGGCCAGCTCCGCTGCGGGGGCGCCGTGGTCGTCGCGCAGCTCCACCGCGGCATACAGCCCGATGCCCCGCACCTCCCCGATGGCGGTGTGCCGTGTGCCCACCTCGCGCAGGCCGCTCACCAGCCTCTCGCCCCGGGCTGCGGCACGCTCGAGCAGGCCCTCGTCCTCGATGACGTCGAGCACTGCGGAGCCGACCGCGCACGAGACGGCGTTGCCGCCGAAGGTGTTGAAATAACGCTGGCGAGAGCCGAACTCGTCGAGCACATCGCGGCGGGCGACGAGCCCCGCGATCGGGTGGCCGTTGCCCATCGGCTTGCCGAGACTGACCAGATCGGGAGTGAGACCGGAGCGGGTGAAGTGCCACATGCGGCCGGTCCGGCCGAATCCCGGCTGCACCTCGTCGACGATGAGCAGCCCACCTGCTGCCCGCATGACCGCTGCCCCGGCCTCGAGCGCGGGCAGCGCCTCCGGATAGATCCCGTCGCTGGCCAGGATGCTGTCGACCAGCAGCGCTGCGGGTTGGACTGAGCGAGAGCGCATCTGGTCGACCGCGGCCTGCACGGCGGCGGCAAACGCCTCGGCGTCGCCCGCCGTCCGTGGCGCTGGCACGGTCCACACGTCCTGGCCCAGCGAGTCGGGCCCGCCATAGGAGGGGGAGAGGCCGGCGACCGCATGGGTCACGCCGTGATAGGCGTGCTCGGTGACGACGAAGCCCGTCCCGCCGGTGGCCACCCGTGCCACGCGATAGGCCAGGTCGTTGGCCTCGCTCCCGGTGCAGGTGAGGACGACCTGGTCGAGGTGGGCGGGGAAGGTCCCCAGCAGCCGCTCGGCGTAGTCGACCACCTCGTGGCCGAGATAGCGGGTGTGGGTGTTGAGCCGCGCCGCCTGCTCCGCGAGCGCGGCCACGACGCGGGGGTGGCAGTGGCCCAGGCCCGCGACATTGTTGTAGGCGTCGAGATAGCGCCGCCCGTCGGCGTCATAGAGCCACACGCCCTCGCCCCGCACGACGTGGACCGGGTCGTCATAGAAGAGCCGGTAGGAGGAGCCGAGGTGCTCCTCGCGCCGGCGGGCCAGGTCACCGCTCATGCCGTCTCCCGCGCCAGCCACTCGGCGCCCTCGGCCGGCGTGGTCTCGGCCAGCCGCTCCAGGGTGCGCTGCGCCTGGGCACCATTGCGCAGGATGTAGTCGCGGTTGTCGGGGTGCAGGCCGGCGCGCCAGCCCGAGATCGACACCGAGATCGCGGCGCGCGCGGCCATCATCAGCGGCACGACCGCCAGCTCGTCGGGGGTGAGCGGCAGGACAGCGCGATAGGCCCGCACCATCTCCACCGTGCCCGAGAGCGGGTGCCCCTCCTCACCCACGAGGTATGCCGCGGCCGTCGCCAGATCCTGCACCAGCGGGGCGCGCACCATGTCGCCGAAGTCGATGATGCCCGTGATCTGGCTCGGATCCTCCTCTGCCACAAGGACGTTGTGGGGGTTGAGGTCGTTGTGGACCACCTGGTGGCGCAGGGCGCCCAGCCGGGGCGCGGCCTCCGCGGCGAACCGGTCGAGCGCTGCACCAGCAAGAGCGGGGTCGACCGCGTGCTCCGCGAGCGGGCGCAGCCTGGTCGCCTGGGAGACATCCCAGGCGAGTGGGCGGTCCTGCGCGAGATGGCTGTAGCCGGTCAGCGCCCGGTCGAGGCGGGCGAGCACCGAGCCCAGCGCGGCAGAGAGGTCAGGGTCGGCTGGGACCGAGGCGAGCGGCATACCCTCCAGATAGCTGTAGAGGCGCACCTGCCGCACCGGGCCGTCGGGGGCGAACCACGGCGACTGGGGCGACCCGGCCCGGGAGAGCTGGACCTGGGGGAGCGGCAGCGACGGATCGACCGCCAGGGCATGCCGGATTGCGGCGCTCTGTAGGTCGGCCACCGGCTCCGGCTCGGCGGGGTGCGAGACCTTGAGGACCCAGCGCCGCTCGCCGTCGTCGATGCGGAAGTTGGCGTCGCGCTCACCGGTGAGGGGCGTCGCGTCGCCGAGGACGCCGAACCGGTCGACGGCAAGGTCCTCGACGGTGCGCAGGGGCACCGGCGGGGCGACGGAGTCGAGCAGCCCGAGGAGCTCGGGGAGTTCAGCGGTCACGCTCCCGAGGCTATCGGGACCGTGACCGCCTGCTCACTCGGTGATGAAGCCTTCCTTGATCAGCCACTCGTTGGCGACCTCGACCGGCTCCTGGCCGTCGACGTCGACCTTGGCGTTGAGCTCGATGAGGGTCTCGTCGGTGAGCTTGTCCGTCACGGGCTTGAAGAGCTCGCGCAGCTGGGGCGCCTCGTCGAGGAGCGCCTTGTTGATGACCGGGGAGACGTTGTATTTGGGGAAGAAGCTCTTGTCGTCCTCGAGCACCGTCAGGTCGAGCGCCTTGATCCGACCGTCGGTGGTGAAGACCTCGCCGAAGGTGCACTCGCCCTGGTCGATCGCGGCATAGATCGCGCCGGTGTCGAGGATCTTGACATTGCCCTTGGGCAGGCCCGAGCCGAGCGGCACGCCATAGGTCTTGAGCATCGGCTGGAGGCCGTCGTTGCGGCTGTTGAACTCGGACTCGACACAGAGCGTGAGCCGGTCCTTGGGCACCTTGGCGAAGTCGGAGAGCTTGGTCGTCCCCAGCTCCTTGGCCACCTGCGACCTGGCCGCGAAGCCATAGGTGTTGTTCATCGGCGCGGGGTCGAGCCAGACGAGGGAGTTGTCCTTGAGGTCGCGGTCGCGCACGGCCTCCCACTGCCTGCGCTCGTCGGGGATGGGTGTGGTCTCGCCGAGATAGGAGATCCACGCCGTGCCGGTGTACTCCCACTCCATCTGCACCTGGCCGGAGGTCTGCGCCTGCCGGGCCGAGGCCGACCCCGGGATGTTGGTGAGGTCCTTGACGTCGGCGCCGGCCGACTTCAGCAGGATGACCGCCATCTTGCCCAGCAGCAGCTGCTCGGTGAAGTTCTTGGACCCCACGCCGATCGAGGTGCCCTCCAGCGACTTCACCTCGGCAAGCGGACCGGCGAGCTCGCCGGCAGGTGCGCGGCCTCCTGCCGTGCCGAGCCCGCAGGCTGCGGTGGTCGTCGCCAGGCCGGCCGTCGTCAGGGCCGCGAGGACCCTGCGGGCGGTATGCCGCGTGCTGCGGTCCTGTGCGCGGGTGCGGGTGTGGCGCACTGCTCAGACCCCCTTGGGTCGGGTGAAGGCCTCGAGGACGCGCCCGGCCCAGTCGATGAGCAGGGCGAGCAGGGCGATGAGGAGGGCGCCCGAGACGAGGATCGGGAAGCGGAAGAGGTTGATGCCGGTCGTGATCAGACCGCCGAGGCCACCCGCGTTGATGAAGGTCGCCAGGCTGGCGGTGCCGACGAGCAGCACCAGGGCGGTGCGCACGCCCGACATGATCACCGGCACGGCGAGCGGCAGCTCGACCTTGGTGAGCACCGCGAGCGGGGACATCCCCATCCCGCGGGCGGCCTCGATCAGGGTCGGGTCGACCTGCTGGAGGCCGACGATCGTGTTGCGCAGCACCGGCAGGAAGGCATAGAGGCACAGGCCGAGCACCGCCACCCAGAAGCCGAACCCGAGCCACATGGCAAAGAGCACGAGCAGGCCGATGACCGGTGCCGACTGGCCCATGTTGGCGAAGCCCACGACGAGGGGCGAGAGGCGCCGCAGGCCGGGGCGGGTCAGGGCGATGCCCATCGGGATCGCGGTCGCGACGACGATGGCGGTGCCGACGAGCGTGAGCTTGATGTGCTCCCAGAGCATCGCGCGGATCGCCTCGCCGGTCAGCGCGCGGGCCTCGATGTCGTCGAGGTCGGCGGTGCGCCACCAGATGAACCAGACGGCAAAGATGGCGGCGACTGCAAGGGGGAGGCCGACGAGGAGGATGACCTGCTCACGGCTGAGCCGTTTGCCGGTCTCCGGCGCCGGTGCGGTGTCCAGGACCTCCGTGCTCATCGCAGATCCTCCGCCGTCGCATCGGGCTCGACACGCTCCCGGTCGGCGTCGACCGTTGCGCCAGAGGGCTGCTCAGCGTCCACGCGCTGCTGCTCCTGGGTGGACAGCCGGCTCATCGCGGCGCGCTCGGCGTTGCGGTTGGCCTCCTGCACATAGGCGGTCACCTGCTCGAAGCGGACGATGCCGCGGTAGTCGTCACGTTGCCCGGTGACGATGATGCCGTCCTGGCTGGCGGCGAGCATCTCGTCGAGGGCGTCGTTGAGCGTCGCGCGCCGGTCGACCACGGGGAGGCGGTCGTCGCGGGTGGCGGGGATGCGGTCCATGTACTGGAGCTCGCGCAGCGACGGCCACGCGATCGGGCGGTGCCGGTCGTCGAGGATGACGACGCCGCGGTCGCCGGCGCTGCGGGCACGGGCCAGCGCGGCCCTGGCGTCCTCGCCGACGCGGGCGGTCGTCGTCTCCTGGAGCTCCACCTCGTCGACACGGCTCAGCGAGAGCGCCTTGAGGGAGGAGCCGGCGCCGACGAAGTCCTCGACGAACTCGTTGGCGGGGGCCGCCAGGATGTTCTCGGGGGTGTCGTACTGCGCGATCTGGGCGCCCTCCTGGAGGATCAGGATCCGGTCGCCGAGCTTGATCGCCTCGTCGATGTCGTGGGTGACGCAGACGATCGTCTTGCCGAGCTCGCGCTGGATGGACAGCAGCTCGTCCTGGAGCCGCTGACGGGTGATCGGGTCGACCGCGCCAAAGGGCTCGTCCATGAGCACGACGGGCGGGTCCGCGGCCAGGCCACGGGCAACGCCGACCCGCTGCTGCTGGCCGCCGGAGAGCTCGCGGGGATAGCGGTCGGCATAGCGGCCCGGCTCGAGCGAGACCATCTCGAGCAGCTCCTCGACGCGGGCGTCGATGCGCGACTTGTCCCACTTGAGCAGCCTGGGCACCATCGCGATGTTGTCGCGCACGCTCATGTGCGGGAAGAGCGACCCGCCCTGGATGACATAGCCGATGCTGCGGCGCAGCGTGTCGACGTCCTTGGAGCGGATGTCCTCTCCGTCGATGGTGATCGTGCCGGAGGTCGGCTCGATGAGCCGGTTGATCATCTTCAGCGAGGTCGTCTTGCCGCAGCCGGACGGGCCGACGAACATGACGGTCTCGCCTGCCGGGATGTTCAGCGAGAGGGAGTCGACCGCGGGGCGGCCCTTGGCGGCATACCTCTTGGAGACGGAGTCGAAGACGAGCTCGGCGCCGTGGCGTTCCTGGGAGCCGCTCGCGGTGGTGGCGGAGGTGGAGGTGGTGGACATCAGACCCGGATTCCCTTCGAGGTGGTCAGGCGGCCGACGAGCACCAGGAGCGCGTCGAGGAGCAGGGCAAGGAGGATGACGCCGAGCGTGCCGACGAGGGCGTAGTTGATGGCGTTGGCGCCGCCGACCTGGGCGAGGCCGGTGAAGATGTAGCCGCCGAGGCCCGGCCCCAGCGCATAGGCGGCGATCGCCGCGACACCCATCGACATCTGCGTCGAGATGCGCAGGCCCGCGAGGATGACCGGCCAGGCCAGCGGGAGGCGCACCCGCAGGAAGGTCATGAGCGGGCTCATGCCCATGCCGCGCGCGGACTCGACCAGCGCCGGGTTGACCCCGTCGAGGCCGACGACGGCGTTGCGCAGGATCGGCAGCACGGCATAGAAGGTCACGGCCACGACCGACGGGATCGCGCCGATGCCCACGAGCGGCAGCAGCAGACCCAGCAGGGCGAACGACGGAATCGTCAGGCCGACCGAGCTGATCGCGTTGGCGAACGGGACAAGGGAGCGCCTCGAGGTGACGAGGAGGGCGAGGAGGATCGCGATGATCGTGGCAAGCACGACGGACTGCACCACCAGCGAGGTGTGCTGGTACATCCGATAGGCGATGTCCTGCCAGCGCTCCGCGATGAACGGCCACATGGCAGCGGGTCTCCTCACGGTAGTCACGGCGGGTGTGGTGGCATCGTTCCTATCGCAGACGGGGGAGAGCCCCAAGTCGGGCCACCCAATCGGGTGGCCCCTGACCAGCGCATTTCGGTCGAACTGACCGCTCTTCACGCACGAGTGTCACCGTTTGGTAACGGTCTGGCGCCCATCTGCGAGTTCCGGGGCCATCGGGGGTCTGGCAGGCTGCTGGCCATGTCGATGACGCTCTCCCAGATCTGGCGCTATCCCGTCAAATCCCTCGGCGGCGAGCGCCTCGAGGAGGCCGCCGTCGAGCCGCGCGGTCTGGCCGGCGACCGGGGGTGGGCCACCCTCACGCCCGAGGGCAGGTTCGGCAGCGGCAAGAACTCGCGTCGCTTCAGCCGCGTGGACGGGCTCTTCGAGCTGACGGCCGGTATGCCGCGTGGCGGCTCGGTGCCGCAGGTCACCTTCCCGGACGGGCAGGTCCTTGATGCCGACGACCCGGCGGCCGCCTCCGCGCTGAGCGACCTGTGCGGCACACCGCTCGAGCTGCGGCCCGAGGCGGAGGTGAGCCACTTCGACTCCGGGGCGGTCAGCCTGGTCGGGACGGCCTCACTGCGGGCGCTGGGCGACCTCGTCGGTGACGGGGAGGTGCCCGACGTACGTCACTTCCGGGCCAACCTGGTGATCGAGACGCAGGAGCCGTGGGTGGAGGAGTCCTGGGCCGGACGCACGCTGCGGATCGGTGACGTGGCGCTCGTGGTCGACCGCCCGATCCCGCGCTGCCGCATGGTCGACATCGCCCAGGTCGGCGTCCCGGAGCACGGTCGCCTGCTCAAGACCATCGGGTCCCGGCGGGACCTGAACTTCGCCGTCTACGCCGACCCGCAGGGCCATGGCACCCTGCGGGTCGGCGACGGCGTCACTGTCGACTAGTCGGTCAGTCCTGCACGGGCCGCTCGGTCGCGCCCACGCCCGAGACGTGCTCGAGGTGGTGGACCGGGATGTCGAAGCGCCTGCGGGCCCGGCGCACGGTGTCGTCGGCGCGCCACGGCTGGTCGCCGGTGGGCGTCGTCGCGACGACGATCGCGTCGGGGCGGAAGGTGTCGACAGCGTCGGCCATCGCGTCGATCGGGTCGAAGTGGCCGATCGAGCCGTCGACCGTGTGCCCGTCGCTGCGCAGCATCTCGAGCATGGTGTCCAGCCGCTGGTGGGCGGCGGTGAGCGTCGCCTGGCGCATCGTCAGGGCGGAGTCGAGGTAGTCGAGGTCCGCGGTGTGCGTGGCGACCGGGTTGGACGGGACCGTCACGTAGTACTCGGCCTGGTCATCGGCGCGGATGCGGTGCACCTCGGCGACCAGCTCGTCGTGGGCCACGTCCTCGTTGGCGACCACCAGGACCCGGTGGGCGCCCGGCACGGCACCCTCGGCGAGGTCGGGCACGTCATTGCGCGCCCGCACCTTGTGCATCACGGCGAAGGCGACGAGGAGCAGCGCCCACGAGCCGAGGCCGAGCACGACCTGCGATCGGGCCTCGGGGTCGAGCGCCATCGACACCAGCACCGCGACCATGCCCGCGATGGCCAGCCAGGTCAGGACCGGGAAGCCCCACATCCGGACCTTGAGGCCCTCGCTGCCGCTGCGCCGGCGCAGCACATACTGCGAGACGGCGATGAGGATGTAGACGAAGAGGATGACCGCGCCCGAGCTGTTGAGCAGGAAGAGGAAGACGGTGTCGGGGCTGAGATAGGCCGCGATCACGCAGAGGAAGCCGACGACGGTCGAGAAGAGGATCGACCACAGCGGCACGCCCCGGGCGCTGACCCGCAGCATCGCAGCGGGGGCCTCGCGCCGCCCGGCCAGGACGAAGAGCATGCGGCTGGCGGTGTAGAGCCCGGAGTTGAGGCAGGAGAGCACCGCGGTCAGCACCACGGCATTCATGATGTGGTCGGCATAGGGGATGCCGAGCAGCTTGAACGCCGAGACATAGGGCGAGGTCGCCAGGTCCTTGGAGTCCCACGGCAACATCGTGCAGAGCAGGAAGATCGAGCCGATGAAGAATGCCGCGATGCGCCAGACGACCGAGGCCGTCGCCTTGGTCACGGCGCGCTCGGGGTCGTCGGACTCGGCAGCGGCGATGGTCGCGATCTCCGCGCCGACCATCGAGAAGATCACGACGACGATGCTGGTGAAGATCACGGCGCCGCCGTTGGGCAGGAAGCCTCCGTGCTTGGTCAGGTTGCTGAAGTCGGGGTCGGCACCGGGCCACAGGCCGAGGATGAACATCGTGCCGAGCAGCAGGAAGATGATGATCGTCGCGACCTTGATGCTCGCAAACCAGTACTCGAACTCGCCAAAACTGCTGGTGGAGAACAGGTTTGTGGCCGTCATCAGGACCATGAGGATGAGGGCGAGGATCCACATCCTGCTGTCGTCCCAGTTGAGCCAGTAGTTGAGGATCTTGGCGCCGGCGACGGCCTCGAAGCCGACCACGATCACCCAGAAGTACCAGTAGAGCCAGGCCGTCGAGAAGCCTGCCCAGTCGCCCAGCGCGCGCCGGGCGTAGTCGGAGAAGGAGCCGGTGCTGGGGTGGTTGGCCGCCATCTCGCCGAGCATGCGCATCACGAGGATGATCAGGACGCCGGAGAGGGCGTAGGTCAGCCATGCACCCGGACCGACCTCGCCGATGACGACACCGGACCCGACGAACAGGCCGGCCCCGATCACGCCTCCGATTGCGATCATCGTCAGGTGACGCTGTTTGAGTGCGCCCTTCTGGAGCTCATGCCCTGCCATGTCCGGTTCCCCATCTGCCGTGATCACTGGTGCGTGCGCCCCGAGGGGCAAGGGGCACGCTAGACCCGGGCCCGCACTACTCGCGCGTCATGTCCGGGTTCCGTTCGCCACACCCGCGCGGCCCCCTCTGGGCCCCGCGGCATACGGGCTTGACCCTCCCGCGACGTCAGGCACCACCGTGGTGCCCATGACCGCGATGGCACACACTCAAGGCATGGAGAGCGCGCTGACGGTCGGCCAGGTGTCCGAGTCTCTCGGCGTGACGGTGCGCACCCTGCACCACTACGACCAGATCGGGCTGCTGCGGCCGAGCGGGCGCACTCCTGCCGGCTACCGCCTCTACACCGAGGCGGACCTGGAGCGCCTGCAGCACGTCGTCGTCTACCGCCGGCTGGGCTTCCCGCTGGAGGAGATCGCGGCGCTGCTCGACGCCGAGGGCGAGGAGCTGGTCGGCCACCTGCGCCGCCAGCGGGCCGCGGTCATGGCCAGACTCGAGGAGATGCACGGTCTCGTCGAGGCGATCGACAACGCATTGGAGAGAGAGATGACCGGCACACCCGCCAGTCGTGAGGACCTCAAGGAGATCTTCGGCGACGGCTTCAACGACGACTACCAGGCCGAGGCGGAGCAGCGCTGGGGCGACACCGACCGGTGGAAGCAGTCCCAGGAGCGCGGCGCCCGCCGCACCAAGGCGGAATGGGAGGAGATCAAGGTCGAGGCCGACGCGATCAACGCCGACTTCATCGCCGCCCTCGAGGCGGGCGAGCCCGCCGACGGGGAGCGCGCGATGGACATCGCCGAGCGTCACCGGCTCGGGGTCGAGCGGCACTACGACTGCCCGCACGACTTCCACCGCAACCTCGCTGACATGTATCTCGCCGACCCGCGCTTTACGGCCTACTTCGAGGACCAGCGGACCGGGCTGGCGCAGTATGTCCGCGACGCCATCCACGCGAACGCGGACCGCGCCTAGGCGAGGGTGGCGACGATCCGCTCGAGCGCCTCGTCGAGCAGCTCGGGCGAGGTGGCGAAGTTGAGCCGGGCGAAGCCCTGGCCGCCCTCGGGGTCATAGGAGCGGCCGGCCGAGAGCGCCACCCGCCCCCGGTCGAGCAGGGCGCGGAAAGGGTCCTGGGCGATCGGGGTCGCCCGGAAGTCCAGCCACGCGAGATAGGTGGCCTCGGGCACGCGATAGCCGACGGCGTGCGCCTGCTCGGCCAGCACCTCGGCGACCCGGCGTCGGTTGGCGTCGAGCTCGCCGAGCAGCTGGTCGAGCCAGGGCTCGCCGTCGGCATAGGCGCTCGCGTGGGCGATCGCGCCGATGTGGCTGGCGCCGTGGGTGTGCACCTCGTGCAGCAGCGGCCCCTCCTCGCGGGCGCGCTCGCCGGCGATGACAAGGGCGGCCTTGAGCCCGGCGAGATTCCACGCCTTGCTGGGGGAGTGCACCGCATAGCCGAGACCCGTCTCGTCGGCGACGAGATAGGGGGTGAAGGCGGCCTCCGCATAGACGAGCGGTGCGTGGATCTCATCGCTCACCACGCGCACCCCGTGCTCGGCGGCCAGCCTTGCGAGAGAGGCGAGCTCGTCGCGCGTGTGCGCGACTCCCGTCGGGTTCTGCGGGTTGGACAGCAGGTATGCCGCGCGCTCGCCGCCCGCACGTGCCTCCCCGAACGCCCGGTCCAGTGCCGTCAGGTCGAGGCGGCCGTCGGCGCCGCCCGGCGCGTGGACCGCGCGCCGGCCGAGCGCCGTGACGAAGCCGTGGAAGGAGTCATAGCAGGGCGGGCTCACGATGACCGGGCCGCCGTCGTCGGTGAGCAGCCGCAGCAGCTCGCTGCACCCGACCATCACGTCGGCGACCATCGTCATCGCGCCCGGGTCGACCTGCCACCCCCACCGGCGCGCGGCAAAACCGCGCAGCGCCGCGGCATACCGCTCCTGCATCGGATAGCCGGTGTCGCCGCGGCGGACCGCCTCGGTCACCGCGGCCATGACCGGCTCACAGGGCTGGGCGTCCATCTCGGCGACCCAGGCCGGGAGCACGTCGTCGTCGAAGACGCGCCACTTGACGCTCGTGCGCCTGACCTGCCAGAACGCGAGATCACCGGTGAGGATGCGGCTGCTCATGGCCCGAGCCTACGAAAGCCCCCTGTCGGTGTGTGGCGCGGACACCCGTTCGGCAGAAGTTGTGGGCGGCCAGTCCATAGGGAGGCCCCTGACGCGGCTCCTACTGTTGCGGCCATCGCAGCGCAGGTCCCTCCGCGCTGCGCCCCCACAAGGAGGTGAAGGGTGCCGGACCAGCCCTCGGCAGCGCCGCTGCTGGAGACCCGCTCGCTGACCAAGGAGTTCCGCGGCTTCAAGGCCGTCTCCGACGTGAGCCTGTCCGTGGCCGAGGGGACCATCCACGCGCTGGTGGGCCCCAACGGTGCCGGCAAGACGACCCTGTTCAACCTCCTCACCGGCTTCCTGACCCCCACCTCCGGCGAGATCCGCTATGCCGGCCAGGACATCACCGGCAAGCAGCCGGAGCAGATCGCCCCGCTCGGCATCGCCCGCTCCTTCCAGATCACCAGCCTCTTCGAGCAGATGTCGCTGCTGGAGCACCTCGAGCTGGCGCTGGCCTCGCAGACCGGGCTGACGACGCGGTTCTGGACCTCGAGCAAGCGGCTCGGCCAGTTCAAGGGCCGCGGGATGGAGCTGCTCGACGAGGTCGGCCTGGCCAATCGCTCCGGCCAGGCGGCCGGCTCGCTCGCCTATGGCCAGAAGCGTGCTCTTGAGCTGGCCATCGCCCTCGCGCTCGACCCCAAGCTCCTGCTGCTCGACGAGCCGACGGCCGGCATGGGCGTCGAGGACGTCGACCGCACGATCGACCTCGTCAAGCAGGTCTCCGACGGGCGCACGGTCGTCTTCGTCGACCACAACATGCACGTCGTCGGGTCGCTCGCCGACCGGGTGACGGTGCTCCAGTCCGGCGAGGTGCTCGCCGAGGGGACCTATGACGAGGTCCGCAACGACGACAAGGTCATCACGGCCTACCTGGGTGAGGACCATGGCTGAGCACACAAACCTGCGGGTCGAGGGCCTGGACGCCTGGTATGGCGAGGCGCAGGTCCTGCGCGATGTGTCGATCGACGTCGAGCCGGGTGAGGTCGTCACCCTCGTCGGCCGCAACGGCGCCGGCAAGACGACCCTGCTGCGCTCGATCATGGGCCTGCACCGCCAGACCAAGGGCGAGATGTCCTTCGGCGGCACGGCGCTGGGCAGGACCAGCCCCGACAAGCGCGCCAAGCTCGGCATCGGGTGGGTGCCCGACGACCGTGGCATCTATGCCACCCTCTCGGTGCTCGAGAACCTCACTCTCCCACCGGTGGTCGACAAGGACGCCTCGTGGAGCCTGGACCAGATCTTCGAGCACTTCCCCGTGCTGCACACCCGCCGGGACTTCCCCGGCACCAAGCTCTCGGGCGGTGAGCAGCAGATGCTCGCCATGGCCCGCCCGCTGCGCATGGGCTCCTCGCTGCTGCTCCTCGACGAGCCCAGCGAGGGCCTCGCGCCCGTCATCGTCCAGCAGATCGGCGAGATCATCCGGGAGATCAAGTCCCGGGGAGTCTCGGTCCTGCTGGTGGAGCAGAACGTCAAGTTCGCTTCGACAGTGGCAGACCGTCACTACCTCCTGGCCCAGGGACGGGTCGTCGAGTCGCTCGGCAACGAGGAGTTCCAGTCCCGCACAACGGAACTGCTCGAGTACCTCGGCATGTGAGCCCCGCCCGCACGCCCTCACCACCGCACACAACCACACGGCATACCGCCGGTCACACCACCCCAGGAGGGGACATGCGCACCAAGTCCACCGTGGCTCTCGCCTCTGCGATGAGTGCCAGCCTGCTGCTTGCCGCCTGTGGCGGCGGCGGCCCGTCCGCCGGCGGCGGCAAGATCTCCGACGACAAGATCGTCCTCGCCGTGCTCAACGACCAGTCCGGCGTCTACAAGGACGTCTCGGGCCCCAACTCCGTCGAGGCCGTCAAGATGGCCGTCGAGGACTTCAAGGCCAAGCACGGCGACAAGGCGGTCACCACAAACATCGAGGTCGTCACCGCCGACCACCAGAACAAGCCCGACATCGCCAACACCAAGGCGCAGGAGCTCTACGACCGGCAGAAGGCCGACATCATCCTCGACGTCCCGACCTCCTCGGCCGCCCTTGCGGTGGCCAACCAGGCCAAGACCAAGAAGAAGATGTACATCAACATCGGCGCGGGCACGACTGCCCTCACCAACGACAACTGCAACAAGTACACCTTCCACTGGGCCTACGACGCCTACATGCTCGCCCACGGCACCGGCAAGACCGTCACCGAGAACGGCGGCAAGAAGTGGAATGTCGTCTATCCCGACTACGCCTTCGGCCAGGACATGACCAAGGCCTTCAGTGCGCAGGTCGAGGCCGCGGGCGGCTCCATCGGGCAGAAGATCCCGACGCCCTTCCCCAATGACAACTTCGCGACCTTCATCACCAAGGCCAACTCCGACCAGCCCGACGTGATCGGCACGATGCACGCCGGTGGCGACCTGATCAACTTCGTCAAGCAGTACAACCAGGCCGGCCTCACCGGCAAGACCAAGCTGGCCGTGGGCCTGATGTTCATCACCGACATCCACTCGCTCGGCGCGGACGCCTTCCAGGGCACCCAGTTCACCGACGCGTGGTACTGGAACATGGACGAGCAGAACAAGGCCTGGGCCGACAAGTTCATGGCCAAGACCAAGACCCGCCCCTCGTTCGCGCACGCGGCCAACTACTCCGCTGCGATGAACTACCTCGAGACGGTCCAGGAGGCCGGCACCGACACCGCCGACGAGGTGGTCAAGAAGCTCGAGGGCAAGAAGATCAACGACTTCTTCCTGCGCAACGGCGAGGTCCGCGCCAAGGACCACCGGGTCATCCACGACGTCTACCTCGCCGAGGTCAAGAAGAAGGCGGACGTCGCGGAGGAGTGGGACTACGAGAAGATCGTCGCCACCATCCCGGCTGCCGAGGCCTTCAAGCAGGTCGACAAGTCGACCTGCAACATGGGCAGCTGAGTCCCGCTCTGCCACACCACATCTGATCCCGAGTGGGAGCGGCCCGCGCCGCGGGTCGCTCCCACTCCCGGACGAGAAGCAGGAGAGATGGGTTCCTTCATCCAGTACACGCTCCAGGGCCTCGCGGCCGGGGGGTTCTATGCCCTCGCCGCGCTGGGCCTGGCCGTGATCTTCGGCGTCATGGGGGTGGTCAACTTCAGCCACGGCGCCATGTACATGCTCGGCGCGGTCGCCTCCGCCGTCCTGCTCAAGGAGCTCGGCGTGGGCTTCTGGGGCGCGATCGTCCTGGTGCCGATCCTGCTCTTCCTCTTCGGCGTCCTGATCGAGCGCACCCTGGTCCGCTGGCTGCTGGCCCTCGACCCGCTCTACAACTTCCTGCTCACCTTCGGCCTGACGCTGATCATCGTCGACCTGGTGAAGAAGAAGTACGGCGTCTCCGGCCTGCCCTATGAGCTCCCCGCTGGGCTCGACGGGCGGCTCGCGATCGGCGGGGTGAGCCTGTCGAAGTACCAGCTCTTCGCCGCCGTCTTCTCCGTGCTCATGTGCCTGCTCGTGTGGCTGCTGCTGACCAAGACGCGCATCGGCATGATCGTGCGCGCCGCCACCGAGGACAGTGAGCGCTCACGGGCGCTCGGCATCAACGTCGGCATGTGGGTCACGCCCGTCTTCGGCTTCGGCATCGCCCTGGCCGGCCTGGCCGGCGTGCTGGCCTCGCCCTTCCGTGCGATCACCGCCGACATGGGCACCAACTTCATCATCATCCTCTTCGCCGTGGTCGTGATCGGCGGGCTGGGCTCGATCCTGGGCGCCGTCATGGCCGGCTTCCTCGTCGGGCTCGTCGAGGCCTATGGCCAGGCCTATGCGCCCGCCTTCGCCCAGGTGCTCATCTTCGTCCTCATGGCGGCGGTCATCCTCATCCGTCCCTCGGGCCTGTTCGGACGGGAGGAGGTCTCATGAGCGACCACCTCGTGCAGACCACGCATGTCGAGACGGCCGCCTCGGCCTCCCCGGAGCGGCGCCTGCCGCCCGCCCTGCGCTGGGCGGGCCTGGTCCTCGCCCTGATCGTCGTCCTCGCCCTGCCGATGATGATCTATCCGCCCGTGGCGATGGACATCCTCGCCTGGGGCCTGCTCGCGATCTCGGTCGACCTGCTCCTGGGCTACACCGGCCTGCTGAGCTTCGGCCACGCCGCCTTCTGGGGTGCCTCTGCCTATGCCACCGGCCTGATCGCCATCAAGACGGGGCTGCCCTTCCCGGTCGCCGTCCTCGGCGGCGCCCTGGTCGCGATGCTCCTGGCCGTGCCGACCGGCTGGCTCGCGGTGCGGCGCACCGGCATCTACTTCGCGATGGTCACGCTGGCCTTCGGGCAGATGCTCTTCTTCCTGGCCAACTGGGCGCGTGACCTGACCGGCGGTGAGAACGGCCTCCAGGGCATCCCCAAGACCTTCTTCGGGAGCGTCGTCGAGACCGATCCCTTCTTCTTCTACTACGCCGCGCTGCCGCTGCTGCTCCTCGGCGCGTGGATCGCCTGGCGCACCGTGCACTCGCCCTTCGGCCGCGTGCTGATGGCCATCCGCGACAACCCCGCCCGCGCCCGGGCGCTCGGCTACAACGTCGAGAAGTACAAGATCATGGTCTTCGTCATCTCGGCCGGTCTGGCCGGTCTGGCGGGCGGCGTCTTCTCGGTCAGCCACGGCTTCGCCTCGCTCCAGGAGCTGATCTGGACGACCTCGGGCAAGGCGGTCCTGATCACCGTCCTGGGCGGCATCGGCACCCTGTGGGGCGGCCCGATCGGCGCGGCCATCGTGGTCATGCTCGAGGACAAGCTGGCCTCGTCCGGATTCGAGGGCATCGGCATCATCACCGGCCTGATCTTCGTGATCTGCGTGCTCGCCTTCCGCAAGGGCATCTGGGGCACGGCGGCCGACCTGATCGCCCGCACCCGCACCAGACAGGAGCACAAGCGAGACATCTCCTGATCGCGAGTTCCCTTCCCTGCCAGGAGGACTCACCACAAGGTATGCCGCGCGCCCGACCTGGGCGCGCGGCATACCGCTGTCTGGGGGCGCGCCCCCTGCTGGCGTGGGTCAGGCCAGGGTGGCCAGGGCCTCGGCGATGGGGGTGTCGCCGGTGTTGAACGGGATCGTCTGGCGATAGCTGCGCGGGTCGTCGACCACTGCCGCGGCGACCGCTGCGACATCGGCGCGGGGGACATTGTCGGCGGTGGGGGAGGGCGAGAGCTCGATCCGGCCGGTGGGCGGCTCGAGGGTGAGGGTGCCCGGCCCGAGGATTGTCCAGTCGAGGTCGGTGGCGCGCAGCGCCTTGTCGGCCGCGGCCTTGGCCTCGGCGTAGTGCCAGAACGGGTTGTCCTGCGGCACGCCGTGATCGGGCCGCGAGCCGAGATAGGAGACCATGACATAGCGGCGCGCGCCGGCCTGGGCGGCCGCCTCCATGGAGCGGACGGCGGCCTCGTGGTCGACGGCCTTGGTGCGGGCGGGGCTGCCGCCGCCGGCCCCGGCCGACCAGATGACGGCGTCGTGGCCGGAGATCGCCGAGGCGATGGCCGCGACGTCGGAGCCCTCGATGTCGTGGACGAGCGCGGTGGCGCCCGCGGCCTCGACGTCGCCTGCGTGGTCAGGGTTGCGGATCAGCGAGGTGACCTCGTGCCCGGCCTCCGCCAGAAGCGGTGCGAGCAGCAGGGCGATCTTGCCGTGTCCTCCGATGATGGCGATCTTCATGCCTCCAGTCTTGGCACAGTCCTCCAGTCTTGGCGCAGTCGGGCGCCGATGACGACCTCGGAGAGATTCGACACCTTTTGCTTATCCAAATAAGGCGTTATGGTTGGCGGGTGATCCAGACGAGCCGCCGCCGCGCCGGGCGCATGCCCAGCGGCGGCCTCGCGCGCTGTCGCGGCTGACTCGCCCGCCCCTCGCCGGGTGGGACGCTGCCCCCCTTCCGTCAGCCCTCCCGGAAAGCGCCCGATCACCCATGACCCGCACCGCCACAGCCCTGCGTCCAGACCTCGCCACCGCCCCTCGCCCCTCCGACGCGGACCTCCCCGCGGAGGCCGAGCGCCTCGCTGAGGCCGAGCGCCTCGCTGAGGCCGAGCGCCTCGGCGAGGTCGTCCGCCGGGTCGCCGCCGACCCGCAGGCCTGGCGGCCCCTCGTGCGCCTCGACGGGGCCGAGCGGCACTGGGCCCGCCTCCACCACCCCGACGCCCCGGCCGATGTCGAGCTGTTCGTTGTCTCGTGGCGCACCTTCGAGCGCACCGACCTGCACAGCCACGGGGGAGCGACCGCCGCCTTCACCGTCGTCGAGGGCGTGGTCCACGAGGTGCGCGTCGACGAGCGTGGTCGCCTCATGCCCCGCCAGTTCGTGCCCGGGATCGTGGCCACGGTCGCCCCGGACGTCATCCACGATGTGCGCAACGAGCGCGCCGTCCCGGCCGTGACGATCCACGCCTACAGCCCCGGCCTGACCGGCCTTCGCTACTACTCCTGGCAGGACCGGCAGGTGCGTCTCGAGCGGGTGGTGCGCACCCGCCGCCGGGCCTAGGGCACGTCTCCCAATTGCCGGTGCCCTGTCATCGTGAGGCGCGCGGCAGCGAGAGCGCGTGCGGGAGATGGGCTGAGGAGATGGGTCAGCGTTCGAGGTCGATTCGTGTCTCGATGCATTGGTAGCCGGCCCGCTCGAACGCTGCTGCCATGGGTGTGTTCACGGCGTCGGTGGTTGCAGTGATCCTCTTGGCTCCGGACGCGGCATGGAAGGCGGTGATGAACCCGAGGAGATCATCGACGTATCCGTGCCCACGGTGTTCTGGCAGGACCGCCAAATAGCCGACGTTGCGATTCGTCGGGGTGGCCGAAGGGATGGCGATCCCCACGACGGAGCCGTGCTCGTCGTAGGCGAGCCGCCACCAGTCCCGATCGCCGGGACAGGAACGGTAGTAGTCCACCTCATCTCGCGCCAGGCTCAGCGCATCGGTGGTGGCCAGCTCGCGTCGGGTCATGACATCGAGGGAGCCGTGCGCGGCGCGGGCGAAGAGGCTGATGAACGTGTCGTCATCAGCTGGCTCGAACCGCAGCCGCGGGCTGGGCGAGATTGCGGAGGTTCCGTGATCCCACTCGAACTGCCGCCGCTCGTTGTGATGACCGAGGTCGATACCTGCGGCTACGACGATCTTCGTGTGGACGTCGTGGGCCACGGCGGCGTCGTCGCGCCACGCGACGGGGACACGCATGGTGTGCGGCAGCGGGACAGGGATGCCGCGAGCTGCCAGGACGGCATGGCCGCGCTGCAGGAGCGCGCGGAGGACCCTTGCCGCCTCGGCGTGCTCGGCGATGGCATCCCACACGTCCAGCGCGATGGGGGTCTGTTGGTCCCGCCCCCACCACAAAGCCCGGCCGATGACTTTGCCAGCACTGTCGATGGCGACCTGTGACCACTGAGGCTGTAGACGCCCGGCAGCGATCTCGGTCTCGATCTGGGCGGATGTCATCCCGATCCCGGACGTGGTCGCCATGGTGGCGGCTTCCTGCAGCAGCTCCGCTGTGGGTGTCTCGATCCTCACGCCTCAGATCGTTCCGCGTCCCCGGGCCGAGCGCGAGCAATTTCATGGCTGCGTAGGGAAAGCCGCCAGACCTGGCACTAGCCGTCTCGGCGGCGCCCCGACCACAGCAGATCTCCACACGACCTCCCCGCTCCCATCAGGCGCGCTGTCGGGGTGATGGGGTTGGATGGCGGACATGAAGAAGGGGACCATCGCCGCTCTCGCCCTCCTGCTCCTGCTCGCCGCAGGGGGCGGAGGCTGGTGGTTCTGGACCAAGGGCGAGCGCGAGAAGGACCAGGCCGCCAGGGCCGCCCTCACGGCATTCGCCCAGGGCTATCAGCAGCGCAGGCTGACCGGCGCCGGGCTGGCCTTCGCCCGCGCCGACGACGCCACTGCCTTCGACAAGGCGGTCGCACCCCTCGGCAGCGCCAGGCTCACGACCAGTCTCGGCGAGGTCGACCGCAGCGGCGCCACGGCCACCGGCACCCTCGACGTCAGCTGGGATGTCGGTGTCGACAAGCCGTGGGCCTATTCGATCCCGGTGTCCGCCAAGGCCGTTGGTGACAAGTGGGTCATCCAGCCTCCTGCGCAGGGCACCTATCTCTCGCCTGACATGTATCCGGGGCAGACGGTCCAGACCAGGCGCACCCCGGGTGCGCGAGGTGACCTGCTCGACGCGGCAGGCACGCCGCTCATGCCCGCTGGCTTCGTCTATCCCGTCGCGATCGACCCGACTCGGGCGACGGCAGAGGGCATGTCCGAGCTCGAGAAGGTCACCGAGGAGCCGGCCGGGTCGCTTGCCGCCAGGCTCGCGGCGGCACAGAAGTCCGGCTCGCAGGCGCCGATCCCCGTCATCACCTATCGCGAGGCCGACTTCGCCAAGCGCAAGCAGGCGCTCGACAGGATCGTCGGCGTGGTCTATCCGCAGCGCGAGCAGCCGCTCGGCAAGACGCGCGAGTTCGGGCAGCCGCTGCTGGGCTCCTTCGGCGATGTCACCGCGGAGCTGGTCAAGGAGAGCAAGGGGCGCTATGCCGCGGGCGACCGCGCCGGCACGTCCGGCCTCCAGCGCCGTTATGACGAGCGGCTGGCCGGGTCGCCCGGGGTGACCGTCGAGACCAACACGGGCAAGGGGCTGTTCACCCAAGCGCCCGTCGACGGGCAGGACGTCACGACCACGCTCGACGTCGCCACCCAGGACGCCGCCCAGGCCGCCGTGGCAACAACGGGCGATGTGCCCTCGGCGCTGGTCGCCGTCGATGTCAAGAGCGGGGCGGTCAAGGCCGTTGCCAACAACCCGGCGCTGGGCATGAACCGCGCTGTCTCCGGGCGCTTCCCGCCCGGCTCGACGCTCAAGGTCGCCACGACCTATGCCCTGCTCACGCAGGGGCTCGTCACCCCGACGACGCCTGTGCCGTGCCCGGCGACGACGGTGGTGGACGGACGATCGTTCAAGAACTTCGAGGGTGGTGCAGGGGGATCGGCCACCACGTTTGCCGACGACTTCCACAACTCGTGCAACACGGCATTCGTCAGCCTGGCGGCCAAGCTCCCCGACGACGGCGTCGGCAAGGCTGCGGCCGCGCTCGGTGTCACGGGCGACTGGGCCGCGAGCCTCGGTGTGGGAGAGGCCTTCTCGGGCTCCGTCCCCGCCAGCAACGGCGCCACCGACAAGGCTGCCGGCGCGATCGGCCAGGGACGCGACCTCGCCTCGCCGCTGGCGATGGCGGTCATGGCCGGCAATGTCGCCCGCGGCTCGGTCATCGCGCCCTCGCTGGTGACCGACCCGGCCCCCAAGGCCACACCCGCCGGCGAGCCGCTCGACGCCGACGCGGTCGCCACCCTGCGCACGCTGATGCGCGGCGTCGTCACCTCCGGATCGGGCACCGCACTCAAGGACGCCCCCGGCGGCGAGGTCTTCGGCAAGTCCGGCACCGCCGAGTTCGGCGAGGCCAACCCGCCCGAGACCCACGCCTGGTTCGTCGGCTGGCAGGGCGACACGGCATTCGCCGTGCTTGTCGAGAAGGGCCGCTCCGGCGGCTCCGTCGCCGCCCCCATCGCCAAGGAGTTCCTCACCCGACTCGCTGCGGGATAGACGCCCCAGCGCGACAATGAGGAGCGTGGACGCACGCGCTCCCCACTATGACGAGCGGATGGGCCGGTTCGAGGCGGCCTGCGTCGTCGGCTGGCTCGTGCTCATGCTCCTCGCGCGGTTCGAGGTGCTGGGGCTCGGCTTCCCCGTCACGTTGCTCTTGATCGTGCTGCTGGGGCGTCCCCTCGTTGACGCCGCCAGAGCTGCGGCAGCCCGGCCCCGCGAGATCCTGCGCTGGGTGGCGATCGTGACCGTCCTGTCGTTCGTGGCAGGCATCGCCTCGCAGTCGCTGCTGACCCCGGTGATCGCCTCGATCACCGGTCTGGACCTGAGCGAGTCGACCAACACCACACAGTGGATGACCCGGTTGTGGGCCAACCCGTGGTGGTTCCCGGTGCTGACCCTCTTCGGTCCGCTGGGCGAGGAGCTTGGCTGCCGCTACGGCATCTTCCGGCTGGTCAGCCGCCTCAACGTCCTGCTGGCCCACCTGGTCACCGCCGGGCTCTTCGGGCTCCAGCACGTGGTCCAGGCCTGGCTGCACGGCGACCCGGCCCAGCTGTGGCACATCCCCGGCTATGCGCTGACCTCTCTGGTGTGGACCTGGGCCTATCGCCGCACGGGCAACCTGATGGTGCCCTTCGGCGCCCATGCCCTCGTCAACGGCATACCCCTCGCCCTGATCCTCCTGCTGTCCTAGGGCTGGCCTAGGCTCACTGGCGTGACGGACGGACTCTTCATCGCCTTCGAGGGCGGCGACGGCGCGGGCAAGTCGACCCAGGTGCGCATGCTCGCCGAGGTGCTCCGTCGTGCGGGGCGCGAGGTGCTGCTCACCCGCCAGCCCGGGGGCACGCCGCTCGGCGGCCAGCTGCGCGACATGGTCCTCCACGGGGGTCACGTCGCGGCACGGGCCGAGGCGCTGATCTTCGCCGCCGACAAGGCCCAGCACGTCGAGGAGCTGATCCGGCCCGCGCTTGAGCAGGGGCAGGCCGTCATCACCGACCGATACACCGACTCCTCGGTCGCCTATCAGGGTGCCGGCCGCGATCTCGGGGCCAAGGAGATCCACGACCTCCAGATGTGGGCGGTCGACGGGCTCGTGCCCGACCTGACGGTCATCGTCGACATCTCGCCGGAGGAGGGCCGGCGCCGCCGCGGCGAGGTGCACGACCGGCTCGAGAGCGAGGCCGACGACTTCCACGCCGCCGTGCGCGCCCACTTCCTCGATCTGGCCGCGGCCGCGCCGCAGCGCTATCTCGTCGTCGACGGCACGGCCGCGCCCGAGGCCATCCACGCGCAGATCGTCGCCCGTCTCGAGAGCGGGGGGCAGCTGCCATGACCGTCTGGCGCGATGTCGTCGGCCAGTCCCAGACCGTCGCCACCCTCCAGCGCGCGGTGTCCGACCCCGACTCGATGACCCACGCGTGGCTGTTCACCGGCCCGCCGGGATCCGGGAGGTCGGTGGCCGCCAGGGCTTTCGCCGGCGCCCTCCAGTGCCCCCAGGGCGGCTGTGGCGACTGCCGCGAGTGCCGCACGGCCATGGACGGCACCCACGCCGACGTCGATGTCATCGCCACCGAGGGCCTGTCGATCTCGGTGCGCCAGGCCCGCGACCTGGTCGCCCTGGCCCAGCTGCGCCCGTCGGTGGGGCGGTGGCGGGTCATCATCATCGAGGACGCCGACCGGCTCACCGAGCACGCCGCCAACGCGCTGCTCAAGGTCCTCGAGGAGCCCGTGCCGCGCACGGTGTGGATGCTGTGCGCCCCGTCGCTCCAGGACGTGCTGATCACCATCCGCTCCCGGTCGCGCCACCTCCAGCTGCGCACCCCACCGGTCAAGAAGGTCGCCGAGCTGCTCGTCGAGCGCGATGGCGTCGACCCGGGCATGGCGATGTATGCCGCGCGCGCCAGTCAGAGCCACGTCGGCCTCGCGCGCCGTCTCGCCCGCGACGAGGGCGCCCGCATCCGCCGCCGCGATGTCATCGCCATGGCCTCCCGCATCACCAGCGTCGGCACGGCGGTCGGTGCCGCGGCCGACCTGGTCAAGATCGCCGAGGAGGAGTCCACGGCCGCCTCCACCGAGCGCGACGCCCGCGAGATCGCCCAGCTCAAGGAGGTCCTTGGCGTCGACCCCAGCGCCCGCACCCAGCCGCCGCACGTGCGCTCGCAGATCGCGGCGCTGGAGAAGGAGCAGAAGACCAGGGCCAAGCGCTTCGTGCGCGACATGATCGACCGCTCCCTGATGGACCTGCTCTCGATCTATCGGGACGCGCTCATGCTCCATACCGCCGCCCCCGTCGAGCTGATCAACGCCGACGGCCGGGCCGAGGTCGACAGGCTCGCCCGCACCATGGGGCCCGATGACCTGCTGCGCGCGATGGACGCGATCGGCCTGGCCCGCGAGCGGATCGAGGCCAATGTCCCGCCGCTGCTGGCCCTGGAGGCGATGGCGATCGAGCTGCGGCCCCCGGTCCGGCACTGAGGCGAGCACGCGGCATACCTGTGGATGCTGCGGGCGTGGCCCGGGCGGCAACGTAGGGTCTGACGCATGAGCCTGCGCCGTCCCCGCGTCCTCGCCGCCGCCCTCGTCGCCGTCCTCGGCCTGTCGGGGTGCTCGCTCTTCGGCGAGGACCCTGTGGTCGGAGGGGGAGCCGCGGCCGGTGACGACCCGAGCGCCCACACCGCGCCGGCCGGGCAGGAGTCGCTGGCGAGGTTCTATGAGCAGCGGCTGGAGTGGAGCGACTGCTCGGGCCGGGCCCAGTGCGCCAAGCTGACGGTGCCCGTCGACTATGCCAAGCCCGATGGCGAGACGATCCAGCTCGCGCTGCTGCGCGTGCAGTCCTCCAGCAAGAACCGCCGCATCGGCGCCCTGGTCGTCAACCCGGGTGGCCCGGGCGGATCGGGCGTCGACTATGCCGCGGCCGCCGATTTCATCGTCGGTGCGCCAGTGCGCGCCCGCTTCGATGTCGTCGGCTTCGACCCCCGAGGTGTGGGACGGTCGGCGCCGGTCGACTGTGTCGACGACAAGGCCCTCGACGGCTTCCTCGGCGGCGAGGCCACCCCGGACACCCCGGAGGAGGAGCAGCAGTTCGCCGCCCAGGCCAAGTCCTTCGCCCAGGGGTGCGACGCGCGCAGCGCCAAGCTCATCGGGCACGTCTCGACGATCGACGCGGCCAAGGACATGGACGTCCTGCGGGCGGCCCTTGGCCAGCCCAAGCTGCACTACCTCGGCAAGTCCTATGGCACCTTCCTCGGGTCGACCTATGCCGACCTCTTCCCCGCCACTGTCGGGCGCTTCGTCCTCGACGGGGTGCTGCCGCCCGACCTGACCGGTCAGGAGCTGGGGGAGGGGCAGGCCAAGGGCTTCGAGCTCGCCACCCGCGCGTGGGCCAAGGACTGTGCCGACTCCGGCGACTGCCCGCTCGGCACGAGCGAGGACGCCGTCGTGACCGGGCTCCAGGAGCTGCTCAAGCGCCTCGACGCCACACCGGTGCCGGCCAAGGTCGGCAGCGGCACCTTCCAGGTCACCGAGGGCTGGGCCTCCACCGGCATCGCCGCGGCCATGTATGACCAGGGCCAGTGGGGGATCCTCACCGACGCCCTCACCGACGTCGTCCGCAAGAACGACGGGTCGGCGCTGATGGGGCTGGCCAACTCCTACGCCGAGCGCGATCCGAGCGGCCGCTACTTCGGCAACATCATGGAGGTCATCTACGCCGTCAACTGCCTCGACAAGCCCGAGAGCATGACACTGGAGCAGTACCGCGCCGCCGCGGCCGGGATGGAGAAGGTCTCGCCCACCTGGGGCAGGTTCATGGCCTGGAGCTCGATCCCGTGCAACTACTGGCCGGTCAAGCCCACCACCACACCCCATAAGATCAGCGCCGAGGGTGCCGACCCGATCGTCGTCGTCGGGACCACGCGCGACCCCGCGACGCCGTATGAGTGGTCGGTGCGGCTGCGCAAGGAGCTCAAGAACGCGTCGCTGATCACCTACGACGGTGACGGCCACACGGCATACACCCGCTCCAACGCCTGCGTCGACAACCCGATCAACGACTTCTACGTCAAGGGCAAGGTCCCCCAAGACGGCCTGCGCTGCTGATCGGATTTCCACCGGCCCCCGCCCGAGCCGTATACTCACTGCCTGCGCCCAGCGTACGCCGCTTTAGCTCAGTCGGCCAGAGCGATTCACTCGTAATGAATAGGTCGTCGGTTCGATTCCGACAAGCGGCTCAGACAATGCCCTCCGGTTCGCCGGGGGGCATTTCTGCTGTTCAGCCACTGTTTCGTGCCGCCGCAGCTCTCCCGCTGTTCAGTTCTCAAGGGGTGTGCGGGTAGGCCATCAGGTCGGCCGAAGTCCGCATGGAGTCCGTATGCCGCGGATCAGTACCTGTAGCCGTCGCCGTCGCGATGGATGCGGCCCTCGTCAGCGAGCCGCTCCAAGGCTTGGCGCACCGGCTCCGGATCGACACCCGCGGCGGCTGCGACTTGGTCGACTGTCAGGGTCTCGCCGTAGGTCGTCTCGACGATGGACTCGGACTGCCACCGGATGAGGTCATGGGTGCCGAGTTCCTTGCCGTCCCGAATGAGGTCGAGAATCTTGTCGGCGTCGTTCGTGTCCCACCGTGGGCCGAGAAGGCGATGTGGGCTGCCGACTCGCGATGACGCGCGGGCGAGTCCAAGAGCGAGGAAGCCCCAGAGGTCATGGCGGCCGGCGTTGGCTCGGATGAGCAGCTCGACGAGCTCGTCGAGTAGCGGGTCGGTGTGCTGTGGAGGTGTGGTCACGGTGCTTCTCCTTGTCGGGTGATGCGGTCGAGCGCGTCCGCGACGGCGTCGAGCTCGGTGTCGTAGAGGTGGGCGTAGATGCGCGAGGTCGTGGTGATCGACGAGTGGCCCATGGCCTTCTGGATGTAGCGGAGGTCAGCGCCGGCGGCTCGCGCGAGGCTTCCGAACGTCCGGCGTAGGTCGTGCGGTGTGACGTCGACCAGACCGGCTTTCGTGACGGCCGTGTCCCAGCGGGTTCGACGACGGAAGTTGCCCACCCTGTCGACCCCGCCGCCAGGCGCTGGGAACACGAGAGCATCAGGAGCCTTCCCGTCCGCGGCCACGACGAGTTCGTCGACGAGGAGGCTCGGCAGTGCCACGTAGCGGCGTGATGTTCTGGACTTTGGCGGGCCGAGGTGGATCCGTCCGCCTGCCTCCGTGGCTGCGGCCACCACGTGGAGCCGCCGACCGTCGAGATGCAATGCCCCCACGCGGAGCGCGGCAACTTCCGACCAGCGAAGGCCGGCCAGTCCCATGGCGAGCACCTGACCGCGGCCTGCCGTTCCGACTGCCTCCGCAAGGGCCAGCAATTGTGACGACGTCAGGATGCGATCCCTTGGAGCCGCTGCGGCTGGCAGCGCCACTCCCTTTGAGACGTTGGTGGTGACGAGCCGGCGGGCGACGGCATTGTCGAGAACCAAGGCCAGGACGCGATGGGCCATCCTGACGGTGTCAGGCCCCTTGTCCAGGTCGTTGACGAACCGCTGCACATCTGAATTCCTCAGGCGGCCAACGGGGTAGGCGCCGAGAACGGGAGACACGTTCCGCCACGCGGCCTGGTAGTTCTGTCGAGTCGTCGGCCGACGTTGTGGCAGCTGCTCCGCCGCGTACGTCTTCCAGAGTTCGTCAAGTGTCGTCCGGCCGGCCTTCGGATCGATCCAGCTCGACGATCGAAGCGACTCTCGTTGGTTGGACAGGAAGTGTTCCGCGGCACGCTTGGTGTCGAAGACCTTGGCATGTTCGCGGCCGGTCGGGTCGTAGTAGCGGGCGTACCAGCGGACCCGGCCGGCCTTGGTGGTGCGGCGTTCGACAGCCACGTCACGACACCTTGATTGACCCGGCCTCGACCCGGCAGCGGTCGAGCCACTCGCGTACGTCGGAGGCGGCATACCGGACGTTGCGAGCGCTCAACCGCGTGAAGGCAGGGCCCTCGCCTCGGGTTCGGAGGTCGGCGAGGGTGGATGGTGCGAGGCCAAGCCAGTCGCTGACCTGCTTCGGCGTGAGGAAGGCCTCCTGGTCACTGGACACCGAAGATCGCCTCCTTGGTCAACTTGGCGACGGTGCTACCGGTCTTGTCCGTCCACTCCAGGCGGTAGATCACGAGGTCCGGTGCGATCTGCCACGCCCCCCGCGCCCACACGTTGATGGTGGTGTCGTCACACGTCGCTGGGACGTACGCGGTGAAGCGAGCACCTTGGGTGACCTCCACCGGACCGATGGCCCACCCGTCACCCTCAGACGGACGAGCGCCGGGGAAGACGAGAGGGCAGATGCCGGGCTCTGCGACCCAACGGTTCACCGGCAACGTCCCCGTGCGAGGGATCGTCGGCGCGGTGGTGGTGGCGCTCGACGGGGAAGCGAGGGCGAGGGCGACGGCCGCTCCGGACGCGAGGACGGCGCCGAGGACAAAGGCCATGATGCTGCGGAACATGAGTTTCCTTTCCTAGATGGGGATTTCGCTGAGGTGGTCTCGTCGCCAAGCCATCGCCTGCTCGACGTGGTCGCGATAGGTGGGGTAGTCGATGTAGTCCGCGCGGAACCGCTCAACTGCCTTTCCGGGCGTCGAGAAGTAGCCCTCGCCCGGAACGAGGTCGTCGTCCACTCCCAAGTCGGGCACGGAGGGAAGCACCATGCGCCAGCCGTCCGCCGACTCCAGCCGGAAGGCGACGCGTGTGCTGATCTGGTCGCGTCGATAGCCGCCGAGCACGTCAGCGTCGGCACGCTGGGCGGCGATGACCACGACGATGGCTGCCTTGAGCCCTTCGGCCAGCAGGCGCTGGACGTACAGTTCGGCGCGTGTACGCAGCCGCTCATTCGGCTTTCGGCCCGTTGCTGTGTCGTCGGCCGCGCAAGCTGCGAGGAACGCCGGGTACTCCTCGAGGACGACAAGCACGGCGGGCATCCCGTCGTCTGTCTCACGGATCGCGTCGAGGCGATGTGCCCGAAGGCGGGCCAGACGCTCACCGAGAGTCACGTCGACGAGATGAGCGAGCAGCTCGACGGCATGGGCCAGGGACTCCGGTTCGGTCCCGAGCGCGATGAGGTCCTCCTCGGGACCCTCGGAGAACGGGGCCAGGAGCAACCCAGTGGGGTCCACCCCGCAAATGAGCACGTCGGGCATGCTGGCCGCTTGCGTGAGCCAGACTTGAAGGGCGACGGACTTGCCGGAACGCGTCCCACCGACCACCAAGGCGTGAGTCGCTGGTGTCAGCGGGTGCCAACACACGTCGGCCTGCGACTCAGATCGCCCTAGAGCCAAACCATCCACCAGAGCCACGCTTCCCGCGGTCGGAGCCTTTGCTGTCCGGGCTTCCGCGAGTGGGTGGTCCCACCGCCAGGTAAGCGCAACAAGAGACGGTCGAACGGGCGTGATGTCCAACCGAGGAGCGTCGAAGAATGCGGCCAGCGGCAGCCTCTCGCGCTCGACGTCTGCGAGCGTCACGCCGAGGGGAAGGGTCCACACAGCGTGGATCGCATCGCTGACGCTGGTGATCTTCAGCGGCGAGGTAGGGGAGCGCAGGGAGGCCAGTCCAACGGCGCCCACCTCCTGCGACCACCCCACCCGTGCCCAGCGGCGCACCCGAACCGGTCGGAGCCGGGGAGTGGCCTTGCACCATGCGTCGAACCAGAACGACCGGGTCCCAGCGACAAGGAGTGCAACCGCTCCGCCCACCAGCAGCCACGGGAGCGCGGGGAAGGTCAGGGCTGCGAGAGCCACCATCGTGAGGGCCGGGAGCAGCCTGCGACCGCAGGTGCGAGCCCAGGCGAGCACCACCCCCGGCGCGAGGAAGGCGATCACTGCGAGCATCAGGCCGCACCCTTGTTTTCGGCCGCAGCGCGGACCTGCTCGACGCCCGAGGCGTCCCAGTAGACGTTCTCCGTGACCCCGACGATGCGCGCGTCTCGTCCCGTGCCCTGCCGCTGGACGCGGGTCGAGATCGTGATCCGGAGGTCCTTGAAACGGACGGGACCCGGCGCCAGCACGGGCTGCTGTGGTGACGGGACCTGGACGTTGAAAACCTCCGTGCGTGCGCGTCCAAACTCAGTCACCTGCCGCATGCACTCGACGCTCCACAGAAGCACCCCGTCGTCGTTGGTCGCCTGCGGGCGCGGCTGGCCGGGAACGAATGGGGCGCCAAAGTCGACGCTTCCGGAGACGTTCCCCGTCCCCATGCATGGGTCAGTGAGTGTGCGCTGGTAGTTGAGTCCCGCATAGTGGTGTAGCGCGGTCGCCGTGATCGTCCCGGTCGTGGA
>JAJTBD010000015.1 GCA_021287075.1 Micrococcales bacterium | reverse complement strand
GCGACCGCGAAGAAGGCGACCGCGAAGAAGGCGACCGCGAAGAAGGCGACCGCGAAGAAGGCGACCGCGAGCAAGACTGCTGCCGCGAAGAAGGCGACCACGGCCAAGACCACCGCGACCACAAAGACGACCGCGAAGAAGGCCACCGCAAGCCAGGCTGCGGCCAAGAAGACAGCGACCAAGAAGTCCACGACCAGGTCGGCCGCGACGAAGACCGCGAAGAAGGCATGAGCGACTACCAGCAGCCCCAGGAAGACATCGAGCCGGACACGGACCGGCGCGACCAGCCGCAGTCGAAGGCCCCCGCCCAGCAGGCGGATTCGCCCGAGCAGGTCGATGCGGCCGGCCCGCCCGCAACCGGCGACGTGGTCATCGACGCGGCGCTCCGCGACCTGCACGACAGCGACCCGGCGGATCTGGACGCCCAGCTCGAGGCAGGCACCCGAGTGCACCGCACCCTCCAGGGACGGCTGAGCGACCTCCAGGGCCAGTGACGCCGGCCACGCAGCGCCTGGACGCCGTGCTCGTCCAGCGGGATCTGGCGCGCTCTCGCGGGCAGGCCCGGGACCTCGTCACCGAGGGCTTGGTCCGGGTCGACGGGCGGGTGGCACGCAAGGCCAGCCATCCTGTCGCACCGGCCGCGGTGATCGAGGTCGAGGAGCGGGGGCCGCGCTGGGTGAGCCGGGCGGCATACAAGCTCGTCGGCGCGCTCGAGCGCTGGGGCGACCAGGGTCTCGACCCGGCCGGGGCGCGCTGTCTGGACGCGGGGGCGAGCACCGGTGGGTTCACCCAGGTGCTGCTCCACCACGGCGCCGCCCACGTGGTCGCCCTCGACGTCGGGCACGACCAGCTCGTCGCCGAGATCGCCGCCGACGAGCGGGTGCACGAGCTGAGCGGCACCACCGTGCGCGGGCTGACCCCGGAGACCATCGGCGGCCCCGTGGAGCTCGTGGTGGCCGACCTCTCCTTCATCTCGCTCACCCTCGTCCTGGCCGACCTCCTCCGCGTCATGGGCCCGGACGCTCAGGCCATGGTGCTGGTCAAGCCGCAGTTCGAGGTCGGCCGCAGCCGGCTCGGCAAGGGTGGGATCGTGCGATCGGCCGGAGACCGGGCCTGGGCTCTGACGGAGGTCGCGCGGGCGGCCGTCGAGCTCGGTCTCGGCATCCGGGGGATGGCCGTCAGCCCCGTCCGCGGCGGCGAGGGCAACACCGAGTACCTCCTGTGGCTGACCCGCGGAAACGCCGAGACCCTGACATGGGAGGCTGTGGTCACCACCGCCGACGAGCTGTCCGTGAGAGGAGCCGAGTGACGATGACACGTCGTGTGCTCTTGGTCGCCCACCCCACCCGGGAGGAGGCCCAGCGGCTCGCCGAGGGTGTCGTCGACCGGCTCCACGAGGCCGACATCGAGGTGGCCCTCATGCCCGCCGAGGCCGAGGCCAGCGGGCTGGCCCGGCGCCCCGGCGTGGTCCTGGCCGACCCGGACCGCCCTGCCGACGGCTGCGAGCTGGTCTGCGTGCTGGGCGGCGATGGCACCATCCTGCGTGGCGCCGAGCTGGCCCGGGGGAGCGGCGCACCGCTGCTCGGCGTCAACCTCGGCCACGTCGGCTTCCTCGCGGAGACCGAGCGCGAGGACCTCCAGATGACCGTCGACCACATCGTCGAGCGGCGCTACCACGTCGAGGAGCGGATGACCCTCCAAGTGCGGGCCAGCGTCAACGGTGACCGTGTCATCGAGAGCTGGGCCCTCAACGAGGTCACCGTCGAGAAGGCATCCCGGGAGCGGATGCTCGAGGTGACGGTGGGCATCGACGGGCGCCCCCTGTCCACCTGGGGCTGCGACGGCGTGGTCATGGCCACTCCGACCGGGTCCACGGCCTACGCCTTCTCGGCCGGGGGGCCCGTGGTCTGGCCCGATGTCGAGGCCATGCTGCTCGTCCCGATCAGCGCCCACGCCCTGTTTGCCCGGCCCCTCGTGGTCGGCCCCCAGTCGCAGCTCACGGTGCAGGTCGTGCCCGACACCGACGGGGCCGGTGTGCTGTGGAGCGACGGCCGCCGCGCGGTCGAGCTGCCCCCCGGCGCCGTGATCGAGGTATGCCGTTCGGACGAGCCCGTGCGGCTGGCCCGCCTCAGCCAGTCACCCTTCACCGACCGGCTCGTGGCCAAGTTCGACCTGTCGATCCACGGCTGGCGCGGCTCGGCGCGACTGGAGCTGGCCCAGCGCGACGCGGCCGCCCAGGCCCGTCCGCAGGCCTGACCGCACCGCGGGTGGGGATGGCGGCCAGGCCTGTCCCCGCGGTGTGACACGCTTGGGCCGTGCTCCAGGAGATCAGCATCCGCAACCTCGGTGTCATCGATGACGCCGTGCTCGAGCTGCACCCTGGGCTCAATGTCGTGACCGGCGAGACCGGTGCCGGCAAGACCATGGTCGTCTCGGGCCTCGGCCTGCTCCTCGGCAGCCGCGCCGACGCGGGCCTGGTGCGCACCGGCGCGGCGTCGGCGGTGGTCGAGGGCATGGTCGATCTGCCGGCCGACCACCCTGCGCTCGCGCGGGCCGAGGAGGCCGGCGGCGATGTCAGCGACGGCCTCATCCTGGCCCGATCGGTGGCCGCCGGCGGGCGCTCCCGTGCCCACGTGGGTGGCCGGTCGGCCCCCGTCAGCGTGCTTGCCGAGCTCGGTGAGCAGCTCGTGGCAGTCCACGGCCAGGCCGACCAGTGGCGCCTGCGCCGGCCCGAGGAGCACCGTGACCTCGTCGATGCCGCCGGCGGCCCCCGGCTGGTGGCCGCGCGCGAGGCCTATGCCGCGTGCCACGACCAGCTCCTGGCGGTCCGGGACGAGGTCGAGCGCCTGCGGGCCCTGGCCCGCGATCGGGCGCAGGAGGCCGACGCCCTTCAGTTCGGGCTCGAGCAGATCGAGGCGCTGGCGCCAGAGGCAGGCGAGGACGAGGCGCTCCGGCGCGAGGACGGCCGGCTCTCCCACGCCGAGGACCTGCGCGGTGGGGCCGGGCGGGCCCACGCGGCGCTGGCCGGCGCCGACGACACCGTGATGAGCGACGCGCCGTCGGTGACCGGCCTGCTCGCCGAGGCGCAGGCGGCGCTTGCCGGGCCGGCCGAGGCCGACCCGGAGCTGGCGGCACTGCGCACCCGCGTCGACGAGCTGGCCTATCTCGCGAGCGACGTGGCCTCCGACCTGTCCGCCTATGCCGCCGCCGTCGACCTCGACCCCGAGCGCCTCGCCTGGGTGCAGGAGCGCCGGGCAGCGCTGGGCGGGCTGACCCGCAAATACGGCGAGAGCGTCGACGAGGTCATCGAGTGGGGCCGCCGGGCCGCGCTCCGGCTCGACGAGCTGCTCGGCGCCGACGACCGGATCGACGCGCTGGCCGAGCAGGAGCAGACGCTGCGCGTCCGGCTGGGTGAGCTCGCCGGCGCGCTCTCGACCGCGCGGGCCAAGGCCGCTGCCGCCCTGGGCAAGGCGGTGACCAAGGAGCTGGGACACCTCGCCATGGGCAAGGCGCTCGTCCAGGTCGCCGTCACCCAGCGCCCGGACCCCGAGGGGCTCGCGGTCCCCGGGATGGCGGAGCCCGTGCGCTACACCCGCCACGGCGTCGACGACATCGAGATCCAGCTGGCCGCCAACCCCGGCGCCCCGGCCCGGAGCGTCACCAAGGCCGCCTCCGGTGGTGAGCTCTCCCGGGTCATGCTGGCCCTCGAGGTGGTCGCCGGCGCCGGCGCGGGCGCCAGCGTGCCCACCTTCGTCTTCGACGAGGTCGACGCAGGCGTCGGCGGCAAGGCCGCCCTCGACGTGGGCGCACGCCTGGCGGCCCTCGCCGAGCATGCCCAGGTCCTGGTGGTCACCCACCTGCCACAGGTCGCGGCCTATGCCGACCGCCATCTCGTCGTCGAGAAGGCCAGCGACGGCCACGTCACGGCCAGCGGCATCCACCTCGTAGAGGGCAGCGAGCGGGAGAGCGAGCTGGCCCGGATGATGACCGGCGTCGAGACCGACAGCGCCCTCGAGCACGCGCGCGAGCTGCTCGCGTCCGCCGTCGCCCGTCGAGGGCGCTGACGCGCCGGCTGCCGCCGACCCATCGCGGCAGGTGACGCTCGGGGCGACGGGGGCTGCGCGGCATACTCCTGCGGGCGTGGCACGATAGTGCAAATGGCTTTCAAGGTGTCTCGTCAGCGCGCCAAGCGCACGGACCTGCCCGGGGTGGTGGGCCCGGCCCGTGTCGACCCCCGGACCAAGACCCTCACCAAGCGGCTCAAGCCCGGCGACGTCGCCGTCATCAACCACGAGGACATCGACCGGGTCAGCGCCGAGGCGCTCGTGGCCTGCGGTCCCGTGGCCGTCGTCAACGCGGCGAAGTCGATCACCGGGCGCTATCCCAACCTGGGGCCCGAGATCCTCCTCGAGGCCGGCATCCCGCTCATCGACGGGGTGGGGCCGCAGATCATGGATGAGCTCAAGGAGGGCCAGGTCGTCCGCGTCGACGGCGGCCAGGTCATGGTCGGCGAGGCGCTGATCGCGCAGGGCACCCTCATTGACGAGGCCAAGGTACGCACCTCGATGACCGAGGCCAGGGCCGGCCTCGCCGTCCAGCTCGAGGCCTTCGCCGCCAACACCATGGAGTACATGCGCAAGGAGCGCGACCTCCTCTTCGACGGCGTCGGCGTCCCCGACATCACCACCAAGCTGGCCCGCAGGCACGCCCTGATCGTGGTGCGCGGCTACCACTACAAGGAGGACCTCCAGGCGCTGCGGCACTACATCCGCGAGTACCGCCCGGTCCTCATCGGCGTCGACGGCGGGGCGGACGCCCTCATCGAGGCTGGCCACACGCCCGACCTGATCGTGGGCGACATGGACTCGGTCAGCGACGCGACGCTGCGCTCCGGCGCCGAGATCGTCGTGCACGCCTACCGCGACGGCCGGGCGCCGGGCCTGGAGCGGGTGCGCGACCTGGGCATCGAGCCGGTCGTCTTCCCTGCCACGGGCACCAGCGAGGACGTCGCGATGCTGCTCGCCGACGACAAGGGCGCCGAGCTGATCGTCGCCGTCGGCACCCACGCCACCCTCGTGGAGTTCCTCGACAAGGGCCGCGCCGGCATGGCCAGCACCTTCCTGACCCGCCTGCGGGTCGGCTCCAAGCTCGTCGACGCCAAGGGCGTCAGCCGCCTCTACCGCTCGCGGATCTCGACCCTCTCGCTGGTGCTGCTCCTCGCGGTGGGCCTGCTGGCCCTCTTCGCGGCGCTGTGGTCCACCCCCGGCGGGCAGGCCCTGCTCCAGCTCGTCGGCGCCCGCTGGGACGACTTCTGGTCCTCCATCCTAGGAACTATCACGTGATCGACTTCCGCTATCACCTTGTCTCCATCGCCTCGATCTTCCTCGCGCTCGCGGTCGGGATCGTGCTGGGGGCCGGCCCGCTGCGCGACAGCATCGGCTCCACCCTCACCCAGGAGGTGACCAAGCTGCGCCAGGAGAAGGCCGACCTGCGCGCGCAGCTGGACCGGTCGAGCGCAGGGGTGAGCGCGCGAGACGACTTCATCAAGGCCAGCGGCCCCGCCCTGCTCTCGACCCAGCTGCGCGAGCGCAAGGTCGCCCTGGTCGTGCTGCCGGGCGTGGCCCAGACGCTTGTGGGAGCCACGCGCGACTCGCTGACCGCAGCGGGCGCCACCGTCACCGGCACCGTCGAGGTCCAGGACGCCTGGCTCGACCCCACCAAGACCACCGAGCGCGACAAGACCGCCAGCTCGCTCGCGGCCGCGCTGTCCGTCGAGGGCGAGGACCCCAACCTCTCCGTCGCCGATCGCGTCCTGGCCGCTGCCCTCGCCGAGAAGGCCACCGGGGGCCCGTCCGCGGACAAGCGCACCGACGCACTGGAGGCCCTGCGCGGGGCCGGCCTGATCGCCCTGCCGCAGGCGCCCGAGGGGCCGGCGGACACCGCCGTCGTGCTCGGGGCCAGCGCCACCAAGGGCACCACCGCGGAGCAGACCGACCGGGCCAACCGGGCCGTCGCCGTCGCGGAGGCGCTCGACGCCCGATCGGCGGGCGCCGTCGTGGCCGCCGGCGCAGTCCCGACGACCACCGAGGGCACCTCCGTGGTCGCGGCGGCCCGCAAGAACGCCGGCACCATCGGCAAGCTGTCCACCGTCGACGACGCCGGCACCTCGCTCGGCCAGGCCAGCGTGGTGCTCGCCCTCGCCGAGCAGCTCGACGGCGGGTCGGGCCAGTACGGCCTGGCCGACGACGCCAGGGCCGCCTTCCCGCCCCTGCCCACCACCGAGTGACGGCGGCGCACATGGGCCAAGGTCGCGCAGTGGTCGGCATGGTGACGGCCGCCCTCGCCGGCCCGCTCACCCTGGCCGCACTCCGGCGGCTGCCCCCGTCGCCGCGAGAGCGCTGGGAGCGGACCAACCACGCCGGGGCGAGCATCACGCTGCTCGAGGGCCCTGCGATGGTCGGCGCCCTGACCGCCGGCGCGCTCGCCGGCGGCGGCCCCGGCGCGCTGCCCGCCGCCGGCGCCACTCTGGTCGCCGGGGCCCTCGGCGCGCTGGACGACCTCGCCGGTGACGCCCGCAGCAAGGGCCTCAAGGGCCACCTGGGGGCGCTCGTTCGGGGTGAGATCACCACCGGCGCGATCAAGGTCGTGGGCCTGGGCGTCACCGGCGTCGCCGCGGCCGCCGCCCTCGACCGGGGCGCTCGTCGCCCGCTCTCGACCCTCGCCGCCGGGGGAGTCATCGCCGGCACCGCCAACCTGGTCAACCTGCTCGACCTGCGCCCGGGCCGCGCCCTCAAGGCGGTCCTGGTCGGGGGAGCCCTGGTCACGGCCACCCAGCCGGACGGCCGCAGCGCCGCGCCGGCCCTGACGGCGGCCGGTGCTGCGGCCGGCCTGCTCGCACCCGACCTGCGGGGGGAGAGCATGCTCGGTGACACAGGGGCGAATGCCGCGGGCGCGGCCCTGGGTGTCGCGCTCGCTGAGCGTTGCGGTCCGCTCGGGCGAGGCGTCGCGCTGGCCACGCTCATCGGCCTGACCCTCGCCAGCGAGAAGGTCAGTTTCACCACGGTCATCGAGTCCACCCCCGTCCTGCGCGAGCTGGACGCGCTCGGGCGACCACCGCGCCCGTGAGCCCCGCGGCCCGACGGATGGCCGGCGTCGCGGGCGGCGCCGGACTCATCGCCGCCGCCACGCTGCTGGCCCGTCTCGTCGGCTTCGGCCGGTGGCTGGTCCAGCAGGGGAGCGTCGGCACCACGTGCACCGGCACGGCATACGCCTCGGCCAACCTGCTGCCCAATGTCCTCTATGAGGTCGCCGCAGGCGGGGCGCTCGCAGCCGTCGTCGTGCCGCTGGTCGGCGGCCGGCTCGCCCGCGGCGAGCGACGGGGCGCCGACGAGGTCGCCTCCGCACTGCTGACCTGGACCCTGGCCGTGCTCATCCCGCTCGCGGTGCTGCTCGCCCTCCTGGCGGATCCCCTCGCGGCCCTGCTCGTCGATGACGCGGGCTGTGCGGGGACCCGCGCGCTGACCGCCGACCTCATCCGGGTCTTCGCGCCGCAGATCCCGCTCTATGGGCTGGGGATCGTGCTCTCGGGGGTGCTCCAGGCCCACCGCCGCTTCCTCGCCGTGGCGATCGCCCCGTTGCTGTCCAGCATCGCCGTCATCGTCAGCTATGTGTGGTTCGGACTGCTGGCCGAGGGTCGGCAGGGCGCGCCCGACGCGCTGAGCCCGACGGCGGTGGCGGTCCTGGCGTGGGGGACGACCCTCGGTGTGGTGGCCTTGAGCATCCCGCTGCTCGGCCCGGTGGCCCGCGCCGGCGTGCGGCTGCGGCCGACCCTGGCCCTGGCCCCGGGGGAGCGGCGCAGGGCCGCCCGCCTGGCCGGCGCAGGGATGGTCGGCCTGCTGGCCCAGCAGGTCGCCGTCCTCACCACCCTCGCGCTCAGCAACCGGCGCGGTGGCACCGGTGTCATCAACGTCTACCAGTACGTCCAGGCCGTCTATGTGCTGCCGTATGCCGTGCTGGCCGTGCCCGTGGCGATGGCCGCCTTCCCGGCCCTCGTGGGTCGAGGGGTCGAGGCGGCGGGAGCCGGGAGCCTGGGGTCAGCGGACGCTGCGGCCGAGGATGTCGCGGCCGCGGATGTCGCGGTGGAGGAGGTCGACCGGGCGACGGACGGGACGGCCGCGCCGGGCCGCGACGCCGCGCACGTACAGACTCTCGCCCTCTCCCTGAGGGTGATCCTCATCGCGATGCTGGCCAGTGCCGCCGCACTGGTGGCCGCCGCGGTGCCCATCGGGCACTTCTTCGGGGCCATCGGCGTCGGTTCCCCGGACCTCGTGCACCAGACGATGCCCGCGGCGATCGCGGCCTTCGCGCCAGGCCTGGTCGGCTTCGGTCTCGCCGCCCTGCTCACCCGGGCGCTCTATGCCCACGGCTCGCCGAGGACCGCTGCGCGGTGGAGCGCCATCGGCTGGCTCTGCGCCGTCCTCGTCCCGACCGTCGCGCTGCTGGCCGGGGGCGCGCGTGGCCCGCTGGCAACCCTCGTGTGGCTCGGTGTCGGCAGCTCGGTCGGCATGACGCTCGCCGCCGTCGGCCTGGCGCAGGGGGTTCGCTCGGCCTGGGGCGCCGAGGCACTCGCCGGGCTGGGCCCCACCCTCCGCTGGAGCCTGCCCGCGACGGTCGCGGGCGCGGTCGGAGGCTGGCTGGCCGCCCAGACGTGGCAGGCTGACTCCATGCCCTCGATGGTGGTCTCCGGAGTCGTCCTCGCCGCTCTCGCCGCCGCGCTTGTCCTGGCCGCTGCGGCCGCGGGTGACCCCGCGTGCGTGCGCCGACTGCGCTTGGCTGTCCTGAGGGGGCGCGCCTGATGCGCATCGCGATGGTGCTGGGCAGCAGCGCCGGCGGGGTCGGCGCCCACGTGCGCTCGCTGGTCGCCCAGCTCGCGGACCGTGGCCACGACCTGGTCGTGTGCTGCCCGGAGGCCGCCGAGCAGCAGTTCGGCTTCGGTGACGCCGGCGCCAGCCTGGTCGTGCCGGTGACGATCTCCGACCGCCCGGGTCGCGGCGACCTGACCACCCTGCGGGTGCTGCGCCATGTGGTGAACCTGTGCGATGTGGTCCACGCCCACGGCGCCCGGGCCGGCGCCATGACTCTCGTCGCCCGGGCAGACGACCCCACACCCGTGGTCGTCACCCTGCACAACACCCGGCCCGAGGGCCGGCTCCAGGGTGCGGTCTTCGCCACTCTCGAGCGCACCATCGCGCTGCGGGCCAACGCCGTCCTCGGTGTCAGCCAGGACCTGGTCGACCGGGCCCGGGCTCTCGGAGCGGCCCGGGTCGGCCTCGCCGTCGTCCCGAGCCGCCCGCCCCAGGGGCCGCCCGGCCATGTCGACCTCGGAGACGCGGGTGTCCGCCCCGGGCGGCTGGTGGCCCTCACCGCGGCCCGGCTCGCGCCCCAGAAGGGGCTCGCGCTGCTCCTCGACACAGCCGTCGCGCTGCGCGGGCTGCCGATCGACTTCCTGGTGGCCGGTGACGGCCCCCAGCGCGCCGAGCTCGCCGAGCGGGTCGAGCGCCAGAGCCTCAATGTGCGCCTGCTCGGCCGCCGCAGCGACGTGCCCGCGCTCCTCGCCGCGGCCGACCTGGTGATCTCGACCGCCGTGTGGGAGGGGCAGCCGGTCTTCCTCCAGGAGGCCCTCCATGCCGGCGCCCCGATCGTGGCCACGGATGTCGGCGGCACCCGCGCGGTCGTGGGGGACGGCGGCATACTCGTGCCCGCCGGCGACGCACCGGCCATGGTGCGCGAGGTGCGCGGCCTCGTCCTCGACCCCGAGCGACGGGTCGGTCTCAGCGCCAGGGCGCTCGCCCGTGCGGCGCAGCTGCCCTCGCTGCGCGATGCCGCCGACGCCGCCGAGCACGTCTACGAAGAAGTCCTCTCCCAGGCCGGCAGGTCCGGTCACTCCACCCCCTCGCGATGACGTAAGGTTGAAGCCCGTGGCGGTTCAGACGAAACACATCTTCGTGACCGGAGGCGTTGCCTCTTCGCTCGGCAAGGGACTGACGGCGTCAAGCCTCGGTCGGCTGCTCACGGCCCGAGGGCTGCGGGTGACGATGCAGAAGCTCGATCCCTACATCAATGTCGACCCCGGCACGATGAATCCCTTCCAGCACGGCGAGGTCTTCGTGACCGAGGACGGGGCCGAGACCGACCTCGACATCGGGCACTACGAGCGCTTCCTCGATGCCAACCTCTCCGGCCGGGCCAATGTGACCACCGGCCAGGTCTACAGCGAGGTCATCGCCAAGGAGCGGCGCGGCGAGTACCTCGGCGACACCGTCCAGGTGATCCCGCACATCACCAACGAGATCCAGTCGCGCATGCGCGCCGAGGCCGCCGGCAACCGCACCGACAGCGGACCGGCGCCCGATGTGATCATCACCGAGATCGGCGGCACCGTCGGCGACATCGAGTCGCTGCCCTTCCTCGAGTCGGCCCGCCAGGTCCGCCACGAGCTCGGCCGCGACAATGTCTTCTTCCTGCACGTCTCGCTCGTGCCCTATCTCGCCCCGTCGGGTGAGCTGAAGACCAAGCCCACCCAGCACTCGGTCGCGGCCCTGCGCCAGCTCGGCATCCAGCCCGATGCCCTTGTGCTGCGGGCGGACCGGGAGATCCCCGACAGCATCCGCCGCAAGATCTCGCTGATGTGCGATGTCGAGCCCGAGGGAGTGGCGGCCGCGGTCGACGCGCCGAGCATCTACGACATCCCCAAGGTGCTGCACCGCGACGGGCTGGACGCCTATGTCGTGCGCCGTCTCGGTCTCAACTTCCGCGATGTCGACTGGGCCGACTGGGACAGGCTGCTCCAGCGCGTCCACCAGCCCGAGCACGAGGTCGAGATCGCCCTCGTCGGCAAGTACATCGACCTGCCCGATGCCTACCTCTCGGTCACCGAGGCGATGCGCGCGGGCGGCTTCCACCACGACGCCAAGGTCAGGATCCGCTGGGTCGCCAGCGATGACTGCCAGACCGACGCGGGGGCACAGAGGGCGCTCGGCGGCGTCGATGCCGTCCTCGTCCCCGGCGGCTTTGGCGTGCGGGGCATCGAGGGCAAGCTCGGCGCCCTGAAGTGGGCCCGCGAGAAGGGCGTCCCCACCCTGGGCATCTGCCTTGGCCTGCAGTGCATGGTCATCGAGTACGCCCGCAATGTCGCCGGCATCGAGGGCGCCAGCTCCACCGAGTTCGACCCGCAGAGCCCGGCTCCGGTCATCGCGACGATGGAGGAGCAGAAGGCCTTCGTCGAGGGCGCCGGCGATCTGGGCGGCACCATGCGCCTCGGCTCGTATGCCGCGAGGCTCGATGAGGGGTCGGTCCTCGCCGAGACCTACGGGGCCACGGAGGTCGACGAGCGCCACCGCCACCGCTACGAGGTCAACAACGCCTACCGCGAGCAGCTGGAGGCGGCGGGCCTGTCGATCTCGGGCACCTCGCCCGACGGGACGCTCGTGGAGTTCGTCGAGCTGCCGCGCGAGGTGCACCCCTACTACGTCTCCACGCAGGCGCACCCGGAGTTCAAGTCGCGCCCGCACCGGGCCCACCCGATGTTCGCCGGGCTCGTCGAGGCCGCCCTGGACCGCCAGCGGGGCAACCGCCTCGTCGAGGTCGAGCGCCCGCGCGTGGACGCCGGCGACGAGCCGGTCTACTGAGCGGCTCGGCTGCATGATCGACGCCCTGCTGCACCCGGTGCTCGAGCCCGGCTCGGTGCGTGACCGCATCGACCCCAGGCCGGTCTCCAGCAGCGAGACCGCCTTTGCCGGGATGGTCTGGGATGTCCAGCGCGAGCGGGTCGATCTCGGCGAGGCCGGCTGCGTCACAAGGGAGTTCGTGAAGCACCCGGGTGCCGTTGCGGTCCTCGCGCTCGACGACCACGAGCGCATCGTCATGATCCAGCAGTACCGCCACCCGGTCGGCGCCTATGAGTGGGAGCTGCCGGCCGGGCTGCTCGACCAGCCGGGGGAGGACCCCGCCCTGGCCGCGGCCCGCGAGCTCGCCGAGGAGGTCGACCTGCGCGCCGAGCGCTGGGATGTCCTCATCGACTACTTCTCCTCACCGGGCGGTCTCGACGAGGCCCTGCGGGTCTATGTGGCGCGCGGGCTCTCCGCAGTCCCCGAGGGCGAGCGGCACACCCGCGACGCGGAGGAGCACGGCATGCCGACCGGGTGGGTCTCGCTCGACGACGCGCACGACGCGGTCCTCGCCGGTCGCCTGCACAACCCGAGTGCCTGCATCAGCATCCTGGCCGCCCACGCCTCCCGCGCGCGGGACTGGGCCACGCTGCGACCGGCCGACAGCCCCTGGCCCGAGCACCCGGCATACCGCTGACGGCCGGCCGGCCGGTGCGCCCTGTCGGCGCCGCCTCCTAGGGTGGGTCGCATGCGCCTGGAGAACATCGTCATCAAGGCCGCCGACCCGCAGCGGCTCGGCCGTTTCTGGGCTGCCGCCCTCGGTCTGTCGGTCCTGACCGACGAGGCAGACGCCTTCGAGGCGAGACTGGGGCGGGGCACGCCGGCGTGGCTCGACGTCTGCCTCGAGCGGCTGCCCGATGTCACCCCGCAGCGCACCCCCCGACTGCACCTCGACCTGCGCGGTGGCGCCCAGCCCGACGCGGTGGTCGAGCGACTGCTCGGGCTCGGCGCGGCCCATCTCGACATCGGGCAGGGCGAGGTGCCGTGGACGGTCCTGGCCGACATCGAGGGCAATGCCTTCTGCGTGCTGGAGGACCGCCCGACGCTCGCGACGACCGGCCCGCTCGCCTCCCTGCCTCTCGATGTCACCGATCCCCTTGCGCAGCAGGCCTTCTGGCAGCTCGCCACGGGGTGGGTGGAGGTGCCGGGCTCAGCTCCCGTGTCGCTCCAGCACCCCAGCGGGGAGGGCCCGCTGCTCGAGCTCTGCCCCGAGCTGGAGCCCAAGGCGGAGCACAACCTCATCCACCTCGACGTCAGACCCGAGGCAGGGGAGACCCGTCAGGGATGCGTCGACCGACTCATCGAGGCCGGTGCCAGCGTGTTCGAGCATGACTGGGGCGAGCTGCCGTGGACGGTCCTGACCGACCCCTCGGGCAACGAGTTCTGTGTCCTCCAGGAGGAGTCGTGAGCGGTGCCTTCGGCGGGGCGGCCGGCAGCGCCGGCGGCACCGGCGGCTCGTGCCCGTGCGGCTCCGGCGGCATGTATGCCGCGTGCTGCGGCCCCTTCCTCGACGGCACCCCCGCGCCCACGGCCGAGGCGCTGATGCGCTCCCGCTACACGGCGTTCGCGCGCAATGACATCGGCTATCTCGTGCGCACCTGGCACCCGCGGACCCGGCCCGAGGGCCTGTGCGCCGACACCGGCACCCGCTGGGTCGCCCTCGCCGTGATCGACACCGTCGACGGGGGCCCCGACGACGAGAGCGGCGAGGTCGAGTTCGAGGCCGAGTGGCTCGAGGGTGGGGCGGCTGGAGCGGGCCGCCGGCAGCGGATGCACGAGCGCAGCCGATTCGTGCGTCGCGGTGGCCGCTGGGTCTATCTCGACGGCGATCAGCTCGACTGACCGCGCGCGGCAGGGCGCGTCAGCCGGTCGAGCACGCCGAGCAGCAGCGCCTCCCGCAGCGGCGGTGGGGCCACGTCGAGCAGCGCGTTGACGGGAGCCATGCGCTTGGGCACGGCCACCGAGCCGTCACCAGCGGCGAGGCCGGCGATCGCCAGCAGCCCGTCGAGCGTGGCGTCGTCGAGCGCATCGGCGTCGATTGCCCCGGCGGCCGCGGCGAGCTCCGGATCGACCTGCACCGGGCCCGCCCGACGGGCCGCCGCGGTCGCCGACCGCAGCGCCTCGATGAGCTCGCCGGTCGCAGAAGCCGTTGCGGCACAGAGGGTCAGGTGCAGCGAGGCGGGGTCGCCGCCGAAGGACAGCTGGGGCTGGGCATACCACCCGAGCTCCAGCAGCTCGTCGGCCACGGTGAGGACATCGCAGCCGTCGGTGGCACGCAGGCACAGCAGCGTGGAGTCGGGTGCCGCCACGACCTCGAGCCCGTCGACATCGGCCACCGCGTCGGCCACCTCGAGGGTGGCCGCGCGCGCCCGACCGGCCAGCGCGGCATACCCGTCGCGCCCGATGGCGCGGGTGACCGCCCACGCCGCGGCCAGCGGCCCGCCCGACTTGGTCGACTGGAGAGTCGTGTTGAGCATCGTGTAGCCCGGCCAGTCGGCGGAGGCGAAGAGGTGGCCGCGGCGCAGCGCCGGCTCGCGGTGGAGCAGCAGCGAGACGCCCTTGGGTGTGTAGGCGTATTTGTGCAGGTCCACCGAGATGCTCGTGACCCCGTCGACGGCAAAGGTCCACGGTGGCAGGGGCTCGTCGAGGAAGGGCAGCACGAAGCCGCCGATGCAGGCGTCGACATGGCAGCGGACGCCACGCTCGGCAGCGGCTGCGGCGATCTGCTCGACGGGGTCGATCACGCCATGGGCATAGGACGGCGCCGACGCGACGACGAGCACGGTCTCGTCGGTGATGGCCGCGGCCATCGCGTCGGGGTCGGCGCGGTGGGTGGCCGGGTCGACGGGGACGGCGACGATCTCGAGCCCGAGCAGGTGACCGGCCTTGTGGAATGCCGCGTGGGCGGTCGACGGGACGACCACCTTGGGGCGGCCGATGTCGCGCCGGCTCTCCCGCGCGGCGAGCACCGCGAGGACGATCGACTCGGTGCCGCCCGAGGTCGCGGTGCCGACGACCGTATCCGGGGCATCGAGCAGGTCCGCGACATCGGCGACGAGCTCGGACTCCATGGCCGCCAGTGATGGGAACGCCGTCGGGTCAAGGCCATTGGTCGCAGCGAATGCCGCGAGTGCCTCGCGTCCGAGCGCGTCCACCTCGGCGAGCCCGCTGTCATAGACATAGGAGAGCGTGTGGCCGCCATGGGTCGGCAGGTCGCCCACGCGCAGCCGCGCGAGGGCGTGCCGGACATCCGCCGCGGACATCGCGTCGTGGTGCATGGGTCAGCCCTCCTGGCCGTGGGGTGCGGCGGCGCGGACGGCCGCCTCGTCGATCCGATAGCGCAGCAGGGGGAGCAGCGAGAGCAGGACGATCGCGGCCGGGACGAGCGTGAAGCCGAGCAGGATCGCCTGCTCCGCGGTGGCCGTCTGCACGGCCGAGCCGTCGGTCGAGGAGCGGTAGCCGCCGATGGCCAGCACCGCGGCATACAGCCCCGGGCCGCAGGCCAGGCCGAGGGTCTCGATCGCGGTCCACACGCCCGTGTAGAGGCCGATCCGGTTGTGCCCGCTGCGATGTGCGTCCAGCGCCGCGGTGTCGGGCAGCATCGCCATCGGGAACATCTGGGCACCCGCATAGCCCACCCCGACGAGCACGAGGCAGGCCGCGGCGGGCACGAGTCCGGAGCGGGCCACGAGGAAGACGAGGCCGGCGCCGAGGGCGAGCAGGACGCTGGCGAGGACGAATGCCGCCCGCTTGCCGACCCGCCCGCCGACCCGCTCCCACAGCGGTGTGACGAGCACCGCCGGGGCGACGAAGGCGATGAACAGCAGTGTGGCCGAGCCGGATCCGCTGAAGTAGGTGCGAGCCACGTAGTCCACGCCCGCGAGCATCGCGCCCGTGGCCAGCGCCTGGAGCGCGAACGTCGTCACGAGTGCCCGGAAGTCGCGGTCTGTCGAGACCAGCCGCAGCTGGTCGCCGAAAGCCCCTGTCGCAGAGGTGGACTCGGCCAGGCGCACACCGGCCGTGCCGCGGTATGCGCCGATCGCGCCGACGGCGATGAGCAGGCCGACAAAGACGCCGACCGCGCGATAGCCCCATTGCGGCCCGAGCGCGTCGCGGATGGCGGGGGACAGCCCGCCGCTGACGAGGATCGCGATCGCCAGGATCGCCACGCGCCAGGTCATCAGCCGGGTGCGCTCCTCATAGCTCTCGGTCAGCTCGGCCGGCATGGCGACATAGGGCACCTGGAAGAAGGCGTATGCCGTGGCCGCCAGCAGGAAGGCGACCGCCACCCACGCCGCGCCCAGGGCTGCGGGGGCGGTGGGCCCGGCGAAGATCAGCGCGAAGAGGACGGCCAGCGCCAGGCCGGCGCGGATGAGGAAGGGGCGCCGCCGCCCGTCGGGGTGGGTGCTGTTGTCCGAGAGCCGCCCGGCAACCGGGTTGACCAGGACATCCCAGGCCTTGGGGGCGAAGACGATGACACCGGCCAGCCCGGCGCCGATCCCGAGGCGGTCGGTCAGGTAGGGGAGCAGGAGCAGCCCGGGCACGGTGCCGAACGACCCGGTGGCGACCGAGCCCATGCCGTAGCCGCGGCGGGCCCGCGCGGGCAGCCCACCCGCGGTCGTCCGCGGGCGCGGCTGGGTGGGCGGCTGGGTGGGCGGCTCTGGGGCCGGCGAGGGCATGGCCGAACGCTAGTGGCTTGTCGGACGCCGGGCCTAGCCTCTGGGGCATGGAGACGACCATGGAGACGACCAAGGAGACGCTGCACCGCTATCTCCAGCAGCAGCGGGAGGCCCTGCGGTGGAAGCTCGAGGGGCTGGGCGAGCGCGACCTGCGCCGGCCGCTCACGCCCACGGGCACCAACCTGCTCGGGCTGGTCAAGCATGTGGCGAGCGTCGAGGTGGGCTATCTCAGCGAGTGCTTCGGCCGGCCCGCGCCGGTCGAGCTGCCGTGGTTCGCCGAGGGCGCCGAGGACAACGCCGACATGTGGGCGACCGCCGACGAGTCCACCGCCGACATCCTCGCGCTCTATGACACGGTCATCGCCCACGACGACACGGTCATCGAGGAGCTCGACGTCGACGCGGTCGGCGAGGTGCCGTGGTGGCCGGAGGAGCGGCGCTCGATCACCTTCGCCGAGGCCCTGGTCCGCTGCACGGCCGAGACCGCCCGCCACGCGGGCCACGCCGACATCGTGCGCGAGCTCATCGACGGCGAGAGCGGATACCGGCCCGGCGTCGACAACCTCCCGCCCGGTGACGAGGGGTGGTGGCGCGACTATGTCGCCCGCGTCCAGGCCGCAGCCGACGATGCGGCGCGTCGGGCGGGGGAGTAGCCCCGGCCGCCCCGCGGGGTGGGCCGGGCGCAATCGGTTCGTCCGCGGCGTACCCCTGTCCGTAGGATGGGGCGGCACAAACCCACCGATCGAAGGACCCCTCCGTGCTCCGCACCCATGAGGCAGGCGCGCTCCGCGCTGCCGACGCCGGCCAGACCGTCACCCTCACCGGCTGGGTGGCCCGTCGACGCGATCACGGCGGTGTGGCCTTCCTCGACCTGCGCGACGCCTCCGGCATCGTCCAGGTCGTCGCCCGCGACGAGGTGCTGACCGGTGCCGCCCATGACCTGCGCAACGAGTTCTGCGTCAAGGTGACCGGCGAGGTGACTGCCCGCGCGGAGAAGGACGTCAACCCGGCGCTGCCCACCGGCGAGATCGACGTCGTGGCGAGCGAGATCGAGGTGCTCAGCCCCGCCGCCCCGCTGCCCTTCCAGATCGACGAGCGCGTCACGGTCGGCGAGGAGGCCCGGCTCAAGCACCGCTACCTCGACCTGCGCCGCCCGGGCGCCAAGTCCGCCGGCCACGCCCTGCGGCTGCGCTCGCAGGTCAGCGCCGCGGCCCGCAAGGTCCTCGGCGAGCGCGACTTCGTCGAGATCGAGACGCCGACGCTGACGCGCTCCACCCCCGAGGGCGCCCGCGACTTCCTCGTGCCCGCCCGCCTCGCGCCTGGCTCCTGGTACGCCCTGCCGCAGAGCCCCCAGCTGTTCAAGCAGCTGCTCATGGTCGCCGGCATGGAGCGCTACTACCAGATCGCCCGCTGCTACCGCGACGAGGACTTCCGCGCCGACCGCCAGCCGGAGTTCACCCAGCTCGACATCGAGATGTCCTTCGTCACCGAGGACGACGTCCTCGAGCTCGGCGAGGCCATCGCCAAGGAGATCTGGGCGCTCATCGGCGTCGACCTCCCGACGCCCTTCCAGCGGATGACCTATGCCGAGGCCATGCGCCGCTTCGGCACCGACAAGCCCGACCTGCGCTTCGGCCAGGAGCTCGTGGAGTGCACCGAGTTCTTCAAGGACACGACCTTCCGGGTCTTCCAGCAGGAGTATGTCGGCGCGGTCGTCATGCCCGGCGGCGCCTCCCAGCCGCGCAAGCAGCTCGACGCCTGGCAGGAGTGGGCCAAGCAGCGCGGCGCCAAGGGCCTGGCCTACGTGCTCGTCCAGGAGGATGGCACCCTCGGCGGCCCGGTCGCCAAGAACCTCACCGACGCCGAGCGCGACGGCCTCGCCGCGCACGTCGGCGCTCAGCCCGGTGACTGCATCTTCTTCGCGGCCGGCCCGGCCAAGTCCTCCCGCGCGCTGCTCGGGGCCGCCCGCCTCGAGATCGGCAGGCGCTGCGATCTGATCGACGAGAGCGCGTGGTCTTTCCTGTGGGTCAACGACGCGCCGCTGTTCGAGCCGACCGCCGACGCGGAGGCCTCGGGCGATGTGGCCGTGGGCTCCGGCGCGTGGACGGCCGTCCACCACGCCTTCACCTCGCCCAAGGCGGAGTTCGAGGCGTCCTTCGACACCGACCCCGGCCCGGCGCTCGCCTACGCCTACGACATGGTCTGCAATGGCAACGAGATCGGCGGCGGCTCCATCCGTATCCACCGCCGCGACGTCCAGGAGCGGGTCTTCAAGGTCATGGGCCTGAGCCAGGAGCAGGCGCAGGAGAAGTTCGGCTTCCTCCTCGACGCCTTCCAGTACGGCGCCCCGCCGCACGGCGGCATCGCCTTCGGCTGGGACCGCATCGTCATGCTCCTCGGCGGCTTCGACTCCATCCGCGATGTCATCGCCTTCCCCAAGTCCGGCGGCGGCTACGACCCGCTGACCGACGCGCCGGCCCCGATCACCCCGGAGCAGCGCAAGGAGGCCGGCATCGACGCCAAGCCGGAGGCCAAGGACGGCGAGACGCCCGCCCCGCAGGGGGCTCTCGAGGTCTCCCCGAAGCAGTCCTGAGGCCCGTGCCCGAGGACGCCGTCGCCCTGGAGGCCAGTGCGGGTATGCCGCGCTGGCTCCTCTGGGACTGCGATGGCGTCCTCCAGCACGGCACGGGCGCCGACTGGGGCGCCCGCCTCGAGGCCTTCGGCGGACCGGGTTTCGCCGAGGCGCTCTTCGCCTACGAGGTGCCTGCGCTGCGCGGGGAGCGGCCCTTCCGGGAGTGTCTCGCCGAGCTGCTGTCCGGCTGGCCGCAGACCGGCCTCGACGTCGACGACCTGCTCCACATGTGGGAGGCCTTCACCGTCGACGCCGAGGCCCTCGGCATCGTCGCGCAGGTGCGTGCCCTCGGCGTGCGGTGCGCGCTGGCGACCAACCAGCAGGACCACCGCGCGGCATACATGCGTGAGCACTGGGGCTATGACGACCACGTCGACCGCTCCTTCTACTCCTGCGACGTCGGCGCGATGAAGCCCGAGGCGGCGTTCTTCGAGCACATCATCGAGACGCTCGGCGAGGCGCCGGAGGACCTGGCCTTCATCGACGACGTGCCCGCCAATGTCGAGGCGGCGCGGGCGCTTGGCATCCGGGCGCTGCGGCACGACCCCGCCTCCGGTCCGGTGGGCCTGCGTGCCGATGTCGCGCGGCTGCTGGCAGGCTGACGCCGTGAGCCACCACGACCCTGCGCACGACCACGCGGCAGCCTCGACCGAGCACGAGCACTTCAACGGCGCGGCCGCGACGTGGGATGACGACCCCAGGCGCGTCGCGCGCAGTCGCGGAGTGGCAGCGGCGATCCGGGCCGCGGTGGACCTCTCCGGCCGGCCGACTGCGATCGAGCTGGGTGCCGGGACAGGACTGCTCTCCCGGCAGCTCGCCGATGCGCTCGGCCCGGTGACCCTAACGGACACCGCGTCCGGGATGGTCGAGCGGGCCCGCGCCGTCATCGACGCCGAGGGGCTCGCCGGCTGGCGGGCCGAGATCGTCGCCGACGGATCGGCGCCCCACCAGGCGGTTGACCTCCCCGGAGGACCGTACGGCCTCGTGCTCTCCCAGCTGGCCCTGCACCACATGGGGGATGTCCCGGCGGCCCTGCGCGCGGCACACGCCGTCCTGGCGCCGGGGGGACAGGTGGCGATCGCCGACCTCGACCACGACCCCGAGGGCGCCTATCACGCGGCGCACCCGGAGTTCCGGGGCCACCACGGCTTCCGACGTGCGGACGTCGAGCGGATGCTGCGCGACGCCGGGTTCGTCGACGTGCGCGTGGCGACGGCCACGCACGTCGGCAAGCAGGTCCGCGACGAGGAGCGCGATTTCACCCTCTTCCTCGCCACGGGCCGTCGCCCAGCTGACCACCTGCGGGGGTGAGGTGCGGTTTCCACGCTGCACACGGCATACCGCATATGTGATCCGTAGCCAAGGAGCGGATCGGCCGCTAGAATCGTCATCGCTGTGCGGTCCAGCGAGACCGCTGCCGCCCCGGAGCCAGGCCGATCGGGGCACCCCAGGACACGACCATGCCGGTGCCAGGCCGACCGGCGGAGGTTCATCCCCATGCCCATCGAGATCAGCCGTGAGCGCATCGCAGAGCTCACCCAGCGCGAGTCCGACGCCCTCGACGCCCGCACCCAGAAGTCCAAGGAGATGTACGCCCGCGCCAGCCAGCACCTCGCCGGCGGCGTCGCCAGCAGCTACCAGCTGCGCAACCCGTGGCCGATCTACCTCGAGGGCGGCTCCGGCCCCCGCGTGTGGGACGTCGACGGCAACGAGATGTGGGACTTCCACAACGGCTTCGGCTCCATGGTCCAGGGCCACGCCCACCCGATCATCGGCAAGGCCATCGCCGAGCGCTACCCGCAGGGCACACACTTCGCGGCGCCGACCGAGGACGCCGTCGTCGTCGGTGACGAGCTCGCCCGCCGCTGGGGCCTGCCCAAGTGGCGCTACACCAACTCCGGCTCCGAGTCGACGATGGACGCCATCCGCATCGCCCGCGCCTACACCGGGCGCGACACGGTGATGAAGATCTTCGGCTCCTACCACGGCCACCACGACACGGTGATGGTCTCGATCGGTGTGGAGTACGACAAGATCGGCGACCGCGACAACCTCGCCTCGCTGCCCTACGGTGGCGGCATCCCGCAGTCGACCGTCGACATGACGATCGCGGTGCCCTTCAACGACGCCGACGCGATGGAGCGCCGCATCGAGCGGCTCAAGGCCGAGGACCGGCTGCCCGCCTGCGTCATCATGGAGGCAGCCATGATGAACCTCGGCGTCGTCCTGCCCGAGCCCGGCTATCTCGAGGCCGTCCGCGAGATCACCAGGAAGCACGGCATCGTCCTGATCTTCGACGAGGTCAAGACCGGCCTCCAGATCGCCCCCGGCGGCGCCACCGAGAAGTTCGGCGTGCTCCCCGACATGGTCACCCTCGCCAAGGGTCTCGGCGCCGGCCTGCCCACCGGCGCGATCGGTGGCACCGAGGAGGTCATGTCGGTCGTCGAGGACGGCACCGTCTATCAGGTCGGCACCTACAACGGCAACCCGCTCTGCGTGGCTGCCGCCCGCGCCAACCTGCTCGAGGTCCTCACCCCCGAGGCCTACGAGCACCTGGCCCACCTCAACGACCGGATCGTCAGCGGCTGCCAGGGCGTCGTCGACAAGTACGACCTGCCCGGGTATGCCGTCGGCATCGGCTCCAAGGGCTGCGTCACCTTCTCCCCGGAGAAGGTCATCGACTACGAGACCTTCAAGGAGAACCAGGACGCCGAGCTGGCCGACCTGGCCTGGCTGTGGAACTTCAACCGCGGCATCTTCATGACCCCCGGTCGCGAGGAGGAGTGGACGCTGTCGATCACCCACTCCGACGACGCGGTCGACGCCTATGTCACCGCTTTCGACGAGATGGCCCGCGAGCTGACCGTCGGCTGAGTCCCGTTGGGGCGCTGAGGATCTCGGCGCTCAGCTGTTCATGCGGTATGCCGCGTCGCCCGACCGGGCGGCGCGGCATACCGCTGTCAGCGCCCTCAGCGCAGGAGCGCCGCGGTCGTCCACTCGTGGTCGGTGGTGTAACCAAGTCGGTGATAGACCCGTCGGGCGGTCTCGTTGTCGGAGAACATCTCCAGCACGCAGGCCCCTCGCTCGTCGAGCCCGCGGCGGGTGAGCGCCGCTGTGATCGCGGCACCCAGTCCGCGCCCTCGCCGGTCGGGGCGCGTCGCGATCCCCTCGAGGCGGCGGATGCCGTGGAGGGTGTGGTCCGCGCACCCGACCGCCACCAGCGTGGCCGGGTTGGAGGGAGCCTGACCGGGCTCGACCGCGGCGAGCCACAGCTGCCTGTCGTGCTCGAACGGGCGGGCGAAGGTGCGCGGGCTGTGCTCGGAGAGGATGGCGAGGATCCGGTCACGGTCGGACTCGTGGAGCTCGACGAGATCTCCCTCTCCGGGCTGGGGCGGGGGAGCGGTGCGCGTGTGCATCCACTCCCACTCCGCCGGTGGGCCGATGGCAATCCCCTTGTCTGTCAAGAGCGCCCGCGCGGCAGTGGCCGAATGGCGGGGCACGCTGACCTCGCCGAACGGCTCGGCTGAGCCGGCCGGCGTCAGCCAGTCGGTCTCCGCGACCAGCGCCGCCAGCAGCCCGGTCGTGGCAGCAGGACCGGGGGAGAGCACCCACAGCCACCGGCCATCGTCGTCGGAGCCGCACTCGAGTGCGACGGCGGGCCCCAGCGCTGTCGCGCGGAGGCCGTCCGCGGGAGGCAGTGACAGGTCGACGAAGGGGTCGTCCGTGGTGGCCGTGAGGACCTCGTCACGTGTGGTCAGGAGCCGGAGCATGTCCCCCCTGGTTGTCGCTGTGAAGGTCGTGGTGCTCGGTGATGCCGAAGCGCTGGTGCAGTCTGTGCAGCCAGCGCGGAGCCCACCAGTTCCATTCTCCCAGAACGGTCATCGTCGCCGGCACAAGCAGCATCCGCACGAGCGTGGCGTCGATGGCGACCGCCACGGCGAGGGCGACCCCCATCTGCTTGATGATCAGCAGCTGGCCGAAGACGAAGCCGGAGAACACGATGACGACGAGCAGTGCGGCGGAGGTGATGATCCGGCCCGAGCGCTGGAGGCCGAGCTCGACGGCGCGGTCATTGCCGACGCCGCGCTCGTGCAGCTCGACGATCCGCGAGAGCAGGAACACCTCGTAGTCCATCGACAGCCCGAAGCCGAAGGCCAGCGCCAGCAACGGCACCATCGACTCGACGGCGCCCACCGAGGAGAAGCCGAGCAGTCCCTCGACGTGCCCCTGCTGGAAGACCCACACCAGCACCCCGAGCGAGGCACCGAGCGAGATGACATTGAGCAGCAGCGCCTTGACCGGCACCACGATCGACCCCGTCATCAGGAAGAGCAGCACCAGGGTCGTCAGGGCGATGAGGGCGACGGCCAGCGGCGCCTGCCGCACCATCGAGTCGACGAACTCGCTCAGCCCGGCCGCCTGTCCCGTGACATAGGTGGGGAAGTCGGGGCGGTCGGAGCGCAGCCGGTCGACCAGCCCTCGGGCGGGGTCGTCCAGCGGCCCGCCGTCGGTGTGCAGCTGCACGGCCTGGATGCCGTCGCGCACGGTCCGCACGGTCGGCGCGTCGGTGACGCCCGGCAGCCCGGCCAGCGACGCGGCATACTCCCTGGCCTGCTCGGGTGTGCTCCTGGTGACCACCTGGACGTCCGGGCCCGACATGGCGGGATAGTGCCGCTCGAGGTCGTCGAAGAAGACGCGGGAGGGTGCCGAGGCCGGCAGCAGCTCCTTGCCGGACGAGGTCATCCGCAGCGAGAGCGAGGGGAGTGCCAGCACGACGAGGGTGGCGAGTGTGCCGAGGATGACGAGCCAGGGGCGGCGCTGCACCCAGCGCGCGAGCCGGCCGAAGAGCCCGTCGCTGCCGCCGTCCTCGAGGCTGCGGCCGCGCATGAGCCGTCGGGCGCCCAGGCGGCAGAGCGCCGGCACGAGCGTGACGGCCACGATCAGGGCGACGAGGACGACCGACACCCCCGCAGCGCCGAAGGCCCGCATCAGCGGTGCGTCGAAGAGCAGCAGCCCGGCGAGCGAGATGGCCACGGTCAGCGCCGAGAAGAGCACCGTCCGGCCCGCGGTGCGCAGCGTGCGCTGGGTGGCCTCGATGGCGAGCTGCGTTGTGGGAGTGCGCGTCCCGTGCGCCGCCATGAGGTGGGCCAGCTCCTCGCGATAGCGGCTGACGACGAGGAGCCCGTAGTCGATGCACAGGCCCAGCCCCAGCACGGTGACGACATTGACGACCGAGGCCTCCAGCTCGATCACGTGGCTGAAGCCGAGCAGTGACAGCAGCGCGCCGGCGATCGCCGCGATGGCACCCAGGATCGGCATGCCGGCGGCCACGAACCCACCGAAGACGACGAGCATCACGACGAAGCTCAGCGGCAGCGCGATGCCCTCGCCGAAGCGCAGGTCCCGCTCGACCTGTCCGGTGACGGCCTCGACCAGCGTGGCGATGCTCTCGCCGCGCCCGCGCGCCCCGATGATCGCCTCGTCCATCCGCTCCAGCCGCGACTCGACGGCTGCGCTCGCCTCCTCCTGCGCGGCGTCGGTCAGCCCGGTGTCATAGCGGATCACCGTCAGATAGCCGCCGGAGGACGGGGTCCCGTCGGCGATGAACGGCCGGGCCTGCGGGTCGAGCACGCCCTTGGGGAAGGCCATCGGGTTGACCGCGCTCGCGACGCCGTCGATCCCGTTGAGGTCCCGCAGGCCCTCCCCGGCCGCCCGCCACACGACGGGGCTGTGCAGGTCGACCCCGCTGGTCAGATGCATGGTCGTGTGGAAGGTCGAGTCGCCACCGGAGAGCAGGTCCCGGCCTGCCTGTGCCTCCCCGTCGACGCTCGGGTCTCCCGAGTGCAGCCGCGCGAAGAGGGACTCGTTGCCGAAGGCGCCTGTCGCAGCGCCCATCCCACCCACGACGAAGAGCAGCCACAGCAGCGCGACGACGAGCGGGTGGCGTCCGACCAGACGCCCGAGCGATCCGAGCACCACACCAGCCTCTCACCGACCCTCCGGCGCTGTCCCGGTGTCGACCGGACCGCCGCTCCCGATACCTTCGTGCACCATGAGCCAGCCCAGCCGCCCCCGCGTCCTCGTCATCGAGCACGAGCGCAACACCGGCATCGACTTCGTCGGCGAACGCCTCACGGCCGCCGGGCTGGAGCTGGTGACCGTCGGCCCCGAGGTCGGTGTGCCCCTGCCCGAGACGATGCAGGGGTATGCCGCGCTGGTCGTCCTCGGGGGCGTGCCCGGTCCCAGCGATGACCAGACCGCGTGGTGGCTGCCGCAGACCCGCGAGCTGATCTGCGGGGCCGTCGACGCCGGGCTGCCGGTGCTCGGCCTCTGTCTGGGCGCCCAGCTCATCGCCATCGCCTGCGGGGGAGAGGTGAGCAGTGCGGCATACCCGGAGGTGGGCGTCTTCGAGGTGGAGCCGCTGCCGGCCGCCGCCGATGACCCGCTCCTGCGGCACCTGCGGGGGCCCACGCCGGTGCTCCAGTGGCACTACCTCGAGGTGACCAGGCTCCCGGCCGGCGCCGTCCTGCTGGCCCGCAGCGAGCGCTGCGCGGTGCAGGCCTTTCGCCTCGGCGACCGGGTGTGGGCCCTCCAGAGCCACCCGGAGGCGACCGAGCAGACACCGCTGGAGTGGAGCGCCGACGGGCCGGGGGAGCTGGCCGCCCAGGGCACCACCCCGGAGGCGGTGCGGGACGCGATGGTCCAACACGCGGGCACGATGACGCGCAGGTGGGGGGCCGTCGCCGACGCCTGGGCGCAGGAGGTCCGCGGGCATCCGGCGTCGGGCCAGGTCGGTAGCCTGACCCGGTGACATCCGAGGGACCCGACCTGTTCGCCGCGGCCGGCGACGCACGGCCGGAGAGTGCCGCGACGCTGCCGCCGCTGGCGGTGCGGATGCGCCCGCGCACCCTCGATGAGGTCCGCGGCCAGCGCGAGGTGCTGCGCCCCGGCAGCCCGCTGCGCCGACTGATCGAGGGCTCGAGCGGCACGGCCGGCGCGCTGAGCGCGATCCTGTGGGGCCCGCCCGGCACCGGCAAGACCACCCTCGCCCACCTGGTGGCCAACGCCGCCGGCCGCACCTTCGTCGAGCTGTCGGCGGTCACCGCCGGCGTCAAGGACGTGCGCCAGGTCATGGACCAGGCCGCCCGCGAGCGCGACATGTATGACCGGCAGACCGTGCTCTTCCTCGACGAGATCCACCGCTTCACCAAGGCCCAGCAGGACGCCCTGCTGCCGGGCGTCGAGAACCGTCAGGTCATCCTCGTCGCCGCGACGACCGAGAACCCGTCCTTCTCGGTCATCGCCCCGCTGCTCTCGCGCTCGATGCTCATCACGCTCGGCCCGCTCTCCGACGAGGAGATCGGCGATGTCGTCGCCTCTGCCGTCGCCGACGAGCGTGGGCTCACAGGCGAGTACACCGTCGACGACAAGGCGCTCGAGGGGCTGGTGCGCATCAGTGGCGGCGACGCCCGCCGAGCGCTGACCTCCCTGGAGGCTGCCGCCGGGGTGGCCCTCGACGCGGCCGGTGCCCTCCCGGCATACCCCGTCGCGATCACGGCCGCACATGTCGAGCAGGCGGTCGACCACGCGCTGGTGCGCTATGACCGCACCGGCGACCAGCACTATGACGTGGCCAGCGCGCTCATCAAGTCGATGCGCGGCTCAGACGTCGACGCTGCGCTGCACTACCTCGCGCGGATGCTCGAGGCGGGGGAGGACCCGCGCTTCATCGCCCGGCGCATCGTCATCGCCGCGAGCGAGGACGTCGGCATGGGCGACCCCACGGCCCTCCAGACCTCGGTCGCCGCGCTGCACGCCGTCGCCCAGATCGGCATGCCCGAGGCGCGGATCATCCTCGCCCAGGCCGTGGTACACAACGCGCTCGCGCCCAAGTCCAATGCGGCGTATGCCGCGATCAACGCCGCCATCGCCGACATCCGCGCCGGCAAGGGCGGCCCCGTGCCGGCCCACCTGCGCGGCAGCGGGTATGCCGGCGCCGACCGCCTCGGGCACGGCAAGGGCTACCGGTACGCCCACGACGGCGAGGACGGCGTCGTCGCGCAGCAGTACCTCCCCGACGACCTGCACGGCAGCACCGACTACTACCGCCCCACCGACCGCGGCTTCGAGGCCCGGCTCCAGGAGCGCTGGCAGTGGCTCAAGGGCCGGCTCGGACGGTGACGCCGCGGCCGGCGGATCGGGCGCGCCCGTGCGGGGCAGGTAGATTGGACCCCATGTCCTGGCCGGTCGATCGACGAGCTCGCTAGGGACTGGCCGCGAGGCGCCCAGTCCCGCCCCGTCGGTGCGCCCACCGCGCACACCCCAGACCACCCCGCCCGGCCGGCCCCCGAGAGCCCGCACGCGGCATACCCCTGTGAGAGACGGAAAAGAACCCACGATGGAAACCGCCGAGATCCGACGCCGCTGGCTGCGCTTCTTCGAGAGCAAGGGCCACACGGTCGTCCCGAGCGCGCCGCTGCTCTATGACGACCCCAACCTGCTGTTCGTCAACGCCGGCATGGTGCCGTTCAAGCCCTACTTCCTCGGGCAGCAGACGCCCACCTGGGACCGCGCCACCTCCGTGCAGAAGTGCGTGCGCACCGGCGACATCGAGGAGGTCGGCAAGACCTCCCGCCACGGCACCTTCTTCCAGATGAACGGCAACTTCTCCTTCGGCGACTACTTCAAGGAGGGCGCCATCTCCTATGCCTGGGAGCTGCTGACGACCTCCCAGTCCGAGGGCGGCTATGGGCTCGACGGCGACAAGCTGTGGGCGACCGTCTATGACGACGACGACGAGGCCGCCGACCTGTGGGTCTCGCTGACCGGCATCCCGCGCGAGCGCGTCGTGCGCCGCGGCAAGGCCGACAACTACTGGTCGATGGGCGTGCCCGGGCCCGGCGGCCCCTGCTCGGAGATCTATGTCGACCGTGGCCCGGAGTATGGCCCCGACGGCGGTCCCGCGGTCGACGAGGACCGCTTCATGGAGATCTGGAACCTCGTCTTCATGCAGCACGACCTGTCGGCGGTGCGGTCCAAGGAGGACTTCGACATCGCGGGCGATCTGCCCAAGAAGAACATCGACACCGGCCTCGGCCTGGAGCGGATGGCCTCCATCCTCCAGGGCGTCGACAACATGTACGAGATCGACGAGGTCTATCCCGTGCTGGCCAAGGCCTCGGAGATGACCGGCAGGGACTATGGCGTCCACTCCGGCCACGACGCGGGCAGCTCCCACCCCGACGACGTGCGGCTGCGCGTGGTGGCCGACCACATCCGCTCCTCGCTGATGCTCATCGGCGACGGCGTCACCCCCGGCAACGAGGGCCGCGGCTATGTCCTGCGCCGCATGCTGCGCCGCGCCGTCCGCTCGATGCGCCTGCTCGGCTTCGAGGACCCCGCGCTGCCGCACCTGCTCCCGGTCTCCCTGGAGCGGATGAAGCAGTCCTATCCCGAGCTGGAGGCCGGCTTCGGCCGGATCTCCCAGATCGCGTATGCCGAGGAGGAGGCCTTCCGCCGCACCCTCGCCTCGGGCACGACGATCCTCGACACCGCGGTGGGGCAGGCCAAGGCGGCCGGCGCCGCCACCCTGGCGGGCGATAAGGCCTTCCAGCTGCACGACACCTATGGCTTCCCGATCGACCTCACCCTCGAGATGGCGGCCGAGCAGGGGCTGGAGGTCGACCGCGAGGGCTTCACCCGCCTCATGCAGGAGCAGCGCGACCGGGCCAAGGCCGACGCCAAGGCCAAGAAGGCCGGCCACGCCAACACCGAGGTCTGGAAGGAACTGCGCGAGAAGGGCGCGACCGACTTCCGGGCCTATCAGGAGCTGACCTCCGAGGCGTCCGTCCTCGGCCTCGTCGTCGACGGCGAGCGCGTCGAGGAGCTCGAGCCGGGCACCCGCGGACAGATCGTCCTGGACCGCACGCCCTTCTATGCCGAGTCCGGCGGCCAGATCGCCGACGAGGGGATCATCACCGCCGACGGCGCCCACCTCAAGGTCATCGACGTCCAGCGCCCGGTCAAGGGCCTGATCGCCCACACCGTCGAGGTCGTCACCGGGCCGCTGCGGGCCGGCCAGCAGGTGCTCGCCGAGGTCGACCCCGAGTGGCGCCGCTCGGCCTGCCAGGCCCACTCCGGCACCCACGTCGTCCACGCCGCGCTCCGCCAGGTGCTCGGCCCGTCGGCCCTCCAGTCCGGCTCCTACAACAAGCCCGGCTACCTCCGACTCGACTTCGCGTGGAACTCCGCGCTCTCGCAGGAGACCCGCAGTGAGATCGAGGAGGTCGCCAATCTCGCTCTGCGCCAAGACCTTCCGGTCTCCGCGGCATACATGACCCTGCCCGAGGCGCGCGAGATGGGCGCGCTCGCCCTCTTCGGGGAGACCTATGACGAGCAGGTGCGCGTCGTCGAGATCGGCGGCCCCTGGTCGCGCGAGCTCTGCGGTGGCACGCACGTGCAGCACTCCAGCCAGATCGGCGCCCTGACGGTCACCGGGGAGTCCTCGGTCGGCTCCGGCGTGCGCCGCGTCGAGGCATTCGTCGGCATGGACGCCCTGCGCTTCCTCGCGCGCGAGCGGGCCCTGGTCGCCGAGCTGACCGCCATGGTCAACGTCCAGCCCACCGAGCTGACCGAGCGCATCTCCTCGGTGCTGGCCCGGCTCAAGGACGCCGAGCGCGAGATCGCCCGGCTGCGCCAGGAGCAGGCCATGGCGGCTGCCGGCAGCCTCGTCGACAACGCCAAGGACGTCTCGGGCGTCACCGTCCTGACCCATGAGGCGGGCGAGTCGGCCGGCGCCGACGACATCCGCACGATGGCGCTCGACCTGCGTCAGCGCCTGGGCGACGAGCGCCCCGTCGTGGTCGCGCTGACCGGCGCGGCCAAGGGCCGTCCGCTCGTGCTGGTGGCCACCAACGCCGGTGCCCGCGACAGGGGCATCAAGGCCGGTGCGCTCGTGCGCGTCGCCGCCCAGGCGCTCGGCGGCGGCGGTGGCGGCAAGGACGATGTCGCGCAGGGCGGCGGCTCCGACCTCGCCAAGGCGGGGGAGTCGCTGGCAGCCATCGAGCGAGCCGTCGCGGAGAGCGCGGGCTGAGCGTGCGGCCGGGAGTCCGGGTCGGCGTCGACGTCGGATCGGTCCGGGTCGGCGTCGCCCTGAGCGACCCCGACGGCATCCTCGCCACGCCCGAGACGACGCTCGCCCGCGACGAGCAGGGTGGCAGCGACCTCGAGGCGCTCGCCGCACTCGTCCTCGAGCGTGCCGCGGTGGAGGTCGTCGTGGGGCTCCCGCTGTCGCTGAGCGGCGAGGAGAGCCACGCCGCGGCGACCGCCCGCGCCTACGCCGGCGCGCTCGCCGGGCGTGTCGCACCCGTGCCGGTGCGCCTTGTCGATGAGAGGCTGACCACCGTGGACGCCCATCGTGGCCTGCGCGCGAGCGGGGTCGGCGGTCGGCGGGCCCGGCAGGTGGTCGACCAGGCCGCTGCCGTGCTGATCCTCCAGGGCGCGCTCGACCTCGAGCGCGGCTCGGGACGACCGCCGGGTGAGACCGTGACCCGGCGCACACCACGGACGGCTGGGCGCAAGCCCCGGACGAAGGACAGGGACCGATGACGCAGGACCAGCTCTCCAGTGAGATCTTCGGAGACGGCGGCGCGCCCCGGGACCGCACCGGACGCCAGCGCCGCCCCCGCCGTGAGCGCGGCGGCCCCTCCCTCCTGCGCCGACTGCTCGTGCTCGGCCTGGCCGCGTGCCTCATCGGCGGCGGTGTCTTCCTCGGCTACAGCATGGTCCGGCCCGTGATCGACAAGATGACGGCGTCCAAGGACTTCTCCGGGCCCGGCACCGGCGCCGTCTCCTTCCAGGTCAAGGAGGGCGAGTCCGGCGGCGCGATCGCCAGCCGCCTGACCGAGGCCGGGGTCATCAAGAGCAGCGAGGCCTTCGTCAAGGCCGCGGCCGCCAACCCCAAGCAGGCCAACGCGATCCAGCCCGGCACCTACAAGCTCAAGAAGGAGATGAAGGCCGCCGACGCCATCGCGGTCCTCGCCGACCCCAAGCAGCGCTCCGTGCCCCGGGTGACCATCCCCGAGGGCCTGTGGGCCAGCGAGATCTACACCCGGCTCGCCAAGGCCACCGGCCACCCCGTCGCCGACTACACGGCGGCGGCCAAGGACACGGCCGCGCTCGGCCTGCCCGCATCCGCCAAGGGCAATGTCGAGGGCTACCTCTTCCCCTCGACCTACGAGTTCGGCAAGGACACCCCGGCCGCGGCCCAGCTCAAGGCCATGGTCGCCAAGTCCAAGGCCGTCCTCGCCGAGTCGGGCCTGCCCGAGGCCCAGTGGGAGCGCGCGGTCGTCATCGCCTCGATCGTCGAGGCCGAGGCCAAGGGCGAGGCCGACCGCCCCAAGGTCGCCCGCGTGATCATCAACCGCGAGCAGAACAAGGGCGCCCCCAACTACGGGCTGCTCCAGTTCGACTCCACGGTCTCCTATGGCGTCAAGCGCCGCGGCGTCACCACCACCGACGCCGAGCGCAAGGACGACAACCCCTACAACACCTACGTCCACCCGGGTCTGCCGGCGGGGCCGATCTCCAACCCCGGCGAGAAGTCCCTCAAGGCCGGCGCGCAGCCCGCCAACGGGCCGTGGCTGTTCTTCGTGGCCGTCAACCCGATCAGCGGCGAGACCAAGTTCGCCACGACCACGGGTGAGCACCAGAAGAACGTCCTCGAGTTCCAGCGCTGGTGCCAGGCCCACCCGGGCGTGTGCAACTGACGCCTCCGCCCGTGCACCGCGCCGCCGTCCTCGGCTCGCCGATCGCCCACTCGCTGTCGCCGGCGCTGCACCGCGCCGCCTACGCCGCGCTCGGCCTGAGCGACTGGGAGTATGCCGCGCACGAGGTCCGCGAGGACGGGCTCGCGGGGTTCGTGGCCGGTCTCGACCAGACCTGGCGCGGCCTGAGCCTGACGATGCCGCTGAAGGAGGTCGCCGCGACGCTGGCCACCGAGGTGTCCGCGACGGCGCGGCGTACCGGCTCGGTCAACACCCTCGTGCGCCGGCCCGACGGCGGCTGGGACGCCCACAACACCGACGTGCGCGGCATCGTCGAGGCGCTCGCGGGCCACGTGTCCGGCAGCCCCGACGCGGTGCTGCTCGGCGGGGGAGCGACCGCCCGCTCGGCGCTGGTGGCCCTCGGCGAGCTGGGCGTCCGCTCCGTCTCCGTGGCCGTCCGCGACCCCGCCAAGGGCCAGCGGCTGGTCGACCTCGCCCCGGAGGGCCTGGCCGTGCAGGTACGCCCCCTGGCCGACTGGCCCACGCTGCCCGGCGAGGTTGTCGTCTCCACCCTGGCCCCAGCCGGTGGGGTGGCCGCGGCCGACGCACTCGCCGGATCCGGTGTGCGACGCACCGGTGTCCTCCTCGACTGTGTCTATGCGGGCTGGCCCACCCGGCTCGCGCAGGCCTGTGCCGCAACGGGACTGGTCACCGTCAGCGGTGTCGAGATGCTGCTGCACCAGGCCGTCGAGCAGGTCCGTCTGATGACCGGCCAGCTGCCTCCGGTCGAGGCGATGCGCGCGGCACTGGCACCGCCGGCCTGAGGCGCGGGGCCCGCGGCATACCCCTCGGCGGGAGACGTGACCAACGCAACCGTGGTGATGTAGGGAACTTCCGCGGCGGGGCCGTCGCAATCGGGACGTATCCGGTGAAATGATCGCGGCATGACCCGCTATGTCTACGACTTCACCGAAGGCAACAAAGACCAGAAGGACCTCCTGGGTGGCAAAGGCGCCAACCTCGCCGAGATGACGCGGTTGGGTCTGCCTGTTCCCCCCGGGTTCACCATCACGACCGAGGCGTGCCGCGCCTACCTGCGCGACGGACACGAGCCGGCCGGCCTCACCGACGAGGTCGAGCAGCACCTCGGAGACCTCGAGCACACCATGGGCAAGCGCCTCGGCGACCCCACGGACCCGCTGCTCGTCTCCTGCCGCTCCGGCGCCAAGTTCTCCATGCCCGGCATGATGGAGACCGTCCTCAACATCGGCCTCAACGACGAGAGCGTCGCGGGTCTGGCCGAGCAGACCGGTGGCAACGAGCGATTCGCCTACGACTCCTACCGCCGCCTGCTGGCGATGTTCGGCGCGACGGTGCTCGGCATCGAGTCCAGCGTCTTCGCCCACGAGCTCGACTCGCGCAAGGAGGCCAAGGGCACCCACAACGACCTCGACCTCACCGCCGACGACTTCAAGGAGCTCGTCGAGGTCTTCAAGGCCAAGATCGCCGAGCACACCGGCCGCGACTTCCCCCAGGACCCGCGCGAGCAGCTGCGGATGGCGGTGCGCGCGGTCTTCGACTCGTGGAACACCGAGCGCGCGCGCATCTACCGTCGCCGTGAGCAGATCCCCGACGACCTGGGCACCGCCGTCAACATCGGCACCATGGTCTTCGGCAACGGCGGAGAGGACTCCGGCACCGGCGTCGCCTTCACCCGCGACCCCGCCTCCGGCGAGCAGGGCGTCTACGGCGACTACCTCCAGAACGCCCAGGGCGAGGACGTCGTCGCCGGCATCCGCAACACCGTGCCGCTGGCCGACCTCGAGCAGATCGACAAGAAGTCCTATGACGAGCTCATGGAGATCATGCAGACGCTCGAGGCGCACTACAAGGACATGTGCGACATCGAGTTCACGGTCGAGCACGGCAAGCTGTGGATGCTCCAGACCCGCGTCGGCAAGCGCACCGCCCAGGCGGCCTTCCGCATCGCCGAGCACATGATCGACGAGGACCTCATCACCGTCGACGAGGCGCTCCAGCGCGTCACCGGCGACCAGCTGGCCCAGCTGATGTTCCCCCGCTTCGACCTCGACGCCGAGCGCTCGCTGATCGGCAAGGGCATGAACGCCTCTCCCGGCGCGGCCGTCGGCAAGGCCGTCTTCGACTCCGACACCGCCGTCGAGTGGTCCGAGCGCGGCGAGAAGGTCATCCTCGTCCGGCGCGAGACCAACCCCGACGACCTGCGCGGCATGGTCGTCGCCCAGGGCATCCTCACCTCGCGCGGCGGCAAGACCAGTCACGCCGCCGTCGTCGCCCGCGGCATGGGCCGCACCTGCGTCTGCGGCGCCGACAGCCTCGACGTGCGCACCGCCGAGAAGCAGTTCACGACCAAGGACGGCACCGTCGTCAAGGAGGGCGATGTCATCTCGATCGACGGCTCCACCGGTGAGGTCTTCGCCGGCGAGGTCCCTGTCGTCGACTCGCTCGTCGTGCGCTACTTCGAGGGCGACCGCAGCGTGCAGTCCGATGCCGTGGTCGCGGCGGTCGCCAAGATCATGGCCAGCGCCGACGCCAAGGCCCGGATGAACGTGCGCGCCAACGCCGACACCCCCGAGGACGCCGCCCGCTCACGCCGCTTCGGCGCCCGCGGCATCGGCCTGTGCCGCACCGAGCACATGTTCCTCGGCGAGCGCCGCAAGCTCATCGAGAAGCTCATCATCGCCAAGGACGACGCCGAGCGGGATGCCGCCCTCGCCGAGCTGCTGCCGATGCAGCGCCAGGACTTCGTCGGCATCCTCGAGGCCATGGACGGGCTGCCCGTCACGGTGCGCCTCATCGACCCGCCGCTGCACGAATTCCTGCCCGACCTGACCGAGCTGTCGGTCCAGGTCGCCCGCGAGGACGACGCCGGCAACACCGACAGCCACCACCACGTGCTCCTCGACGCGGTGCGCCGCCTGCACGAGCAGAACCCGATGCTGGGTCTGCGCGGTGTGCGCCTCGGCATCGTCATCCCGGGCCTGTTCACCATGCAGGCACGGGCGCTGCTCGAGGCCGCCGCCCAGCGGCTGCGCGACGGTGGCAACCCCAAGCCCGAGATCATGATCCCGCTGGTGGCCACGGCCGCCGAGCTGGAGACGGTCAAGCAGGACATCGTCCGGGTCGGGGGCGAGGTCGCGACCGAGACCGGCATCAAGGTCGACTACAAGGTCGGCACGATGGTCGAGCTCCCGCGTGCTGCCCTGCGCGCCGGCGACATCGCCCGCGAGGCCGAGTTCTTCTCCTTCGGCACCAACGACCTGACCCAGATGACCTGGGGCTTCAGCCGTGATGACGTCGAGGCGAGCTTCTTCTCGACCTATCTCGACCGGGGCATCATCACGGTCAGCCCGTTCGAGTCGCTCGACACCAAGGGCGTCGGCGAGCTGGTGCGGTATGCCGCGGAGAAGGGCCGCGAGACCCGGCCCAACATCCACCTCGGCGTCTGCGGCGAGCACGGCGGAGACCCCGCGTCGATCCACTTCTTCGACTCGGTGGGCCTGAACTACGTCTCCTGCTCGCCCTATCGCGTGCCGGTGGCGCGACTGGAGGCCGGTCGCGCGACCGCCTCCGCCGGGGGCGTCAGCTCCACCGCCTGATCCGGACCGACCGCGAGTGGGCCCCCTCCGTGGTGGAGGGCGGCCCACTCGTGGCGTCTGAGGGCTGGGCGGTCGCGGGCGTCGCGGGCGCATCGTGCGAAAATCGCGGCATGCTGCGTTGGTTGACCGCTGGTGAGTCGCACGGCCCTGCCCTCCTGGCCACGATCGAGGGGCTGCCGGCCGGGGTCGAGGTGACCTCCGACGATGTCGCGGGCGCGCTGGCCCGGCGCCGGCTGGGCTTCGGCCGCGGCGCCCGGATGAGGTTCGAGAAGGACGAGGTCGAGTTCCTCGGCGGCCTGCGCCACGGCGTCACGCTCGGCAGCCCGCTCGCGATCCGCATCGGCAACACCGAGTGGCCCAAGTGGCAGACGGTCATGTCGCCCGACCCGGTCTCGGACGAGGCCCTCGCGGCCAGCGACGACGTCAACGCCGAGAAGGAGATCGCCCGCAACAAGCCGCTCACCCGGCCCCGGCCGGGCCACGCCGACCTCGTGGGCATGCAGAAGTACGCCTTCGACGACGCCCGTCCCGTGCTCGAGCGGGCCTCCGCGCGTGAGACCGCCGCCCGGGTCGCCCTCGGTGAGGTGGCCCGCCGCCTGCTCGAGCAGGCCTATGGCATCACCCTGGTCTCCCACACCGTCGCCATCGGCACGGCCTCCGTCGCCGACGACGCGCCGCTGCCCACCCCCGACCAGGTCGACGCCCTCGACGGAGACCCGGTGCGCACCCTCGACGCCGAGGGCTCGGCCGCCATGGTCGCCGAGGTCGAGGCGGCCAAGAAGGACGGCGACACCCTCGGCGGCGTCGTCGAGGTCATCGCCTATGGCCTGCCGCCGGGCCTGGGCTCACATGTCCACTGGGACCGCCGGCTCGACGCCCAGCTCGCCGCGGCCCTCATGGGCATCCAGGCCATCAAGGGCGTGGAGGTCGGTGACGGCTTCCGCACCGCGGCCCGACGCGGCTCTGCCGCCCACGACGAGATGGAGCGCGACGCCGACGGCACGATCCGCCGCCGCACCGGCCGTGCCGGCGGCACCGAGGGCGGGATGTCGACGGGCGACGTGCTGCGGGTGCGGGCCGCGATGAAGCCGATCTCCACCGTCCCGCGGGCACTCGACACCGTCGACGTGACCGGGGCCGAGGCCGCCAAGGCCATCCACCAGCGCTCCGACGTGTGCGCGGTGCCCGCCGCCGGCGTGGTCGCCGAGGCCATGGTCGCCCTCGTGCTGGCCAATGCGTGCCTGGAGAAGTTCGGCGGGGACTCGGTCGGCGAGACCGCCCGCAACCACGCGGCATACCTCGCCTCGATCCCGGGAGAGATGCGCACATGGTGAAGCCGGTGGCCGTGCTGATCGGGCCGCCCGGGGCCGGCAAGTCGACCGTGGGTCAGATCGTGGCCGAGCGCCTCGGTGTGGAGTTCGCCGACACCGACCATCTGGTCGAGCAGGCCGAGCGTCGCTCGATCTCCGACATCTTCATCGAGGAGGGCGAGAAGCACTTCCGCGATGTGGAGCGCGCGGTCGTCACCCATGCGCTCGGTGCCCATGCGGGGGTGCTCGCCCTCGGTGGCGGCGCGCCCATGGCCCCCGACGTGCAGCGCGCCATGGCTGGGCGCACGGTCGTCTTCCTCGACGTCGACATCGCCTCTGCCGCGCCGCGGATCGGCCTCAGCCAGGCCCGGCCCATGCTGGCGGTCAACCCACGGGGCCGGTGGGTGGTGCTCATGCGTGAGCGCCGGGCGACCTATGAGCAGCTGGCCACCCACACCGTCGACACCAACAACCGCGCGGCCGCCGAGGTCGCCGACGAGATCGTCACCCTGCTCGGGGCGGGCGCATGAGCGACGCCACGGTCATCCCTGTCGGCACCGACTATGACGTGGTCGTCGGCCATGACCTCGTCGGCATGGTCCCGGCCCTGGTGGGCGAGAGTGCTATGCGCCTGCTCCTGGTCCACCCCGACTCGCCCACGCTCCTGCCGGGTGCCGAGCGGCTCGCCACCGCGCTGCGCGATGGCGGTCACGAAGTCACACTCGCCGCGGTGCCCGACGCCGAGCACGCCAAGACCGCAGAGGTGGCCGCCGGGCTCTGGAAGGTGTTGGGGGAGAAGGGGTTCACCCGCTCCGATGCCGTCGTGGCCTATGGCGGTGGCACCGTGACGGACCTGGCCGGCTTCGTCGCTGCCACCTGGCTGCGGGGTGTGCGGGTGGTGCAGGTGCCGACGACCCTGCTCGGCATGGTCGATGCGGCCGTCGGTGGCAAGACCGGCATCAACACGGCCGAGGGCAAGAACCTCGTCGGCTCCTTCCACCCGCCGGCGGCCGTCGTCTGCGATCTCGATGTGCTGCGGACCCTGCCCGAGGCCGATCTCGTCGCGGGCAGCGCCGAGGTGGTCAAGGGCGGCCTCATCGCCGACCCGCGGATCCTCGAGATCGTGCAGGAGCAGGGTCGCGCCGCCCTCGACGTCGACGGCCCCTGGCTGCGCGAGCTCGTCGAGCGCAAGATCTCGATCAAGGCCGGGGTCGTCGCCGCCGACCTCAGGGAGTCCTCGCTGCGCGAGATCCTCAACTACGGGCACACCTTCGGCCACGCGATCGAGCAGGTCGAGCGCTATGAGCGCCGACACGGCGAGGCCGTGGCGATCGGGATGGTGTATGCCGCCGAGCTCGCCTGCGCCGCAGGCGTCCTCGCCGCGGCCGCGGTCGACCTGCACCGGAGCGTGCTCGAGCGGGTGGGCCTGCCCACCTCCTATGTCCCGGGCCGGTGGGATGAGCTGCTGACCGCGATGCGCCGCGACAAGAAGACCCGCGGGGCGCTGCTGCGCTTCGTCGTGCTGGAGGACATCGCCGCCCCGACGCGGCTGGAGGGCCCCACGGATGAGGCCGTCCGGGCGGCATACGCCGCGGTCTGCCGCTGACGGGAGCGGCGCAGGCTCAGGCCTTCTGGACGGTGATGGTCCAGGCTGCGTCGCCGACCCTGTCACCGCTGTGGCGACTCCGCGGTCAGGCCTTCTGGACCGTGATGGTCCAGGCCGCGTCGCCGACTCGATCAAAATGTGTCACGGGGTAGCCGTTCTCGGCGGCCCAGCGGGGGAGTGCGTCGGTGGCCTGGGTGCAGTCGAAGTCGATGACCAGCTCGTCGCCGAGGGCGAGGCCGGCCATGGCCTGCTTGGCCTCCACGAGGGGGAAGGGGCAGACCTGGGTGACGGTGTCGAGAGTGTGCTTCATCGTGAGTCTCCCTTGTGGGATAAGGGATGTGACGGTGGGTGGTGGGCTCAGACGCGGGCCAGCGACGCTGTCTCCGGCACCGCGGCGGCGCCCTCGCGGCGGTGGCGCAGGATGAAGACGTGCGCTGCCGCGCCCGTCCCGAGCAGCATCGAGCCGAAGGCGAGCCAGCCCTGCCAGCTGAACTGCGCGGTCTGCACCATGGCGTTGCCGATGGTGCAGCCGCCCGCCAGTGAGGCGCCCACGCCCATGAGCACACCGCCGACGACCGAGCGGGTCGCGGTGCGGGCGTCGGGCACGCGCACCCGGAACTCGCCGCTGCCGCGGGCCGCGAGATAGGAGCCGACGAGGATCCCGAGGACGAGGAAGACGCCCCAGTCCAGCGACTTGCTGCTGCCGGTCACGAGATAGTGCACGAGGTTGGCCGAGGGGGTGGTGATGCCCAGGCCGTCGTTGCGGCCGGTGGCCGCCGACAGCGGCCACGCGACGATGGCGATGAGGCCGATGACGACCGCGGTGCCGAAGGCGTGCCAGGGCTTCTCGAACAGCAGGTGGGCCAGGCCGGTGCGGCGCGGGGGCAGGGTGGCGAGCCGGGGCGCCGGCACGGCCAGGTGGCGGGCCGCGAGCCAGCCCACGCCGCCGACGAGCGCGGCCACGAGCAGCCATGGCGAGACGTGCAGGGTGTCATAGATCGTGGTGACGCCGACCTTGTGGGAGCGCACCTCCTCGTTGACGGGGGAGAGCGCGCCCTTCTTCATGACGGCCGAGAAGACGACATAGCCGACCAGCGCCAGCCAGCTGCCGACCAGCCCCTCGCCCGCCCGGTAGTAGGTGCCGGTGGCGCAGCCCCCGGCGAGGACGATCGCGAAGCCGAAGATGAAGCCACCGACAAGGGTGGCCACGAGCGGCAGCTGCTTGGCCTCGAGCGTGATCACGCCGGCCGACTGGAGCGCGAAGAGGCCGACGCTCTGCACGGCGATGACGATGAGGAAGGCGGTCAGCCAGCGGGTGTTGCGGGCGACCCAGACGTCGCGGAAGGCGCCGGTGACGCAGAAGCGCCCGCGCTGCATGACGAAGCCGAGCGCGATGCCGACAAGGAGTCCGGTCAGGACCATGGGGAGGTGCTCCTAGGGGCGGGCGGGCACGGCGAGGCGCCCGCGGACAGGCGGGTGGACAGGCGACATGGGCCGCCGCTTGCGTCCCAGACGGGACGCCCGGTCCTCACCCGGAGCACCCCGCCGACGTGGAGGGTTGCTGTCTGACCAGCCGGGGCTTGGCGCCAGAACTCGTGACCGCCGCTCACGTTAGATAATGCGTATCCAAACCGCAAGTTATGACTCACGATGCGGCGACCAGCCGGACCCTGCCTGCCGCCCACCCGCCCCCATCACACCAATTGGCGAGTTCCGCACCCGACCGGGCGCGGAACTCGCCCATTGGCTTAATGGGGGGGCGCTGTCGCCGACCCGGGGTCAGTCCTGGGCCGTCTCCGACTCCGGCGCCGAGCCGCCGACGACGGCGGTCTCGGACATCAGGCGCGAGATCTCCTCCTGGTCGGCAGCCGACGGCAGACCCCACTCGGGCTTGTAGTGGTAGACCTCGGCCAGCGGTGTGGCCGTCTGGTCGCCGTCGAGGATGTCGACATCGGCGCAGGTGATCATCGACGGGTGCAGCACGCCGACCGCCTCGGAGACCTTGAGCAGGTCGCGCCGCAGCGTCTCGACATAGTTGGCCAGCCGCACGGCCTTGGAGGCCGGGTCCAGCCCGCGCACGAGCCACGGCTCCTGGGTCGCGACACCGGTGGGGCACTTGTCGGTGTGGCACTTCTGCGACTGGATGCACCCGATCGCGAGCATCGCCTCACGGGCCACGTTGACCATGTCGGCGCCGAGCGCGAAGGCGACGATGGCGTTCTCCGGGAGCCCGAGCTTGCCCGACCCGATGAAGGTGATGTCATCGGTCAGACCCGCCTCGGCGAACATGCGGTAGACCCGGCTGAAGCCCACCCGCCAGGGCAGCGAGACCGAGTCGGTGAAGACCAGCGGCGCCGCGCCCGTGCCGCCCTCGCCGCCGTCGATCGTGATGAAGTCGACACCGCGCTCGCCGCCGGACATCTCCCTGACCAGCTCCTCCCAGAAGGTCAGGTCGCCGACGGCCGACTTGATGCCGACCGGCTTGCCGGTGCGCTCGGCGATCAGCTCGACGAAGTCGAGCAGCCCGTCGACAGAGTCGAACTCGGCGTGCCGGGAGGGGGAGGCGCAGTCCTTGCCCAACGGTATGCCGCGGATCTCGGCGATCTCCTCGGTGATCTTGGCCGCGGGCAGCAGCCCGCCCAGCCCGGGCTTGGCGCCCTGGCTGAGCTTGATCTCGATCATCCGGACCGGGGCCGACTCCACGACGGCCACGAGGCGGTCGATGTCGAAGCGGCCCTCCTCGTCGCGGCAGCCGAAGTAGGCGGTGCCGATCTGGAGGACCAGCTCGCCGCCCTGGCGGTGATAGGGCGACAGGCCGCCCTCACCGGTGTTGTGCATGCAGCCAGCGATCGCAGCGCCCTGGTTGAGTGCCGTGATGGCCGCCGTGGACAGCGACCCGAAACTCATCGCCGACACGTTGACCACCGAGCCCGGCCGGAAGGCGTCGCGGCGCCCACGGGCGGCGCCGATGACCTTGGCCGCCGGCACGTGGGCCTCGCCACTGTGGGCGCCGGTCGGTGGGGCGACGGTGGAGAAGGTGCGGTGCTTGACGATGGGGTAGCCGGCCGTGCGCTCGACGTCGTTGTCGGTGCCGAAGCCGAAGTAGTTGTTGGCCTTCTTGGAGCTGGCATAGACCCATGGCCGCTCCTCGTCGCTGCTGGTCACGATGTACTGGCGGAGCTCTGGCCCGACCGCCTCGAGCAGGTAGCGGGCGTGCCCGATGACCGGGAAGTTGCGCAGGATGGCGTGCTTCTTCTGCGTCAGGTCGTATGCCGTGAGGCCGGCCGTGGCCAGGGTCCCGGCGGTCGCGAGTGCGCGCAGCGGTTTCATGGGGGCCACTCAACCACCGTCGGCGCCGCTGTGGGGAGGTCCGCGCGGATTCGGGGACGGGCGGCCGCGGCGCTAGGATGGACCGTCAACTCCCCGACCACTGCCGTGGGTGCGCCGCGCCCGAAGCCGGCACGCGGCATACGGCGAAGAAAGCGATCATCACGTGGCATCGACCAACGACCTGAAGAACGGCATGGTGCTGAACCTCGAGGGCCAGCTGTGGTCCGTCGTGGAGTTCCAGCACGTCAAGCCCGGCAAGGGCCCGGCCTTCGTGCGCACCAAGCTCAAGAACGTCCTGTCCGGCAAGGTCGTCGACAAGACCTTCAACGCCGGCGTCAAGGTCGAGACGGCCAACGTCGACCGCCGGGACATGCAGTTCCTCTACAAGGACGGCGAGGACTTCGTCTTCATGGACGGTCGGACCTACGACCAGATCCACATCCCGGCCGCCACCGTTGGGGACTCCGCCAAGTACCTCCTGGAGAACCAGGAGGCCCAGGTGGCCACGCACGACGGCACCGTGCTCTACGTCGAGCTGCCGCCGTCGGTCGTCCTCGAGATCACCTACACCGAGCCCGGCCTCCAGGGCGACCGGTCCACCGGCGGCACCAAGCCGGCCACCCTCGAGACCGGCGCCGAGATCGCGGTGCCCCTCTTCCTCGAGACCGGCACCCGGGTCAAGGTCGACACCCGCGACGGCTCCTACCTCGGTCGCGTGAACTGACGGATGGGGGCACGCTCCAAGGCCCGCAAGCGGGCCGTCGACGTCCTCTTCGAGGCCGAGCAGCGCGGCATGAACGCCACGACGCTGCTTGCCGACCGGCTGCGTGAGCCGGGCACCGAGGCTCCGCTGAAGGAGTTCACGGTCGACCTCGTCGAGGGCGTCGTCGCCCACTGGAACGACGTCAACGAGCAGCTGTCGACCTATTCGCAGGGCTGGTCGCTGGAGCGGATGCCCGCGGTCGACCGGGCCATCCTGCGGCTGGGCGCCTATGAGGTGCTCTACACCGACATCCCCGAGGGCGTGGCGATCAGCGAGGCGGTCGACCTCGCCCGCTCGCTGTCCACCGACGACTCGCCCAAGTTCGTCAACGGCGTGCTGGCCCGGCTCGCCGAGATCAAGCCCACGCTCGCCTAGCGCACCCCCGGGCGTGGCCCCGGCCCCCCTGGCCGGTAGGCTCCCTGACTGGCACCGACATCCTTTAATGACTGTCCCGTGAGGCAGGGAAGGAGGTCTCGACACGCATGTGTCCCGACTCGCAGCTCAGCCCAGATCCACCGGCCGCATCACCCAAGGTGGTGATGAGCGCACCCGACATCGCGCGGGCGGTCCGCCGGATGGCCCACGAGGTCATCGAGCGCAACAAGGGCGCCGACCGGCTCGTCATCCTCGGCATCCCCAGCAGGGGAGTGGAGGTGGCCACCCGGCTCGCCGCCGCGATCGCCGAGGTGGAGGGCACCGAGGTCCCCACCGGCACGCTCGACATCACGATGTACCGCGATGACCTGCGCCGACAGCCCACGCGGGCGCCCCTGCCGACCCGCATCCCCACCGGCGGCATCGACGACAGGATCGTCGTCCTGGCCGACGACGTCCTCTACAGCGGGCGCACGGTGCGCGCCGCCCTCGACGCGCTGTCCGACCTCGGACGCCCCAAGGCCGTGCGCCTGGCCGTGCTCGTCGACCGCGGTCACCGCGAGCTGCCCATCCGCGCCGACCATGTCGGCAAGAACCTGCCCACCTCCACCTCCGAGCGTGTGATGGTCCGCCTCGCGGGCGTCGACGAGGCCGACGAGGTGCGCATCGCAGCGGGGGAGACACCATGACCCGACGACACCTCCTCTCGATCGACGACGTCGACGAGGGGCAGATCCGCGAGATCCTCGCCACCGCCGGCGAGATGCACGACGTGCAGCACCGCGAAGTCAAGAAGCTCCCGGCCCTGCGCGGCCGCACGGTGGTCAACCTCTTCTTCGAGGACTCCACCCGCACCCGCAGCTCCTTCGAGATCGCCGGCAAATGGCTCTCGGCCGATGTCATCAACATCTCCGCCAAGGGCTCCTCGGCCTCCAAGGGCGAGTCCCTGCGCGACACCGCGATGACGGTCGCCGCGATGGGCGTGGACGCGCTCGTCATCCGCCACAGCGCCTCGGGCGCTGCCCACCAGGTCAGCCAGTGGATCGACGCGGCGGTCATCAACGCCGGCGACGGCACCCACGAGCACCCCACCCAGGCACTGCTCGACGCCTACACCCTCCAGCGCCACCACGGCGACCTCGCCGGCCGACACATCGCCATCGTCGGCGACCTGACCCACTCGCGGGTCGTGCGCTCCAACCTGCTGTGCCTCACAAAGCTCGGCGCCCGCGTGACCCTCGTCGCGCCGGTGACGCTGATGCCGTCCGGCATCGCGAGCTGGGCTGCGGCAGAAGGCTTCTCGGTCAGCAGCGACCTCGACGAGGTGCTTGCCGGGGGCGTCGACGCCGTCATGATGCTGCGGGTCCAGAAGGAGCGGATGAGCGGCGGATACTTCCCGACGCCGCGCGAGTACACCATCGGATACGGCCTGACGCGCCCGCGGCTCGACGCACTCGTGGCGGCCAACCCCGAGGTCGCGATCTGCCACCCGGGCCCGATGAACCGCGGTCTGGAGATCTCGGCCGACGCCGCCGACGCCGCCCAGTCGCTGGTCCTCGACCAGGTGAGCGCCGGTGTCGCCGTGCGCATGTCCGTGCTCTATCACCTGCTCGCCTCGGGCGAGCCCGACAGGGGGTATGCCGCGTGAGCAGCCTGCTCGTCAAGGGCGCCCGCCTGCTGGGCGAGGACGCCGCCGACATCCTCGTCGAGGACGGGGTCGTCAGGGAGGTCGGCTCGGTCTCGGCTCCCGGCGACGCCCAGGTCATCGACGCCGACGGACTGGTCGCCCTGCCCGGCCTGGTCGACATGCACGTCCACCTGCGCGAGCCCGGCCGCGAGGACGCCGAGACCATCGCGACCGGTGCGGCCGCAGCGGCCGTCGGAGGCTTCACCGCGGTGTGCGCGATGGCCAACACCACGCCGGTCACCGACACGGCCGAGGCCGCCGAGCGCATCCTCGACCTCGGTGCCGCCACCGGGCTGGTCGACGTGCAGCCCATCGGCGCCGTCACCAAGGGGCTCGAGGGGGAGCAGTTGGCCGAGCTGGGCCTGATGCACCGCTCCCGCGCCCGGGTGCGGCTCTTCTCCGACGACGGCAAGTGCGTGCGCGACGCGCGTGTGATGCGTCGCGCGCTCGAATACATCCGCGCCTTCGACGGCGTCATCAGCCAGCACGCGCAGGACACCGACCTCGCCGGGCCGCAGGCCTGCTGCCACGAGGGCGAGCTCTCCGGCCGGCTCGGCCTGCCCGGGTGGCCCGGTGTCGCCGAGGAGACGGTGGTCGCGCGCGATGTGATGCTGGCGCGGCATACCGGCTCCCGGGTGCACGTCGCCCACGTCTCCACCGCCGAGAGCATCGAGATCATCCGCTGGGCCAAGGCCCAGGGCCTGCGGGTCACCGCTGAGGCCACCCCCCACCACCTCATGCTCACCACCGATCTGCTCGCCGGCTACGACCCCGTCTACAAGGTCAACCCGCCGCTGCGGCCAGAGGAGGACGCCGAGGCACTGCGGGCGGCGCTCGCCGACGGCACCATCGACATCGTGGCCACCGACCACGCGCCCCACGCCCGCCATGACAAGGAGCATGCCTTCGTCGACGCGGCATTCGGCATGCTCGGCCTGGAGACCTCGCTGGCGGTCATCAGCGATCTCATGGTCGCCACCGGCCGGATGTCATGGGCCGATGTCGCCCGGGTGATGTCGACCGCGCCCGCGCAGATCGCCGGGCTCGAGGGCCACGGCCGCCCGATCGAGACAGGGTCCCCAGGCAATCTCACGCTCATCGACCCCGACGCGAGCGTGACGGTCGACGCGGCCCGCTCCAAGTCGCTGTCCCGCAACAACCCCTGGCACGGCCGCACCCTCAAGGGCGCCGTCCACTCGACGATCCTGCGCGGCAGGGTCACGGCCACCGGAGGTGACCTCGCATGAGCCTCGGCAAGATCATCGCGATCCTGGTCTTCCTGCTCGTCCTCGCAGCAGTCCTCGGGGCGATGTGGGCCAACCGCCAGCAGCGCCTCTTCGAGGAGGAGGGCGCGGGCGCCTTCGAGAAGAAGGACAAGGACACCATCGACTGGGCTGACCCCGACGAGGACGTCGTGGCCGAGGGCGAGTACCTCGGCACCACGACCAAGGTGACCCGGCGCGAGAGTGCACCCGTCCCCGGCACCGGTGAGCCCGGTCCCGCGCGGATCACAGTGCGGCGCAAGGACTCTGACCAGCTCATCACGATCGACCGCGGCGAGGAGCAGCTGGTGCGGATCACCGCCGACCAGTTCCGTCAGGTCCGCAAGCTCACCAGCCCCAACCCCCGCCGCCCCGCCGTCCTCAGCCTCGGCTGGGTCAGCGACGACGGCACCAGGTGCCGCAGCGAGATCGCCTTCGACGAGCAGGCCGACGTCGAGGGACTCGACGCAGCCCTGTGGTGGCACGGCAGCGCCCGCGCGGCGCGCGACGACTTCGACTATGAGGAGGACCAGGCGTGAGTGGCCTGACAACACGAGAGCGGGCCGTCCTGGTCCTCGAGGACGGGCGCACGTTCGAGGGCCAGTCCTATGGCGCGGTCGGGCAGACCGTCGGGGAGGCGGTCTTCTCCACCGGCATGACCGGCTATCAGGAGACGCTGACCGACCCCAGCTATCACCGCCAGGTCGTCGTCATGACCTCCCCCCACGTGGGCAACACCGGCTTCGTGGGCGAGGACAACGAGTCCGGCCGCATCTGGGTCGCCGGCTTCGTCGTGCGCGACCCCGCGCTGCGCCCGTCCAACTGGCGCAGCGACACCCCGCTCGAGGACGAGCTCGCCCGCCAGGGCGTCGTCGGCGTCTGCGGCATCGACACCCGGGCGCTGACCCGGCACCTGCGCGAGCGGGGCGCCATGCGGGTCGGTCTCTTCTCCGGTGCGGCCGCCGACCGGCCCGCCGCCGAGCTCGTCGCCGAGGTGACCGGTGCCCTGCAGATGCAGGGCTCGGCGCTGGCCGCCGAGGTCTCGACGGACCAGACCTATGTCGTGCCGGCCAAGGGCGAGAAGCGCTTCACCGTCGCGGCGGTCGACCTGGGCATCAAGGCGATGACCCCCGAGATGATGGCCCAGCGCGGGATCGAGGTCCACGTCCTGCCCGCGACCGCCAGCTTTGCCGACATCGAGGCCGTCCGGCCCGACGGCGTCTTCTTCAGCAACGGGCCGGGCGATCCCGCCACCGCCGATGCCGAGGTCGCCGTCCTCCAGCAGGTCCTCGACGCCCGCATCCCCTTCTTCGGGATCTGCTTCGGCAACCAGCTGCTCGGCCGGGCCCTCGGCTTCGGCACCTACAAGCTCAAGTACGGCCACCGTGGCATCAACCAGCCGGTGATGGACCGCTCGACCGGCAAGGTCGAGGTGACCGCCCACAACCACGGCTTCGCCGTCGACGCGCCGCTCGAGGGCGAGACCCCCGCCCCGGCCAAGGCCGACTACGGCCGCGTGCGCGTCTCCCACGTGTGCCTCAACGACGATGTCGTCGAGGGCCTCGAATGCCTTGACCTGCCTGCGTTCTCGGTGCAGTACCACCCGGAGGCAGCCGCCGGACCGCACGACGCGGCATACCTCTTTGACCGCTTCGTGGAGGTCCTCTCCGCCTCCGGCACGACCCAGAAGGACGCCTGAATTGCCCAAGCGCACCGACATCACGTCCGTCCTCGTCATCGGCTCCGGCCCCATCGTCATCGGCCAGGCGTGCGAGTTCGACTACTCCGGCACCCAGGCCTGCCGGGTCCTCCGGGAGGAGGGCCTGCGCGTCATCCTGGTCAACTCCAACCCGGCGACGATCATGACCGACCCGGAGTTCGCCGACGCCACCTACGTCGAACCGATCACCCCCGAGGTCGTCGAGGCGATCATCGCCAAGGAGCGCCCCGACGCGGTCCTGGCCACCCTCGGCGGGCAGACCGCCCTCAACTGCGCGATGGCGCTGCACGAGAACGGCGTCCTCGAGAAGTACGGCTGCCCCCTCATCGGGGCCAACGTAGAGGCCATCCAGCTCGGCGAGGACCGCGAGCGCTTCAAGGGCGTCGTCGACCGCTGCGGCGCCGAGTCCGCCCGCTCGGTCATCTGCCACTCGATGGAGGATGTCCTCGCCGGCGCCGAGGAGCTCGGCTACCCGGTCGTCGTCCGCCCCTCGTTCACCATGGGCGGCCTCGGCTCCGGCTTCGCCTATGACGAGGCCGACCTGCGCCGCATCGCCGGCGCCGGCCTCCAGTACTCGCCGACCACCGAGGTCCTCCTCGAGGAGTCGATCCTCGGCTGGAAGGAGTACGAGCTCGAGGTCATGCGCGACAGCGCCGACAATGTCGTGGTCGTCTGCTCCATCGAGAACCTCGACCCGATGGGCGTGCACACCGGTGACTCGATCACGGTCGCCCCGGCGCTCACGCTGACCGACCGGGAGTACCAGCGGCTGCGGGACATCGGCATCGCGGTCATCCGCGAGGTCGGCGTCGACACCGGCGGCTGCAACATCCAGTTCGCGGTCAACCCCGACGACGGGCGCATCATCGTCATCGAGATGAACCCGCGCGTCTCCCGATCCTCCGCGCTGGCGTCCAAGGCGACCGGCTTCCCGATCGCCAAGATCGCGGCCAAGATGGCCATCGGCTACCACCTCGACGAGGTGCCCAATGACATCACCCAGGAGACCCCGGCCAGCTTCGAGCCGACCCTCGACTATGTCGTGGTCAAGGTGCCCCGCTTCGCGTTCGAGAAGTTCCCGGCCGCCGACCCGACGCTGACGACGACCATGAAGTCGGTCGGCGAGGCGATGTCGCTCGGCCGCAACTTCACCGAGGCCCTCCAGAAGGCGCTGCGCTCGATGGAGCGCAAGGGCTCCTCCTTCCACTGGGCGGGGGAGACGCCCTCGACCGAGCAGGCCCGCGAGATCCTCGAGACCGCGACGGTCCCGACCGACGGCCGCATCGTGCTGGTGCAGCAGGCCCTGCGTGGCGGGCTCAGCGTCGAGGAGGTCCACGACGCGACCGCGATCGACCCGTGGTTCCTCGACCAGATCGCCCTGATCAACGACATCGCCGAGCAGGTCCGCGCGGCCGGGCAGCTCACCCCCGAGCTGCTCCGCCTGGCCAAGCGCCACGGCTTCAGCGACGCCCAGCTCGCCTCGCTCACCTCCACCTCGGAGGAGGTCGTCCGCGGGATCCGCTGGGCGCTGGGCGTCCGCCCCGTCTACAAGACGGTCGACACCTGTGCGGCCGAGTTCGCGGCCCGCACGCCCTATTACTACAGCGCCTATGACGAGGAGAGCGAGGTCGAGCCGCGGGAGCGGCCGGCCGTGATCATCCTCGGCTCGGGCCCCAACCGCATCGGCCAGGGAGTCGAGTTCGACTACTCCTGCGTGCACGCCAGCTTTGCCCTGCGCGACGCCGGCTACGAGACCGTCATGGTCAACTGCAACCCCGAGACGGTCTCCACCGACTACGACACCTCCTCGCGCCTCTATTTCGAGCCGCTCACGCTCGAGGACGTCCTCGAGGTCGTGGCGGCCGAGCGCGCCGCCGGTCCGCTCGCCGGCGTCATCGTCCAGCTCGGCGGCCAGACCCCGCTCGGTCTCGCCCAGGCGCTCAAGGACGCCGGCGTGCCCATCGTCGGCACCTCCCCGGAGGCGATCGACCTCGCCGAGGACCGTGGCGCCTTCGGGCGCGTGCTGCACGAGGCGCACCTGCCCGCGCCCCGGCACGGCACGGCATACTCCTCCGACGAGGCGCTCGAGGTCGCCGAGATGATCGGCTATCCCGTGCTGGTCCGGCCGAGCTATGTGCTCGGCGGTCGCGGCATGGAGATCGTCTATGACGACGAGACCCTGCGCACCTATGTCGACCGCGCGACGATCGCCAGCCCCGAGCACCCGGTGCTGATCGACCGCTTCCTCGATGACGCGATCGAGATCGACGTCGACGCGCTCTATGACGGCGAGGAGATGTATCTCGGCGGGATCATGGAGCACATCGAGGAGGCCGGCATCCACTCCGGCGACAGCTCCTGCACGCTCCCGCCGGTCACCCTCGGACAGGGCGAGCTGGAGCGGGTGCGCGAGTCGACCCTGGCCCTGGCCAAGGGCATCGGCGTGCGCGGCCTGATGAACGTGCAGTTCGCGCTCGCCCAGGACGTCCTCTATGTCCTCGAGGCCAACCCGCGCGCCTCCCGCACCGTGCCCTTCGTCGCCAAGGCGACCGGCGTGCCCCTGGCCAAGGCCGCGGCGCGCGTCATGCTCGGGGCGAGCGTGCGCGAGCTGCGGGAGGAGGGCCTGCTGCCCGCCGACACCGACGGCGGCCAGATGCCGCAGCACGCCCCGATGGCCGTCAAGGAGGCGGTGCTCCCCTTCAAGCGCTTCCGCACCCGCGACGGGGTCGTCGTCGACTCCCTCCTCGGCCCGGAGATGCGCTCCACCGGTGAGGTCATGGGCATCGACGCCGACTTCGGCGCCGCCTTCAGCAAGGGCCAGCTCGCGGCCACCACCGGCCTGCCGACCGAGGGCACCGTCTTCGTCTCGATCGCCAACCGCGACAAGCGGGCCATGATCTTCCCCGTCAAGCGGCTGGCCGACCTGGGCTTCCACCTGCTCGCCACGTCGGGCACAGCAGAGGTGTTGCGCCGCAACGGGATCGACGCTGAGGTCGTCGCCAAGCACGGCGAGCGCGCCGAGGGCGAGCGGACCATCGTCGACCGCATCACCGACGGCGAGGTCGCGATGGTGGTCAACACCCCGTCCGGCCCCAGCGCCCGTGCCGACGGCTACGCGATCCGGGCGGCCACCACCGCCATGGACCGCCCGATCATCACCACCGTGCAGCAGCTCGGCGCCGCCGTGCAGGGCATCGAGGCGGCCATCCACGAGAACCTGCGGGTCAAGTCCCTCCAGGAGCACGCGCGCGACCTCGACCTCTATGGCCACCACGAGCCGGCCGAGGGGGTCGCGGCCAAGTGACGCGACTCGAGCGCCGCGAGCCCGCCCTCGCGCAGGTGACCGGGGAGCTGATCGCCACCCGGCGGGTGGGGGACTACCACCACCTGACCTTTGTGGCCCCGGGTGTGGCCGAGCACGCGCGACCGGGCCATTTCGTTGCCCTGTCCGTGGGTGGCGATACCTCCGCCCACCTGCTGCGGCGCTGCTTCTCGATCCACAAGGTGAGCCCGTCCGGCACCTATGGCGGCACGGTCGACGTCGTGATCTCCCCGGTGGGTGCGGGCACCGAGTGGCTCGCCGGTCTGCGGGCGCATGACGAGGTCAGCATCATCGGGCCGCTCGGCCGGCCCTTCCCGCTGCCCAAGGAGCCCGTCCCCTGCGTGCTCGTCGGCGGCGGCTACGGGAGCGCGCCGCTCTTCTGGCTCGCCCAGGCCCTGCGTGAGCGGGGCTGCGCGGTCGAGATGGTCCTCGGCGCCGCCACCGAGTCCAAGCTGTTCGGCGTGGTCGAGGCCCGCCGGGTCGCCGACACCGTCACGGTGACCACCGACGACGGCTCCGTCGGGCACAGGGGCTGGGTCTCCGATGTGCTGCCCGAGATCATGCGCCGCAGCGGCGCCGGCGTCGCCTATGCGTGCGGGCCGATGGGCATGCTGCGATCGGTCACCGACATCGCCCAGTCCCACGGCGCCGTCGCGCAGGTCGCCGTCGAGGAGTCGATGGCCTGCGGCGTCGGTGTCTGCATGACCTGCGTGATGCCGGTCCAGGGCAAGGACGGGCGCACCCGCATGGTGCGTTCCTGCGTCGACGGACCGGTCTTCCGCGGCGACCGCGTCCGGTGGGACGCCTTCGCCGACGGCTACTGCCACGTGCCCGACGACGCGATCGGCGCTGCGGAGATGGGAGGCCACTGATGCTCGGACGCCGCTCCCACGAGCAGCCACACGATGCCGCCAGTGGCGTTGTGCCACAGGAGGACTCGCGCCCGACCGCGTCCGTCGACATGTCGGTCGACCTGGCCGGCGCGCGACTGCCCAACCCGCTGATGACCGCCTCCGGCTGCGCCGCCAACGGCCCCGAGCTGGACCGCTTCTTCGACGTGGCCGAGCTCGGCGCCTTTGTCACCAAGTCGGTGATGCTGCGACCGCGTTCGGGTCGCGGCACCCCGCGCATGGCCGAGACGCCATCGGGGATGCTCAACTCCATCGGCCTCCAGGGGCCCGGCATCGACGACTTCTGCGCCAAGGACCTCGCCTGGCTCAAGGCCCGCGGTGCGCGGGCGATGGTCTCCATCGCCGGCTCGACGGCGGGCGAGTTCGCCGACGTGGCGGCCCGGTTGCGCGCGAGGGACGCCTTCGACGCCGTGGCCGGTGTCGAGGTCAACATCTCCTGCCCCAATGTCGCCAACCGCGGGCTCGTCTTTGCCTGCGACCCGATGTCCTCGGCCAAGGTGATCGCACTGGTGCGCGAGCAGCTCCCGCGTGACATGCCGATCTTTGCCAAGCTCACCCCCGACGTCACCGACATCGTCGCCATCGCGCAGGCCGCGGTGAAGGCCGGCGCCTCGGGCCTGACGATGATCAACACCCTCCTCGGCGTCGTCATCGACACCGATCTGCTCCGGCCCCAGCTGGCCCAGACCACCGGCGGACTGTCCGGGCCGGCCATCCGGCCGGTCGCGGTGCGCGCCATCTGGCAGGTCCGGGCGGCCATGCTCGACGGGCGCCTCCCGACCGTGCCGATCATCGGCGTCGGCGGGGTGCGCACCGGACTCGACGCCCTGGAGCTCGTCGCCGCCGGCGCGAGCGCCGTGCAGGTCGGCACCGCCACCTTCAACGACCCCAGCTCCCCGATGCGCGTATGCCGCGAGCTCCAGGAAGCCCTGGGGGAGAGGGGCTTTGAGCGTTTCACCGACGCCATCGGTGTCGCCCACGAGAGGATCCGCTGACATGGCTGCCGCCGACCCGGCATACCGTCCCTTTGGCGTCCGGCTGCGGGAGGCGATGGACGAGCACGGGCCGCTGTGTGCCGGCATCGACCCCCACCGGGGGCTGGTCGAGGCATGGGGCCTGGGCTATGACCTCGCGGGCGTGGAGCGCTTCGCGCTGACCTGCGTCGATGCCTTTGGCGGGCGGGTGGCCGCGGTCAAGCCGCAGTCGGCGTTCTTCGAGGTCTTCGGCGCCAAGGGGGTCGCCCTGCTCGAGCGGGTCGTCACCGAGCTCGCCGTGGCCGGCACGCTCAGCATCCTCGACGTCAAGCGCGGCGACATCGGCACGACGATGGACGCCTACGCCGAGGCCTTCCTCGGCAAGGACGCGCCGGCCGCGCCGGACGCGATCACGGTCAGCCCCTATCTGGGCTATGGGTCGCTGCGGCCCGCCGTCGACCTGTGCCACGCGACCGGACGGGGGCTGTTCGTCCTGGCCCTGACCTCCAATCCCGAGGGTGCCCAGGTCCAGCACGCCGTCCTCGACGGCCGCAGCGTCGCCGGGCATGTGGTCGACGGCGTGACCGCCGACAACGCCGACGCGGCCTCTCGCGGCGAGCTCGGCAGCATCGGCATGGTCGTCGGCGCCACGGTCGGCGACGCCGCCGAGCGCCTCGGGCTCGACCTGGGCGCAAGCCACGCGCCCTTCCTCGCGCCGGGGGTCGGCGCGCAGGGTGGCTCGGCAGACTCGCTGCGCCGGGTCTTCGGTGCCGCCCTGCACAATGTGCTTGCCGCCTCAAGCCGGGATGTCCTCGCCGCCGGACCGACGGCACACGGGCTCGCCGCCCGCGCGGCCGCGGTCGCCGACTCGCTCCGGGACCAGCTCGGATGACGGGCGCGAGCCGCGTCGCCGCGGGCGTGCTGCTCCTGGCCGCCCTGCTGTCCGGATGCGGCCAGGCCGACGACAACGAGTACTGCACCAAGGCCGCCGTGGTCACCGGGTCGGACACGAGCTCCGACGCCGAGGTGACCAAGGTCCTGGAGGCGATGGACGACCTCGCGGGGATGACCGCGGGGCAGGAGTCCGAGGACTGGACGGCCTTCCGGGAGTTCGTCGAGGAGCACCGGGGCAGTGACACCAGCGAGCAGGCCGCCGCCGCGCTCGACCCCGCGATGGACCGCCTTCAGAAAAGCATCGCCAACCGGTGTTCAGCCTCGACCCGGAGTGGCTAGGCTCACCAGACGCTCTGCCGCAACCCCGTCTTCACCACCTGGGGAATTGGCTACACTTGATCCCCTCAGGGGGATCCTTGAACGACAATGCCGTCCGACGCATGAGGAGTACGACCGTGGCCCTTCCGCCGCTGACACTCGAGCAGAGGGCCGCCGCCCTCGAGAAGGCTGCGGTCGCCCGCCGCGAGCGTGCAGCCGTCAAGAACCGTCTCAAGCACGCACAGGGCTCCATTGCCGATGTCATCGCCGAGGGCAAGGACAACGAGGTCATCGGCAAGATGAAGGTCTCGGCCCTGCTCGAGTCGATGCCCGGCGTGGGCCGCGTGCGCGCCCGCCAGATCATGGACGAGGTCGGCATCTCCGAGTCCCGCCGCGTCCGGGGGCTGGGCGCCAACCAGATCTCCGCGCTCCTCACGCGTTTCGAGGCGTGAGCCGCTCCCGTCGACTCGTCGTCCTCGCCGGTCCCACCGCCGTCGGGAAGGGCACAGCCGCGGCATACGTCCGCGAGCACTTCCCAGAGGTGTGGTTCTCGGTGTCGGCGACCACCCGGCCGCCCAGGCCGGGTGAGGTCGACGGGGTCCACTACCACTTCCTCAGCGACGAGGAGTTCGAGCGGCGGGTCGCCGCCGGCGAGTTCCTCGAGTGGGCCGTCGTGCACGGCCGCGCCAAGTACGGCACCCTGCGCCAGCCGGTGCTCGACGCGCTCGCCGAGGGCCGGCCGGCGCTGCTCGAGATCGACCTCCAGGGCGCGCGCCAGGTGCGGCACACCATGCCCGACGCGCTCTTCGTCTTCCTCACCCCGCCCTCCTGGGAGGAGCTGGTCCGCCGCCTCGTCGGCCGGGGGACCGAGTCGGAGGAGGAGCGCACCCGCCGGCTTGCCACGGCAGAGGTCGAGCTGGCCTCCCAGGCCGAGTTCGACGAGGTCATCGTCAACGACGATGTGCAGCGTGCGGCCGAACACCTCGTATCATTGATGAGATCGCACTGACCGCACCCCAAACGCACGCAGCAGAAACGAGAGCATCCGTGTCTGGTACCCAGGCTGCCCCCATCGGCATCACCAACCCGCCGATCGACGACCTCCTCGAGAAGGCCGACTCCAAGTACGCCCTCGTGATCTACAGCGCCAAGCGGGCCCGCCAGATCAACGCCTACTACTCCCAGCTCCAGGAGGGCCTGCTCGAGTACGTCGGCCCGCTCGTGGACTCGCAGGTCCACGACAAGCCCCTGTCGATCTCGCTGCGCGAGATCAACGACGGCCTCCTGACCAGCGAGCCCACCGAGGAGTGACCCCGGCCGGGCGAGAGAGGGCTCCCATGCGCATCGTGCTCGGCGTCGGCGGCGGCATCGCGGCCTACAAGGTCGCCTCCCTGCTGCGCCTCTTCGCCGAGGCGGGCCACACGGTCACCGTCGTCCCCACGGCGGCGGCCCTGCGCTTTGTCGGCGCGCCCACCTGGGAGGCCCTCTCGGGTCAGCCCGTCCAGACCGACGTGTGGACCGATGTCCACCGCGTCCAGCACGTGCGCATCGGCCAGGAGGCTGACCTCGTCGTCATCGCCCCCGCGACGGCCGACCTGCTCGCGCGCGCGGCCCACGGGCTCGCCGACGACCTGCTCACCAACACGCTGCTGACCGCGCGCTGCCCGGTGGTGATGGCCCCCGCCATGCACACCGAGATGTGGGAGCACCCCGCGACCCAGGCCAATGTCGCCACCCTGCGCGAGCGCGGCGTCGATGTCGTCGACCCGGCCAGCGGCCGCCTGACCGGCAAGGACACCGGCCCCGGTCGGCTGCCCGAGCCCGCCGAGCTGTATGCCGCGTGCCTGCCCTATCTCGACGGCACCCCCCAGCCCGCTCACGGCCGGGACGCTGCGACCCAGCCGGCCCAGGACCTGGCCGGCGTCCGGGTCGTCATCAGTGCCGGCGGCACCCGCGAGCCCCTCGACCCGGTGCGCTTCCTCGGCAACCGGTCGTCCGGCAAGCAGGGCTATGCCCTCGCCGCCGTGGCGGCGCGACGCGGCGCCAGCGTCCGGCTCATCTCGGCCAATGTCACGCTCAGGCCGCCGCCGGAGGTCGAGGTCGTGCCGGTCGGCTCCGCCCTCGAGTTGAAGCACTCCGTCGACGGCGCCGCCGCCTCGGCCGACGTCGTGATCATGGCGGCCGCGGTGGCCGACTTCCGCCCGGCCGAGGTCGCCGACGCCAAGATCAAGAAGACCCACGACCCGGCCGACCCCGATGCGGCGCCGGTCATCACCCTGGTGCGCAATCCCGACATCCTCGCCGGACTGGTGCAGGACCGGGGCGAGCGCGGCACACCCCTCATCGTCGGCTTCGCCGCCGAGACGGGCGATGCCACCGGCTCCGTGCTCGAGCTCGGCCGGCAAAAACTTGCCCGCAAGGGCTGTGACCTGCTGGTCGTCAACGAGGTCGGGGTCGACAAGACCTTCGGGCAGGACGACAACACCGTCCACATCCTCGAACGCGACGGTGGCGACGCCATCACCGTCGGCCCGGCCCCCAAGGAAGAGATCGCCGCGGCGATTCTCGACCGCGTCGCGTGGCACCTCACGACCTGAGGTCTACGCGTGGGTAGAGTGGGCCGCTGAACTGCTGCCGGGGCCGGCCCCGGCTTACCGCCAACCCGCAAGGAGCCACCCGTGGCGATGCGCCTGTTCACGTCGGAGTCCGTCACCGAGGGTCACCCCGACAAGATCTGCGACCAGATCTCCGACTCGATCCTCGACGCCATGCTCACCGACGACCCGCATGCGCGGGTCGCCGTGGAGACCATGGTGACCACTGGCCTGGTGCACGTCGCCGGCGAGGTGACGACCTCGGCCTATGTCGAGATCCCCCGGATCGTGCGCGACACGGTCATGTCGATCGGCTACGACTCCTCCACCAAGGGCTTCGACGGTCTCTCCTGCGGCGTGGAGATCTCCATCGGGCAGCAGAGCCCCGACATCGCCCAGGGCGTCGACACCGCCTTCGAGTCGCGCACCGGGGCCGTCGACCCGATGGACAAGCAGGGCGCCGGCGACCAGGGCCTGATGTTCGGCTACGCCTGCGACGACACCCCCGAGCTGATGCCGCTGCCGATCTTCCTGGCCCACCGCCTGGCCGAGCGCCTGACCGAGGTCCGCAAGTCCGGCGAGCTGCCCTACCTGCGCCCCGACGGCAAGACCCAGGTCACCATCGGCTACGACGGCGACGACGCGGTCAGCCTCGACACGGTCGTGCTGTCCACCCAGCACGCCGAGGACGTCTCGCTCGAGGACCTCCTCGCGCCCGACATCGAGGAGCACGTCATCGCGCCCGTCCTGGCGCAGCTCGGCGACTCCGGTGTCACCCTCGAGACGGGCAACCACCGCACGCTGATCAACCCGACGGGCAAGTTCGTCATCGGCGGGCCGATGGGCGACGCCGGCCTGACCGGCCGCAAGATCATCGTCGACACCTATGGCGGCATGGCCCGTCACGGCGGCGGCGCCTTCTCCGGCAAGGACCCGTCCAAGGTCGACCGCTCCGCGGCATACGCCATGCGATGGGTCGCCAAGAATGTCGTGGCCGCCGGCCTGGCCCGGCGCTGCGAGGTCCAGGTCGCCTATGCCATCGGCAAGGCCCAGCCCGTCGGCCTCTATGTCGAGACCTTCGGCACCGAGACCGTGCCGGTCGACAAGATCCAGAGCGCCATCGACACCGTCTTCGACCTGCGCCCGCTGGCGATCGTCGAGGACCTCGACCTGCTGCGCCCGATCTACGCACCCACCGCGGCCTACGGCCACTTCGGTCGCACCGAGGTCGCCGGCTATGACCGGCCGTTCACCTGGGAGCAGACCGACCGAGTCGAGGACCTTCAGCGCGCCGTCAAGGGCTGACCGCCCGACCACAGCCGAGGGAGGCCGCCAGACGGTGGCCTCCCTCAGCCATGTCCCGGTGCCGACGCCTGTCGGCGCGATGCGATAGGGATATCCCATGACCGAGCCCGAGCCGCTGCCCCTGGGGGTGAGCGCCGGCCCGGCGCCGGTCCGGGTCGCCCGGGTGCTGGTCGACACCGGGCTGGCCCATCTCGACCGCCCCTTCGACTACGCCATCCCCGACGACCTCGTCGCCGAGGTCAGTCCCGGGGTGCGGGTCCGGGTGCGCTTCGCGGGGCGCGACCTGGCCGGCTATGTCGCCGCCGTCGCCGACTCCACCACCCACGAGGGCCGACTGGCGCCGATCCGCCGGGTCGTCTCGCCCGAGCCGGTGCTGACCGAGGCCACCCTCGCGCTCGCCGAGCGGGTCGCCGAGCGCTATGCCGGCACCGTGGGCGATGTGCTGCGGCTGGCGATCCCGCCCCGCCACGCGACGGCCGAACGGGCCCTGCCAGCCGAGGCGCCCGAGCCGCCCGAGCTGCCGCCCGTGCCGGAGACGAGCGCCTGGGAGCGGTATGCCGCGGGCCCGGCCTTTGTGACCCGGCTCGCTGCGGGCGAGTCGCCCTGGGCCGAGTGGCTGGCCGTGCCGCCGGGTCCCGATGGTCTCGACTGGCCCGACGCGATCGCCGAGGCGGTCCACGCCACGGTGCGCTCCGGCCGCGGCGCGGTGGTGGTGGTCCCGGACCACCGTGACGTCGGGCGGCTCGACGCGAGCCTGACCGCTGCCCTGGGGCCCGGTCGGCACGTCCGGCTGACGGCAGACCAGGGGCCGCAGGCGCGCTACACCGCCTGGCTCAAGGCGCTGCGCGGACACGTGCCGGTCGTCGTCGGCACCCGGGCCGCGGCATTCGCCCCCGTGCACGACCTCGGCCTGGTGCTGTGGTGGGACGACGGCGACGACCTCCACGGGGAGCCGCGCGCGCCCTATCCGCATGTGCGCGAGGTGCTGCGCATCCGGGCCGAGCAGGCCGGTGCCGCGCTCGTCGTCGGGGGCCCCACCCGCACCGCCAGCATCGAGCGCTGGCGCCAGGAGGGGGCGGTCCACTCGATCGCCCTGCCGCCCGGTCGGCTCCGGGGTGCTGTCCCGCGGGTGCAGGTGGCCGGGGAGGGCCGTGACCTCGAGGACGACGCGATGGCCGCCACGGCCCACCTGCCGAGCGTCGCCTGGCGGCTGGCGCGCGAGGCGCTGCTGACCGGCCCGGTCCTCGTGCAGGTCCCGCGCCGCGGCTATCTCCCCTCGATCTCCTGTCAGCAGTGCCGTGCGCCGGCCCATTGCCCGCGCTGCGGCGGCCGGCTCCTGCTGCGCGGGCCCGGGGCGCCGCCGGAGTGCCGGTGGTGCGGGCTGGTGGCCCGTGACTTCTCCTGCCGCGAGTGCGGTGCGACCCGGTGGCGCTCCTCCACGGTCGGGGCCCGCCGCACCGCGGAGGAGCTGGGCCGGGCCTTCCCAGGGGTGCCGGTCCTCACCTCCGGCAGCGGGGCGGTGCTCGAGCGGGTCGAGGCAACACCGGCGCTCGTGATCGCCACGCCTGGTGCCGAGCCGGTCGCCGCGGGCGGCTACCACGCGACGCTGCTGCTCGATGCCTGGGCCAGCCTGGACCGGCCCGTGCTGACTGCGGGGGAGGAGGCGCTGCGACGCTGGCTGCTCGCGGGCCTGCTCACCCGGGGGTGGGCCGAGGGCGGTCGGATGGTGCTGTGCGGTGCGCCGGTCCACACCTCGGTGCCGGCCGTGGAGGCCCTGGTCCGATGGGACCCGGCCTGGTTCGCCGGGCGCGAGCTGGCCGACCGGCAGGCGCTGGCCCTGCCCCCGGCCGCCACGGTGGCGCTGCTCACCGGCGAGCGCCAGGCCCTGGAGTCGGTCCTGGCGGAGCCGCCGCTGGCCGAGCTCGAGCTCCTCGGGCCCGTCACCGTCGGCGACGGATCGGCCCGGCTCGTCGCGCGGGTGCCCCTGGAGCGGCGAGCCGAGCTGGCAGCCGCGCTGCGAGCCCTGCGCGGCGCCCGCAGCGCCCACCGGGAGGCCACGCCCATCGGTGTGCGGATGGACCCGCCCGACCCCGGCATGTGACGGAGGGCCTCGACGACCACGCGGCACAGATCCTGCGCGCGTGTCCGCTGGATCCGCGGTGAAGCGCTCATCTGCGCAGGATCCTTCGCACATGGCCCGCCGTGCCGCGGCATACCGGCTCCCGCAAAGGCGAGAGGCCATTAGTGGTGGGAATCCGGGGCGAATTCCCACCACTAATGGCCTCTGGGCTCTCGCGCGCGCCCTGAGGTCAGTCGTCCCGACCGAGCTGGACCAGCTCGACGTGCGCGTGCACGTCAACGGGATCCGGGGCAAGAGCTCGGTCACCCGGCTGGTCGCGGGGGTGCTGCGCGAGGGCGGCTTCGTCACCGTGGCGAAGACGACCGGATCGGCGGCTCGCGTCATCGGGCCGCAGGGTGAGGAGACCCCCATCCGGCGCCTCGGCGCCGCGACGATCAACGAGCAGATCGACATCGTCAAGGAGCACGTCCGCCAGGACGTCGAGGCCCTCGTCATCGAGTGCATGGCCGTGCGGCCGCTCTACCAGCAGTACAGCCAGGACTACATGGTCCGCTCCGACATCACCGTCATCACCAACGTCCGTGAGGACCACCAGGAGGAGATGGGGGAGACCCTCGAGGAGATCGCCGACTCGATGTCGGTGACCATCCCGCATGGGGGCATCCTCATCACCGCTGAGGACCGTCCGCACCTGCGGGAGCGGCTGCGCCGCAACGCTGAGGCCCGGGGCAGCAGGATGGTCTATGCCGACGCCTCGAGCGTGTCCGACGAGGACATGCGCGGCTTCGACTACCTCCAGTTCAAGTCCAACGTGGCCATCGGCCTGGCGATCGCCGACTACCTCGGCATCAGCCACGAGCGCGCTGTCGAGGGCATGTGGAAGTCGGTCCCCGATGTCGGCGTCGTGCGCCTGAAGACCTACGACATTCTCGGGAAACAGATCACCTGGGTCCCGATGTTCGCCGCCAACGACCGCGAGAGCGTCATCCTCACCCTCGAGCAGCTCTCGGCGACCTTCCCGCCGGACGCCACCGTCGTGGGCATCCTCAACAACCGCACCGACCGCGGCCGCCGCGCCGAGCTCTTCGCGACGATGGTGCCCAAGGACATCAACCCCTTTGTCGACCACATCATCACGATGGGGGCCTACGAGGACAGCGTGACCTCGCAGATGGTCTCGGGCGGCTACCCGCGCGAGCGGATCACCAACCTCGGCGAGAGCGTCTCCCCGTCGCTGGAGCAGATCCTCGAGCGCATCGCCGCCCTCGTCCCGGGGGAGCGCGGCGTGCTCATCGGCATGGTCAACATCCACACCGAGCAGGCGGAGAAGCTCATCCATTACTTCGCGGAGCGTGACGGCGACGAGGTCGTCGACGAGCTCGCCGAGTCGCGCGACCCCTCGCGGGCACCCGCCGCGACCATCCGCATGCGTCGGGCCCAGAGCCGCCTCGGCCTGCCCGCCGCCACCGTGACGGAGGAGCGCCATGCGTGAGTACCTCTATGCGCCCGAGGTCATCCGGGTGGCGATCGTCCTCGGCGTCGTCGTCAGCATGCTCTTCTACGAGAAGGTCCAGCTGACCACCGGCGGCGCGATCGTGCCCGCCTATCTCGCTGTCTCGCTGCCACACCCGCTGCTCATCGTCACCACCCTGCTGGCCGGTCTGGCCACGTGGGGCGTCGTCCATGTGTGGCTCCCGCGTCACCGGATCCTTTATGGCAGAAGGAAATTCGAGGTCGAGGTGCTGGTCGGTCTGGCCTTCATCATGTTAGGCACAGTGGCCGCGGCACTGCTGCGTACCTACTCACCCATGTTCCTTGCCCTCACTGGCATCGGCTTCCTCGTGCCCGGAATCATCGCCCACGACATGGGTCGGCAGGGACCGAAGCGCACCCTCCAGGCCATCGTCGCGACGACGCTGATCCTCGGTGTGTGCGTCTACGTCCTGGTCTCGGTGCTCCAGCTCCTCGACGCCGCGCCGCAGGGTGATGCCGCGCTGCTCGCGTCGGTCCTCGGCTTCCCCCGTCAGCTGCTCATCGTGGCGGCCGCGGCGAGCGTCATCATCGGGATGGCGGTCTTCAGCCAGCTCGGGCTGCGCACCGGCGGCTTCATCACCGGCGCCTATCTCGCGCTCGTCGGCCCGCGCTGGCCGGACATCGCCTTCGCCCTCGTCTGCGGCGTGGTCACCTGGACGATCGTGGTGCACGGCTCATGCCGCGCCTGCTCCTCTTCGGCCGCCGCAAGCTGGCCACGATGGTCCTGATCGCCTCCCTGGTCACGTGGTCGGCGGAGCTGCTCATCGTCCACCTCACCGACGGCACCTTCGTGCCCTGGCGTGGCCTGACGGTCGTCACCCTCATGGTCCCGGCGCTGCTGGCCAACGATGCCCAGCGCCAGGGCTGGGAGAAGACGGTGTGGGGCGCCGCGCTGTGCGGTGTCGGGGTGTATGCCGTGATGAACCTGATCGCGGCCGGCGCCACCGCGGCCGGTCTCCTGTGAGATCGGGCGCAGCCCTGGCGGTCGGCGTCGCTGTGACGCTGACCGCCTGCCATGGCGACCTCCCGGACGGGCGGGGCGGCGCCGCCGCCAGCCTGCCGTCGCTGGTCTCGGCAACCCTCGACGCCGGCCCCGGACCGGGGGACCGCTTCGAGGCGGCCTCGGGTGCCGAGCGGCGTGAGATCGCCCGGGATGTCCGGCGCTGGTCCACTCACGGTCGGGGTCCGGTCCCCAGCGGGTTCGCCGCCCGCCAGGTCACCGACGACGCCGGTGTGACCGTGCTGACAGAGACAGCGCTGTCCCGCGGCTGGGGGCTGTATGCCGTGCGGCCGGGTGCGCGGGACCTCGTCATCGAGGTGCCCCATCCCCGGGCCGACGAGGCCAGCGAGGTCATCGGTGTCGGGCTCTTCGCCTCGACGAAGGCCCGGGCGCTGCTCGTGGCTGGCGCCGACCGCAGCGCAGGGCGGCGTGCTGCGGACGTCGCCCACAACGCGACCACCCCGTTCGCGGAGGTGTCCGCTGCCCTCGCCAGCACGCAGACCACGATCGTCCAGGTCCACGGCTTCGACCAGGACAACCACGAGGAGAACCTCAGGGACGTGGTCGTCTCCTCCGGCACCAAGGACGTCACAACACCGGTGCGCAGCCTCGCAGAAGCCCTGCGGCACAAGGGCTTTGACGTGTGTGTCTACGACGGCTCCGCCTGCCAGGCGCTTGCCGCCACCAAGAACATCCAGGGCCGGGCCGCCCGGGCGGCCGGCGCGGACTTCGTGCACATCGAGATCGCCCGGGGGATCCGGACCAGCGAGGACCGGCGCGCCACGGTCGTGGAGGCGATCACCGCGGGACTGGACCAGCCCGGCTCCTGACCGGGACGTGGCCACGCGGCCGCGCACGCGGCATACGATGTCGTGGTGTCAGTCCAGAGCATCCGCCTGTTTGGCGACCCCATCCTGCGCACCCCGGCAGCGCCCGTCGTCGACTTCGACAAGGAGCTTGAGCGGCTGGTCGCCGACCTGACCGACACCATGCTCGACGCGCCCGGAGCCGGGCTGGCTGCGCCACAGCCGGGCGTGGGCCTGCGGGTCTTCACCTACAACGTCGACGGTGTCGTCGGGCACCTGGTCAACCCCGACCTGACCCTCGATGTCGACGAGGAGCAGTGCGGCCCCGAGGGCTGCCTGTCCTTCCCTGGCCTGACCTTCGACGTGCGCCGGGCCATGCGGGTCGTTGCGCGCGGATGGGACATGCACGGCGAGCCGGTCACCCTGGAGGGCTCGGAGCTGCTCGCCCGGTGCATCCAGCACGAGACCGACCACCTCGACGGGATCCTCTTCATCGACCGGCTCGACCGGGATGCCCGCCGCGAGGCCATGCGGCTGGTGCGCGAGGCCGACTTCGCGGGCACCTCCCGGCCCGTGATCAAGGCCAGCCCGCACGCGACCTTCGGCCGGGGGATGTGAGCATGCGTCTGGTCTTCGCCGGCACCCCCGAGGTCGCCCTGCCCTCCCTCGACGCCCTCGTCGCCTCCAGGCACGATGTGGTCGCCGTTGTCAGCCGCCCCGACGCCCGGGTCGGCCGCGGGCGCACCCTCAGCCCCTCGCCGGTCAAGGCCCGCGCCGAGGAGCTCGGCATCGAGGTGCTCACCCCCGGCCGACCCAGCGAGCCCGACTTCATCGCCCGGCTGACCGAGCTGGCGCCGGATGCCTGCCCGGTGGTCGCCTATGGTGCGCTGATCCCGCAGGCCGTCCTCGACATCCCGGCCCACGGCTGGGTCAACCTGCACTTCTCACTGCTGCCCGCGTGGCGCGGCGCCGCGCCGGTCCAGCGGGCCCTCATCGCCGGCGACGAGTTCACCGGGGCGTCGACTTTCCGGCTCGAGGCAGGGCTCGACACCGGCCCGGTCTTTGGCATCCTCACCGACCGGATCCAGCCGCGGGACACCTCGGGTGACCTCCTCGGTCGGCTGGCCGAAGCGGGGGCGTCCCTGCTCGTGCACACCCTGGACGGCATCGAGGACGGCACGGTCGAGGCCGTCGAGCAGCCTGGCGAGGGCATCAGCCACGCCCCCAAGCTCGAGGTCACTGACGCCGAGATCGACTGGCGCACACCGGCGCTCGCCATCGACCGCCTCGTGCGTGGCTGCACTCCGGCACCGGGCGCGTGGACGACCTTCCGGGGACAGCGACTCGGTCTCGGACCTCTCGAGGTCGCCGGTGACAGTGTCGGCATCGACCTCGCACCAGGCCAGGTCCTGGCGGGCAAGCGGGAGGTGCTCGTCGGCACCGTCAGCGCACCCGTGCGGCTCGGTGAGGTGCGGCACCAGGGCAAGAAGCCCATGCCAGCGGCCGACTGGGCGCGAGGCGTCCGGCCCGCCGACGACGAGCGGCTCGGCGCATGAGCCCCGGGCAGGCTGGCGGCCGCGGCCGCGGCGGCGGTGGCCGGGGCAGCGGTCGTCCGGGCGGTCGATCCGGGGGACGGCCCGGTGGCGAGGGCAGCGGCGGCCGGGACCGGCGGGGTGGTCGAGATGGCGGCCGCGATGCGGGTCGTGGAGGTCCCCGCGGAGAGGGCCGTGGCGACGACCGTCGCGCCTACTCGCGCCAGCGGCCGAGCGAGCGGGCCCGGCGCACCGACCCGGCGAGGCTCGCGGCATACACCGTGATGCGCCGTGTCGCTGATGGCGCCTATGCCAATCTCGAACTGCCAAAACTGCTGCGCGAGAAGGGCGTCCGCGGTCGCGACGCGGGCTTTGCGACCGAGCTGGTCTATGGGGCGCTCCGGCTGCGCGGGCGCTATGACCCGATCATCGAGCGCGCTGCCCAGCGTCCGGTCGGCCAGATCGACGGGGCCGTCCTCGACACCCTCCGGCTCGGCGCCCACCAGCTGCTCGGGATGCGCGTCCCCGCCCATGCGGCCGCCGACGAGACCGTCGCGCTGGCGCGCCAGGTCAACGGCGCGGGTGCGGCGGGCTTCGTCAACGCGGTGATGCGCCGGATCAGCGAACGCCCGCTCGAGGAGTGGCTGACCGAGGTGGCCCCCGGCGACGGGCTTGCCGACCTGGCTGTGCGCGAGTCGCACCCTGAGTGGGTGGTCAAGGCCATGCGGCAGGCGCTGCTCGGCCACGGCGCGGCCGACCCCGCGACCGTCGACCGGTCCCTCGCAGACCTCCTGGCCGCCGACAACGCCCCGCCGCGGGTCACCCTGGTGGCCCGGCCGGGTCTGGCGACGCGGGACGAGCTGGAGGAGGCCAGCGCCACGCCGGGCCCGCTGGCCCCCACCGCCGCGCTGCTCGAGGCCGGTGACCCAGGCGCTATCGCAGCCGTGCGCGAGGGGCGTGCGGCTGTGCAGGACGAGGGCAGCCAGCTCATCGCACTGGCCCTCGCCAGCGCCGGCATCGAGGGCGACGCCGCGGAGCGGTGGCTCGACCTCTGCGCGGGTCCCGGCGGCAAGGCCGGGCTCCTGGCCGCGCTCGCCGCCCAGCAGGGTGCCCATCTGCTCGCCAACGAGGTGAGCGAGCACCGCACCGATCTCGTCCGGCAGTCGCTGCGGGCGGCCATCGCAGCAGCACCGGGCCGCATCGAGGTGCGCACCGGGGACGGCCGCGACATCGGGGAGGCCGAGCCCGCGGCATACGACCGGGTGCTCGTCGACGCACCCTGCACCGGTCTGGGCGCGCTGCGCCGACGCCCGGAGGCGCGCTGGCGGCGCACGACCGCAGACCTCGCCGAGCTCGGGCCACTCCAGCGCGCGCTGCTCAACAGCGCGATCGAGGCCACCCGCCCCGGCGGGCTGATCGCCTATGCCACGTGCAGCCCCCATCTCGCCGAGACCAGCCTGGTCGTCTCCGACGTGCTCAAGCGCCGTGACGACGTCGAGCAGGTCGACGCCCGGCCGCTGTTCGAGGCGGCCAGCGAGGGCCGGCTCGGTGACCTCGGGCCCGGGCCGGCGGTGCAGCTGTGGCCGCACCTGCACGGCACCGACGGCATGTACTGCGCGATCCTGCGTCGCCGATAGGGTTGTGCCCGTGCAGATCTCACCCAGCATCCTGTCCGCCGACTTCGCCAACCTCGAGCGCGAGCTGGGCCGCATCGCCAATGCCGACTGGGCCCACGTCGACGTCATGGACGCCCACTTCGTGCCCAACCTGACCCTCGGCCTCCCGGTGGTCGAGGCCCTGGCCCGGGTCAGCCCGATCCCGCTCGACTGCCACCTGATGATCGAGGACCCGGAGCGGTGGGCCCCGATGTATGCCGAGGCCGGCGGCGACTCGGTCACCTTCCACGTCGAGGCCGCCCGCGACCCGCGCCAGGTCGCCCGCGACATCCGCGCCGCCGGCGCCCGCGCCGCCATGGCGGTCAAGCCGGGCACCGACTTCGCTCCCTATGAGGAGCTGCTGCCCGAGCTCGACATGGTCCTGGTGATGACCGTCGAGCCCGGCTTCGGCGGGCAGTCCTTCATGGCCGACCAGATGCCCAAGGTCGCCCAGGTGCGCGAGGCCGTGCGCCGGCACGGCGGCGAGATCTGGATCCAGGTCGACGGCGGCGTGTCCGCAAAGACCATCGAGCAGTGCGCCGAGGCCGGCGCAGACGTGTTCGTCGCCGGGTCAGCCGTCTATGGTGCCGAGGACGCCGCCGCCGCGGTCAACGAGCTGCGTGCGCTGGTGGGCGAGCACACCCACTGAGGCCCGTGCCGCACCTGATCACCTTCGGCCACGGTCGCCTCGACCGCGGTGAGCTCGGTGGGCTCGTGGCCGGGGCCGGCATTGCGCAGGTTGTGGACGTGCGCCGCTTCCCGGGCAGTCGGAGCAACCCCGCCGCCGCACGCGGTCAGGTCGAGGAGGGGCTCGCCGAGATCGGGGTCGGCTACCGCTGGGAGGAGCGTCTGGGCGGCCGACGTCGCCTCACCAAGGCCGAGGACGAGGCATCGTCGACACCTGGTGGGAGGTCACGGCATTCCGGGCGTATGCCGCGTGGACGCGCGGTCCCGACTTGAGGTCGTGCACCTCATGCACGACGGCAGTCTGCGGCCCCACGTCCCCAGCGCGGGGGCCCGCTTCGACGGCGACTTGCTCGTCTGGGACCTCAGCAGAGGATGAAGGGCACGGCCAGCAGCGGATAGGCGAAGCGCACGTCCTTGCGCATCAGGAGGTATGCCGTGCCCAGCGCCAGCCCCGAGAGAGCGGCATAGCCGCCGGCGGCGAGCGAGCCCTGAGTCAGCGTGTGCATCAGGCCCCAGGTGAGGCCGGCCAGCAGACCGCCCCATGGGACCTCGGGGCGTCCCCAGCGCAGCTCGCCGGCGCGCTGCCCGAAGGCCACGAGCAGGAGGACGAGAGCGACCTCCGCCAGGTAGTAGACGTGCTGGGCGATGAACTCGGCGGCGGTCTTGCCGTCTGCCTCGAGCACGGGCTTCCAGCCGTCACGGATGGCCAGACCGAGCGCGAACATGGCCGCGACCAGGACCAGTGCGCCGAGCGCAGCACGGCCCGAGGGCGGCCCGACCTTGGCGAGGACGTCGACGTCGTGCTCGCGTCGGGCCCGCGCGACGAGATAGGCGGCCATGGCCGCCCATACAGCGATCGTGAGTCCCCAGTGCTGGATCGCCTGTCGAGGTCATCGCCTGGAGGTCCCGCCCAAGCACCGCGGTGTCGAAGGTCGCGACGAGGAACTCCAGCCCCAGCCCGAGGAAGGCCAGGCCCGCCAGGGCCAGCATGTCCCGGGCCGTCGCCGGGTGCGCCCACGCTGCGTGCCGGTCGTGGATGCGGTGCACAATGCTCATGCCAAAGCCTTCCCCTGATATCGGCTCGATGTGTCTCGACGCTATGCCTGCCACCGCGCGGGCAGTCCGGCCCCCTCGGAGACTGCGACCGGGATCACACGGTGAGAGAACGCGTGGGGCTCGCGGCTTCTCCCGGCGGCCGGCCCCGGTGTTCGGTGGGTGGAGGCCGGGGAGGGGGCACACGGCTTACCGCCTATCCTTGTGGACCGTGAAGACCTTCGACGCCCTGTTTGCCGAGCTGAGCGACAAGGCCGTGACCCGGCCCGAGGGCTCCGGGACGGTCAAGGAGCTCGACGCGGGCGTCCATTTCATCGGCAAGAAGATCGTCGAGGAGGCCGCCGAGGTGTGGATGGCCGCCGAGTACGAGGGCAACGAGGCCGCCGCCGAGGAGATCTCCCAGCTGCTATATCACCTCCAGGTGCTGATGGTCGCCAAGGGCATCTCGCTCGAGGACGTCTATACCCATCTCTAGGCCCCGGCCCCCAACCCACCGTCGGACCACCACCGAAAGACACCGATGCTGCGCATTGCCGTCCCCAACAAGGGATCCCTCGCCGAGCCCTCCGCCGAGATGCTCCGGGAGGCTGGATACCGCGGACGCCGCGACTCCAAGGAGCTCGTGCTGGCCGACGCCGACAACGACGTCGAGTTCTTCTTCCTGCGACCGCGCGACATCGCGGTCTATGTCGGGTCGGGCACCCTCGACGCCGGCATCACCGGCCGCGACCTGCTGCTGGACTCCGAGGCCCCCGCCGACGAGATCCTGCCGCTCGGCTTCGCCCGCTCGACCTTCCGCTTCGCCGCGCGACCCGGCACCGCCAGCCGTGCGGAGGACCTCGCCGGCAAGCGCGTGGCCACCTCCTATGCCGGGCTGGTGCGGGCGCACCTGGCCGACAAGGGCGTCGAGGCCGACGTCGTGCGCCTGGACGGCGCTGTCGAGACCGCGATCACCCTCGGCGTGGCCGATGTCATCGCCGATGTCGTCGAGACCGGCACCACGCTGCGCAACCAGGGCCTGGAGGTCTTTGGCGACCCGATCATGCGCTCCGAGGCGGTCATGGTCACCCGACGCGACGCCGACGAGGCCAGCGTCGCCGTGCTCGTGCGGCGCCTCCAGGGCGTGCTGACGGCGCGCGGCTACGTGATGCTCGACTATGACGTGCCGACCCACCTGGTGGACCAGGCCTGCGCCCTCACGCCCGGGCTGGAGTCGCCCACGGTCTCCTCGCTCCAGAACGAGGAGTGGAAGGCCGTCCGCGCGATGGTCCCCCGGGGCAGCACCAACCGGGTGATGGACGCGCTCTATGACCTCGGCGCGCGCGCCATCCTGGTCACCGACATCGCGGCCTGCCGGCTCTGATCCTGACGCCGACCTGACGCCATGAGCGATCCCACCGCCCCGACTACGTCCGGCCCCGACCCCTTCGCGACCTTCACCTCCCGGCGCGGCAAGCTCGTCGCGTGGATCTCGGCGCTGGTCTCGATCCTGATCTTCGGCGGCATCGCCGTGCTCATGCCCGGGGAGTCCCGCGGCGGCAGCTGGGGTCCGATCGACCGCATGCTCATGCTCTCGTGCGGCCTGGCGATCGCCTGGCTGATGTGGCGCTATGGCCGCATCCACGCCGACCCCGACCGGGAGGGCCTGAGCGTCCAGAACCTCATCCTGCGGCGGCGACTGCGCTGGGACGAGATCGAGACCGTGCGCTTCAGCGGCGGGGACCCGTGGGTGTATCTCGACCTGAGCAATCTCGAGACCCTCGCCGTCATGGCGGTCCAGAAGGCCGACGGGCCCCGCGGCCGCGCCGAGGCCGCCCGCCTCGCCGCGCTCGTCCAGGCCCTCGGCGGACACGAGGCCGTGCCGCCGTCCAGCGAGGCCTGACGCTCCGACCGCGGGTGTGGTCGCGGGGACGCCGTGCCGGCGGTGAGTGTGGTCGCGGTGGTGCCGTACCGGCGACGGATGTGGTCGTGGGGGCGCCATCGATGGCGGTGTGGTGACCACTCTGTGCCTCCCCGCGATGGCACGGGCCGGAAGTGTCCTAGCCGGCCTCGCCGTCCTCGTCGAGGTCGTCGTCGCCGTCGGGGTCGAGGCCGATCGACTGGCGGGCCTCATCCAGTGACCGGCCGGTCAGCTGGAGCAGGTCGACGATCATCGACCGGGTCTGCGCGCGGATGACCGCCGCCGAGACCGTGGTGTGCGGCAGGGGCATCGCCGTGTCGCGCCCGAGGGCCATGAGGTGGTCGGCGGTGCGGTCCGGCAGGTGACGGTCGTGCAGCTCGGTCGCGGCCATGTCCATCAGGTCGGCGAGACGGTCCACCGTCTCGACATAGGACGCCGGCACCTCATCGCCGCTCCAGACCGCGATCTCGGTGCGGCGCACCAGCACCCGCAGGTTGCGGGTGGCCCGGTCCAGCGGCTCGAGCAGCTGGGCGATGGCCTGCACGCCCGGCAGATGGCGCCGCCGGATGGGGGAGAGACGCACCACCGCGATGCCCTCCGCCGAGAGGGTGCGCAGCTCGTCGAGCATGCCCTCGGTCGCCCGGGCCCGCCGCAGTGCGGCCTTGGCGGCGGCGTGGTCGCCGGAGCGCAGCGCGGCCATCGCGTCGCGGGCCGTCGCCGCAAGCTCGCGCAGCACGGTCGCCGCCTGCTGGCGGGGGCGGCGCACGGGGGTGGCCGGCGCGAGGGCCGCGATGAGCAGGCCCACACTGCCGCCGATGACTGCGTCGAGCCAGCGGGTGAACGCCTGGCCGGGCGCCGCCACGAGGGTGGTCACGACGACCGCCTGCACACCGGCCTGGGTGCTCATCAGGGCGCCCTGGCCCGAGAGTGCGGCGAGCGACATCGCGATCGTGACGACGACCAGGATCTGCCATGGTCCAGTGCCGAACAGGTGCACGAAGACATCGCCGATGAAGACGCCGATCGCGACACCGACCATGATCTCGCCGGCCCGGCGCAGCCGCTGGCCATAGGACAGGCCGAGGCAGATCATCGCCGTGATCGGCGCGAAGAACGGCATCTCGTGGTGCAGCACGTCCCTGGCGAACCACCACGCGATGGCGGCCCCGACGGCGCAGCTGAGGATGAAGGTCAGTCTCTTGCGCAGCCGCATCAGCCGTGCCTTGGCCGATGCGCGCGAGACCTCGACCGCCTTGGCGCCATAGGTGTCGCGCAGCCGCCGCAGCCCTGCCACGCCCCGCCGGGCGCCGCTGGTGTGGGGCGCTCGGTCCATGGCGGCCATTATCGGGGCTCCGGCCAGTCGGTCGTCGACAGGGCCACGTCGGCGTGCTCGCGGGTGCGGTGCAGCGGGAAGTGCTCCCGCTCGCCCTGCGCCCACCGCTCCCAATAGGGCTCGAAGCCGGGCTCCCGCTCCAGCGCCCGCGCTCGCCTGGTCGCGGGGTCGGCGTCGACCCAGGCCAGCGCCGACAGCCACTCGCGCACCGGTGTCGCCCCGGCGCCGCACCCCTCGACCACGAGGCTCGATGGCCGGCCGAGCATGGCCAGTCCGCCGAGTTCCCCTGTCTCCCAGTCCCATCGGCGGTATGCCGTGTGCTCGCCCCGGGCGAGCGGCTCCAGGACATCGCCCACCAGCCGCCTGGACGAGCCCTCGAGGCCGTCCCACCCGGCATACAGGTCGTCCATGTGCACCGTGCCCGCGCCGAGGTGCTCGGCCAGCATCGCCGCGAAGGCGGTCTTGCCGGCGCCGCTCGGGCCGTCGACCGCGACGACGAGGGTCTCGCCGCAGCGCGGGCCCCGCTCCCGGGCGAGCGCGACCAGCGCATCGCGGGCCGCGGGGCGGGAGCTGGCGGCATACGGACCGGTGGGCATGGCGACCACCCTAGGTCGGTACGGTTTGCGCGTGAGTGTTGCCATCCGCGTGATCCCCTGCCTCGACGTCGACGCAGGCCGTGTCGTCAAGGGCGTCAACTTCGAGAACCTGCGCGACGCCGGCGACCCGGTCGAGCTGGCCCGCACCTATGACCGGCAGGGGGCCGACGAGCTCACCTTCCTCGACGTGACCGCCAGCAGCGGCAACCGCGAGACCACCTATGACGTGGTGCGCCGCACCGCCGAGGAGGCCTTCATCCCGCTGACCGTCGGCGGGGGAGTGCGCACCGTCGACGACGTCGACCGGCTGCTGCGCGCCGGCGCCGACAAGGTCGGCATCAACACCGCGGCGATCGCGCGGCCGGAGGTCATCGCCGAGATCTCCGACCGCTTCGGCGCGCAGGTGCTCGTGCTCTCGGCCGATGTCCGCCGCCGCCGCGGCGACGACGGGAGCCCGACGGGCGGCTTCGAGGTGACCACCCACGGCGGTCGCGAGGGCACGGGGATCGACGCGGTCGAGTGGTGCGCCCGCGCTGCCGAGCTGGGTGCGGGCGAGATCCTGCTCAACTCCATGGATGCCGACGGCACCAAGGACGGCTTCGACCTCGAGCTCATCCGGCTCGTGCGGGCCGCAGTCTCCGTGCCGGTCATCGCCAGCGGCGGTGCCGGCGCCGTCGAGCACTTCGCGCCGGCCGTCGAGGCGGGCGCCGACGCCGTGCTGGCCGCCAGCGTCTTCCACTTCGGCGAGCTGACCATCGGGCAGGTCAAGGACGGCCTGCGCGCCGCGGGCCACCCGGTGCGCTGACGCCCGCGGGCTCAGAGCCCGAGGCGAGCGGAGCGCAGGGCCTCGATGTCGGCCGGCTCGCCCTCGAGCCGCACGTCGGCGACCGGCAGCCGCCCGAATGCCGCGAGGAGCAGCTCGCCGGGCTCGCCGCGCATGATCACCGTGCCGTGGCCGGGGCGGGGCCGCCGGGGTGCGGTGCGGCCCTCGGGGGCGATGAGCACCACGCCGACCGGGGCGGCCCGGAACATCGGCGAGGCCATCCGCCCCAGTGCCGACCACAGCGCCTTCTGGAGCGCCGGGCTCGTGGGCCGCGGGCGCCAGCCCTCCTGCGCCCGCAGCACGTCCTCGTGGTGGACAAAGAACTCCGCGAGGTTGACCGCGTCGTCGACGGCGGGCACCCGGGTGGGCGAGAGCGTGGGCGGCCCGCTGCGGACCAGGTCGACCAGGTCGTGCCAGGGCTTGGCGGCATACCCGTCCTGGACCCGCTCGGTGTGCGAGGCGAGCGGCGCGAGCAGCACACCGGCGGCGGCGTCGGGCCGGCGCTCGCGGACCACGAGGTGGGCGGCGAGGTCGGCGGTGTCCCAGCCCTCGCACAGCGTGGGGGCGTCGGGGCCGACCCGCTCCATGGTGTCGCAGAGGCCGATCCGTTCGAGGCGCGCAAGGTGGGTCATGCCCCCAATCATGGACGCCGCGTCGGGGTGATCGCGCCCTCGCGGCACAATGACCTGGTGACTTCCCTCGACCCGACCGTCGCCGCGCGACTCAAGCGCGACCCCTCCGGTCTCGTGGCCGCGATCGTCCAGCAGCACGACACCGGTGAGGTGCTGATGCTCGGCTGGATGGACGACGAGGCGCTGCGCCGCACGCTGACCGAGGGGCGGGTGACCTTCTGGTCGCGCAGCCGGAGCGAGTACTGGCGCAAGGGCGACACCTCCGGTCACATGCAGCACGTGCGCTCGGTCGCCCTCGACTGCGACGGTGACGCCCTGCTCGTGCGCGTCGACCAGGTCGGCGCGGCCTGCCACACCGGCGAGCGCACCTGCTTCGACGCCGGCGACCTCGCGGCATACGACGCCGTCGGCGCGGCCGCGGCAGGGGAGGCGCCCCGTGGCTGAGCCGCACGCCGACCTGACCTATGGCCGCACCTGGCCCGACCTGGAGACCTTCCGCGAGCTCGCCCGCGACCGCCGGGTCATCCCCGTCGTGCGCCGGCTCATGGCCGACGGCGAGACGCCTGTCGGGGTCTATCGCAAACTGGCCAAGGACGCCCCCGGCACCTTCCTGCTCGAGTCCGCCGAGCACGGCGGGGTCTGGTCGCGCTACTCGATAGTCGGCGCGGCCTCCCGCGCCACGCTCACCGCGCGTGACGGGCAGACCCACTGGATCGGCGAGCCCCCGGCCGGGGTCCCGACGGAGGGGCTGGCCGTCGAGACGCTCCGCGCGACCGTCGAGACGCTGGCCACCGACCCGGTCGCCGGGCTGCCCCCGCTGACCGGTGGCATGGTCGGCGCCGTGGGCTATGACGCGGTGCGCCGCTGGGAGAAGGTCCCTGAGACCGCTCCCGACGTCCTGGGCGTGCCGGAGGTGGCGATGATGCTCGCGACCGACCTGGCCGTCCTCGACCACACCGACGGCTCGCTGCTGCTCATCGCCAACGCCATCAACTACGACGACACCGACGCGCGGGTCGAGGAGGTCTGGGCCGAGTCGGCCCAGCGGCTCGACGCGATGACCGCCGACCTCGCCGCGCCCGCCGAGTCGACCGTGGCGGTGCTCGACGAGGACGCCATGGCGCGGGCGCTCGCGACCGTCGAGGCCAACATGTCCGCCGCCGACTTCGAGGACCTCGTCGAGCGGGGCAAGGAGGACATCCGCGCCGGCGAGGTCTTCCAGGTCGTGCTCTCCCAGCGGTTCTCGATGCCCTGCGAGGCCGACGCGCTCGACGTCTACCGCGCGCTGCGCAGCACCAACCCCAGCCCCTATATGTATCTCTTCCGCCTCGAGCACCCCGACGGCGGCAGCTATGACATCGTCGGCTCCTCACCCGAGGCGCTGGTCAAGGTGACCGGCCGTGAGACGATCACCCACCCCATCGCCGGCTCCCGCCCCCGCGGCAAGACGCCCGAGGAGGATGTGGCGCTCGGCGAGGACCTGCTCGTCGACCCCAAGGAACGCTCCGAGCACGTCATGCTCGTCGACCTCGGCCGCAATGACCTCCAGCGGGTCTGCGAGGCCGGCACGGTCGACGTCGTGGAGTTCATGACGATCCGCCGCTACAGCCACGTCATCCACCTCGAGTCCACCGTGACCGGCCGGCTCAGGCCGGAGACCCGGGCCTATGACGTCCTGGCCGCGACCTTCCCCGCAGGCACCCTGTCGGGCGCCCCCAAACCCCGCGCGCTCCAGCTCATCGAGGCCTATGAGCCCTCCCGCCGCGGCGTCTATGGCGGGGTCGTCGGCTATCTCGACTTCCACGGCGACCTCGACATGGCCATCGCGATCCGCACCGCCCTCGTCAAGGACGGCATGGCCCACGTGCAGGCCGGCGCCGGGATCGTGGCCGACTCGGTGCCCACCAGCGAATACGAGGAGACCCGCAACAAGGCCGCCGCCGCCCTCCGCGCGGTGGCGGCGGCCAGCGCGATGCGAGCACCGGGCGGTGCCTCATGAGCCGCCTGGGCAGGAAGTCGAGCGTCGTGCTCCTCGGGCTCCTGGGGGCCGGTCTGCTCATCGCCAGCGGTGGGCGCGAGTGGATCACGGGCACCGTGAGCGATGCCGTCCTCGGTGCCAGCGAGGTCGCCGCCAAGGGCACCGAGGCGGCCCCTGGCATCGTCGCGGTGGCGGTGGTCTCGCTCGCGGCAGTCATCGCGACCGTGACCTCGGCGGGCGTCGTGCGCCGGCTCACCCGTGCCCTGCTGCTCGGTGCGGCCATGGGGGCCGTCGGCCTGGCGGTGCGCTCGGTCCTGTCCGCCGACACCGTGCTGGGTTCGGTCTCGGCCAAGGCCGTCGGCCGCACCGGCAGCCTCGAGACCCACGCCTCGGTCACCGCCTGGCCCTGGCTCGCGCTCCTCGGCGGGCTCCTGCTGCTGCTCGCCACGGCGGGCGCGGCGCTCGGCAGCCGGGAGTGGGCCAGCCTCGGCTCGCGCTACGACTCGCCCACCGAGGCCGGCCCCCGGGGCGAGCGCACCGGCACCGACTGGGACCGGCTCAGCGCCGGTGAGGACCCCACCGACGACGGAGGCGACGACACCCCGCCCCACGAGTCCGGCGGACCTGCCGCCCGCTGAGCGCCCGCACCTGTCAGAATGGGCCCAGACCCCCGGCACCCCGCCACCGACGAGATACCCGAGAGGCACCGCATGTCCGAGCACGAGCACGAGAGCAACCACCACGGCCACAGCGTCGCGATGTGGACGGCCGTCATCATCCTGCTCATCGCCTTCGGCCTGATGAGCGTCGCCGTCGTCATCGCCAACCACGTCCTCTTCTGGGCGGCCGCCGTGCTCGCGCTGGTCGGTGTCATCGCCGGCGTCGCGCTGTCCAAGGCCGGCTACGGCGCCGAGAAGCTCCTGCCCCCTGGCCAGGCGCCGGCCGACGGCTCCGGCGACGAGTCGCCGCTCGCCGATGTGCCCGAGGGCACCGAGCGCCACAGCGCCGGCATCAACTGACCCACACCGCAGCCTCTCCGGCCCGTCGCCCGCACCTGGGGTGACGGGCCGAGGTATGCCGCCCACGCGGCATACGCCTGCCAAGCCCGTCCGCCGCCCGGACGGTGTCGGGCCGCCCCTGAGCCGACAGTTAGCCTTGACCCCATGCCCACAGTCCTGGACGAGATCATCGAGGGTGTCCGCGAGGACCTCGCCGAACGGCGTTCGCGCACCAGCCTCGAGCAGATCCGTCGGCTGGCCGAGGCCGCGCCGCCCGCGCTCGACGCCGAGGCCGCGCTGCGCCGTCCGGGGCTGGCGCTGATCGCCGAGGTCAAGCGGTCGAGCCCGAGTAAGGGCGCTCTCGCCGACATCCCCGACCCGGCCGCACTGGCCGCCGCCTACGAGCGCGCGGGGGCGAGCGCCATCAGCTGCCTGACCGAGCAGCGCCGCTTCCGGGGGAGCCTGGCCGACCTCGACGCAGTCCGTGCCGCCGTGTCGATCCCGGTGCTGCGCAAGGACTTCATGGTGGAGGAGTACCAGTTCCACGAGGCCCGCGCCCACGGCGCCGACATCGTGCTGCTCATCGTGGCCGCGCTCGAGGACCCCCAGCTGCGCGACTTCCTCGCGCTCAGCCGGCAGCTCGGGATGACGGCGCTCGTCGAGGTCCACGACGAGGCCGAGACCGAGCGGGCGGTCGCCGCCGGTGCATCCGTCATCGGCGTCAACGCGCGCAACCTCAAGACCCTCGACGTCGACCCCGATGTGTTTGGCCGCCTTGCGGGGCTGGTCCCCGTCGAGGCCGTGCGGGTGGCCGAGAGCGGCATCCGCGGACCCCAGGACAGCGGGCGGTATGCCGCCGAGGGCGCCGACGCGGTCCTGGTCGGCGAGGCGCTGGTCACCGCAGGGGCCGACCCGAGCGTCGCAGTCCAGGAGATCATCGCCAGTGGGAGTGACCGATGAGTGAGCGCACCAGCCCCGGGCCGGACGCGGCCGAGATCCCGGGCCGCTTCGGCGAGTTCGGCGGACGCTTCGTGCCCGAGGCACTGATCCCTGCCCTCGAGGAGCTCGACGAGGCCCGGCAGAAGGCGATGGTCGATCCCGAGTTCGTCGCCGAGCTCGACGAGCTGCACCGCACCTACACCGGCCGGCCCAGCATCATCACCGAGGTGCCGCGCTTCGCCGCCCACGCCGGCGGGGCCCGCATCGTCCTCAAGCGCGAGGACCTCAACCACACCGGCTCGCACAAGATCAACAACGTCCTCGGCCAGGCGCTGCTGACCAAGCGGATGGGCAAGCGCCGCGTCATCGCCGAGACCGGAGCGGGCCAGCACGGCGTCGCCACGGCGACGGCGGCCGCGCTGATGGGCCTGGAGTGCACCGTCTACATGGGCCGGGTCGACACCGAGCGGCAGGCCCTCAACGTCGCCCGCATGCGGATGCTCGGCGCCGAGGTCATCCCGGTCAGCCACGGCAGCGCCACCCTCAAGGACGCGATCAACGAGGCCCTGCGCGACTGGGTGACCAATGTCGGCCACACCCACTATGTGCTCGGCACGGTCACCGGGCCGCACCCCTTCCCGGAGATGGTCCGCGACTTCCACAAGATCATCGGCGAGGAGGCCCACGACCAGGTCCTCGCACTGACCGGGCGCCTGCCCGACGCCGTGATCGCCTGTGTCGGAGGCGGATCCAACGCCATGGGCATCTTCCACCGCTTCGTCGGCGAGGAGTCGGTGCGGCTGATCGGCGTCGAGGCTGGGGGAGAGGGCATCGAGTCGGGGCGCCACGCAGCCCGCTTCGCCAGTGCCTCGCCGGGCGTGCTCCACGGCGCCCGCAGCTATCTCATGCAGGACGAGGACGGCCAGACCGTCGAGACCCATTCCATCTCCGCGGGCCTCGACTATCCCAGCGTCGGACCGGAGCACTCCTTCCTGCGCGACACCGGCCGCGCCGAATACCGCCATGCCACCGACGAGCAGGCGATGGAGGCCTTCCGGCTGCTCTGCCGCACCGAGGGCATCATCCCCGCCATCGAGTCCTCCCACGCCCTGGCGGGTGCGATCGAGGTCGGGCGCGAGCTGGGGCCCGAGGCCCTGCTGCTCGTGAGCCTGTCGGGGCGCGGCGACAAGGACATGCACACCGCGGCCGAGTACTTCGGCCTGATCGACGGGCAGGGCGCCCCGACCGAGGCCGCGACGGGCGAGGCCCACAGCGCGAGCGAGGCCGCCCATGCGCCCGAGGCAGGAGTCCAGGAGTGAGCGAGCAGAGCCAGGCCCCGGTCGCCGGGCGCGGTGTGGAGGGCGTCCTCGCCCGCTGCCGCGAGGAGGGGCGTGCCGCCCTGATCGGCTATCTCCCGGTGGGCTACCCGACCGTCGAGCACTCGATCGGTGCGATGACGGCGATGGTGGAGGCGGGCGTCGACATCGTCGAGGTCGGCGTCCCCTACAGCGACCCGCTCATGGACGGCGAGGTCATCCAGATCGCTGCGGCCACCGCGCTGGAGCGCGGCGTGCGGGTCGACGACGTCTTCCGCGCCACGGCCGCCATCCGTGCCGCCGGCGCGCCGCCGATGGTGATGACCTACTGGAACCTCGTCGTGCGCCAGACCCCCGAGGTCTTTGCCCGACGGCTCGCCGAGGCCGGTGGCGCCGGCCTGATCACTCCCGACCTCATCCCCGACGAGGCCGCCGAGTGGATCGCCGCCAGCGACCACCACGGACTCGACCGGTCCTTCCTCGTGGCGCCGAGCTCCCCCGAGGAGCGGCTGCGCGCGGTCACCAGCGCCTGCCGTGGCTTCGTCTATGTGGCCTCCACGATGGGCGTCACCGGTGCACGCAGCAGCGTCGGCGGCGCCGCGGCCGAGCTCGTGGCCCGCACCCGCGCCGTCACCGACGTGCCGCTGTGCGTGGGCCTCGGCGTCTCCACCCGGGAGCAGGCGGCCGAGGTCGCCTCCTATGCCGACGGGGTCATCGTCGGCTCGGCACTGGTCAAGACCCTCCAGGACGAGCGGGAACCCGAGCGCGGGTTCCCCGCGTTGAGGGCTCTGGTGGGAGAGCTGGCAGCCGGAGTGAGGGAAGGACACCGATGAGCAATGTCGTCGCGGACGACCTCGAGCAGGTCCCCGACGCCCGTCGGGACTCGCTGAGGGAGACCATCGGCCTGGTGGCCCGCCTCATCGTCGGCGTCGTGCTCGTCGTCGCCGGTGCCCTCAAGGTCACCCACCCCCTCGACTCCGCGCGGGCGGTCATGGCCTACGAGATCTTCCCCTGGGCGGTCTCCCGCATCATCGGCTACGCCCTGCCCATGGTCGAGATCATCCTCGGCCTGCTGCTGATCGCGGGCCTGTTCACCCGGGCCGCCGCGGTGATCGCCTCCCTGCTCTGGCTCGCCTTCATCATCGGCATCGCCTCCGCGTGGGTGCGCGGACTCCAGATCGACTGCGGCTGCTTCGGCGGCGGCGGCGCCCTGGCCGCGGGCGAGTCGCCCAACTACTTCTGGGAGGAGGCCCGCGACATCGGGCTGCTCCTCCTGTCGCTGTGGCTGGTGCGGTGGCCCCGCACCAGGCTCAGCGCCGACTCGGCCATGTTCGGCTGAGCACTGCCGAGATCCACGACCACTCGACAGCACACCCCCCACCCCTGACCAACACACAAAGGACCGTCACATGGGAGCCAACGCAAAGAAGCGCCGCGAGGCCGCCGCCACCAGCGGCAGCATGAGCCGGCAGGACAAGATCAACGCCGCCGCGCCCAAGGGCGGCGGCGGTCCCAACAAGATCCTGCTGGCCACGATCGCGGCCATCGTCGCGATCGCCGCGGTCGTCGGCGCGGTCATCATGGGCTCCCAGGGCGAGAAGACCGACTCGGCCGGCGGGTCTGCGCTTCCCGCGGGTGCGACCAAGATGGGCGGCGGGCTGGTCTCCAACACCAGCGCCACGCTCGTCGACAAGGCCCCGACCCTCGACATCTACGAGGACTTCCAGTGCCCGGCCTGCCACCAGGCCGAGCAGCTCCTCGGCGCCAAGATCGACGAGCTGGCCAAGGCCGGCAAGATCAAGCTGACCTACCACGTGATGAACTTCCTCGACACCAACCTCAAGAACGACGCGTCCACCCGGGCCGCCAAGGCGTCCTTCTGCGCGGCCGACGCGGGCAAGTTCCAGCCGGTCCACGACGCGATCTTCACCAACCAGCCGGCCAACGAGGGCGACGGCTGGACCGACGAGCAGCTCAAGAAGTTCGTCACCGACGCGGGCGTGGACGCCGCGGCCTATGACTCGTGCGTCAAGTCCGACAAGCACGCCCAGTACCTCGACGCGGTGCAGACCCAGACGACCAAGGACGGCGTCACCAGCACCCCGACCTTCAAGCTCAACGGGGAGCAGATGAAGCTCGCGGGCATGACCCCCGACACCTTCGCCAAGGCCATCGAGGACGCGACCAAGTAGTCCCGCCCTCCGGCCACCGATCAGGCCGTCATCCCACCCGGGGTGACGGCCTGATCGCGTGCCGCGCACGCGGCATACACTCGCCCTGTGCTCGCCGTGATCCCCAGCCCGACCACCGCCGCCTGGCAGGTGGGCCCGCTGACCCTGCGGGCCTATGCGCTCTGCATCCTCGCCGGCATCCTGGTCGCGATCTGGCTGACCGGCCGGCGCCTCGTCGCGCGCGGCCACGAGGCCGGCCACTCCATGGACGTCGCCGCGTATGCCGTGCCGTTCGGGATCGTCGGCGCGCGCCTCTATCACGTGGTCACCACGCCCGAGCCCTACTTCGGCAAGGACGGCAACCCGCTCGACGCGCTGAAGATCTGGGAGGGCGGGCTCGGCATCTGGGGGGCGGTCGCGCTCGGTGCGCTCGGCGCCTGGCTGGCCTGCCGGCGCTATGGCGTGCCCTTCCTGGACTATGTCGACGCGGCCGCGCCCGGGGTGGCGATCGCCCAGGCCATGGGACGCTTCGGCAACTGGTTCAACAACGAGCTCTACGGCCGGGCCACCGACGTGCCCTGGGGGCTCCAGATCCACGAGTGGGACCAGGCGCACGGTCGTGCGGTGACCGACGGCGCGGGCAACGCGGTCGTCAAGGGTGTCTTCCACCCGACCTTCCTCTATGAGGCGCTGTGGTGCCTGCTGCTCGCCGGCGTGCTGCTCTGGCTGGACCGGCGCCGGCGCCTCGGACGGGGCCAGCTCTTCGGGCTCTATGTCATGGGCTACCCGCTCGGGCGCATCGTCGTCGAGCTGATGCGCTCCGACAGTGCCCACGAGATCCTGGGCCAGCGGCTCAACGTCTGGACCAGCCTGCTCGTCTTCGCGCTCGGGCTGTGGATCGTGCTGCACTGCCGCCGCAACCCCAGCGGGATCGTCGACGTGGTGCAGGAGCCGGCCGAGCAGCCCCACGTCTCACAACACGAACACTGAAATCCCGGATAGTAGGACAGCGGGCCGCCTGATCGGTTACTGTTCGCTCCACGTGGCCATCGCCGTCCACATTCGCTCCGAGCCCGTCATCAGACCGGGCCGCACGACGAGTCAAGACAAGGACGGTGGTATCTGCCGTGACCCCGCTTCCCTTCTCCGCGATCCCCGACGACGTGGGCCTCTACCGCGGTGACCTCGAGCACGACGCCTGTGGCGTGGCCTTCGTCGCCACGATGCGCGGCAGCGCCGGCCACGACATCGTCGAGCACGCCCTGACCGCACTGCGCAATCTCGACCACCGCGGCGCCACCGGCGCCGACCCCCTCGTGGGCGACGGCGCCGGCATCCTCACCCAGGTGCCCGACGAGTTCTTCCGTGGGGTCACCGGCATCGACCTGCCGCCGGCGGGGGAGTATGCCGCGGGCATGGCCTTCCTGCCCGTCAAGGCGGGCGCGCGCGGGGCCGCGGTCGAGCGCATCGAGGAGATCGCCGAGGAGGAGGGCCTGCGGGTCATCGGCTGGCGCGACGTGCCGGTCAGCGCGGGGATCGTCGGGCAGATGGCCCGCGAGACCATGCCGCACTTCACCACTCTCTTCGTGACGTCCGCGGACGGCGGTGTCTCGGGCATCGAGCTCGACCGGCTCGCCTTCTGCCTGCGCAAGCGCGCCGAGCGCGAGCTCGAGGTCTACTTCGCGTCGCTGTCATCGCGCACCTTCGTCTACAAGGGCATGCTGACCACCGACCAGCTCTCCGACTTCTTCCCCGACCTGTCGGACGAGCGCTTCGCCACCGAGCTGGCCCTGGTGCACTCGCGCTTCTCCACCAACACCTTCCCGGCCTGGCCGCTGGCCCACCCCTACCGCCTCATCGCGCACAACGGCGAGATCAACACCGTCAAGGGCAACCGCAACTGGATGCGGGCCCGGGAGTCACAGCTGACCTCCTCGACGATCCCCGGCGACCTCCAGCGGCTCTTCCCGATCTGCACGCCCGGCCACTCCGACTCGGCGTCCTTCGACGAGGTCCTCGAGCTGCTCCACCTCGGCGGGCGCTCGCTGCCCCACGCGGTGCTGATGATGATCCCGGAGGCTTGGGAGAACCACCAGGAGATGGACCCGGCCCGCCGCGCCTTCTATGAGTTCCACTCCACCTTCATGGAGCCCTGGGACGGCCCCGCCTGCGTCACCTTCACCGACGGCCGCCTCGTCGGCGCGGTCCTGGACCGCAACGGCCTGCGGCCCGGTCGGTATGCCGTGACCGACGACGGCCTGGTCGTCCTCGCCTCCGAGTCGGGCGTGCTCGACCTCGACCCCGAGCGGGTGGTGCGCCGTGGCCGCCTCCAGCCGGGCCGGATGTTCCTCGTCGACACCGAGGAGGGCCGGATCGTCAGCGACGAGGAGGTCAAGTCGGCGCTCGCCGCCGAGAACCCCTATGGCGAGTGGCTCGAGCAGGGGCTGATCCAGCTGCACGACCTGCCCGAGCGCGAGCACATCCTGCACACGGCCGCCTCCGTGGCCCGCCGCCAGCAGACCTTCGGCTACACAGGCGAGGAGCTCAAGCTCATCCTCGGCCCCATGGCCCGCAACGGCACCGAGGCGCTGGGCTCGATGGGCACCGACACCCCCATCGCCGTGCTCTCCAGCCGGCCCCGGCTGCTGTTCGACTACTTCACCCAGCTCTTCGCCCAGGTGACCAACCCGCCGCTGGACGCGATCCGCGAGGAGCTGGTCACCTCGCTCGGCACGATCATCGGCCCCGAGGGCAACTGCCTCGACGCCGCCCCCGAGCACGCCCGCCAGGTCGTCCTCGACTTCCCCGTGCTCGACAACGACGAGCTCGCCAAGATCGTGCACATCAACGCCGACGGCGACCGCCCCGGCTATGCCACCCACGTGGTGCAGGGCCTCTATGAGGTCCAGGGCGGCGCGGCTGCCCTGGAGGCCCGCCTCGAGCAGATCTTCGCCGAGGTGTCGGCCGCCATCGAGGAGGGCGCCCGCTTCGTCGTCCTCTCCGACCGCGACTCCGGCCGCGACCTCGCGCCGATCCCCTCGCTCCTGCTGACCTCCGCCGTCCACCACCACCTCATCCGCGAGAAGACCCGCACCCAGGTCGGTCTGCTCGTGGAGGCCGGTGACGTCCGTGAGGTCCACCACATCGCGCTGCTCATCGGCTTCGGAGCCGCCGCGGTCAACCCCTACCTCGCCATGGAGACGGTCGAGGACATGGTCCGCTCCGACCAGCTCGAGGGCGTCACCGCCGACAAAGCCGTCACCAACCTCATCAAGGCGCTCGGCAAGGGCGTGCTCAAGGTGATGTCCAAGATGGGCATCTCCACCGTCGCCTCCTACCGCGGCGCGCAGGTCTTCGAGGCGATCGGCCTCTCCCAGGACCTGGTCGACCGGCACTTCACCGGCACGGTCTCCCAGCTCGGCGGGGTCGGCCTCGACGTGATCGCGGCCGAGAACGCCGCCCGGCACGCCACGGCATACCCCCTCGAGGGCAGCCGCCTGCCACACCGCCGGCTCGACGTGGGCGGCGAGTACCAGTGGCGCCGCGAGGGGCCGCCGCACCTGTTCGACCCCGACACTGTCTTCCGGCTCCAGCACTCGACCCGGCAGCGGCGCTACGACATCTTCAAGCAGTACACCGCCCGCGTCGACGAGCAGTCCGAGCGGCTGATGACCCTGCGCGGCCTGTTCGAGCTCGGCGGTGCGGGGGAGCGGCAGCCCGTGCCGATCGAGGAGGTCGAGCCGGTCAGCGAGATCGTCAAGCGCTTCAACACCGGCGCGATGTCCTATGGCTCGATCTCGCGAGAGGCCCACGAGACCCTCGCGATCGCGATGAACCGGCTCGGCGCCCGCTCCAACACGGGCGAGGGCGGCGAGGACCTCGAGCGGCTCCAGGACCCCGAGCGCCGCTCGATGATCAAGCAGGTCGCCTCCGGCCGCTTCGGCGTGACCTCGGTCTATCTCACCGAGGCCGGCGACATCCAGATCAAGATGGCCCAGGGCGCCAAGCCCGGCGAGGGCGGCCAGCTGCCCGGCCACAAGGTCTATCCGTGGGTGGCCAAGACGCGGCACTCGACCCCGGGTGTCGGCCTGATCAGCCCGCCGCCGCACCACGACATCTATTCGATCGAGGACCTGGCGCAGCTGATCCACGACCTCAAGAACGCCAACCCGCAGGCCCGCATCCACGTCAAGCTCGTCTCCGAGATCGGCGTCGGGACGGTCGCGGCGGGCGTGTCCAAGGCGCACTCCGACGTCGTGCTCATCTCCGGCCACGACGGCGGCACCGGCGCCTCGCCGCTCACCTCGCTCAAGCACGCGGGCGGCCCCTGGGAGATCGGCCTGGCCGAGACCCAGCAGACGCTGGTGCTCAACGGGCTGCGCGACCGGATCGTCGTGCAGGTCGACGGACAGCTCAAGACCGGCCGCGATGTCGTCATCGCCGCGCTGCTCGGCGCCGAGGAGTACGGCTTCGCCACCGCGCCCCTCGTCGTCAGCGGCTGCGTGATGATGCGCGTCTGCCACCTCGACACCTGCCCGGTCGGCATCGCCACCCAGAACCCGGAGCTGCGGGCCCGCTTCTCGGGCAGGCCCGAGTTCGTCGAGACCTTCTTCGAGTACATCGCCGAGGAGGTCCGCGAGCACCTGGCTGCCCTCGGCTTCCGCAGCCTCGACGAGGCCATCGGGCAGGTCGACGCGATGCGGGTGGACCGGGCGATCACCCACTGGAAGGCCTCGGGCATGGACCTGTCGCCGATCTTTGCCAAGGTCACCTCGCCCGACGGCTCCGGCATCAAGCACGCCAAGGCCCAGGACCACGGGCTCGAGCGCGCGCTGGACCACCGGCTCATCGAGATCGCGGAGCCCGCGCTGTCCGACGGACAGCCGGTCACCGGCGAGATCGACGTGCGCAATGTCAACCGCACGGTGGGCACGATGCTCGGCCACGAGGTGACCAAGCGATACCCAGAAGGCCTGCCGGACAACACGATTGACATCACGCTGACCGGCTCGGCCGGCCAGTCCTTCGGTGCCTTCGTGCCCGCAGGCGTCACCCTCCAGCTCGTCGGCGACGCCAACGACTACGTCGGCAAGGGCCTCTCCGGCGGCCGCATCGTCGTGCGCCCGCCCAAGGGTGCGCCGATGTCCGCCGAGGAGAATGTCATCGCCGGCAACGTGATCGGCTATGGCGCGACGACCGGCGAGATCTATCTGCGCGGCCAGGCGGGGGAGCGCTTCTGCGTGCGCAACTCGGGCGCCACCGCGGTCGTCGAGGGCGTGGGCGACCACGGGTGCGAGTACATGACCGGCGGTGTCGCGCTCATCCTCGGGCCGACCGGCCGCAACTTCGGGGCGGGCATGTCCGGCGGTGTCGCCTATGTGCTCGACCTCGAGGAGGGCCGGGTCAACAGCGAGCTCGTCGACCTGTGGGAGCTGCGCCCCGACGACGTGATCACGGTGCAGCAGCTGCTCGCCCAGCACGTGCGGTGGACCGGCTCGCCGGTCGCCCAGGGCCTGCTGGACGACTGGGAGAGCGCGGTCTCGCGCTTCACCCTGGTCCTCCCGCGGGACTACCAGCGCGTCCTCGACGTGCGCACCCAGGCCCAGACCGAGGGCCTGGACCTCGACGGCAACGAAGTGTGGGAGCGGATCATGGAGGCCTCTCGTGGCTGACCCTCAGGGCTTTCTGAAGATCCGGGAGCGCGAGCTCCCGGCCCGCCGGCCGGTGCCGGTGCGCATCAAGGACTGGAAAGAGGTCTATCAGGAGCAGGAGCTCGGCCAGCTCCAGCGCCAGGCCTCCCGCTGCATGGACTGCGGAATCCCGTTCTGCCACAGCGGTTGTCCTCTGGGCAACCTCATCCCGGAGTGGAACGACCTCGCGTGGAAGGGGGACTGGCACGACGCGATCGAGCGCCTGCACGCCACCAACAACTTCCCCGAGTTCACCGGCCGGCTCTGTCCCGCGCCCTGTGAGACGGCGTGCGTGCTGGGCATCAACCAGCCGGCCGTGACGATCAAGCAGGTCGAGGTCACCACGATCGAGCGGGCCTTCGACCGCGGCAACGTCCAGCCCCAGCCGCCGGAGTGGCTGACCGGCAAGACCGTGGCCGTCATCGGCTCCGGCCCCGCCGGCCTCGCCGTCGCACAGCAGCTGACCCGGACCGGTCACACCGTCGCCGTCTACGAGCGGGCGGACAAGGCGGGCGGCCTGCTGCGCTATGGCATCCCCGAGTTCAAGATGGAGAAGTCCGTCCTCGACCGCCGCCTGCGCCAGATGTCGGCCGAGGGCACCCGGATCCGCACCGGCGTCAAGGTCGGCGAGGAGCTCACGGGTGACGACCTGCGCAAGCGCTATGACGCAGTGGTGCTCGCGGTCGGCTCGACCGTTCCCCGCGACCTCCCCGTCCCCGGCCGCGAGCTGGCCGGCGTGATGCAGGCGATGGACTATCTGCCGCCGGCCAACCGGGTCGCCGTGGGCGAGAAGGTCGAGGGCCAGGTCACCGCCGAGGGCAAGCACGTCGTGGTGATCGGCGGCGGTGATACCGGCGCCGACTGCATCGGCACCGCGCTGCGCCAGGGCGCGGCCTCGGTGACCAGCCTCGAGATCATGCCGCGGCCGGGGGAGGAGCGGGCGGCCGGCCAGCCGTGGCCGACCTATCCCATGCTCTTCCGCGTGGCCTCGGCCCACGAGGAGGGCGGCGAGCGCGTCTATGCCGTCTCCACCACCGAGCTGGTCGGCGACGACGAGGGCAAGGTCGCCGCGCTGCGGCTGACCGAGGTCGAGCGCGGCGACACCGGCTTCGCGCCGGTGGCCGGCAGCGAGCGTGAGATCCCGGCCGACCTGGTGCTGCTCGCCATGGGCTTCGTCGGCCCCGAGCGTGCCGGCGTGGTCGAGCAGCTCGGCGTTGACCTCGACGAGCGCGGCAACATCGTGCGGGGCAACGACTACCAGACCTCCGTGCCGGGCGTCTTCGTCGCCGGCGACGCAGGCCGAGGCCAGTCGCTGATCGTGTGGGCGATCGCCGAGGGCCGCGCCGCGGCCAACGGGGTCGACGCCTTCCTCATGGGGCGCCCCTCCACCCTGCCCCGCCCGATCAACCCGACCGACCGGCCCCTGATGGTCTAAAGGCCCGCCGGCCGGGTCTGATCAGCCGCGTTCACAGCGATCCGGTATGCCGCGCGCTCACCCCGAGCGCGCGGCATACCGCTGTCTGAGAGTCCACTGGGCAGGACATGCCGTGTCCCCCGCGGTCCGGACGGCGTGTCCTCCCCAGTCGACTGGGCGGGGTGGTGGCGGCGCGACCACTCTCGCCGGGGGGCGGGCATGGCGCTTCCGCGCGCCCGCGCCACAGCGATCCGGTATGCCGCGCGCTCACCCGCGCCACAGCGATCCGGTATGCCGCGCGCTCACCCCGAGCGCGCGGCATACCGCTGTCTGAGAGTCCACTGGGCAGGACATGCCGTGTCCCCCGCGGTCCGGACGGCGTGTCCTCCCCAGTCGACTGGGCGGGGTGGTGATCTCGCGACCACTCTCGCCGGGGGCATGGCGCCTCGCGTGGCAGCCGCGGTGTCGCCCGTCGGCACCGATCCTGACCTGCGGCGGGGACGCAGAGGACGAATGGGAGTAAAAACGCTTGCACGCTATCCTTGAGGCATGCGTCGAGCCAAGATCGTCTGCACCCTAGGTCCCTCCACCGACTCCATCGAGCGCCTCCGCGAGCTGGTCGCCGCCGGCATGGACGTCGCCCGCTTCAACCTCTCCCACGGCTCCTATGAGGAGCACGAGGCCCGCTATCGCAATGTGCGCGCCGCCAGCGACGAGTCCGGCCACGCCGTCGGCGTCCTCGTCGACCTCCAAGGCCCCAAGATCCGCACCGCCCGCTTTGCCAGCGGCCCCGTGACCCTCTCCGTCGGCGACGAGTTCACGATCACCACGCGCGAGGTCGACGGCGACGCCACAATCGTCGGCACGACCTACAAGGGCCTGCCGCGCGATGTCGAGCCCGGTGACACCCTCCTCATCGACGACGGCAAGGTCTCGCTCGTGGCCACCGAGGTCACCGACACCGACGTCAAGACCCTCGTCACCGAGGGCGGCGTCGTCTCCAACAACAAGGGCATCAACCTGCCCGGCGTCGCTGTCAGCGTCCCGGCCCTGTCCGACAAGGACAAGGACGACCTGCGCTGGGCGCTGCGCCTCCAGGCCGATGTCATCGCGCTGTCCTTCGTGCGCAGTGCGGCCGACATCGACGACGTCCACGCGATCATGGACGAGGAGGGTGTGCGCCTGCCCGTCATCGCTAAGATCGAGAAGCCGCAGGCCGTCGAGAACCTCACCGAGATCGTCCGCGCCTTTGACGGCATCATGGTCGCCCGCGGCGACCTCGGCGTCGAGCTGCCCCTCGAGCAGGTGCCGCTGGTCCAGAAGCGCGCCATCGAGCTCGCCCGCCGCCAGGCCAAGCCGGTCATCGTCGCCACCCAGGTGCTGGAGTCGATGATCGAGAACTCGCGCCCGACCCGCGCCGAGGCCTCCGACGCCGCCAACGCCGTCCTCGACGGTGCCGACGCGCTGATGCTCTCGGGCGAGACCAGTGTCGGCAAGCACCCGATCACGACCGTCGCCACGATGGCCCGCATCATCGAGAACACCGAGGAGCACGGGATCACCCGCATCGCGCCCCTCGGCACCACGCCCCACACCGTGGGCGGCGCCGTCACCCGCGCGGCCGCGGAGGTCGGCGAGCAGGTCGGCGCCAAGCTGCTGATCGCCTTCACCCAGACCGGCGACTCCTCGCGCCGGATGTCGCGGGTGCGTCCGCTGATCCCGATGATGGCCTTCACCCCCGAGCAGGCCGTGCGCTCCCAGCTGGCCCTCACCTGGGGCGTCGAGACCTTCCTGGTGCCCCCGGCCCGCCACACCGACCAGATGGCCCTCCAGGTCGACCGCACCCTGCTCGGCACCGGCCGCGTCCAGGAGGGTGACCGCGTCGTCATCGTCGCCGGCAGCCCTCCCGGCATCCCCGGCTCGACCAACGCCATCCGCGTCCACCGGATGGGCGACGCCGTCAACGGTGTCGCGCCGGCCTACGAGGACCACGCGGGCCTCTGACGACCATGTCGTATGCCGCGCGCCCGGCCCCGCTCGGGGCCGCGGTCGCGCGGCATACCCCGTCATTGCCCGCGGCGTATGCTGTGGGCGCACCCGGCCGGGGTGGTGGAATGGCAGACACGGGGCACTCAAAATGCTCTGCCCGCAAGGGCGTGCGGGTTCAAGTCCCGCCCTCGGCACCAGTTCGGGGCCGACCGGCCCGACCCCAAGCGTGGCGCCCGGGCGCCCCGCGCAGACGTCAGGAGCAGCAGTGACCGAGAGCACCGACGGCATCCGCGTCCTCGTGGCCGAGGACGAGGCCATCATCCGCATGGACCTCGCCGAGATGCTGACCGACGCCGGCCACGAGGTCGTCGGCCAGGCGAGCGACGGCCAGCAGGCCGTCGACCTGGCCCGGGAGCTGACCCCCGACCTGGTGATCATGGACGTCAAGATGCCCGAGCTCGACGGCATCTCGGCGGCCGAGGTCATCGGCCAGGAGCGGATCTGCCCGGTCGTCATGCTGACCGCGTTCAGCCAGAAGGAGCTCGTCGAGCGGGCCCGTGACGCCGGCGTCATGGCCTATATCGTCAAGCCCTTCACCGCCAGCGATGTCGCGCCGGCGATCGAGATCGCCCGCTCCCGCTGGCAGGAGGTCAAGGCGCTGGAGTCGGAGGTGGCCGACCTGTCCGACCGGCTCGAGACCCGCAAGGCCGTCGAGAAGGCCAAGGGCGTGCTGATGAAGCAGCTGGGCCTGAGCGAGTCCGACGCCTTCCGCTGGATCCAGAAGACCGCCATGGACCGGCGTCTCGGCATGCGCGAGGTCGCCGACGCCGTCATCGCAGGCATCCCGCAGAAGAAGTAGTCGCCCCCCCGGCGCCGCCGCCTGGGCAACCCCGGGCAGCACCGGCGCCTGCCGCGTCAGCGCAGGGCCACGACCAGCTGCGTGAGCAGCGGCGCGACAAAGATCGCGGGCAGCAGGTCGCCCACCGGCAGCTGCCTGACGTCGAGCAGCCGGAAGGCGATGCCCACCAGCAGCAGGCCGCCGACGGCGGTCAGCGCCGCGATGTGGGCGTCGGGCAGCAGCGATCCGAGCAGCACCCCCAGCAGGGTCAGCGTGCCCTGGACGACACCGACCGACACGGCCGAGAACAGCACTCCCACACCAAAACTCGCCGCGAACGCCAGTGACGCGAAGCCGTCCAGCATCGCCTTGAGCGTCAGCTGGTCGATGCCCTGGCCCAGGCCGTCTGACAGGGCGCCGAGGATCGCCAGCGGGCCGACACAGAAGAGCAGGGTCGCGGTCAGCCACCCCTCGATGAAGCGCTCCCGCGCGTCGTGCCCGGACCCGGCGCCGTCACCGAGCCGGGAGCCGACCCTCGTCTGGGCCCACCCGGCGAGGGTCGCCAGCCGCTCCTCGATGCGCAGCAGGGCGCCCAGCACGCCACCGATGATCAGCGACCCCAGGACGATCAGGACGGGCGTGCCGCGTCCCGTCGCCGAGGCGAGCGCGGGGCTGGTGACCTCGATCGCCGACAGTCCGGCCATGAGCAGGGTGGTCAGGCCGAGTGCGCTGGTGACGACGGAGCGCACCCGCTCGGAGAGGCGATGGCCGACCAGCATGCCGGCCACGCTGCCGACGACGATGGCGGCGACATTGATGACGGTCCCGAGGCCGGGGAAGGACAGATCCACGGGGTCACTGTAGGGGCAGTGGGCACCCCCCTTCCGCAGGGGCAGGCCCGTGACCTAGAGTGCGCTTGGACGCCCCCTCAGGCGTCCCGGTGATAGGGCACCGCAGACCGCACGACCGATTGTGGAGGTTGCTGGTGTCCCGGTGTTCAGGCCCTCGTCCTGCGGTCACCACCGCACCCGTCACCGAGCGCACCATCGGCCAGCTCGCCGAGCTCTGGGTCGCCTGCCGCGTCGAGCAGGGCGCGAGCGCCGAGGCCGCCTGCCGGGTCGCCGAGGAGCGCCTGCTCTGCCTGCTGGACCGCCCCGACGTCAGGGGCGTCATCGCCGAGAAGGACGGCGCGGCAGTGGGATTCGTGATCCTGACCGCTCGCCCGCTCGCGGTGCTCAGCGACACCGAGACCGTCGTGCTCGACACCATCTTCGTCGTCCCGAGCATGCGCCGGCAGGGAGTGGCCAGGGCCCTGCTCGTCGCCGCGACCGCCTGGGCAGACCAGCACGGCGCCGAGCAGATCATCAGCTCCGTGCCCAGCCACCTGCGCGAGAGCAACCGCTTCTTTGCCCGGCTCGGCTTCGGTTCCGCGGTCGTGCAGCGGGCGACGACCCCGGCGTCCCTGCGCAGGCGCCTCACGGGCGAGCGCGACCAGCCCGCGCTCGAGCAGCTGGTCTCCCGGCGCCGCAGCATGCGCGCCCGCGCGCAGCGTCACCTCGCGAGCTGAGCCCGGCCAGCCGAGGAGGTATGCCGCGCGCCGGCCCGGCCCCGCGGCATACCCCTCGCGTGCACTCGTTTTGGCCCAGTTGGGCACGTTCGCCCCGGGGCGATCGTGCCCAACTGGGCCAAAGAGGGGGTCAGGAGCCGGGGGCGGCGTCGCGGAGCATGCAGGTCAGCCGGCAGGTGCACACCCGCTTGTCCTGCTCGTCGGTGACGACGATGTCAAAGGTGGCCAGGGTGTTGCCGACCGTCAGGGGAGTGGCCACGCCGGTCACCCAGCCCGAGCGCGCGGCGCGGTGGTGCGTGGCGTTGATCTCGATGCCCACGGCCACCCGCCCCTCGCCGGCGGCCAGCGCCGCACCGATCGAGCCGAGGGTCTCGGCCAGCACGACGGAGGCGCCGCCGTGGAGCAGCCCATAGGGCTGGGTGTTGCCGGCGACCGGCATCCGCGCGGTGATCCGCTCCGGCCCCACCTCCAGCAGCTCGATCTCCATGCGCTCCAGGAGCGTGCCCTTCGACTGCTCACGCATGAGCGCCATCGCGTCGGTCATCAAGGTGCCTTTCTCGGTTGTCGGTCTCGGGCTCTAGGCTGCCATGCGTGAGCCGACTGCTGCTGCTGGATGGACATTCGCTGGCCTACCGGGCTTTCTTCGCCCTGCCGGTGGAGAACTTCTCGACGAGCACGGGCCAGCACACCAATGCCGTCTACGGCTTCACCTCGATGCTCATCAACGTCCTGCGCGACGAGGAGCCCACCCACGTCGCGGTCGCCTTCGACGTCTCGCGCCAGACCTTCCGCACGGAGCAGTACGCCGACTACAAGGCCGGCCGCTCGGCGACGCCGGGCGAGTTCAAGGGGCAGGTCTCCCTCCTGCACGAGGTGCTCGACGCCCTCAGGATCCGCACCGTCGAGGTCGAGGGCTTCGAGGCCGACGACGTGATCGCCACGCTGACCACCCAGGCCGAGGCCGAGGCGATGGAGGTGCTGATCTGCTCGGGCGACCGCGACGCCATCCAGCTGGTCACCGACTCGGTCACCCTGCTCTATCCGCGCAAGGGCGTCTCCGATCTCGCGCGCATGACCCCGGCCGCCGTCGCCGACAAATACGGCGTGCCCCCCGAGCGCTACAGCGACCTCGCGGCGCTGGTCGGCGAGACCTCCGACAACCTGCCGGGCGTCCCCGGTGTCGGGCCCAAGACCGCGGCCAAGTGGATCGGCCAGTTCGGTGACCTCCAGGGCATCGTCGCCGGCGTCGACCAGATCAAGGGCAAGGCCGGCGAGAGCCTGCGCGACCACCTCGAGCAGGTGCTGCGCAACCGCCGGCTCAACCAGCTCGTGCGCGACCTCGACACCGGCGTCACCGTCGCCGACCTCGAGCGGCAGAACTGGGACCGCGAGCAGGTCCACCAGGTCTTCGACGGCCTGGAGTTCCGGGTGCTGCGCGACAGGCTCTTCGCCACCGTCGAGGCCCCCGAGGCCGAGGCCTCCCAGGGCGGCTTCGAGCTCGACGGCTCGGTGCTCGACCCCACCGAGGTGCCCGGCTGGCTGGCCGAGCACGGCGCCTCGGGCGAGGCGGCCGGCCTCCACGTCGTCGGCAGCTGGGGGCGCGGCACGGGCGACGCCAGCGCCCTGGCCATCGCCACCGCCGCCGGGCCCGCGGCATACCTCGACCTGACCACGCTCGACGACGCGGCCGATGCCGCCCTCGCGGCCTGGCTGACCGACCCTGCCCAGCCCAAGGTGCTGCACGACGCCAAGGGGCCGCTCCACGCCCTCCACGCGCGGGGCTGGGATGTCGAGGGCGTGACGATGGACACCGGGCTGGCGGCCTATCTCGTGCGGCCCGACCAGCGCTCCTATGACCTGGCCGACCTCGTCCTGCGCCATCTCAAGCGCGAGCTGCGCGCCGAGTCCGAGGACACCGGCCAGGGCCTGCTCGATTTCGCGGCCGACGACACCGCTGAGGCCGAGGGCCACATGGTCCGTGCCCGGGGCGTGCTCGACCTCGCCGATGTGCTGGGGGAGCAGCTGGCCGCGATCGGCGCCACCGAGCTGCTGGCCGACGTCGAGCTGCCGCTGATGCACATGCTCGCCCGCATGGAGCGCACCGGCATCACCGCCGACACCGAGGCGATGACCAGCCTCGAGAGCGACTTCGCGGGCAAGATGCGCCAGGCGCAGCAGGACGCCTATGCCGCGATCGACGGCGACGAGATCAACCTCGGCTCGCCCAAGCAGCTCCAGACCGTGCTCTTCGAGCGGCTGGGCATGCCCAAGACCAAAAAGACCAAGACCGGCTACACCACCGACGCCGACGCCCTGACCGACCTGTTCGCCAAGACCGAGCACCCCTTCCTTGAGGCGCTGCTGCGCCACCGGGACACCTCGCGGCTGCGGGTGACGGTCGAGGGGCTGCTGAAGTCCGTCGCCGACGACGGCCGCATCCACACGACCTACCAGCAGACGATCGCCGCGACCGGCCGGCTCTCCTCGACCGACCCCAACCTCCAGAACATCCCCATCCGCACCGAGGAGGGCCGGCGCATCCGCGAGGCCTTCGTCGTCGGCGAGGGCTTCGAGTCGCTGATGTCGGCCGACTACTCCCAGATCGAGATGCGGGTGATGGCCCACCTCTCGGGCGATGAGGGGCTGATCGAGGCCTTCCGCACCGGCGAGGACCTCCACCGCTTCGTCGGCTCGCGCGTCTTCTCGGTGCAGCCCGAGGACGTCACCTCCGAGATGCGCTCCAAGGTCAAGGCGATGTCCTATGGCCTGGCCTACGGCCTGTCCGCCTTTGGCCTGTCCAAGCAGCTGACGATCTCGACCGGCGAGGCACAGGGCCTGATGGACGGCTACTTCGAGCGCTTCGGCGGCGTGCGCGACTACCTCCAGGAGGTCGTCAAGCAGGCCCGCGTCACCGGATACACCGAGACGATGCTCGGCCGGCGCCGCTATCTGCCCGACCTGACCAGCGACAACCGCCAGCGCCGGCAGATGGCCGAGCGGATGGCCCTCAACGCCCCCATCCAGGGCTCGGCCGCCGACATCATGAAGGTCGCGATGCTCCGCGTCGAGGCCGCGCTGCGCGAGCAGCAGGCCCGCTCGCGCGTCCTGCTCCAGGTGCACGACGAGCTTGTCCTCGAGATCGCGCCGGGCGAGCGCGACGACATCGAGACGCTCGTGCGCACCCAGATGGGCAAGGCCATCGACATGGACGTCCCACTCGACGTCAGCGTCGGCGTCGGCGACTCCTGGCACGACGCCGCCCACTGACCGACCCGCACCAGACCAGAACGCCCCAGACCAGAACGCACGGAAGGACGAGGTGCGCATGCAGGACAACAGGACCGGTCGACGGCCCCCGCCCTGGGCCTGGCTAGGGCTGCTGGTCCCCGCGCTCGTCGCGTTCGGGACCTACTCCGACTCGCGCTTCTCGCCCGTGGGGTGGATTGCGGCTTTCGGACTGCTGGTCGCCTGGCTGGTGCTGCTCGCGAGGAGCAGCCGCTAGGGCGGGGCCGAGCGCACGAAAAGGTATGCCGCGCAGCGAATCGGTGGATTCTCGTGGTCCTCGCAACACCTGTTGGTTTAGGTGGTCAGTAGTAGA
>JAJTBD010000038.1 GCA_021287075.1 Micrococcales bacterium | reverse complement strand
GCGGCCTCGGCCGGGGCCGCCGCCTCGGCGCGGGCCTTGGCGGCGGCCTCGGCGCGGGCCTGGGCGTCGGCGCGGGCCTGCTCCTCGGCGGCCTCGCGCGCAGCCTCCGCCTTGGCCGCTGCGGCTGCCTTGCGGGCGGCGTCGGCGCGGGCCTGTGCCTCCGCGGCCGCCTTGGCCGCGGCCTCGGCAGCGGCCTTTGCCTCGGCTGCCTTGCGCAGGCCCTCGCTGCGCTCCCGCTCCAGCTGCACCGTCGTCTGGCGCAGCGTGGCGAGGCGGGCGAGCGTCGACTGCTGCTGGGTGCCGATGCGCTGGGCCTCGCTCTCGGCCGCGGAGGCCTGGGCCTCGGCGGCCGCGCGGGCCTGGTCGGCGGCCGAGGCGGCGCTGCGCTGCTGCTCGCTGGCGACCTCACGCTGGCGCACCAGCCCGGCGGCCGTCTGCGCGGCGGCGCTGGCCTGGTCGAAGTGGCGCTGGCGGGCGGTCGAGACGCTGTCGAAGGCGGCCGCCCGGTCGAGCAGGTTCTGGGCGCCGCTCTTGCCCAGGAAGGGCTCGAGGTCACCCAGCGAGCCGCTGTTCTGGTATGCCGTCACGGCGTACTGGCGCACGCGCACTGACGCCTCGTCGGAGGCCTTCTCGGCCGCGGACGCGCGCCTGGTCGCCTCGGCCACGGCCTGGTTGGCGGCCTCGAGCCGCACGCGGGCGCCGTTGTAGGCCTCGCCCGCGGCGGCGGCCTGGACCTGGACCTGCTCGAGGCGGTCGGCGGCGGCGGCATACTGCGCGTCCAGCGACTCGACCTCGCCGGCGGCCGAGGTGGCGGCCTGGCGGGAGCGCTCGATCTGCTCGGTCGAGGGGATGTCGGGGGTGGGCGCGGGGGCGGCGGCGGAGCTGGCGGCGAACGCGCCGCCCGCGAGCGTCAGCACGAGCGCGGCGGCGGTCGCCGAGCGCGTTGCGGTGAGCGTCGGGCTCGAGCGCGGCACGGCGAATTCCTTTGTGTCAGTGGATATGTCAGGGGAACGATCCGCACCGAGAGTAGGCCTCTCACAACCCCTTGGCATCGCCAGTCACACCAACAACACCCGCCACAGAAAATGACATCTGTGTCGTTCAGGGAATGACACCCATGTCTTTCCGCAGGCCATCCGACGCGGGTCGAAAACCTGTCCGAAAGACATCACGAAATGGTCACGTTTGCCGCGTCATCGCAGGTCAGCGCCCTGCGACGGGCTTCGCAGGGCCGCGTCAGCGAGGGTTCTCGCGCTCCCACTGGGAGAGCTGGGTCTCCAGCGCCTTCATCAGCTCAAAGACCTGGCGCTGCGGGATGCGCACCCGCGCGACGACGGTGGCCTGGTTGACCTGGACCGGCCTGCCCTCCTCGTCGGCACCCTGCTGGCTCGCCGCCGTCAGCGTCGCGAAGTCGAGCACGAAGGAGTCGGCCGTGTGCCACACGGCCGTGAAGTCGGCATAGACCCCCTGCGCCATCTCCTCCGGGCGCTCCAACCGCATCTGCACGTGTTCGCTCATGCCCCCAATCTAGGGGCGCAGCCGCGCCGCCAGACCGGCTTCGCCGCGGCGCATCATCCAGGAGTGGTTGGCCTCCAGCACCGGCCGCAGCGGCGCGGCGACCGGCGCCAGCAGCCGCTTGCCGACCACCACCTCCTGCGTGAAGTGCGCGACGCTGCCCGGCCCCTCGGCCTGGACCCGCCACTCACACCAGCCCACCAGGTCGCGGCCCACCGCCACCCGCAGCCGGCGGGCGCCCTCGTCCTCGACCTCCCTGGTCAGCAGCAGGTCCAGGCCCACGGGCAGCAGGCTGCGCACGTGGACCACCCCGGAGTCCTCCCCCACCCGGCGCACCGAGCGCACCTGCGGCCACCACTCGGCATACCGGTCGACGTCGGCCAACACCGCATGGGTGGTCTCGGCGGCGGCAGGCAGCCGCCAGGTGTGCGCGAAGGTGAAGACCGGGGTCATGGGGGCAAGTGTGCGCGATACGGTCTGGGGCATGGAGCGATTCACCCGGGGCGGGCTGCTTTTCGACGTGACCGACAGCGGGCCGGCCGACGGCACGCCAATCGTGCTGCTCCACGGGTTCCCCCAGGACCGCACCGCCTGGGACCAGGTCACCCCGCTGCTCGCCGACGCCGGCCTGCGCACCCTCGCGCCCGACCAGCGCGGCTACTCCCCCGGCGCCCGCCCGCGGGACACCGCGGCATACCGCATGCCCGAGCTGGTCGGCGACGTGACGGCCCTGCTCGACGCGGCCGGGCTGGAGCGCGCGCACATCGTCGGGCACGACTGGGGCGGCGCCGTCGCGTGGGCGATGGCCGAGTCCCTCCCCCAGCGCGTCGAGACCCTCACCGTCCTGTCCACGCCGCACCCCACCGCGATGGCGTGGGCGATGGCGCATGGCTCGCAGGCCCGCGACAGCTGGTACATGGCGGCCTTCCAGGTGCCGGCCCTGCCCGAGGTCGTCCTCGAGCGGGCCTTCCTCCAGACGATGGGCCGCACCGGCATGCGCAGCGCCGACGCCGCGAGGTATGCCGCGCGCTTCCGTGAGCCCGGCATGGCCAGGGGCGCGCTGGGCTGGTACCGCGCGATGCCGGCCACCCGGTCGATGAAGGCGGCGGCGCTGACCCGCCTGGGGCGCAAGGGATCTGGCGCCTCCATGGACGGTGCGCCCGTCCGCAACGCTCGCACCGTGACGGTGCCCACGACCTATGTGTGGGGCAGCCGCGACTCGGCCCTCGGCCGGACGGCCGCCGAGCGCTCCGCCCACCACGTCTCCGGCGACTACCGATTCGTCGAGGTCGACGCCAACCACTGGCTCCCCGAGCGGGAGCCGCAGACGGTCGCCCGCGAGATCATCGACCGCGTCTCAGGAAAGGCCAGCGCGTGAACGACCATCCCGAGCAGGTGGCAGGCCAGCAGGTGCGCATCGGCGAGGGCGCCCCCGCCGCGGCGCCACAGCGCAAATCACCCCTTGTCCCGGCCCTGCTCGCCGTGATCGCGGGCCTGCTCGCGGTCATCGCGGCGCTCCTGGCCCAGGGCGGCAACGGCACGACGACGCCTGCGGCACAGTCGTCCTCGGCATCGGCTGCCACCCCGGCGGGCAGCGCGCCCACCACCACCGGCGACGAGACCGCGAAGCACTCTGCCGAGCTGGCCAGACTCGCCCGGCGCCAGGACGGCGACCCGCTCGCCATGGGCAAGGTGGACGCACCCGTCGTCATGCTCGAGTACTCCGACTTCACCTGCCCCTTCTGCGCCAAGTTCGCGACCGAGACCAAGCCCGCGCTCATCAAGAGGTTCGTCGACGCCGGCGTCCTGCGCATCGAGTGGCGCGACTTCCCCTATCGCACCGACGGCTCGCTCGTCGCGGCCAAGGCGGCCCGAGCCGCGGGCAACCAGGGCAGGTTCTGGCAGTTCCATGACGCGCTCTTCGCCAAGGGCTCGCTCGACGCCGCGACCGAGAAGGACATGGCCGCGCTGGCGACCTCACTGGGGCTCGATGCCCCACGGCTCACCGCCGACATGAAGGCCGGCGCCACGACGAACGCGGTCGGCAAGGACTTCCAGGAGGGCCAGAGGATCGGCGTGAACGGCACTCCCTCCTTCATCATCAACGGCCGGCCCGTCGTCGGCGCCCAGCCGCAGTCGGTCTTCGAGCAGATCATCACCGAGGCTGCGACCGCGGCGAAGCGGGGCTGAGCCGGTCTCCACCTGACGGTGGAGTGCTGGGGCGAGGCTCCGCCGGCAGGCGGAGGCGCGCGGCATACCGCTCGACCTAGGGTTGGGCCATGGCTGGTCGTCTGGGAGGTCTCGGCGCGCGCATGGGTGCAGCGTTCGGCTTCGACGACCCGTGGGAGCGCGAGCGCCCGCCGGTCGGGCGCCTCGACTGGGTGCTGGTGGGCTTCTTCCTGCTGCTCGCCATCGCTGGTCTGGAGCTGACGCGCGGGTTCATGGACTACGAAGGGGCCAGGCCGCGCTGGCTGGAATACCTCGCGGTGGTCAGCTATGTGGTGCCGCTGGCCTTCCGCCGGCGCTGGCCGGTCCCCCTCGGGCTCTATGTCGGGGCGCACTGGCTGTTCTTCGGCAATGTCGTGCCGGAGGTCTCGGTCACCCTGTCGATGCAGATCGCCTACTTCTTCGGGATCTTCTCGGTGGTGGCCTGGGCGCGCGACCGGCGGACCGCGGCGCTGACGGTGGGCTTCACCGTCCTGGTCCTGCTCGGCTGGGTGGCCTGGGGCTTCGCCGTCGGGCGGGGGCTCGAGGACATGTGGGGCAACCTGCCCGACGTCGAGAAGGCCGACGGGATGCTCCCGCCGCTCACCTCTGCGGTCCTCTACAGCTTCCTGCTCAACATCGTCTATTTCGCCGGTGCCGTCTTCCTCGGGCTGGCCGCGTGGTGGCAGGCCCGCAACCGCGCCCAGCTCGCCGACCAGGCCACGACCATCGCCGCACAGGCCGACGAGCTCGCCGACCAGGCCGTGGTGCAGGAGCGGCTGCGCATCGCCCGGGAGCTGCACGACGTCGTCGCCCATCACGTGTCGGTGATGGGCGTGCAGGCGGCCGCGGCCCGGCGGGTGCTCGAGCGTGACCCCGATGCCGCGCGCAGCGCGCTCGGCCACGTCGAGGAGTCCTCGCGCCAGGCGGTCGGTGAGATGCGCGGCCTGCTCGGCACCCTGCGCGGCACCGCCGGGCAGGAGGCGGAGTCGCGGGGCCCGGAGCCGACCGTGACCGAGCTCGACGCGCTGGTGGAGTCCTTCCGCCAGCCCGGTTTCCGCGTCAGCTATGACCTGGTCGAGGACGAGCCGGGCGCCACCGGGCGACTGCCCCTGCCGGTCTCCCTCTCGCTCTATCGCACCGTGCAGGAGTCGCTTGCCAATGTGCGCCGGCACTCGAGCGCCACCAGCGCCAGCGTCGTGCTCCGCGTCGGCCGCGACCAGGCCGGCCCCCGGTATGCCGAGGTGGAGGTCCTCGACTCCGGTCGTCCGCGAGGCGGCACCTCCGGCACCGGCCTCGGTCTGCTCGGCCTGCGCGAGCGGATCTCATCGCACGGAGGCACGGCCGAGATCGGGCCGCGTCTGACCGGTGGCTATCGTGTGCGGGTCCGATTCCCGCTCAAGGCATTCGCGACCGACGAGGAGAGCACCGACCGTGCTAGCTGACGACACCCGGGACGCGGCGGCCACCGACCCCTCACTGCGGGTCCTGCTCGTCGACGACCAGCAGCTGGTGCGCTCCGGCTTCTCACTGATGCTGTCGGTCGAGGACGACATCGAGGTCGTCGGGCAGGCGGCCAACGGGGCCGAGGCGATCGAGCAGGCCGAGCGGCTGCGCCCCGATGTCATCCTCATGGACGTGCAGATGCCGGTCATGGACGGCATCGAGGCCACCGGCCGGATCGTCGCGCGCGACCTGTCCAGGGTCGTCATCCTGACCACCTTCGACCGCGACGACTATGTCTTCGCGGGGCTGCGTGCCGGCGCAAGTGGCTTCCTGCTCAAGAACGCCGACCCCGACCATCTCGTGGAGGCCGTCCGGACGGTCGGCCTCGGGCACGCGCTGCTCGCACCGGAGGTCACCAAGCGGGTGATCGCCGAGATGACGCAGGGCACCCCGGCAGCCGCGGACACGGCATACCCTCCCGCTCGAGTGGACGAGGACAAGGCCAGCGCCCTGGAGCAGCTGACCGCGCGCGAGCGCGAGGTGCTCACCCTGGTCGCCCGGGGGATGTCTAATGGCGAGATCGCGCGCGAGCTCTATCTGGGCGAGGCGACCGTCAAGACCCATGTCTCCAACTGCCTGGCCAAGCTGCACCTGCGCGACCGGGTGCAGGCGGTCGTGCTCGCCTACGAGGCGGGGCTCATCCTCCCGGGGGAGTGAGCCTGGCCGCCGATCTCCGCCGTGGGGCTGATCCGCTCCCCCGGCGTGGCCCCTAGGTTTGTGGTCACAGGGAACGCCCACACGACCAGGGGAGCTCGAGATGCTCGAGATCGACAGCCTGACAAGGCGATTCGGGGACAACGTCGCAGTCGACAATGTCTCCTTCGATGTGCCGGAGGGGCACATGATCGGCTTCGTCGGCGGCAACGGCGCCGGCAAGACAACGACCATGCGGATGATCATGGGACTGCTCGCCCGCCACGGCGGCGAGGTCCGGTGGCAGGGTCGCCCGATCACCGCCGACGACATCCGCCGGTTCGGCTACATGCCCGAGGAGCGGGGGCTCTATCCCAAGCAGGGCATCCTCGACCAGCTGGTCTATCTGGCCCGGCTGCACGACGCGAAGCCGGCCGACGCGCGCACCGAGGCCATGGAGCTGCTCGAGCGCTTCGGCCTCGGCGACCGCGCCAAGGACAAGCTCGAGAGCCTCAGCCTCGGCAACCAGCAGCGCGTGCAGATCGCCGCGGCCGTGATGACCCAGCCGATCGCGCTCGTCCTCGACGAGCCCTTCTCGGGCCTGGACCCCAAGGCGATCGACGCCATGGCCGACCTGCTGCGCGGCCAGAGCGCCAAGGGCGTGCCGGTGCTCTTCAGCAGCCACCAGCTCGACCTGATCGACCGGCTGTGCGACGGCCTGGTCATCCTCAGCAACGGGCGGGTCGTGGCCAACGGCACCCGTGAGCAGCTCCAGCACACCGGGCGGGTGCGCCACCGCATCGTCCTCGACGGCGACGCCGGCTGGGTGCGCGGCATACCGGGTGTCGTGGCCGAGGACGTCGACGGCCCCGTGGCCATCGTCGAGTTCGTCGAGGCGCAGGCCCAGCACCGGGTGCTGGAGGAGGCCGTGCGCCGTGGCACCGTCCGCGAGCTGGCCGAGCTGCGACCGAGTCTGTCCGAGATCTACCGCGAGGTGACGGCATGAGCACCACCACACGACCCGAGACCCAGCCCACCCAGACCCCGCGGGCGAGCGGTCGCCGCGAGGCGGCCTGGCCGGTCGTCGCGACGCGCGAGATCGTCGTGAAGATGACCGACAAGAGCTTCATTATCGGCACCCTCGTCTCGCTGGCGCTGATCATCGGCATGCTGGGCGTGCAGGTGTGGCTCGGCCAGCGTGAGGACACGGTCAAGGTGGCCGTGACGACGTCGCAGGCCGAGACCTTCGCCAAGGAGATCGGCACCTCCGCACAGGCCGCCGACAAGACCCGCAGGCTGGCGGTCCAGCGGGTCGCCGACACCGCTGCCGCTGAGCAGCTGCTGCGCGACGAGAAGGCCGATGTCTATCTCTCCCAGGGCGACAAGGGCTGGCAGCTGACCTATCTCAAGGAGGACAACAGCACCCTCCAGCAGACCGCACAGCAGGTCGCCCTCGGCTCGACACTCCAGCAGACCGCGGCCAAGGCCGGTCTCTCACAAGGCGATCTGGCCAAGGCGACGACAGTGCAGTCCAAGGTGCTCGAGGGCAGCACCGACAAGATGAACCTCGCCAAGGCGGTCTCGTTCATCTTCGCGATCCTGTTCTTCATGTCGGCCCTCGGCTTCGGCATGCAGATCGCCCAGTCGGTCGTCGAGGAGAAGCAGTCACGAATCGTGGAGATCCTCGCCACGGCGATCCCCGTGCGGCAGCTGCTCGCCGGCAAGGTCATCGGCAACACCGTGATGGCCCTGGGCCAGATGGTCCTCTACACCGCGGCCGGCCTGGTCGGCCTGGCGTTCACCGACTACAAGCGCTTCCTGCCCGCGGTCTCGGGCGCGGCCGGCTGGTATCTCGGCTTCTTCCTCGCCGGCTTCCTTGCCCTGGCGTGCATCTGGGCGGTCGCCGGCGCCCTGTCCAGCCGCCAGGAGGACCTCCAGGCGACGACGATGCCGCTGACGATGGGCCTGTCGATCGTCTACATCCTCGGCTTCATGGCGACCGGCGCCGTCCGCGAGATCGTCTCCTTCGTGCCGATCGCCTCCTCGGTCGTCATGCCGGGCCGGCTCGTCGCCGGCGACGCGAGCTGGTGGGAGGCCGCGATCGCGCTCGCGCTCAACCTGGTCTTCGCCGCCGTCACCATCATCATCGGCGAGCGCCTCTACCGCCGGGCGCTGCTCCAGACCGGCGGGCGCCTGTCCCTCAAGCAGGCCATGGCCCTGGAGGACTGAGCCGCACCACGACCGGTGGGGTATGCCGCGGAGCAGGGGTCCGCGGCATACCCCACCTCTGTGTGCCGTCCCCGACCCCCACTTTCGCCCAGTTGGGCACGAACGCCCCGACCCCCACTCTCGCCCAATTGGGCACGAACGCCCCGTCAGTCGGTGTAGCGCCTGGGCATCCGGGGCCGTCCGGAGCGGTGGCCCATGGGCCGCACCGGGAGCCGGGTCTGCCACTCCTGCGACCAGGCCTCACCGAAGACGGCGACGGCGCCGCGACGGACCTTGCCGGTGCGCGCCCGCCAGCAGTCGTCCTCGACGAGGCGGCCGCCCCACGAGCTGCCGTCGAGGGTCGCGGTCGCGGTGTCGTTGCCCTTGGCCACGACGGTGGTCGCACCGGACAGCGCGGACACCATGACCGCGTCGACGTGGTCGATCAGCGACTGGCTGCCGTCGTCGCAGGCGTCGCAGCCGCAGTCGGGCAGCATGGCCAGCAGGACGCCCGGGTGCCCGAAGAGGACGAGGCGCCCCGTGTCGGGCATGTCGCCAACAGCGGTGTGCAGGAGCGTGATCGGGACGGCGTCCTCGCGCAGAGGCGCGATGACGGATGCGGCCGCAGAGTCCGGTGCCCAGTCTGGCCGCACGAGCCACGGGTCGGGCGCCCCGGCGGCCAGAGCCTCCACCCGCGCCAGTCCGCGCTCGCCGAGCACCTGGGCCCAGGCGTCCAGTCGGGCACCGACGACGCGGTACTTCTCGGGCTGCTCGCACCGGGAGTACTCCTCGGGGTAGGAGTCGCGTCGGCCGCCGGGCGCGCTGGGGTCGGCGTGCGGGTCCTCCCATCGCGGGAGGTCGCGCGCGAGCCCGTCGAACGCGCGCTCGACGTCAGACAGCAGATCCTCCGGTCCCATGACCGCAACGCTAGGGCGGGGTCACCATGGCCCGCGAGCGGTTTTGCCGTCAGGTGCCGTAGATGGTCACTTCCGTGGCCTTGACGCTGAGGGTGACCTCGGTGCCGGGCGTCAGGTCGAGCTCGGCGACGGCCTGCGGCGTGACGTCGGCGCTCAGCGCCCCGGCACGCACGCGGATCCGGTCGCCCTGCGGCTCGATCTCGGTGATCCGGGCGGGCAGGAGATTGCGGGGGCTGCCGCTGGGCGGCTCGCGATAGACCGAGACGGCCGACGGCGAGAAGACGGCGGTGGCGGCACCGCCCTCGGTGGGCCGGGCCCCGTCGACCATGCCGTGCACCGCCCGGTCGCCGACGGTGAGGCTGCCGGTCCGCCAGGTCCCGGTGAGGATGTTCAGACCCGCGATCTGCGCCGCGAAGGCGCTCCGCGGCCGGGACAGCACCTCCGCTGTCGGCCCCTGCTCGGCCATCCGCCCGTCCTCGATGACGACGACAGTGTCGGCCAGGAGGAGGGCGTCGAGGGCGTCGTGCGTGACGAGGACGGCGCTCCGGTCGGCGAGCACCCGACGCAGCGTCTGCCGCAGGGCCGGGGTGACAGCGACGTCGAGGGCAGCCATGGGCTCGTCGAGGAGCAGCAGGCGCGGGTCGGCCGCGAGCGCCCTGGCGATGGCGACGCGCTGGGCCTGGCCCCCCGAGATCTGGCTCGGGCGGCGGTCGGCCAGTTCGCCGGCCGAGACCTCGTCCAGCCAGTGCCTGGCCACTGCGGCGGCCTCGGCCCGCGACGCTCCTCGCGACCGAGGCGCGAACTCGACGTTGTCGCGCACGGTGAGGTGGGGGAAGAGGAGCGGCTGCTGTGCGAGCAACGCGACCTGGCGGTCGTGGGGCGGCACCTGGACCCGCCGGCGCCCCTCCCCTGCCACGGTCAGTGGGCGGCCGTCGAGCACGACGTCGGCGCGGTCTGGGCGCAGCAGCCCGGCCGCGACGGCGAGCACGGTGGACTTCCCGGCCCCGTTGGGGCCGAGCAGCGCGACGGTCTCGCCCGGACCGACGGTGAAGGAGACATCCACGTCGCGCGGTGCGACGTGCGCGGAGAACTCGAAGGTCACAGCGAGGTCCGCCCCTGCCGGGCCAGGCCGATGACCAGCACGGCGACCACGACGAGGACCAGGGACAGTGCCACCGCTGCGTCGGCGTTGACCTCACGCTGGAGATAGATCTCGAGCGGCAGGGTGCGCGTGGTGCCCTGGAGGCTGCCGGCAAAGGTGATCGTGGCACCGAACTCGCCCAGCGACCTGGCAAAGGAGAGCACCGCGCCGGAGAGCAGGCCGGGCAGGACGAGCGGGATCGTGACCCTGCGGAAGACGGTCGTGGGCCGGGCCCCGAGGGAGGCTGCCACGACCTCGTACTGACGCCCCGCGGTGCGCAGCGCGCCCTCGAGGCTGACCACCAGGAAGGGCAGGGCGACAAAGGTCTGGGCCATCACGACGGCGGCGGTGGAGAAGGCGATCTGGAGCCCGAGGACGTCGAGGGTGTGCCCGAGCAGGCCCCTGCGGCCGAAGGTGTAGAGAAGGGCGATGCCCCCGACGACCGGCGGCAGGACCAGCGGCAGGAGCACCAGCGAGCGCAGCAGGCCCTGCCCCGGGAACCGGGTGCGGGCCAGGACGACGGCCATCGGCACGCCGAGGACGATGCACGCCAGGGTGCTCAGGCTCGAGGTCTTGAGGCTGAGGAGGAGCGCCTGCCGGGATGCGTCGGAGGTGATCAGCTCGGCGAAGTTGCCCCACTCGACGCGGCTGAGGATGCCCACAAGCGGGAGCAGCACGAAGGCCGCTCCCGCCAGCGCGGGCAGGAAGATCCACCGGGGCACGCCCACCCTCGGCGGGTCCAAATGGGAGGGTCGTCGCGAGATGCGTGGCACGGTGGAGCCCATCAGGGCCGGCCGAACCCGGCGTCCGCCAGCACCTTCTGCCCCTCGTCGCTGAGGACCAGGTCGACGAACTGCTGGCCGAGCGCTGCGTTCCTGCTCACCGCGACCGTGGCGATGGGGTATCTGTTGGTCACCGCCGTCGACTCGGGGAACTCGATGCCCTTGACCGCGTCGCCTGCGCCGATGACATCGGTGACATAGACCAGACCGGCGTCGGCCTCACCGGACTTGACCTTGCCGAGCACGTCGGTGACCGACTGCTCCTCGCTGTCGGGAGAGAGGGTGATCCCGGCGGCCTTGGCGACCTTGCCCGTGGCTGCCCCGCAGGGGACCTCGGGCGCGCAGACGACCAGGGTGATGTCCTTGTCGGCCAGGTCCTTGAGCGAGGTCACCCCCGCCGGGTTGTCCGGTGGCGTGGCGATCTCCAGGGTGTTGGTGGCAAAGACCTTGGGGTCCGACCCATGGAGCTTGTCGGCCGTCAGTTTCGTCATGTTCTTCTCATCGGCAGAGGCGAACACGTCCGCGGGTGCCCCGCCCTTGATCTGGGAGACCAGGTCGGAGGACCCCGCGAAGTTGAACTCGACCGTCGTGCCGTCATGCGCCTTCTCGAAGCTCTGGCCCAGGTGCTCGAAGGTCGACTTGAGCGACGCCGCGGCATACACGGTGATCTTCGACCCCCCGCTGGCCGTGCTGCTGCCGCTGGGCCCGCCCCCCGCGTCGGAGGTGTCGGCACCGCAGGCGGCGGTGCCGCACGCAAGCGCGATGACTGCAATGGTCGTGAACCGGCGTTTCATCAATCTCCTTGTGGGGTCTCGACCACCACGTTGGTGGACTTGATGGAGGCCACGGCCACCGACCCGGGCTCCAGACCCAGCTCCCGCACGGCCTCGCTCGACATCAGCGAGACCACCCGGAAGGGCCCGCACTGGAGCTCGACCTGGGCCATGACCTTGTCGACCTTGACGTCGGTCACGAGACCGACGAACCGGTTGCGCGCCGAGCTCGCGATCCCATCGGGGAGCGACGGAGGAGAGGCGTGGGAACGGGCCACCAGCGCGAGCGCATGGCCGTCGACGACCTTGCGGCCGGAGCCATCCACGGAGGCAGCCAGTGTGCCGTTGTCGATCCATCGACGGACCGTGTCGTCACTGACACCTAGGTAGATCGCAGCATCACGGATGCGCAGCTGAGACATAATCAGGATGCTAGCACCGCATATGCGCCACTAGTGGGTCAACGGATCCGCATGTGCCGCCTCACGGCGGCGGCCCGGGGGTCGCCATCAGGCCGTCCCGAAGCCGCCCATCGCCGCCACCCGCGCCGCCAGGTCCTCGTCGACGCTGATGGGCTCGCCGTCGAGCTCGACGATCGGCGACGGCCCTCTCCCGGAGGAGACGAGCCAGACGCCGTCGGCCGTGCGCAGGTCGCCTGCCGGGATCAGCTCGATGCGGGTCTGCATGCCGGACTCCGCTGCGGCAGAGAGGATCTCGTCGACTGTGACGCTGGCGAGGATGCCGGTGTCTCCGGTCGGCGGCGTGCGCATCACACCGTCGCTGACGACGATGAGTCCGGATGTGGGGCCGTCCATCGCATAGCCGTCGGTGCTGACGAGGATCGCGTCGTCGGCCCCCCTCCGCCTGGCCTCTCGGGCGGCCGCGACATTGCCGACATAGGACAGCGTCTTGATGCCGCCGAGCAGCCAGGGCGCGTCCTTGAAGGCATCGGACGGATGGCCGCTGCTCAGGGTCACCGCCCGCAGAGCCCGGGGTATGCCGCGCGGGCCCGCCTGTGCCGCAGGGCGGCTCGGCTTCTCGGTGATCGTCAGCAGGGCGAGTGGCCCTGCTTCCGGTGACCACTCGCTCCCCCGGGTGAGGACGAGTTTGAGGACCGCCTCCCCGGGTGTCGTCCAAGACTCGAGGGCGTCGGAGACGAGCCGCTCCCACTCGGCGCGGGGAGGTCCGGTGATGTCGAGTGCGGCGGCAGAGGCGTCGAGCCGGTCGAGGTGCTCGCCGAGGTTGACCACCCGGGCGGAGCCATCTGACTCGGTGATGACGCGCGCTGAGTCGAAGCACCCGTCACCCCGGGAGAAGCCGAGATCGTCTGCGGTGATGACCGGCTCGCCAGGCGCGACAACACCACGCCCCATCACGGCCACGAGGTGTGCGCTCATGGGGACAGTCTGACGCGCGGCCAGAAAATCCCGCGACATCGGGCACCCGGTCTGCCTATCGTGCGCCCATGAGCAGCCAGTCGATGATCATCCGGATCCGCCGCCGCTGAGGCGCGGATCGCACATCGCACATTCGCGCCGCCACTCGGCAAGCCTGCCGGGCGGCGCTTCCTGCTGCCCGGCTCCCCTCTGCACAGAAGGAGCCACCCACCCATGTCCCCACGCCCCCGCACGCCTCGACCCAGCCAGCACGGACCCGGCCGCCATGAGCTCGGCCAGAACTTCCTCACCGATCCCAGGGTGATCGCCCGGGTCGTCGCCCTCACCGCCGAGACGGACGGCCCGATCGTGGAGTGGGGCACCGGCGACGGCGCCCTGACGATCCCGCTCTCGCGCCTGGGACGCCCGCTGCGCGGCATCGAGATCGACGCCCGCCGGGCCACCCGACTCGCGAGGCGGGTCGGCCCGCACGCCTGCATCGAGACGGGCGACATCCTCCGTCACGCCCCGCCGCGCGGCTCCGCCGTCGTCTCCAACGTCCCCTTCCACCTGACCACCCGGGTTCTGCGCCACCTGCTGTCCGAGCCCGACTGGCACCGCGCGGTGCTGCTCACCCAGTGGGAGGTCGCCCGCAAACGCGCCGGCGTCGGCGGCGCCACCCAGCTCACGGCCGAGTGGTGGCCCTGGCACGAGTTCACGCCCGTGCAGCGCGTCCCCGCCGCGGCCTTCCGCCCGATGCCCACCGTGGACGGCGGCCTCCTCGTCGTGGACCGGCGACCCAGACCACTGCTGGACCCGTCGGACCGCGCGCGCTACCAGCGCTGGGTCGCCCAGGTCTTCCAGAGCCGGGGCCGCGGCCTGGCCGAGATCCTCCAGCGCAACGGGGTCCCGGGGCGCACCGCCCGCGAGCTGGCGCGGCATACCGCCCGCAAGGGCACACCACTCCCCCGAGACCTCGACGCGCAGGGGTGGGCCGAGGCGTTCGCCCAGGTGCCGCCCCGACCGCGGTGAGTCCGGGGACGGGGGTATGCCGCGTGGTCGCCTACAGCGCGAGGCCGGCGATGAGGAGCACGACCGCCAGCAGGCCCGGGGTGATCTGCTTGAGCGCGGCGCCGCGCTTGTCGGGCGAGGAGAGCAGGAGCACGAGCGCGGCCGCGACCATGGAGCCGCAGCCGGCCAGCACGAGGGCGAGGCCCACGCTGTCGAGGCCCGCGGCATACGCCCCGATGCCGATGGCGATCAGGATGGCGAGGAAGAAGTTGTAGAAGCCCTGGTTGTAGGCCATCTCCCTGGTCGCCTCCGCCTCCTGCACGGTGGTGCCGAAGGTCGCCCGGGCCCTCGGCCCGGTCCAGGCGATCGACTCGAGATAGAAGATGAAGACGTGGAGGAGCGCAGCGAGAGCCGCTGCGACAAGACCGGCAAGAAGCATGGGCACATGCTGTCACAGACAGAAACGCCCCCGACCGGGGTCGGGGGCGTTGTCTGAGCCGCTTGTCGGAATCGAACCGACGACCTATTCATTACGAGGGTCTGCGGCGGTGTCCGGGCTACCGGACGAGCCGTCGTTGACGCTCCGAGTCGTCGTTGGCGTGTCTGATCGGATCGGCTGACCCGAGCGGCGTACGGACTCCGTACGGACTCGGACTCCTCCCCTGCAGTTGGGCCGCAACTTGTGGCCCAACCTCGTTCCGGACGACGAAGTGCAACAGTTTGCTGCACTTCTGCCAATTGGGCAGCAACTTGCTGCCGAATTGGCGCGCCGCGCTCTCTCGCACCAACAAAGAGCGGGCCCGCCGCCTGGCCGGGACGGGCCCCGCGAGAGAGGAAGAAGAACGATGAACAAGACCTCCCACGCGATGCGTGCGCCCTTCGATGGTGCCACGTCGTCGTCCGTAGACGGAAGCCGCTCACCAGCCACCACGACTCACGGTCCGAGTCGGGCCGGGGACGATGCCGGAGTCGAGCACGGCGCGCCAGCGCCGCGCGCAGACGGAGTGCTCGGACCCGAAGCCTGGCTCGGCTCCGACGGCGAAGCCGTCGGCCTTCTTGATACTTACGCGAACAGTGCCCCCCTCACCCCTCGGCACGCTCGTCGACGGTCGCGGTTCAAGGCTCGTCAAGCGCTCCGTTCGATCACGACGCTGGACCGTGTTCGCGCTTGCGGCATGACGCCTCACGACTCGGCAGGGGTCGCCCTGGTCATGTCCGAGGGGGCGCCAGGCGAGCGGATCGCGGGATGGCGTGGCGTCGTGTCGTGCGGTTCCGTTTGGGCGTGCCCACGGTGCTCGGCCGTGATCGGCGAGCACAGGGCGGAGGAACTGCGCGAGGGGCTGGACGAGTGGCGACGTCAGGGCGGTGCGGTCGTGCTGTTGACGCTGACGATGCAGCACACCCGAGAGGATGCGCTTGGCGACTTATGGGACGGCGCGGCGGGGTCGTGGCGTCGTCTTGTCGGCGGCAAGCCGTGGCTCAACTTCAAGGCTGCGTCTGGCGTCGTCGGAACACTGAGGGTCGTCGAGGTCACGCACGGCGCAGCTGGCTGGCACGTCCACCTGCATGTGCTCGTGTTCCTCGATCCTGCGAGTTCCGTTCGCTGGCATGGCGTTGGCGGGGATCCGCAGTTCGAGGCTCACTTCGCGGCTCTCGCCTCACGCGGCCCGATCGTGCGAGCGTGGCAACGCATAGTGGGACGCACGGGCTTCTTCGCTTCCGAACACGCCCAAGACATGCGACCGGTGAGCCTCGACGAAGCAGGAAGCAGTCTGAACCGCTACTTCGTGAAGAACGGTTGGGACGCGGCCGATGAGGTCGCACGCGGAGCCTCGAAGAAGGGGCGGCGAGGGAACCGCACGCCCATGGGCATCCTTCACAACGTCACGACGGGCGGTCTCGTCGATGACGTCGAGCTCTGGAACGAGTGGGAGCAGGCTTCCCATGGCCGCCGTCAGATGACCTGGTCACGCGGCCTGCGCTCGACACTCCGCTTGGTGGTGGTCGACGACGCCGATGTCGCCGCCGATCCTGCAGACGGAGCCGACACCGACGCGTCCTTGGCAGCCTCGGCTCGCGGCGACGACGTCGTTCTAGTTCTCACCGCCGAGGAGTGGCGGCACGTGGCACGAACACCCAATCAGTGGCTCCTCCTCGAAGTTGCCGAACGTGACCCCGACGGGTGTCGGTGGTGGCTGGCAGCATCGGCTACCTGCGATGCGCTGCTGACAGATCACATACCTAGATAGCATCAGTGTGTGTCCTCAACGCCGGCTGCCGCACCCCAGGTGATCCGCGGCTACCCGGAGAGGCTGACGAACCTGATGGAAGAACTTCAGAAGAGCTACCTCCATGCAGTAGCAGCTGCAGCAGGATGCATCGTCAGCATCGATTCCTTTGATGACGGCATCGACGCAACTCTGAAGCACAAGAGCGACACCCACACGGCGGGCGACCGAACCGCCAGGCTTGAGGTGCAGCTCAAGGCGACACACAACGCACCGAGTGGCGGCTACGCATCCGTAACGATGTCAAACAAACGATATCGCGAGTTTAGTGTCGCGGCTCCGCTGGTGCCCAAAATCGTAGTCATCATGCATATGCTGGCCGATCCAGCGGATTGGATTCTAGCCAAGTCGAAATCTCTTCGCATTCACCACAGCGGATATTGGGTCAACTTGGCTGGAAAACCCGAATCTTCAGCACTCAGACCAACCGTGAAGGCGCCGCTTACGCAGCGCTTCGACGATCTGTCGCTTTGTCTGATGATGAGCCGTATCGGGTCCGGAGGCAAGCCATGAACGGCGACCCCCGCGTTGATCTGCTACGGCTGATCGCGGAGAGAGTCGGGTGGATCAGGACCGGTGGCGTCGACGGCACGTTCGAAGCGTGGGGCAGCCGCGACGGCCTCGATGAGGTTCTCCTCCCGATGAACGCCGACGCCGGCGACTATGAGCGTCTTCTCGAAAAGGCGGAGAAGCGCCTGCGTAGCAACGATCCGACGCTGGTGGCAGGCATGATCCAGCAGCGCCTCATGACGAGCGAAGCGCAACTTCTCACGACCCAGTGGCGCAAGGAGACTGCGCTCCCTTCCGGCCTCATCATGTGGGATGAAGGCGAGGAAATGTACACGCGCGCACGCGAGCAGATGGTTGCAGCCGCGAAGGCGTCCGTCGAGCGAAGGCGTTACCACGGCAACCGAAGCGCGTATCTTGCGCGCAACTTCATTGAAGACACGCTTATGGGCCTCCCCCAGGCCGGTAGCTACATTATTCAAGCTCTCACACCTGCCCACAATGCATACTACCTCTCAGAGGCGGCCGAGAAGCGGGCAAGAAAGTCCAGCGACAGACTGGTCGACCCAGAGAGGACTTCTGGCAAGGAGATCCTCGACGTCTTGGAGAAGTCTCTAGGTGCAATCCGGCAGTGCCTGGACTCTTACGCGCGCTCACCTCGAATCGAACCCTTCGAAGAAGCCGTTCGCGAAGGCGTTTCCTACGAATTGACTAAGTCCCTGAGCGAACTTGTCGGGGACGGCGAGACAGAAATTTCGTTCTCGAGCGATGCTGCGCCCACTCGGGAAATCGTCTTCACGCCACCTGAAGCGGAGGTCCTACAGCGAGCTACGACTGCGTTGGCCCAAGACACGGAGCCGACCATCGCGCTCGTCGAAGGTGAAGTCACCCTGTTGAGCAGAGAGGCCGGTGGCGGAGACCGCGTTATCCGTCTGGACACGAGCGCTGCCGGCCTCGGTTTCCGGCGGCTACGAGTCCACCTTTCTGCCGAGCAGTACGACATTGCAATGCAGGCTCACCGGGAGGAACGCCCGGTGAAGGTGCACGGACGGGTCGAGCGAGAGGGAAATCTCCACTGGATGTACGTGGCAGATGCTCTTACCATCGCCGAACCGGAGCCTGATCTCCGGCCACGTAGCGAAAAGCAATCCGGCTCTTCCCAGATGAGGGTGTAGCGCGGCTGTGAGGTAGTCGGCGCGCGTC
>JAJTBD010000014.1 GCA_021287075.1 Micrococcales bacterium | reverse complement strand
CTCGAGACCGGCGGGTTCAGACCCCGGTTCCTACACCCTCGAATGGGATGAGCCGCCAGTCCTCGCCCTGGTCCAACCCGCCGACCAACCACCCGCGCACATGCTGGAGGTGGCCCGGGCGGCCGAGGCGGCCGGCCTGACGGAGGTCTGGCTGTGGGAGGACTGCTTCGCCGCGAGCGGGCTCGGCGCGGCGGCCGCCCTGCTCGGTGGCACCGAGCGGCTGTCGGTCGGGATCGGCCTGATGCCGACGCCGCTGCGGGCGCCGTCACTGACGGCGATGGAGATCGCGACGCTGGCGGAGATCTTCCCCGGGCGCTTCCTGCCCGGGATGGGCCACGGCGTGCAGGACTGGATGGCACAGATCGGCCAGCGGGCCGACTCCCCCATCACCCTGCTGCGGGAGCAGCTCGCGGCCATCGGTGCCCTGCTCGACGGCGAGGAGGTCAACACCGACGGCCGCTATGTGCACCTCGACCGGGTGCGGCTGCGCTTCCCGCCCCGGGTGCGCCCGCCGCTTCTCGTCGGCGGCCGCGGACCGCGCACCCTGGCCCTGGGCGGTGAGCTCGGTGACGGGCTCATCCTCGACGACGCGGCCCCGGAGGGGCGCGCCGACGCCGCCCGCGTCCGGGAGGCCGTCGGCATCGCGGCTGACGCGCGGGACAGGGGCGGCCGGAGCGGTCCGCTCGAGGTCGTCGTCTTCCTGCCCACCAGGCCCGGCGCCACTGCCCGAGAGATCGCCGACCAGGCCGCAGTGCTGGGCGAGGCCGGCGCGACCCGGGTCGCGCCGTTCGCCGGTGGGGTCGACGGTCCGCCTGCCGGTGGCGACGAGGTCCGCGCCTTCGTCGATGTGCTCGCCGAGGCCAACCGGCTCTGAGCGCGCCTGACGCGCACCGCGGCATACCGCCGCTCGCCCAGGCCTCGAGGGAATGGTGGGGCGTGTCGGGCTTGAACCGACGACCGACGGATTATGAGTCCGCTGCTCTGACCGACTGAGCTAACGCCCCTCGCTGGCCCCACGCGGCAGACCGCGTCGAGCACCGCGGGAGCCTATCGCGACCGGGCCACCAGCCCGAGGTCGGGGGCGCGCCGAGCCGGCCTCAGCAGGTCTTGGTGGAGGTTGTGGTGCTCGTGCCGTCGTTGTAGGAGCAGGAGTGGATCAGCGTGCCCGCGGAGTTGCGCAGGTATGCCGTGTCGGTGTTGTTGTTCCAGACGTAGCTGCTCTTGTTGTAGTACCGGTTCGCCTGCGTCGCGCTGCCCTTGCCGGTCCGGACCGTCACGCTCGCGTAGGCAGCGAGGCGATAGGTCGGGAAGCGGTAGGTGAACCCCGTCTTGTCGCGCAGGGTCCAGCCGGTCAGCATGCGGGCGGTGCCCGTCATGTTCTTGATGACGACGTACTCGTCGTTGAGGCTCGCGTTGGTGTAGTTGTCCTTCGCGGACCCATAGGAGTCGTAGTGGATCCGCGTGACCTTCACGACGGGGGCCGCGTGGGCTGGAGCAGCCATCGCGACGGTGGCCGCGACCGCGAAGGCGCTGGCCAGCGCGGCGAAGAGGGGGCGAGAGCGCATCATGGTTGAACTCTAAAGAGATTCGCCCCGCGCGTCCCGAAAAGTCCGGAAAACACCGTTGTGTCACCGCCCACACCCGGACAGATCCGCACCCACCGCCCTGCCGCTCGACGCGCGGAACGCCCGCTGATCGCAAGTTCACCCGAGGTAGGGGCGATACCCCCTACGGTGTCGGGAAAGCCGGACGCCGGTGTCCGGCCGCACCAGAGGGGCATCGTCGATGCAGGACCTGCGACCGCGCGACAGCGACGCCACCATGGCGACCCTTCGCCATCTGCGCACCACCAGCACCCTGCCCGTCGTCTTCGCGGGGGCCTGCGGCGACGGGACCGTCACGCTCAACCAGTTCCTCGGCACCCGCACGCGCGGGATGAACGGTCTGCGAGTGCGATCCGGCACGGGCCTGGGCGGCAAGGTCATGGACACCAAGCGGCCCACCACCCTCGAGGACTACTCACGCAGCACCGCGATCACCAAGGACTACACCCACATCGTCTCCCAGGAGGGACTGCGGGCCATGGTGGCGGTGCCGGTCATCGCCAGCGGACGGGCTCGCACCGTCCTCTATGGCGCGGCGCATGTCAGCTCCGGGATCGGCGACCAGGTCAAGACCTCCTTCCTCGAGGCCGCCCGCACCCTCAGCCGCGAGCTCGAGGTGCGCGATGAGGTGGACCGCCGGGTGTCGATGTCGGAGGTCGCCCGCGCCGAGCAGGTCCATGGCCTGGAGCCTGCCGATCTCGCGCGGCTGCGCGAGGTCCACGGCGAGCTGCGGGCCATCGCCGCGGCGGTCGACGACCCCGACCTGCGGGCCCGGCTGATGACCGCCGGCGCGCAGATCGCCGGCCTCGGGCTCAGCCGTCGCCAGGCGGCGGCCGGCCCCGTCCTCTCCCCCCGCGAGCTCGACGTCCTCGCCCAGGTCGCCCTGGGCTGTTCCAACGCCGAGGCCGCCACCCGACTCGGCCTGTCCGCGGAGACCGTCAAGGCCTATCTGCGCTCGGTCGCCCACAAGCTCGAGACCTCCACCCGGATGGAATCCGTCACTCGCGCAAGGGTTCTGGGCCTCCTGCCCTGACCCATTCACCCTGCACCCCGCCCGCGACCGGGGCGTCATCCGGCGCGCCCAGCGGTCGCCTGCCCGAGTCAGACGGTCCCACCCCAATCCGGGGGTAACGACCCTGTGAAGAACCTCACTACCTTCCTCGCAACCGGTCACCCGGACCGGCACCGCCCTCCCCTGGGCATCCCCTTGTGAAACGGAGATACCCGTGACGACCATCGACAGCGCTCGCGAGGCAGTGCCCGAGGAGCGGTCCGGCCCCTCGATGGGCCGTGTGGCCGCCGCCAGCTCAATCGGCACCACCATCGAGTTCTACGACTTCTTCATCTACGGCACCGCTGCGGCGCTCGTCTTCCCGACGGTCTTCTTCAGCAAGTCCGACCCGGCGACGGCCACGCTGGCCTCCTTCGCGACCTTCGCGGTGGCCTTCTTCGCCCGCCCCGTCGGCGCGATCGTCTTCGGCCACTTCGGTGACCGCATCGGCCGCAAGCGCACGCTGGTCTGGACGCTGCTCATCATGGGCCTGGCCACGATCCTGATCGGCCTCCTGCCCGGATACAGCTCTGGCGCATGGGGATTCGCCCCTGACGGCATCGGCATCTGGGCCCCGACCCTGCTGGTCGCGCTCCGCTTCTTCCAGGGCTTCGCGGTCGGCGGCGAGTGGGCCGGCGCGACGCTGCTGACCGCTGAGTACGCCCCCAAGGGCCAGCGCGGCAAGTACGCGATGTTCCCCCAGCTCGGCCCGGCCTTCGCCTTCCTGCTCTCCTCCGGCACCTACCTGATCTTTGCCCTGACCTCCGGCGGCGCGAAGATCTCGCCGGACAGCGCGTTCGTCGAGTACGCCTGGCGCATCCCCTTCCTGCTCTCCTCGCTGCTGGTCCTCGTCGGCCTGTGGATCCGCACCCGCGTCGACGAGACGCCGGTCTTCAAGGAGGCCGAGAAGCGCCTCGGCCAGGACCCCGCCCGCAAGCCCCCGTTCATCGACGCGATCCGCCACCAGTGGAAGGAGATCCTCATCGCCGGTGGGGCGCTCGCCTCGCTGTTCTCCCTCTTCTACATGGGCACCGCGTTCCTGACGACCTACGCCACCAAGGTCCTCGGCTTCTCGATGCCGTTCGTCCTCGGCATGGGCATGGTCGCGGCGCTCTTCTTCGGCGTGTCCATCGCGATCTCGGCCACCATGTCCGACCGCTTCGGCCGTCGCCGGGTGATCATGCTCAGCTGCATCCTCGCCGTCATCTGGACGCTGCTGCTCTTCCCGATGCTCGACACCAAGAACGTCTTCCTCTATGTCTTCGGCCTCATCGGCACCCTGGTGATCTTCGGCATCGCCTACGGCCCCGCGGGCGCCGCGCTCCCCGAGCTGTTCGAGCCGCGCTACCGCTACACCGGCGCCGGCCTCGGCTACAACCTCGCCGGCATCTTCGGTGGCGCCATCCCGCCGCTGCTGGCCGCGAAGTTCGTCGCCGCCGGCAACAGCATGAATGTCGGTGTCATGCTCGCGATCCTCTCCGCGATCAGCGTGCTGTGCACCTACTTCCTGGTCGAGTCCAAGGACCGCGACATCGACGAGGACACCGTTCTCTGACAGCCCTTCCCGCACAACGCCGAGGCCGGGCCGCCCCACGTGGGTGGCCCGGCCTCGGCCGTGCGCCCGACCAGAGGCGGGGTATGCCGCGGGGCCGGCCCCGCGGCATACCCGCCTTGTCAGCGCAGGTCGTCGTCGAAGCGGTCGGTGCCCTCATGGCCCACGGTGATGACCGCACCGTCGGCGCTCTTGAGGTCGGCGTGGGCCGTGGCGCGCGCCAGGTGATAGGCGGCGATGGTGACGATCGTGCCTAGCGCGATGCCGCCGAGCTGGAAGTCCCGCGAGAGGTCGAGGGTGGTGTTGCCGATGCCGATGATGATGCCGGCGGCGACGGGGACGAGGTTGACGGGGTTGGAGAAGTCCACGTCGTTCTCGCGCCAGATCTTGGCGCCCAGCAGGCCGATCATGCCGTAGAGCACCACGCAGATCCCGCCGAGCACTCCCCCGGGCACGCCGGCGACCAGCGCGCCGAACTTGGGGATCAGGCCGAAGGCGATGGCGAACAGCGCTGCGACGAAATAGGCGGCGGTGGAGTAGACCCGGGTGGCGGCCATGACGCCGATGTTCTCGGCATAGGTGGTCGTGGGTGCGCCGCCGACCGCCGAGGAGGCCATGGTCGTCAGGCCGTCGACGGCGATGGCCTTGCCCATCTGGCCGTCGAGGTCGGCCCCGGTCATCTCGGCGACGGCCTTGACGTGGCCGGTGTTCTCGGCGATCAGGGCGACCACGGCCGGCAGCACGAGCAGGATGGCGGCCATCGAGAAGGTCGGGAAGTGCATGCCCGGGATCGTCTGCCCGTCAACGACCTTGGTCACCTGCGGCAGGCCGAACCACGCGGCGTCCGCGACCGCTGAGAAGTCGACGCGGTTGTGGGCGAAGGGCTGCTGGACGCACAGCAGGGTGGCGTCCACGTCGGGAGGACACGGCTTGGTGAGGTCGGTGCGCAGGAAGGTCGTGCCGGGCATCACCGAGGTGACGGGGCCGATGACCTTGTCGAGCAGCCAGGACAGGAGATAGCCGAAGACCAGGGACAGGAAGATCGAGATGCGCCCGATGAACCCGCGGAAGGCGACGGCGCACACGATCGCAAAGATCATCACCGCCAGGGCGACCCACTGGTCCTGTGGCCAGTAGGTGTCGGCCACGACAGGGGCCAGGTTGAAGCCGATGAGCATCACCACCGCGCCGGTGACCACGGGTGGCAGGACGGCGTGGATGACGCCGCTGCCGACGACGTGGATGACCAGGCCGACGATCGCGAGCACGAGACCGCAGACCAGGGTCGCGCCGGTGAGCGTCGACAGGTCGGCGCCCGGCTGGCGGCTGATCGCGGCGGCGATGCCGACGAAGGACGCCGAGCTGCCGAGATAGCTGGGGATGGTCCCCTTGAGGACCAGCAGGAAGCACAGCGTCGCGAAGCCGCTGAGCATGATCGCCAGCTGTGGGTTGAGGCCCATGAGGAGCGGGAAGACGAAGGTCGCCCCGAACATGGCCACGACGTGCTGTGCGCCCAGCCCGATCGTCTTGCCCCAGGCCAGTCGCTCATCGGGCGCGACGACCTCCCCCGGTGCCAGGGTGTGCCCGTCGCCCTTGAGCTTCCATCCGAATGCCGCCACGTGCGTTCCCTCTCTCAAGCGCCGGAGTGCCGGGGACACTCTGCCACCCACAGTCGCCTGCCACCGACCCGGCACCACACCCCACAGGGGAGCCTTGCCTTGCATGCGACCCCCGTCCCAAACGCCTAGATTGTCTGTGTGAGCACCGCCGAGAGCACGATCGACAAACCCACTCGCGACCTGCGCAAGTACGCGTGGCTGTCGATTGCCGCGGCGATCCTCACGATCGGGCTCAAGGCCGGCGCGTGGGCGGTCACCGGCTCGGTCGGACTGCTCTCCGACGCCGCCGAGTCGATCGTCAACCTCGTGGCGGCGGTGGCGGCCCTCATCGCGCTCACCGTGGCCGCGCGCCCGGCGGATGACGGGCACCACTTCGGGCACACCAAGGCCGAGTACTTCTCGGCCGCCATCGAGGGCCTGATGATCTTTGTCGCGGCCGTCGTCATCATCTGGCAGGCGGTCGACCGCTTCCTCAACCCGCGTCCGATCGAGAACGTCGGGATCGGCCTGGGCATCTCGATCGTCGCCTCGATCATCAACGGCGCTGTGGCGCTCGTGCTGCTGCGGGCGGGGCGCCAGCACCGCTCGATCACCCTCGAGGCCGACGGCAAGCACCTCATGACGGATGTGTGGACCTCGGTCGGCGTCGTCGTCGGTGTCCTGCTCGTCGCCGTGACGGGCATCGAGCGGCTCGACCCGATCGTCGCGGCCGCGGTCGGCATCAACATCATCGTGGCCGGCGTGCAGCTGATCCGCGCCTCGGGCAGGGGCCTGATGGACGGCGCCATGGACGCCGAGGAGAACGCCCAGATCGCGGCCGTCCTCGAGCGGTTCGAGTCACCCGAGGTCCGCTTCCACGGTCTGCGCACCCGCGTCGCCGGGCACCAGGGCTTCGCCGAGGTGCACATGCTCGTGCCGGGCGGCTGGACGGTGCAGCGCAGCCACGATGTGGCCGAGGAGGTGGAGGCCGCCCTGCGCGAGACCCTCCCCGACCTGCACCTGGTCACCCACGTCGAGCCGCTCGAGGACCCGCGCTCCTATGACGACTTCCAGGCCGAGTTCCCCGTCGGGAACCCGCCGACCGAGCCGCTGGCCCGCGACGGTGCCTGACGCGGGAGGGAACCGGCGCCGCGGTCGGCTGGCGGCCGCCGTGGCCGCGCTCGCGGCATACCTCCTGGTCGTCTCGGCGTGCACGACGCCGGGTCAGGACGCCGCGGGGACCCTGCGGATCGGGGTCACCACCTCCCAGCCAGGGCTGAGCCAGCGGACCGGCGAGGAGTTCGCCGGCTTCGACATCGACGTGGGTCGGCGCATCGCCGCGGCCCTCGACCGCACCCCCGTCTTTGTGGCGACGGTGGCCAGCCAGCGCGAGAACCTCCTGACCACGAGCCAGGCCGACATCGTCGTGGCCGCGTTCTCGATGACGCCCGAGCGCGCCCAGCGCGTGGCCTTTGCCGGGCCCTATCTCGTCACCGGCCAGGACGTCCTGGTGCGCGCGGGCGAGCCGCCCATCAGCGGCCGCACCGACCTCCCCGGCCACACCGTGTGTGTCGTGCGTGGATCCACCGCCTCCGCGCAGATCCGGCGCACGACCGGGGGCGTGCTGCTGCGTGAGCTCGACACCTCCGGCGAGTGCATCGAGGCCCTCACCGAGCGCAAGGTCGACGCGGTCAGCGACGACGCCGCCATCCTGGCCGGGTATGCCGCGCTGCCCCGGCTGCGCGACCGGGTGCGCCTCGTCAACGAGCCCTACACCGTCGAGCGCTATGGCGTCGCGCTCCCCCGCGGCGACCGCGATCGCTGCGAGCGCGTCCGGACGGCGATCACCGACATGATCGAGTCCGGCGAGTGGGCCGAGTCGCTGCGGCGGCACTTCGGCGCCGGCACCCCGCTGGCCGAGCACGAGCCGCCGGCACCGGACACCTGCGCCTGAGCGGCCGTCCGGCCCCGTTTAGACTGTGACCTGCACGGATCCGCCAGGGGGCGAGGTCTCGGCGAGGTCCAAACAGGGGGATCAATGCGGTTGCCGTCCGGCGCCACTCGATTTGTCGCGCGCGCCATTGGCGTGCCGCTGCTCGCTGCCCAGCTGTCCTTCCCGGCCGGGCTGCTGTGGTGGGGCGGTCTCGAGGTCTCGCTGAGCTCCGACCGGGCGACCGTGGGGCAGCAGGTCTGGGCAGGGGTCGAGATGTCCGACGCCGACGGGCGGACCGCGGTCCTCGAGCGGCGCACTGGTCGGGCCTGGACCGAGTTCTCCCGGGCCACGATCGACGACGGCCGGGCGCGGCTGGCGGCCCCCACCACGGCATACGCCAGTGACATGGAGCTGCGCGTGCGCGTCCTCGGAGGCGACGAGGAGGTCTCAGACCCCCTCCACCTCAGGGTGGACCCGCCCTACGAGCCGGTCGGCCGCCCCGAGATGGCCCGGCCGGGCACCGCCCGCTGGAACCCGTGCGCCCCCATCCGGTATGCCGTGGACGAGGGCGCCCCCGTCGGCGCGGCCGAGGATGTGCGCGCGGCCCTGGCCGAGGTGAGCCGCGCGACGGGACTGACCTTCGTCGAGGCCGGCACCACCGGCGTCGTGCCACAGAACGACACCGCGTCGCTCGGCGCGGGTGTGGACCTCGTGGTCGCCTGGGCCGACCCGGATGCGACGAGCATGCTCGACCCCATCGAGGGCGGCGTGGTGCCGATGGCCGGGGGCACGGCCGCCGAGGTGCCGGGCTATCGCGGGGAGGACGGCCGCCCCACCGGCTGGATCGTCCAGGGCCGCGTGGTGATCAACGAGCGCTATGACCTGGTGCCCGGCTTCGGCGCACCCACCCAGAGCACCGGGCTGCCCCGCCGCGGCACCGTGCTGCTCCACGAGCTCGCCCACGCCGTCGGGGTCGGCCACGCCGACGACGCCACCCAGCTGATGAACTCCGGCGAGGCACCCGCACCCCACGACCTGGAGCGTTATGGCGCAGGCGATCTGGCCGCGCTCGAGGCGGTCGGCGCGGGCCGCGGCTGCGTCCTCGACACCCGCGGCGCCCAGGTCGGCACCTGGCCCGGCAACGGCTGACCCGACGACTGGCACCACAGCGCGCACGACAAAGGCCCCGACGGTGATGGTCGGGGCCTTGGCGCTGCTCCCCCGGTTGGACTCGAACCAACAACCTGCCGGTTAACAGCCGGCTGCTCTGCCAATTGAGCTACAGGGGAATGCACTGCGAACAGCGCTGGGAAACCATAGCAAACTAAGGGCCCCCGGACGAAAACGGGGGCGGCGCCTGGGCGGTCAGTCGATCCCGATCTGCTCACGCAGGGCATCGAGGGTCTCGCGCACGGCCATCGCGAGCTCCGGGTCGTCTCGCCGGGCGCCCTTGCCCAGGACGGTCTGCTCGCTGATCTCGCCGGTGGCGAGGTCCTTGCGCAGCGCGGTCTGGGCCACCTGCTGGGGGCCGAGGTTGACCTCCTGGGCGAGGACGACCGAGGCCTGCACGCGCTCACGGATGGTCTGGAGCAGCAGCCGCGGCTCGCCCTCGTCGAACCGCCACTGCACGGGGAAGCGGTCGTCGGCGAAGAAGACCGACATCATCGCTGCCTCCTGGCTCCACGAGCCGCGCGAGATCTCGTGCCACGCGGCGGACAGCTCGGCTGCGCCGGAGGTGACGGTGACGAGCCGATGGTTGGTGGCCGCGACGACCCGCCCGGTGCCGTCCTCGGTCGCCCACGCGAGCAGGCGCTCCCCCGAGGCGAGCCCGAGGGCCTCCCTGACCCCGGGCGACAGCTGCTCACGACGCCCCGAGAGCCCAGAGAAGAGCCCCATCAGCCCTCGCCTCCCGCACGGAGGGTCGCCAGCTCACGCTGGAGCGACTGCAGGTCGGTGCTCATCGAACGGATCTCCTGGGGGTCGGCGGAGGGGTCGTTGCTGATCCGCCGCAGCGCCGACATGGCGTCCGCGACACGGCGGGTCAGCTCGGTCTCGCGCACCTTGGCGAGGATCAGCTCGGCGTCCTGGCGCCGCGGCATACCGGTGGAGGAGTCGATGCGCAGGGGCAGGGTCGCCACGGACAGCTCGGCGAGCAGCGGGTGGACGACGGTCGGCGTGGCCTCGGTGACGCGCGCCGACCAGCCCGCCAGGGACTCGTCCGGGGCGGGCCGCCCGACAGCACGGATGCCGGCGAAGACCGCGGCGTGGGCCGGCGCCGCGAAGGAGCCATCGGGGATGGTGTCGAGGACGGCCCCGGAGAACATCGTCGGGAACTGGAGAATCAGCTGGAGGAGCTGTCGCTCGGTGAAGACGAGCGGGTCGCGCACGTCGGGCGTGGGCATCACGGCGCGCCCCTCCTGCGGCGTGGGCTCGGGCACCGCGTCGGTGTCGACGGGGGCATGGCGCTCCTCGCCCCGGGCCGAGCGCGTCGCCATCCGGCCGGCACGGGCGACCTCGGAGGCGACCTGCTCGACCTCGACGCCGAGCCACCCGGCGACCGCGCGCGTGTATTCGGGGCGCAGCGAGGAGTCGCGGATGCCCTGCACGATCGGGGCGGCGGCGCGCATCGCCTGCACCCGGCCCTCGGCCGTCGACAGGTCGAAGCGGGCGATCGTCGTGCGCACCGCGAACTCGAACATCGGCACCGCGTCGTCGACCAGGTGGCGCACCGCCTCGTCGCCCTTGGCCAGTCGCAGATCACAGGGGTCCATGCCGTCGGCGGCCACCGCGACATAGGACTGCGAGGCCCACCGCTGGTCCTCGGCGAAGGCCTTCATCGCGGCCTTCTGCCCGGCCGCGTCACCGTCGAAGGTGAAGACGACACGGGCCGGGGCGAGCTCGGCCTCATCGCGCATGATGCGCCGGAGCACCTTGATGTGGTCAACGCCGAAGGCCGTGCCGCACGTCGCGACGGACCCCTCCACCCCCGACAGGTGGGCCGCCATCACGTCCGTGTAGCCCTCGACGACCACCGCGCGCCGGTCCTTGGCGATGGCCTTCTTGGCCTGGTCGAGGCCATAGAGGACGGTCGACTTCTTGTAGATGGGCGTCTCGGAGGTGTTGAGGTATTTGGCCACGATGCGGTCGTCGTCATAGAGCCGCCGGGCGCCGAAGCCGATCGTGTCGCCGGTGATGTCGTGGATGGGCCACACGAGCCGGCCCCGGAAGCGGTCATACAGGCCTCGCGAGCCACGCCCGGAGAGGCCGCCCAGGGTCAGCTCGTCGTCGCTGAACCCCTTGCCGCGCAGGTGTCGGGAGAGGTCCTCGCCACCCCGAGGCGCATAGCCGATGCCGAAGCGCTCGGCGGCCGCGCGGTCAAAACCCCTCTCCCGCAGGAAGTCCCGCGCCGCGCGGGCGTCACGTAGGTTGATCAGGGCGTCGGCATAGAACTCCTGTGCCACACGGTGCGCCTCGAGCAGCCGCGCCCGACGACCCAGGCCCTCCTCGCGGGGACGCGACCCGCCGTCCTCATAGCGCAGCTCCATGCCGAGCTTCTGCGCCAGCCGCTCGACAGACTCGGAGAAGGTCAGGTGCTCGACCTTCTGGACGAAGGAGATGACATCGCCGCCCTCGCCGCAGCCGAAGCAGTGATAGGCGCCGACGGCATTGCGCACGGTGAAGGAGGGCGTCTTCTCGTCATGGAAGGGGCACAGCCCCTTGAGCGACCCGGGGCCCGCGGGACGGAGCGTCACGTGCTCGCGCACGACGTCCTCGATCGACGTCCGTTCTTTGACGGCGGCGATGTCCTCGGCCTTGATCAGCCCGGCCACAAACCCTCCTCCTGGTCTCGCCGCAGTCTATGCGGCCCGACGCCGCCCCCAGCCAGCCCGTGCACAGGAGGTATGCCGCGGGGCCGGCCCCGCGGCATACCGGACCTCAGTGCCAGGCCCGGTGCAGGGCGAGCGCGCGCACGTCGGTGAGCGAGGCGATCTGGTCGACGACGACCCGCAGGCGCTCGCCGTCGCTGTCGGCGGCCTCCCAGGCCGCGCGCATGGGCGGGTCGAGGCGGTGGGGGTCGGTGAGATATGCGGCGGCGAGGGAGTCGATGACCGCGCGCTGGTCGGCCAGGATCGCCAGCCGCTCGTCGGTGCGCATCACGAAGTGGGCGGCCACGCCCTTGAGCACGGCGACCTCGGCGCGGGTCTCGTCGGGGATGACGAGGTCGGCCTCGTGCCGGACGAGCGCGCCCTCGCCGTGGGCATGCCGGGTGGCGACCTCGACGGCGAGCACGAAGCGGCCGATGACCCGCGAGGTCATGTCCTTGAGGGTGGCCAGGTCGGCCAGCGAGCCGGTGAACGCCTGGGGCATGGCCCCCGTGCCCTGGAGCCGGTCGAGCGCGGCGCCAATGTCGTCGCGGCTGAGGTCGGCGGCATAGGTGGTGCCGGCGACGGCGAGGAAGTGCTCGATCTCGGCCTCGTCACGCAGCGCCCGCGGGTCGAGACGGCCCGAGGCGATCGCGTCCTCGACGTCATGGACGGAGTAGGCGACGTCGTCGGACCAGTCCATGACCTCCGCCTCGAAGGCGCGATGGCCGGGCTCGGCGCCTGCGCGAAACCACTCGAAGACGGGCAGGTCGTCGTCATAGACGCCGAACTTCCTTGTGGGAGTGGGGCCCTCGCCGCGGCGCCATGGGTATTTGGTGGTGGCGTCGAGCGAGGCCCTGGTGAGGTTGAGCCCGGCGGGACGGCCGTCGGGGTGCATTCGCTTGGGCTCCAGGCGGGTCAGCAGACGCAGGGTCTGGGCATTGCCCTCGAAGCCGCCGATGTCGGCGGCGATCGCGTCGAGGGCGGTCTCGCCGTTATGGCCGAAGGGCGGGTGGCCGAGGTCGTGGGCAAGGCAGGCGGTGTCGACGACGTCGGCCGAGCACCCCAGGGCCTGCCCGAACTCCCGCCCGATCTGGGCGACCTCGAGGGAGTGCGTGAGCCGGTTGCGCACGAAGTCGTCGTCGACGGGCGCGACCACCTGGGTCTTTGCCGACAGGCGGCGCAGCGAGGCCGAGTGCACCAGCCGCGCCCTGTCACGGGCGAAGTCGTCACGGTCGGCACGCTTGTGCACCGGGTCCTCGGCGACCCAGCGCTCCCGGTCCCGCGCGGCATACGTCACGGTCTCGATCCTAGGCGGGAGGGAGCACCACGCGTCGCGGCGCCTCGGCCCGCGCGTCGCGACCGCGTGGGTGAGGGCCGCTCAGCCGCCGGAGACGGACAGCTCGGCCTGAGCGACCTGGGCCTGGTCGTCGTCGGAGAGGGACTGCGACTCCAGCCAGCGGTCGGGCAGGGCGACGACGCGGGGCGAGCCGGCGCGGCCACGCTGGCCCTCGGCGGCCTCGCCGGGCCAGGGCACGCTCGGGTCGAGGGTGGCGATCAGCTCGTCGAGGTCGGCCAGGGTGTTGACCAGCGCGAGGCGGTTGCGCACGGTGGACCCGGCGGGGAAGCCCTTGAGATACCAGGCGATGTGCTTGCGGATGTCGCGGCAGGCCCTGCCCTCCTCGCCATAGAAGTCGGTCAGATAGACGGTGTGCCGCCGCAGTGTCGCCGACACCTCACCCAGGGTCGGCCGCACGCGGGCCGAGTGACCGGCGAAGGCCGCGGCGAGATCGGTGAACAGCCACGGTCGGCCCAGGCAGCCGCGCCCGACGACGACACCGTCGCAGCCGGTCTCGCGCACCATGCGCACGGCGTCCTCGGCCGACCAGATGTCGCCGTTGCCGAGCACTGGGGCAGTGGTGACGGTCTCCTTGAGGCGGGCGATCGCGCTCCAGTCGGCCTGGCCCGAATACGCCTGTGCCGCAGTGCGTCCGTGCAGGGCGACGGCAGCGACTCCCTCGCGCTCGGCGATGCGGCCGGCATCGAGATAGGTCAGGTGGTCGTCGTCGATGCCCTTGCGCATCTTGACCGTGACCGGCACGTCAAAGGGCGCGGCCTCACGGACGGCACCAGCGACGATGTCGCGGAAGAGATCGCGCTTCCACGGCAGGGCCGAGCCGCCGCCCTTGCGCGTGACCTTGGGCACGGGGCAGCCGAAGTTGAGGTCAATGTGGTCGGCCCGGTCCTCGGTGACGATGATCCGCACTGCCGCCGCGACGGTCGCCGGGTCCACGCCATAGAGCTGGATCGAGCGGGGCTGCTCGTCCTCGTCGTGCTCGATCAGGCGCATCGTCTCGGGCGTGCGCTCGACGAGCGCCCGCGAGGTGATCATCTCGCTCACATAGAGCGAGGTCGCGCCGCTCGCGCCACCGGCCGCCAGCCCCGCGTTGCCATACTCCCGGCACAGCCTGCGGAACGCCCTATTGGTGATCCCCGCCATAGGCGCGAGCACGACGGGTGACCCGATGGTGTGCCGCCCGATCTGGAGGGGCGGGAGCACCGGGGCCGGGAGGGTCGTGGTCTCGCTCATGATCCACCCAGTGTCTCAGGAGGGAGCCGTCCCCTCCCAATCCCAGCGGGTATGCCGCGTGCTCCCGCCGGCCTCGATCCTCACCCCGCGACGTCGGTCACGAAGGCGGCCAGGTGACCGCAGGTCTGCTCGACGTGGCTGATCGGGAAGAGATGGGTGGCGTGGGCGATGACCTCCACGCGCGGGTCGCGGCACTGCGCGGCGAAGGTGGCCACGTCGATGCGCATCTGGTCCAACTGCCCGTTGAGGAGCAGGGTCGGGCAGTCCACATCGGCGAGGACCGTTGGGGCACAGTGCTCCCGGACAGCCGCCCAGGCAGCGGGGATCGCGGCATACCCGCCGCCGAGCATGTCCTCGTCGAGCGCACCCTCGGGTGCCAGCCGCCGGATGAGCGCATTGGACACCCGCTGCATGCGCTCCGGGCCGACGCGCTCGATGAGGGTCTCGAAGCCGCGGTATGCCGTGCTCCCCCGCCCGGCCGGGTCGCCCGTGGCGCCGAGCAGGGCCAGGCCGGCGAGCCGGCCGGGTGAGCGCGCGGCATACGCCAGGGAGAGATAGCCGCCCAGGCTGTGACCGGCCAGCACCACGGGCGCCTCGCCGGTGCCGACGGCATCGTCGATCGCGGCCATCGCGCCCTCGAAGGTGAACGGCTCGGCCGCCCGCCCGCCGTGCCCGGGCAGGTCGATCGCCACGCACTCGGCCCCGGGGAGGAGGCCGGGATAGCGGGCCCACTGGGTGCGGCTCATGCGGGAGCCGTGGACGAGGACGAGGCGGGGCGCGACTGCCATGGCAGCAGTCTGGCCGACCCCGGCCCCCGGCGCGGACCTGGGCCGGTGCGGTTGACTAGGAAGCATGACGAGCGCACTGGTCTCCGCCCAGGAGCTGATGGACCACCCGGCCGATGTCCTCCTCGACGTGCAGTGGACGCTGACGGCACACCGGGACCCGGACACCCCGCCGCCGGGCCGCCTCGACTACGAGCGGGCACACATCCCGGGTGCGCACTTCGTCGACCTCGAGACCCAGCTCGCCGATGAGCCGCGGGAGGACCGGGCCGGGGGCCGGCACCCGCTGCCGTCGGCGATGCGGGTGCAGTCGTGGCTGCGGGCGGTCGGGGTCGACCGGGACAGCTCGGTCGTCGTCTATGACGGTGGCCCGTCGATGTCCGCGGCCCGGGCGTGGTGGGTGCTGCGCTGGCTCGGCCTGACCGACGTGCGGGTGCTCGACGGAGGGCTCGCCGCATGGACGGCTGCCGGCGGCCCGACGACCACCGAGGAGCCGCCGCCCGCCACGATCGGCGACGTCGTCGTCCACCCGGGCTCGATGCCGACGCTCGGCGAGGACGACGTGCTGCGGGCGGCACTGGACGGTCTCCTGCTCGACGCCCGAGCGGGTGAGCGCTATCGCGGGGAGAGCGAGCCGATCGACCCCGTCGCCGGGCACATCCCCGGCGCCGTCAGCGCCCCGACGACCGGGAACCTCACGGAGACAGGGACTTTCCACTCCCCCGAGGTGCTGCGTGAGCGCTTCGCCAGCCTCGGCGTCGACGGCTCACGACCGGTGGCCGCCTATTGCGGGTCCGGCGTGACCGCCGCCCACGAGGTGCTCGCCCTGGGCGAGGCGGGCTTCACCGCGGCGCTCTATCCCGGCTCGTGGAGCGACTGGTGCCGCGGCCCCGGCCACCCCGTGGCCACCGGCCCTGAGCCCGGCACCGCCTGACCGCCCCTCGCCTGACCGCCCCGCGGCCGGCCGACTGGCAACACACCCGCGGACGTCTTTGGCCCACTTGGTCACGAACGCCCCGGGGCGATCGTGCCCAAGTGGGCCAAAGGGTGGTGGTCGGTCGGGCGGCCGGCGTTGGCCGGGCCGGGTGGTGTCTCAGCGCAGCTGGTCGCCCAGCAGGGACGCGAAGTCGGTGACCGCATCGAAGCGGTCGGTCGTGCCGCTGACCCTGCCGGACTCCTCGCCCGACGGGCCGAGGCCGGCCACCGCACCCTGGCCGCCGGCGAGCACCAGCGCGGCGAACTCGTCCGCCGCGCGGTCGACGCGACCGGCCAGTCCGGCCGTGCCGAAGTCCTCGCTGGCCGCCATTACGCCGGTGGGCGTGACGAGCGCGCGCAGATAGGCAAAGAGCGGCCGCATCGCGTGGTCGATGACGAGCGAATGCCGTGGCGTCCCCGCGGTGGCGGCGAGCAGCACCGGCTTGCCGACCAGTGCGTCGACGTCGAGCACGTCGAAGAAGGACTTGAACAGCCCGCTGTAGGACGCGGCGAAGACAGGAGTCACGGCGATGATGCCGTCGGCGGCGAGCACGCGGTCGATCACTGCCGCCAGCTCCCCCGAGGGGAAGCCGGTCAGCATGTGGTTGGTGATCTCTCCCGCGATCTCGCGCAGCTCGACCACCTCGACCTCGACGGCCTCGCCACGACGGGTCACGTTGCGCTCCAACGACTCGCAGCTGGTCGGCAAGCAGTCGGGTGCTCGAGGGCTTGCCGAGTCCGGCGGAGATGGCGACGATGCGACGGGTCATGCGCGGGCCCCCTCTCGGGACTGACGGGCCGCCTCGCTCTGGGCGTTGCGGGCTGCGGGGTTGACGTGGGCGTTGGGCGAGGACTCCCCCGCCTCGATGAGCTGGGCGTGGGTCGGCGCGGTCGCCGGCACGTGGGCGGGACGGCGCGCGTCGGCGATGCGGCGCAGCTCGGGGACAACCTCGGTGCCCAGCATCTCGATCTGCTCCAGGACGGTCTCCTGCGGCAGTCCGGCGTGGTCGATGAGGAAGAGCTGGCGCTGGTAGTCACCGACGTGGTCGGCCATCGCGGCATACCGCTCGATGACCTGCTGGGGCGAACCGACGGTCAGCGGCGTCTCGCGGGCGAAGTCCTCCAGCGACGGGCCGTGGCCATAGACCGGGGCGTTGTCGAAGTAGGGCCGGAACTCGCGCACGGCGTCCTGGCTGTTGGGCCGCATGAAGACCTGGCCGCCGAGCCCCACGATGGCCTGGTCGGCCTGCCCGTGGCCATAGAACTCGAACCGGCGGCGGTAGAGGTCGACCATCTGCTTGGTGTGGCGCATCGGCCAGAAGATGTTGTTGTGGAAGAAGCCGTCGCCATAGAAGGCGGCCTGCTCGGCGATCTCCGGCGTGCGGATGGACCCGTGCCAGACAAACGGGGCGACCCCGTCGAGCGGGCGCGGCATCGCGGTGAAGCCCTGGAGCGGCGTGCGGTACTTGCCCTCCCAGGTCAGGTTCTCCTCACGCCACAGCCTGCGCAGCAGGTGGTAGTTCTCGACGGCCAGCGGGACGCCCTCGCGGATGTCCTTGCCGAACCACGGGTAGACCGGGCCGGTGTTGCCGCGGCCCATCATCAGGTCGACTCGGCCGTCGGCGAGGTGCTGGAGATAGCTGTAGTCCTCGGCGATGCGCACCGGGTCGGTCGTCGTGATCAGCGTCGTCGAGGTGGAGAGCACGAGCCGCTCGGTCTGCGCGGCCAGGCTGGCGAGCAGGATCGGCGGGTTCGCCGGCGCGACAAACGGCGGGTTGTGGTGCTGGCCGGTCGCGAAGACGTCGAGCCCGACCTCCTCGGCCTTGCGTGCGATGGCGACGGTCGCCTTGATCCGCTCGTTCTCTGAGGGAGTACGCCCGTTGGTGGGGTCGGTGGTGACGTCACCGATGGTGAAGATGCCGAACTCCATGATGTGCCTCCCGGGCATGTTATTGAATACTTAACTACCCTAACAGAGGCCCCCCGGGTTCCATTCCCGGGCACGCACAGACAAGGGGTATGCCGCGGAGCTGGGCTCCGCGGCATACCCCTTGGTCGTGCTCGTGGGCGGCTCAGCAGCCGACGAGGCGCTGGGCGAGGTAGCCCTCGACCTGGTCGAGCGCCACGCGCTCCTGCGACATCGAGTCGCGCTCGCGGATCGTGACGGCCTGGTCCTCGAGGGTGTCGAAGTCGACCGTGATGCAGAAGGGCGTGCCGATCTCGTCCTGGCGGCGGTAGCGGCGGCCGATCGCGCCGGCGTCGTCGAACTCGATGTTCCAGTTGCGGCGCAGCTGCGCGGCCAGCTCCTTGGCCTTGGGCGAGAGGTCGGCGTTGCGCGACAGCGGCAGCACGGCGGCCTTGACCGGGGCCAGCCGCGGGTCGAGCCGCAGCACGACGCGCTTGTCGACACCGCCCTTGGTGTTGGGGGCCTCGTCCTCGGTGTAGGCGTCGACGAGGAAGCACATCAGCGAACGGGACAGACCGGCCGCCGGCTCGATGACATAGGGGGTGTAGCGCTCACCGGTGGCCTGGTCGAAGTAGACGAGGTCGGTGCCGGAGTGCTGGCTGTGGGTGGTCAGGTCGAAGTCGGTGCGGTTGGCGATGCCCTCGAGCTCGCCCCACTCGGAGCCGGTGAAGTTGAAGCGGTACTCGATGTCGACGGTGCGCTTGGAGTAGTGGCTGAGCTTCTCCTGCGGGTGCTCGTAGTGGCGCAGGTTGTCGGGCTTGATGCCGAGGTCGACGTACCACTGCGTGCGCTCGGCCAGCCAGTACTCGTGCCACTGCTCGTCCTCGCCGGGCTTGACGAAGAACTCCATCTCCATCTGCTCGAACTCGCGCGTGCGGAAGATGAAGTTGCCCGGCGTGATCTCGTTGCGGAAGGACTTGCCGGTCTGGGCGATGCCGAAGGGCGGCTTGCGCCGCGAGGCGCCCATGACGTTGAGGAAGTTGATGAAGATGCCCTGCGCGGTCTCGGGGCGCAGGTAGTGCAGCCCCGACTCGTCCTCGATGACGCCGAGGTGGGTCTTGAGCATCATGTTGAACTCGCGCGGCTCGGTCCAGGCGCCCTTGGTGCCGCAGTTGGGGCAGGCGATCTCGGCCAGCGGCACGGAGTCGGGGTCGATCTCCTTGCCCTTCTTGGCGGCCTTGTCGGCCACGGCCTCCTGCATGTGGTCGACGCGGAAGCGCTTGTGGCAGGACTGGCACTCGGTCAGCGGGTCGCTGAACTCACCGACGTGGCCGGAGGCCACCCAGGTCTGGCGGGGCAGGATGATCGAGGAGTCCAGGCCGACGACGTCGTCGCGGCCGGTCACCATCGCACGCCACCACTGCCGCTTGATGTTCTCCTTGAGCTCGACGCCGAGGGGGCCGTAGTCCCACGCCGAGCGGGTGCCTCCATAGATCTCACCGCACGGGAAGACGAAGCCCCTGCGCTTGCACAGGGAGACGACGGTGTCGACGGTGGAGGTCTGCTTAGCCATGCGGCAAAGGGTATCTGCTCAGGGGTGGGCCGCTGAGCACGGCCCGGGCTGCCGTACGCTCGGCGCCATGCAGGAGCCGAAGGACACCACCCCCGCCACACGTCAGGCCGACCCGGCGATGAGCCCGCTGGCCCGCCGGCTGGCCACGCTGCCCCCGATCGTGCCCGCGCTCGTGGTCCTCGGCCTGCTGCTCCTCGGGGCCTTCGTCAGGCCGTTAGGGTGGGTCTTCACCTCGCTGGTGGCGCTCTTCCTGGTGTGGATGCTGACGCTCAGCTGGGGCCGGCTAACGCCGGTCGAGCGGCTGATGCGTGTCGCCGTGCTCGTGCTCGTGGTGGCGGTCGCCGTCACCCAGGCGATCCCCCGCTGACTCCCCCGGTCGCGGTCAGCTGACCGCATCCAGCGGCGGCGGGAGCTCGAGCACGCCGTCATGGGTGGCGACGAAGCAGCCCGACAGGGCCTGGCCGAAGGCGTCGATGAGGACCTGGTGCCAGACGCGGTCGTCGTCGCTCGCGCGGTAGCCGTGGCGCCGCGCGATCGCGGCGACCACACACAGGTCCTCCGGCAGACTCGCTGCCAGCGCGCCGATCATCTCGCGTCGCTCGGCGAGCGGCGGGCTCACTCCCTCGAGCCCGATCGTCACCGGCTGGAGCAGCCGACCGTCGGGATGGCACAGCAGCAGGCACACGGCGCCGTCGTCACGGTCGGACTCGCGCACGATCAGGTCGACGACATCGGCCGCGATCTCGGGGTCGTGGACAGGTCTGGTCGCCCAGTCGTCGGGCAGGTCGTGCAAGCTCATGCCGTCAGCCTGTCGCAATCGCCCGGTGGCCCGTGCCCGTCATCCACAGGGCCCCGGCCAGTGGCACGATTGACCCATGGCCAAGAAGCAGAAGATGGAAAAGAAGGTCTATGAGGCGGAGCTGCTGCGCCTGCAGGAGCAGCTCGTCGAGATGCAGGAGTGGATCCGCACCACGGGCCAGCGTCTGGTCATCGTCTTCGAGGGCCGCGACGCAGCGGGCAAGGGGGGCGCGATCAAGCGCATCACCGAGTACCTCAACCCGCGCGTCGCGCAGATCGTCGCGCTGCCTGCACCCACGGAGCGGCAGCGCACCCAGTGGTACTTCCAGCGCTACATCGAGCACCTCCCGGCAGCCGGCGAGATCCGGCTGTTCGACCGCTCCTGGTACAACCGCGGCGGCGTCGAGCGGGTCATGGGCTACTGCACTCCCGAGGAGCACCAGCGGTGGCTGCACCAGTGCCCCGACTTCGAGCGCATGCTGATCGAGGACGGCATCATGCTGCGCAAGTACTGGTTCTCGGTCAGCGACGCCGAGCAGGAGCGCCGCTTCAAGTCGCGCCTCACCGACCCGATGCGCCAGTGGAAGCTCTCCCCCACCGACCTGGAGTCGCTGACCAAGTGGGAGGACTACTCGCGGGCCAAGGACGAGATGTTCGTCCACACCGACATCCCCGAGGCCCGGTGGAATGTGGTCGAGTCCGAGGACAAGAAGAAGGCCCGCCTCAATGTCATCCACCACCTGCTGACCTCGGTCCCGTGGGAGCCGGTCGACAAGCCCAAGCTCAAGCTGCCCAAGCGCCCGCCGTCCACGGGCTACCAGCGCACCTCGCGCCAGCTGCTCAACGAGGTGCCCGACTACGCGGCCAGCCTCTCGCTCGACAAGAACGGCAATATCTCCTACACCGACCCCGAGGACGACTGAGCCGTATGCCGCGGGCGTGCGCCCGCGGCATACCCCTCTGGCAGCGCCCGGTCACCGTCGGTGGCCGGGCGCTCCCGTGTCAGGGCCTGGGCGCGTCGACCGCCCCGCCATAGCGGCGGTCGCGCCGGGCATAGGTGTCGATGGCCTCCCACAGGTGGCGCCGGTCATAGTCGGGCCACAGCGTGTCCTGGAAGACCATCTCTGCGTAGGCCGACTGCCAGAGAAGGAAATTGGAGGTGCGCTGCTCGCCGGAGGAGCGCACGAAGAGGTCGACATCGGGCATGTCGGGCTCGTCGAGATAGCGGTGGATCGTGCGCTCGTCGATGCCGGATCCCTTGAGGCGCCCGGCCTTGACGTCCTCGGCCATCCGGCGCATGGCGTCGACCAGCTCGGCGCGGCCGCCATAGTTGACACAGAAATAGAGCGTCATGCCGGTGTTGTGCCGGGTGAGCTCCTGGGCGATCTCGAGCTCGCGGATCACCGAGCCCCACAGCCGGGGCCGTCGCCCGACCCAGCGCATGCGGACCCCCCACTCGTGCAGCAGGTCTCGTCGGCGACGGATGACATCGCGGTTGAATCCCATGAGGAAGCGGACCTCGTCGGGTGAGCGCTTCCAGTTCTCGGTGGAGAAGGCATAGGCCGACATGTGGGTGACGCCGATCTCGATGCCACCGGCCACCACGTCGAGGAGCGCCGCCTCACCGGCCTCGTGCCCCTTGGTGCGCGGCAGGCCGCGCTCGTTGGCCCATCGCCCGTTGCCGTCCATGACGACGGCGACATGCCGCGGGACGAGCTCCGCGGGGATCGCTGGCGGGGTCGCCCCGGAGGGGTGCGGGAAGGGTCTGGCATAGGTCATGCGCGGTGGCCTGTCTGTGCTGGTGCGACGGGGGTGGTGCTCGGACGATCCGCGTGGCCGCCCAGTTCGACTGCGGGAGAGTCGGATCGACGAGTGTCGACACGGGTCTCCCGGTCGACCAGCCGCAGCGACCGGATCCCGCGCTCGAGGTGCCACTGGAGATAGGCGGAGGTGAGTCCGCTGCCCTCGCGCCGGTGGCGTGGGTCGCTGCCGTCGGCCACGACCCAGTCCCCCGCGAGCAGTGCCGCCAGCAGCTCGAGGGTCTCCGGGGCGGGCGCGGCCGACCCCGGCGGGCGACACATCGGACAGACCGATCCGCCGGAGGCGAGGTTGAAGGCACGGTGCGGCCCCTCCGCACCGCAGCGGGCGCAGTCGTGGAAGCTCGGGGCCCAGCCGGCGATCGCGAGGGCCCGCAGCAGATAGGCGTCGAGGACCAGTGCCGGGTCGTGGCTGCGCTCGGCGAGCGAGCGCAGCGCCCCAGCGAGGAGGAGGTACTGCTGGAGCGCCGGCTCCCGCTCCTCGGTCAGCCGGTCACAGGTCTCGAGCATCGCGCTCGCGGCGGTGTATGCCGTGTAGTCCCGGGCGATCGCGTCGCCATAGGGTGCCAGGGTCTCGGCCTGGGTGACGGTGTCGAGGTTGCGTCCCTCGTAGCACTGGACATCGACCATCATCCCCGGCTCCAGCCGGGCACCGAAGCGGGACTTGGTGCGGCGCACGCCCTTGCCCACCACCCGCACCTTGCCCAGGCTGCGGGTGAAGAGCGTGACGATGCGGTCTGCCTCACCCAGCTTCTGGGTGCGCAGCACGATCGCCTGGTCGCGATAGAGGGGCACCCGGTCATTGTCCCCTGCCGTGCGCGGACAGCAGCACAGCCCACCCCCGCGGGTCGCGGCATACCGGCAGCGCGGCATACCGTGTCGCCGCACACCGACAGCGGCCCCACCCGAAGCGTCATTCGAACACCTGTTCTAGTCGCTCTGCTATGGTCGGGCGCCATGACCGCAGCACTCCAGGGCTCGCTGCTCGATCTCGCCGAGAAGCCCCAGCTCCGTCCCGTGGCGGTGGGGCTGCGTCGCCACGTCCTCTCCCGCGGTGCCTGGGTGGACGTGCGCCCGGGGTGGCTGGCCGGGGCCGAGGCGCTCTATGAGGCGCTGGCCGCCGACGTCCCGTGGCAGGCCGACCGCCGCCAGATGTATGACCGGGTGGTCGATGTCCCGCGCCTGACCTGCTTCTACTCCGAGGGCGACCGGCTCCCTCACCCCGTCCTCGACGAGGCGCGCGACGCCCTGAGCGCGCACTACGCGCCCGAGCTCGGCGAGCCATTCCGCACCGCAGGCCTGTGCCACTACCGCGACGGCAGCGACTCCGTCGCCTGGCACGGCGACCGCATCGGCCGGGCGCGCGATCTCGACACGATGGTGGCCATCCTCTCGGTCGGGTCGGCCCGTGACCTGATGCTGCGCCCCCGCGGCGGCGGCGAGTCGATCGGCTTCTCGCTCGGACACGGCGACCTTGTAGTGATGGGCGGATCCTGCCAGCGCACGTGGGACCATGCCATCCTCAAGACCGCCAGACCGGTCGGTCCACGCATCTCGATCCAGTTCCGCCCCAAGGGAGTTCGCTGACACACATGACTGCTGGCCCAGACACCGTCCCGCTGACCCTTGCCCCCCGCGCGCGCTCAGGCTGGTTCGAGCGCGAGGGCGTGCGCCTGCACTATCTCGACCGCCCGGCCATCGACGACGAGGCCGGGGTCGTGGTCCTGCTCCACGGCCACTACAGCACGGCCCACTCCTTCGACGCCCTCATGGCCGCGCTGCCCGAGTGGCGGTGCGTGGCGCTGGACCAGCGCGGTCATGGCGACTCCGAGCGCGCGGGCTCCTTCACCCGCGCCGACTATCTCGATGACCTCGACGCGCTGTGGTGGCACCTCGGTCTCGACTCGGCGGTCCTGGTCGGCCACTCCCTCGGCGGCTGCAATGCCTATGCGTATGCCGCGCGCCGCCCCGAGCGGGTGCGCGCCCAGGTCGTCATCGACATCGGCGCCGAGATCGACGGCGACGCCACGGCGGCGAGATTCTGGGGCGGCGACTTCCCGACCCGCTCGGCGCTCGATGAGGCGCTCGGCGATCCCCTGGCGCGGCAGCTGGCCGACTCGGTCCGGGTGACGACGCGCGGCTGGCGCATGTCCTTCCTGCCCGAGGCGATGGCGGCCTCGCAGGCAGAGCTCAACGGCGACCACTGGCACGAGTGGCTCGGCAGCGACTGCCCCACCCTGCTCGTCAACGGCCAGGGCAGCGACGTGCTCTCCCCCGAGCATGCCGCGGAGATGGCGCGCCGGCGCCCCGCCACCCGACTGGTGCAGCTCCCGGGCGGCCACCTGCCCCACGTCGAGGGACCGCTGCCGTTCGCCGCCGAGGTGCGCGACTTCGTCGGCGGTCTGCCGCGCTGATCGGGCCCGAGCGCGGTTGTGCCCCAGTCCTCTTGCGCCCCGGTCCTTTTGTGCCTCAGCCTTGCTCGGGCCAGCCGGTGTAGGCCTCGGCGAGATAGGTGCGGCCCGCACGGCTGTCGACGACCGACTGGAGCTCGCCGATCTGGCGGCGCACGTCGAACTCGCTCGCGTCCGGCATCCGGTGCAGCATCGAGGTCATCCAGTAGGAGAAGTGCTGGGCCTTCCACACCCGCGCCAGCGCCCGCGGGGTGTATTCGTCGAGCGCGCCGGGCTCGTTGCCCTTGACGGCCCGCTCGAGGACCTCGTGGAGGACCTTGACGTCCATCATCGCGAGGTTGAGCCCCTTGGCGCCGGTGGGCGGCACCGTGTGGGCCGCGTCGCCGGCGAGGAACATGTTGCCGAAGCGCATCGGCTCACACACCGAGGAGCGGAAGCGCAGGACCGTCTTCTCGGTGATGGGGCCCTGCTTGAGCTCGAAGCCGTCTCCGGCGGTCCGTTTGGCGAGCTCAGCCCAGATCTGCTCGTCCGACCAGCTCGCGGCGTCGGTCTCGGGGTCGCACTGGAAGTACATCCGCTGGAGGGCGTCGGTGCGCTGGGAGATCAGGGCGAAGCCGTGCTCGGAGTGGGCATAGATCAGCTCCGGGGCGCTGGGCGGGGCCTCGGTGAGGATGCCGAACCAGGCGAAGGGGTACTCGCGGCGCAGGAAGGTCCGCTGCTCGTCGGGCAGCTCCTGCCGGCACATGCTGCGTGAGCCGTCGGCGCCGACGACATATCGGCAGTGCAGCTCGTGCTCGATGCCGGCGCTGTCGGTGAAACGGATCTTGGGGGTCGCTGTGGTCAGATCGGCCACGGAGGTGTCGGTGACGCCGAAGCGCACGTCGCCGCCGTCGCGCCCGCGGGCATCGGCCAGGTCGATGAAGACATCGGTCTGGGGATAGAGCCACACCGACTCCCCCACCAGGTCGGCGAAGTCGATGCGATGGCCCGTGCCGGCGAAACGCAGCTCGATGCCCTCGTGCTCGTAGCCGTCACGAAGCACCCGGTCACTCACGCCGGTGTCGGTGAGCATCCTGACGCTCCCGTGCTCGAGGATGCCGGCCCGGTGGGTGTTCTCGATCTCCTCGCGGGTGCGGGTGTCGATGTTGATGGCGTCGATCCCGCTGCGCTGCAACAGATGCGACAGCATCAGGCCAGCTGGTCCGGCACCGACGATGCCGACGGTGACGCTCGTGGTCTGGGGGCTCATGTCACTCACTTCCTTGTGGTGGCGGGGGCGGACGGGGAGTGCGCGAGCTCGCCGCCGATCGCCCCGGCGGTGTGCCGGGCAGCCGCCACGACCTCGTCGGTCTGGTGGCTCCCGGTCCCGTCCGGGGCGACCCGCATCGAGACGTTGATGGCGGCGACCACGCGGCCGCGGGTGTCGGTGACGGGCACCGCCACGGCACGCAGACCGGTCTCGAGCTCCTGGTCCACCACGGCATACCTCTGGTCGCCGACGCGGCGCAGCTCGCGCCGCAGGGACTCGGTGTCGCGCACGGTCAGTGGGGTGAGGGGGGCGAGATCCACGCGGGCGAGATAGTCGTCGAGCTCGGCCTGCGGCAGCGCGGCGAGCAGCACCCGCCCCATCGAGGTCGCATAGGCCGGGAAGCGCGTGCCGATGGGGATGCCCACCGACATGATCCGCTGGGTGTGGATGCGCGCGACGTAGACGATGTCATCGCCGTCGAGCACGGCGGCCGACGTGGACTCGCCAAGGGCCCTGGACAGGTCCTTCAGGTGGGGCTGGGCCACCTCGGGCAGGGAGATGCCCGAGAGATAGGCGAAGCCGAGGCGCAGCACCCTGGGAGTGAGCGAGAAGTGCCGCCCGTCGGTGCGCACATAGCCCAGGGTGACCAGGGTGTAGAGGAACCTGCGGGCGGTCGCCCGGGTCAGGGCGGTGCGCCGCGCGACATCGGCCAGGGTGAGATCGGGGTGCTCCGCGTCGAAGGCGAGGATGACGTCGAAGCCGCGGGCGAGCGACTGGACGAACTCGCCGCTCGGCGGCGGTGTGCCCTGGCCCTCGCCGGGCGTGTCGGCGGGGCTCACGCCGCGGTCCTGTCGATCAGCCGCACCGCGCCCACCATCTGCTGGAGGTCCGCGAAATCGACGCCGTAGGTCTCGCGCACGTGCACTCCGTCGGGCTCGATGAGGAAGGTGGCGTAGTCGGTGTAGACCCGGCTGACGCAGCCGACGCCGGTGAGCGGATAGCTGCACTGCTCGACGAGCTTGGACTGCCCGTCACGGGTGAGCAGGCTCATCAGCACCGCGGTGCGCTTGGCGCCGACGGCGAGGTCCATCGCCCCGCCGACGGCGGGGATGTCCTCGGGCCTGCCGGTGTGCCAGTTGGCGAGATCGCCTGTGGCAGAGACCTGGTAGGCACCAAGGACGCACACGTCGAGGTGACCGCCGCGCATCATCGCGAAGGAGTCGGCGTGGTGGAAGAAGGAGCAGCCGGGCGTCTGCGTCACCGGGATCTTGCCGGCGTTGACGAGGTCGTGGTCGACCTCGTCGCCGTGCGCCTCCGGCCCCATCCCGAGCATGCCGTTCTCGGTGTGCAGGATGACGCCCTGGTCGGGACGCAGGTAGTTGGCGACCTTGGTCGGCTGGCCGATCCCGAGGTTGACATAGGACCCGGCGGGGATGTCGCGCGCGACGACCTCGGCCATCTGGTCACGGGTCAGGGGCTGGTCTGCGTTCACGCGCTCTCCTCGGCGTCGGCGGGGTCGACGATCGCCACGACCTGGTCGACAAAGATGCTCGGCGTCACGATGACCTCGGGGTCGAGCGCCCCGGTCTCGACGATCTCCTCGACCTGGACGATGGTCCGTGTCGCGGCGCTGGCCATGATCGGCCCGAAGTTGCGGGCCGTCTTGCGATAGACGAGATTGCCGAGGCGGTCGGCTCGGTGGGCCTTGACGAGGGCCACGTCGGCGCGGATCGGGTGCTCCAGCACATAGTCGACGCCGTCGATCTGGCGCACCTCCTTGCCCTCGGCGAGCATGGTGCCGTAGCCGGTCGGGGTGAAGAACCCGCCGATGCCGGCGCTTGCGGCGCGGATCCGCTCGGCGAGGTTGCCCTGCGGGACGAGCTCCAGCTCGACCTTGCCGGCGCGGTATGCCGCGTCGAAGCAGTGGCTGTCGCTCTGTCGGGGGAAGGAGCAGATCACCTTGTCGACCCGGCCCTCGCGGATGAGCGCGGCGATGCCGTGGTCGCCGTTGCCGGCGTTGTTGCTGACGACCGTCAGGCCGCGAGCACCGGTGTCGATCAGTGCCTCGATGAGCTCGACCGGCTGGCCCGGCGAGCCGAAGCCGCCGATCATCACGGTCGAGCCGTCGGCGATGCCGGCAACCGCCTCGGCGGTGGTCGCGCAGATGGTGGCGCTCATGCGGACTGGTTCTCCAGGACCACGGCCAGCCCCTGCCCGACCCCGATGCAGATGGCGGCGACGCCCCATCGGCCGCCCGAGCGCTCCAGCGAGCGGGCGAGGGTGCCCAGGACGCGGGCACCGGAGGCTCCGAGCGGGTGGCCGATCGCGATGGCGCCACCGTGCTGGTTGACGATCTCGGGGTCGATCTCCCACGCGTCGAGGCAGGCGAGCGACTGTGCCGCGAAGGCCTCGTTGAGCTCCACCGCGGCGACGTCGCCCCAGCCGATGCCGGCCTGGGCAAGCGCCCTGTTGGCGGCCTCGACGGGGGCGTAGCCGAAGAACTGCGGCTCGTTGGCGGCGGCGCCGCGGCCGGCGATCCGGGCCAGCGGCTCGGCGCCGAGGATCTCGGCAGCCCTGTCGCTGCCGATCATCGCGGCGCTGGCACCGTCGTTGAGCGGCGAGGCATTGCCTGCGGTCACGGTGCCGTCCTTGCGGAAGACGGTCTTGAGCCCGGCCAGCCGCTCGAGGGTGGTCTCGGGTCGGATGGACTCGTCGCGGGCCAGCTCGATGCCCTCGACCGGCACGACGAGGTCGGCATAGAAGCCCTCGTCCCAGGCCTTGGCGGCGAGGGTGTGGGAGCGCAGTGCGAACTCGTCCTGCCGCTCTCGGGTGATGCCGTGCCGCTCGCGCAGCTGCTCGGTCGCCTCGCCGAGTGAGACCGACCACTCCCGCGGCATCGCGGGGTTGATCATCCGCCAGCCAAGGGCGGTGTTGACCATCTCGAGATTGCCTGCGGGATAAGGACGCTCGGTCTTGGGCAGGACCCACGGGGCCCGGCTCATCGACTCGACACCGCCCACCAGGACGACGTCTGCGTCACCGACGGCGACCATGCGCGAGGCCAGCATCGCCGCGTCGAGGCTGGAGCCGCAGAGGCGGTTGACGGTCTGCGCGGGCACGCTCACCGGCAGGCCCGCGAGCAGGCCGGCCATCCGCCCGACGTTGCGGTTCTCCTCGCCGGCGCCGTTGGCGTTGCCGAAGATGATCTCGTCGACCCGCGCGGGGTCGAGCTCGGCGAAGCGCGCGACCTGCTCGCGCACGACGTGGGCGGCGAGGTCGTCGGGACGGGTGCCTGCCAGGGCTCCGCCGAACTTGCCGAACGGGGTGCGGATGGCGTCGTAGACGAAGGCGTCGGCCATATCGGTCAGCTCTCCTCGGTGGGGGTGCCGGGCTCGCTACCGGCGGGCTGGGTGGGGGCCTCGAGCACCTGCTGGGCGAGGCTGAAGGCGTGGTTGGCGGCCGGGACGCCGCAATAGATGGCGGACTGCATGATGACCTCGGCGATCTCGCTGTCGCTCATGCCATTGCGGCGAGCGGCGGCCAGGTGCATCTCGAGCTCTCCCCAGTGCCCGAGGGCGATCAGGGCAGTGAGCGTGATCGCGCTGCGGGTGCGACGATCGAGTCCTGGCCGGGTCCAGATCTCACCCCAGGCATAGCGCGAGATGAGGTCCTGGAAGTCGCTTGTCAGTGCGGTGGTGCGGGCCTGGGCCCGCTCGACGTGGGCGTCGGAGAGCACCTGTCGGCGCACGGCCAAGCCGTCGGCAAGGGTCTGGTCTGCGGTGCGGTTGAGCCTGCGGGTCATCGCCCCTCCTTGACCAGCTCGAGCAGTGCCTTGGCGGTCGCGACGGGCTGCTCGGCGGGCGCGAGATGGGCGGCGTCGTCGACGATGACGAGGCGGCCGTGCCTGGAGCGCTCGGCGATCAGGCTCATGTCCTCCGGCGTGCAGACCTTGTCGTGCGCGCCAGCGATGGCGAGCAGCGGCACCGGGATCTCGCCGAGGTGGTCGCGCACGTCGAAGTCGGCCAGGGCCCGGCACACGTTGGCATAGCTGCGGGCGTCGGCGTGCTGGAGCGAGTTGAGCAGGGCGACGCCGGTGGTGGCGTCGCGCTCGAGGAAGCCGGGCGCGAACCAGCGCTTGGCCGAGCCGTCGACCATCGTCGGCGTGCCAGCCCGCTCGACGAGATCGGCGCGGTCATGCCACATGTCGAAGTCGCCGATGCGGGCGCCGCTGCAGATGACGGCGATGCCGGCAAAGGGCGTCTGGGGCTCGAGGGCGAGCTGGAGGCCGACGGCGCCGCCGACGCTCACCCCGGCATACCAGACGCGCCGGTCGGAGCCGTGCTGGCGGGTGAGGCCGAGGACGCCCTGGGCGAGGTCCTCGATCGAGAACTCCTCTGCCACAGGCGAACCCACGCCGTGGCCAGGCAGATCCCAGCCGATGACCTCAACGGTGCCGGCGACCTGCTGGACACAGCGGGACCACAGGGCGGTCACCGATGTGCCGAGCGAGGGCCCGACGATGAGCAGGTCCGCGTCGGGGCGCGGCGGGGTGAGCTGGCTAGGGGTGAGGGTCAGGTCAGTCATGGGAGCTCTGGCTCCCTTCCCAGCGCCGGAGCGCCTCGTCGATGAGTGTGCTGCTCTGGCCAAGGTATGCCGCGTGGTCCGGCTCGGGACCCGCGGGCTCGCCGGTGAGCGACTCGCGCTCGGCGAGCAGGTCGCCCTCGCTGAGCGCCATGACCCGGCGCATGGCCTCGGGGCGCACCTCGAGGCCGTCGAGGAGGTCTGCCGCCAGGCCTGCCACGGCGGAGGTGACGGACACGAGCTCGCGCAGGGTGGGCCACTCGGCATGCCACGCGCCGGTCGGGCGCTCGTCGTCGGCCAGCATCGCGAGGATGTGTAGCTGGGCCCCGAGCAGCGGGGCGCGCAGGGTCTCCGAGCGCAGCAGCACGCTCTGCACCGGATTGCGCTTGTGGGGCATGGTCGACGAGCCACCGCGGCCGGGGGCCGCGGCCTCCGCGACCTCGCCGACCTCGGTGCGGGCCATGGCGAGCACGTCGACGGCGATCTTGCCGAGGGCGTCGCACACGCTGACGAGACTGTCGCCCAGCCGGGTCAGCGGGGTGCGGCGGGTGTGCCAGGGCAGGCCGTCCCAGACGAGGTCCACCTCGGCCGCCCAGGCCGCCGCGGCCTCCGTGGCCCGGCCTCGGGTCACGGTGTCGGCTGCGGCGAGGGTGCCGGCGGCGCCGCCGCACTGGACCGGCATGGTCGCGCGGCAGGAGCGCAGGTCCTCGACCGCGTCGACGACACCGGCCAGCCATTGGGCAGCCTTGAGCCCGAAGGTGATTGGCACGGCATGCTGGCCCATGGTGCGTCCGGACATGACGGTGTCACGGTGCGCGTCGGCCAGCCGGGCCAGCGCCGCCGCCGCGCGGTCGAGCTCTCTTGCGATCGCGTCGAGCACATCGCGCACGGTGAGCAGCAGGGCGGTGTCCATGACGTCCTGGCTCGTCAGCCCGCGGTGGACGGCCTTGCCGGCATCCTCTCCCCCGGCCTCCACCGCTGCTGCCCGCAGCAGGCGCACCAGCGGGATGACGGGGTTGCCGCCCGCGGCCGCCGCGGCCGAGAGCTCCGTGAGGTCGATGACCAGGTCGGCGGCGGCCTCCTCGACCGCCGCGACCGACTCCGGCGAGACCGCGCCGACGCCGCCCAGCGCCCGCGACCAGGCCACCTCGGCCCGGAGCAGGGCGCCGATGACATCGACGTCGGTGAGGACGGGAGCGGAGCCGAGACCGGGGCGCAGCAGGTCGGACCCGGCCGGCGCGGCGGGGTGCGGGTGCTCAGGCATCGTGGCGCGGATAGGTCAGGAAGACGGTCTCGGACTCGCCCTGGAGGTTGATGTCGAAGCGCAGCGAGCCGTCGGCCTCGCGGACGGCGACGAGCGTGGCGCGACGGTCCTGCGGCAGCGAGCCGAGCAGCGCGTCGGCCGCGAGCGCGGAGTCGTCGCCCGGCAGATAGGCCCGGGTGAAGACGCGGTTGAGCAGGCCGCGCGCAAAGACGGTCACCGCGATGAACGGCGCTGCGCCGTCGAGCGACCCGGGCTCGAGCGTGGTGAAGGAGAAGCGGCCGGACGCGTCGACCGGGCACCGGCCCCAGCCGGTGAAGGTCATGCCGTCGCGGGCGAAGGAGCCCTCGGCCTGGGCGATCTGGCCCGAGGCGTCGGCCTGGGCGATCTCGATGAGCGCGTCTGGGACGGCCTCCCCGTGGCCGTCGCGGACCGTGCCATGGAAGCGCACAGCGCCCGGCGTCGCCGGCGGGACCAGCTCGTGGCCGCGCTCGAAGGGCAGGGCGTAGCCGAAGAACGGGCCGATGGTCTGCCCGGGCGTCGGGGCGAGCTGCTGCGAATCTGCCTGTGCCGTCTGCTCGCTCATCAGTGCTGCCCCTCCTCGGGCTCCATCCAGGTGCGGTGCGCGCCGGTGAGGACGATGTCCCAGCGGTAGCCGAGCAGCCACTCGTGCCGGCTCAGGTCGTGGTCGTAGGCGGCGACGAGGCGGTCGCGGGCGCCCTGGTCGGTGATCGCCTGATAGATCGGGTCGAGCGCAAAGAGCGGGTCGCCCGGGAAGTACATCTGGGTGATCATCCGCTGGGTGAACTCGGTGCCGAAGAGCGAGAAGTGGATGTGCGCCGGCCGCCATGCGTTGTGGTGGTTCTTCCACGGATAGGGCCCGGGCTTGATGGTGGTGAACTCATACCAGCCCTCCTCGTCGGTGAGGCAGCGGCCGACGCCCGTGAAGCTGGGGTCGATGGGGGCCGGGTGCTGGTCGCGCTTGTGGATATAGCGACCGGCCGCGTTGGCCTGCCAGATCTCCACCAGCTGCCGGCGCACCGGGCGACCGTCCCCGTCGAGGACACGTCCGCGCACGAGCATCCGCTCGCCGATCGGCTCGCCGCCGTCCTGGATGGTCAGGTCGGCCTCGACCGGGTTGACGTCGCGGTGGCCAAAGACCGGCGCCCACAGCTCGATGCCCTCGGGGTCGACGAGGTGCAGGTCCTTGGTCGGGTGGCGCAGCGCACTGCTGCGGTATGCCGTGAAGTCCAGCCGGGTCTGGGTCAGCCCCGCGGGGCTGTCGGCCTGCTGGGCGGCCATCTCCGCGTTGATCGTGTCCTGCGAGTCCTGTGCGGTGTCGGGGACGAGCGCCTCCGGTTCGACCTTCTCGGCCCCGAAGGCCTCGTCAGTCGACTCCGTCGTCTCCTGGTGGGCCATGCCCGGAGCCTAGCGGAATGTTCGCATCTTGGCTAGATGTTCATGATGCGAACTATTGCGGCCGTGTGCCGGACATGGCCGCATCCGTGGGCGCAGGCAGCGGTATGCCGCGGGCGCACGTGGCGCCCGCGGCATACCGGATGTGGGGTGATCGGCTCAGCCGGCCAGGGCGGCGTCGCGCTCGGCGCGGTTGACCGCCGAGAGGACGGCGCGGATGGAGGCCTTGACGATCGACTCGTGCAGACCCACGCCCCACAGCACCCGGTCGCCGACGGCGCACTCGACATAGGCGGCGGCCTTGGCGTCGCCACCGGCCGACATGGCGTGCTCGGCATAGTCAAGGACCCGCACGTCGATGCCGATGGTCGAGAGAGCGTCGACGAAGGCGGCGATGGGGCCGTTGCCGCGCCCCTCGATGGTGATCTCCTTGTCGCCGTCGAGGATGTGGGAGGTGATCTGGTCCATGCCGTCCTCCTCTCCCCCACGGATGTCGGAGCGGACGGGCGAGAAGCGGCCCCAGCGCTCCTCGCTGCCGTGGAGGTACTCGTCGGCGAAGATGCGCCACAGCTCGGCCGCGGAGACCTCGCCGCCCTCGCTGTCGGTCTTGCGCTGGACGACCTGGCTGAACTCGACCTGGAGGCGTCGGGGCAGGTCCAGACCCTTCTCGCTCTTGAGCAGATAGGACACGCCACCCTTGCCGGACTGGCTGTTGACGCGCACGACGGCCTCGTAGGAGCGCCCGATGTCGTGCGGGTCGATCGGCAGGTAGGGCACGCCCCAGACGAGCTCGTTCAGCTCCTTGCCGGTGCGCTGGACCTGGCGGTCCATGTCCTCGAAGCCCTTCTTGATCGCGTCCTGGTGGGAGCCGGAGAAGGCGGTGTAGACCAGGTCGCCGCCCCACGGGTGGCGCTCGTGGACGGGCAGCTGGTTGCAGTACTCGACCGTGCGGCGGATCTCGTCCATGTCGGAGAAGTCGATCTGCGGGTCGATGCCCTGGCTGAACAGGTTCATGCCCAGGGTCACCAGGCAGACATTGCCGGTGCGCTCGCCGTTGCCGAACAGGCAGCCCTCGATGCGGTCGGCGCCGGCGAGATAGCCCAGCTCGGCCGCCGCGACGCCCTCGCCCCGGTCGTTGTGGGGGTGCAGCGAGACCACCAGCGACTCACGCCGGTCGAGGTGGCGGATCATCCACTCGATCGAGTCGGCATAGACATTGGGCGTGGCCATCTCGACCGTGGCGGGCAGGTTGATGATCATCTTGTGGTCCGGGGTGGGGTCGATGACCGCGATGACCTCGTTGCACACCCGCACGGCGAACTCGAGCTCGGTGCCGGTGTAGGACTCCGGCGAGTACTCGTAGTAGATCTTGGTGTCGGGGATGGTCTCCTCGAGCTTCTTGATCAGCCGGGCGCCCTGGAGGGCGATGTCGACGATCCCATCCTCGGACAGGCCGAAGACCACCCGGCGCTGGAGCACAGACGTGGAGTTGTAGAAGTGCACGATCGCCTGCTTGGCACCGGCGATCGCGTCGAAGGTCCGCTCGATGAGGTGGTCGCGGCACTGGGTCAGCACCTGGATCGTCACGTCGTCGGGGATGTGGCCGCCCTCGATCAGCTGGCGGCAGAAGTCGAAGTCGGTCTGGCTCGCCGAGGGGAAGCCGACCTCGATCTCCTTGTAGCCCATGCGGACCAGCAGCTGGAACATCTTCAGCTTGCGGTCGGGGTCCATCGGGTCGATCAGCGCCTGGTTGCCGTCGCGCAGGTCGACCGCGCACCAGCGGGGGGCGGTGGTCATGACCTGGTCGGGCCAGGTCCGGTCGGGCAGGTCGACGGTCAGCTGCGTGCTGTAGGGCTCGTACTTGCCGACCGGCATGGTCGTCGGCTGCTGGGGGTGGATCACGGGAGTCTCAACTCGCTTCTCGTTCGCGGGGGATTGGGGCGGCTCAGCCGGCAAGGCGAACTCCGCGACGAGGGACGGCCGAAAAGGATCAGGCCTCGCCGCGGCAGCGAAGGAGGAGGCTCACGTGACGCATCGGGTGCAACATATCAGCCACGCCGCTTGAGCAGCTCCTCGGCCACCTGCACCGCGTTGAGCGCGGCTCCCTTGCGCAGGTTGTCGCCGACGACGAAGAGCACGAGCCCCTTGCCGTCGGGCACGGACTGGTCCTGCCGGATGCGGCCGACGAAGACCTCGTCCTTGCCGGTGGCCTCGAGCGGGTTGGGGTGCTCGGTCACCACGACGCCAGGAGCCGCCTCGAGCAGCTCGGTGGCCTCCTCGGGCGTGATGGGCGAGTCGAACTCCGCGTGGATCGCGAGCGAGTGGCCGGAGAAGACGGGGACCCGCACGCAGGTGCCCGAGACCCGCAGCTCGGGGATGTGCAGGATCTTGCGCGACTCGTTGCGCAGCTTCTGCTCCTCGTCGGTCTCGAGCGAGCCGTCGTCGACGATCTTGCCGGCGATCGGCACGACATTGAAGCCGACCGGGACGACATAGAGGTTGGGGGCCGGGACGGCGACGGAGGAGCCGTCGAGCGCGAGGTCCTTGGGGTCGCCCGCGGCATACCCGCCGCGCAGCTGGGCGTCGAGCTCGAGGAGGCCGGCGCCGCCGGAGCCGGAGACGGCCTGGTAGGACGCGACGTTGAGGCGCACGAGCGAGGCCTTGTCGTGCAGCGGCTTCAGCACCGGCATCGCGGCCATCGTCGTGCAGTTGGGGTTGGCGACGATCCCCTTGGGGATGGTGTCGAGGTCCTCGGGGTTGACCTCCGAGACGACCAGCGGCACCTCGGGGTCCTTGCGCCACGCCGAGGAGTTGTCGATGACGACCGCGCCCGCGGCCGCCACCTTGGGCGCGACCTCCTTGGAGGTGGCGCCGCCGTTGGAGAAGAGCGCGACGTCGAGACCGCTGAAGTCGGCCGTCGCGGTGTCCTCGACCACGACCTCGCCGTCCTTCCACGGCAGGGTCGACCCGGCCGAGCGCGCCGAGGCGAAGAAACGGATCTGCTCGACGGGGAAGTCGCGCTCCTCGAGGAGGGCACGCATCACTCCGCCGACCTGGCCGGTGGCTCCAAAGACTCCAACTCGCATGCGACAAGGATACGAGCGCCACGGCGGTGACCCGCCAAGGCGCCCACCATGCGAGTCACGCCGCGCCGTACCGGGGAGTTCTCCCCGCCCCAGCGTGACGGCGGCACTGCCGGATACGGAGATACTGGGACCCGGCCGGCAGCGCGGCCGAGCCGGTCAAGACGTGGCCGGCTGGGCCCTCCCCCGGCCCGGACAGCAGGAGTTCGCCCGTGAGCACACCCCCCGCCCGCACCTTCGCGGACGCCCTCTCCGAGGCCGTCCGCTCCCGCGGCCTGCCGTTGGACCGCATCCAGCGGCGGCTGTCCGGCGCCGGCGTCCCCGTGAGCGTGGCGACCCTGAGCTACTGGCAGAGCGGGCGCTCGGTGCCCAGACGGGCGCGCTCGCTGGAGGCCGTCGCCGAGCTCGAGCGCATCCTGGAGGTGGCGCCGGGCACCCTCACCTCGCTCGTCCTGCCGCCCGGCGCGGCCCGGCCCCGCACCCTGGAGAGCCAGCAGGACCTGGTGCCCGGCTCCGACGCGGTCCTGGAGATCATCGCCGGCCTCGGCCTCGGCCCCCAGGTCGACTTCGTCCAGGTGAGCGCGCACGACACGCTCCACATCGACGCCGAGCGCCGCGAGTCGGTCCTGGCCACCCGCTCGCTCTCGCGCTGCGAGCGCGACGGGGCCGACCGCTGGCCGGTCGTCTTCGGCCAGGACTCCCTCCAGCCCGGGGCGCCGGTGCTCGAGGCGGTCTCGGGCTGCCGTCTCGGGCGCGTGGTCAGCCTGCCGGACGCCCACCTGACCGTCGCCGAGATGATCGCGCCGCGCCCCTTCGAGCACGGCGAGCTCATGCTGAGCGAGCACCTGGTGCGCTGGGCACCCTCGGGATCCCCGTCGTTCCGCTGGGAGCGTGCCTTCATCGACCGGGTGCGGGAGTTCGTCGCGGAGGTGCGCTTCGACCCTGCCGCCCTGCCGGCCCGGGCGTTCGCCTACTCCACCGACGAGATCGGGCGCACGACACCGGGGACCCTGCCGGAGCGCCCGGTGCCGCTCGACGGCGGCTTCGTCCAGACGGTCACCCTCGACGCGCCGGCCGGAGTCTACGGAATCCGTTGGGAATGGGCCTGATTCTCTACTGATTCGGCACAACCCCTTGCCCTTGGGCGCGCGGACCGATTGACTACGCGGGACGCACCTGTCCACCCCAAGGAGACCAGCACCATGACTGACTACGCGGTCGTCAACCCCGCCACGGGCGAGACCGTCAGCACCTACGCCACCGCCACCGACGCCGAGATCCAGGACGCGATCGCCAAGGCCGACGGCGCCTACCGCAGCTGGGGCCGCACCACCTCCGTGGCCGAGCGGGCCGCCCTCGTGCGCCGGGTGGCCGAGCTGCACAACGAGCGGGTCGAGACCCTCACCGACATCATCGTCGAGGAGATGGGCAAGCCCCGCGACGAGGCCCAGGGCGAGGTCGAGTTCAGCGCGGCCATCTACGCCTACTACGCCGACAACGCCGAGCAGTTCCTGGCCGACGAGGAGATCACCCTGCTCGACGGCGAGGGCAGCGCCAAGATCGTGCGCGAGCCCGTCGGCGTGCTGCTCGGCATCATGCCGTGGAACTTCCCGGCCTATCAGGTCGCCCGCTTCGCCGGGCCCAACCTGTGCCTGGGCAACACCATCCTGCTCAAGCACGCCCCCCAGTGCCCCAAGTCCGCCGAGGCCCTCCAGCAGATCTTCGCCGACGCGGGCTTCCCCGAGGGCGCCTATGTCAACGTCTATGCGACCAACGACCAGGCCGCCGACATCATCGCCGACCCGCGCGTGCAGGGCGTCTCGGTGACCGGCTCCGAGCGCGCCGGCGCCGCGGTCGCCGAGATCGCCGGCCGCAACCTCAAAAAGGTCGTCCTCGAGCTCGGCGGCAACGACCCCTTCATCGTGCTGTCCACCGACGACCTGGACGCCACCGTCGACGCGGCGCTCGCCGCCCGCCTCGGCAACACCGGCCAGGCCTGCAACGCCGGCAAGCGCATGATCGTCATCGCCGACCTCTACGACGAGTTCCTGGCGAAGTTCAACGCCAAGATGATGGAGTTCGGCACCGCGCCGCTCTCCTCCCAGCTGGCCGCCGACCGGCTGGCCGAGCAGGTCGAGAGCGCCACCGCGGGCGGGGCCAGCCTCGAGACCGCCGGCGAGCGCGAGGGCGCGCACTACCCGGCGGGTGTGCTGACCGGCGTCACCAAGGACAACCCGGCCTTCCACCAGGAGCTCTTCGGCCCGGTCGCGATGGTCTTCAAGGTCGCCGACGAGGCCGAGGCCGTCGAGCTGGCCAATGACACGCCCTACGGCCTGGGCTCCTACCTCTTCACGACCGACCCCGAGCAGGCCGAGCGGGTCGCCTCGCAGATCGAGGCCGGCATGGTCTTCGTCAACTGTGTCGACGCCGACGGCGTGGAGCTGCCCTTCGGCGGCGTCAAGCGCTCCGGCATGGGCCGCGAGCTCGGCCGCTTCGGCATCGAGGAGTTCGTCAACCGCAAGATGATCCGCGTGGCCAAGTGAGCTGACCCGGCCACCACGCAAAAAGGGGTATGCCGCGGAGCCTGGCTCCGCGGCATACCCCTTGTCTGTGGAGGCGCCTTGTCTGTGGACATGCCCTGCCTGTGGGCGCTCCCGGCCCGGGAGGCGACTCCCGGGCCGAGGGCTCAGCGCCGGGCGGTCGACCCCTCGTCGGTGTCGGCCACCTCCGGCGCGACGTAGCCCTCCTCGCCGGGCTCGTCGCCCAGCCGGCCGACGCCCACGCCGGCACCCGGCGCGTGCTCGAGGTCGGCGACCTTGGCCATGTCCTCGGCCCGGTGGAGCAGGTCGCCCACGCCCTGGCCGGGCGCGGCCTCGCCGACCGAGAGCTCGAAGCCCTCGCCGTGCTCCTGCACGCCGTGGACGACGGCCGACTCGACGGCCTTGAGGGCGTACTTGCGCCGGATGATGACCGGGTCGCTGGCCAGATCGCGCACCAGGGCCACGGCCATGCCGGCCATGATGATCACAAACGGCAGCGCCGCGATGATGGTCACGGTCTGGAGACCGGAGAGCGCATCGGCCCCGCCGATCATCAGCATGATGGCCGCCACCGCGCCCGTGGCCGCACCCCAGAAGATGACGGTCGGGCGGCTGGGCTCGAGCGTGCCGCGCTCGGACAGGGTGCCCATGACGATCGAGGCGGCGTCGGCGCCCGAGACGAAGAAGATCGCCACCAGCAGCATGACGATGATCGACATCACCGTGGCCGCCGGCATGCTGTCGAGCAGCGTGAACAGCTGGCTCTCGGCATTGGACTGGCCGGCGATGTCGACGCCGTGACGCTGGGCGAAGATGCCCGCGCCGCCGAAGATCACGAACCAGACCAGCGAGACGACGCTGGGGACGAAGAGCACGCCCGCGACGAACTCGCGGATGGTGCGGCCGCGGGAGATGCGGGCGATGAACATGCCGACGAAGGGCGTCCAGCTCACCCACCAGGCCCAGTAGAAGATGGTCCAGCCGGAGAGCCACTCGCGCATCCCGCTGCCGCCGATGGCCTCGGTGCGCGCGGACATCATGGCCAGGTCCTCGAAGTAGGAGCCGACAGCGGTCGGGACCAGGTTGAGGATGAAGATCGTCGGGCCTAGCACGAAGACGAACAGTGCCAGCACGACGGCCAGGACCATGTTGATGTTGGACAGCCACTGGATGCCCCGGGCGACACCCGAGACGGCCGAGAGGATGAAGCACAGGGTCAGCACGACGATGATGGCGATGAGCAGCCCGTTGCCGGCCTTGCCCGTCCAGCCGACGACCTCGAGGCCGGAGCCGATCTGGAGGGCGCCCAGGCCCAGCGAGGTGGCCGACCCGAAGAGCGTCGCGAAGATCGCGAAGATGTCGATCAGCCGGCCGCCCAGGGTGGCGGAGACGCGCTCACCGAAGAGCGGCGCGAAGGCGGAGCTGATCAGCAGGGAGCGGCCACGGCGGAAGACGCCATAGGCGATCGCCAGGCCGACGACGGCATAGATCGCCCACGGGTGCAGGGTCCAGTGGAAGAGGGTCGTGGCCATCGCGTGCTGGACGGCCTCGGGGTTGCCGGCCGCACCGGTGCCGGGCGGGGGCGTGGTGTAGTGGGTCACCGGCTCGGAGACGCCATAGAACATCAGGCCGATGCCCATGCCGGCGCTGAACATCATCGCCACCCACGAGATCGTGTTGAACTCCGGGCGCTCGTCGTCGCCGCCGAGGCGCACGTGGCCGAAGCGGCTGATGGCCAGCCACACCACGAAGAAGACAAAACCGGTGGCGGCGAGGGAGAAGAGCCAGCCCATGTTGTGGACCACCCAGTTGAGGCCGGTGGTCGAGGCGTCGGTCAGGCTGGCCGTGGCCACCGCACCCCACACCACGAAGGCCAGCGCGGCAAGTGCGGCGATGCCGAACACGACCCGGTCAAGCGGCCGCCGTGCGGACAGCTCCTTCTCGTCGGTGGGGCGCTCGAGCGCCGGGTGGAGGGCGTTGACTCGCGCCCGATAGATGTTCTCCCCGAGCTCGGTGGCCCGGGTGACACGACTTCGTGGTGGTCTCTGCTCGCTCATGTTGGTCCCGGACAGCACAACGGGCACCCCCGTCGCACCGTCACGTTTTCCCCTTCCGTGACGTGCTCATTCGGTCTCGTTCGACCGCCCCACCCTGCCACCGGAGGGCGGATGTCCCAAACCGAGAGCACCTCCCGGGCGCGTCGTGGCGGGCCAGAACCGCAGGTCACGGGCCTGCGAGGGGAGCTCTCCCCGGGCGGGCCCGGACCGCTCAGAAGCCGAGCCGCTGGAGCTGTTTGGGGTCGCGCTGCCAGTCCTTGGCCACCTTGACGTGCAGGTCGAGGAAGACCTTCTGGCCGAGCAGCGCCTCGATGCCCCGGCGGGCCGTGCTGCCCACCTCGCGCAGCCGCGAGCCGCCGCGCCCGATGATGATCGCCTTCTGCGAGTCGCGCTCGACGAAGACGTTGACCCGCACGTCGAGCAGCGGCCGGTCGGCCGGGCGCCCCTCGCGCGGGACCATCTCCTCGACGACGACCGCGAGCGAGTGCGGCAGCTCGTCACGCACTCCCTCGAGCGCGGCCTCGCGGACGAGCTCGGCGATCATGACCGCCTCCGGCTCGTCGGTGAGCACGCCGTCGGGATAGAGCGGCCCCGGGGCGGGCGGGAGGTATGCCGCGAGGACGCCGGCGACCTCGTCGACCTGGTCGCCCTTGGTCGCCGAGCAGGGCACGATCGCGTCCCACTCCCCCAGCTGGTCGATGGCGATGAGGTGCTCGGTCAGGCGCGCCCGGTCAACCCGGTCGCTCTTGGTCGCGATGGCCACCACGGGCACCCGCTTGGCGCGACGCAGCTCGGCCAGCTCGGCCGCGATGAACTGGTCGCCCGGCCCGATCCGCTGGTCCGACGGCAGGCAGAAGCCGATGACGTCGACCTCGAGCAGGGTCTCGCGGACCAGGTCGTTGAGCCGCTCCCCCAGCAGGGTGCGGGGCTTGTGCAGGCCAGGGGTGTCGACCAGGATCAGCTGGCTCGTCTCGCCGGTGACGATGCCCCGGATGGTGTGGCGCGTGGTCTGCGGCTTGGACGAGGTGATCGCGACCTTGTGGCCGACGAGGGCGTTGGTCAGCGTGGACTTCCCGGCGTTGGGGCGACCCACGAGGCAGGCGAACCCCGCGGCATACTCAGTGCTCGTCGTCATGACTGCCTCTCTGGTGGGTGGTGCTGCCATCATCGCCGCCCGCGACTCGCTCGACCAGCACGGTGGCGACCCGGTGGCGGCGGCCGCCCATCTTCTCGGCGGTCAGCGACAGGCCGGCCACCTCGCAGCGGGAGCCGAGGATCGGCACCCGGCCGATGGCCTTGGCCATGAGGCCACCGACGGTGTCGACCTCGTTCTCCTCGATCTCGACCTCGCACAGGTCGGCGAGGTCGTCGATGTCCATGGCGGCGGCGACCCGCCAGCGGCCGGCGCCCAGCTCCTCGGACTCCTCCTCCTCGCGGTCGTACTCGTCGACGATCTCGCCGACGATCTCCTCGAGCACGTCCTCGATGGTGACCAGGCCCGCGGTGCCGCCGTATTCGTCGATCACACAGGCGAGGTGGGTCTGGTCGCGCTGCATCTCGCGCAGGAGATCGTCGACCGGCTTGCTCTCGGGCACAAAGGGCATGGGCCGCATCACCTGCTCGGCCTCCAGGTTGCCCGCCTCCGGGTCGGCGTTGAGCCGGCGGGCGACGTCCTTGAAGTAGAGCAGCCCCTGGATGTCGTCGGTGCTCTCGCCCGCGACGGGGATGCGCGAAAAGCCGGAGCGGAGGAAGAGCGACATCGCCGACCGCAGCGACTTGCCGGCCTGGATGACGACCATGTCGGTGCGGGGCACCATCACCTCGCGGACCAGGGTGTCGCCGAGCTCGAAGACGGAGTGGATCATCTCCCGCTCGTCGTCCTCGATGAGCTGGCTCTCGGAGGCGAGGTCGACCAGCCCGCGCAGCTCCGCCTCGCTGTCGAAGGGCCCGTCGCGGAAGCCGCGCCCCGGTGTGACGGCATTGCCCACGGCGATGAGCAGCCGGGCGATCGGGCCGAGCACCCGGCGCAGCCCGACGACCAGGGGGGCGGTCGCCAGGGCGATGGCATCGGAGCGCTGCCGGCCGAGGGTGCGCGGGGAGACGCCGACGACGAGGAAGGAGACGAGGGTCATGATGCCCACGGCATACAGCAGGGTGCGGGCGACCCCGTCGACCTCCTCGACGACGGCGAGGGTGATCAGGACGGCCGCGCCCGCCTCGGCGATCGCACGGAGGAATGCCGCGACGGCGAGATAGGGCGCGGGGTCACTGACAATCGTTGTCAGAGAGCGGGATCCGGCTCGCTGTTCACCGGCCAGCTCCTCCGCGCGCACCCGGGAGATGCGCTGGAGGGCGGCCTCGGAGCCGGCGAGGACGGCGGCCACGATCACGCTGGCGAGCGCGGCAAGGACGAGTTGACCGGTCATGGCCGGACGGCCCCGGTGGCGGGTTGTCGAGCGGGCATCGGCGCGATGTCAGACGCCTCGGCCGCGCCCGGCGAGGAAGGTGAGCAGCAGCTGGCGCTGGAGCTCGAACATCTCCTTCTCCTCGTCGGGCTCGGCGTGGTCGTAGCCGAGGAGGTGGAGCAGCCCGTGGACCGTGAGCAGCAGCAGCTCCTCCTCGGTGGCGTGGCCGGCCTCGGCGGCCTGCCGGGCGGCCACGGACGGGCAGAGCACGATGTCACCGAGCATGCCCTCCTCCGGCTCGGTGCCCTCCCGGCCGGGGCGCAGCTCGTCCATGGGGAAGCTCATCACATCGGTGGGGCCGGGCAGGTCCATCCACTGCACGTGGAGGACCTCCATGGCGGCCTCGTCGACGAGCCGGATGCACAGCTCGGCGCGCGGGTGGACCCGCATCTGCTCCTTGACATAGTCGGCGCAGGAGACCAGCTCGAGGAGGTCGACCTCGACGTCGGTCTCGTTGAGGATGTCGGTGCTCACGGCTGCTCCCCCGTCTCTGGCTGGGCCGGTGCGGCCGGCGACTGGGCCGGCGGTGCCGCGACGTCACGGGGGCCGCGGCCCTCCCGGCGGGCCGGCCGCCGGCGCCGGTCCTGGCGCGGACCGCCGGTGTGCTGGCGCTCGTCCCACCGGCCATAGGCGTCGACGATCTCGCCGACGAGCCGGTGTCGCACGACGTCCTCGGAGGTGAGGGCCGAGAAGTGGACGTCGTCGATGCCGACCAGGATGTCCTGCACAACACGCAGGCCCGACTGGACGCCGCCCGGCAGGTCGACCTGGGTGACGTCGCCGGTGACGACGATCTTGGAGCCGAAGCCGAGGCGGGTGAGGAACATCTTCATCTGCTCCGGCGAGGTGTTCTGGGCCTCGTCGAGGATGATGAAGGCATCGTTCAGTGAGCGGCCCCGCATGTAGGCCAGGGGCGCGACCTCGATCGTGCCGGCGGCCATCAGACGCGGGATCGACTCGGGGTCGATCATGTCGTGCAGTGCGTCATAGAGCGGCCGCAGATAGGGGTCGATCTTGTCGGTGAGCGTGCCGGGCAGGAAGCCGAGCCGCTCGCCGGCCTCGACGGCGGGGCGGGTGAGGATGATCCGGTTGACCTGCTTGGCCTGGAGGGCCGCGACGGCCTTGGCCATGGCCAGATAGGTCTTGCCCGTGCCGGCGGGGCCGATGCCGAATACGACCGTGTGCTCGTCGATCGCGTCGACATAGCGCTTCTGGTTGAGCGTCTTGGGGCGGATGGTCCGGCCCCGCGAGGAGATGATGTTCATCGTCAGCACGTCGGCCGGCCGCTCGCGACCCTGCGAGCGCAGCATGCCGATGGAGCGCTCGACGGCGTCGCGGTTGAGGGGCTGCCCGGCGGCGACGACGGCGAGCAGCTCGTCGATGAGCCGCTCGACGAGGAGGAGGTCCTCGGCCGGGCCGGACAGGCGCACCTCGTTGCCGCGGACGTGGATGAACAGCTGCGGGAAACTGCGCTCGATCGTGCGCAGCAGCTCGTCGCGCGGGCCCAGCAGCGAGACCATCGGGATCTCGGGCGGGATCACGACAGTGTGCTCGGGCACGGGGCGGGAGCCGGGGCTCATCGCCGCGGCGTCGCTGCTCTGGGTGTCTGGTGAGGTGCCATTGGCGGGGTCGCTCATATTGCCGTCAAGTCTACGTGCTGGCCGCTCAGCCCGGGGGCCACGTCAGCTCGCGTCCGCCGATGACGTGCAGGTGCATGTGGAAGACCGTCTGCTGCGCGGCCGCGCCGGTGTTGGCCACGGTGCGATAGCCCTCGAGCCCGTCGATCTCGGCGACCCTGGCCACCAGCGCCCACGCGTCGGCCATCTCCTCGGGGGCGACGGCCGCCAGCGCGGCCGCGTTGGGCTCGTGCCGGCGCGGGATGACCAGGACGTGGGTCGGGGCCTGCGGGCTGATGTCACGGAAGGCGAGCGAGTGCTCGGTCTCGGCGACGACATCGGCCGGGATCTCGCCGGCGATGATGCGGCAGAACAGGCAGTCGGTGCTCATGCACCGACCCTAGCGGCGAGCGGGGCGGCGCGGCGCTCAGCGCCAGCGTGTGGCGACGCTGAGGACCGCGAGGGCGGCGGGGCCGGCGCTGGAGCTGCGCAGCACCGTGTCGCCGAGCCGGACGGCGCGGCCGCCGGCCTCCTCGAGCACCGTCAGCTCCTCGGGCGCGATGCCCCCCTCGGGCCCGACGATGACGAGCACATCGCCTGCCGCGGGCAGCTGCACTGCGGCGAGCGGCTCGGTCGCGCCCTCGTGGAGCACGAGGGTGAGCGCGCTGTGCCGGATGCGGCGGGCCAGCTCCGGTGTCGTGGCCCGGGGGGCGACGATGGGGACGCGGGAGCGGCGGGACTGCTTGGCCGCGGCCCGGACGGTCGTCTCCCACTTGCGCAGGGCCTTGGCCTCGCGGTCACCGCGCCACACGACGATCGAGCGCGCCGACTGCCAGGGCACGACCTCGTCGACGCCGAGCTCGGTCGCCGCCTCGATGGCCTGGTCGTCGCGGTCGCCCTTGGCCAGCGCCTGGACGAGGACGAAGCGCGGCGCGGGCGCCGGCTCCGTCTCGACGGCCACGACCCGCAGGTGCAGCGCGTCCTTGTCGGCCGCGGCGACATCGGCCGTCACCCGCACGCCCGATCCGTCGGCCAGGAGCACCTGCTCCCCCACCCCGATCCGTCGGACCGTGGCGGCGTGGCGGCCCTCCGGGCCGTCGAGCAGGTATGCCGCGCCGGCGGCCAGGCCGGCGAGCGCGCCGTCCGCGACGAGGAAGAGGGGCAGGGTCACCGGGGCCTACCTTGTCTTGAAGGCGTCGCGCAGCTTGCCGAAGATGCCCTGGCCGGCCGGGGTGACGGTGCCCTGGGGCTTCTCCTCGCCGCGGGCGGTGGCGAGCTGGCGCAGCAGCTCGGTCTGGTGGGCGTCCAGCCTGGTCGGCGTGGTGACGACCAGGTGCACGATGACGTCGCCGCGCGACTGGGTGCGCAGGTGGGTCACGCCGAGGCCGCGCAGGGTGGTGGTGTCGCCGCTCTGGGTGCCGGCGGGCACCTCGATGTCGCGGGGGCCGTCGAAGGTCTCCAGCGGGACGGTGGCGCCGAGCGCCGCGGCCGTCATGGGCAGCTCGATCGAGCAGTGCAGGTCATCGCCGCGACGCTGGAAGACGGCGTGCGGGCGCACCCGCACCTCCACGAAGAGGTCGCCGTTGGGGCCACCGCCCGGACCGACCTCGCCCTCGCCCGCGAGCTGGATGCGGGTGCCGGTGTCGACGCCGGCGGGGACCCGGATGGTCAGGGTGCGCCGGGAGCGGACCCGGCCCTCGCCCGAGCACTCATAGCAGGGCGATGGGGTGACCTCGCCAAAGCCCTGGCAGGCGACGCAGGGACGGCTGGTCATGACCTGGCCGAGGAAGGAGCGCTGGACCTGCTGGACCTCGCCGCGACCACCGCACACATCGCAGGTTCGGCGCTGGGTGCCGGGCTGGGCCCCGTCGCCGTGGCAGGTGGTGCACACGACGGCGGTGTCGATGTGCAGCTCCTTGTCGGCGCCGAAGACGGCGTCGACGAGGTCGATGTCGAGGCGCACGAGGGCGTCCTGGCCACGGGCCTGCCGCGAGCGCGGGCCCCGTTGGGCACCGGCACCGGCCGCCCCGAAGAACTGCTCCATGATGTCGCTGAAGGTGAAGCCCTGGCCGAAGCCCGCGTGGCCGCCGCCCGCGGCGAAGGGGTCGGCGCCCATGTCATAGGAGCGGCGCTTGGCCGGGTCGGAGAGCACGTCATAGGCCTGCGAGACGCGCTTGAACTCCTCCTCGGCGTCGGGGCCGGGGTTGACATCAGGGTGGAGCCTGCGCGCCTTGCGACGGTAGGCCTTCTTGATGTCCTCGGGGCTGGCGTCGCGGGCGACACCGAGCTCTGCGTAGTAGTCGTTCACCGGGTTCCTTCGTCGGGACGGGGCTGGTCGGCCGAGGCCGCGGGGCGGATGGTCGGGTGGGCGGTCACGAGGGCGCGGTCACTCGGCGAGGATGCGGGAGACGTAGGTCGCCACGGCCCGGACGGCCGCCATCGTGGTGGGGTAGTCCATCCGGGTCGGGCCGACGACACCGAGCCCGGCGACGAGGTCATTGCCCGCGCCATAGCGGGTGGAGACCATCGAGGTGGCGTGCAGGCCCGCGACGGGGTTCTCCTGGCCGATGCGCACGGCGACGGCCGCGTCGTCGACCTCGACGCTGGAGAGCAGGCGCAGCAGCACGACATGCTCCTCGAGTGCCTCGAGGACGGGGCCGATCGAGGTCGGGAAGTCGGTGCCGGCGCGCACGAGGTTGGCCGTGCCGGCGAGCACGACCCGCTCCTCGCGCTCCTCGACCAGGGCGTCCTGGAGCGCCCCGACCACGGCGCGCACCAGCGCGCGGTCGGCCGGCTCGAACTGGGTCGGGAGGGAGCGCAGTGCGGCGGCCGCGTCGACCAGACGCTGGTCGGCGGCCTGGGCGTTGAGGCGGGTGCGGATGAGCGAGAGCGTCTCGCCGCCGGCCTCGTCGGTGAGGTCGCGCTCGACCTCGACCACCCGCTGCTCGACGCGGCCGGAGTTGACGATGAGCACCACCATCAGCCGCTGTCCCGGCATCGGCACGAGCTCGACATGGCGCACGCTCGACCGGGTCAGCGATGGGTACTGCATGACCGCGACCTGGTGGGTGATCGAGGAGAGCAGCCGCGCGGTGCGGTCGACGACGTCGTCGAGGTCGACGGCGCACTCGAGGAACTGCTGGATGGCGGTCTTCTCGGCGCGGCTGAGCGGCTTGATCGCCGAGAGCCGGTCGACGAAGAGGCGGTAGCCGGCATCGGTGGGCACCCGGCCGGCGCTGGTGTGCGGGGCGTGGATCAGCCCCTGCTCCTCGAGCACCGCCATGTCATTGCGCACCGTCGCCGCGGAGACGCCCAGGCGGTGCCGCTCGAGGAGGGCCTTGGACCCGACGGGCTCGGAGGTCGCCACATAGTCCTGCACGATGGCGCGCAGGATCTGAAGCCGCCGCTCGTCGCTCATGTCGCCTCCCGTCCGGATGATCTGGCACTCGGCACCATCGAGTGCCAAGTCTACGCGGTATGCCGCGCGCCCACCTACCGGCGTGCCCTCCGGTGCCGGGGCGGCGCCGCGGCATACCCTCGCCCGGTGGTGAACGACAGGTATGGCCGCGACGTGCTCTCCGGCGACTGGCGCGCCCCCAAGGGCGGGCGCGCGACGCCCGTGGAGGCCGAGCGCGGCGTCGTCGTCGAGGACGTCGAGACCGGCTGGGTGGGGGCCGTGGTACGCGTCGAGAAGGCCGGCGGCATCCACGTCGTGCACCTGGAGGACCGCCGTGGCCGCACCAAGGGCTTCCCGCTCGGCCCCGGCTTCCTCCTCGACGGGCGACCGGTCGTGCTCACTGCCCCGACCGCTGCCGCCAAGGCCAAGGTCGCTGCCGCCAAGCAGGCGGCAGGACGGACCGCGAGCGGCTCCATCGCCGTCCACGACGCCCCCGCCCGGGTTGCCCGCGGCGCGCGCATCTTCGTGGAGGGCAAGCACGACGCCGAGCTCGTCGAGAAGGTCTGGGGGCACGACCTGCGCGTCGAGGGCGTCGTCGTCGAGATGCTCGACGGGGTCGACGACCTGGCCGCGGCCATCCGAGACTTCGCACCGGGCCCGGGCCGTCGGATGGGCGTGCTGGTCGACCACCTCGTGCCCGGCACCAAGGAGCACCGCATCGTGACCGAGGCCGCCGGACTGCGGCCGTGGGCACCGCACGTGCGCATCCTCGGCCACCCCTATGTCGACGTCTGGCAGTCCGTGCGGCCCGAGCGCCTCGGCATCGCGCAGTGGCCGGAGATCCCGCGGGGCACCTCGTGGAAGCACGGCATCGCCGCCCACCTCGGCTGGCCGCACGACACCCAGGCCGACATGGCGATGGCCTGGAAGCGCATCCTCGGCTCCGTGCGCACCTATGCCGACCTCGAGCCGAGCCTGCTGGCGTCGGTCGAGGAGCTCATCGACTTCGTCACCGAGCCCGGCGCCTGAGCGCCTCACGCCAGCCACCACCGGCGGCGGGGGCTGGCCACCCTGCCCGATTCGGGTGCTAGCCCCAATGTGGGCGACAGCCTGCGGCGACAGGATGGAATCACTGGAACAGCCCCACCGTTCCACTCCATGCAACAACCACTCCCAGAGGGGGACCCCATGACCAGCCAGCCCCAGGACTACCGTCCGCAGACCCCGCCCGCCTCGCCTCAGACGCCCTACTCGCCGCCCAGCCAGCCGGCCGAGGGGATCAATGGCTACTTCGGCTCGAGCGCCCAGCTCACCGTCCAGCAGGAGCGCAACGTCGCCCTCGCAGCGCACGCGATCTCGCTCGCGCTGGTGGTCACGACCGCAGGCCTGCTGGCCTGGCTCGCCCCCGTCGCGATGTGGGCGCTGTTCAAGGACCGCGGCCCGTTCGCCCGCCACCACGTCACCGAGGCCCTCAACTTCACGATCGCCGTCGGCATCGGCCTGGCCATCTCCGGCCTGCTGATGTTCGTCCTCATCGGCTTCGTGACCTACCCGATCATCTGGGTGGCCGCGATCGTCATGCACATCATCGCGCTCACCCGCACCCACCGGGGCGAGTTCTACCGCTACCCGATGACGCCCAAGTTCGTCAGCTGAGCGACCCACTCCCTCAACGGGGCTCGCGACCAGCGCACGGTATGCCGCGGACCGAACGGTCCGCGGCATACCTGCGTCTGGGCCTCCCCTGGTCAGCCGTCGACATACTGCGCGCGCAGCTCCCGCTTGAGGATCTTGTGGGTCGGGCCGAGAGGCAGCGCGTCGACGACCTCGACCCTGCGGGGGTACTTGTGCTTGGCCAGGTGGGCCTTGCCGTAGTCGAGGAGCTCCTCGGCGTCCACCGCTCCGGGTGACACAGGGGTGACGACGGCCATGACCTCCTCGCCCCGCTCGGCGTCAGGGATGCCGATGACGGCGACCTGGGAGACGCCGTCGAAGCGGGCCAGGACCTCCTCGACCTCGCGCGGGTAGACGTTGAACCCGCCGCGGATGATGAGGTCCTTTTTGCGGTCGACGATCCAGATGAAGCCGTCCTCGTCCTTGCGCCCGATGTCGCCGGTGCGGAACCACCCGTCCACGATCGCTTGGGCAGTGGCCTCGGGGTTGTCGAGATAGCCCTTGAAGACGCAGTGTCCGCGCACCACGATCTCGCCGAGCGCGTCGGTGGGCATCAGGCGGATCTCGTCCTCGATCGTCTCGTCGGCGATCTCGACCTCGACGCCCCAGATCGGGTGGCCGACCGTGCCGGCGCGCGTGCCGAACCAGGGCTGGTTGACCGCACACGTCGGTGAGGTCTCGGACAGGCCATAGCCCTCAAAGACGTTGGCGCCGAACACTTCTGTGAACTTCTCGAGCACCGCCACGGGCAGGGCCGCGCCTCCGGAGATGCAGTCCTTGAGCTGCGGGAGGGCGGCGGCGTCCGGCGCGGCGGCAAGGAGCTGGACATACATCGTCGGGACGCCGAAGAAGAGGTTGGTGCGCTCGGCGACCATGAGGTCGATCGCCTCCGCCGGATGGAAGCGGGGCTGGAGCACGAGGGTGGCGCCGGCGCGGAAGGTCGAGTTCATCGAGACCGACTGGCCGAAGACGTGGAAGAGCGGCAGGCAGCCCATCACGATGTCGTCGCGGGCGATCGGGTTGGCGTCGAAGGCGTTGGCAGTCGCGTTCATCACGAGGTTGAGATGGGTCAGCTCGGCGCCCTTGGGTCGCCCGGTCGTGCCGGAGGTATAGAAGATGACGGCCGTGTCGTCGGGGTCGCGCACCGCAGCCGCCTCGACGGGGGTCGCGTGCTCCGCCAGAGCCCGGATCTCCTTGAGCGGCAAGCCGACTGACTCGGTCGCCGGGCGGGCCAGGGCCTCGACCGCCGAGTGATAGAGCACCATGCGCGCGCCCGAGTGCCGCAGGATGTAGGCCGCCTCGTCGGGGCTGAGCAGGCTGGGCACCGGGACCACGACGCCACCGAGCGCCTGCACGCCGTAGTAGGCCCAGACGAAGTCGACGACATTGGGGCCGAGGATGGCCACGCGCTCCCCCGGCGCCATGCCGAGGTCACGCAGGGACGCCGCCACCCGCCTGGCGCGCTCCCACACCTGCGCGTAGGTGTGGTGCTCTCCGCTCTCGACCACGGCGACCTTGTCGGGGGTGCGACGGGCCGGCTCGGCGAGGATGCTCGCGAGGGACATGGTGGTCATGGGTGCTCCTGTGCGGGTCGTGGACGGGAGACGGCGGGGCCCTGGGTGGGCCCCGCCGTCGTCAGTGGTGCGGGTGGGTCAGTGTCGAGCAGGGATCACTCGGCGCCCTTGATGTCGTCCGGCAGGCCGGACTCGTTGGGCGCCTGCTCGGCGGTGCCGGAGTCGGGCTTGATCTCGGCATCGCCGAGGTCGGTGACCATCGGGTCCTGGAGCGGCTCGCCGATGCCCTTCTTGATCTCGACGACCTCGACACCGGAGATGCCGAGGTGGCTGTCCTTGGAATAGCGGAAGGGCAGCTTGTTGGGGCCCTTCCACTTGGCGCCGCCGTCCTCGATCGCCTTGACGATGCCCTCACGGGTGAGGTTCTTGCCCGACGCCTGGAGCGCCGAGACGAAGGCATAGGCCTGCGACATGCCATAGACGCGGTAGTTGGTCAGCTCCCCGTCCTTGCCCTGCTCGTCCCAGACCTTGGTCCAGAGCTTGACCCAGGGGTCGTCGGCGGAGTCAACTCCGGGGATGTACTCGGTCGTCATGATGCCGTCGAGGGCCGAGTTGCCGTCCTTGACAGCGCCCTTGGAGAACTTCGCCAGCAGGCTGCCGACAAGCTTGGGGTCGGAGCCGACGTTGGTGTAGAACCACTTCGGCTTGTAGTTGAGCTTGAGCGCGGTCAGCTGCGACAGCGCGGTGTAGGACGGGACGTTGAAGCCCACGACGAGGTCGGCCTTGCTCGCCTGGAGCGCCGCGATCTGGGGGGCGACGTCGGTGTTGCCCGGCGTGTACTTGACCTCCTTGACGACCTGGTCGCCCACGAACTGCTTGAGGCCCTTGGCGCCGTCGGCGCCGAGGTCGTCGTCCTGGAGGTAGAGGCCGATCTTGGCGTTGGGCATCTTCTCCTTGATGTACTTGCCGATGATCTTGCCCTCGATCTCGTAGTCCGGCTGCCAGCCGAAGGTCATCGGGCGCTCGGACGGCTTGTCGCCCCACTTGATCGAGCCGGAGGAGACGAACAGGTCGGGGACCTTCTCGCTGTTGAGGAAGTCGACGACCGCGGAGTGGGTCGGGGTGCCGAGACCGCCGACGATCGCGAAGACCTGCTCCTTCTGGACGAGCTCGTTGACGGCCTGCGTGGTGTTGGTCGGCACGTAGCCGTCGTCCTTGACGATGTACTCGATCTTGCGACCGTGGATGCCGCCCTTGGAGTTGACGTAGTCGAAGTACGCCTTTGCGCCAGAAGGGATCTCGCTGTATCCGGGCGCCGCGACGCCGGTGAGGGGGAAGTGCGCGCCGATCTTGACCGAGGTGTCGGTGACACCGGGCACGTTCTCGGCCGCCGCACCGTCGGAGGACGAGCTCTCCGAGCGGCCGCCTGCTCCACACGAGGCGACCAGCACTGCGCTGGCGACCATGCTCGTGGCCAGAGCAGCCTTCCTGGACCATCTGTTCATCTGTGCCTCCCGGGCGGTGAGTCCTCGCTGGGCGAGGGGGTTGGGGTGGTGAGGGAGAGGATCTGGGTATGCCGTGTGCGCGGCTCAGCCGCGCGGCTCGGCGACGGTGGGGGTGTCGGCGCCGGCACCTGGCGTGCCTGCGGCAGCGGTTGTTGCCCTGGGCCCCCGCCCCGCCAGCAGCTGGCGGACCGAGCCGACGACACCCGCCGGGGCGAGGAGGATCACGAGCATGGTGGTCAGGCCGATCACGAGGGGCGAGAGCTCGGCGGCCTTGACATCGGACAGACCCATGCTGGAGCCGATGCTCGTGGCGAGGTTGGGCAGCAGCGCCAGCAGGCCGGAGCCGAGCAGCGCGCCGAGGAGGCTGCCCAGTCCGCCCAGGACGACGGCGGAGAGCAGGGTCAGCGACAGGACCAGGCTGAAGGAGCCGGGGGCGGCGAGCCGGCTGGCCAGCGCGAGCAGCGCTCCGGCCACCCCGGCGCACGCCGCGCTCACGACGAAGGCGACCACCCGGTCGCGGCCCAGGTCGATGCCCGCGAGCGAGGCCGCGACCTCGTCGTCGCGGACCGCACGCCAGCGCCGGCCGATGCGGCTCGCCGAGAGGTTGGCGAGCAGGAAGTAGACGATGATCAGCAGGAACCACGCGGAGTAGGCGACCCACTCGGAGGTGCTGGTCTCGGTGCCGGTCAGGAAGTAGAGCGCGTCGTCGGCCAGGCGCGGCACCTCGGGGACCTTGACGTTGAGCCCCTGCTCCCCGCCGAAGACCGACGAGAAGTGCAGCGCGATGCCGGGCACGGCCACCGCGAGGGCCAGCGTCGCGCCCGCGATATAGGGGCCGTGGAGGCGCGCAGCGGCCACGCCGACGATCGCGCCGACGACGGTGGCCACGAGGGCCGCGATGAGGATGATGACGATCATGGGCAGCGCGCCCTCGCGCTCCTGGAGCAGCAGCGCGGTCGTGTAGGCCCCGATGGCCATGAAGGCGCCGTGCCCGAGGGAGAGCTGGCCGCTGAGCCCGGTCAGGACGGTCAGCCCGCCGGCCGCGATGGCGTAGTAGGCCATCATGGCCAGCTGCCCCTGCCGGAAGGGACTGACCGACTCCATGACGAGCAGGACCAGGGCCGCCGCCAGGAGCGCGATCAGGGAGTGCTTGAGCAGGACATTGCCGCGGACGGTGTCGAGTGCCTTGCGCATGTCAGACCTTCCGCTCGGACGCGTGCGAGAAGAGGCCGCCGGGCTTGACGAGCAGGACGGCCACGAGGATGAGCAGGGCTGCGAGAGAGACGAGCCCGGAGCCGAGGTATCCGGAGACGAGGCTCAGGGCGATGCCCATGATCAGTCCGCCGACGACGGCGCCGAGGGGGCTGTCGAGGCCCCCGAGGACGGCGGCGACGAAGCCGAAGACGACGACCGAGTCCATGTAGCCGGGGTGGACAAGGTTGCCGCCGGCGATGAGCAGGCCGGACAGGGAGCCGACGAGCGCGGCCAGCGCCCATCCGAGGGTGAGCATCGAGCTGACCTTGACGCCGAGCAGCCGGGCCACCTCGGGGTTGAAGGCGGAGGCTCGCATCTGGAGGCCCACGTCGGTCTTCTGGAAGAGCAGGAGCAGCAGGAGCATGACGACGATGACGGCGACGATCGTGAAGATGCCGAACGGCGTGATCGCGAGGCTGTGCCCGCCGACCGTGATGCCGCGGACACCGAAGGGCGCCGGGAAGGACTTGTAGTCGCTGCCGAAGACGAGCGCGGCCAGCGCGTGCAGGACGATGAACAGTCCCAGGGTGAGGATGACCGCGTTGATGTCGGACTTGCCCTCGACGGGCCGGACGATGACCCGCTCGACGAAGGCACCGAGGACGAAGCCGGAGAGCAGCGCGAGGATGAACGCGAGCCAGTAGTTCAGCCCGCCCTCGATGAGGACCATCGCGATATAGGTGGTGACCATCGCCATCGGGGCCTGGGCGAAGTTGACGATCCGCGTCGAGCGCCAGATGAGGACGAGCGCGAGGGCGAACGCGGCATACACCATGCCCATGGTGAGCCCGTTGAGGAGTGTGGTGATCAGCTGCTGCACGGTCGGCTCCCTTCTCTAGAACCCGAGGTAGGCATGGCGCAGGTCCTCGTCGGCGGCGAGTGCGCCGGCCTCCTGAGTCGTCACGACCCGGCCGAGGTTGAGGACGACGCCGAGGTCGGCGATGGACAGGGCGCTGCGGGCGTTCTGCTCGACGAGCAGGACCGAGAGCCCCTGCTCGTCGACGAGGGTGCGCACGAGGTCGAAGATCTGCGCGACAATGCGCGGCGCGAGACCGAGCGACGGCTCGTCAAGCAGCAGGACCTTGGGCGTGGCCATGAGCGACCGGCCGATGACCAGCATCTGGCGCTCGCCGCCCGACAGGGACCCGGCCAGCGCCGCGCGGCGGTCGCCCAGCTTGGGGAACATCTCCCACATCCGCTCGATCGCCACCGGGTCGCCGTTCCTGGCCCGGCCGAGCTCGCCCAGCCGGAGGTTCTCCTCGACCGTGAGCTCGGTGATCACCCCGCGGCCCTCGGGCACGTGGGCCATGCCGAGCCGCGACATCTTCTCGGGGGCCATGCGGGTGATGTCGGTGCCGTCGAGCGTGACCCTGCCGGCCTGCGGGCGCATCAGACCCGAGACGGTGCGCAGCAGGGTCGTCTTGCCGGCACCGTTGGCGCCGAGGACGGCCGTGATCGTGCCCGTGGGCACCTCGAAGGAGACATCCTGGAGGGCCTTGACCGGCCCGTAGGCAACCGAGAGGCCTTGGATATCAAGCATTCTCGCCTCCGTTAAGGCCATGGACGCTGTCATCGTGGGTGACCTCATTGCCGAGGTATGCCGCGAGCACGGCCGGGTCCTCCCGCACCTCGGCGGGCGTCCCCTTGGCGATGACCTTGCCGAAGTCCAGCACGGTGATGCGGTCGCAGACGCGCATGACGAGGTCCATGTGGTGCTCGACCAGCATCACGCTGATGCGCTCGGACAGGCCCTCGATGATGTCGCCGAGCTCGCTCATCTCCTCCTCGGAGAGACCGGAGGCCGGCTCGTCGAGCAGGAGAAGCTCCGGCTCGGCGACCAGCGCGCGGGCCAGGGCGACCCGCTTGCGGATGGGATAGGGCAGCGAGGCCGGCGCCCGGCCGGCGTAGTCGGCGATCCCGAGCTCGTCGAGGACCGTCATGCTGCGCTCGCGCAGGGTCCGCTCGTCGCGGCTGCTGCGCGGGAGGGCGAGCAGGCCCGACCAGAAGCCGGCCCTGCCGTGGCGGTCGGCACCGACCATGACGTTGTCGAGGACGCTGATCTTGTCGAACAGGCCGAGGCCCTGGAGCGTGCGGGCGATCCCGAGGCCGGCCAGCTGGTGGGGTCGCAGGCCGTCGAGCGGCTTGCCGTGCCACGCGATCGTGCCCTGGACCGGGGTGACGAAGCCGCAGGCGACGTTGAACAGGGTCGTCTTGCCCGCACCGTTGGGGCCGATCACACCGTGCACCTCGCGTGGGCGGACATCCAGCCCCACGCCGTCGAGGGCGACGATGCCGCCGAAGCGCACACCGATGTCCGACAGCTCGAACACGGGTGCGGCCGCGGAGTGCGGGGCGTCCGTGGCAGTGCTCACTCGTCACTTCCTTAGGGACGGGGGCATTTGTGGTGTGGACCACTTTGGACGGCCCACACAGCCATCGATATGGGCTGAGTGCACAAACTCTGTTGGTGAGGACCGGAAATTGTGGTCGGGTGACCTAGCGCTCGTTGTGCACTGGTGTCATCCTCGGCCACATGTCCGCGACGCACAGTGACAGCCCGTCCGCTTCCTCGAGCCCCGCGAGACAGCGGCTGCGGCCCGAACAAAAGGCGGCGATCAAGCGTGCCTGGGCGGCGATGGTCGACGACGCCCCGACCATCGCCGACGCGATCACGCTCGAGCTCTTCGACCGCGACCGGGCGTTCTACGAGCATGCCGCCCCTGAGCTGCGCGCGGAGGTCCGGGCCAGCACCCGCAAACACGTGCGGTCGGGCATCCGCACCATGGCCGGCCTGGCGGCCTCCGATGACCGGGCCATCCACGTCTGGCGTGAGACGGGCCGGCGCCGGGCCCAGCAGGGGGTGCCGCTCGAGGCCGTCCTCAACGCCTACAGCTATGGCGCCCGTGTGCTGTGGGAGTCGATCATCAACCTGCGCGGCAACCCGACCCGGGGCGTCGACGACGAGACCCTCATCCTGATGGGCCAGCAGGTCTGGAACGCCCTCGACGTGCAGAACGCCACGGCGTGCGAGTCCTATCGCCGCGAGGAGGCGCTGCTCCAGCGCCGCGACCTCCAGCGCCAGCTGGCCGTGCTCGACGGCCTCGTGCAGGGGCGCGGCTCCGAGCCGGAGTTCGCCGAGGACGCCCGCCACGTCCTGGGTCTCGACCCCGACGAGGAGGTGCTCGCGATCGTCTGCCTCGCCGACGACGCGCCCGACCAGGCCAGCCGCTGGGCCGAGGAGCGGCTGGAGCAGCTCGGCCTCAAGGCCTACTGGCTCCAGCTGGCCGCCCACACCGTGGGACTGATCGGGCTGGGCGGCCGGCCCCCGTCCCAGGTGGTCGACCAGATCCGCGCCGACGCCACGTCCCGGTGCGCGGTCGCGCCCAGCCGCGACGGGCTGCGTGGCTTCGCGGTCGCCCGCCAGCTGGCAGCCCGCGCGGCCAGCTCGCTCCCCCGCGGGGCGCGCGAGTTGGTCGAGGTGCGCGACAAACTGCCCGAGGTGCTGCTCGCCGGCAGTCCCGAGGCCACCCGGCTGCTCGTGTCGGAGACGCTGGGCCGCCTTCTCTCGCAGCCGGACTCGACTCGTCAGGTCCTGCTCGACACCCTGTCTGCGCTGCTCCGCCACAGTGGCTCCCCCACCCATGCGGCCCAGGAGCTCTTCTGCCACCGCAACACGGTGATCTATCGCCTCAAGCAGATCGAGGAGCTCACCGGCCGCTCACTGTCCGCGCCGCGCGACCGGCTGATGATGTCGCTGGCGGTCATAGCCCTGCGCACCAGTGAGGGCGAGGCCGCCCCGATGGCCGTCGGGGCCTGAGAGCGGCATGGCCATCACGGTGCACCCTGCGACGCTCGCGCGCTTCGAGGACGTCGCGACGATGATCGGTCCCAAGCGGCCGGACGCCACGGTGTGCTGGTGCCTCAGCCACCGCCTCGACTCCCGGACCAACCGCGAGCTGACCGGCACCGCCCGCGGTGACCATGTGAAGTCGCTGTGCCGCAAGCGGGTCGCACCGGGTGTACTCGCCTATGACGGCGACGAGGTCGTCGGCTGGGCGGCCCTGGCGCCGCGCTCACAGCTGCCCTTCGCCCGGTCGACCAAGATCCCCCACGTCGACGACCTGGATGTCTGGTCCATCTGGTGCCTGCGGGTCCGTCCGGGCCACCGGGGCCAGGGCATCTCCCGCCCCCTGCTGGAGGGGGCGGTCGACTACGCCAGGGCCAAGGGCGCGCCGGCAGTCGAGGGCTACCCCGTCGACAACAAGGGCGCCAAGGTCGACCTGACGATGGCCTATGTCGGGACGCGCGCTCTGTTCGAGGCCGCGGGCTTCACCATGGCGTCGACGACCGACGCGGTCAGCGGCGGCTTCCCGCGGGTCGTGATGCGGCTGGCCCTCAGCTGACCCGAGGCCGCGGAGGTATGCCGCGAGTCCCGTTGCGCGGCATACCTCCCGGATGGGACGGTGTGGTCACAGGAAGGCGCTGATGCCCGTCTCGTGGCGACCGATGAGCAGCTTCTGGATCTGGCTGGTGCCCTCATAGAGCGTCATGACCCGGGCGTCACGCATGAACTTCTGGACCGGGTACTCGTCGATGAAGCCATAGCCGCCAAAGGCTTGGATCGCCAGGTTGGCCGAGCGCACCGCCGCCTCGCTGGCAAAGAGCTTGGCCTTGGAGGCCGCGACGCCAAAGGGCTCGCCGCGGTCGACCAGATCGGCCGCCCGCCAGACGAGCAGACGTGCGGCGTCGGCGTCGACGGAGATCTCCGCGATGATGTCCTGGACCATCTGGAAGCCCGCGATCGGCCGGCCGAACTGGGTGCGCTGCTGTGCATAGGCGACCGTCTCCTCAAGGCAGGCGCGCACGATGCCGACACATCCGGCCGCGACCGAGATGCGGCCCTTGTCGAGGGTCGACATCGCGATCTTGAAGCCCTGGCCCTCCTCGCCGAGCATCGCGTCCGCCGGGACGCGCATGCCGGTGAAGGTGAGCTCGGACGTGGCCTGACCGCGCAGGCCGAGCTTGCCCTTGATCTCGCGGCGCTCGAATCCCGGTGTGTCCGTAGGCACGAGGAAGGCCGAGATGCCGCGGTGGCCCTCTCCCCCGGTGCGCGCAAAGAGCAGGCACACGTCGGCCCAGGTGCCGTTGGTGATGAAGACCTTGGACCCGTCGATCACGAAGTCATCGCCCTCGCGGCGGGCCCGGGTGCGCAGGTTGCCGGCGTCGGAGCCGTTGTCGGGCTCGGTGAGGCCGAAGCAGCCGACCGCCGTCCCCTGCGCGATCGGGGTGAGCCAGCGCTGCTTCTGCTCCTCGGTGCCATAGGCGAGGATCGACTTGCCGCACAGGCCGTTGGAGACCGAGACGATCCCGCGCACAGACGAGTCTGCCCGGCCCAGCTCCTCCATGGCGAGCGCATAGGTCATCGTGTCCATGCCGACGCCGCCGTACTCCTCGGGAATGGTCAGGCCCATGATCCCGAGCTCGCCCATCTTGGCGATGATCGCGGTGTCGACCGACTCGGCCCGGTCCCACTCGGTGCGGTGCGGGACGACCTCGCGGTCGAGGAACTCCCGGGTCAGCGACTGGAATGCGAGCTGGTCCTCGGTGAGCGACAGATCCATGGTGGCCTTCCTTGAGGTGTCTCCAGCGAGACTGTGGCACAGGCGACTTGGGCGTCAAGAGCCGCATCGCCCCAAAGCCTGGCGCCGCCGCGGTGCGAGTCGCCCAATCCGCCGGCCGGGCCGCTCCCCTGTGGTTCACTCAGCTGCATGAGCCCCATCTCCGTCGACGACGTCCGCATGCTGCCCGGCCACGAGCCCGTCGTCATCCCACCGGAGTTCGGCGACGCCAACGGCCACATGAACGTGCGGCACTATCTCGCCCTGCACGACGAGTCCGGCTGGCCCTACTTCGAGCGGCTCGGCTTCGGCACGGCGTATGCCGCGGACCGTCGCCGTGGGCTCTTCGCCCTCGAGCACCACCTGACCTATCTGCGCGAGGTGCACATCGGCGACAGTGTGCGCATCCACACCCGGCTGCTCGAGCGGGGCCGCAAGACGCTCCACGTCATGCGCTATCTCGTCAACGACACCCGGGACCAGGTCGCCAACACGCTCGAGATCATGACCTGCCACGTCGACCTGGAGACCCGCCGCACCGTGGCGTTCACCGACGACGAGATGACCCTGGTAGACGCCCAGATCGCGGCCGACCAGGCTCTCCCCTGGCCGGCCGTGACCTGCGGCGCGATGGCGGTGCGCTCCTGATCAGGAGCGCATGGCCCCGATCCGGGACAGCAGCAGCGCCTCGGCGACGCAGACCCGCTCGAACTCCGCGAGGTGCAGCGACTCGTTGGCGCCGTGGGCCCGGGTGTCGGGGTCCTCGACGCCGGTGACGAGGATGGCCGCCTGCGGGTAGCGCTCGGCGAAGGCCGCCACGAACGGGATGGACCCGCCGACCCCGATGTCGACCGGCTCGTGGCCCCACGCGTCGGTGAAGGCGGCGCGGGCCTGGTCCTGCACCGGGCCGTGGGCCTCGGCCGCGAAGCCGGGGCCCTGGTCCTCCAGCTCGACCTCGACCTCGGCGCCCCACGGCGCGTGCTCGCGCAGGTGCCGCTCGAGCGCCGCGAAGCCGGCCTGGGGGTCCTCGTCGGGGGCGATGCGCATCGAGACCTTGGCCCGCGCCGAGGCGATGAGGGTGTTGGCGGCCTGCTCGACGCTGGGGGCGTCGATGCCGATCACGGTCACCGACGGCTGCGTCCACAGCTGGCTGAGCAGATCACCGGAGCCGAGGACCTGGGTGCCGGGCAGCATCCCCGACTCCTCACGGAGCCGGGACTCGGGGTAGTCGAGCTGGGCGGCCGTGCTCGAGCGCAGGCCCTCGATCGCGACGGAGCCGTCCTCGTGGTGGAGCGTGGCCATCAGGCGGCACAGCGCGGTGATCGCGTCGGGCACGGGCCCGCCGAACATCCCGGAGTGCACGGAGTGGTCGAGGGTCCGGACGGTGACGACGACCCGGACCAGCCCGCGCAGCGTGGTGGTCAGGGCCGGCTCCCCCACCGCCCAGTTGGTCGAGTCGGCGAGCACGATCGCGTCGGCGGCGAGCTTGTCGCCATGGCGCTCGAGGATCGTGCCGAGGCTGTCGCTGCCGGTCTCCTCCTCGCCCTCGACAAAGATCGTCAGGCCCACGGGCAGGTCATCGCCGTGGGCGCGCAGGGCGGCGATGTGGGCCATGACGCCGGCCTTGTCGTCGGCCGCGCCCCGGCCATACAGGCGGCCGTCGCGCTCGGTCGGCTCGAAGGGCGCGCTGTCCCAGTCGGACTCGTCACCGGTCGGCTGCACGTCGTGGTGCGCATAGAGGGTCACGGTCGGTGCTCCCTCGGGTCCGGCCTTGTGCGCGATGACGGCAGGCGCCCCGCCCTCGCGGACGATCTCGACCTCGCAGCCCTCCGCGCGCAGCAGCTCGGCGACGGCCTCGGCGCTGCGGTCGACCTGGGACTGGTCGAAGGACGGCGCCGAGATGCTGGGGATCCGGGTGAGGGCCTCGAGGTCGGTGCGCACGCCCGGCATGAGGTCCTTCACGCGGGCGGTCACGGCGGAGATCTGGTCTGGGGTCAGGACATCGCTGGTCACGGCCGCGAGCCTACTGCGCTGTGGCGGGGCGTCCGCGGCATACACTCGGCGGGTGTTTGGACGCAGCAAGAAGAGCGAGAACGACAAGCAGGCCGAGTCCGCGGGGGCGACCGCGGCCCACCCGGCGCGCCCGGGCGCCAAGAACCGCCCGACGCCGACCCGGCGCGAGGCCGAGGCCGCCCGCCGCAAGCCACTGGTCGACACCGACCGCAAGTCGGCCAAGGCCGCCGACCGCGATGCCCGGCGCGCGCAGGCCGCCGCGACCCGCGAGGCGATGATGACCGGCGACGAGAAGAACCTGCCGCCGCGCGACAAGGGTCCCGAGCGCCGCTACATCCGCGACTACGTCGACGCCCGCTGGAACATCGGCGAGTTCATGCTGCCGCTGATGCTGATCGTCCTGGCACTCTCGTTCATCCGGCAGACGTGGGCGCTGACCCTCGTCTTCATCGGCGTCTACGGCCTGCTGTTCATCGCGATCGCAGACGCGGTGCTGATGTGGCGCCGGCTCAAGAAGCAGCTCATCGCCAAGTTCGGCGATGAGCCCCAGGGCGGCGCGATGTACGCGATCATGCGCGCCTTCCAGATGCGCCGCGGCCGGATGCCCCGCCCCCAGGTCGCCCGCGGGCAGTACCCCAGCTGACCCACCACGCTCGACGCGCCGAGGGCGCCTGACCGGTCCGCCGGTCAGGCGCCCTCGAGCTTCATCGGGCCATAGACGGTCTCGCCGTCACGCTTGAGGACCACGGCGTGCACGCCGGCCTCGGCCAGCTCGCGCCACTCCTCGCCGAACCACGTCTCGGCGTCGGTCTGCGACGGGAAGGCCGTCGTCACCAGCGACTCGCCCGAGATCTCCTGCTCGGCCTCGTCGAGGTAGGTCCAGGTCCATGCCTCACTCATGCGGCCAGCCTAGCCAGCCGCGCCGTCAGGACTCGCGGACGTCGACCTCGACGAAGGGCGGCTTGGTCACCGTCGCGGCGACCTCGCGCCCACGCACGTCGATGACGACCTCGTCGCCCACCTTGACCGAGCGGTCGAGGAGCGCGAGCGCGATGCCCTGCTTGAGCGTCGGGCTGAACGTGCCCGAGGTGACCTCGCCGACCGGCTGGCCGTCGACGAGGACGCCGCAGTGCGGACGGGGAATGCCGCGACCGGTCACCAGCAGCCCGCGGCTGAGGCGCGACTCCTTGGCCGCGCGCTGCGCCGAGAGGGCCTGCTTGCCCCAGAACTCCGGCTTGTCCCAGCCGATGGCCCACGCGGAGCCGGCCATCACGGGGGTGATGTCGGGACCGAGGTCGTTGCCGTGCAGGGGGTAGCCCATCTCGGTGCGGAGGGTGTCGCGCGCACCCAGACCACACGGCATACCGCCGAAGGGCTCGGCAGCCGCGACCAGCGCGTCCCACAGCTGACCGCTGAGATCCCAGGCCGGCACGAGCTCGTAGCCGCGCTCGCCGGTGTAGCCGGTGCGGCAGACGATGACGGGCAGGCCCTCCCACTCGGTCTCGACGAAGGACATGTAGTCATGGCCGACGGGCAGGCCGAGCGAGGAGAGCACCTCATCGGACTTGGTGCCCTGGACCGCGATGACGCCATAGGAGGTGTGGAGGTTCTCGATGACGATCCCCTCGGGCGCGGCCGCAGTGAGCCGCTCGACAACGGCCGCGGTGTTGGCGGCGTTGGGGACCAGGAAGACGTCGTCGTCAGAGCGCAGATAGACGATGAGGTCGTCGACGACACCGCCGTCCTCGTCACAGCACAGGGTGTACTGCGCCTTGCCCGGCTCGATCCGGCCCAGGTCATTGGTCAGGCAGCGGTTGGTGAAGTCGGCGGCGCCGGGTCCCTTGACGGACGCCTTGCCGAGGTGGGAGACGTCGAAGAGGCCGACGCTGGTGCGCACGGCATTGTGCTCGCGCACGACGCCGCCGCCCGGGTACTCGATCGGCATGTCCCAGCCGCCGAAGTCGGCCATCTTGGCGCCGAGTGCGATGTGACGGTCATGAAGGGGCGAGGTCATGGTCATGATCGCGAGGCTATCGCGGCGGGATCGTCTGTGGCAGCGACTACGCTTCTGGGGAGTTTTCAACGACCGTCCCCTCCGCGAAGGACCACCTGTGACCAGCCTGAGCCTCACCGACACCACACCGCAGTCCGCCGAGGCCGACGTCCTCGTCGTCGGCTCCGTGACCAGTGCGGAGGGGGCTGCTCTCGCGCCGGGCCACGGCCTGCCCGCGGCGGCGGCGCGCCACGTCGAGGCCGCGCTCGCGACCGTCGGCGCCAAGGGCAAGGCCGGCGAGGTCATCCTCCTCCCGGCCGTGCCCAAGCTGGCCGCTGCGGCCGTCGCGGTCTCGGGTCTCGGTGTCCCCGCCGACGCGGTCACCCACCGCGAGGTGCGCGGGGCCGCTGCCGCCGCGGTGCGGGCGACCAGGGAGGGCGCCTCGGTCGCGCTCGCGCTCGGTGGCTCCGATGAGCTCCGCGCGGCGAGCGCCGAGGGTGCCCTGGCCGGTGACTACGCGTATGCCGCCGCGACCGCCCCTGCCGAGCGCCCCGCCCGCGCGCTGTCGGTCCTGGGGGCCGGCCAGCCGGCCGAGGCCGCGATCGCCCGGGCTGCCGTCCTCGGCGCCGCGCAGGAGTTCGCCCGCGACCTGGTCAACACCCCGCCCAACCTGCTCTACCCCGAGACCTTCGCCCAGGTCGTCCGGCAGCGCGCGACGTCCTCCAAGGCCAAGGTGAGCGTCGAGGTCATGGACGAGAAGGCCCTCGCCGACGCGGGCTGCGGCGGCATCATCGGTGTGGGACAGGGGTCCTCGCGGCCGCCGCGCATCGTGATGCTCTCCTACAAGCCCGGCCGCCGGCACCGCGGCGCCCCGACGATCGCCCTCGTGGGCAAGGGCATCACCTTCGACTCCGGCGGCCTGTGCATCAAGCCGTCGGCCTCGATGCTGACGATGAAGTGCGACATGGCCGGCGCCGCCGCCACCGCCGCGGCGGTCTTCGCCGCGGCCGAGCTCGCGCTGCCGGTGGCCGTCACGGCATACCTCTGCCTCGCCGAGAACATGCCGGGGGCGACGGCCCAGCGCCCGGGCGACGTCGTGACGATGCGCGGCGGCACGACCGTCGAGATCATCGACACCGACGCCGAGGGCCGCATGGTGCTCGGTGACGGCCTCGCGCTGGCCAGCGAGGCGGGCCCCGACGCGATCATCGATGTCGCGACGCTGACCGGCGCGTGCGTGGTCGCGCTCGGCCCCGACATCTCCGGCGTGATGGCCAACAACGAGGCGTTCGGGCAGCGGGTGCTCGACGCCGCCGAGGGCGCCGGCGAGCACGCCTGGCCGCTGCCGCTGCCGGACGAGCTCAAGAAGCAGCTCGAGTCGACCGTCGCCGATCTGTCACACAAGGGCGAGCGCTGGGGCGGCGCCCTCACCGCAGGGCTGTTCCTGGAGAACTTCGTCGGCACCCTCGCCGACGGCTCGCCCATCCCGTGGGCCCACATCGACATCGCCGGGCCGGCCTTCAACGAGGGTGGGGCGCGTGGCGTCAACCCCAAGGGCGGCACCGGCTATGGCGTCGCGACGCTGCTGGGCGTGCTGGAGTCCTTCGCCGGCTGAGCCGGCAGACGTCAAAGGGCCGGACCCGTCGGGGTCCGGCCCTTTGCCTGTCTGGTGCCGGTCAGGCCTGTCGGAAGGGGTCAGCCGCCGGCCTTGCGGCGGAACATCTGGCGCTGGGCGTCGGGGCCGTGACCCTCGCCCACCTTGGACCCGCCACCGTGCTCGGAGACATCCGCTCCGCCGTGGGCCTTCTTGCGCTCCAGGGCCTCTCGCATCTTCTCCTTCACGGAGTCGGGCGCAGGCTCATGAGAGCCTTTTCCGCTCATGGTGACCTCCTTGGTCGCAGGGCTCGTGGGGTCCACTCTGGCATCAATCCGCCGTCGTGGTCGCCCCTTTTTCCACCCGGTATGCCGCGGGCTCAGCGCCCGCCCTGCGCGCGGCGCTGTCGGGCGCTCCACTCCCGCATCCGCCCGGGGTAGCCGGTCTGGTTGACGTCATAGACGGGCACGCCGAGCTTGGCGGCCAGGTCGAAGGCGTCCCTGCGGGAGGCCATGGCGCGCCTGGTCCACTCGCCGTCATGGGCGATCAGCACGACCGTGGTCGGGGTGACATTGGTCGACGGCTCGACATAGGCCTCGACGCCGCGCCGGGACGTGGCGAACTCCCGCAGGTGGGTGCGGGCCGCGGCCATGTCCACCGACATCGCGGGCCCGTCGCTGCGGGACCGACCCGAACCCGCCGAGTCCGCCCGGCGACGCTTCCAGAAGGCCATGCCGCACAGGGTACGGCCAGCGCCCCAAGTGGGAGGGACCTGCATGTGCTCCACGCCACGAAAGGTGACAAGATGCTCCGTAGGCCCGGCGGACCCAAACAGGGTGGCCGGTGCCCCTTTTCACCAGCAGACCGGACCCGGTGGCGCAAGGGAGAAGCATGGCGGACACGGAGGCAGCGTCGGTCGACGTCGTCGTCCTCGGCGGCGGGAGCGGCGGCTATGCCTGCGCGCTCCGTGCGGCCGAGCTCGGCAAGTCGGTCGTCCTGATCGAGAAGGACCTGCTCGGCGGCACCTGTCTGCACAGGGGCTGCATCCCGACCAAGGCGCTCCTGCACGCCGCGGAGGTGGCCGACACCATCCGCGAGGCCGGCCGCTTCGGGGTGCGCGCGGCATACGAGTCCATTGACCTGCCAGGCGTCCACACCTACAAGGACGGCGTCGTCGCACGGCTGCACAAGGGCCTCCAGGGCCTGGTCTCCTCTCGCGGGGTGCGCCTCGTCGAGGGCGAGGGCCGGCTCGTCGACGCCCACACCGTCGAGGTGGCCGGCGAGCGCATCACCGGCGCCCATGTCGTCCTGGCCACCGGGTCGCGCGCCCTGAGCCTGCCCAGCGCCCCCATCGGCGGGCGCATCATGACCAGCGACCAGGCCCTCGGGCTGGCTGAGGTCCCGGCGCGCGCGATCGTGCTGGGCGGCGGTGTCATCGGTGTCGAGTTCGCCTCCGCCCTGCGCTCTTTCGGCGCCGAGGTGACGGTCCTGGAGGCGCTCCCCCGGCTGGTCGCAGCCGAGGACGAGGCGGTCTCCAAGCAGCTCGAGCGCGCCTTCCGCAAGCGCGGCATCGTCGCCAAGACCGGCGTGCGCATGGAGAGCGCCGCTGACACCGGCTCCGGTGTCAGCGTCACCCTCGAGGGCGGCGAGACCCTCGAGGCCGACCTGCTGCTCGTCGCCGTGGGCCGCGGCCCGGTGACCGAGGGCATGGGCTTCGAGGAGGCCGGCGTCACCCTCGATCGCGGTTTCGTCGTCGCCGACGAGCGCTGCCGCACCAGCGCCGAGGGCGTGTATGCCGTGGGCGACATCGTCCGTGGCCTCCAGCTCGCCCACCGCGGCTTCGCACAGGGCATCTTCGTCGCCGAGGAGATCGCGGGCCTCGACCCGCGCCCGATCGACGAGAGCGGCATCCCGCGAGTCACCTACTGCGACCCCGAGATCGCGTCCGTCGGCCTCACCGAGGCACAGGCCCGCGAGGACGGCGAGGTCGAGACGGTCGAATACAACCTGGGCGGCAACGGCAAGTCCCAGATCCTGGGCACCACCGGCTTCGTCAAGCTCGTGCGCCGCAAGGACGGCCCGATCGTCGGCATCCACATGGTGGGCGCCCGGATGGGCGAGCAGATCGGGGAGGCCCAGTTGATCTATAACTGGGAGGCGTTCCCCGAGGACGTAGCAGACTTGGTGCACGCGCACCCCACGCAGAACGAAGCCCTCGGAGAGGCCCACCTGGCACTGGCCGGCAAACCCCTCCACGCACACAACTGATCCGACAAACCAAGAACAGCCATCGAGGAGAAGACACAGCTCATGTCTGAGAAAGTGACAATGCCGGCCCTGGGCGAGTCCGTGACCGAGGGCACTGTGACCCGCTGGCTGAAGAGCGTCGGTGACAGCGTCGAGGTCGACGAGCCGTTGCTCGAGGTCTCCACCGACAAGGTGGACACCGAGATCCCCTCCCCCGTGGCGGGCACGCTCGAGCAGATCCTCGTCGAGGAGGACGAGACGGTCGAGGTCGGCGCCGACCTCGCCGTGATCGGCGATGGCTCGGGCGGCGGCCAGGCCGCGGCCGAGGAGGCCCCCGCCGAGGAGGCCCCGACGGAGGAGACGTCCGAGGCGCCGGCCCAGGAGCAGCCCGAGCAGGAGGCCGCCGAGGCCTCCAGCGACCAGGTCTCCGGTGACGATGCGCAGGAGCAGGAGCAGCCGGCCTCGTCCGGCGGCGGTGAGGTCTCCGGCGGCCAGACCGTGACGATGCCCGCCCTGGGCGAGTCCGTGACCGAGGGCACCGTCACCCGCTGGCTCAAGGCCGAGGGTGACGACGTCGAGGTCGACGAGCCGCTCCTGGAGGTCTCCACCGACAAGGTCGACACCGAGATCCCCTCGCCCGTCGCGGGCAAGCTGACCAAGATCCTGGTCCAGGAGGACGAGACCGTCGAGGTCGGCGCCGACCTGGCCGTCGTCGGCGGCGAGTCGTCCGGCGGTGGCGAGGCCTCGGGTGGCCAGGCCGCCGAGGCCAAGGAGGAGGCCCCCCAGGAGGCGGCCGAGAGCACGCCGGCCGAGGCCAAGGAGGAGGCTCCCGAGGAGCCCGCCGACGGCGAGCAGGATGCCGACGACGCCGGGTCCTCCCCCGCAGAGCAGGCCGAGGACGCCGCCGGCGCCGCGGACAACGCCACCGAGGAGGCCGTGACCCCCGACGAGGAGCCCGCGGAGAAGCCGGCCGAGCAGGAGCAGCCGGCCGAGCAGGCCCCCAAGGACGAGGCCACCGTCAAGGAGAGCGCCCCCAAGCACAGCACCGCGCCCACGCCGCGCTCCTCCGACGGCGACGCCGACGCGTCGGCCTATGTCACCCCGTTGGTGCGCAAGCTCGCCTCCGACCATGGGGTGGACCTGTCCTCGATCACCGGCACCGGTGTCGGCGGCCGCATCCGCAAGCAGGACGTCCTCGAGGCGGCCAAGGCCGCCAAGGAGGCGGAGGAGGCCAAGGCCGCCCCCGCGCAGGAGGCAGCACCGGCCCCTGCGGCTGCGCCGCAGGCGGCACCGGCGCCTGGCGCCGACGCCGGCAAGCGTGGCACCACCGAGAAGATGTCGCGGATGCGCAAGGTCATCGCCCAGCGCATGACCGAGTCGCTCCAGACGTCGGCACAGCTCACCGCGACCGTCGAGGTCGACATGAGCAAGGTCGCCGCCCTGCGGGGCCGCACCAAGAAGGACTTCGAGGCACGCGAGGGTGCCAAGCTGACCTTCCTGCCGTTCATCGCACTGGCCACGGTCGAGGCGCTGAAGGCCTACCCCAAGATCAACTCCAGCCTTGATGGCGAGTCGATCGTCTTCCACGGCGCCGAGCACCTGGGCGTGGCCGTCGACACCGAGCGTGGCCTGATGGTCCCGGTCATCCGCGACGCCGGTGACCTCTCGATCGCCGGCCTGGCCAAGAAGATCGCCGATCTCGGCGAGCGCACCCGGGGCCAGAAGGTCACCCCCGACGAGCTTGGCGGTGGCACCTTCACCATCACCAACTACGGCTCGGCAGGGACGCTCTTCGACACCCCGATCATCAACCAGCCGCAGGTCGCCATCCTCGGCACCGGCTCGATCGTCAAGCGCCCCGTCGTCATCACCGACGACGCGGGCAACGACCTCATCGCCATCCGGTCGATGATGTACCTCTCGCTCACCTACGACCACCGCGTGGTCGACGGGGCGGATGCCGGCAGGTTCCTGGCCGCCATCAAGGCACGCCTCGAGGAGGGCAAGTTCGAGGGCGCCCTCTAAGGAGGGGTCGCCCGGGAGTCCAGGGAGTCCCGCATGAACGCACGACAGCGCGTCGGCATCACCGGCTCGTCCGGCCTGATCGGCGGCGCGCTGTCGGCGTTCCTGACCGATCGCGGTGACGAGGTGGTCCACGTCGTCCGCCGGGAGCCACGCACCCACGCCGAGATCCGGTGGGTCCCGGGACAGCGTCTCGACCCCGCTGCTCTCGACGGGGTGGACGTGGTGGTCAACCTGGCGGGGCCCAATATCGGTGCCCGGCGGTGGACACGCGCCTACAAGGCCGAGCTGCGCGACGCCAGGGTCGCCGCCACCACGACGATCTCGCAGGCGATCGCCGACTCCGGCGGGGCGGCCCGACTGCTCAGCGCCTCAGCAGTGGGGTGGTATGGCGATCGCGGCGAGGAGGTCCTGACCGAGCAGAGCCCCCGCGGTGAGGGATTCCTGTCCGATCTGTGCCGCGACTGGGAGGACGCGACCGGCGCTGCCGCACAGGCCGGTTCGCCCGTGGCACTGCTGCGCACGGGCCTAGTGCTCGCGCCCGGCGAGGGTGCGATGGGCCCGCTGCTCAAGCTCGCTCCCCTAGGCCTGGCCGGCCCGCTCGGCGACGGCCGCCAGTGGTGGCCCTGGATCACCCTCCACGACCATGTGCGGGCAGTGGCCCACCTGATCGACGACCCGACGGTGACGGGCCCGGTCAACCTGGTCGGCCCCAGCCCGGCCCGCCAGCGCGAGGTCACCGCAGAGCTCGGACGCCAGCTGCACCGTCCTGCGCGCCTGCCCGCCCCTGCGCCGGCGATGCGACTGGCCCTGGGCGAGTTCTCGCGTGACGTGCTCGCGAGTCAGCGAGTCATGCCCGGCGTGCTCGCAGGCAGCGGCTTCGAGTTCGAGCACGCCGACCTGCCGGCCGCCATCGCGTGGGTGCTCGCCCAGCGATAGCGGCCGCACCTGCCCGGGGCGGCCCTGGCAGATAGACCGACCCAGGTGGGGCATGTCGCGGTCCGTTCGCCGACGAGCGGCGCGATGCCGGTGGACGTAGGCCCCACTCGTGCAGACCCCGGTGGACGCTGATCGGCGGGCGGCGGCGCTCGCCGCCGTCCCGGTCACTCTCATCACCCTCGGCCTCGCCTGGGCCTGGCGTGGCTACACCCACCCCGACCTGGACATCGCACGGAGGGCAGCGGCAGTCCTGTTCTCGGCACGTCCCTTCGAGGTCTATGCCCGAGAGCCCCTCGCGCAGATGGGGCCGGCTGCGATTGCCGCCTCGGTTCTGCCACACCCCGTCTACAACGTCCTGGTGGCGGCCCTCGTCGGTCCCTTTGTCTATCTGGCCGGCCTCCAGTCGAGCGTTGGGCGGGGGGCCAGCCGGGGCCGGGTCGCGCTGTGGGCGGTGACGGCCTCCGCGCTCGCGCTGCCCTGGTCACAGCTGGCCTGGAAGGCCCACGCCGACGACGCACTGGTCCTGCTCGGCGCGGCGCTCATGCTCGATGGGCTCCGCCGCGGGTCGCGCGCGCAGTCCGTGGCCGGTTTCGCCTGCGCAGCCGTCGGCAAACCGACCGCGCTCGCGCTCTTCCCCCTGCTCCTGGAGTCGGGTCCAGTCCTGGTTGCCGGAGTTCTCACCCTGCTGCTGGTCTGGGGCCCCTTCGCCGCGGCCGACCTGCCCGCGCTGCTGAGGGCCGGGCGCGGGGTGATGCCCGTCGTGCCCGGCGACACCGTCCACTACCTGAGCGTCCGCGTCGGGCCGCCACCGGTGTGGATGCGGCCGGTCCAACTCGTCCTCGCTCTGGCGAGCACGGCGTTCGGACTGCTGCGCAGGGCACCTGCGGTCGGACTTCTGCTCGCGCTGACCCTGAAGGCATTGCTCGAGCCCAATCCTGCCCCTGCCTACTGCATCTCGCTGGTCGCGATCGCGCTCTTCGTTGACGCGAGGAGATCGCTCCCGACCGCCACGGGACTGGCTCTGACGAGTTTTGTCATGTCCCAGCGGGCGCTCGACATCGGCGCGGGTATGCCGCGGCTGGTGGCCCTGCTGGCGCTAGCGGCCTGGTGTGTGCTCGCCCTGCTCGAGGTCAGCGTGGCCATTCCCGCGCTCGTCCGTGGTCGAGCGCGTCGTCTCGTCGCGACGGGCGCCGTCGTCGGGCTGGCCATATCTCTCACGGCAGGGCCCTCACAGGCCCGGAACCTGCTCAAGCAGGGCTACCGGGGCGACGGCGTCCGATGTGCCCAGCTCGCGCTCAACGAGATCCTGGGGAGCGATCCCTTTGCCGGGACGCCGATTGCCGTCGACGGACGGTTCGGGCCTGCGACCATCCGGGCCACCGCCCAGTTGCAGTCCTATGCGCTGGCGGGCACCCCTGGGCCGATCGACGGGTGGGTCGGGCCGGCGACGGCCGAGATCCTGAGAGCGGGCCTGTCCGACTCACCTCCTGACTGGCACTGCGACCGGGCGCTCCCCAGGGACGCTCGTATCGGGCCGGAGGTAGGCCCTTGGGGGCTGCACCAAACAGGCATCAACCAGCGGGCGACACTGCGGGCAGCGCGCGCTGCGCCGCCCGCATAGGCCGCGCGGACCAGCTCGCGGCATTCGCTGTCGGTGCGGCCTGTCAGGGTTGGCCGCATGACGACGATCTACTGCACGGCCACGAGTCTCGACGGTTTCATCGCAGACGACGACGAGAGCCTGTCGTGGCTCTTCGCCACGCCGTCGCACGATCGCGACCCCCAGGGTCGCCACGGCGACGGCGACAGCCTCGACTTCGATCAGTTCATCGCCGGTGTCGGCGCGCTCGTCATGGGCGCCAACACACTCGAGTGGCTGCGCAGGGAGCTCACCAGGGACGGAGCAGAGTTCGTCTGGCCCTATCCGCAGCCGTCCTGGGTCGTCACCCACCGTGACGTCGACCTGCCGCCGGGTGTGCAGCGCGCCGAGGGCGATGTGCGGGATCTCCACGCCGAGATGGTCGAGGCCGCTGGAGGCAAGGACCTCTGGATCATGGGCGGCGGCGACCTCGCCGGCCAGTTCTTTGACGCCGGGCTGCTTGACCGGGTGTGGGTCCACCTCGCGCCGGTCGTGCTCGGCGCGGGCAAGCCGCTGCTGCCGCGTCGGATCCGCCTGCACCGACAGGCGATCGAGCGTGACGGCCAGCTGACCGCGATGCTCTTCGACGTCGTCGGCGCGGAAGCCCGCGACGACGGCTCGGTCAGGGCTCCGATCTAGGCGTCACCGCCGAGATCCGCCAGCCGTCTGCGGTCCACGTCAGCGTGATCCGCACAGGCGCGCCGTCGCGCGCCGGCCGGGTGGCACGACGGCCATCGGAGAAGACGACGTCGTGCTCCCCGGTGCGGACCAGCGCGCTCATCACCACCTCCGACCCAGCGGTCTGGTCTGCCACCGCGTCGGGCGTCGACCTGCCGGCCGGCCGGCCACCCACGCTGAGACCCGCCTGGCGCACAGACAGCTCGACCCCCTCCAGTCGAGCCCTCTGCGACGCCAGGCGGGAGATCTGCTGCTCGTCGGCGCGCCAGGCGCTGGACCCTCGGGCCACCGCCTCTGCGAGCAACTGCACGTCACCACGCTCCCACGCCTCGGCCCGCGCGTCGGCCAGTGCCTGGAGCAGCCGTGATGGGGAGGACCGCGGGGCGTCGCGCTCAAGGCGCACATCGACCGGTGATGTCATGCCGTCGCCTTGAGCCGGTGTCTCGGTGGGGGACGACGTCGCGCCGGCACCCTCCGTCGACGTCTCGCTGGCAGCGGCGGCGGACGGTGTCGCCCCGGCTTCCCCCGTCGACGTCGCGCCGGCAGTCTCGTCGGCACGAGCCGGCGCCCCCTCCGTCGCGAGCGGCCTGGCCCCCGCTGCCGCGGCGGCCTCGCTGTCACCGCGGGACCCGAGGCCCCAGAGCAGCGCCAATGACACGGCGATGCCGACCACCAGCGCGGCCGCGCCCATCACACCGAAGCGCGCCAGCGCGCCCGCCCGCGCCGGCAGGCCATCGGTGCGGCCACCTGCGCCATGTCGGGGGCGAGACCAACGGCTCGCCACCGCCCGTGCCCGGGATCGGCCCCGGGACTGCTCCGGCTCCGGCAGCGGTGCGAGCTCTGGTATGCCGAGGTCGTCGAGATCCCGCGCCTGCTCCCGCAGCCGCCTGGTCAGGCCGGTCACCTCCGACGGTCCCGAGACGATCGCGATGGGCTCCGGCACGGCCGCGTCAAAGACCAGCGCGGCCGCCTCGCGCGCTGTCGGCCGCTCACGTGGGTCGCTGGCGATCAGCCGCTTGGCCACCTCGACGATCCCCTGCCCCGCGCGCGGTGCGACCTCCTCGAGCGCACGCCGCGTGCCGCCGATCCCCGGCGGCTCGCCGCAGAGGGCGAACCACAGCAGCGCCCCGAGCGCATAGACATCGGCGGCCGGGCTCGGCGCCCCACCGCTCAGCAGCTCGGGCGCCACGAACCCCGGTGTGGCGAAGTCGGCCGGCTGATGCTCCCCCAGCAGCCGCGCAAGTCCGAGATCAGCGAGGGCCGGCCGCCCGGATCGGTCAAAGAGCACATTGTCCGGGGAGACGTCACCGTGCACGATGCCCGCCTCGTGGAGATGGCCCAGGGCGGTGGCGATCGGCGAGACCGCCGTGACCGCCTCACCGTCGCTGAGCCACCCGCGCTCGGTCAGCACCCGTCCGAGCGTGCCCCCGTCGACCCGTCCGAGCACGACGGCCAGCTCATCGCCCAGATCAACGGTCTCGACAAAGGGGACGAGGTGCTCGGGTGCGACCCGCTGGAGGATCGAGAACTCCCGCAGGGCCCGTTCGGTGGCCCCCTCCACGCCCGGCAGGACGACCTTGATCGCCACCTCCCGCCGGTCGGTCAGTCGCACAGCAGACCAGACCGCACCCGAAGACCCCTGTCCCAGAAGGGAACCCACCTGATATCCGGGGACCTCGGGTCGCGGCTTACCGTCCTCGTGAGAGTGCTCGCCGTCCATGTCACCCACTCTGACGCACTCGCCCGAAGCACCCCCGCGGTTATCCACAGGCGCCCGGCGACGGGCCCGGGGTAGGTTGCCGGACATGGCAACCGACTCCCCCACGATCCTCGCGACGTCCGGCGGCTACCGCTTCGGAGAGCGTGTGCGGATCGAGTTCAACCACCTTGTCCATCACGCCGTGGACCTCTCCGGCGCGAGCGGACGGGCCCCACGTGTGACCTTCGTCGGCACGGCCTCCGGCGACGACCGCGCGATGTGCGCCGACATGCTCCAGGCCGGCCGGGCCGCGGGATTCGACCTGACCTGCCTCAACCTCTTCCCCATGCCCAACCTCGAGGACATCGAGGGCCACCTGCTCGACCAGGACGTCGTGTGGGTCCAGGGCGGCTCGGTCGCCAATCTCCTTGCGGTGTGGCGGGTCCACAGTCTCGACGTCGTCTTCCGTCGGGTCTGGGAGGCGGGCGTCGTCCTCAGCGGCGTCAGCGCCGGCTCGATCTGCTGGTATGCCGGGGGCACGACAGACTCCTTCGGCCCGCAGCTGCGCGCGGTGACCGATGGTCTGGCGCTGCTTCCCTATGGCAATGGCGTGCACTATGACTCCGAGGAGCGGCGCCGCCCGCTCGTCCACCGCCTCGTCGCCGACGGCACGCTGCCCGAGACCCACTGCACCGACGACGGCGTCGGGCTCGTCTATCGCGGCACCGAGCTCGTCGCGGCCGTCGCCGAGACCCCTGCCAAGGGCGCCTACATCGTGCGGCGCGACGGCGACGGGGCCGCCGAGGAGCGGATCGAGCCCAGGCTCCTCCCCGCCCCCTGACCCAAAGGACTCGAGCCGTCGCGGTGCCGGCAGGCACACTGGGCCCATGCCTCAGGTCTATCGGGTCTTCCCCGACTACAGCGCCGATCCCGTGTGGGACGCGGAGGGCATGGTGGACCTCCAGCGCGAGCTGGGCGACGACGTCGAGATCCGCTACGAGGCGCCTTGAGCTGGCCTCCGGGGTGCGCGCCAGCGGCTCGGCTGACGGAGCGAATCCCGTTGCGCCTCAGTCGATCCGCTCGCCTGGGGTGATGACGTCGACGACCCGTCGCCCCTCGGCGCTGATGCGGGCGGTATCGAGCACCGCTGCGGTGTGGACCGCGTCACGCGGCTCAACCGGCAGGTGCGCCTGGGGGTCATCACTCGCGAGCGCGCGGGCGACCGCGCGATAGAAGTCAGCCTGGTCTGCGGGCACCGAGGCGACCGCCTCGCGCTGGTCACCGCGATAGACCCATCCGGTCTGGCCCTCGCCGTCGGCCAGGTCGGGGAAGACGGTGCGCTCCGCCTCCAGCCCGTCGAGGACATAGGCGCCGGCACTGCCGAGCACACGGACCCTCGGCCCGGGTGCGCCCGCCAGCGAGGTGGCGCCGAGGTGGCTGACCACGCCCGAGACATGGCGGCAGGCGAGGAAGACCTCGTCCTCGGCGACGCTCATCCGGCTGGCCAGCTCGGCGTAGACCTGCTCGACCTCCCCGAAGAGCTGCACCGCACCGTCGACCAGATGGGCCCCGAGATCGAGCAGTATGCCGCCGCCCTCCGCCGGCGTCGCGCTCTCCCGCCAGCGGTCGTGGTGCTCGGGTCGCCATCTCTCCCAGCGCATCTCGGCGCGGTGCACCTCGCCCAACACGCCATCTCGCAGGACCTCGGCGAGGGTCGTGTGCTGCGCGTCGAAGCGACGGTTGTGGAACACCGTGAAGGGCACGCCGTTGTGGTTCGCGGCGTCGACCACCTCGAGCGCCTGGTCTGCGTCGACCGCGAGCGGCTTGTCGATCACGAACGGCCGGCGCGCCTCCACGCAGGCCAGGGCGTGTGAGCGGTGCTCGCCCGTGGGAGTCGCGAGGACGACCAGGTCGACGTCCTCGGCAAGCAGCGCGTCGAGATCGGGCACGAGCGCCGCGCCCGGAATCTCCGCGCGCACCTGCTCCCCTCGCTGTGGATTGGCGGTCGACACCGCCACGATCTCCAGCCCGGCCCTCGCCAGCAACGGCGCGTGGATCTCGCGCCCGGCCATGCCATATCCCGCCAGCCCTACCCGCGTCATGGCGTCAGGCTACGCGCGCCCCTCCGTCGCGGCCACGGGGCGGCGTAGGGTGTCGCCCATGCGTTTCGAGCACCTCGGCTTCGCCCCCGATTTCGTCGACTACGAGCAGGCGTGGGAGCACCAGCGTGAGGTGCATGCGGCCGTCGTCGACGGCGCGCCCGACACCGTCCTCCTCCTCGAGCACTCCCCCGTCTATACCGCCGGCAAGCGCACCGAGCCCCACGAGCGGCCCTTCGACGGCACCCCCGTCGTCGACGTCGACCGCGGCGGCAAGATCACCTGGCACGGCCCCGGCCAGCTCGTCGGCTACCCGATCGTGCGCCTGCCCGCGCCCATTGACGTCGTCGCCCACGTGCGCCGCCTCGAGGAGGTCATGATCCGGGTATGCCGCGAGTTCGGTCTCGAGACCACGCGCGTCGAGGGCCGCACCGGCATCTGGGTGCTGGGGGCCGACGGGGCACTGGACCGCAAGCTCGGGGCGATCGGCGTCCGGGTGAGCAAGCAGTGCACGATGCACGGCTTCGCGCTGAACTGCGACGCCGACCTGTCGTGGGCGGACAACATCGTCGCCTGCGGCATCCCCGACGCGGGTGTCTCCTCGCTCAGCCGTGAGCTCGGCCGGCAGATCACCGTGCAGGACGTGCTGCCTGTCGCCGAGCGGGTCATCACCGAGATCCTCGACCCGGTCTCCGAGGAGGCCGCACGCCGACGGGCAGCGCTTTCCGCCTGACGGAATGCCCGGCCCGGGGACGCGGTTGACCGAAGACGTAGTCTGGATGGACTCCTCCGGCGCCTCGCGCGCCGGACCCGCGCACACGGCATACCCCGCCTGCGTACCGCACCACACCGCAAGGGAGACCCTGTGACCATCGCCCCCGAGGGACGCCGCCTGCTGCGCGTCGAGGCGCGCAACAGCGAGACGCCGATCGAGCGCAAGCCGGAGTGGATCCGCACCACCGCCAAGATGGGGCCGGAGTACACCGAGCTCCACGGCATGGTCAAACGCGAGGGCCTGCACACGGTCTGCCAGGAGGCGGGCTGCCCCAACATCTTCGAGTGCTGGGAGGACCGCGAGGCGACCTTCCTCATCGGCGGCGACGTCTGCACCCGCCGCTGCGACTTCTGCGACATCGCGACCGGCCGCCCGACCGAGCTCGACATGGACGAGCCGCGCCGCGTCGCCGAGTCCGTCCAGCAGATGGGTCTGCGCTACTCCACCGTGACCGGCGTCGCCCGCGACGACCAGCCCGACGGCGCCGCAGAGCTCTATGCCGAGACGATCCGGCAGATCCACGCGCTCAACCCCAACACCGGTGTCGAGATCCTGCCCCCCGACTTCGGCGCCCGGCCCGAGCTCGTCGGCAAGGTCTTCGACGCCCGCCCCGAGGTCTTCGCCCACAACCTCGAGACGGTGCCGCGCATCTTCAAGCGGATCCGCCCCGCCTTCACCTATGAGAAGTCGCTCAAGGTGCTGACGATGGCCCGCGAGCAGGAGCTGGTCACCAAGTCCAACCTGATCCTCGGCATGGGCGAGGAGGAGCACGAGATCGAGCAGGCCATCCGCGACCTGCACGAGGCCGGCTGCGACATCCTGACGATCACGCAGTACCTCCGCCCGTCCAAGCTGCATCACCCCATCGACCGCTGGGTCAAGCCGGAGGAGTTCGTGCACTGGTCCGAGGTCGCCGAGGAGATCGGCTTCCTGGGCGTCATGGCCGGGCCGCTCGTGCGCAGCTCCTACCGCGCCGGCCGCCTCTATGCCCAGGCGATGGCCAAGCACGGCCGCCAGATCCCCGGCAACCTGCGCCACCTCGCCGAGGGCAACCAGGAGCCGGCCCGCCAGGAGGCGGCGTCGTTGGTGGCCCGCGCGACCGACGCCGTATCCTGATCCGCATGGCCCGCAAGGATTCCGGCGCAACGGCTGCCAAGCCCAAGAAGAAGCGCAACAACCCGTTCAAGCAGATGGTCCAGGTCTACAAGGCCGTCAAGACCGTCGACCCCAAGATCGGCTGGTTCATGCTTGGCGCCGCGCTGCTCGCGCTCGCGGTCGTCGTCGGCATCGGCTGGGCCCTCGGCCACCCGATCTATGCCCTGGTCCTCGGGCTGCCCCTGGCGCTGCTCGCCGCCACCTTCGTGCTCTCGCGCCGGGGTGACAAGGCGGCCTACAGCGCCCTCGAGGGCCAGCCCGGCGCGGCCGGTGCGGCGCTCAGCGGCCTGCGCGGCGACTGGTACTACACCCAGGAGCCGGTCGCCGGTGACGTCGCCCGCGGCGACCTCGCTGGTGGGGCCTATGTCTTCCGCGCCGTCGGCCGTCCCGGCATCATGCTCATCGGCGACGGGCCCGCGGGCCGGTGCCGCAAGCTGATGGCCGCCGAGGCCAAGAAGCTGAACCGCGTCGCCTCGGGTGTGCCGGTCGAGTTCGTCCAGGTCGGCGATGGCGAGGGCCAGGTCCCGATCGGCAAGCTCGTCGGCACCCTGATGAAGAAGAAGCCCCAGCTGACCAAGGAGGAGGTCGCGGTCGTCAACCGCCGGCTGAAGTCCCTGGGCGGCATGCGCCCGCCCGTGCCCGCCGGCATGGACCCCGGCAAGATCCGCGTCGACCGGCGCGCTATGCGCGGCCGCTGAGCCGCTCTGCCCTGACGCTGCAAGAGGGCCGGACCCCTGACGGGTCCGGCCCTCTGCATATGCCGCCTCAGCGGCGGATGAGGATCGTGCGGGCCACGCGGTCGTGCAGCCCGCGTCGGTCCTGGTCGGTGATGATCGCCGGCACGAACAGGCCGAGCAGCGCGGTGCGCACGAGCACCTGGAGTGGCCTCAGCCCGCGCGGGTCGAGCGAGCGCACCTCGAGGCCGAGCAGCCGGTGGCCGACCGTCCAGCCCAGAGTCGAGACGAGCAGCAGGTTCATGGCGAGGAAGACCCACAGCGGCTTGAACCCGTTGGCACCCGCCCCACCCCACTCATAGCCGAGCAGTGGCACGGCGATCAGCTGCGAGATCAGCCAGTCGGCGACGGCGGCCAGCGCGCGCCGGCCCAGTCCGGCGACCGAGCCGGGGCCCTCCTGGGGCAGCCCTGCCGGTGACGTCCCGTCGCCGGCGGCCTTGCGCGGCATACCTGCTGTGCTCACGCACGCAACTGTATGCCGCGGCCGGACCTCGGCCCGACGCCACCCCAGGACCCTGGGGGCTCCCCGCCCCCGACAGGCCGCGCGCCACCCGGGCCGGGCACTGTGAGCCAGGTCTCAACACCCCTCTCCCCGTGTAACACGCGCGAAACATTCGGGTCATTGCCGGGAAATGGCCAGGGGGTAGGTTCGAGGAGAACGAGGCGGGCGAGTCAGTCCCGCGCCATCCCACAGGAGGTTGCTTTGTTCAGCACCGCTGACGAGGTCCTGAAGTACATCAAGGACGAAGACATCAAGTTCGTGGACATCCGGTTCTGCGACCTGCCCGGCGTGATGCAGCACTTCAATGTGCCCGCCGAGACCCTCGACGAGGACTTCTTCACCGAGGGCCAGATGTTCGACGGCTCCTCGATCCGCGGCTTCCAGGCGATCCACGAGTCCGACATGAAGCTCGTGCCGGACGTCAAGACCGCCTACCTCGACCCCTTCCGCGTCGAGAAGACCCTCATCATGAACTTCTCGATCGTCGACCCCTTCACGGGCGAGCCCTACAGCCGCGACCCGCGCAACATCGCCGCCAAGGCCGAGGCCTACCTCGCCTCCACCGGCATCGCCGACACCGCGTTCTTCGGCGCCGAGGCCGAGTTCTATGTCTTCGACGACATCCGCTTCGAGACCAAGCCCGAGGCCTCCTACTACTACATCGACTCCGTCGAGGCCGCGTGGAACTCCGGCCGCGAGGAGGAGGGTGGCAACAAGGGCTACAAGACGCGGGTCAAGGGTGGCTACTTCCCCGTCCCGCCGGTGGACCACTTCGCCGACATCCGCGACAAGATGTGCCTCAACATGGCCAAGGTCGGCCTCCAGGTCGAGCGCAGCCACCACGAGGTCGGCAACGCGGGCCAGCAGGAGATCAACTACCGCTTCAACACCCTGCTCCAGTCCGGTGACGACATCATGAAGTTCAAGTACGTCATCAAGAACACCGCCTGGGAGTTCGGCAAGACGGCGACCTTCATGCCCAAGCCGCTCTTCGGTGACAACGGCTCGGGCATGCACACCCACCAGTCGCTGTGGAAGGACGGCGAGCCGCTGTTCTACGACGAGCGCGGCTACGGCGGCCTGTCGGATCTGGCCCGGTGGTACATCGGTGGCCTGCTCAAGCACGCCCCGGCGCTGCTGGCCTTCACCAACCCGACAGTCAACTCCTACCACCGCCTCGTGCCCGGCTTCGAGGCCCCGGTCAACCTCGTCTACTCGGCGCGCAACCGCTCCGCCTGCATCCGCATCCCGATCGCGGGCAACTCCCCCAAGGCCAAGCGCATCGAGTTCCGCATCCCCGACCCGTCGGCCAACCCCTACCTGTGCTTCGCCGCGCAGCTGATGGCCGGCCTCGACGGCATCAAGAACCGCATCGAGCCGCCGGAGCCGATCGACAAGGACCTCTACGAGCTGCCCCCGGAGGAGCACGAGCAGATCGACCAGGTGCCCTGCACGCTGCCCGAGGTGCTCGACGCCCTCGAGGAGGACCACGAATTCCTGATGGAGGGCGACGTCTTCACCGAGGACCTCATCCGCACCTGGATCGACTGGAAGCGCGAGAACGAGGTCGACCCCTTCCGCCTGCGCCCGCACCCGCACGAGTTCGAGCTGTACTTCGATATCTAAGCTGCTCCAAAGCACTGGGCCCCAGCCAATCCGGCTGGGGCCCAGTGCTTTTCACTCACCACAACAGCAGAGGTATGCCGCGGCAACCAGCGGGCGCCGCGGCATACCTCCAGCTCTGCTCAGCCCTGGATGCGGGTCTCGTGACCGGCCCACTCGAGGTTGCGGAGCTGGAACTTCTGGATCTTGCCGGTGGAGGTCTTGGGCAGCTCCTCGACGAACTCGACATTGCGCGGCGCCTTGTAGTGGGCGATGGTCTCGCGCACGTGGGCGATGAGCTCGGCCTCGGTGATCTCGGCGTCGCCCTTGGTGACGACGAAGGCCTTGGGCCGCTCGCCCCACTTCTCGTCGGGCGAGGCGACGACGGCGACCTCCATGACCGCGGGGTGGCTCATGAGGGCGTTCTCGACCTCGACGGTGGAGATGTTCTCGCCGCCGGAGATGATCACGTCCTTGGCGCGGTCGCGCAGCTCGCAGTAGCCGTCGGGGTGCATGACGCCGAGGTCGCCGCTGTGGAACCAGCCGCCACGGAAGGCGTTGTCGGTGCCGTCCTCGTCTTTGTAGTAGCCGAGCATGACGTTGTTGCCGCGCATGACGATCTCGCCCATGGACTGCCCGTCGGCGGGCACGTCATTCATGTCCTCGTCGACGACGCGCACCCGCTCTGCCTGGACCATGCCGACGCCCTGGCGCGCCTGCACGGCGGCGCGGGTGTGGGGGTCGAGGTCGGCCCAGGACTCCTGGGGCTCGCAGACGGAGTAGGGGCCGTAGACCTCGGTGAGGCCGTAGACGTGGCGGATGCCGAAGCCCATCTTCTCCATCTCGAGGATGGTGGCGGGGGCGGGCGGGGCGCCGGCCGTGGTGATCAGGACCGGGTTGGGCATGTCGCCGGCCTCCGCTGCGTGCAGGATCGCCGAGACCACGGTGGGGGCGCCGTTGAGGTGGGTGACGGCGTGCTCGCGGATGAGGCCCCAGATCACGTCGCCGCGGACCGCGCGCAGGCACACGTGGGTGCCGCCGACAGCGGTCACGGCCCACGGGGTGCACCAGCCGTTGCAGTGGAACATTGGCAGCGTCCACAGATAGACCGCGGACGAGGTGAAGCCGGAGTGGATGATCTCGCCGAAGGAGTTGAGATAGGCGCCGCGGTGGGAGTAGAGCACGCCCTTGGGCTTGCCGGTGGTGCCGGAGGTGTAGTTGAGCGAGATGGGGGCCAGCTCGTCGGCGACCTCCCAGGGCAGGGGCTCGTCGGAGCCGCGGGCGACGAGGTCGGCATACCGGATCACCTTGTCCCCCAACGCCTCCAGGGCGGCGGGATCGGCCGTCTCCCCCGCCTCGGCGTCCTCGAGGTAGACGATCTCCTCAACGCCGGCCGACCCCGAGGCGAACAGCTGGAGGAAGCTGGAGTCGGTGACCACGATGCGCGCCTCGGCGTGGCCGAGGATGTAGTCGACCTCGCCGCCCAGCAGCCTGGTGTTGAGGGCGAGCAGCACGCCCCCGGCCAGCGGCACGGCATAGTGCGCGATGAGCATCTCCGGCAGGTTGGGCATGAGATAGGCGACGCGGTCTCCCGGCTGGACGCCACTGGCCTTGAGCGCCTGGGCCGTGCGCGTCACGGCGTCGGCCAGCTCGCGATAGGTCATCCGCCGCTCGCCATAGACCACCGCGGTCTTGTCGGGGAAGACCCGGGCAGACCTGTCCAGGAAGGCCAGCGGGGTCAGGGGCGTGTAGGAGACGGGCTGCATGGGGCACCTTCCGGTCGTGACGGCATGACCAGTCAGGGGTGCGCGCCACCGCGGGGCACTCCGGACTGTCCTGCCACTCTCGCGCACGCACGGGGTCGGCGCCACACCCTCGCTCGCGTTGGTCACGCGGCGCTGGTCACACCCGCGCGGACCCGACCACCCGCCCGGCAGGGCGGGCCGGCACCGTAGGCTGGTCACGCCGCGCCGCACCGTCGGCGGACCCGGAGCTGATCGGCTGCCCCGCCAGCCGAGGAAGGTTTGTCATGAGCGAGCACAACCGCATCGTCGTCGGCATCGACGGATCCGAGGCCGCAGCCAAGGCAGCGGTCTGGGCCGCGACGTGGGCCGGCGAGTCCGGCCGCGCCGTCCACCTGATCCAGGCCGTCAAGCCGACCGCGTCCGGAGTGCCCGAGCGGGCGCTGGCCGAGGCGCAGGAGTCGCTCGCGACCGTCGCCGCCTCCATCGACACCGGCCTCGGTGTGACCAGCGAGATCGCCGAGACCAATCCCGTGACCGCCATGGTCCAGGCCAGCCGCAGCGCCGACGCGCTGGTGCTCGGCACCGGCGGCGAGGACGGCTGGGCCGGCCTGCCGGTGGGCAGCGTCGCGTCCAACATCGCTGCAAGCGTCTACTGCCCGACCGTGATCATCCCGCCCACCGCCGAGCCCACCCCCCACGCCGGCATGCCTGTCGTCGTCGGGGTCGATGGCTCTCCCGAGGGCGCGGCTGCGGTGCGGTATGCCGCGGAGCTGGCCCACAGCGAACGCCGCCCCCTGCTGCTGGCCGCCTCAGGCCCCGATGCCAGCGCTCTTGACGAGCTGCTCCAGCGCACGTCCGCTGCGGTCGAGCGGGCAGTCCCGGGCCAGCGGGTCGACACCCGCGTCTCCGACGGCGACCGGCGCGAGTTCCTCTCGGAGCTGTCCGAGGAGGCCGCCCTCGTGGTGCTGGCGACGCACGGGCACCACGGCGTCGGCGGCTTCCTGCTCGGTGAGACCTCGCAGGCGATGGTCGGCGCCGCCCACTGCCCCGTCCTGGTGCTGACCGCCCGGTCGCTGGGGATGGAGAGCTAGCCGAACCCTTCGGGCTGCCCTGTCGGTGGCCCGTGGTGGGATGGGATGTGAGCTGCGAGCGCTCACCTGGTCTGACCAATTCCGTTGTCTGGCAATTGAATTGCTGTGGGTAGGACCTTCCACATCTGTTCGAACAGGTGTACGATGAAGGCATCACAGCAGCCCCCGCCATCGATCTCAGGGCAGCCCAGGTGGCCCGCCTGGAGGACGAGGCTGCGCGTCTGGCGGGCGTCCTCAACACCGCCCATGCCCAGCTCGTCGACGTGGCCCGGGTGGCCCTCGAGACCGAGAGCTGGGGTGGCGAGGGCATCCGCTCGCTCGACCACTGGCTGACCCTGCGGGCAGGCCTGTCCCCCACGCGTGCCCGAGACGTCGCCCGGCTCGCCACCAGGGCAGCGGAGATGCCGGCGGTCATCAGCCTCCTGCGTGAGGGGCGGCTCTCGCTCGACCAGGCCGCCGTCATCGCCCGGCACGTCCCGGCCAGTCACCAGTCCTCAGCCGCCGACGTGGCCCGCCACATGACCGTCTCGCAGTTGCAGCGCACCCTGGGCCGCTATCACTTCACCGAGCCCGCCGACGATGGCACACCCGCGGCATCCGGCATTTCGAGTCACAGCGGCGAGGCGACCGGCACTGTCGATCCGGACGAGACGACGAGCAGCGCCGACCCCGACAATGCGGGCCGCGAGCCCACCGCCGCAGACAGCAACGGGGCCGTCCCGACCGCCACAGAGAGCGATGAGCCAGGTGGCCGCGACGCGCGCGAGCCGGGGTTCCCCGCCTTCGTGGCGCCTGGCTCGGCCGCTGCCCGCCTCCAGATCTGGCACGACTCACATGGGCGGCTGGTCCTGCACTATTCGGCCCCGGCCGACGAGGGCGCGCTGGTCGAGGAAGCCCTCCGCGAGGCCAAGGAGGCCCTGTTCAACGCCGGGCGCACCACGGCCACCCTGGCTGACGCGCTGGCGGAGATCTGCGTGCGCTCCGCCAGCAGCGCCGAGCCGGTCTCTCGCCGCTCCCGCTACCGCGTCTACATCCACGTCGACGCCGAGCGCGGGTGGGTCAACGGCCGCACCGTCCTGCCCCAGCACATCGTTGACCGCCTCACCTGCGACGGCACCGCCCAGCCGCTGTGGCACCGCGACGGCCGGCCGGTCAGCGTCGGCCGGGAGATGCGCATCGTGCCCGAGCGCACCCGCCGACTGATCCTCGACCGCGACCGTGGCTGCCGGTTCCCCGGCTGCCTCAGATCGGTCCGCGCCCACCTCGAGGTGCATCACATCGACCACTGGGCCGACGGCGGCGCGACCGACCTCGACCGGCAGCTGGTGCTCTGTGACGGGCACCATGACGACCACCATCGCGGCGAGTTCGATGTCAGCGGAGACCCGACGCGCCCGTGGGATCCCACCGCGCTCACATTCACCGACAGACACGGGCGGCCGATCCAGGTCGCCGAGCCGCTCCCGCCCGATGCGCTGCCGTCGGCTGCCTACTACTCCGGCCCCAGCGGCGAGACGCTCGATCCCGACTGGTTCACCCTCTACGAGGACTCCGTCCACATCGACCAGATGCGTCGGATGCGCGCCGCAGAGCGCCGACTGCGCAGCCCGGACGGCACTGGCCCAACCGCCGGCTCGCGCCAGCCCACCGATGTCCTCATCGACGCCCAGCCCGCGGAGGGCTCCACCGCTCGCGGCGACGCCGACGCCAAAGCCGACGCCGATTCCGATGCCGACGTCAGATCTTGATGCGCTCGTTCTTCGGGTCATACATGGGGGCGAGGGAGACCTGCGCGGCATACCGCTCCCCGGCGATGTCGACCTCCCAGTCACCTGAGCGCAGCCACTCCGGGTTGGCGATCCCCTCGTGGGCTGGATGGGTGACAAAGGCCAGACCGACTGCTCCGCCGAGTGTCCACCCATACGACGCGGCACGCACATCGCCGACCGCGATGCCGTCGCGATAGACGATCTCGGCGTGATACATCAGCGGCTCGGGGTCGGTGAGCAGGATCTGGACGAGCCGGGAGCGGTGTCCCCCAACAGCTTTGGCGGCATCCTTCCGCGCCAGCACCGCGTCGCGGCCGATGAAGCCACCCGGCTTCTCGAGGTCGAGGGCGAAGCCCAGCCCCACCTCGAGCGGGCAGTCGGTGTTGTCGATGTCATGCCCGTAGTCGCGATAGGCCTTCTCCATCCGCAGCGACGAGAGCGACCGGAGCCCGACGTGCTCCAGCCCATGCCGCTCCCCCGCCTGGGTGAGGAGCTCATAGACGTGGACCGCCATCTCGGTCGGGATGTAGAGCTCATAGCCGAGCTCGCCGAGATAGGTGATCCGCACGAGCAGCACTGGGGCACAGCCGATGTGGACCCACCGCGCAGTGCGGAAGGGAAAAGCCTGCGTGGACAGGTCGGAGTCGACGACCTCCGCGAGCAGGTCGCGCGACCTCGGCCCCTGCACGTTGAGCTGGCAGTAGGCGGTGGTCACGTCCTGGATGGCGACCCTGTCCTCCCCGACCTGGCGCTGCATCCATGCGAGGACGTGCCCTGCGGCGGTGTCGGAGGCGACGACGAGGAACTCATCGTCGGCCAGCTTGGTCACCGTGAGGTCGGCCTCGAGGCGCCCATCCTCGCCGAGCCACTGGGTGTAGACGATCTCCCCGCTCGGCCCGTTGACGGATGCGCCGGACAGCCGGTCGAGGAACGCGCCCGCGTCCGGTCCTGTCACGAGGTACTTGGCCATGAAGGACATGTCCATCAGACCCACACCCTCGCGGACCGCGCGGTGCTCGGCCTCCCACCGCTCGAACCACCCGGCGCGGCCCCAGGACGGCTCGGGCTCGGGCGAGCGCCCCGGGCCGGCGTAGTAGTCGGCGCTCTCCCAGCCGGTGACGTCGCGGAAGAGCGCCCCCTGCGCAGCCAGCCGGTCGTGGACGGCGGAGCGTCGCACCCCCCGACCGGTGCGGAGCTGCGTGCCAGGGGTGTGCGCGGCATACACGGTGCCGAGCACCTCGGCCGTGCGGGCGGCGCGATAGGCCGGCGCGAGCTGATATCGGTGGAAGCGGTCGAGGTTGAATCCGGTGACGTCCACATCGGGACGACCAGATGAGATCCATTGCGCCACAATGCGGCCCATGCCACCGGCGGAGAGGATGCCGACGGAGTTGAGGCCCGCGGTGACGAAGTAGCCCCGCATCCCCGGCGCCTCGCCGACGGCCGGTGCAAGGTCGGGGGTGAACGACTCGGGCCCGCAGAAGAACTTCCGGATGCCGACCTCCTGGGTGATGGGCACGCGTGCCATCGCCATCTCGAGGAAGGGCCCCATCCGCTCCCAGTCCGGCGACAGCTCGCCGAACGCGAAGTCGGCCGGGGTCCCCTCGGGCCGCCAGGCCGCCGCCGCCGGCTCGAAGAGGCCGACCATCATGCCGCCGCCCTCCTCCCGGTAGTAGCCGTAGGCAGCCGGGTCCTCGAAGACCGGCATGTCAGGCGTGAGCCCGGCGACGGTGTCGGTGATCAGGTAGTAGTGCTCCGCGGCCTGGTTGGGGATGACGACCCCGTTGCGCTCCCCCAGCTCGCGCGCCCACATGCCGGCGCAGTTGACGACGAACTCGCACTCGAGGTCGCCAGCCGAGGTCCGCACTCCCACAACGGAGTCCACGCCGCCGCGGCGCTCGGTCAACACCTGGTGGACGCTGACGCCCTCGATGACCTGCACGCCCAGCTGCTTGGCCCCGCGGGCCAGCGCCATCGTGACGTCGACCGGGTTGACCCGGCCGTCACCTGGCACCCAGAAGCCGGCGAGCAGGTCGTCGACCTTGGCGAAGGGGAAGCGCTCGGCGATCTCGGTCGGCGTGATCTCCTCCACCACCAGCCCGAGACGACGCTGGTATGCCGCGACCCGCCGGTATTCGTGCAGCCGGTCCTCGTCCGCGGCCGCCTCGATCAGCCCGACCGCGCGGAAGCCCGTCGACTGACCGGTCTCCTCCTCCAGCCGCGCATAGAGGTCGCGACTGTAGAGGCGCATCGCAGTGTTGGTCTCGGAGGTGGATCCGAAGCAGGTCATCAGCCCCGCGGCGTGCCAGGTCGTGCCGCTCGTCAGGCTGTGCCGCTCCAGCACGAGCGTGTCGGCCCACCCGGCATGCGCCAGGTGATAGGCGATGGACGCCCCGATCACCCCGCCTCCGATGACGACGACACGGGCACGGGCGGGCAGCTGAGGGCTCACGCGGTCAACCTACTGCCGCCGGCCACCTCGCCGAGGCGGTATGCCGCGGAGTGGGCAGAATGGCCCTGTGCAGCTCTCAAGCATCGTGTGGAGGCAGGGCGCGGTCACCGAGCATGACCTCACCGAGGAGCGCCTGACCGCGCTGGTCAAGGACGCCGACGTCCTCGTCTGGGTCGACGTGCTGGATCCGACGCCCGCCGAGCTGGCGCGCATCGGCGCCGAGCTCGGGCTCGACCCCAACGCGGTCGAGGACGCCCTGGCCGAGCACGAGCGCCCCAAGGCCACCCACCACGGGACGCACGAGTTCTTCGTCGCCTATGGCGCCCGCCTCGCGCCTGCGGGCGACCGGGCGTCGCTGGGGGCGCTGGGGGCGCTGGAGAAGACCCGGGTCTCCGGGTTCATCCTGCCCACCGCCCTGCTCACGGTGCGGACCACGCCGGCCTTCGACATGGAGCCGGTCAAGGCGCGCTGGCGGGAGGACCCCGGCTTCGCCGCGCTCGGTCCCCGGGCGCTGACCCACGGGCTGCTCGATGTGCTGGTGGACGGTCACTTCGCGACGATCCAGGAGGTCGACGACGCCCTGGAGCAGATGGAGGACACCCTCTTCGCGGAGGCGCACACCGGGCATGCCTTCCAGCGGGAGGTCTACGCGCTGCGCAAGGATCTCGTCGGTCTGCGACGGGTGGTGCTGCCCATGCGCGAGCTGGTCAACACCCTGCTGCGGCACCGCAAGGAGGGGGTGCCCGAGCTGGACAGCGCCTATGACGACCTCTATGACCACGTCATGCGGGCCTCGGAGTGGACCGAGTCGCTGCGCGACATGGTCACCACCGTCTTCGAGACCAACCTCTCGCTCCAGGACGCCCGGCTCAACACGGTGATGCGGCAGCTGGCGGCGTGGGCCGCGATCATCGCGGTGCCCACGGCCATCACGGGCTGGTTCGGCCAGAACCTGCCCTACTGGGGCTTCAGCCGGCCCTGGGGCGTGTGGCTCAGCGTGGGGCTGATCGCGGTCGTCTCCGGCGTCCTCTACTGGGCCTTCCGGCGTCGCGACTGGCTCTGAGCCCGGCAAGCGACCGGCACCGAGCACACACAGCCCGAGCGCAACCGCCCCCGTCACACCGGACCCCTCGCGCGACCGGCACCGAGCACACACAGCCCGAGGGGCGGCCACCGATACTCGGTGACCGCCCCTCGGGGCTGTGCTGGCCGCCTGCGGGAGCGGCCGGTGGGCTCGTCAGTGCCCGCGGATGTAGCGACGCTGTGCGTGCAGCGCCACATCGGCACCGAGCGCGCCGAGCGCCAGGCCGACGGGGAGCAACGGCGTGGTGCCGTCAAGGCCGCCACCATCGGTCTGGACCAGGCCGGGGGTCTGCGGGGCGGCAGGCGGGGTGGTGGTCACGACCGCGGCCGGCGAGGTCGAACTGGTGCTCGTCGTGGTCACCGGGACCGGGGTGGTCGAGGCGGTGGTCATCGACGTGGTGCCCGGCGGAGGCGGCGTGTCGACGTGGTCGCTGGCGGCGTGGGCGTCGTCGTCGTGGGCGTCGTCGTCGTGGGCGTCGTCGTCGTGGGCGGCGTGGTGGTGGTCGTCGGCGGCGTGGTGGTGGTCGTGGGCGCCGGCGCGACGCAGTTGTTCTCCCAGGTGGCCTCTCCGGCCGGCCAGTTCAGGCCGGGATAGGTGACCGTCTCCTTGGTCTTCGGGTTGACGTACTCGAAGGGCGGGATGATGTCCCCCTCGTGGCCCTCCTCGGGCTCCAGCGCTCCGGCAGCGTTGTAGACCAGGTGGCCGTTGACAACACCCGTCTCTGACGGCTCGATGACGACGCTCCCGGAGGGGTCATCCGGAGATCCGGTGCCGTGGCAGATCCTCACGTGCTCGGCCCCTCACGTGCTCGGCCGGCGCGCCATTGGCCGGCATGACCCCAGCGACAGCGACCCCGGCTCCAGCGAGGGCGAGCGCCAGCCCGGCGAGCCCAGCTCGACGTTCGTTCTTCATGGGTGTTTCACCCAAAATCGCGCACTGGAGGGATTCCGGGTGCCCGGTGCGCGCGCAACACCCCTTGTGTCGACGCGGTGGTACGTCGACCGGATCCGGCGCGGTGGAACGCCGGCACCAGCCACTCTCGCGGCCGGTTATCACACTCGACGCTACTGCGTACGGCCACGCAAATGGGTCTCAGCCAGATAACATTCGCCCCAACAGCACCACTCACATCAGTGGTTCACACGATTCACACCCGTTTCAGCGGTGTCACTGCGTCCCCCGCGACAAAGGCCGACAGGACGGGCAACCCCAACCACTCCCGCCGACATGACTGGCAACCCAACCGCCGAAGCACCGGCGAGTCGGCCCGCGCGTGTCGGAGTCCGGCTCAGTCGGCGCAGCCCAGCCGGTCGAGCAGCCAGGCCCACTCCCACGCGATCTGCCGCCAGGCCTCGTAGCGCCCGCTGCGCCCGCCGTGGCCGCCGGACATCTCCACCCGCAGCAGCACCGGGCGCTCGGCCGTCGGGGCGGTCAGCTCGCGCAGCCGGGCCACCCACTTGGCCGGCTCGGCGCACGAGACCCGCGTGTCGTGCAGGCTCGTGGTGGCCAGCACCGCCGGATAGGGGCGCTCACCGATGTTCTCGTAGGGCGAGTAGCCCTTCATGCACGCGTAGACATCCGGGTCGTGCAGCGGGTCGCCCCACTCCTCCCACTCCACCACGGTCAGCGGGAGCGAGGGGTCGAGCACCGTGGTGAGCGCGTCGACGAAGGGCACCTGGGCGTGGGCCGCGGTGAACAGCCCCGGCGCAGCGTTGAGCACGGCACCCACCATGAGCCCGCCGGCCGACCCGCCCTCCAGCGCCAGGCGATCCGGGGCCACCCAGCCGGTGTCGACCAGATGGCGGGCGCAGGCGACGACATCGGAGAAGGTCGTCGGCTTGGCCAGCTCCTTGCCCCCCTCATACCAGGCGCGGCCCATCTCGCCGCCCCCGCGCGGGTGGGCCACGGCATACACGACGCCGCGCTCCAGCAGCGAGAGCCGGGCGACGGAGAAATAGGGATCGGAGGAGATCTCATAGGCGCCGTATGCCGTGAGCAGCCCGGGGCTCGTCCCGTCCGGCTCGGTGCCGGCACGGCATACCAGCGAGATCGGGACGCGGGTGCCGTCCTCGGCGAGTGCCCACTCGCGCCGCTGGGTGTAGTCGGCCGGGTCGAAGCCGCCCAGGACCGGCTGGCGCTTGAGCAGGGTCAGCGTGTGGGCGTCGACGTCATAGTCGTAGACCGACCGGGGCGTGACCATCGACTCGACCACGATCTGCACGACGTGCGCGGAGTTCTCCGGGGTGTCGCCCACCGCGATCGTGTAGAGCGGCTCGTCCCACGCGATGTCGTGGCCGGCGCCGAAGCCGGCCGCCTGCCCGGGCTCGCGCGGCAGCACCCGCACGGCCGTCAGGCCGTCGCGCCGCAGCGAGACCAACGCGAAGTCGTCGAAGGCCTCGACCCCGGTCAGCCGCTCGCCCTCGACGTGCGGCGCCACCGGCTGCCACTGCTCGGCGGACGTGGCCTCCAGCGGAGCCCACGCCAGGTCGGAGTCGGGATGGTCGGCGTTGTGGACGATCAGCAGCCGGTCGCCAGCGGGCTCGACGTCGTATTCGACGCCGTCGCGGCGCGGTGCGACCACGCGCCACTCCCCTGTCGGGTCGGCGGCGTCGAGCAGCCGCACCTCGGAGGTCGTCTTGGAGCCGATCGCCAGGATAAGCCAGCGGTCGTCACGCGAGCCGCCCAGGCCCATCCAGAAGCGCTCATCGCCCTCCTCGTAGCACAGCACATCGGTCTCGGCGGGCGTGCCGATCTCGTGGCGCCACAGCTGGTGCGGCCGCCACGCCTCGTCGACGCGCAGATAGAAGACATGCCGTCCGTCGAGGGAGAACTCGCAGCCGTAGCCCAGGCCCTCGACCGCCTCGTCGAGGATGTCGCCGGTGGCGAGGTCGACGACGGTCAGGGCGAAGCGCTCGTCACCGGTGGTGTCGACCGAATAGGCGAGCCGCCCGTGGTCGGCGCTGACCGCGAGCGCCCCCAGCGCGAAGAATTCGTGCCCCTCCGCGGCGGCGTTGGCGTCGAGCAGCACCTGCTCGCCGGGGACGCTCTCGGCTGTCGGGTCGGGGCGTGCGGCCGGGTCGGTGCGCGGGGCACGGCAGTGGATCGGGTACTGCTGGCCCTCGGCGGTGCGGCTGTAGTACCACCAGGGCCCATCGCCCACCGGCACCGACAGGTCGGTCTCCTTGACCCGCGAGCGGATCTCCTCGAACAGCCTGCCGCGCAACGGCTCCAGCCCGGCGGTCATCGCCTCTGCGTAGGCGTTCTCTGCAGTCAGGTGCGCCAACACCTCCGGGTCGTCGAGGTCGGCCAGCCAGGCATAGGGGTCGAGCACCCGGTCGCCGTGGTGCTCGCGGATGTGCTCCCGGCGCGGCGGGATGGGTGGGGTGTGGCTCACCGCGCCACTGTATGCCGCTGATCCCACGGCCCGGCCACCGAGGCGGGTGCGGGGCCGCGCGCCCAGGCAGCACGGCGGCATACCGGCGCTTGGTATGCCGCGAGGGCCGGTATGCCGCGAGGGCCGCACCCTGACGTGGGTACGGCCCTCGCGGGCGGCGCGCTGGGGGTCAGAGACCGGCGACCCGGTCCTCCGGGGCAGCGACCATCAGGTGGGCGCCGAGGTACTCGACCAGGGCGGACAGGTCCTCCGCGCCACCGAGCAGGTTGGTGCCCTTGGTGAAGGCGGTGAAGGCGTCGCCGCCCTCCTGGAGGAAGTTGAGCGTCGCGACGCGGTAGGTCGCGCCCATGTCGAGGGCGACCCCGTCCAGCTTCATCGACCCGGCGACCACGCGCGAGCCCTGCGGCTGCGTGGCATCCCAGGTGTAGGTGAAGCCCTTGGAGACGCCCAGGGCCAGCATCGGCCGCGAGCCACGGGAGGCGATCGGCTGGTACTGCTGCTCGAGGGCCTCCTTGATGTCGGCGCCGGTCATGTCGATCGAGACCAGACGGTTGCCGAACGGCATCGCGTCGTAGGCCTCCTTATAGACCACGTCGTTGGGGGCCTCTGTGTACTTCGGGGCCACGCGCAGCGAGGCGCGCACGCCGCCGACGTTCATGAAGGCGATCTGGGCACCGCCGTCGGCGCCGTCGGTCGCCTCGAGGATCGAGTCGGCGACCAGGTCGGCCATCGGCGTCTCGATGCCGCGGTTGCCGCTGGAGTCGCCGGTGATGTCCTCGGAGACCGAGCCGATGACGCGGTTGCCGACGACGTCGGACAGGGACTTCCACTTGCTGATGATGGCGGTCTGCGTGGCGTCGGGGGCGGTGCGGGGCACCAGGTGGTTGACGGCGGTGGAGCGGTCACGCATGACCTCGCCGGACTTGCTGTTGATCACCAGCTTGGTCTCGGTGACGGCCTGGCCGTACTGCGCGGCGGAGGTGACCAGGCGCGGGTTGCCGGCCGGGTCGGGCATCGAGCAGACATAGCCCTGGTGGGTGTGGCCGGTGATGAGCTGGTCGACATCGGGCGTGATCCTGGCGGCGATGTCGGCGATCGGCTGGGAGACACCCTCACAGCCGTTGATGGTGGTGGCGTTGTAGCCACCCTCGTGCAGGAGCACGACGATCGACTTGACGCCCTGCTTCTTGAGCTCGGCGGCCTTGAGGTTGGCCGTCTCGACCTCGTCCTTGAAGTCGACGGTGGCGACACCGCCGGGGCTGACGAGGGTCGGCGTGGCCTCGAGGGTCATGCCGATGAAGCCGACCTTGACGCCGTTCACGGTCTTGACCGAGGTGCCGGGCAGGAGCGTGCCGGACCCGTCCTTCTTGACGACGTTGGCGGCCAGCCACTGGAAGTCGGCGCCGGCATAGGGCTTGTCGGGGAAGTAACAGCCGTCGGCCGGGTGGCAGCCGCCGTCCTGCATGCGCAGCAGCTCGGTCGTGCCCTCGTCGAACTCGTGGTTGCCGACGGAGGAGACATCCAGCCTCATCGCGTTGAGGGACTCCACGGCCGGCTCGTCGTGGAACAGGCCGGACAGGAAGGGCGAGCCGCCGATCAGGTCGCCGGCGGCGACCGTCAGGCTCGAGCCGGCAGCGGCGGTGCCACGCAGCTCGGCGAGCTTGGTCGCCAGGTACTCCGAGCCACCGGTGGCGGCCTGACTCGGGTCCTGGGTCGCGCTCAGCGGCTTGTCCGTGGCCTCGAGGTGGCCGTGGAAGTCGTTGAAGGACAGCAGCTGGACGGTGGTCAGGTTGGGGTTGCCGCCGGGCTTGCCCGGCTTGTCCTTGGCCACCGCGGGGGTGGCCGAGACGAGTGCGGCGGCGACGAGGGCGGCCGCGCCCGCGCCGAGGACGCGGGTGCTCGATCTGGTCATTGCTACTCCTGTGCAGGGATGTGCCCCGACTGCGTCGGGACTGGCGGGTGGCCGCGCCAGCTCCCCCCGAACAGGTCGGCCGCTGCCACGGTCTCTCGCACTGTAGTCCGGGGCCGGGGCCCACAGGAGACCGGCACGTGAACTTTTCGGTTCAGCCGGAGATGCAGCGCGCTCCCAGGATGACCTTGAGGTCGCCGAAGAGGGCCTCGGAGGCGGTGACGCAGTAGGCCCGGTCGAGGGCGATCAGCACCGAGCGGCCCGGCTTGGTCAGCCGCAGCCGCACCTCGGTCGAGCCGGGGTGGCTGGCCAGCACCTGCTTGAGCTCCTCGATCTTGCCGGGGGTGGCCCGGGAGGTGTCCATGTGGACGACCACGGGACCACGTGGGCCCTCGGACACATCGGGCAGGGTCAGCTCCTGGGCATAGATCCCGACGGAGTCCTCCTTGCGGTTGACCCGGCCGCGCACGACGCAGACGACATCCTGGGCGAGCATCGTCGAGACGGTCATGTATGCCGTCGGGAAGAAGAGGCACTCGATGGCGCCCTCGAGGTCCTCGACCGTCGCGATGGCCCAGAGATCGCCCTTCTTGGTGCGCTTGATCTGGAGGCCGGTGATCAGGCCGGCGATGGTGACCATCGCGCCGTCGGGCCGGCCGTCCTCGGTGTTGAGCGAGGCGATCGAGGTGTCGGCGTGCTTGGCGAGGATGTGCTCGATCCCGAAGAGCGGGTGGTCGGAGACATAGAGGCCGAGCATCTCACGCTCGAACTGGAGCAGGGTCTGCTTGTCCCACTCGACGCTCGGCACCTCGGGCAGCCCGGCCCCCATGATGTCGCTGGAGTCGTCGCCGTCGTCGCCGAAGATGCCGGCGAAGAGCGAGTCCTGGCCGCGCTCCTCGTTGCGCTTGATGTCGACATAGGACTCGACATAGTCCTCGTGGATGCGCAGCAGGCCCTGACGGGTGTGGCCGAGGCTGTCGAACGCGCCGGCCTTGATCAGCGACTCGATGGTGCGCTTGTTGCAGACGACGGCGGGGCACTTGGACAGGAAGTCGCGGAAGGAGGTGAAGGCGCCCTTGTCCTCGCGGGCCTCGATGATCGCGTTCACGACGTTCTGCCCGACATTGCGGATGGCGGCCATCCCGAAGCGGATGTCGGTGCCGACGGCCGCGAACTGGCCGATCGACTCGTTGACGTCGGGCGGCAGCACCTGGATGCGCATGTGGCGGCACTCGTTGAGATAGAGCGCCGACTTGTCCTTGTCGTCCTGGACGGAGGTCAGCAGCGCGGCCATGTACTCGGCCGGGTAGTGGGCCTTGAGATATGCCGTCCAGTAGGACACCAGGCCGTAGGCGGCGGTGTGGGCCTTGTTGAAGGCGTAGTCGGAGAACGGGACGAGCACGCCCCACAGGGCCGCGACGGAGGCCTCGTTGAAGCCGTTGGCCTTCATGCCCTCGGAGAAGGGGACGTACTCGGCGTCGAGGACCTCCTTCTTCTTCTTGCCCATGGCCCGGCGGAGCAGGTCGGCGTTGCCGAGGGTGTAGCCGGCGAGCTTCTGGGCGATCTCCATGACCTGCTCCTGGTAGATCACCAGGCCATAGGTCATGCCGAGGATGGGCTCGAGCGCCTCGACCATCTCCTGCTGGAGCTTGCCCTTCAGCTGCGGGTCGAGCGGGATGACCTCCTGCTTGCCGTTCTTGCGCAGCGCGAAGTTGGTGTGGGCGTTGACGCCCATCGGGCCGGGCCGGTAGAGCGCGAGGGCGGCGGAGATGTCCTCGAAGTTGTCGGGCTGCATCAGCCGCAGCAGGGTGCGCATGCCGCCGCCGTCGAGCTGGAAGACGCCGAGGGTGTCGCCCCGCCCGAGCAGGTCATAGGTGGCCCGGTCGTCGAGGGTCTTGGACAGCTGGTCGAGGTCGACGACCTCGTCGCGGTTGGTCTGGATGTTGGCGATCGCGTCGTCGAGGATCGTCAGGTTGCGCAGGCCCAGGAAGTCCATCTTGACCAGCCCGAGCGTCTCGCAGCTCGGGTAGTCGAACTGGGTGATGACCTGGCCGTCCTGGAGCCGGCGCATGATCGGGATGACGTCGATCAGCGGCTCGCTCGACATGATCACGCCCGCGGCGTGCACGCCCCACTGGCGCTTCAGGCCCTCGAGGCCCTTGGCCGTGTCGACGACCTCCTTGAGATGGGCCTCGGACTCCACCAGCGCCCGGAAGTCGACGCCCTCGTTGTAGCGGGCGTGCTCGGGGTCATAGATCTTGGCGAGGGGCACGCCCTTGCCCATCACGTCTGGCGGCATCGCCTTGGTCAGCTGCTCGCCGACCGAGAAGGGGTGGCCCATCACGCGGGCCGCGTCCTTGACCGCCTGCTTGGCCTTGATGGTGCCGTAGGTGACGATCTGGGCCACCCGCTCGTCGCCGTACTTCTCGGTGACGTAGCGGATGACCTCGCCGCGCCGGCGCTCGTCGAAGTCGACGTCGAAGTCGGGCATCGACTTGCGCTCGGGGTTGAGGAAGCGCTCGAAGATCAGACCGTGCGGGATCGGGTCGAGATCGGTGATGCCCATCGCGTAGGCGCACATCGAGCCCGCGCCCGAGCCGCGGCCCGGTCCCACCCGGATGCCATTGCGCTTGGCCCAGTTGATGAAGTCGGCGACGACGAGGAAGTAGCCGGGGTAGCCCTTGCCGACGATGACCTCGATCTCGAAGTCGGCCTGGGTCTGGGCATATTCCGGGACGCCGTCGGGGAAGCGGCTGCGCAGGCCGGTGTTGACCTCCTTGATGAACCAGGAGGTCTCGTCCTCGCCCTCGGGGCAGGGGAAGCGCGGCATGTAGCGCCCCTCGCCCTCGGTGAAGGAGACCTCGCACATCTCGGCGACCAGCAGGGTGTTGTCGCAGGCCTCTGGCAGCTCGCGCCAGATGTGGCGCATCTCCTCGGGCGTCTTGATGTAGTAGCCGTCGCCGTCGAAGGCGAAGCGGTTGGGGTCCATCAGGGTCGAGCCGGACTGGACGCACAGCAGGGCGCCGTGGGCCTTGGCGTCGGCCTGGCGGGTGTAGTGCAGGTCGTTGGTCGCCAGCAGCGGGATCTGGAGGTCCTTGGCCAGCCGGAGCAGGTCCTCGCGGACGCGGCGCTCGATGTCGATGCCGTGGTCCATCAGCTCGCAGAAGTAGTGCTCGCGCCCGAAGATCTCCTGGAACTCCGCGGCCGCCTCACGGGCCTTGTCGTACTGCCCCAGGCGCAGGCGCACCTGCACCTCGCCGGACGGGCAGCCGGTCGTGGCGATCAGGCCCTGGCCATAGGTGCGCAGCAGCTCGCGGTCCATGCGCGGCCACTTGGCGAAGACCTGGTCGAGCGAGGCGACCGAGCCCATCTTGAACAGGTTGTGCATGCCGGTGTTGTTGCGCGCCAGCAGCGTCATGTGGGTGTAGGCGCCGCCACCGGAGAGGTCATCGCCGGGGCGGGTCTTCTCGTCGCCCCACTTGAGCCTGGTCTTGTCGGTGCGGTGGGTGCCCGGCGTGACATAGGCCTCGAGCCCGATGATCGGCTTGACGTCGTATTTGCGCGACTTGCTCCAGAACTCATAGGCCCCGAACAGGTAGCCGTGGTCGGTGGTCGCGATGGCCGGCATGCCCATCTCGGCGGCCGCGGCGAACATGTCGTCGATGCGCGCGGCACCGTCGAGCATCGAGTACTCCGTGTGGTTGTGGAGGTGGACGAAGCTCTTGCCGGGGGCTGCTGGGGAGGACATCACCGGCGATTCTAAGCCGCGCCGCCGACACCCCTTCGGCGTGTCGGCGCGGGTGTCGCGCGCGCGTTGCCCGGGAGGGGGGCCGCGCGGGCGGAGGGGTATGCCGCGGAGCCGGCTCCGCGGCATACCCCGTCGTGCTCAGAGGCGGTCGAGGGCGTCCTGGAGGTCGTCAGGGTAGGTGCTCTCGAAGGTGACCCACTCCCCCGACCCGGGGTGCTCGAAACCCAGCCCCATCGCGTGCAGCCACTGGCGCTCAAGCCCGAGGCGCCCCGCCAGGACCGGGTCGGCGCCATAGGTCAGGTCGCCGACCAGGGGGTGACGCAGGGCGGAGAAGTGGACCCGGATCTGGTGGGTGCGCCCGGTCTCGAGATGCACCTCGACCAGCGAGGCGGACCGGAATGCCTCGATGACCTCGTAGTGGGTGACCGACTCCCGCCCGGAGTCCATGACCGCGAACCGGTAGTCATAGGCGGGGTGCCGGCCGATGGGGGCGTCGATCGTGCCCACGACCGGGTCGGGCAGACCCTGGCAGAGCGCGTGATAGGTCTTGTCGACGCGGCGGTCCCGGAAGGCCTGCTTAAGGACCGAGTAGGCGTGCTCGGACTTGGCCACGACCATCAGGCCCGACGTGCCCACGTCGAGGCGCGAGACGATGCCCTGGCGCTCGGGCGCACCCGAGGTGGAGATGCGGTAGCCGGCCGCGGCCAGGCCCCCGACCACGGTCGGCCCCGACCAGCCCGCGCTGGGATGGGCCGCCACACCCACCGGCTTGTCGACGACCACGATCTCGCTGTCGTCGTGGACGACCCGCATGCCCGGCACCGGCTCGGCGATGACCTGGACGCTGGGGCTCTCCTCGGGCGTCGGGAGCGCGATCTCGAGGAAGTCGCCCGCGCTGACCCGGTCGGACTTGCCGGCCACCCGGTGGTTGACCTGGATGGCGCCGCCCACGGCGAGGTCGGCTGCCTTGGTGCGGGAGAGGCCGAACAGCCGCGCGATGGCGGCGTCGACCCGCTCGCCCTCCAGCCCGTCGGGGATGCTGATCGTGCGGATGTCAGGCATGGGCGGACTCCTCCTGCGAGCTGGCGCGCTCGCGCGTCCCGTCGACGCCGACCCCGCGGAAGGCCAGCACCCCGATCAGGCCGGCGGCGACGACGATGGCGATGTCGGCGACATTGCCGATGAACCAGCCGAAGTAGTCGATGAAGTCGACCACATGGCCGCGGCCGGGGCCCGGGGCGCGGAAGAACCGGTCGCCCAGGTTGCCCAGGGACCCGCCGAGCATCAGCCCCAGCCCCCACGCCCAGCCGCGCGAGCCGATCCGGCGCGCGGTGGCCAGGATGACGAGCAGCACGCCCACGGCGATGCACGTCAGCACGAGGGTTGCCCCGTTGCCGAGGGAGAAGGCCGCGCCAGAGTTGAAGATCAGGTTGAGCCTGATGCCTGAGCCCAGCAGGTCACGGGGCTGGCCGGGGGTCAGGGCGGCAAGCGCCCACGCCTTGGTCGCCTGGTCTGCGAGCAGCACCGCCAGGGCGATGGCCCCGAGGAGCGTCAGCAGCCGTCGACGACGGGCGGGTGGGATGGGTGCGGTGGCTGCGCTCAGCGGCGCTCGTCCTTCTTCTTGCATGGCATGCATAGGGTCGCACGTGGAGCCGCCTGGAGGCGAAGCTTGCCGATCGGCAGGCCGCAGGACTCGCAGATGCCATAGGTCCCGGCGTCCATCCGCTCCAGGGCGCGCTCGCTCTGGTGCAGCATGTCCCGCGCGTTGGCGGCCAGCGACATCTCCTGCTCGCGCTCATAGGTCTTGGTGCCAGCATCTGCCTGGTCGTCGCCCGCCCCGTCGCCGGCGTCACGCATCAGGTCGACCAGGTCGTGCTCATGGGTGTCGAGGTCGGCGCGGAGCTGGGCGATCTCGCTGAGCAGCTCGCTGCGCACCTCAGCCAGCTCGGCCTCGGTCCAGGGCGACTCGTCCTCGCGGACGGAGAGCGAGGCTGCGACCGCCTTGGTCGTCTTCTTGGCGGGCGCGGCCTTCTTCGCGGGCGCGGCCTTCTTCGCGGGGGCCGCCTTCTTCGCGGGGGCCG
>JAJTBD010000037.1 GCA_021287075.1 Micrococcales bacterium | reverse complement strand
CATCGACCATGCCGTCCAGCTGCTCCACGAGTGTCTCGAACATGTGTTCGATTCTAGTGGATGGCGCCGACAGGCGTAAGAGCCGCGAGCAGATCTGTGGACAAGCAATCCCGTTGATGCGCAGTCGATCCCACCTAAGCCACAGTCAGACCCACGCCCCCGACGCCTGGTGGTACGAACACCGCCAGACGGTGTCGATCCAGCACCACCAGGCCGGCGTCGGCGAGGAGTCTCAGGCCTCGAGCCAGTGCTGGCCCAGATAGCCGCCTTTCTTGGGGACACCGGGCAGCACCGCAGCCACGGTCGAGCCGATGGGGGTCGTCCAGATGTTCAGCAGGTCCGATTTGGCCAGCCGCTGCTGGATCGGCACGAACTGCCGGACCGGGTCGGCGCAGAAGGCCACGAACACCAGGCCGGAGTTGCTCCGCTGGCCGGCGGCCGGCTCGTCGTCATAGTTGTAGGGCCGACGCAGGATCCGCTCATGGGGAGCCTGCGGCATCGCGCGACGCATGTGCGAGGCGTCGTCGATGATCGGGAAACCGAGGGAGTCCATCCGCTCCAGATCGGGTGCACTGCGCTCCTCGCCGCCGGTCAGGGGCGCCCCGTTGTCGAGTCGTCGTCCGATGGCGTTCTCGCGGGAGAGCCGGTCGACGCGGTCCCACGCCTCCATGTCCATCGCGATGCGCCGGATGACCATCGCGGAGCCGTCCTTCATCCCCTCCGCGTCATCGGAGACCCACAGCAGCGCGTCGTCATCGCCCTCGACCGACGGCTGGATCGTGCCGTCGACCTGACCGAAGAGATTGCGCATCCGCAGGGGACCACCCTTGCGGGACAACGGCTCTCGGAAGCCACGCTGCACCCAGCGCAGCCTCGCCAACGAGCCGACCGAGGCGATCAGCCGGCGCTGCGTGTGGGCGACGGTCACCGGCGAGTCGGCGCACACCTGGAGGATCAGGTCGCCCCCGCCATAGCGCGGTTGGAGCTTGTCGATCGAGAAGGCAGGCAGCGGCTTCAGCCACACCGGGGCCCTGGCCCCGGCAGCCGCGAAGACCCGCGGCCCCCAGGCGACAGTGACGGTGAGCCCCCCGGCGACGGCGGCGAGCTCGGGCTCCTGGTCGGTGAGACCGCCCTTGCCGGCCATCATCCGGGCGATGTCGCCCGAGAGGATGCGCATGAGCCGGCGCACGTGGTCCTTGTCGGCGCCGGCGGGCAGGTCCATGGCGATCCACGCGGCGGACTGGGGTGGGTCCTCGACGATGCCGGCCTGTCGCACGCCATAGAACGAGCGCGGCGGCAGCATCGCGGCCGAGGCGGGAGAGGGTGTGCCGGTGGATAACCCGGGGGAGGAGGCCGCGGTGCAGCCCGCCAGGGCGGCGGCTCCGGCCGAGGCCAGACCTCCCGCGAGCACCGACCGGCGCCGGGGACCGTGCGGGCCCCCGGCGACCGGGCAGTGGCTGTCCATCAGCTGCTCGACGAGCTCATCGACGCCATGGAGCTCGGGCTCATCGTCCCGGACATCTCGCCGTGGCCGGACTGATAGCTCTCGTCGGCGCCGGTGAACTCACGGACCTCCAGCTCGACCGTGGTCTGCTTGCCGTCCTCGGCCACCAGGGTGACCTTGGTGGTGTCACCGGTCTTGATCGGCGAGGTCAGGCCCATGAGCATGACGTGGTTGCCGCCGGGCTTGAGCTCGAAGGTGCCGCCGGCGGGCACGGTGAACCCGTCCTTGGTCTCGCGCATGACCATCTGGCCGGTGGCCGAGTCCTTGACGGTCTCGTGCAGCTCGACCATGGGGGAGACCGGGCTGGTGGCCTTGACGATGTGGATCGGCGCGCCGGTCGAGTTCTTCAGCGTGCCGAAGGCCCCCGTCATCTTCTTGTCGGACGCCTTGACCCAGCCGGACTCGACACTCAGGCCGGAGCCCTGCGAGTCGGCCGCCGACGACGCCGCGTCGGTCGCCGAGGCGACTGCCGACGACGCCGTCTTCGAGGCGCTGGACGCGGTGTCCGAGGCGTTGCCGCCGCAGGCGCTGAGCGCGAGGGCGGCGGATGCGGACAGGACAAGAGCGGTCAGTGCTCTGCGGTGCATGGGGTGTTTCCTTTGCTGTTCTCACGTGTGTGGGATGGCTCCGGGGAGCCAGAGGCGGTATGCCGCGCCGGCGCGTGTCCGCGCCACAGGCAGGGGTATGCCGCCGCCGACAGGCCCGTTGGGGGCGTGCCGGTCTGGGTCACATCGCGAGAGCAGGTGGGGCGCGTGAGGGCGCCCGGGTCCACCGTGGCGTCCGCTCGGTGAGCAGGACGAGCATCGGGGCCAGGAACGGGGCCGGTCGCAGGACGGGCGCCTGCGGCATCGTCGGCGTCAGCAGGTCGAGGACGCGCCAGAAGACCCGCTCGGCGTGGGCGAGGAGCAGGGCGAGCAGCAGGGCCGCCACGAGGTGGGCGGCCAGCATCGAGCCGGTGGGCAGCAGGCCGTGGGCCATGGTCTGGCCCAGGTCTGGGTGCGCAGTCGACGTGGCCTCGGCCATCGCCCCACCCATGGCACCGCCGGCGGAGGCGTGGGCCATCCCCCCGGTGCCCATCGCGGTGGGTGTGCAGGCCAGTGCCAGATGATGCGCTTGCCCGCCGACGGGGGCGCACGACATGGCCGAGGAGTCGTGGCCCGGCCCGAGGAGGGTCAGCCCGGCGTGCCCGACGAGCTGCCCGGCGCTCAGCAGACCCAGAAGCGGCAGGGCGGCCAGCCGCCGGCCGGTCGCGACGGCCGCGAAGGGCAGCAGCAGCACGCCCAGCCCCAGCGTGGCCGCAAGGCCTGGCAGCGCGGCGCCGGCCCAGGCGTGGGCGGTCGCGGACAGGCCGAGCACGAGGGCGACAAGGCCCACCGCTCGCAGCGCTCGGAGCGCCCCCTGTCCCGGTCTCAGCACGCCCCGATCGTACTGGGCGCCCCACGCTCCCCGCGTGCGCAGACCATGTGACGGGCAGCATGCCGACGATGACCTAGGGTTGGTCTGTTCCACGCACCCTCGACGTCAGGAGTGACCGATGGCCGACGCCGCCCGCGCCCGCAAGATCGCCGACCGCATCAAGGTCGTCATCGCCGGCAACCTCGAGTCGCTCGTCAAGGACCCCCGGCTGGGCTTCCTGACCGTCACCGACGTGCGCGTGACCAATGACCTCCAGCACGCCTCGGTCTTCTATACCGTCTTCGGCTCCGACGAGGACCGCGCCGCGACCGCCGCCGCCCTCGAGGACCACAAGGGGCGCGTGCGCTCCTTCGTCGGCCGTCAGCTCGGCATCCGACTGACCCCGTCCCTGGAGTTCATCGCCGACGCGATCCCCGAGAACGCCGCCCACCTCGACGACCTCCTGCGTGAGGCCCACGAGCGCGACGCCGCCGTCGCGGCCGCCCGCGCCAGCGCCAGCTATGCCGGCGAGTCCGACCCCTACAAGAAGCCCCACGAGGAGGCCGACTCCGAGCAGGTCGACTCAGAGCAGGTCGACTCCGAGGACATCGAGGCGACCGACGGCGCAGGGGAGCCCCAGGCGAGCCCCGACGATGCCCGCGCCTGACGGCCTGCTCGTCGTCGACAAGCCGGCGGGCTGGACCAGCCACGACGTGGTCGCCCGAGCCCGTCGCCTGTGCGCGACCCGCAAGGTCGGCCACGCCGGGACCCTCGACCCGATGGCCACGGGCGTGCTGGTCCTTGGCGTGGGCAAGGCGACGCGTTTCCTCACCTTCCTGGTCGGCTGCGACAAGGAGTATGCCGCGACGATCCGCCTCGGCCAGACCACCCTCACCGACGACGCCGAGGGCGAGATCACCTCGGCCCCCTCTGCGCGCGACATCTCCGAAAGCGCAGTGCGAGAGGCCATCTCGACGCTGACCGGTGACATCCTGCAGGTGCCGAGCGCGGTCAGCGCGATCAAGGTCAAGGGCGAGCGCTCCTATGTGCGCGCCCGGGCGGGGGAGGAGGTCGACCTCCCCGCGAGGCCGGTGGCGGTCAGCCGCTTCGACCTCCTCGCGGTGCGCGAGGCCAGCGTCGACGGCATACCCGTCCTCGATCTCGACGTCGAGGTGGCCGTCTCCTCCGGGACCTATGTGCGTGCGCTCGCCCGCGACCTCGGCGCGGCGCTCGGCTGCGGCGGCCATCTCACGGCCCTGCGCCGGACCCGCGTCGGCGGGATCGGGCTCGACCGGGCCACGCCGCTGGAGGAGCTGGAGCGGATCGAGGACCCGGCGGCGATGCCGGTGACGCCGCTGGCCGACGCCGCACGCTCGACCTTCCCCGTGCGCGAGCTCACCGAGGAGGAGGCCCGCGCCCTGTCCTATGGCCAGCGCGTGGCCAGCCAGGAGCAGGGGCGCACGCACGTCGCGGCATTCGCCCCCGACGGCACCCTTGTGGCGATGCTCGACGAGACCCGGGCCACTGCGCGGCCCCACGTCGTCTTCGCCCCGGCCAGTTCGTAGAGTGTCCCTCGTGCAGCGCTGGACCGACCCCGCCGAGACCCCGCCCGCCCTCAAGGGCTGTGTGGCCACCTTCGGCAACTTCGACGGGCTCCACCGTGGGCACCGCGCCATCCTCACCGCGCTGCGGGAGGAGGCCTCGCGCCGCGGCGCGCCCGCGGTCGTGGTGACCTTCGAGCCCCATCCGGTCACGCTCTTCCACCCCGAGCGCGAGCTCGAGCTCATCTCGCCCGGACGGCTGCGCGACCAGCTGATGGCCGACGCGGGCGTCGACGGGCTGCTGGTGATCCCCTTCACGCGGGACTTCGCCAACCTCACCCCCGAGGAGTATGTCCGCGGCGTCTTCGTCGACGCCCTGGCCGCGAGCGCGCTTGTTGTCGGCGAGGACACGCGGGGCTTCGGGCGCGGCTACACCGGTGACGTGACGACCCTCCAGCAGCTGGGGGAGGAGCACGGTTTCGACGTGTTGGTCCTCGAGGATGTCGGCGACACCGAGCGCTGGTCCTCCTCCAAGGTGCGCCACCTGCTCACCGAGGGCGATGTCGCCGGCGCGGCCCGCATCCTGGGTCGCCCGCACATGATGGTCGGCACCGTCGTCCACGGCGAGCACCGTGGCCGCGAGCTCGGTTACCCCACGGCCAACCTGTCCGCCGACTCCCTCGGTCTCATCCCCGCCGATGGGGTGTATGCCGGGTGGCTGACCCAGGTGGACCTGCCCGAGGGCGAGCCCGACCGGACCCTTCCGGCCGCCATCTCGGTCGGTCTGAACCCCACCTTCGATGACGTCAAGCGGCGCACCGTCGAGGCCTATGTGCTCGACCGCACCGACCTCGACCTCTATGGCAAGGAGGTCGTCGTCGAGTTCATCGACCGGGTGCGCGACAACGAGCGCTTTGACTCCCTCGACTCCCTGCTCGCCGCCATCGCCGGAGACGTCGAGACATGTCGGCGCATCCTCACCACGATCGTCCCCTGACCGCCGCGCGGACGCCGTCCTGGTGGCACAGCCCCTGGGGGCATAGCGACTGGGGGCTGCTCATCGCCGCGGGCGGGCTCTCGCTCATGGGCGCCCTGCTGGTGTGGTCGGCGACCGCCTCCGGCCACGGCACGGCATACCTTCTCCGGCACCTGTTCAACATCGCTGTCGGCGTGGCGCTGGCCGCGGCGGTGACCCGGCTGGATTTCCGCACCCTGCGCGCCCTGGCCCCGTGGCTGGCCATCGCCTCGGCCGCCGGGCTCGTGCTGGTCCTCACCCCCGTGGGCACGACCATCAACGGCTCCCACTCGTGGATCCGGGTGCCGGGGGGCATGTCGATCCAGCCGTCCGAGTTCGCCAAGGCCGCCCTGTGCATCGCGCTCGCCCTGATCCTGGCCGACCGCTGGGAGCGGGGCGAGCAGCCGGGCACTCGTGACGTGTTGCTCTCTGCCGCAACGGCGCTCGTGCCGATCGTGCTCGTCATGCTGCAACCCGACCTCGGCTCGACCCTGGTGCTGGTGGCGCTCACCGCTGGCGTGGTGGCCGCCTCGGGAGCCCCCAAGCGATGGCTGGCCGGCGCCGCAGCCCTGGGCGTCGCCGGGGTCGCGCTCGCCCTCCTCACGCCCCTGCTCAGCCCCTATCAGCGGGACCGGCTGATCGCCTTCGCCGACCCGAGCGCCGACCCGTCGGGCATCGGCTACCAGACGCGCCAGGTGCGGATCGCGATCGGCTCCGGCGGGTGGCAGGGGCAGGGGCTCTTCGAGGGCCGGCAGACCCAGGGCGGCTTCATCCCCTTCCAGCAGACCGACTTCATCTTCTCGGTCGCGGGGGAGGAGCTGGGCTTCCTCGGGGCCGCGGCGCTCCTGGTGGTGCTGGGCTTCCTCATCGTGCGCATCCTGATCATCGGGGCGCACGCCCGCGACGCCTTCGGCCGGCTGCTCGCGGTCGGCGTCGCGACCTGGTTCACCTTCCAGACCTTTGAGAATGTCGGCATGAACCTCGGGCTGATGCCCGTCACGGGTCTGCCGCTGCCGTTCGTCTCCTATGGCGGCTCGTCGATGTTCGCCTGCTGGCTGGCCATCGGGCTGGTCAACAACTGCCACGTCGCCGCCCAGGAGCGCCCGGGCCGCCGCTGACAACACGGGTGCGAGGGAGCTGGGGGTATGCCGCGCGCGGCCGTGCGCTGGACGGGCGACGCGGGTGCGGGGCGGCGTGGGATAGCGTCGGCCGGTGCCCTCACGACCCACCCTCGCCAGACTCCAGAGCCTCCCCACCGCCGCCCTCGCCGCACTGCCCGATCCCCGGCGGATGGTGGCGTCTGCGGCCGGGCTGCGTCGGGTGATGAACGCCTACCCGCCCTTCCTTTTCGCCGGCATCCACGTGCAGGAGCTGAGCGAGGACTACCGCCACACGCGGGTGCGGCTGCGCCTGAACCCGGCCACCGCCAACTATGTCGGCACGCAGTACGGCGGCTCGCTCTATTCGATGACCGATCCCTTCTGGATGATCATGGTCATGCGCAACCTCGGCGATGACTATGTCGTCTGGGACAAGGCCGCCGAGATCGAGTTCGTCTCCCCGGGCCGCAGCGATGTCACCACCGAGTTCACCCTCACCCAGGAGGTCCTCGACGAGCTGGTCGCCGCGGCCGCCGATGGGGGCAAGGTGCTGCGGTGGTTCGACAACGAGGTCGTCGACGGCGAGGGCCGGGTCGTCGCCCGGGTCCGCAAGCAGCTGTATGTGCGCCGCAAGCCAGCCGCGACGGGGGCGCCGTCCGGCGGCGTGGCCGGGGGCGTCACCGGGGGTGTTCGCCCGGTCTAACGCAACCGGTCGGTAACGAAGCGTGGACAGGCCCTCCCGCTGGAGGGCCTCGGCGTGCGACTATCCCCTGACACCCGCAGCCCCCGATGACGAGGACTCCGATGTCTGCCATGCCGACCCAGACCTACCACACCCCCGCCGACGAGAATCTCAAGTCCGGTGTTATCGAGAACAGGTCGCCCAGCGTCGGCCACATGTTCCGCGACCGGATCGCCAAGACCCCGCAGCGGGAGGCCTTCCGTTTCCCCCGCGGGGAGCAGTGGGAGTCGATGACCTGGGCCCAGGTCGACGATCGTGTCCGCAAGATCGCGGCCGGCCTGATCTCCCTCGGCATCGAGCCGCAGCAGCGGGTCGCCCTCGCGTCGTCGACCCGCATCGAGTGGGCCCTGGCCGACTTCGGGGTGATGTGCGCGGGCGCGGCCACGACCACCGTCTACCCGAGCACGATGCCCGACGACGTGGCCTACATCATCGCCGACTCCGGCTCCCGGGTCGTCTTCGCCGAGGACGACGTGCAGGTCGGCAAGCTGCGTGAGAAGCGCGACGAGATCCCCGAGGTCATCAAGGTCGTCACCTTCGACGGCGCCACCGACGGCGACTGGGTGATCTCCCTGGAGGACCTCGAGCGGCTGGGCGAGGAGCACCTCGGTGCCAGCCCCAACGCGGTCGACGAGCGCATCGACGACCTCAGCCCCGACAAGCTCGCCACGATCATCTACACCTCCGGGACGACGGGCCGCCCCAAGGGCGTGCGGCTGCGCCACGACGCCTGGTCCTATGAGTGCGCCGCCAACGACGCGATCGACCAGATCCAGGAGGACGACCTCCAGTACCTCTGGCTCCCGCTCGCCCACGTCTTCGGCAAGCTCATGGTCGTCCTGCCCCTCCAGATCGGCTTCCCCACGGCCATCGACGGCCGGATCGACAAGATCGTGGAGAACCTCGGCATCGTGAAGCCGACCTTCATGGCCGCGGCCCCGCGCATCTTCGAGAAGGCCTATGGCGGGGTCAACCTGATGATGAAGAAGGACGGCGGCGCCAAGCTCAAGCTCTACAACTGGTCGACCGATGTCGCGGGGCAGGTCGCCGACCTGTGGAACGAGGGCAAGCAGCCCAGCGGCCTGCTGGCGGCCAAGTATGCCGTCGCCGACAAGCTCGTCCTGAGCAAGATCCGCGAGCGCTTCGGGGGCCGGATCCGCTTCTTCGTCTCCGGCTCCGCGCCGCTCAACACCGACATCGCCCGCTGGTTCGACGGTGTCGGCATGCGCATCTCCGAGGGCTATGGCCTGACCGAGTCCTCGGCCGGCTCCACGGTCGGCCGCATGCAGGCCCACCGCCGCGGCACGGTCGGCTGGACCTTCCCCGGCACGGAGATCAAGATCGCGGGCGACGGCGAGATCCTGCTGCGCGGCCCGGGCGTCATGGAGGGCTACCACAACAACCCCGAGGCCACCGCCGAGGTGCTCACCGAGGACGGCTGGTTCCACACCGGCGACATCGGCGAGGTCGACGAGCGCGGCTTCGTCAAGATCACCGACCGCAAGAAGGACCTGTTCAAGACCTCGGGCGGCAAGTACATCGCCCCCAGCGTCATCGAGTCCCAGTTCAAGGGGATCTGCCCCTACGTCAGCCAGTTCCTCGTGCACGGCGCGGGCCGCAACTATGCGACCGCGCTGGTCACCCTCGACCCCGAGGGCGTCAAGCCGTGGGCGGCGGCCAACGGACTCGAGAACGCGTCCTATGAGGAGATCGCCAACGCCCCGCAGACGCGCGACATGGTCCAGCGCTACATCGACGAGCTCAACTCCCAGCTCAACCGGTGGGAGACGATCAAGAAGTTCACGATCCTCGGCCAGGACCTCACGGTCGAGGGCGGCGAGCTCACCCCGAGCCTGAAGATGCGCCGCAAGATCGTCACCGAGCGCTATCAGGACCACCTCGACTCGATGTACGGCGAGAACGACTCCTGACCACACCCCCATACCGGGGGGCGTATGCCGCGGGGACACCTTCCCCGCGGCATACGCCCGTTTTGGGGGCATTGTCGGCCGGACAGGGTGACCGATCCGCAAAAAGGTCACGATGAGGTCTATCTGTGGCCCCGCTCACATGGCAGCATCCGTGACATTGCCGATCTGAGCGCCGAGGAGCGAGAAGCCGATGACGACACTGGACGACCTCTATCCCCTCCACGACACCCCGCCCCTGGTCGCCGGCGCGGTCGAGGGACGGGAGCCGAGCGTCGGTCACCTCTTCCGCAAGCGGGTCGCCGAGACGCCCGACTCGCCGGCGCTGCGCTTCGCGGCGGGCGAGGCGTGGGAGACCCTCACCTGGGCCCAGACCAAGGACCGGGTCTATCGGCTGGCGGCCGGCCTCGTCGCGCTCGGGATCGAGCCGGAGCAGCGGGTCGGGCTCTCCTCCTCCACGCGGGTGGAGTGGGCGCTGGCCGACTGGGCGATCAACCTCGCCGGCGCCGCGACCACGACCGTCTATCCCACCACGCGCGCCGATGACGTCGCCTTCATCCTCGGCGACTCCGACTCGCGGGTGGTCTTCGCCGAGGACGACGCGCAGATCGACAAGCTGCGCTCCCAGCGCGATGCGCTGCCCGATGTCGGCAAGGTCGTCACCTTCGACGGCACCCCCGACGGGGACTGGGTGATCGGCCTCGACGAGCTCGACCGGCTGGGGGCCGAGCGGCTGGCCGAGGACGCCGGTGTCGTCGACGCCCGCATCGACCAGCTGACGCCGGAGCACCTGTGCACGCTCGTCTACACCTCCGGCACCACCGGCCGGCCCAAGGGCGTGCGGCTGACCCATGACGCGTGGACCTATGAGGCCGCGGCCAACAAGGCGATCGACCAGATCCAGTTCGAGGACGTGCAGTTCCTCTGGCTGCCGCTGGCCCACGTCTTCGGCAAGCTGATGATGACGATCCCGCTCGAGATCGGCTGTGAGACCGTCGTCGACGGGCGCATCGACAAGATCGCCGAGAACCTCGCCGTCACCCGGCCGACCTTCATGTGCGGCGCCCCGCGCGTCTACGAGAAGGTCTATCAGGGCGTGCGGATGGCGATGCAGAAGGAGGGCGGGGTCAAATACCGCCTCTTCCGCTGGGCCTGTGACACCGGCCTGAAGGTCTCCAACCTGGCCGACGAGGGCAAGCGCCCCGGAGCCCTGCTGGCCCGCCAGCACGCGCTCGCCGACAAGCTGGTGCTGACCAAGATCCGGGAGCGCTTCGGGGGCCAGATCAGGTTCTTCGTCTCCGGGTCGGCGCCGCTCAACGACGACGTGCAGGCCTGGTTCAACGGCATCGGTACCCCGCTGATCGAGGGCTATGGCCTGACCGAGTCCTCCGCCGGCTCGACCGTCGGCCGGCTCCAGTACCACCGCAACGGCACCGTCGGCCCGGCCTACCCCGGCACGGACTTCAAGATCGACCACGACGGGGAGATCCTCATCAAGGGCCCGGGCGTCATGGAGGGCTATCACAACAACCCGGAGGCGACGGCCGAGGCGTTCACCGACGACGGCTACCTGCGCACCGGCGACATCGGGCAGATCGAGGACGGCGGCTTCATCCGCATCACCGACCGCAAGAAGGACCTGTTCAAGACCTCCGGCGGCAAGTACATCGCACCGAGCGCGATCGAGTCCGAGTTCAAGGGCATCTGCCCCTTTGTCAGCCAGATGCTCGTGCACGGCCCCGGCCGCAACTACGCCACCGCGCTGGTCACGCTCGACCCCGTCTCGATCGTGCCGTGGGCGGCCGAGCACGGACTGGAGGGCAAGTCCTATGAGGAGATCGCCGCCTCCGAGCAGGCCCGCGAGATGGTCCAGCACTACATCGACAAGCTCAACTCCCAGCTCAACCGGTGGGAGACGATCAAGAAGTTCACGATCCTCGACCATGACCTCACCGTCGAGGACGGCGAGCTCACCCCGAGCATGAAGATGCGCCGGGCGATCGTCTCCGACCGATACCGCGAGCACCTGGACGGCATGTACTGACCTCGATCCGGCGACCACACAAAGGTGCGGTATGCCGCGGGCCCGAGCCCGCGGCATACCGCACCTTTTGTCCGGTGTGACCGAGCCGACGGCCCGGCGTTTGGGGCCATGTCGGGGCTCGCCCTTAACCTTGGCGGGTGGCGGACGCACCCATCGGGATCTTCGACAGCGGCTACGGCGGGCTCACCGTCGCGCGCGCTGTCCTCGACCAGCTGCCCCACGAGCAGATCGCCTATTTCGGCGACACGGCGCGGGCGCCCTACGGCCCCAGGCCGATCGCCCAGACCCGCGAGTTCTCGCTCGAGTGCCTCGACCGGCTCGTCGACCACGGCGTCAAGATGCTCGTCATCGCCTGCAACACCGCCTCGGCCGCCGTGCTCCACGACGCGCGCGAGCGCTATGCGGTGCCCGTGGTCGAGGTGATCCGGCCGGCGGTGCGCCGCGCGGCCGCCGCCACCCGCAACGGCCGCATCGGCGTGATCTCGACGATGGGCACCCACCAGTCCGGCGCCTATCTCGATGCGTTCGCGGCCGCGCCGCAGCTCGACGTGACCAGCCAGCCGTGCCCGCGGTTCGTCGAGTTCGTCGAGGCCGGGGTGACGACGGGGCCCGAGCTGATCGAGGTGGCGCGCGGCTATCTCGCGCCACTGATCGAGCACGATGTCGACACGCTCGTGCTGGGCTGCACCCACTACCCGCTGCTCATGGGCGCGCTGTCCTATGTGATGGGCGACCTCGTCACGCTCGTCTCCTCCGCCGAGGAGACCGCCAAGGACGTCTATCGCGTGCTCGCCGACCGCGGCGCGCTGCGGCCCACCGACGCGCCGCCACCCGAGCACGGCTTCACGACCACCGGCGACGCGGAGGAGTTCCGCGCGCTCGCCCGCCGCTTCCTCGGGCCCGAGGTCGGCGATGTCTATGGCAACTCCGCGGTGAGGACGGTGCCCGCATGAGGCTCACGATCGTCGGCTGCTCCGGCTCCTTCGCCGGCCCCGAGTCGCCCGCCTCCAGCTATCTGGTGCGGGCCGACGACAGCGACGGCCGCACCTGGTCGGTCGTCCTCGACCTCGGCAACGGCTCCCTCGGCGCGCTCCAGCGCCACGTGCGGCCCGCCGAGCTCGATGCCGTCCTGATCAGCCACCTGCATCCCGACCACTGCATCGACCTGACCGGCCTGTATGTCGTGCGCAAGTACGGCCCGACCGGCGAGTGCCTCGACCGGCTGCCCGTCCATGGTCCTGCCGGCACTGCCGAGCAGCTGGCCGCCGCCTATCACGGCGTCGGGCCCGAGGGCATGGTCGCCGAGTTCGACTTCCACACCCTCGCCGACCGCGAGCCCATCGTCATCGGGCCCTTCACGATCACGCCCGTCGCGGTCAACCACCCGGTCGAGGCCTATGGCTTCCGGGTGGAGGCCGAGGGCAGCGTCCTGGCCTACTCGGGTGACACCGACGCCTGCGAGGCGCTCACGCCGCTCTTCACCGGCGCCGACCTCGTGCTGACCGACTCGGCCTTCGTCGACGGCCGCGACGACATCGAGGGCATCCACCTGTCCGGCTCGCGCGCCGCCCAGGCGGCTGTCGACGCCGGGGGAGTGCGCCGCCTGATGCTCACCCACATCCCCGCCTGGAACGACCCGGAGGTATGCCGCGCGCAGGCCGCCGCCGTCTGGCCCGGTGAGGTCGAGCTCGCCCGGCCCGACGCGACCTACGAGATCTGAGCGCTCGCCGACCCCCTCCCGCGCTCTCTGCTGGGCCCCACCGGGGTCGAGTGCGTCGGTTGTGCGGTCTCCCGCCCGCGGTGACCACCAAACCTGCGCACTCGGCGCGCGGCATACCTCAAATAGAGTTGGGCGCATGACTGCTGCCCGCCATGACGGACGTGCCCCTGACCAGACCCGCGAGGTGCGCATCACGCGCAACTGGCTCGACCACGCTGAGGGGAGCGTGCTGGTCGAGTTCGGTCGCACCCGCGTGCTGTGCGCCGCGTCGTTCACCGAGGGCGTGCCGCGCTGGCTCAAGGGCCAGGGCGTCGGCTGGGTGACGGGCGAATACGAGATGCTCCCGCGCTCGACCAACACCCGCTCCGACCGCGAGGCCCGCAAGGGCAAGGTCGGCGGCCGCACCCACGAGATCTCCCGCCTCATCGGCCGCGCGCTGCGTGCCTGCATCGACACAAAGGCGTTGGGGGAGAACACGATCGTCCTCGACTGCGACGTTCTCCAGGCCGACGGCGGCACCCGCACCGCGTCGATCACGGGTGCCTATGTCGCGCTCGTCGACGCGATCGAGGACGCCCGTGCCCGGGGCCTGATCGCCAAGAACGCGCAGCCGCTGACCGGCTCGATCGCGGCCGTCTCGGTCGGGATCGTCGAGGGCACGCCGGTGCTCGACCTGGACTACCCCGAGGACTCGACCGCCGAGACCGACATGAATGTCGTCATGACCGGCGATGGCAAGTTCGTCGAGGTGCAGGGCACCGCCGAGGGGGCGGCCTTCGACCGCGACGAGCTCAACGCGCTGCTCGAGCTGGCCGCCAAGGGCTGCGCCGACCTCACGCTCGCCCAGCAGACGGCGCTCGCCGAGACCCCGCGGGAGCGGGTGCTGTGAGCCAGCGCCTGGTCCTCGCGACCCGCAACGAGCACAAGGTCCACGAGCTGGTCCAGATCCTCGGCCCGCTCGTCGAGGAGCTCGACCTCGAGGTCGTCTCCGCGCTGGAATACCCCGACGTGCCGGACGTGCCGGAGACCGAGGTGACCTTCGAGGGCAATGCGCGGCTCAAGGCCGTCGCCCTGGCCGAGGCCACCGGGCTGCCCGCTGTGGCCGACGACTCGGGGCTCTCGATCGACGTCCTTGGGGGATGCCCGGGGGTCTTCTCGGCGCGCTGGTCCGGCTCGACCGCGGGCCCCGACGCCGACCGCAGGGCACGCGACCGCGCCAACCTCGAGCTGGTCCTCGAGCAGATCTCCGACGTGCCCGACGAGCACCGCGCGGCGGCCTTCCGCTGCGCCGCCGTCCTCGCGCTGCCGGGCGGTCAGGTCTTTGCCGAGGAGGGCCGGGTCGAGGGCCGCATCGTGCGAGAGCCCCGTGGCACCAACGGTTTTGGCTATGACCCGATCTTTGAGCCGGAGCCCGGCCGCACGATGGCCGAGCACACCGACGAGGAGAAGAACGCGATCTCCCACCGCGGCCGGGCCTTCCGGGCGATGGTCCCGCACCTGCGCGAGGCGCTCGGCGGCTGAGCCCCGCCCCGGCCGTTAGGCTGGGGCGTCACGCGCAAGTGGCGGAATTGGCAGACGCGCAGGATTTAGGTTCCTGTGCCCTCGGGCGTGCGGGTTCAAGTCCCGCCTTGCGCACTATCGCTCCGGCAGCGTGGCCGGGTTGAAGCCGAAGGGCAGCTCGAGCCGGTGGGCGCGCATCGTCTCCTCGTCGAGCAGGATGTCGCGGGTCGGGCCGTCGGCCACGATCACGCCGTCGGAGAGGATCACCGCGCGCTCACACAGCTCGAGGGCATAGGGCAGGTCGTGGGTGACCATGAGCACCGTGACGTCGAGCGAGCGCAGGATGTCGGCCAGCTCGCGACGGGACGCCGGGTCGAGGTTGGACGACGGCTCGTCGAGGACGAGGATCTCGGGCTCCATCGCGAGCACCGTTGCGACAGCGACGCGTCGGCGCTGGCCAAAGGACAGGTGATGCGGCGGTCGGTCGGCGAAGTCGGCCATGCCGACCGCCTCCAGCGCAGACGCCACGCGGGCGTCGAGCTCGGCCCCGCGCAGGCCGAGGTTGGCCGGCCCGAAGGCGACGTCGTCGCGGACGGTCGGCATGAAGAGCTGGTCGTCGGGGTCCTGGAAGACGATGCCCACCCGGCGCCGGATCTCCAGCAGGTTGTCCTTGGTGACCGGCAGTCCGCTGACGGCGACGGCACCCTTGCCCGCGGTGAGGATGCCGTTGAGGTGCAGCACGAGGGTGGTCTTGCCCGCACCGTTGGGGCCGAGCAGCGCGACGCGCTCGCCTTGGTGCACATGGAGATTGACGCCAAAGAGCGCCTGGTGGCCATCGGGATAGGCATAGGCCAGGCCCTGCACGTCGAGGACGGGGAAGCTCACCGCAGCACCACCGCGGCGACCAGCACGAGCAGTGCGGCGGCGGGCAGGGCCAGGCCGCGGGCCCACGCGGAGGCGGGCGTGGAGGTCTCGTGCAGCAGCGGCATACGCCCACCGTAGCCGCGCGAGAGCATGGCCAGATGCACGCGCTCGCCGCGCTCATAGGAGCGGATGAACAGGGCGCCCGTCGTCGCCGCGATCGCCGGCCACTGACGGACACTCGTGGCGCGAAAACCCCTGGACTCCCTTGCGATCCGCATCCGCTCGAGCTCGCCGACGACGACGTCGAGATAGCGCAGCATGAAGGTCAGGATGCCGACCATGAGCGCCGGCAGGCGCAGGTGCTCGAGGCCGGCGACGATGTCGCGCGGCTCGGTCGTGGTCGCCAGCGCGAGTGAGGCCATCACGCCGAGGGTCGCCTTGGCGAGGATGCCCCAGGCCGCCAGCAGCCCCGGCTCCGACAGCGACAGCGGGCCGACATCGACCCGTGGCCCGGTCGCGACGAAGGGGATCAGGAGCGCGAAGACCACGAACGGCACCTCGACCACCATCCGGCGCGCCAGATAGCCCAACGGCACTCGCGACGCGACCCACACCCCGAGCATCAGGAGGAGGTATGCCGCGAAGGCCCAGTAGGCCTCGCGCGGGGTCGCCACGACCGTCACGACGAAGGCGAGCAGGCTCACGAGCTTGACGTGAGCGGGCAGCCGGTGGATCGGGGAGTGGCCGTGCCAGTGCAGGTGGTGGCCGTGAGGAGCGCCCACCTAGCGCCGGTCGGCTCCCGAGGCGCCCGACGCGGCATCCGCGCCACGGGCTCGCTCGAGGTCAGACCGGTCCTCCGACACCCCCAGCTCCTCGGAGGACCGGCATCGCAGGGCCATGAACAGGCCGAAGGAGAGGGCGCCGACGGCGGCCACGCCCGCCACCCCGGCGAGGCCGCCGGAGAGGCGACCGTCGGAGATGCCCCTGACCGCATAGTCGGACAGGGGGGAGTCGGAGGCGGCGCTGTCCTTGGCGGAGTCGCCGAAGCCGGTCTTCTCCGCGACATACTCCAGGCCGTCGGGGTGGCTGGAGGCGTAGTAGGAGCCCACGCCGGCCAGCAGCAGCGACAGGGCCAGGCCGATCAGCACGAGGGTGCGGACGGGCAGGCCGCGGCGCTCGGTGGGACGGGACCCGCTCGGGCGGGAACCTGTCTGGCGGGGCTCGGTGCTCATGCGCGGGCCGCCTCTCGGATCTCGAGGTCCCGCTTGGGGGCAGTGCCCCGCAGGCCGTGGACCAGGTCGGGTCGGGCGGCGGCGACGGCGCTGACCACGAGCGCGGTGATCAGGCCCTCGCCGATGCCGATCACGGTGTGCCAGCCCAGCATCGCCGTCAGGACCGCCGAGACGCTGACCGGCGCCTGGCCTCCGAGCACGAACAGGAGGACGAAGACCCCCGCGGCGACGGGCACCGAGGCCAGACCGGCGAGGAATGCCGCCGGGGCGAGCCCCGAGCGGCTGCGTCGCAGGAGGCCGCTGACCCCCCGGAAGACGAACCAGGCGGCCCACACGGCGACGACCGCCATGAGGGTGATGTTGGTGCCCAGGGCGGTCAGGCCGCCGTCGGCGAAGAGCAGGGCCTGCACGAGCAGCACGACCGACAGGCAGAGCGTGGCCGTCCAGGGCCCGACCAGGATCGCGGCGAGCGCGGCGCCGATCAGGTGGCCCGAGGTGCCGGCGCCCACCGGGAAGTTGAGCATCTGGCCGGCGAAGACGAAGACCGCGACCAGTCCGGCCAGGGGCGCGGCTGCGTCGTCGAGCTCGCGCCGGGCGCCGCGCAGGGCGAGGGCGACCGCCCCGGCCGCGACGACGGCCGTGCCGACCGAGGTCGGGGCGTCGAGGAACCCGTCTGGCACGTGCATGTCGCCTCCTGGGCGGGTGGGATAGGTTTGCAGCGGTCCGACCATCTTATTGCAAACCACTTGCAATAAGGAATTTCGGGTCGGCCGTCGGCCCCGACCAGACCCCACCAGACCAGGAGTGACTCGTGGCAGACCGCCTCAGCCCCGGTGACATCGCCCCCGACTTCACCCTCACCGACGACAAGGGCGCCAGCGTCACCCTCTCCGACCTGTGCGGCAGCAAGGTGATCGTCTACTTCTACCCGGCCGCGATGACGCCGGGCTGCACGACCCAGGCCTGCGAATTCACCGAGTCGCTCGACCGCCTGCGCAGCGAGGGCTATGAGGTGCTGGCCATCTCGCCCGACGCCCCAGAGAAGCTCGCCAAGTTCCGCGAGCGCGACGCCCTCACGATCACCCTGCTGTCCGACCCCGACAAGGCCGTGATGACCCGCTGGGGCGCCTTCGGCGAGAAGAAGCTCTACGGCAAGGTCGTCGAGGGCGTCATCCGCTCCACCGTCGTCGTCGACGAGGAGGGCGCCGTCTCGCACGCCTTCTACAACGTCAAGGCCACCGGCCACGTCGCCAAACTGCGCCGCGACCTCGGCCTGGACTGACGCGGTCGGCCGCCGCCACGCGGCATACAACCGCGCAACGAGCCGCACCCGGGCGTCACCGGAGCGCCGCCCGAGCACGTAACCTGAGGCCAGTAACCCCGAAGGAGGAGTCACCCCATGTCGGTGAACCGCATCGAGTCCGACCTCGAGACCAGCCGCCGTCGCCTTGCGAACTCGGTGGACGAGCTCGTCTATCGCGCCCACCCCAAGAACGTCGCCCAGCGCACCGCCGCCGACGCCCGCGTGAAGTTCGCCGAGGCCACCCGCACCCCCGAGGGCGGGATGCGCCAGGAGGTCATCGCCTCCGTCGCCGCGATCGGTGTGCTCCTCATCGCGATGGGCATCCTGCGCCGCCGCAACCGCTGACCCGGGTGGCACACGCTGCGGAGGCCGCTGACGGCCTCCCCATCCGCATGCTCAACGACCGGGTCCTGGTCTCCCTCGAGGAGACGGGGGAGCGGCGCTCCGGTGGCGGCATCGTCATCCCCGCGACCGCCAGCGTCGGCCGGCGCCTGTCCTGGGGCGTCGTCGTCGCCCGCGGCGGCACCGTGCGCCATGTCGAGGTCGAGGACCGCGTGCTCTTCGACCCCGAGGACCGCGCCGAGGTCGAGCTCCACTCCCGCAGCTATGTGCTGCTCCGCGAGCGCGACATCCACGCCGTGGCCGCCAAGCGCCATGAGTCCGGCCACACCGGCCTCTATCTCTGAGCGACACCCACACCACGACGGGGTATGCCGCGCTGGGGCCCCAGCGCGGCATACCTCGTCTGCGTGTTAGGCCAGCAGGTCCAGGACGGCCTGCTCGAGGAGCTGCTGGCGGCGGGCGGGGGAGGTGCGGGCGGTCACCCGAGGTGGGGTGATCGTCGTGCCGGAGTCATAGAGGTCGAGCACGCGCGGGTCGATATAGGAGCCCTTGGCGATTGTCGGGGTGTTGCCGAGGTAGCCGGCGACCTCCTCGACGGCGGCCTTGACCGCGCGACGCCGCGAGGCCACGGTGTCGCCCTTCTCCTCGCTGGCGGCGAGCGCCGCAGCCGCCAGCACCGTCGCGTGCCAGGTGCGGAAGTCCTTGGCGGTCAGGTCGCCGCCGAGGATGTCGGCCAGGTAGGCGTTGACGGCCGCGGCGTCGAGATCGATCCACCGACGCCGCTCGCTGTAGGCGAGCAGCCTCCTGCTGGAGCGGGAGCGTCGCGAGCGCATCCGGTCAAGCGCCGTGATCGCGTCGGCGTCGTCGATGGTGATCGCGTGCTCGACGCCCGACTTGCCGACGAAGGTGAAGACAAGGCCGTCCCGGGTCTTGCGCACGTGCTGGCGCTCCAGGGTGGTCAGGCCATAGGAGCCGTTGGCGTCGGCATAGGCGTCGCTGCCGATGCGGAAGTAGCCGAGGTCGAGCAGGCGCACGGCCACGGCGGCGGCCCGCTCGAGGGGCATGCCGCTGGCGCGCAGGTCGCGGGTGACATGTCGCCGGGCGGCGGGCAGTTTGGCGGCGGCCTCGAGGACCCGGTCGAACTTCTGCTCGTCCCGTTTGGTGCGCCAGGCGGGGTGATAGAGGTACTGCCGCCGGCCGGCGTCGTCGGTGCCCACGGCCTGGATGTGGCCGTTGGCGTGCGGGCAGATCCACACCTCTCGCCATGCGGGCGGGATCGCCAGGGAGCGGATGCGCTCGACCTCGGCCGCGGGCAGGCGGGTGCCGCTCGCGTCGAGATAGGTGAAGCCCCTGCCCGCCCGGCGGCGTGTCCAGCCCGTGGCGGCGGGGGAGACGGTGCGCAGGCGGGTCATTTCCCGTCGACGGCCTTCTCGAGCTCGGCCTTGGACTCGCCGGCCCGGGCCCGCTCCTTGTTGACCGTGCGGGCCGCGATCTCCTGGCCGTCTCCTCGGACTCGCCGCGGCCCATCACGCTGTCCTTGATGTGCTCGTACTGGCGCTCGCGCTTGTCGCTCCACCCGTCCTGGGGCATGTCGGCCTCCTCGTCGTCGCAGGTCAGGCCGACGTTAGCGACCGCCGAGGGGGCGTGGGCACATCCGCGGGGACGAAATGGGGGAGCGGCGACAACAGCGCAGGGCCCCGGATCGCTCCGGGGCCCTGCGTGCATGGGGTGCCTGAGTAGTACGTTCGGCAACTCCGCCCCCAAGACAAAAACCCTGGTCAACCGCCTAGACCGTGGGGTCTACGAGGTCTCTCGACGTCCCCAAGATACCGCTCCGAAGGACGATCGTGGCCCTGTTGTGAGGACTGTCGAGACGGCTCAAACTTTTCTGGCTCTTCCCAGATGAGGGTGTAGCGCGGCTGTGAGGTAGTCGGCGCGCGTCG
>JAJTBD010000013.1 GCA_021287075.1 Micrococcales bacterium | reverse complement strand
CGGCCCCCAGCGAAATCAGATCACCCCACCCAGGCCATCGGTGGATCGAGGCTAAAGCGCCCCAGGAGCGCGTCACCCGGGGCGTGGCACCGCGGGGCGTTTTCGCCCACTTGGGCTAAAGCGCCCCAGGAGCGCGTCACCCGGGGCGTGGCACCCCGGGGCGTTTTCGCCCACTTGGGCTAAAGCGCCCCATGAGCGCGTCACCCGGGGCGTGGCACCCCGGGGCGATTTCGCCCACTTGGGCTAAAGCGCCCCAGGCGCGGCACGCGGCATACTGCCCGCGTGGATGATCTCGTCGTCGAGCACGTGCTGCGGGCCGTGGAGCAGCTGCCGGCCGGGCGGGTCGCCTCCTATGGCCAGGTGGGCGGGATCGTCGGCATCGGGCCGCGGCAGGTCGGCGCGATCATGTCGGCCTATGGGTCCAACGTCACCTGGTGGCGCGTGACCAACGCGTCGGGCGAGCTGCCCGCCCACCTGCTCGACGAGGCCCGCCAGCGATGGGCCGCCGAGGGCATCCTGCCGGCCAGCCACGGCCGCGGCTGCGACATCCGGCGGCTGCGGGCCGACAGCCAAGACCTGCGCACGGCATACTTCGCTGCGGTTGCCGACCTCCCGCCGCTGCCCTGACGCGGAACTCGCCACTTGGCTTGACCAGGGAGGCGCGGAACTCGCCAATTGGCTTAAGGGGTTGGGGTCGGGCGGGCAGTTGGGCGGCGGACCCGGCAGAGGGCCGCCGCGCGGGTGCGCGACGGCCCTCTGGGGGTATGCCGGGTGGCTCAGATGTCCCGGCGGTCCGGGGCGTCGCCGCGGACCTCCTCGCGGAAGACATCCTCGCGGGAGGCGTCGGGCTCGCCGACCGGCTCGCCCTGCTGGGTGCCGTCGCTCACCACGTCATCAGCGGCGGTCGTGGCGGCCCCATCGCGCTCCAGGAGCGCGCCCGGGTCGACGACCTCGGTGCTGCTGAACCGCTCGTCGGGCTCAACGTCGGAGACGTCCACCGTCTCGATGACCAGCCGCGGCTCGGCGAAGTGACAGGCCGAGAAGTGGGCGCCGACGCCGTCCGGACGCTCGATGAGCTCGGGGGTGTCGACCTTGCACTTCTCCTGCGCCTTCCAGCACCGGGTGTGGAAACGGCAGCCCGACGGCGGGTTGGCGGGCGAGGGCACATCGCCGGTGAGGACGATCTGCTCGCGCTTGCCGCGCAGCGTCGGGTCGGGCACCGGCACGGCCGACAGCAGCGCCTGGGTGTAGGGGTGGGTCGGGTGCTGGTAGACCTCGTCCTCGTTGCCCAGCTCGGCCATCCTGCCGAGATACATCACGCCGACGCGGTCGGAGATGTGACGCACGACCGACAGGTCGTGGGCGATGAAGACATAGGACAGGCCCAGCTCGTCCTGGAGCTTCTCCATGAGGTTGACGACCTGCGCCTGCACCGACACATCGAGCGCGGAGACCGGCTCGTCGCAGATCAGCACCTTGGGGTTGAGCGCGATGCCCCGGGCGATGCCGATGCGCTGGCGCTGACCGCCGGAGAACTGGTGCGGATAGCGGTTGATGTGCTCGGGGTTGAGCCCGACCATGTCGAGCAGGTCCTGCACGGCCTTGCGGCGGCCCGCCTTGGGCACCACGTCGGGGTGGATGTCGAAGGGCTCCCCGATGATGTCGCCGACCGTCATGCGCGGGTTGAGCGAGGTGTAGGGGTCCTGGAAGACGATCTGGATGTCTCGGCGAAGCTTGCGCATCTCCGAGCCCTTCTTCGAGTACATGTCGATGCCGTCGAAGTCGAGGGTGCCCGAGGTGGGCTCCTCCAGACGCATCAGCAGGCGCCCGAGCGTGGACTTGCCACAGCCGGACTCGCCCACGATGCCGAGCGTCTCGCCCCGCATCAGCTGGAAGGAGACACCGTCGACGGCCTTGACGTGACCGACCGTGCGGCGCAGCACGCCGCCCTTGATCGGGTAGTGCTTGACCAGGTCGGTGGCGGTGAGGATGGCGTCAGCCACGGAGGACCTCCTCGGCGAAGTGGCAGGCCGACTCGCGGCCGGGCTCGACCTCGCGCAGCGGCGGGAGGTCGGTGCGGCAGACGTGATCCGCCATGCGGCAGCGGGGGTTGAACGCGCAGCCGGCAGGGATCTTGGTCAGGTTGGGCGGCAGGCCGCCGATGGCCGAGAGGGTCTGGCCCTTCTGGTCCAGGCGCGGGATCGAGTCGAGCAGGCCGCGGGTGTAGGGGTGGCCGGGCCGGGCGTAGATGTCATAGACATCGGCGCGCTCGACGATCCGGCCGGCATACATCACCGCGATCTTGTCGGCGACGTCGGCGACGACACCCAGGTCGTGGGTGATCAGGATCAGGCCCATCTCGCGCTCCTGCTGGAGCTCCTCGAGCAGGGACATGATCTGGGCCTGCACCGTCACATCGAGCGCGGTGGTCGGCTCGTCGGCGATCAGCACCGCCGGGTCGAGCGCGATCGCCATCGCGATCATGATGCGCTGGCGCATGCCGCCGCTGAACTGGTGCGGGTAGGCCTTGACGCGCTCCTTGGCGGCCGGGATCTGCACGCGCTCCATGAGGCGCACGGCCCGGTCAAGCGACTCGGACTTGTTGAGCCCGCGGTGCTTGCGGAACATCTCGGCGATCTGCCAGCCGACCGGGAAGACCGGGTTGAGCGAGGACAGGGCGTCCTGGAAGATCATCGAGATCTCCGGGCCGCGCGTCTTGCGCCGCTCGTCCTCGGGCATCGTCAGCAGGTCGTGCCCGCAGTAGCGGACCTGGCCCGCCGGGATCTTGGCCGGCGGCATGTCGAGGATGCCCATGATCGCCTGCGCGGTCACCGACTTGCCGGAGCCGGACTCGCCCAGGATCGCCAGCGTCTCGCCCTGGCGCAGGTCAAAGCTCACGCCGTTGATCGCCTTGGCGACGCCGTCATCGGTGTGGAACTCGACAAAGAGGTCGTCGACCTCGAGGAGCAGCCCGTCCTGGGGCTGGTACTTCGACGGCGCTGCCGCCGCTTCGGCGCGGTTGCCGCGCCGGGTGCTGATGGTGCTCACGTGGACTCCTTCGGGCCTCAGCGCGTCTTCGGGTCGAATGCATCACGCACGGCGTCGCCGAGCATGATGAACGCGAGGACCGCGAGGGAGAGGAACATGGCCGGGAAGAGCAGCATGTGCGGCGCGGACCGCAGGCCGCTCTGGGCTGCGGAGATCGCCACACCCCACGAGATCGCGGGCGGCGTCAGGCCGATGCCGAGATAGGACAGCGTCGCCTCGACGGCGATGTAGACGCCGAGGTTGATCGTGGAGACGACGATGACCGGGGCCATGGCGTTGGGCAGGATGTGCTGGCGGATGATCCGCCACGGCGAGGCACCGAGGGCGCGGGCCGCCTGCACATAGTCATTGGGCTTGACCTGGAGCACCGACGAGCGCATGAGTCGGGTGATGCTCGGCCAGCCGAGCAGGGCGAGCACGAGCACGACCTTCATCACGATCACGAAGTAGGAGGTGTTGACGTCGCTCTGGAAGGTCGACATGAACAGGATGCCGCCCAGCAGCAGCGGGATCGCGAAGAAGACGTCGGTGATGCGCGAGATCAGGGTGTCGACCCAGCCGCCGGCGAAGCCGGCGACGATGCCGAGCAGCGCGCCGAGGAGCGTGGTGAACAGGGTCGCGAGGACACCCACCATGATCGAGGCGCGGGCGCCATAGATCGTGCGCGCATAGATGTCATAGCCCTGCACGTCGCGGCCGAACCAGTTTTCGGTGCTCGGGGTCGCCCGGCTCTCCTTGAGGACGGCGGCGGTGGGCGAGGTGTTGGTGAACAGGCCCGGCGCGATCGCCATCAGCAGGAACAGGAGGATCAGACCGGCGGACACCCAGAAGATCGGGCGCCGGCGCAGCAGCCGCCACGCGTCGGAGGTCAGCGAGTGGGCCTCGCCTGCCGGCTCACCGGCGTCGAGGGAGGGGTCAGCGGTGGCGCTGATGGCGGCATTAGTCATGGCTGATCCTCGGGTCGAGCACGCCGTAGAGGATGTCGACGAGCAGGTTGACGAGCAGGTAGACGAGAATGAGGACGGTCACCGCACCGACCACGACGACACCGTCGCGGTTGTGGATGCCACTGAAGATGTATCCGCCCACGCCCTGGATGTTGAAGATCTGCTCGGTGACGATCGCGCCACCGAGCAGGGCGCCGAAGTCGGCGCCGATGAAGGTCACGACCGGGATCAGCGAGTTGCGCAGCGCGTGCAGGCCGATCGTCCGCGAGGTCGTCAGGCCCTTGGCCTTGGCCGTGCGCACATAGTCGGCGCGCAGGTTCTCGACCAGGTTGGTGCGGGTCAGGCGGGCCACATAGGCCACGGACACCGACCCGAGCACGAGACCGGGCAGGAGCAGCTGCCACCAGGAGTCGAGGCCGGTGGCGTTGGCGTTGACCGTGACCGGGAAGATCCGCCACTTCACGCCGAGCAGGAACTGGGCCACATAGCCGATGACGAAGATGGGGATGGAGATCACGAACAGCGTGCTCAGCAGCACGAGGTTGTCGATGAACTTCCCCTTCCTGATGCCGGCCAGCACACCCGCGAAGATGCCGAGCACCGTCTCGAAGAGGATCGCGATCGTCGCCAGCTTGGCGGTCACGACATAGCGCTCGGACAGCTCGTCCTTGACGGGGATCTCACGGAAGCTCGTGCCGAAGTCGCCCTTGGCGAGCTTGCCCATGTACTTGGCGTACTGGATCGGCAGCGGGTCGTTGAGGTTGTGCTCCTCCTCGAACTTCTTCACGTACTCGGCGGGGCAGGGTCGTTCACCGCATTTGTTGGCCGTGGGGTCACCAGGCAGCGCGAAGACCATGGCGAAGATCAGGAACGTGGCGCCAATGAGCACGGGGATCATCTGGAGCAGTCGCCGGATGACGTACTTGGTCACGTTCACCTCCTGAGGGTCGGGCCGCCGGGCGGGGTGGGCACGGCGGGCCAAGGGTCGGGGTGGCCTGGGCCACAGACTGCGTCACGCACGATACGCCAGTGCGTGGGGCGTGCGGTGCTCGCCCTGCGGGAGCACCGCTGGGAGGCGGTATGCGGCGGGGCCGGCCCCGCGGCATACCAGCCGTTGTTGCGTGGTCACACAGAAGGCCTGTCGGCGCAGGATCGTGCCGACAGGCCTGGTGTGGGGCGGGGTTGTCGGCCGGCCCGCGAGGGGCCGGCCGACAACCGAGCCGTCAGTGATCAGGTCCGTGGGACCCGGTGATCACTTGGTGGTCAGCGACCCGAAGTCGTAGGTGCCGAACGGGGTGATCTTGACGTTGTCGACCTTGTCGGAGAAGCCGAAGATGCGGTGGCCGTACCACGTCGGGATGACGGGCATGTCGGCGGCGAGCATCTGCTCGGCCTCCTGGTAGTACTGGTTGGCCTTGGCAGCGTCGGTCTCCGCGGCAGCGTCCTTGAGCTTCTTGTCGAACTCAGGGTTGGAGTAGTCCGAGTCGTTCGAGGACGCGCCCGTGGCGTAGAGCGGCGTGAGGAAGTTCTCGATCGACGGGTAGTCCATCTGCCAGCCGGTGCGGAACATGCCCTTCATCTTGCGGTCGTTGATCTGCGCGCGGAAGGTCGAGAAGTCCACGACCGGCGTGGCGACACAGTCAACGCCCAGGGCGTCCTTGACCGAGTTGCAGACGGCCTCGGTCCAGCCCTTGTGGGAGGAGTCGCCGTTGTAGGACAGGGTCAGCTTGCCGCTGTAGCCGCCGGCCTTGTCGAAGGCGGCCTTGGCCTTGGCCTTGTCGTAGGTGCAGTACTCGCCACAGGCGCCGGCCTTGTAGCCGTCGACGACCGGGGAGACCCAGCCGGTGGCGGGCTTGCGGGTGCCGTTGAAGATCTGCTTGATGATGGTGTCGCGGTCGATGCCCATCGAGATCGCGTGGCGCAGCTCGGGGTTGTCGTAGGACTTGTCCGACTTGCTCGACGGGAAGGAGATCGACTGGAAGACGCCCTCGTCACGCTCGACGAAGCGGTCCGGCAGGTCCTTCTTGTAGGTGTCGCCCGAGAGGCCCTCGTCGGGGATCTCGTCGGTGACGTCGAGGTTGTTGGCGACGACGTCGTTGTAGGCGGCTGCGGCGTCCTGGTAGATCTTGAAGGTGACCTTGTCGAGCTTGGAGCCGAACTTGCCCGAGTAGTTCTCGTTCTTGGTCAGGACGATCTCGGAGTTCTTCTTCCAGCTCTCGACCTTGAACGGGCCGGCCAGGACGGGCTTCTCACCGAACGCCTTGGGGTCGGAGAAGAACGAGTCCGGGAGCGGGTTGAAGACGGTGTAGCCGAGGCGCACCGGCAGGTTGGACACCTTGGTCGAGGTCTTGATCGTGAAGGTGGAGTCGTCGACGACCTTCAGACCCGACATCTCCTTGGCCTTGGGGGCGGGAGCCGTCTTGGGGCCGTCCTCGTCCGGGTCCTCGGACTGGGTGTCGGCGTAGCCCTCGATGGGCTCGAAGAAGTAGGCGTTGAGGTTGCCGTTGGGGCCGTAGGCCGCCCAGTTCCACGCGTCGACGAAGTTCTTGGCCTTGATCTCGGTGCCGTCCGAGAACTTGTAGCCCTTCTTGATCTTGACCGTGAAGTTCTGGTTGTCGGAGGTCTCGATCGACTCGGCGACGTCCATCTCGGGGGCGGCGGTGTCGGTGTTGTAGTGCACCAGCCGGGCGCCGATGGCGTCGAGCACGTTGCCACCGCAGGTCTCGTTGGTGTTGGCGGGCACGAGCGGGTTCTCGGGGTTGCAGCCGCGGACCGTGACGGCCCCGCCGCTCTTGGCCTCGCCGCTGCCGCTGGCGCTGTTGCCACTGCCGCTGTCGCCGCCGCCGCAGGCCGTGATCATCAGGGCCGCCGCGGAGATGCTGGCGAGAGCCACCGTGCGAGCAGTTCCTCGCATGGAGTTCCTCCTAGTCGTGAGTGTCACCCGGCAGGTGGACCGGATGTGGTCAGAGGGGTATCCCTCGGATTGAGGGCGGACCCGGGTCACCCCATGGGGCGCTCTAAGCCCCTATGTAAATAGACATTCGGCGCGAAACGAAGGATCGGGGAGCGGGTGAGACACAACTGTGACCCGGGGGCAAGGCCTTTTTCGCCTAGTGGGACTACCGGCCGGTACGCACGGAAGGCCGTGGCGCGGCCGGGCGGTATGCCGCCCACACGGCATACCGCCGCCTCGCCAGTAGAGTGCGCGGGGTGAGCTATGACGACGACCTGCGCCTCGCACACGTCCTGGCCGACGCGGTCGAGCGCGTCACCATGGGCCGCTTCCTGGCCGAGGACCTGCGGGTCGAGGCCAAACCCGACCTGACCCTCGTCAGCGATGCCGACCGTGACGCCGAGGAGCTGATCCGCGCCCAGCTGAAGCGGACGCGGCCGCGTGATGCCGTCGTCGGCGAGGAGTTCGAGGCGACCGGGCACGGCCTGCGCCGCTGGATCGTCGACCCCATCGACGGCACCCACAACTATGTCCGCGGCGTCCCCGTCTGGGCCACCCTCATCTCCCTTGTCGACGGCAACTCGCCGGTCCTGGGCCTGGTCGCCGCGCCCGCGCTCGGCCGGCGGTGGTGGGCGGCCCAGGGCTCGGGCGCCTGGACCGGGCGCTCGCTCAGCTCCGCCCGCCGCGTCCAGGTCTCCTCGGTCTCGGCCATCGAGGACGCGTCGCTGTCCTACTCCAGCGTCGACTCCTGGCGTGCCGCCGGCCGGGGCAGGGAGTTCCTGGGCCTGACCTCCGCCTGCTGGCGCGACCGCGCCTATGGCGACTTCTGGTCCTACATGATGGTTGCGGAGGGCGCGGTCGACATCGCGCTGGAGCCCGAGCTGGAGGTCTATGACATGGCTGCCCTCGTGCCCATCGTCACCGAGGCCGGCGGTCGCTTCACCTCACTCGACGGGCAGGAGGGGCCGTGGGGCGGCAACGCCGTGGCCACCAACGGGCTCCTGCACGACGAGGTGCTGGCCCGGATCACCCCCGGCTATGGCGTCTCCGGCGGCTCCACATAGCGCACGAGCATGTCGGCGATCTCCTCGGCGATCTCCTCGTTGCTGATCTGCGCGGGGCGGGCGAGGAAGGAGATCGTGACCCGGACGGCCACGGCGAGGGCGAAGGAGACCCGGCGACGCTCGTAGGTCGGGTAGTGCGCGAGGAACCAAGGGGTGAGGGCGTCGCTTGCCATCGTCACCACGGACGGGCCGCCGGTGAGCATCGGCAGCAGCCCCTCACCGTCGGTGTCCTCGGTTAGGACCGCGCGCAGGAAGGGGCCGTTCTGCGCCTCGCCGAGGGCGTATTCGACTGCGGCGCGGGCGGCCTCGCGCAGGCCCTCGCCCTCTCTGCTCGCCAGGACGGCCATCAGGTCGCCGAGGAAGTTCTCGACCTGGTCGACCCACAGCGCCTCGCCGAGGGCCTGCTTGGACGGGAAGTCCTTGTAGAGGGTGGGCCGGGAGATCCCGGCCTCCTTGGCGATGTCCTGCACGCGCGCCTGGCGCCAGCCGTGGCGGATCGCGTGCTCGCGCGCGATCGTCAGGACCCGCTGCCGCGTCGGCTGCCGCCGGGGGCCGGGCTTGCGCCGCTCCTCCACTGTGGTGCTCCTCGTCGACGTGCTGTCGTCATGCGCTGACGTCGTCTGGCTGTGCTGACCTGCTGGCTCACGCCCCGATGACCGAGACGGGACCCCGGCCCAGTGCGCGAACGGCCTCGGCATGGGCCCCGGCGTCGCCGACGATCACGACGGTCCAGTCACCGGTGACAACTTCACTGTAGGCCCGCGCGAGGTCGTCGCGGGTGAGCCGGCGCATGCGGGCGAGATTGTCGGTGGTGAAGTCGTCGGGCAGGTCGTCCAGCGCGCGGGCGGCGGCCTCATCGGCCACCGCGTCGGCGGTGGCAAAACGCCCGGGGGCGGTGCGGGTGATGAAGTCGACGCCCGCCCGCAGCTCCTCCTCGCTGAAGCCCTCGCGGGCGCCCTGAAGGATGTCGAGCAGCAGTCCCAGCGACTCCACGGTCGCGTCGGAGCGGACCGAGCCGGAGGTCACGAAGAGCCCGCCGGCGTGCCGCGGCCGGAAGGAGCTGCGGATGCCGTAGGTGTAGCCCTTCTCCTCGCGGAGCACATCGTCGATGCGGGCGGTCGGCGAGCCCCCGACGACATAGCCGAGGACGGGGTATGCCGCCCAGCCGGCTGCGCGTCGGTCGGGCCCGTCCCAGCCGATGCAGAACTCGGTCTGCACGGAGCCTGGTCGGTCGACGATGACGATGCGGGCGGCATCGTGGGCCCGCTGCGGTGCCCGGGTGGGGCGCTCGGGGACCACGTGCAGCTGCGGGCGCCACTCCCCCAGCGTCGCGGCGACGAGGGCGGGCAGGTCGAGGTCGCTGAGGTCGCCGGCGACCACCATCGTGGCCCCCTCGGGCCCGACGTGGCGGGCGTGGAAGTCGACCAGGTCCTCGCGGGTGATTGCCGAGACGGTCTCGGGGCGCCCGGCACTGGGCCTGGAGGCGCGCTCGGAGGCGTCGAAGTGGGTCGCGATGAACTCGCGCATGGCGCGGTGCGGCGCGAGGGCGCGCTCCTGCTCGATCTCGGCCAGGCGCGAGCGGATCATCCGTCGGACCTCGTCCTCGGGGAAGGCCGGCTCGGCCAGGACCTGGCGCAGGACGTCGAGGGCGTCGGCGAGGTTGCGCCGCGGCACGTCGAGGTCGACCCCGAGCCCGCCGTCGCTCATGCCGGCGCCGAGGGCGATGCCCTTGCGCTCCATCAGCTCGGCGAACTCCTCGGACGTGTGCCGTGCCGTGCCCTCGTCGAGCAGCCGTGACATCAGCGCCGCGATGCCCTCACGGTCGCGCCGCTCCACCGTGGTGCTGAGCGGGATGACGGTGCGCACCGAGATGACATATTGCCCGGGCAGGTGGAAGGCCTTGAGGGTCAGCCCGTTTGGCAGCCGGTGGGTCTCGGGCCGGGGGAAGGACCACGGGGTGGGGGGCCCGACCTCCGGCCTGGTGGGGGTGCTCACGCTGCCTCCTCCTCGACGATGTGGGCGACGACCGCGCGGTGCTGGGGCAGCAGCCAGGCGGCCGCGGCCTCGCGGATCTGGTCGGCGCCGATGGCCAGGTGGGTGTCGAGATTGGTGTTGATGAGCGACGGATCGCCGTGCAGCAGGGCGAGGTGGCTGAGGATGTCGGCCCGCTCCTCCGGGGAGGCGAGCGCGGAGAGCCAGGACCGCTCGGTCTGGGCCCGGGCGGCCTCGAGCTCCTCGGGCGTCGGGCCCTCGGCGGCGAATCTGGTCAGCTCCTCGACGATGTGGGCCTCCACCTCGCTCGGGTCGGCGTCCTCGTCGACGTCGGCGACGATGAGACCGAGGGAGACACCGTCGACGAATCCCATTGCGGTGCAGGACAGCCCGTTGGCCAGGTGCTCCCTGCGCACGAGTCGCTTGACGAGCCGGGAGCTGGCCATGCCGCCCAGGATCTCGAGCGCGAGGCTCACGGCATAGAAGTCGTCGGTGAAGTCGGGGGGCAGCCGGAAGCCGATGTGCAGCCGGTCGTTGGGCACGTCCTCGTGGCGCTCCACCCGTGCCGGCCCGTCCAGCGGCTGGAGGCGGCTGCCCGTCGGGTCCGTGGGCTCGGCCGTGTCTCCCAGCCCGCCGAAATAGCGCTCCACTGCTGCGAACCCGTCCTCCTCGCTGATGTCGCCACAGAGGGTCAGGACGGTGTTGCGCGGGCCGTAGTAGCGCCGGAAGAAATCGTGCACGTCCTCGAGGCTGGCGGCGTCGAGGTCCTCCATCGAGCCGATCGTCGGGTGGTGGTAGGGGTGCCCCTCAGGGAACACCGCGGCATACACCTCCATCAGCGCGTGCCCATAGGGGACGTTGTCGTAGCGCTGGCGCTTCTCCTCCTTGACCACGTCGCGCTGGTTGTCGAGGTTGTCCTGCGTGACGGCGTCGAGGAGGTGGCCGTGGCGGTCGGCCTCGAGCCACAGCGCGAGCTCGAGAGCCTCGCTCGGCACCGTCTCGAAGTAGTTGGTGCGGTCGAACCAGGTCGTCGCGTTGAGGCGGCCGCCGGCGGCCATGAGCGACTCGAAGTGCTCCCCCTTGGCGACGCTGCGGGAGCCCTGGAACATCAGGTGCTCGAAGAGGTGGGCGAAGCCGGTGCGCCCCTGCTGCTCATGCCGGCTGCCCACGCCGACCCAGAGGTTGACGGTGACGACGGGTGCGGTGTGGTCGGGCGAGACGATGACACGCAGACCGTTGGCCAGGGTGCGCGTGTGAATGGGGTAGTCCAGCGGCATAGCCGTCACCCTATGCGTCAGTCCCGGCCATCCAGCGACGAACCGCGGCATGAGAGGGGCCCGGACCAGTCGGTCCGGGCCCCTCTCATTTTGTAGCGGGGGCAGGATTTGAACCTGCGACCTCCGGGTTATGAGCCCGGCGAGCTACCGAGCTGCTCCACCCCGCGTCGGTATGCCCCTACTTTACGTGACGGATCGGTCCTGTCCAAATCCGTGCTCCCCCAGCCCCGTTCGCACGGGGCTGGGGGGCGAGGTCAGCTGGTGGCCGAGGTGGGCGAGGCCGACGGAGCGGGGGTCGTGGTGACCGCGCCGCCCTCCGGGGCGGCCTCGACGGCCTTCTTGATCGCCGCGTCGAGCTGCTTCTGGGCCTCGCCGTATGCCGTCCAGTCGCCCTTCTTGAGCGCGGCCTGGGCCGCGGCCTGGGCGGCCTGGACCTGGGTGAGCGCGTCCTGGAGAGCGGCCGCGCCGGTCTTGGGCGGGGCCGTCGGAGTGGTGCCGCCGCCCGGTGCGGCACCGGAGTCGCCGGCCTTGGCGCCCGAGTCACCGCCGAAGAGGCGGTCGAGGGCGCTGTCGAGAGTCGGGCCCCAGGCGACCGTGTTGCCGAAGACGGCGACCACGGCCTTGACCTGCGGATAGGAGCCGTTCTCGTTGGCGGCCCGCACATAGAGCGGCTCGACATAGAGCATGCCCTGGCCGACCGGCAGGGTGAGCAGGTTGCCGTAGTCGAGCTGCTTGCCGGCGCTGCGGTTGTTGGCGATGAACTGGCCGAGGTTGAGCTGCTCGGAGTCCGAGGCCGACCGCTCGGTCGAGGTCTCGATCTGGTTCTGCACCTGGCCCGGCCCGTCGACATTGGAGTCACGCGGCAGCTGGAGGAGTCGCATCGTGCCATAGCTCTCGGCCGGCTTGCCCTTGGTCGAGCCGGCGTCGGAGTCGACCGAGAGGAAGCCGGAGAGGACATTGCGCGTGCCGGCCGGGACGTATGCCGTGGTGAGCGAGAAGGTCGCGGCCTTCTGCCCCGGCATGGCCATCGACAGGTAGTAGACCGGCTGGTCCTGGGTGTCGTGGGTGGGGTCCTTGGGCACGCGCCAGAAGTCCTGGCCGCCGTAGAAGGAGTCGGCCTCGGTCACGTGGTACTTCGCCAGCAGTGCCCGCTGGATCTTGAACAGGTCCTGCGGGTAGCGCACGTGCTGCATCAGTTGGGAGCTGACCTCGGACAGGGGCCGGACCGAGCCGGGGAAGGACTTCTCCCAGGTCTTGAGCATCGGGTCCTTGGTGTCCCAGGCATACAGGCGGATCGAGCCGTCATAGGCGTCGACCGTGGCCTTGACCGAGTTGCGCACGTAGTTGACCTGGCCGGCGTTGATGGCGCTCACGGAGCTCGAGCGCTCGGTGACCGAGTCTGAGGTCGCGCCGTCGAGGTCGGTCAGGCGGGAGTAGGGGTAGTTGGCCGAGGTGGTGTATCCGTCGATGACCCACTGGACGCGGCCGTCCACCACGGTCGGGTAGGCGTTGCCGTCGGTGGTCAGCCAGGGCGCGACGCGCTGCACACGCTCGATGGGATCGCGGTGGTCGAGCAGCCGGGAGCGCTCGTTGACCGCGTCGGACAGGAGGAACTTCACCTCGCGGTACTTGATGGCATAGGCGAGCCTGCGTGCGAGAGAGCCGATCTCGACGCCGCCCTTGCCGGAGTAGGTGTAGTAGCTCTGCCCGGCCGCGGAGGCGTCGGGGCGGTCGAATTCGCGCGGCTTGGCGCCGGCGGGCGCACCCACGATGGAGTAGACCGGCGACTCCTCGCCGAAGTAGATGCGCGGCTCGTATTTGCCGATCTTGCCGCTGGGGTCGTAGTCGCGCTCGAAGAACTCGGGGTTGCCGCTGGCGGTGCGCTTGGTGCCATAGGCGCCGATGAAGCCATAGCCGTGGGTGTTGACCGTGTGGTCGTTGACCCAGTTGCGCTGGGCCGGGTTGATGCCGGCCAGGTCGAGCTCGCGCACCGCGACGACCGAGTCCTGGCTCTTGCCGTCGATCGTGTAGCGGTCGACGTCGAGGGTGTCGGGGACGGCGTAGTACTGGCGCAGGGCCTGCAGCTGGCGGAAGGTCGGCGAGACGATGTTGGGGTCGATGATGCGGATGCCGGGCACGGTGGCCGCGTCCTCGCGCAGCTGACCGGCCGTCGCATGGGTGGCGGCGGTGTAGGGCTCGACCTTGACCCCGTCGAGGCCGAAGGCGGCCCGGGTGGCGTCGATGCTGCGCTGGATGTAGGGGCTCTCCAGCGACTTCTCCGAGGGGCGCACCTTCAGCGACTGGATCAGCGCCGGATAGATGCCGCCCGCGACGACCGCGGTGACCGTCAGCAGGACGGTGCCGACGATGGGCAGCCGCCAGGAGTGGGTCGCGATCGAGGCGAGGAAGAGCAGGGCGCACATCACGGCCGCGACGGCGAGGATCGCCTTGGCGGGCATCACGGCATGCACGTCTGAATAGGTCAGGCCGGTGAGCAGACGCGAGTCCTGCACGGCGAGCTGGTAGCGGTCCAGCCAGTACATCCCGGCGCGCACCAGGACGAGCGCGGCGATGAGGATGGCGACGTGGCGCCGGGCCGCGGGGGTGGTCTCCTGACCGCGGCCCGGGATGGTCAGCCCGCCATAGACATAGTGGGCGACCACGGCCGCGACGGCCGCGGTCAGCAGGGCCATGGTCAGGAAGGAGCCGATGAAGCGCAGCCAGGGCAGGGTGAAGACGAAGAACGAGATGTCATGGCCGAACTGCGGGTCGGTGGTCCCGAAGGGGGTGGCGTTGCGCCACTGGAGGAAGGTGCGCCACTGCGCGGCCGCGCTCGTGCCGCCCAGCAGCCCGAGGATCGCGGGGATGGCGAGCGTGCCCACCCGGCGCAGCGGCTCGATCGCCTCGCGGTACTGGTCGAGGGCGACCTGCTGCGGGGTGGTCGGCACATAGACCGGCCGGCTGCGGTGGGCGATGACCAGGCTGCTCCAGGCGAGCAGCGCCGTGATCGCGAAGCCGACGAGGAAGAGCGCGATCTGGCTGAGCAGCCGGGTGGTGAAGACCCCGCCGAAGCCGACCGAGTCGAACCAGAGCTTCTCGGTCCACAGCCGCGCCGCACCGGAGCCCAGCAGGCCCAGCACCGCCAGGATCAGGACGGTCGGGCCGAGCGGCCCGCGCTTGCGCGGGTCCGCCGGGCGACGCGGCACCCGGGCGCCGCCGCCGGGGCCCTGGGGACCACCCGGCATACCAGGACCGCCGTGGGCGCGCGCTCCCCCGCCGGCGAAGGAGCCGAGGTCGAATCCCTGCGGCCCCCAGGGCCCGAAGGCGTGCGGGTCGGAGGGGTCGGGACGGTCGGGATCGGGACGGCTCGGGTCGGACTGCCCGGGGCGCTCGGGGCCCTCCCCGTCACCGGGAGGCCGCTCGTCGCCCCCTCGGGGGTCGTCGCCGTCGTCGAACCACTTGTCGCTCACGGTGTCCTCGTCTTCGCTCGTCGCGTGGCGGGGTGCTGCTGAAATGGACAACCTACAGGGGGGTCGTGCGGTTCCCGACCTCGGGCACGGCCTGCGCCTGGGGCCCCGGCCCCCGCCCATGACAGCATGGTGCCGTGACCGAATCCCGCCCCGTGACAGACCTGCTCGCCATCACCGCTCTCGACACCGAGCGCTATGTCGCCGGCGCGGGGTGGGACCAGAACCCCCGCCTTTTTGCCCTCGTGGACACCGCCGAGTTGATGGAGCGCGAGCCGCACCTGCGCGAGCAGATGTCGGGCCCCGACCTCATGCCGGGCGCCCTGACGGCCCTCGAGCAGGACGACCTGCCCCCCACCAGCCACCTCGAGTCCTTCCTCGGGCGGCTCTCCTGGCCCGAGGCGGTCATGGGCGTGGCCCTGGCGGTCGAGCGGATCGTCGTGCCGCCGGAGGCCGAGCGCGGCCTGCCCGAGGACCCGGAGAAGGCCGTCGAGGCGCTGGCTGCCCACCCCCAGCGGGAGGATGTGCGGCTGCTGGTGGCGGTCCACCGCGACGGCCGCAGCATCTGCCTGCTGCGCCAGCGGGCCCACGACAGCGACGACCAGGTCGCGATGGGCTCGGACATCGCGCCGGGGCTGGTCCACGCCCTCCGGGCCACCCTCCAGGACTAGCCGGGCCAGTCAGCCGGGCGCCGCGAGCGCTAGCCGCAGCGGGCCAGGCCCTCGGCCTTGCCTGCCGCGATCCGCTCCACCGCGGTCCGTGCCTCGGTGAAGGAGGCGACCTTGACCACCGTGAGGCCGTCGGGGGCCGCCCCCATGAGCTCGGCGCAGTTCTCGGCCGGCGCGAGGAAGTAGTCGGCGCCGGAGTCGCGGGCGCCCACGACCTTCTGGCGGATCCCGCCGATGGGGCCGACCGACCCGTCCTCGGCGATCGTGCCGGTGCCGGCGATCTCCTTGCCGCCGGTCAGCTTGCCGGGCGTGAGCACGTCATAGACGGCGAGGGAGAACATCATCCCCGCAGACGGCCCGCCCACGTCGCCGGCGTTGATCGTGACGTCATAGGGGAAGACGAACTTGCTGCCGAGCATGATGCCGACGGTCGTGCGGCCCTCGATCGAGCGGGTCGTCGTGGTCACCTCGACGGGTTTGCCGTCCCGCTCGACCGAGAGGGTCAGCGGGCTCCCGGGCGTCACCGCGCGGATCGCGGACTGGACCGCCTTGGCGTCGGCCACCTTGGTGCCGCCGACGGCCAGGATGCGATCGCCCGCCCTGAGCCTGTCCTTGGCCGGGCTGTCGTCGGGGACGGAGGCCACCACCGGCACCCGCGTGATCCGCTCGCCGAGCGCGTTGAGCGCCACATAGATCGCCTCCTGCTGGGAGCCGACCATCTCGGCGGTGTTCTCCTCCTTGACGTCCTTCTCGGTCGTCCCCTTGGGGAAATACATCTCCTCGGGGAAGACCTCGTCGTGCGGCATGACCGCGGCCACCGCGACCTCGCCGAGACTGGGCCGGTTGCCGGGCCCGCCCTTGACCCGCACGGTGGTGAAGTCGAGCGCCCCGTCGGTCGGATAGGTCGTCTTGCCCTTGACGCTGATCAGCGGCGTTCGCTCGAGCTTGCCCAGGGTGTTGACGGCCGGGCCGGGGCTCATCACGACATAGGGCGTCGGGATCAACGACCCGATCGCGAGCAGCGACAGGACGGTGAATGCCGCGGCGAGCAGGCGGGTGCCGCGGGTCTCCCCCGCGGGCTCCCGTCGGCGCCGCTCCCGGCGCGACGGTGGCAGGGCGCTGCTCACGGCAGCCCCACCCAGGAGTCGCGACCGTCGTCATAGCGCTGGTGCTTCCAGATCGGCACCTGCGCCTTGAGCGTGTCGATCAGATCGCGGCACGCCTCGAAGGCCTGGCCCCGGTGGGCGGCGGCGGCGGCCGTGATGACGGCGGCGTCGCCGAGGGCCAGCGCCCCGACGCGGTGGACGGCCGCGATCCTGGTGCCGGTATGCCGCTCGGCGACCTCGCGGCATACCCTCTCCAGCTCGGTGCTCGCCTGAGGGTGGGCGGAGTAGTCGAGCGACTCGACGCCGGAGCCGTCGTCGTGGTTGCGGACTAGGCCGTGGAAGATGACCACGCCGCCGCACGCCGGGTCGGCCACCGCGGCCAGCACCTCGTCGGCAGACAGCGCCTCCTCGCGGACAGCGCAGAGCGCGACCCGGCCCGGCTCGGCGTTGCTCGTCTCCGGCACTGGTCCTCCTGGGATCCGTCGGTTGTCGCGCTCGGTCTGCGCGTCCGCAGAGTGCACCAGGGAACTGAAATCTCCCTGAGCATGGTTGTCTGGTGCGTAGGCCACATCATCTGTGGACGCACAATTCTCTCAGGTCTCAAGGAGCACCCCGTGTCCGACCAGTTCCCCGCCTCCGACGCCTCCGGCGACGACCTGCCCCCGGCGATCCGCGACCTGCTCCGGCAGCTGACCGGCAGCGACGAGATCGACCCCCAGATGGCCAAGATGCTGAGCGAGTCCGGCCTCGGCGATGTCGACCCCGGCATGCTCCAGGCGGCCATGCAGCAGGTCCAGCAGATGTTCGACGCCCCCGACGACGAGGCCGGCAGCATCAACGCCACGATGGCCACCGACGTCGCCCGCAAGACGGTCTCGGCCGCCGGTGACACGGTCGTCTCCGACGCCGACACCCGCGCCGTCGAGCAGGCGGTGCGCATCGCCGGGCTGTGGCTCGACGAGGTCACCGCCTTTGAGGCGCCCAGCGCGCAGGCCCGGGCCTGGAGCCGCGCCGAGTGGGTCGAGGCGACCATGCCGCGCTGGCGCACGCTCGTCGAGCCGGTCGCCGACGGCGTCTCGGCCGCGATCGGCCAGGTGATGACCGGCCAGATCGCCGAGATGGGCGAGGGCGGACTGCCCGAGGGCATGGTGCCGCCCGGGACCAACCCCGCCGCGATGATGGCCCAGATGCAGCCGATGCTGGCCCGGATGAGCGGGTCGATGTTCAGCCTCCAGACCGGGCAGGCCGTCGGCGCCCTCGCCGCCGAGGTCCTCACCGGCACCGACATGGGGCTGCCCCTCGTCGCGCCCCACGACCTCGCCCTGCTCCCAGCCAACGCCGACGCGTTCGCCGCGGGGCTGGAGATCGACCGCGACCAGGTGCTGATCTATCTCGCCGTCCGCGAGGGCGCCCGCATGCGGCTCTTCGAGGACGTCGCCTGGCTCGGGCCCCAGCTCGTGCGCGCCGTCCAGGACTACGGCCGCGACATCCGCATCGACAGCGACTCCATCGAGGCCAAGATGTCGCAGGTCAACCCCGGCGACCCCGAGGCCCTCCAGAAAGCCTTGCAGGACAACCTTTTCCAGCCCGAGCACTCCGACTCCCAGCGGGCCACGCTCGCCCGCCTCGAGACCTATCTCGCCCTTGTCGAGGGATGGGTCGACCTCGTCACCGACCGGGCCACCAGCAACCACCTCCCCCAGGCACAGGCCCTCGGCGAGATGGTGCGCCGGCGCCGGGCCACCGGCGGGCCGGCCGAGAAGATCTTCTCCGGGCTCGTGGGCCTGGAGCTGCGTCCTCGGCGGCTGCGCGACGCCGCCAACCTCTTTGCCGCCGTCGAGGACCGGCACGGCGCCAGCCTGCGCGACGCGGTCTGGGCCCACCCCGACCTCGCCCCCACCGCGGCCGACCTGGACGACCCGCTCGGCTTTGTCGAGAAGGTCGCCGAGCGCGGCGCCGGTGGCGACGAGCTGGATGCCGAGCTCGACCGGATCCTCTCCGGCGCAGACGGGTCCGGTGACGCCGGCTCGGATGACTCGGGCTCGGGCGACTCGGGCTCGGGCGACTCGGGCTCGGGCGACTCGGGCTCGGGCGACTCGGGCTCGGGTGACTCGGGCCAGGCCGGCCCGGACGACCGCGCGTGAGCGGGGACGCCCCCTCGCTGCCGACCCCGGCGCCCTCCCCCGGTGACGGGGGACGCGATGGCGTGGCCGCGGCATACGCCCATCTGCACGACGACGCCGTGACCCTGCTCGAGGGCTGGGCCGCGCCCGACGAGGCGCAGGAGCGCCTGCGGGAGGGCTTCCTGGCCCACCTGCGCGCGCACCCCGACGCGATGGCCAAGGCGGGGCCGCCGGCCCACCTGACCAGCGGGTGCATCGTCTTCGACGAGTCCATGGAGCGGGTGCTGCTCACGCTGCACGCCAAGGCGCGGGAGTGGTTCCAGTTCGGCGGGCACTTCGAGACCGGTGACCAGAGTGTGCGGACGGCAGCGACCCGGGAGGCTCGCGAGGAGTCCGGCATCGCCACCCTGGAGGCCGCGCCGAGGATCGCCCAGCTCGACCGGCACAGCCTCGGGGGCAGCTTTGGCCGCTGCCGTGAGCACCTCGACATCCGGTATGCCGCGGTCGCCCCCGCCGACGCCCGGCACCTCGTCAGCAGCGAGTCCCTCGACGTCGCCTGGTGGCCGGTCACGGCCCTGCCCGAGGGCAGCCGGGAGGAGCTGACGGCCCTCGTGCGGGCCGGACAGCTGGCGCTCCGGGCGGGCTGAGCACGGCCACGCGGGGGTCTGAGCACGGGCCACGCGGGGGCTGAGCAGGGCAAAAACACCCCTGAGGGCCCCCATCCGACACACCGGCGTGCGTGGATTTGTGCTCAATCTGGTCTATGGTTGCCGAAGTCCCGGCCCGCACAAGGCGCGGGCTCGATCGACAAAGGAGACGTGCATATGGCTGACGAGACCTACAAGGGCGAGTTCTACTGCGTGAAGTGCAAGGAGAAGCGCGAGGCCGAGGGCAAGGTTGTCGTGTCCGACAACGGTCGCCGCATGGCCAAGGGCAAGTGCCCCGAGTGCGGCACCAACCTCAACCGGATCCTCGGCAAGGCCTGAGCCTTCACGACGAGCCCTCAGAGGGGGCGGGACCACGCTTCGGTCCCGCCCCTTCTCCATGCCCGCTTCCGGCCGTGCGGCGGCTCCACGGGCGCGCCACTAGGGTGAGCGCCATGCCCAGCATCCGCATCGCCCAGGACGAGCACGCCGACGCCGTGCTCGCCGCCGACCCCTTCGCGCTGCTGGTCGGCATGATGCTCGACCAGCAGTTCCCCATGGAGCGCGCGTTCGCTGGTCCGGCCAAGGTCCTCGACCGCTTCGGGACCCTCGACCCCGCCGAGATCGCCGCGGCCGACCCCGAGTCCTTCGCCGACCTGTGCGCCACTCCCCCGGCGATCCACCGCTATGGCCGCTCGATGGCCGGCCGGATGCAGCAGCTGGCGGCGGTGGTGAGCGACGACTATGCGGGCGACGCCTCCCGCATCTGGACCGAGGCCTCCGGCGCTGCGGACCTGCTCGCCCGGATCGGGGCGCTCCCCGGCTTCGGTCAGCAGAAGGCACGGATCTTCGCCGCCCTCCTCGGCAAGCAGCTCGGCGTGCGGCCCGATGGCTGGCGGGAGGCGATCGGCCCCTATGCCGAGGACGGCTCCTTCCGCTCGGTCGCCGATGTCGTCGACGAGGAGTCGCTCCAGAAGGTGCGCGACTTCAAGAAGCAGTCCAAGGCCGCCGCCAAGGCGGCCGCGGCGAAGAAGTAGCCCGCCCGCGAGGGGGCGCCCCGCCACTGCACTGCCCCGCACGACCGTCGGCCTCGGCCCGTCGGCCCCGGCCCGTCGGCCTCAGACCGTCGGGAACGCCTCGGGGCGGATGCCAGGCATGTGCTCGATGATCACCTGTCGCGCGGGCACCTCCGCCTCGAGCTGGGCGAGGACGCCGATGCCGCCCGCCCACACGCGGTGGATGAGCAGGTATGCCGGCGGGAGGTTGATCTTGGTGGCCATCAGCCAGTCGGGCCGTCGGGCGTCGGTCAGGCGGGTGCCGATCGCCCGCAGCCACGGCCGGGTGAAGGCGAAGCGCTCGGCACGCAGCGGCTCCAGGAAGGGGTCGAGATAGGCCAGCAGCTCGCCGCCGTCGATGGCGATCCCCGGCTTGACGAAGCCCTCCTCGCGCAGACCGGCGACGAAGCCCACGCCGTCGCCCTCCATCGCCCGGCTGACCAGCTCGCCCATCATCGGCGGCAGACCATGGGGCAGCCGGTTGACCGCCCCGAAGTCGAGCACGCCCAGCCGCCCGTCGGGGGTGATCCTGAAGTTGCCGGGGTGGGGGTCGGCGTGCAGCAGGCCAGTGCGGGTCGGGCCGTGCAGCAGGAAGGTCATGTAGAGCTGCGCGGCGCGCTCACGCTCGGCCGGGGAGCCCTCGGCGATGACGCGCGAGAGGGGGGTGCCCCCCAGCCACTCCGAGACGATCGCGTGCTCACCGTGGGCGAGCACGTTCGGGACGGCCGCGATCGGCGAGTCGCGCAGCCGGCGGGCGAAGACCTTCTGGTTGGCGGCCTCGAGGCTGTAGTCGAGCTCCTCGGCCATCCGCGCGGTGAGCTCGTCGGTGATGGGCTTGATGTCGATGCCGGGGATCCACCCTCCGGCGACGCGGGCCACCCGCGAGATCTGGGCCAGGTCGCTCAGCAGCGCCTGCCCGGCGCCTGGGTACTGCACCTTGACGGCCACGTCGCGCCCGTCGCGCCACACCGCCCGGTGGACCTGGCCGATCGACGCCGAGGCGGCCGGGGTGTCGTCGAAGGAGCGGAACTTGGCCGTGCGCCAGCGCGGGCCGAGCTCCCGGGCCAGGATCTCGTGGACGGTGGCGGCCGGCATGGGCGGGGCGGCGTCCTGGAGTCGGGTCAGGGTGGCGCGATAGGGCCCGGCCAGCTCCTCGGGCATGGCGGCCTCCATGACCGACAGCGCCTGCCCGACCTTCATCGCGCCGCCCTTGAGCTCGCCGAGCACCGTGAACAGCTGCTCGGCGGTGCGGGCCTGGAGCTCGGCGGCCACCAGCTCGGCCGGCCGTCCGCCGATGCGCTTGCCCAGGCCCACCGCGGTGCGCCCGGCATAGCCGATCGGCAGCGCGGCCAGCTTGGCGGCGCGGACCACAGACTGACGCGGCAGATCGCTCACCCCGCCATTGTCCCCTGCGCGGCCGTGCCGGCACAGGCGCACGCAGGATGCGGCTGCCACTGGCGGGCGAGCACGACCGGCCACGGCAGGCCGATCTCGAAGGAGACCCCCGGCGGTGGCGGGGTGCCGTCGATCCGCGCGAGCACCGTCATCGCGGCGAGCCCGACCACGGCGGCGCTGAGCGAGGTCTCGCCCACCACCTCGCCGAGGCGGCGGGCCGGGGGCGGGTCGAGCTGGGTGGTGACCGCCGCCCAGCCGGGGTCGACCGCCACCCGGGAGTGGTCGAGGCACTCCAGGCAGGGGCCTGCCCCGGGTCGCACGAGCGGCCCGATCGTGGCCTGCCCTGCCGCCAGGGTGACCGGGAGGTGCTCCTGCCCGCTGCGGCGCCACAGCGCGGCGGTCGCCGCCCCGACCGGCGCGGAGCGGACCAGCACGACCAGGTCGGGGGTCTCGGGCGCGAGGTCCTGGCCCGCGTCGGTGAGCAGCGCCTCCGCCGCGTCCGCGGCATACCGGCCCGCGAGGACGGAGCCGACGCCGGCGCTGCGCAGCACGGCGGCGAGCGCGCCGGGCACCTCCCCGACGCCGTCGATCACGATCGACCCGGCGGCGCGCCGCGCGCTCTCGTCGCTGCCGACACCTGGGCGGGGGTATGCCGCGGCGAGGGTGACCATGTCGATCTCGGCGGGGCCGGGGGCGGCCTCGGCGGGGGCCTCGGCCAGGACCGCCTCGTCGGCGAGCACCGCCAGGAGCTGGGCGATCCGCTGCTCGGGCAGGCCCTGGCGCGCGCCGTCGCGATAGATCTGGGCGAGCGAGCGCCGTCCGTCGAGGGACTCCACGAGGTCGACCTCGCCCGGGGTCAGCCCGGTCAGCAGCAGGCCCTGGCCCGGGTCGAGCCCGAGCTGGAGCTCGCCCGACCCGCGGCGCAGCACGTGCAGGTGGGGGCGCAGGCGGGGCCGGGTCGGCACGGGGGCTCCTTCGGTGGACGGACGAGGCCGGGCGGGGTCGCGGCGTGCCCAATCTGTCACGTCGTCGATCCCCCGCCCGGCCGTCGTCCACAGGCCCCGGGTCAGCGGGCCTGCATGCGGGCGCTGTCGCGCTGCAGGGCCAGCATCGTGCGCAGCTGCTCGTGGCGCTGCGCGTGCAGGGCCCGCTCGCGACGGGCCCGGCGGCTTGCCGCCAGGTGGCGGCTCAGCGACTGCTTCATCTTGTCTGCTCCTCTCCTCGCATCGAGGTGGGCAGGCTCGCGCCGGCCGGTGATCCCCCTGTGAGACCACCGGCCGTCACGGCCGGGATGGTGGCTGCCGAATTGCCCTGTCGGACAGAGGCTTTCAGGCAGCGCAGGTGGCGTTGGCGTCCTTGCGCGGGCGGCCGCGCGGGCGCTTGCGGGCGACGACCGCACCCTGGACGAAGAGCTCGCCGCCCCAGACTCCCCAGGGCTCGGAGCGGTCAAGGGCACCGGCGAGGCACTCGGCCCTGGCGGGGCAGGTCCCGCACAGCGCCTTGGCGAACTCGACATCCTCGGGACGCTCGGCGAACCACAGCTCGGGCTCGTTGTCCTGGCACGGGATGTCGCCTCCCCTCGCGATCGCGAACGACGCCGCGTCGATCAGCTCGGTCAACTGCATCGGGGTGTCACCTCCTCGTCGTCGCTGCCCGGTGGGGCAGCCCTGGTTCTGTCCAGCCCTGGTGGGGCGGTGGTCGTCGGTCTGGTCGTGGCCGGGTCCGGTCTGGTCGGGGCCGATCCGGCGTGGCCGGTGGTCTGGTGGCGGTGCATCAGCTGGTCCTGGTCTGGTGTCGGTCGGGCCCGGGGCAAAGAGAAAGGCCGCGGTCCCCTGTCGGGAACTCGCGGCCTGGGTGGCGTCGTCTGGTGTGACTAGACGGCGGCTCCCAGGCGGGAGGTCGCGACAACGGCGGACTTGGGGGCAAAGGCGTGGTCGGAGGCATCGGCGGCGTAGCCGGCGGTGGGCAGACCGGTGCCAGTGACGATCGGGGTGACGGCTGTGCCGTGCTCGACACGCGGGCGGGAGGCAGCGGTCAGCGGCTCCCAGCCCAGGCCGGTCGCGAGGCGCGGCTGACCCAGGGCGCATGCCGAGAGGGCGATCGTCGTCGCCTTCGTCATCGTTGTCGTGTTCTCCACGGGGCCAGCCTCCTCTCAGCCTTTGCATATCCCCGAGCGGTCATCGACCGCCGGGCTGAACGGTCCACAGGCTACGGGGTGGGCCGGTGGCGGCGCCAACTCTTTTTTGAGACTTTTTCTGAGGTATGCCGCTAGCGGCCGTCAGGAGTCGACGGAATCGCTTGCGGCAGAAGCGTTTTGGAGCACATCCTCGGGATCAGAACCGGCGAGGATCTGGAGCACCTGCGCGCCATAGAGCCCCAGCTTGCGCGCGCCGACGCCGGAGATCTGCGACAGCTCGGCCTCGCTGCCCGGCTCGCGCTCGGCGATGGCGGTGAGGGTGGCATCGGTGAAGACGACATAGGCCGGGACGCTGCCGGCACGGGCCACCGCGAGCCGCCAGGCGCGCAGTCGCTCGAAGGTCGCCTCGTCATAGGTCGGGGGGCAGCTGTCGCAGCGCCCGGTCTTGCGCTGGGCGGCGGTCTCCAGCTCGGTGCCGCAGCTGCGGCAGTGGGCGGGCAGGGCGACCTTGGGCGCCTTGGACCTGCTCTGGGAGGGTCGGCGACGGGCGACGACGGCTCCCCCGCCGAGGACGGAGGCGGCCGACTCGAGGAAGCGGGAGGGGCGCCGGGAGGCCCGGGCGCCCGGGGTGCGGGCCCCCGCCCACGAGACGTGCAGCTCGCGGCGGGCCCGGGTGAGGCCGACATAGAGCAGGCGCCGCTCCTCCTCGAACTGCTCGGGGGTCTCGGCCATGACTATCGGGAGGTATCCGTCGGAGCAGCCGGCGAGGAAGACGGTGTCCCACTCCAGGCCCTTGGCGGCGTGCAGCGAGGCCAGCGTGACGCCCTCGACCGCCGGGGCGTGCTGCGCGGCGGCGCGCTCGTCGAGCTCGCGGATCAGCTCGGGCAGGCGGGCCTCAGGGCTGGCCGCGACCAGGTCGTCGGCGAGCGCGGCCAGGGCGGCCAGCGACTCCCACCGCTCACGGACGGCCCCACCGCTGGAGGGGGCCTCGCGTGACCAGCCGGCACCGCCGAGGACATCGCGCACCAGGTCGGGCAGCGGCTCGCTGGCGTCGTCGGAGCGGGCCGCACCGCGCAGCAGCAGGATCGCCTCGCGGACCTCCTTGCGCTGGAAGAAGCGCTCGCCACCGCGCACCAGATAGGCGATGTCACGGTCGGCGAGGGCCGACTCGAAGGCCTCGCTCTGGGCGTTGGTGCGGAAGAGCACGGCGATCTGCGAGGGCGGGTGGCCGGCCCGCACCAGCTCGGCGATGCGGTCGGCCACACCGGCGGCCTCGGCGGGGTCGTCGGGGTATGCCGTGAGGTCGGGCGCCGCGCCCGCCTCGCCCTGGGCGGTGAGCTGGAGGGCATGGCCGCGGGTGCTGCCGGAGGGGCCGCGGACGATGAGGTTGGCCAGGTCGACGATCTGTGGTGTCGAGCGGTAGTTGCGCACGAGCCGCACGACGCTCGCGTCCTTGTGGCGGCGCGGGAACTCCAGCAGGTGCTGGGGGGTGGCGCCGGTGAAGGAGTAGATGGTCTGGGCGGGGTCGCCCACGACGCACAGGTCGCGCCGCTCCCCCAGCCACAGCTCGAGCAGCCGCTGCTGGAGGGCGTTGACGTCCTGGTACTCGTCGACGACGAAGTGGCGGTACTGCCCGCGCACCTGCCGGGCGATCGGGTCGGACTCCTCGAGGATGCCGACCATGAGCAGGAGCACGTCCTCGAAGTCGATGACACCCCGCCCGGTCTTGACCTCTTCATAGGCCTCGAGCAGGCGGGCCATCGCGGTCGGGTCGAGGCCGGGGGGCTCCCGGCGCGCCTGACGGGCTGCCGCGGCATACGACTCCGGCGTGAGCATCGAGACCTTGGCCCACTCGATCTCGGCGGCGAGGTCGCGCACGGCGGTGCGGTCGAACTGGAGGCGCAGCCGGGAGGCGGCCTCGGCCACGGCGCCCGCCTTGTGGGGCATGACCTCGGGGGCCGCCCCGCCGATCGCCTGGGGCCAGAAGTAGTGCAGCTGGCGCAGGGCGGCGGCGTGGAAGGTGCGGGCCTGGACGCCGCCCACACCGAGGGCGCGCAGGCGGGTGCGCATCTCGCCGGCGGCGCGGGCGGTGAAGGTGACGGCGAGCACGCGCTGGGGCTGGAAGGCGCCGGAGTGCACGCCATAGGCGATGCGGTGGGTGATGGCCCGGGTCTTGCCCGTGCCGGCGCCGGCGAGCACGCACATCGGCCCGAGCGGCTGGGACGCGACGGCGCGCTGCTCGGGGTCGAGCGCCGCGAGGACGCTGTCGGCGCTGGGCTGGCTGGTCATCGCCTGCGATCCTCTCATCCGCCACCGACAGCGCCGTCCGGCGGGCGGGCCTCAGCGCACGGGGATGTCGGGGCGCAAGAGCCTTCTAATCTCTAGGTCGTCCCAGGGCCACTCAGCGCACGGGGATGTCGGTGGTCGGGAAGGGCCGGCCGTACCAGTGCTCGATGATCCGATAGGCGATGCTCAGGCTGCTCGACGGCAGCAGCTCGCCGGAGTCGATCGCGGCGGCGAACTCCTCGCGCGTGAACCAGCGTGCGCTCTCGATCTCGTCCTCCTGGAGGCGCAGCTCGCCGCCGACGACGCGGGCGGTGAAGCCCAGCATCAGCGAGGCCGGGAAGGGCCAGGGCTGGTCGCCGAGATAGGTCACCTCGCCGACGACGAGGCCAGACTCCTCCTCAATCTCGCGGACCACGGCGGCCTCGAGCGCCTCGCCGGGCTCGACGAAGCCGGCCAGGATCGACATCCGTCCCGGCGGCCAGCCGCGGCCTTGCGCCAGCAGGATGCGGTCCTGGTCGTCGATGACCGAGCAGATGACGGCCGGGTCGGTGCGGGGGAAGTGCTGGCTGCCGCCGGACTCGCACAGCCTCGTCCAGCCGCTCGTGGCGGGGATGGTCGCCGACCCGCAGCGCGGGCAGTGGGTGTGGGTGGCATGCCAGTTGGCCAGCGCGACCGCCGTGGTGAACAGGCCCGCGTCGCGGTCGCCGAGCATGGTGCCGACCCGGCGGAGGGTGGCCCAGCCGCGGGCATCGTCCTGGCCCGGCTCCTCCACCACCGCGAGGTATGCCGCGCGCTCCCCTGCCGGGTGGCCCTCGGCGGGGTCGAAGCCGAGGAAGAGGGTCAGGCGCCCGGAGTCCTCCGGCACCGGTGCGCGCAGGACCAGCCCGGCGCGGCCGTCGGCGCCGAGGCCGCACTCGGCACGGTCCCCGGCGAGGCTGACCACCCGCGTCGTCGGGTCCGACAGCAGTCTGGGGACCAGGCCGGGATCGGCCCTCAGGTGCGCTGCCCGGTCCAGATCGGAGCGGGCGAGGGCGGGACGGCCGATGGGCTCGGGCAGCACCTTCACACCGGTCACCCTAGTCTGCGCGCGCACGGCCACGCCTGACCCCATGACCGCCGTCGACGGCATACCGTGGCACCCGTGGACCGCTCGCCTCTGTATCTTGCCGCCCTCGCCAGCGTCGCCGTGCCCGGTCTCGACCCCGCCAGCGCCGAGGGCCTGGCATCGGACCCGGGCAGCCAGTACGACATCGCGTTCGTCCAGGACAGCCAGCACCGCCGCTGGGTGGTGCGCGCGCCGCGCACCGAGTCGGCCGACGCGGCGATGGACGCCTCGGCCCGCCTGCTGCCGCTCGTGGCCCGGCGGCTGCCCTTCGCGGTGCCGGCGCCCAAGGGCTTCTGCCGGCTCAAGGGCGGGTCCACGGCCACGGTCTATCCCTATATCCCGGGGCACCCGGTCGGTTTCGAGCGGCTCCCGGGCGGTCATCTCGCCGCCGAGATCGGCCGCGCGATCGGCACGCTGCACAATCTCGACCTCGGCCTGTTCGAGGAGGCCGGGGTGCCGTCCTATGACGCCGACAGCTATCGCACCCGTCGGCTCGGCGACGTCGACCGGGCCGCCGCGACCGGCAGGGTCCCCGCGGCCCTGCTCGCCCGCTGGGAGCGCGCGCTCGAGGACGTCGCGCTGTGGCGCTTCGCCCCCGTCCCGGTCCACGGCGACCTCTCGGGCGACCAGGTGCTGGTCTCCTTCGACGACGACGGCGACGCTGCGGCCGGCAATGTGCGCGGGCTGCTCGGCTGGGAGGACGCCAAGATCGCGGACCCGGCCGACGACTTCGCCCACCTGATCGCCGAGGCGCCGGCCGAGGCGCTCGACAGCATCCTCGAGGCCTATGCCCACACCCGTGTGGAGCGGCCCGACGCCAATCTCGTGACCCGCGCGCGACTCGCCAGCGAGCTCGCGCTGCTGGGCCGGCTGATGGGCGCGATCCACGCGGGCGAGCCCGTGCAGATCGAGCACCTGTCGGCGCAGCTGCGCCGGCTCGACGAGCGGGTGCATGCCGAGCAGGAGGCCGCTGACGACTACCGCCTGACGTCGCTGGCCCCCGCCGCCCCGCGCAGCACCGTCGCGCCGCCGCCCGTGCTGGAGGACGACGAGGACGACGACCCCTTCGCCGATCTCGATGACGCCGACGAGCGCACCGACGCCGCGGCGGTCGCGGAGCCGGACGATGCGATCGAGGACGCGGCCGGCGGCGATGACACCGAGCCGGCCGAGACAGACGCCAGCGAGGAGGCCACGGCCGACCACGCCGACGGCTTCGGGTCCGACTCCGACGACCAGGCCATCGCCGAGGGCGCCGGGGACGAGACAGACGCCGCTGCCGTCGACCAGGCGGACGACGCTGCCGACCAGGCTGGCACGGCGCAGACCGCCGCCGAGCAGCCCGAGGTCCAGGGCCCCGAGGACCGCGACGCCGAGACCGAGACCGACGGCGCCGTCACCCGGTCGTAGGCACACTTCTGAGCAGGGCCACCAGCCCGGCCTCGTCGGGCAGGTCGGGCCAGCGCGTCTCGCCGGTGCCGGCGTAGTAGAACGCGGCGTCCACCTCGGTGAGCGCCAGGCCACGCAGGCGGGCATAGGCGACGCGGTATGCCGCGAGCTGGACCACGCGCGCAGCCCCTGCCCCCTCCTGCGGCGGAGGGCCGGTCTTCCAGTCGACGATCGTCGCGCCGCCGCCCTCGCGGGGGAAGACGGCGTCGATGCGCCCGCGGACGGCGATCCCGTCGATCACGGTCTCGAGGGAGGTCTCGATCTCCAGGGGCATCCGGTGGGCCCACTCGCTGGCGAGGAAGCGCTCCTTCATTGCGGGCAGGTCGGTGTCGTCGGCCGGACCCTCGTCGGCCGAGCCGGGCAGCTCGAGCACGTCGACGATCGCCGCTCTGGAGTAGTGCTGCTCCACCCACGCGTGGAAGGCGGTGCCGCGTCTGGCCGCCAGCGCGGGCGCCTGCGGCATGGGACGGCGCAGCTCCCTGGTGAAGGCGGCGCTGTCCTGGGCGAGGGAGACAAGTGCCGAGGTCGACAGGTGGCGGGGCAGGTCGATCACCCGATCGCCGCGAGCCTGGAGGGCGTCGCGCTCGGCCAGCAGCAGCCGCAGCTCCTCGAGGATGCCCCCTGTCTGGTCGCCCAGGTCGGCGCGCCGCTGCGCCGCAGGCAGGCCCACCAGCCGCCCGGCGGTCTCGCGGACGGCCTCGGCCGCGGCGCCAAGGCGCGGGTCGGCAGCGACGGCGACCGGCCACTGACCTGAGATCCCTTGGGCCGCAGGCGGATTGGGCGGCGGCTTGCCGTCGTCGAGCGGGCCCGGCGATGCCGCCCACTCGATCACCTCGGCCTGGTCGCGCACCTCGTCGAGGAAGCGGGAGGTCACGCGCGGGGACTTGGGCGCGCCCCACACCGCGGCGGTGAGCAGCATCCGCTGCCGGGCCCGGGTGAAGGCCACATAGGCCAGTCGCCGCTCCTCGACGAGCGCGTGCTGGCCGCCGGCCAGGAGGAAGTCGCCGATGCGGGTCTGGAGGTCCTTGAGGTCCTCGGCCCCCCGCCAGTCGAGGACCGGCAGGCCTGCCCGGTCGCCCCGCAGCTCATAGGGGATGCCGCCCTTGGTCAGGCCGCCGATCCAGGCCTTGTCCTTGGGCTCGGGCAGCACCCAGTCGGTCCCGTCGTGCCGGGGCGCGGCGGTGGCGGTGTCGGCGGGGAAGGTCCCCTCGACGAGGCCGGGGACGGCGACGGCATCCCACTCCAGGCCCTTGGCCGCGTGGACGGTGAGCACCTGCACGGCATCGCTCGACGGCTCGATGTATCCCTTGTCGAGGCCACGCTCCTCCTTGAGGGCAGCCTTGAGCCAGGCCAGGAAGCCGGCGAGGGTGGGCCGGTCGGCGCTCACCGAGAAGGTCGCCGCCACATCGGCGAAGGCGTCGAGGTGGGCGCGCGCCGCCGCCGGGGTGTATCCGGGGCGGGCGAGCACCTCGATGTCGAGCCCGAGCGCCCGCTCGGCCTCACCGACCAGGTCGGCGAGCGGGAGTGCGGTGAGCGAGCGCAGCCGCCGGAGGATGCCACCGAGCTCCTCGAGCCGGCCGTGGGCCAGCTCGCTGATCCGCTCACCGTCGGGCCCACGCCACTGGCGCGGCGGCAGCGCGTCGACCGCCTCGACGATGCTCGCGGTGTCGACGGCGTCGGCGGCCAACTCGGGCACCGGGCCCTCTGGGTCCTCGGCCACCTCACCGTCGAGGTCACGGGCCGCCTCGTCGGAGGAGGTCTCGTCGGCCTGCCGGTGCAGTCGGCGCTGCCGCAGCTCCTGCTGGTGACGCGCCCAGGCCATCAGCCCGTCGAGGTCGGCGGCGCCGAGCCGGCACAGGGGCCCGGTGAGCAGCCGCATGAGCTGGTCGCCCCGGGTGGGGTCGGCGACGGCGTGCAGCAGCGCGGTGATGTCCTCTACCTCGGGGGTGAGCAGGAGCCCGCCTAGGCCGACCACCTCAAAGGGCAGCCCGGCGGCATCCAGCGCGTCGATGACCGCGGGGAACTGGGATCGCTTGCGGCACAGCACAGCCGAGGACTGGGCGCCATCGGCCCGTGCCTGCGTCAGCCATCGTGCGACGAGTGTCGCCTCGTCCTCGATGGTCTCGAGACGAGCGGCCTGCACCCGCCCTGGCTGCGCCGTCGGCGCGGCTCGCAGCGGCTCGACCGGCACCCTCGCGCCGGCACGAAGCGGGGCGGCCACGGCATTGGCGGTCTGGAGGACGGCGTGGCTGCTGCGCCAGCTGGTCGACAGCGGCAGGGTCGGCGCGGGGGTGCCGTCGGGACCGCTGAAGTCGCCGGGGAAGCGGGTCAGCGTGGTGGCGCTGGCACCCCGCCAGCCATAGATCGACTGGTGCGGGTCGCCCACCGCGGTGACGGGGGCGACCGCACCGTCGGGCGCGAAAAGCGCTGCCAGCAGAGCGAACTGGGCCTCGGAGGTGTCCTGGAACTCGTCGAGGAGCACCACCCCGAAGCGGGCCCGCTCGATCTCCCCGATGTCGGGGAAGGTGCGCGCGAGGCGGGCGGCCAGGGCGACCTGGTCGGCGAAGTCCATGGCATCGCGGCCACGCTTGAGCTCGGCGAAGCGCGAGACAATGGGCAGGATGATCGCGCGCTCGCGCAGCGCCTTGCGCATGTCGCTGACCGTCCCGGGCAGGCCCTTGGCGCGACTCCCGCCCTGCGGGAGCCGCATGATCGCCTCGTCGATCTCGGCGAGCAGGGCGCTGACCTCCTCGGGCTCGCGGAGGTGCTCGGCCAGCTCGCCCGCCATGTCGATGACCGCGGCCGTGATGGTGGTGTCGGCGGCCGTGGACTCCCCCATCGGCCCCTCATAGGACAGCGCCGCCTCGTTGGCGAACTGCCATGCGGCCGCCTCGGACAGCAGGCGCGACTCCGGCTCGTAGCCCAGCCGAAGCGCGTGCTCGCGCACGAGCCGGCCGGCATAGGAGTGATAGGTGGAGACGGTCGGCGCCCCGCCCAGCGTCTCGGCCTCATCGTCGTCGGGCGGTGACCACAGCCCCACCGCCTCGAGCCGGCGCAGCCGGGCCGCGATCCGCTCGGCGAGCTCGGTGGCGGCCTTGCGGGTGAAGGTCAGTCCCAGCACCTGGTCGGGCTGCACCAGCCCGTTGGCCACCAGCCACACGACCCTGGCCGACATCGTCTCGGTCTTGCCCGACCCGGCACCGGCGACGACGAGCAGCGGCTCCAGCGGCGCCTCGATGACGGCGCGCTGCTCCGGCGTCGGCGGGTGCTGCCCCAGCGCGGCCGCGATGTCGAGGGCGGTATGCCGCGGCGCACGGCTGGTGCCCGGGGTCGCCTCGGGCGGGGTCACAGGGTCCTCCCCTCGGGCTGCACGGGGCAGCAGGCACGCAGCGCGCACTGGCCGCAGTACTGCTCGTCGGCGCCATTGGCGGTGAAGCCGGCACCCGCCATGCCGTCGGCGGTCTCGAGGACCAGCTTGCGGGCCCAGCCCGGCTCGTCGCTGTCGGCCAGCGGGCGCTGCGCCTGGAGGGTGGTGCCCTTGTTGGCGGCCTTGCCCACCTGGAGCAGCGCCGCGCCTGCCGACTCCGTGCCTTGATCGGCGAGGGCGCCCTCGAGGACGGCGAGCTGATAGACGCCGAGCTGGGGATGGCGCTCGACGTCGGCGGTGGGCGGCTTCCTGGACCCGGTCTTGTAGTCGATGACGCGCAGGCCGGTCCCGTCGGGCGCCCGCTCGACCCGGTCGGCCCGGCCGCTGAGGACGGCTCGGCCGAGCGTGAGCTCCATCTTGATCTCGGCGCCGAGGCGGACCCAGCCGCCGGCCCTCGCCTCGTCGAAATAGCGCGCCAGCCTGGCCACCATGTCGCGGGCCTCGGCCTGCCTGCGGTCGGAGAGCCAGCCGGGGTCGAGCCCGAGCCGCCGCCACCGGGCGTCGACCTCGGCCTGGAGGGTGGGCGCGTCCTGGTCGCCGAGCTCGGCGACGATGTCGTGGACCAGCGTGCCGATCGAGGCTGCCCCCACGGCGGGGCCGTCGCCGCCACGGCTGCTGAGGAACCATCGCAGCCCGCACCGGCCAAAGCTCTCGACGCGGGACGGCGAGACACGCACCGGCTGCTCGGGCGCTCGCAGCGGCTCCTCGCAGGTGAGCCCGCGCAGCCCCCACCAGTCGCTCGGGTCGGCCCCCTGCACTCCCTCCGCGGCGAGCAGACCGAGCGGCCAGACCTGCTGTGCGACAACGGGATCGGTCGCGCCAGTGGCCTCGGCAGGCATCTCGGCGGGCGCTGCGGCGAGCACCGACCGTCGCAGCTCGGCGACTGCCCCGGCGAGGGTGAGCGGATGGCGTGGCTCGGCAAAGGGCCGCCCGATGTCGGCCTGGCTGTCGCTGGGGTCGTCGGGCTCGGGCAGCGGGTCGAGGATGTCGAGATAGACCGAGGGCTGCTCCTCGTCGCTGCGCACGGCCGTGATGGTGACCCGCTCGCTGGCCCGGGTCACCGCGGCATAGAGCAGGCGGGTCTCGTCATAGCGGACGGCGGCCTGGCGCGCTCGGTGGGACCGGCCGCGGTCGGTGACCACATCGACGAGGTCCTGGGAGCCCAGCAGCGAGCCACGCAGCCGCAGGTCGGGCCAGACGCCCTCCTGCACCCCGGCGACGACGACGTGACGCCACTGACGGCCCGCGGCGGCCGCGGGGGTGAGCACGACCACCGAGTCGCCCACCGGGGAGCGGGCGACGAGGGTGTCGCCGGGGATGTCCTGGCCCTGGATGTGGGTGAGGAACTCCGCGGCGTCGGCGTGCGGCAGCCGGTCGACGAACTTGGCCGCGGCGTCGAAGAGCCCCACAACGGCGTCGAGGTCGCGGTCGGCCCGCGCCGCGCCCGGGCCACCGTCGAGGGCGATGCGCTGCCAGACCGGGGCCAGCCCGCTGGCGGACCACATCTCCCAGAGCACGGTCTCGGCGCTCGCGCCGGGCTCGGCATTGGCCGCCAGCCCGGCCTGGACGACCCGGCCCACGCGCCGACCGGGCTCGCCGTCGGGGCCGATGAGCGCGAGCCGGCCCGGGTCGGCGATGGCGTCGGCGAGCAGCACATCGCTGGAGCGGCCACCACCGCCAGACAGCTCCGCCCGGCGCAGCTCGCGGCGCAGCCGCCGCAGCGCGACCGAGTCGGCGCCGCCGAGCGGGGAGGCGAGCACGTCGACCGCGACGACGGGGTCGATGACGTGCTCGGAGTCGGCCGCGAGCGCCAGCACCTCGCGCAGCAGCGCCAGCAGCGGCCGCACGGCGACCTCGTCACGCACCGGGATGTCGGAGGAGTCGGCGGCCACCGGCACGCCCGAGGTGGCCAGCACCCGCCGGAGGGTGCTGGTGCGGCCGCCGCCGCGCACGATGACGGCCATCTCGGCATAGGGCACGCCCTGGAGCAGGTGGGCCCGGCGCAGCTCCCCCGCGATCAGCGCGCCCTCCTGGGCGACCGACCGCACCAGGTGGGCGGACACCGCGCCACCGGCGCGCCCGGGCGCCGCGCGACGCTGCTCGCCGCCACCGAGGGCACCGATCTTGGGCGCGACGCGCTGCGCGGCCTCGGCGATGGCCGACGGCAGGCGGTATGCCGTGGGCAGCACGAGCGTGGGCACCTCGCCCCCCAGCCCCGGCAGCATGCCCTGCCCCAGACCGACGCGGCGGGCCGCCGGCCGGCGGGGCGCCGGCTCCTCGAGGCCGGGCAGGGCGGGCCCGCCCGGGCCGCCGTCATCGACCGTGAGGGTGGCGTCCTGGACGAGCAGGCGCGGGTCGGCGCCGCGGAAGGTCTGGGTGGCGGCATCGGGGTCTCCGATGAGCACGACGCGGGCGCCGGGACCGGTCGCCGCGCGCAGCAGCCGGGCGGCGGGGTGGGTGAGCTCCTGGGCGTCGTCGACCACGATGAGCCGCAGCTGGGCGTGGGCGCGGGCGCGCGCCTCGTCGTCGTCCTCGAGCAGGTCTGCGGCCGCGGTGAGCACCCAGGCGGGGTCGAAGGCGCCGGGGGCCGACAGCCCCGTCACCTGGTCGTAGTCGCCGAGCACCTGCGCCGCGGCCCGCCACTCGGGACGGTCATGGGCATCGCCGAGGGCCGCGAGCGCGTCGGGCTCCAGACCGTGCTCGACCGCCCGCATGAGCAGGTCCCGCAGCTCGGCGCGGAAGCCCCTGGTGCCCAGCGCCTCACGCACCCGCTCGGGCCAGACCGGCCCCGGGGGGTCGCCGGCGGCATAGCCGGCCAGCAGCTCGCGCAGGATGACGTCCTGCTCCGGGCCGCTCAGCAGCCGCGGGGTGGGCGCGCCACGCAGCGCGGCGTCCTGGCGGAGCAGACCGAAGCCGAAGGAGGAGTGGGTCCGGGCCAGCGGCTCGGTGGTGGTGCCGCCGATGCGGGCGGTGACCCGCTCGCGCAGCGCCGCGGCCGACAGCCGCGTCGCGGTGAGGAGCAGGCACTGGTCGGGCCGCACCTCGCCGCGGGCCACGGCCGCGACGACGGTCTCGACCGCGATCGTGGTCTTGCCTGTGCCGGGCCCGCCGAGGACCCGCAGCCGCGGCCCGGCGAAGGCCACCGCGGCGCGCTGGACCCCGTCGAGATCGGGCACGGCCGTCTCGAGCGCGGGCTGTCGTCGCAGGGTGAGCACGGGAAGATTCGACCACGGGCCACCGACAGCCGAGGCACGCGGTGTCACCGCCCGGCGGCGTGCGGTCCCCGCGTCAGGACTGCGGCGTCAGGACTGCGGCGTCAGGGCTGCGCCGGACCCGCGGGCAGCCCCGGGACGAGCCGGCCGTAGGCCGCGCGCAGCCGCTGCGCCCAGTCCCTGGTGTCATAGTGCGCGGCCACCTCGGCGCGACCGGCGTCGGCCAGCCGCTGCTGGAGGCCCGGGTCGGCCAGGACCGCGGCGGCGTGCCGGGCGAGCTCGTCGGCGTCGCCACCCAGCAGGCCGGTGCGGCCGTCGTCGACGAGGTCGCTCACCCCGACCACCCGGGAGGCGACGACGGGCACGCCGAGGGCCATCGCCTCGAGGATGACCATGGGCAGGCCCTCGCCCTGGCTGGTGAACAGCAGCAGATCGGCCTCGGCGAGCCGCTCGCGGACCTCGTGCGGCTCGACCCAGCCGGTGACCTCCACGCCCAGGTCGGCCGGGAACTCGTGTTCCCCGCCACCGATCCAGGTGGCCTGCGGCGCGGGCAGCCCGCGCCCGGTGAGGTCGGCCGCGAGCGCTGCCAGCGCCGCGGCATACACCTCAGGGGCCTTGGGCGCGGCGAGGCGGCCCACGTGCATCACCCGCGCCGGGCGCTCCCCCGTCCACGGGGTGCGGTCTCCGAGGGCGCCGAGCGCGGCGGCGTCGACGCTGTTGGCGACCACCTCGGTGCGCGCCCACGGGATCGCGCCCGCGATGGTGGCGGCCTCCGACGGGGAGACGGCCACGAAGCCGGGCCGCAGCCGGGCGCCCGCCTGCTCGAGCCGGCGATAGACCTCCGACGCCCTCGGCGAGTGGCCGTGCGAGAAGGCCAGACCGTGCGGGGTGTAGACCACGCCGCGCGCGCCGGTGCCAGCGGCCAGGACGCGCCCGAGGAAGCCGGTGCGCGAGCAGTGCAGGTGCACCACGTCATAGTCGCGGCGGGCCAGCGACCTGCCGAGGAAGCGCACGAGCGCGGCGAAGCGGTCGGCGCCGAGCGACTCCGACAGCTCCAGCAGACCCACCTGCGGCCCGCACACCTCGGCCAGCTCATCCCGCGTCGGCGTGATCGGGCGGCGCACCCACGCGACGTCGACCCGCTCGTATGCCGGGTCGGCGGCCTGCGCCCGCGCCATGCCGCCCAGCGACGTCACCACACCGCCCCCCATGGCGTCGGTGACGTGCGCGACCCTGATCCCCCTCGCACTCATGCGGCCAGCATGCCATCGCCCACGCCGCGCTCCCGCATCGGCCGACGTCTGGGCCCCTGGCCGCCGGGGGCGGGGAGCCCGGGCGAGGCGCCCGGACAGCACGACGGGCCCCGTCCGGGATGGACGGGGCCCGTCACCAGGCAGGCCCAGGGGCCGCCGTGGCTGTGTGGGTCAGACCTGCTTGTTGCCGGTGATGAGGCCGTAGCCGACAACCAGACCGGCCGAGACCGCGATGGAGATGAGCCAGCGGATGACGTCGACACCCTTGGTGTCGCCGCCGCCGATCATGCCCCAGAGGTAGTAGCCGATGAGGGCACCGAGGATGCCCAGGATGACCGTGACGATCGCGGAGATGTTCTGCTTGCCCGGCAGCACGAGCCGGGCCAGGATGCCGATGATCGCACCGAAGATTATGGTGCCGATGACTGCGCCCATGGGGTGGGCTCCTTTCTGGTCCCTGGTGGGACCCAAGCCAACGCCCGGCGTTTCCGGGTCACTGGTTCCAACAAATCACGCCAACCGGGTGGAGGGGAACTTCATTCCCCCATGCCCGCAACACATTGTGGACACGATTTGGTGGTGCAGGCGTGGTCCAGCTGTCGTCGGTGTGTCGGCTCAGGAGGCGCCGAAGCCGACGCGGCCCTTCTCCGACTCGCCGACGACGACATAGCCGAGCGCGCGGCCGGGGACGACCAGGCGCTTGCCCTTGTCGTCGACGAGGGCGAGCACGCCGCCCTCGGCGAGCGCCGCGTCGACCGCGGCCTGCACCTCGTCAGCGGAGCTCGGGGTCTCGAGCGTGATCTCGCGCGCGACGTTCTGGACGCCGATGCGGACCTCCATGGGGGACTCCTTCGTGTGGGCTGTCAGTGTTGGGTATGCCGCCTGGACCACGTGGTGGGCGGCGATCACCCTCAGGCTAACCGGCCGCCCCGGACCCCGATTCCCCGACTCGGGGGAAGCCGCCGATGCCGCGCCACGCCAGGTCTCCGGCGATCTTGGCCGCCTGCGCCTGCGGCAGCGCGGCCCCCTGGGCCAGCCAGTGCCGGGCAGCGGTCTGGGCCAGGCCGGTGAGCGAGACCGCGAGCAGCATGGCGGAGTCGTCGTCGATGCCGGCGTCCGCGGCGATGACATCGGCCACCGCCTCGGCGCATGTGAAGCCGACGTTGTCCAGGCGCATCCGCACGGCCGACTCGTTGGTCAGGTCGGACTCGAAGATCAGGCGGAAGGCAGCGCCGTCCTGGGCGACGAAGTCGAAGTAGGCGCCGACCGTCGAATACACCCGCTCCTTGTTGTCGGAGGTCAGGGAGAGGGCCTCGCGGACCAGCTGCACGAGCGACTCGCAGTGTCTGTCGAGCAGTGCCAGATAGAGCTCAAGCTTGCCCGGGAAGTGCTGGTAGAGAACGGGTTTGGAGACCCCGGCCCGCTCTGCGATGTCGTCCATCGCCGCGGCGTGATAGCCGAGCTCGACGAAGGCCGACTGAGCCGACTCGAGCAGCTGTGCCCTGCGCGCCGAGCGCGGCATCCGCTGCCCCCGCTGTGGGTCGCCATTGCCTGCCATGCACGTCATGACCCTCCCCTTCCCTGTGCCGTGGCCTCATCCTACGGATGGGTAGGCTCCTCGGCATGGCATCTGCCCCAGACCGCGAGCCGCTCGGCGCGCTCGGGCCCGAGCCGACCGCCGAGCAGCTGCTGCGCTACAGCCGTCAGGTGCTCCTGCCGGGCCTGGGCATCGAGGGCCAGCGTCGGCTGCTCGGCTCCCGGGTGCTGGTCGTCGGCGCGGGTGGCCTGGGCTCGCCGGCTCTGCTCTATCTGGCCGGTGCAGGGGTCGGCACCCTCGGTGTCATCGACAGCGACGTCGTCGACGTGACCAACCTCCACCGCCAGGTCATCCACCGTGCCGCCGACGAGGGCGCCCCCAAGACGGCCTCGGCGGCGAGCGCCGTGCGTGCCCTCAACCCCGACGTCGAGGTGATCGAGCACCGCGAGCGACTGACCCCTGACAACGCCCTGCGGATCCTCTCCGGCTATCACCTCGTCCTCGACGGCAGCGACAACTTCCCCACCCGCTATCTCGTCGGCGACGCCTGCGGACTGCTCGGCATCCCGCACGTGTGGGGTTCGCTGCTGCGCTACCAGGGACAGGCCAGCGTGTGGTGGGCCGGCCACGGCCCGTGCTATCGCTGCGTCTTCCCCGCCCCTCCCCCGCCGGGCTCGGTCCCCTCCTGCGCGGAGGGCGGGGTCCTCGGGCCGGTCTGCGCCGCGATCGGCTCCATCGAGGCGGTCGAGGCGGTCAAACTCCTCACGGGCATCGGCGAGCCCATGCTCGGCCGGCTGCTCTTGCACGACGCCTCGACGCAGACCTGGGACACCCTGCCCGTGGCGGCCGACCCGCAGTGCCCGCTCTGCGGCGAGCACCCCACCATCCATGACCTCACCGCCGCCGCAGAGGTCGCCGTGCTCTGCGGTATGCCGCCCGCACGGGCCGCGGTCGACGGCACCTCGGAGCCTGGTGGAGCAAGCGATACCGCTGCGCCCCAGCCGATCTCGCCGGATCAACTCGATGCCCGCCTGGCCGACCGGGCCGCTGGCCGCGACGACTTCATGCTGGTGGACGTGCGCTCACCGGGCGAGCACGCGGTGGCGTCGATCCCCGGCTCCGTGCTCGTCCCCGTCGAGGAGGTGGAGGGCGGCTGGGAGCCTCCCCGCGGCATACCCCTCATCGTGCACTGCGCGTCGGGGGTGCGCTCAGCGCGCGCTGCCGCGGCGCTGCGGGCGCGCGGCCACGACGTGAGCGACCTCGGCGGTGGCATCGAGGGGTGGCTGCGGGCCCAGCGCGCGCAGCGCTGAGGCTCAGGCCGACAGGCCCAGCCGTGTCATCCGCTCGGTGTGGGCGTCGGTCAGCCGGGTGAACATCCGGCCGAGCTCGGCCAGATCGGCACCGGCCCCGTGCACACCGCCGACGAGCAGCGACGCCAGCCCGTCCCGCTCCACGGCCACATGCTGGGCCTGCGAGAGCGCCTCGCCCACCAGGCGCCGGCCCCACAGCGCGAGCCGGCCGGCCACCCGCGGGTCGGCCTCGATCGCATTGCCCACCACCTCGAGCACGAGATCTGACTGGGCGTCGTCGTCGACGGCGCGGTGGACCAGGGCGCGGGTCGAGGGGTCGACATAGGCCGCTACCTCCCGATAGAAGTCGCCCGCGATGCCCTCGCCGACATAGGCCTTGACCAGGCCCTCCAGCCAGGTCGTGGCGCTGGTGCGGGCGTGGAAGTCGTCGATACTCCTGGTGAAGGGGGCCATCGCCTCGTCCGGGTCGGCGCCGAGGTCGCGGATTCCCGCCACGAGGTCCTCGTACTGGCCGAACTCCGCGACGGCCAGGCGGCACACCCGCGCCTTGAGCCCGTGGTTGGGGGCCTCCTCGGAGTCGGCCACGAGCTGAGTGAAAGCCGAGAGCTCGGCGTACGCGAGCGCCCCGAGCAGGTCGACCACGGCCTGGCGGTACTCCGGATCTGCAAGCGCGTCCTCGCGGGGGCTGTCCATGGGCGACAGCGTATCCCCGGGCCGGGCGGCTACCATGGGAGGGACAACGGTGCCCGGTCGGCACGATTTCACCGCAGACAGCTGGGTCTGCTCAGCGGCGCGAGGCGCCTCATCGAAGAACTCCGATCGGCCCAACCACGCCCGCGGGCCATGCTCGCCCGCGCCGATCGAGAGAACGCCATGACCGAGATCATCCTGTCCGACGGCGACAGCACACCGACCACGCCCGTCGAGGGCATCACCACCATCGAGAAGCCCGCCGCCGAGGTGCCCGAGACCACCTTCGCCGACTTCGACGTCCACCCCGACATCGTTGCCGCCCTCACCGACGCCGGCATCGTCACCCCCTTCCCCATCCAGGCCATGACGCTGCCCGTCGCCCTCGCCGGGCACGACATCATCGGCCAGGCCAAGACCGGCACCGGCAAGACGCTCGGCTTCGGCGTCCCGATGCTCGACCGCATCACCGCTCCCGGCGACGAGGGCTGGGACGAGCTGATGTATCCGGGCCGCCCCCAGGCCCTGGCCGTCGCGCCGACCCGTGAGCTGGCCGTGCAGGTGGCCGGCGACCTCGAGCGCGCGGCCAAGCGGCGCGGCATCCGCGTGACCACCATCTATGGTGGGCGCGCCTTCGAGCCCCAGATCGACACCCTCAAGAAGGGCGTCGAGGTCGTCGTGGGCACCCCCGGGCGCCTGCTCGACCTCGTGCAGCAGGGCCACCTCAACCTCCACTCGGTGCAGACCGTGGTCCTCGACGAGGCGGACGAGATGCTCGACCTCGGCTTCCTGCCCGACGTCGAGAAGCTCCTCGCCCAGACGCCCACCTCGCGCCAGACGATGCTCTTCTCCGCGACGATGCCCGGCGCCGTGGTCTCGCTGGCCCGCCAGTACATGACCCAGCCGACGCACATCCGGGCGATGGGCGACGACTCCGAGAACGCCCACACCGTCAAGGCGATCGAGCAGTTCGTCTATCGGGCCCACGCCATGGACAAGGTCGAGATGCTCGCCCGCATCCTCCAGGCCAGGGACCGCGGCCGCACGATCATCTTCAGCCGCACCAAGCGCACCGCCGCCAAGGTCGCCGACGAGCTGACCGACCGCGGCTTCGCAGCCGCGTCGATCCACGGCGACCTCGGCCAGGGCGCCCGCGAGCAGGCGCTGCGCGCCTTCCGCAACGAGAAGGTCGACATCCTCGTCGCCACCGACGTCGCCGCCCGCGGCATCGACGTCGAGCACGTCACCCACGTCATCAACTACCAGTGCCCCGAGGACGAGAAGACCTATGTCCACCGCATCGGCCGCACCGGCCGCGCGGGCAACACCGGCATCGCGGTCACCTTCGTCGACTGGGACGACCTGCACCGCTGGGGGATGATCAACAAGACCCTCGACCTGGGCATCCCCGAGCCCGAGGAGACCTACTCCTCCTCACCGCACCTCTTCGAGCAGCTCGACATCCCCGAGGGCACCAAGGGCCGCCTGCCCAGGGCCCAGCAGACCCACGCCGGGCTCGAGGCCGAGGTGCTCGAGGACCTCGGCGAGACCGGCAAGGGTGCCGGCAACCGGCAGCGCTCCCGCGGCGGCTCGGGCCGCTCCGGCTCCGACCGTGGCGGCTCCGACCGTGGCCGCTCCGGCCAGGGCTCCGGTCGCGACTCCGGCGGCCGGTCCGAGCGCGCGGGCGACGGCGAGCAGAAGCCGCGCCGCAACCGCAGCCGGCGCCGCACCCGCGGTGGCCGCTCGGGCGGCGGCGAGTCCCAGCAGGGCTGAGCCACAACCGATCCGGTATGCCGCGGGCCGGCTCCCAGCACATGGGAGCCGGCCCCGCGGCATACCTCATCCGGCCTAGGCGGCGGCGATCTCACGCAGGATGGCCACGGCCGGCTCCCCCACCTCGCCGGGCAGCCCGGCGCGCAGGTGGGCGACGATGCGCCGGCGCGGCGTCGGGTCGACCAGCCCCACGCTGACCACGCCGGCTGGGGCGGTGGTGACCGCGAGCCGTGGCATGGCCGAGACGCCCAGGCCCGCCGCGACGAAGCCGAGCGCGGTGTAGTGGTCGTCGCTCTGGGCGACATAGCGTGGGGTGAAACCCGCTGACGCAAAAGCGGATTCGACGATCTGCTGGCATGGCCCGCCGAGCCCGAGCGAGGGGTCGACCCAGGCCACGTCGGCGAGCTCCTCCATCCGCACGTCCGTGCGCTCGGCCAGCGGGTGGCCGGCCGGGACGGTCAGGTCATAGGGCTCGACGGTGATCGCGTGCCGGGTGAAGCCGGGCGGCGGGTCGGCGGCCACGTCGACATGCTCGGGGACGAGGTTGAGGTCCTGGGCGAGGACGACCTCGCTCGCCGCCCCCTCGGTGATGGCCAGCTCGAGAGGCTGGTCGGGGAAGTCCACCGCCAGCCGCTTGGCCAGCACCGGCACCCAGGTCGCCCCCGCCGACGGGAAGTAGCCGATGCGCAGCGGCCGGGTCGCCCCGCTGCGCAGCTGCGCCACGGCGCTCTCGAGCCGCGCGACGGCCGCGAGCGACTCCTCGCCCAGCTCGAGCAGCCGCAGGCCGTCGGAGGTGGGGGTGACCCCACGGCCCGACCTCTCGACCAGGGCCAGACCCGTCTCGCGGCTGAGCGCCGCGATCTGCTGGCTGACGGCCGACGGGGTGTAGCCGAGGTTGGTGGCGGCGGCGTTCATCGAGCCGCTCGAGACGACGGCGCGGAAGACCCGGAGACGGTGGAGGTCGATCACGAAACGACCATACAGTCACGCTGCATGGTTGTGAAGAAATGATCGCTTGTGCTGTCGAGTGGGTGCCTCGAGACTCGAGACATGACCACGATGACGAGCACCCACCCCTGCCCCTCGCCCGCCCAGCGCGACGCCACCAGCCGCCCGTCCCTGTGGGAGCGGCTGCGCTCGGCAGTCCAGGCCCAGGCGTGGCTGCACGCGACGCTGGTCGGCCCGGCCCCGCGGCCGCGCCGGCGGCTGGGCCGACCGGTGTGGCGCACCGACCCGGCCCAGCGCGCCATGGACGCCGACCTGCGGCGCGTGGGCGCGGAGCTGGCCTATCGCGCCCAGCAGGACTGAGGCGGCATACCGCCGCTCAGGCGGGGGCGATCGTCGAGGTGTCGATGACGAAGCGATAGCGCACGTCACCGGCGACCACGCGGTCATAGGCCGCGTCGACCTCGTCGGCCGGGATCGTCTCGATGCTGGCGCCGATGCCGTGCTCGGCGCAGAAGTCGAGCATCTCCTGGGTGGCGGCGATGCCGCCGATGTTGGAGCCGGCGAGGGTCTTGCTGCCGCCGATGAGCGAGCCCGGCGAGACCTCATAGGGCTGCGTGGGCAGGCCGACATTGACCAGCGCACCGAGCGGCTTGAGCATCGACATATAGGTCTGGAGGCGCAGGTTGGCGCTGACCGTGTTGATGATCAGGTCGAAGGAGCCCCGCAGCGACTTGAGCGCATCGGCATCCTCAGTCGCCTGATAGTGGTGTGCCCCAAGGGTTTTGGCGTCGTCGGCCTTGGCCATCGAGCGCGACAGCACGGTCACCTCGGCGCCCATGGCCACGGCCAGCTTGACGGCCATGTGCCCGAGGCCGCCGAGGCCGATGACGGCGACCTTCTTGCCCGGGCCCGCGGCATACCGGCGCAGCGGCGTATAGGTCGTGATGCCCGCGCACAGCAGCGGCGCCGCCTCGTCGATCCCGATGCCGTCGGGGACGCGGCAGACGAAGCGCTCGGAGACGACGACCGACTGGGCATAGCCGCCCTTGGTCTCCTCGCCGTCATAGCCGCGGCCGTTGTAGGTCATCACGGCGCCCTTGGCGCAGAACTGCTCCTCGCCGTCCTTGCAGTAGTCGCACTCGCCACAGGAGTCGACCATGCAGCCGACCCCGACCCGGTCGCCGACCTTGTGCCGGGTGACCGCGTCGCCGACGGCGCTGACGACGCCGGCGATCTCGTGACCGGGCGTCATCGGGAAGATCGCGCTCCCCCACTCCTCGCGGACCTGGTGGATGTCGCTGTGGCAGATACCGGCGTAGTGGATGTCGATGCGAACGTCGTCGTCGCGCAGCTCGCGCTGCTCGATGGTGGTCTGCTCGAAGGACGAGCCTGCGGACGGCACGGAAAGCGCTGCGGTGGTGGGCATCTGGGGCCTTTCGGTCGGGTCTGGGGTGAGCGGTCGGTGGGTCAGAGGCGCGGCAGGAGGCCCTCGGCGACCTGACGGTATGCCGCGGCGCCCTTGCTGGAGCGGGCGGTCGCCAGGATCGAGCGGCCGACGGCGGGGGCCTCGGCGAAGCGGACCGTCTTGGGGATCGGAGGCTCGAGGACGGGCAGGCCATAGCGCTCGCCGACGTCGGCGAGGACCTCGCGGGCGTGGTTGCTGCGCCCATCGAACATCGTCGGGAGGATGCCGAGCACGGTGAGCTTCTTGTTGAGGATCCGCTTGACGTCGGCGACGGTGTCGAGCAGCTGGCCGACACCCCGGTGGCTGAGCATCTCGCAGGGCATCGGGATGACCAGGCCTGTGGCCGCGGTGAGGGCGTTGAGGGTGAGCACACCCAGGCTCGGCGAGCAGTCGAGCAGCACGACGTCATAGTCCTTCAGGACCGGCGCGAGCGCCTCCGCCAGGACATACTCCCGACCCGGCCGCGACAGCAGCTGCGCCTCGGCGCCGGCCAGGTCGATGGTGCTGGGGATCAGGTCGACGCCGTCCTCGCACTCCAGCACCGCGTCGGCGGCGTCGGCCTGGCCGAGCAGCACCTCGTGGATGGAGGTCTCGACGGCGTCGGGGTCGACGCCCAGCGAGAAGGTCAGGCAGGCCTGGGCGTCGAGGTCGACCAGCAGCACACGCTTGTCGAGCTCGGCGAATGCCGCGCCGAGACTGGCCACGGACGTGGTCTTGGCGACCCCGCCCTTCTGGTTGGCGACGGCGACGATGGTCGCGGCGCGCCTGCGGGTGCGTGGTGGCACAGGGGGTCACCTCTCGGGTCGGCTGCGCGGGAGGGTCATGGGGTGCCGCGCGCACCCAGTCTCTCAGGACAGTCGCGCCTCAGGGCCGCAGCAGCCGGATGTCGGATGTCGCGAGCGCCTCGATCGCCTCGAGCGCCTCAGGGGCAGTCGTGTTCTCCCCCAACCGGTTCGGCTTGCCGGTCCCGTGGTAGTCGCTGGAGCCGGTGCGGACCAGGTCGAGCTCCGCCGCGAGCCGCGCCGCGCGCTCGCGCTCCTCGGAGGAGTGGTCGCGGTGGTCGGCCTCGATGCCCGAGAGCCCGGCCTGCGCCATCTCCCGGATGACGTCGTCGGAGACAATGCGCCCGCGCTTGCTGGCGAAGGGATGGGCCATCACGGGCACCCCGCCGGCCGCGCGGACCAACTCGATCGCGCGCATGACCTCGATCGAGTAGTGCCGGACGTAGTAGCGGCCGGCGCTGTGCAGGATGTCGGCGAAGGCCTCGTCGCGGTCGCGGACATATCCGCTGGCCACGAGGGCGTCGGCGATGTGCGGCCGGCCCAGCGTCGCGCCCTGCTGGCTGTGCTGCCGCACGTCCTCGATGGTGATCGGGATGTCGTCCTCGGCCATCTTGGCGACCATCCGCTCCAGCCGCGTGGCGCGCGACTCCCGGGCGCGGCCCAGCTCGTCGATCAGCGGCTGGTGGGAGGGGTCGATCAGATAGCCGAGCAGGTGGATGCTGACGCCGTCGTGCACGCAGGAGATCTCGATGCCACGCACGAGGGTCAGGTCGAGGGCCGCCGCCCGCTCGGCGGCGCTCTCCCACCCGGCGGTGGTGTCGTGGTCGGTCAGCGCCACCACATCCAGGCCCGCGGCGTGGGCCTGGTCCATGACCGTGGCCGGCGACTCGGTCCCGTCGCTGGCGTCGGAGTGGGCATGGAGATCGATGAGCACGAGCGCAGGATATCCACACGCGGCCGTGAGCGACCCGACCATCGACACCTCCTGCTCGCGCCCCGATGGGGCTTTCTTGGCGCGCATCGGCGCAGGTGGCACCATCGGTGTCCAGGATGCGGGGGCAACGCGCCTGACGAGGGGTCTTGACAAGGGGTGCGCAATGGCGCTGCAACGACAGTTCCACGAGGTCCTCGCGGAGGCGATCCGCCGCCGAGGCCTGCCCCTGGAGCGCCTCCAGCGCCACCTGACCCGCGCCGGGACCCCGGTCAGCATCGCGACGCTCAGTTATTGGCAGAGCGGCCGCTCACTGCCCACCCGCAGCCGCTCCCTCGACGCCCTCGTCCAGCTCGAGCGGCTCCTGGAGGTCGAGCCCGGTCAGCTCGTCGAGCTGGCCGCCGCCGCCCGGCTGCCCCGTGGGCGCAACATCGAGGACCACCAGCACGTGCTGCCCCTCGGCGAGGTCGCCACGGCGCCGCTCGCCAAGCTGGGTCTGGCGCCGGGCATCGACTTCACCCAGCTGAGCGCCCACGACCGCCTCACCGTCGGGCCCGAGCGCAGCGAGCTCACCCACCGGGCGCGCACCCTGCACCGCTGCGACCGTGAGGGCGCCCGCGCCATGCCCCTCGTGGTGACCCAGGACGCCGCCGAGACGGTCGTCCCGGCGGTCGAGGCCGTGGCGGGCTGCCGGCTGGGGAGGGTGATCGAGGTCCCCAGGCACCGCCTCGTCGTCGGCGAGCTGCTCGCCCCACGCCCCATGGCCGTCGGCGAGCTGCTGACCGAGGTCCTGGCGACCTGGGCGCCGACCCGCACCAAGGTGCGGCGCATCGAGCGCTCGATCGTCGACGAACTCCACGACGCCACCCTCGAGGTCGTCTTCCACCCGGCAGCCCTGCCCAGCCGGGTCCTGGGCTATGTCCACCCCTCCACCGGGCGGGTCGCCGCCGACGGCCCGGGCGAGTGGGAGCTGCCCGTGCGCGGCTGCGAGGTGCAGTCGGTGCGCCTCGGGGCGGAGCCGGGCGTGCACGGCATCCGATGGGACTGGCCCTGACCGGCCCCGCACGCCCACCCAGATCACAGCCGGTATGCCGTCGCCGCACCGCGGCGCGCACGTAGGCTGCCGTCCATGGCTGACTTCGTGGGAGCTGTCGACCAGGGCACGACCAGCACCCGGTTCATGATCTTCGACCACGACGGTGCAGAGGTGGCCCACCACCAGCTCGAGCACGAGCAGATCATGCCCCGGGCCGGCTGGGTCGAGCACAACCCCCTCGAGATCTGGGAGCGCACCCAGACCGTCGTGGGCACGGCCCTGGCCAAGGCCGGCCTCCAGGGCGGCGACCTCGCGGCCATCGGCATCACCAACCAGCGCGAGACCACGATCGTGTGGGACCGCACCACCGGCCGGCCGCTGACCAATGCCATCGTCTGGCAGGACACCCGCACCGACCGCATCGCGGCCGCCCTGGAGCGCGACGGGCGCGGCGATGTCATCCGGCGCAAGGCGGGCCTGCCCCCCGCGACCTATTTCTCCGCGGGCAAGATCCAGTGGGTCCTCGACAATGTCGAAGGGGCCCGCGAGGCGGCCGAGCGGGGCGACGCCATCTTCGGCACCCCCGACACCTGGCTCATATGGAACATGACCGGCGGGCCCGACGGCGGCACGCATGTCACCGACGTGACCAATGCCAGCCGCACGATGCTCATGGACCTGGAGACCCTCGAGTGGGACGAGGAGCTCCTGGGCTTCTTCGGCATCCCCCGCACGATGCTGCCGGACATCCGGCCGAGCTCCCACCCCACGGCATACGGCACGACCGCGCGGACCCGGATGCGGGCCGACGTGCCGGTCACCGGGGTCCTCGGCGACCAGCAGGCGGCGACCGTCGGGCAGGTCTGCTTCTCCCCCGGCGAGGCCAAGAACACTTATGGCACAGGCAATTTCATGCTTCTCAACACTGGCAACGAGATCGTCCGGAGCAAGCACGGGCTGCTGACGACGGTGGCCTACCAGCTCGGTGAGGACGACCCGGTCTATGCCCTCGAGGGCTCGATCGCCGTCACCGGCTCGGCCGTCCAGTGGCTGCGCGACCAGCTCGGCATCATCACCCGCGCCGACGACGTGGAGGCGCTGGCCGCCAAGGTCGACGACTCCGGCGGGGTCGTCTTCGTGCCTGCGTTCTCGGGGCTGTTCGCCCCCTACTGGCGCTCCGACGCCCGCGGCGCGATCGTGGGTCTGTCCCGCTTCAACACCAGCTCCCACATCGCGCGGGCGACGCTGGAGGCCATCTGCTATCAGTCCCGCGATGTCGCCGACGCGATGGTGGCCGACACCGAGGCACACGGCAGCGCCATCGACCTCGACGTGCTCAAGGTCGATGGCGGCGTGACCGCCAACCGTCTGTGCATGCAGCTCCAGGCCGACATCCTCGGGGTGCCCGTCTCCAAGCCCAAGGTGCCCGAGACGACGGCGCTGGGCGCGGCATACGCCGCCGGTCTGGCCACGGGCTTCTGGTCCGGCGCCGACGAGCTGCGGGCCAACTGGGCCGAGGCCGAGCGCTGGGAGCCGACCTGGTCCGAGGAGCAGCGCGCCGAGGGCCACGCACGCTGGAAGCGGGCGGTCGAACGCACCCTCGACTGGGTGGAGGTGGACGGCTGATGCTCTCCCCCACCGCCCGCCGGGCCGCCATGCGCCGTCTCCAGTCCGGGCACGAACTCGATGTCCTCGTCATCGGCGGCGGCGTCGTCGGTGCCGGCACCGCCCTCGACGCCGTGACGCGGGGACTGGACACCGGGCTGATCGAGACCCGCGACTACGGGTCGGGCACCTCCTCCCGCTCCAGCAAGCTCATCCACGGCGGCCTGCGCTATCTGGAGATGCTCGACTTCGCCCTCGTCCACGAGGCCCTCCAGGAGCGCCAGCTGCTGCTGACCAAGGTCGCCCCGCACCTCGTGCGGCCGGTCGCCTTCATGTATCCGCTCCAGAAGCCGGCGTGGGAGCGCTTCTATGTCGGCTCCGGTGTCGCGCTCTATGACGGGCTCGCCTTCGGCGTGCGCCAGACCGGCGGGCTCCCCCGCCACCGGCACCTCTCACGCAAGGCCGCCCTCGAGCTGATGCCCAGTCTGCGCCCCGACGCCCTCACCGGCGCGATCCAGTACTACGACGCCCAGGTCGACGACGCACGGTTCGTCCTCGAGCTGGTCCGCACCGCGGCCGCCAACGGCGCCCATGTCGCCAACCGGGTCGCCGCCACCGAGATCATCCGGCACGACGACCGCGTCGTCGGGGTGCGCGCCCGCGACGGCGTCACCGGCGAGGAGTTCGACATCCGCGCCAAGCGGGTCATCGGGGCGGCCGGCGTCTGGAGCGATGACATCCAGCGGATGGCCGGCGGTGCGGAGCCGCTGCGGGTGCGGGCCAGCAAGGGGGTCCACCTCGTGGTCCCGCGCGACCGCATCGACTCCGAGACGGGCGTCATCCTGCGCACCGAGAAGTCCGTGCTCTTCATCATCCCGTGGGAGCACCACTGGATCATCGGGACGACCGACACCGACTGGCACCACGACCGCTCCCACCCCGCGGCGACCTCGGCCGACATCGGCTATCTGCTCGACACCGTCAACGCCGTCCTGACAAATCCCTTGTCCCGCAGCGATATCGACGGCGTCTATGCCGGGCTGCGCCCCCTCATCCAGGGCAAGGAGGAGGACGCGACGACCAAGCTCTCACGCGAGCACGTCGTGGCCACACCGGTCCCCGGCCTGACCCTCATCGCCGGCGGCAAGTACACGACCTATCGGGTGATGGCCGCCGACGCCGTCGACGCCGCCCTGTCCGACCTCGGGGACGAACGGCCCGCCTCCCGCACCGAGCGGGTGCCGCTGCTCGGCGCCGAGCGCTGGTCGGAGGTCAAGGGGCGTCTGGCCGTGCTGGCCACCTCAGCCGGCATCGAGCCCGATCTCGTGTCGGGCCTGTTCGGCCGCTACGGCAGCCTCACCCCCGAGCTGCTGGCCCTCATCGCGGCAGACCCCGAGCTCGGCGAGCTCCTGCCCGGCGGCGAGCGCCACCTCAAGGCCGAGGTCGTCTATGCCGCCGCGAGCGAGGGCGCCCTGCACGTCACCGACGTGCTGACCCGCCGCACCCGCATCTCGATCGAGGCCCGCGACCGGGGGCTCGAGGCGGCGCCGCACGCGGCCCGGCTGCTCGCCCCGATCCTGGGCTGGGACGAGGCGCAGATCGAGTGGGAGGTCGGCCTCTACCGCCGGCGGGTCGAGGCCGAGATGTCGAGCCAGACGATGCCCGACGACGAGAGCGCCGACGCCGCCCGCCGCGCCGCCCCCGACCGCGACCTCTGACCCGTTGACAACACTGGTTTCAACGCCAACCGCCCCGGTGTGGCGTTGAAACCAGTGTTTTCAACGCAACCGGGGCGGGTGGCCGGGGCGGTCAGGAGGCGAAGACGCCGATGATCGGGTTCCACTCGACGATGTCGGTCTGGTGCACCAGACCGGCCGACTGGAAGGGGTCGTCGGCCAGCAGCGACTCGACCACCTCGCGCGAGTCCACGTCAAGGACCAGCAGCGCCTGGGCGGGCTCGGTGCCGGGGCACGGCCCGGAGGCCTTGAGCAGCCCCTGCTCGGCCAGCGCGGCCAGATAGGCGCGGTGCTCGGGGCGCAGCTCGTCGATGCGCGGGTCGGCGGCATAGGTATAGGTGATCGCGAAGAAGGCCATGCCGCCCAGACTAGGGGCGCACCCGGCATACCCGATCGGGGTGGCACCATGGCGGGGTGAGCGAAGAGCAGAAGCAGTCCGACAACCGCGCCCGCCCCACCACCGACGAGTTCCGCGAGTTCGTGGCGTCCGGCTGGGCCCCGCGCGCGGTCGCCACCCCCGAGCGGGCCGAGGTCGCCGCGTATGCCGCGCAGCGGCGGGAGGCGCTGGCCGCCGCGTTCCCGGGCGAGCGGCTGGTCATCCCGGCCGGCGGGCTCAAGGTGCGCTCCAACGACACCGACTATGTCTTCCGCCCGCACAGCGCTTTCGCCCACCTCACCGGCCTCGGCGCCGACCGCGAGCCCGACGCGGTCCTGGTGCTCGAGCCCCTGGAGGAGGGCGGCCACGAGGCCCAGCTCTTCTTCCGGCCGCTCGCCGACCGCGACACCGACGAGTTCTTCGGCGACGCCCGCTATGGCGAGTTCTGGGTGGGCGCCCGGCCGACGCTGGCCGACATGGAGGCCGAGCTCGGGCTGCGCGCGCGCCACATCGACGACTTCGAGCCCGCCGTCGGCAAGGACGCGGGGGTGGTGACGATCCGCGTCATCCGCGAGGCCGACACCCAGGTCGCCGGCATCGTCGAGGCGGCCCGCAGCGCCGCGTCGGTCGCCCAGGAGCAGGCCGCCGAGCAGGACGACGCGCTCAGCCACGCCGCCTCCACGCTGCGGCTGGTCAAGGACGAGTGGGAGATCGACCAGATGCGCGAGGCGGTCGCGGCCACCCACACCGGCTTCGAGGCCGTCATCGCCGGCATGGGCGAGGCACTCGAGCGCGGCCGCGGCGAGCGCTGGATCGAGGGCGTCTTCGGCCTGCACGCCCGCCACCAGGGCAACGGCGTGGGCTATGACTCGATCTGCGCGGCCGGCGACCACGCCAACACGCTGCACTGGATCAAGAACACCGGCGAGGTCCACGAGGGCGACCTCGTGCTGATCGACGCCGGGGTGGAGGTCGACAGCCTCTTCACCGCCGACATCACCCGCACCCTGCCGGTCTCCGGCCGCTTCACCGATGCCCAGCGCGAGATCTATGACGCGGTGTATGCCGCGCAGGAGGCCGGCATCGCCGCCGTCCGCCCCGGCGCGCGGTTCTCCGACATCCACGCCGCCGCGATCCGCGTCATCGCCGAGCACCTGCACCGCTGGGGGCTGCTGCCCGAGGGCATCGACGTCGAGGGCACCCTCGACACCGAGCACGGCCAGTACCACCGGCGCTGGATGGTGCACGGCACCTCCCACCACCTCGGCATCGACGTGCACGACTGCGCGCTGGCCACCCGCGCGGAGTACATGGACGGCGAGCTGGCCCCCGGCATGGTCCTCACCGTCGAGCCCGGCCTCTACTTCAAGGCAGACGACCTGCTGGCGCCCGAGCGCTTCCGCGGCATCGGTGTGCGCATCGAGGACGACGTCGTGGTGACCGAGGACGGCTGCGAGGTGCTCTCGGCCGACATGCCGCGCACCTCCGCCGACGTCGAGGCGTGGATCGCCCGGATCGCTCAGGCCTGAGGGCCGGCCGGCTCCTCCGGACGCGACTGCGGCTGCGCCTGCGGTTGCGACTGCCCCTGCGGCTGGGCCTGTGCCTGGGCGGCCTCCGCCTCGGCGCGGGCCCGGGCGACCTGGGCCTGGGCGGCGGCCATCGGGTCCATCTCGGTGAGCAGGTCCCGGCCCTGCTGCACGAAGCGGTGCTCGACGAGGACCTCATAGCGGGTCGCCACGACCTGGGTCACCGAGGCGAAGTCGCGCCGGCCCCGGGTCATCGCATAGCCGATCAGGGCCCACACGAGGCCGAAGACGGCGCCGAACAGGATCGTCGAGAGCATCATCGCCGGGGTGCTGTTGGCGCTGTCGAAGAGCATGAAGACCATCGCCACGAAGGCACCCAGCCAAGCACCCGACATCAGGCCGCCGAGCGCGATGCGTCCCCGGGTGATGCGCCCGGTGACGCGCTCGAGCTGCTTGAGGTCGGTGCCGACGATCAGGACGTTCTCGACGGGGAACTCGTGGTCGGCCAGGTAGTCGACCGCCCGCTGCGCGTCCTCATACCTCTCATAGGTCCCCAGGGACATGGGGTACTGCAACTGGAGGTTGGCGCGGGCGGCGGACAGGCCGGGCGAGGTCGAGCTCATGCCGGCCATTGTCTCACCCGTCCCTCGGAGTCGACCGGGAGCAGGCTCGTGCGCTGACGCGGGGCTGCGCGCGCCCTCAGTCCGCTAACCTCGGCAGATGATCGACTCTGCTGAGGACCAGGCCGCGACTGCCTATATCGAGGCAGTCACCATGCGCTCGCCGGTGCCTGTCTCCTTCGGGCCCGCCGTCGTGTCGGAGTCGGGCGGCGTGACGGTCGAGGCGACCTTCCGGCCTGAGGGCAGATCCCTCTCGCACGAGGCCACCGTCTGGGATCTCGAGGGCGGCGGTGACCCCGTCGCCGCGGGCGAGGCGGCGGCCACCCAGACCCTGCGCTGGCTCACCGGCCGTCTCGCGGCCCACGACGAGGTCTCGGGGGCGGGTCCGGTCGCCGACGGCTTCGGCGGCTGGAGCATCGACGGCGGCCACCACCATCACGAGCCCGCCACCCCCTCCGAGCCGCAGTCCCCCGCCGAGGACGCCGACCCCGAGGAGGCCGACGAGGTCGCACGCGCCGAGATCAGGACGCCCAAGGAGCGCGCCGCCGACGCGGCATTCGATCCCGCCTTCGACGAGGGCTGAGCCCCCACCCCAAGACGCAGGTATGCCGCGCAGCTGGGCTGCGCGGCATACCTTGTGGTCCTGCTGGTCAAGGATCCTCAGAGCTTGTAGTCCTCGAGGAGGCGGCGGCCGATGATCATCTTCTGGATCTCGGCCGTGCCCTCGCCGATGAGCAGCATCGGGGCCTCGCGGTAGAGGCGCTCGATCTCGTACTCCTTGGAGTAGCCGTAGCCGCCGTGGATGCGGAAGGACTGCTCGACGACGTCGGCGCAGTACTCGGCCGCGAGGTACTTGGCCATGCCGGCCTCGAGGTCGTTGCGCTTGCCGCGGTCCTTGAGCTTGGCGGCCTTGACCATCATCTGGTGGCAGGCCTCGACCTTGGTGGCCATGTCGGCGAGGCGGAACATGATCGCCTGGTGCTGGGCGATCGGCTTGCCGAAGGTCGTGCGCTGCTGGGCATAGGAGATGCCGAGCTCGAAGGCGCGGCGGGCGAGGCCACAGGCGCGGGCGGCGACGTTGACGCGGCCGACCTCGACGCCGTCCATCATCTGGTAGAAGCCCTTGCCGGGCTCCCCGCCGAGGATCTGCGCGTCGGTCGTCTTGTAGTTGTCGAAGACGAGCTCGGTGGTGTCGACGCCCTTGTAGCCCATCTTGTCGATCTTGCCGGGCACGGTGACGCCGGGCGCGGTCTCGCCGAAGCCGGACTCCTTCTCGACGAGGAAGGTCGTCATGTTCTTGTAGACGCTGTCGGCGCCCATGTCGGTCTTGACCAGGACGGCGACGAGGTTGGCGCTGCCACCGTTGGTCAGCCACATCTTCTGGCCGTTGATCGTCCACTCGTCGCCCTCGCCCTTGACGGCCTTGGTGGAGATGGCCGAGACGTCGGAGCCGAGCGCGGGCTCGGACATCGAGAAGGCGCCGCGGATCTCGCCCGTCGCCATCTTGGGCAGGTACTTCTGCTTCTGCTCCTCGGTGCCGTGGTGCAGCAGCATGTAGGCGACGATGAAGTGGGTGTTGATGATGCCCGAGACGCTCATCCAGCCGCGCGCGATCTCCTCCACGCACAGCGCGTAGGTGAGCAGCGACTCGCCGAGGCCGCCGTACTCCTCGGGGATCATCAGGCCGAAGATCCCCATCTCCTTCATGCCGTCGACGATCTGCTGGGGGTACTCGTCCTTGTGCTCAAGGTCGGTGGCGACGGGGATGATCTGCTCCTCGACGAACTGGCGCACGAGCTTGATGAGCTCGGCCTGCTCCTCGGTCAGTCCATCGGTCGTCTGGAGTCGGGACATGCGCAGGTGCCGCCTTTGCGTCGGGGTCTGGGATCAATGATCGAGTATGCCGGTGGGCCGGGCCGGGCGAACAGGCTCGGCCCGCGTGATCCCACACACGTTGGGATCACGCGGGCCGTGAGCGCTGGCGCTGCTGCCCGTCGGTCAGGGCAGCGTGACGAACTCGTCGAGGAAGTCGCGGGCCCCGGCCGTGTCCATCCGGTAGACGACATTGGTGGCATAGCAGGGGCCGTCGCCGGTGATCGTGGTGGCGGTCAGGATGAGCCGCCCGTCGATCTCGGTGAAGACCGGGCCCCCGGAGTCGCCGTAGCAGGCGCCGCCGTAGCCGCGGGACTCGTTCATGGCCAGCCGGACCCAGGTCTTGTTGAGGGCGTTGAAGCCGAGTTTGGCCTTCATCCGGATGCCGCCGCCGGGGTGGGTGTGCCCGCCGGGACCACGGTTGGACTCCTCGGTGCCGTAGCCGACCGACCACCAGGTCTTCGCGTCGAGGGTGCGCCCGCCCAGCTGGTCGAGCAGGCCCGCGGTCGGCAGCGTGGCGGGCGTGAAGTCCCAGACGTCCTGGGGGGTCACGGCGCGGTCGGCGAAGTCGAGAACCGCGATGTCCTGGGAGTCGGCGCCGTTGCCCGGGTATTCCGGGTCGGAGTGGGGGGTGGCCTCCACGATCCAGCCGTTGGCCAGGAAGAGGGCCATCTGCTCGGTGGCGCTGAGGTCCTTGTGCTGGTCCAGCAGGCCCTGGAAGTCCTGCTCGAGGCTGACGAAGTGGCGGGCGCCCTCCGGCCAGTCGGCGGTGCAGTGGGCGGCCGTCAGGAAGGTGTCGTCGTCGATCATCGCCCCGGAGCAGACCCAGTCGAAGCGGGCGGCCTTGCCGTCGTCGGGGTAGTCCCAGAAGGCGACATAGGCGCCGACCTCGGTCCGCTCCGGTGCGGGGCTGGCGTTGTAGCTGTTGATGGCGCCGGCCGAGGTGGCCGAGGCGAGGGCGAGCAGGCCGGCGGCGATGCCGGCCGTGGCGATACGGCGCATGGGGATCCCCTTAGGTGGTGCGTGGCAGGTAGGACGACCCTGCCACAGCGGAGCGGCCCGTGGGAGGCCGCTGCGCGAGAAAAACCGGGTGCGCGCGGCGTCCGCGAGATGCGAGCATCGCTGCCAGCACGGCATACCGCCGGGCCCGACTCCGTGGAGGTGCGACATGCAGATGACTGTCCTGGGCGCTCTTGCGTCCCCAGTTCCCTTCGCACACACGGAGATCCATCATGCACAACCACTCGGAGCAGGACCGCTCCGCGACTGACAGCCACAGCTTTGACAGCCATCCGGACCGGCCCCCGGAGGGTGAGCGCTGGTCGACCTGGGATGCCGCCGGCCACGGCCCCGGCCCACGCCCCGACTGGGTCGTGACGGAGCTAGGCGCTGTCGACGCCGACCTCGGCGTGCTCAAGTCCGGCAAGGAGGCCGATGTCCACCTCGTCCGGCGCTGGGTGCCCGGGCGCGACGACCGCGATGTCGTCATGGCGGCCAAACGCTTCCGGACCGGCGACCACCGGCTCTTCCACCGCGACGCCGGCTATCTCGAGGGTCGGCGGGTGCGGCGCTCACGGGAGACGCGGGCGATGGCCCGGCGCACCGGTTTTGGCCGCGAGCTCGTCTCTGCTCAGTGGGCGGGCGCGGAGTTCGCGGCCCTGGGCCGCATGTGGGAGATCGGCCTGCCGGTCCCCTATCCGGTGCAGCTGGACGGCCGGGAGATGCTCATGGAGTTCGTCGGCTCCGACGGGGTCGGCGCGCCGCGGCTGGCCGCCACCCGTCCGGGCCGGGACGTCCTCGCCCAGCTGTTCGAGCAGGTGCGCGAGGTCATCCTGCGCCTGGCCGAGGAGGGCTGGGCCCACGGTGACCTCTCGCCCTACAACGTGCTCGTGCACGACGAGCGGATCGTGGTCATCGACTGGCCGCAGGTGGTCGATGTCATCGGCAACCCCCAGGGGATGGACTATCTGACCCGCGACGCCAGTGTGATGGCGCGCTGGTTCACCGCTCGAGGCCTGCCGGTCGACGAGGGGGTGCTGGTCGGCGACGCCGTCGCCGCGGCGACCCGCCGGTGGTGAGCGCCGTCGGAGCAGGAAAGTGGCTGCGAGAGCACCATCGACACCCGGAAGTGGCTGCGAGAGCACCATCGACACCCGGAAGTGGCCGCGACAGTGCCATCCACGCAGGAATGTGGTCGTCAGGGCGCCGCCGATGGCGGTGTGGTGACCACTTCTTGCTGGCGGGACGCGTCGGACGGCGGCCGGAAGACCACTTTGGGCTGGACGACCACTGTGGGCCGGGCAGCGGAGCCCGGACATGCCGCTGGCCCCCGCCTCAAGGGAGGACGGGGGCCAGTGTTGTCGTGTGCTCAGCCCTGACGGCGGTAGACCCAGATGGGCTCCGCATTGAACGCGTAGAGCGTCCAGGAGTCGAGGGCGCGGGCGAAGGAGCGCATGGAGCGCATGTCTGATCACTCACTTTGTGTCTTGGGTGCGGATTGGTGCGGGCACTCCGTTGTGACACCGCTTCCATTGTCCCGCGGACCGGGCCCAGCCCACAAATCGGGACGGCCGCGCCCACACAGCATCAAGCCCCCGCTCAGCGACGGGCCGCGCCCGCACAGCATCGAGACCCCAGACAGCAGCGGGCCCCGCGACCAGGGGTCGCGGGGCCCGCTGAGGTGGCCGAGGGCCGGTGGTCAGTAGACCCAGACCGCGGTGCCGATCTGGATCGGGTAGGACGTGCCCCAGAAGAGGTTCATCGCACCGGTGCTCACGCGGCAGCAGCCGTGCGAGGCCGGGTAGCCCGGGATGGACAGCGACCCGTGGATGGCATAGCCGCCGTAGTAGTACTTCGGGCGGTAGAGCTCGCCGAGCGGGGACTTGTCCCAGGCGTTGACCTGGCGGAAGACGCGGAAGTGGCCCGTCGGGGTGTAGGCGGTGTGCCACGCGCCACCCGAGTAGTAGCGCTGGTTCGAGCCGGTGCTGGTGTGGATCGTGATGTAGAGCCGGCCGTTGACCACGAACTTGATGATCTGGCGGTACTTGTCGACCTCGATCACCTTGCCGGACCGGCTCCGGGCGGTCGGCCGCACACCGGCCACGACCTTGGACCAGGTGACGGGGCCGCAGATGCCGTCACGGGCCACGCCCGCGGCACCCTGGATGGCCATGACCGCCTGGGTGGTCAGGTGACCGTAGGCGCTGTCGGCAGCACCGAGCCAGTAGCCGAGACGGGCCAGGCGGATCTGCAGGTCACGCACGGCCGCGCTCTTCATCCCGGGCTTCAGCGTGGCGAACGCGGCCTGGGCGGACGTGGCCCCGGCGAGGGAGACACCTCCGGCGACGGTGGCAGCCGCAACGGACTGGATAGCTGCACGGCGGGTCAGTTCCATGGTCTCCTCCAAACGGTCGGTGTGTCAGGCGCCGCCTCCCCCTGATGTTTGGCGACGACACCCTCTTGATGCATCCACGCGGTCAAAAGGTTGCGTCCGATGACACGTGAAAATCATACGATCGCGGGGCGGGAGAATCCGGCACATCGGACAGGCAAGCCCTGTCACAGTCTGGGCACGAGGCGCCCCATCAGCCCCACTGGTCACACCAGACCCGGGCTGGGTCGGTCAGGCCTGGTCGGCCTGCAGCTCGGCGATCCGACGGGCCGACTCGAGCACCCGCTGGGCCGTCTCGACGTGGAGATTCTCGATCATCTTGCCGTTGTAGGTCACCACGCCCGAGCCCTTGCCGTCCTCCCACGCCCGGAGGATGCCCTCGGCGTCGGCGACCGCCTCAGGCGACGGCGCGAAGGTGGTGTTGCACACCTCGACCTGGCCGGGGTGGATGAGCGTCTTGCCGTCGAAGCCGTAGTCGCGGCCCTGCTCGCACTCGGCGAGGAAACCGTCGGCGTCCTTGACGTTGTTGTAGACGCCGTCGAGGATCGCGACCCCCGACTCTCGGGCGGCCAGCAGCGAGAGCTGGAGGGCGGTCACGAGCGGGCCGCGGCCCGGCACGTGGTCGGCGCGCAGCTCCTTGACGAGGTCGTTGGTGCCCATGACCAGGACCGCGAGCCGGTCGGAGGCCGCCGCGATCTCGCGGACGTTGAAGATGGCCTCGGGCGTCTCGACCATCGCCCACAGCCGGGTCTTGTCGGGGGCGCCGCCGGCGACCATCGCCTCGACCAGCTGGCGGACCTCCTCGGCGCTGTTGACCTTGGGCACGACGATGCCGTCGGGGCCGGCCTTGGCGGCCGCGGCCATGTCGGCCTCGTGCCACTGGGTGCCGATGCCGTTGATGCGGATCGTGATCTCACGCTTGCCGTATTCGCCGGATGCCGCTGCGGCACAGGCGTTCTCGCGTGCACCCTCCTTGGCATCGGGAGCGACGGCGTCCTCGAGGTCGAGGATGAGACCGTCGACCGGCAGGGTCTTGGCCTTCTCCAGGGCCCGCTCGTTGGAGCTGGGCATATAGAGGACGGACCGGCGCGGGCGGAAGGCGATCTGCTCCGCGGTGGGGGCCTGCTGGGTCACTTGCTCTCCTCCGTCTGGGGCTTCGCGGCATACAGCTCGGCGAGCTCGGGGTCGTTCTTGGACAGGCGCTCGGCGAGCTCGAGGATCACCAGGCATTGCTTGAGGCTGGCGTCGTCCTCCATCTTGCCGTCGAGCATGACGGCACCGGTGCCATCGCCCATGGCCTCCTTGACGCGGCGGGCGTGGGCGACGTCCTCGGCCGACGGCGAGAAGACCTTCTTGGCGATGTCGATCTGCACCGGGTGCAGCGACCAGGTGCCGACGCAGCCGAGCAGGAAGGCGTTGCGGAACTGGTCCTCGCAGGCCACGACATCCTTGATGTCACCGAAGGGGCCGTAGTAGGGGAAGATCCCGTGCATCGCGCAGGCGTCGACCATGCGGGCGACCGTGTAGTGCCACAGGTCCTGCTGGTAGATCGCCCGCTCGCCGTTGATGTCGGACTCCCCCGCGTCGTTCCTGGGCGGGTCCTGGCGCACGAGATAGCCGGGGTGGCCGCCACCGACGCGGGTGGTCTTCATGCGGCGGTCGGCGGCGAGGTCGGCCGGGCCGAGCGAGATGCCCTGCATGCGCGGGCTGGCGCCGGCGATGGCTTCGACATTGGCCACGCCGCGCGCGGTCTCGAGGATGGCGTGGACGAGCAGCGGGCGGTCGAGGCCGGCGCGGGCCTCGAGCTGGGCGAGGATGCGGTCGACATAGTGGATGTCCTCGGGGCCCTGGACCTTGGGGATCATGATGACGTCGAGCTTGTCGCCGATCTCGGTGACCAGCGTGATCAGGTCATCGAGCACCCACGGGCTGTCGAGGGCGTTGACCCGCGTCCACAGCTGGGTCTCCTCGCCGAAGTCGGTGGACTTGGCGATCTGCACCAGGCCGGCGCGGGCGGCCTCCTTCTTGTCGGCTTTGACGGCGTCCTCGAGGTTGCCCAGGAGCACGTCGACCTTGCCGACCATGGCCGGGATCTTCGCCGCCATCTTCTCGTTGCTCGGGTCGAAGAAGTGGATCATCCGGCTCGGCCGGGCCGGCACCTCGGTGACGGGCGTCGGAGCCCCGACGGCGAGGGGGCGGAAGAAGTCCTTGGCGCTGCGCATCTGGTGCCTCTCGTTGGCGTGCGGGTGGGGGGCATGCTCCAGCCGGTATGCCGCGCGGCTGGTCCGCCGCGAACGTACCAGCGGGCATCACACCGCCGTTATGACCGCGCTCACCCTCGGCCCCTGGCGACGTCTCAGGCGCCGGGCGGGGTGGCGCCGTGGGCGGCCTCGCCGATGAGGTCGGCGAGCTCGGCCGGACGCGACCACATGGGCCAGTGCCCGGTGGGCAGGTCGACGAGGTCGAGGCGGTCATAGGCGAGCAGACCGGCGAGGAAAGGCGCGCCCTGCTCGGCATAGGACTGGTAGTCGGAGGCGGGGAAGGCCGTGCAGATCACCGTGCCCGGCACCGCGAGCCGCTCGTCACTGGCCAGGCGCACCGGCTCGTGGACGGTCGCCCCCGGCTGAGGCACGGCCCGCTCGCGGAAGGTCGCCAGCTGCTCGTCGGTCAGGTCGCGCATCGAGCCCTGCCCGAGCTCCTCCTCCCACACCTCCTCCAGCCGCAGCACCTCGCCGGTGTGGTCGGGACCGACCGCGAAGCCGTCGACCACGGGCGCGGTGTCGACATAGACCACCCGCGCGAAGCGCGCCGGATCGCGGTCCACGGCAAGGCACCCCGGCACGGTCGCCCCGCTGTGCACCACCAGCACCACGCGCTCGGCGGCCGGGTCGATGGCGGCCTCGATCGCGTCGGCCTGGTCGGCGAGGGTCGCCGACGGATCGGAGCCGGGCTCGAGGCCGGGCAGGGTCAGCGCGGTGACGTCGAGGCCGCGGTCGCGCAGATGGGAGGCGACCTCGTCCCACGCCCACGCGCCGAGCCAGAAACCGGGGACCAGCAGCACCTGTGTCGTCATGGTCCAAGTCTGCCAGCGGGGTCCGACAGCCGACGGCCCCCGCGAGGTGAACACACGGCATACGCCGGCAGGGTTAGCCTTGGGCCTCGTGAGCACCCCCTCCCGCGTCTATGTCGCCCGTCTGGCCGGGCTGAGCGTGTTCGACCCGCTCGGCGACCAGGTCGGCCGCGTGCGCGATGTCGTGCTCACCTTCTCGGCCCGCCGGGCCCGCCCACGCGTGATCGGGCTGGTCGTCGAGGTGCCCGGGCGGCGTCGGGTCTTCGTCCCCATGACGCGGGTGACCTCCGTCGACGGCGGCCAGGTCATCACTACAGGGCTGGTCAACATGCGCCGCTTCGAGCAGCGCCACTCCGAGACCCTGGCGCTCGCCGAGCTGCTGGAGCGGCCGATCCGCTGGCGCGCCGAGGGCGCCGAGCAGGAGGGCACGGTCGAGGACCTCGCGATCGAGCGCGAGCGCACCCGCGACTGGGCCGCCACCAAGGTCTTCGTGCGCGAGGGCAGGCCCGCCACCGGCACTCTCTCCCGGCTCTCGCGCCGCCGCGGCGCCACCACCGTGGTGCCCATCGAGGACGTGACCGGCCTGCACGAGAGCGGCGACGCCCAGAGCGCGGCCCGGCTGCTCGAGACCTACGAGGACCTCAAGGCGGCCGACCTCGCCGAGGCGATCAAGGACCTGCCCGACAAGCGTCGGCGCGAGGTCGTCGAGGCGCTGGCCGACGACAAGCTCGCCGACGTGCTCGAGGAGCTGCCGGAGGAGGACCAGATCGAGATCCTCGGGCACCTCCAGCGCGAGCGCGCCGCCGACGTCCTCGAGGCGATGCAGCCCGACGACGCCGCCGACCTCCTCTCGGAGCTGACACCGGAGGCCCAGGAGGAGCTCCTGGCCGAGATGGAGCCCGACGAGGCGGCCGACCTGCGGCGCCTGCTGACCTATGACGAGAACACCGCCGGTGGCCTGATGACCTCTGAGCCGGTCGTCCTCGGCCCGGAGGCCACGATCGCCGAGGCCCTGGCCGTCGTGCGGCAGGAGGAGCTGCCCACCGCGCTGGCGACGGTGGTCTTCATCTGCCGCGCACCGCTGGAGACCCCGACCGGCCGCTATCTCGGCATGGTCCACATCCAGCGCCTGCTGCGCGAGCCCCCGCACAACGCGGTCGGCGGCATTCTCGACAAGGACGTCGACGCCCTCCCCCCGGAGGCGCCCCTGGGCGAGATCACCCGGCGCTTCGCGACCTACAACCTCGTCTCGATGCCGGTCGTCGACGACGAGGGACACCTGCTGGGCGCGGTCACCGTCGACGACGTGCTCGACCACATCCTCCCCGAGGACTGGCGCGAGGAGAGGCACGAGGTGACCCATGGCTGAGCGCAGGAACACCCCTCGGCTCGACCAGCCGCGCGAGGCGCGCCGCCGGCTCATCCGCCGGCCGGCCATGTTCAGCGGAGAGGCCTTCGGCGTCCTCTCCGAGAAGTTCGCCCGCTTCATGGGCACGCCGGTCTTCCTCATCTGGATGACGATCTTCGTCGTCGCCTGGCTGGCGTGGAACACCTTCATGCCCGAGAGCGTCCAGTTCGACCCGCGCGCCCTCAACTACACCCTGCTCACCCTTATCCTCAGCCTCCAGGCGTCGTATGCCGCGCCGCTGATCCTGCTCGCGCAGAACCGTCAGGACGACCGCGACCGGGTGGCGCTGGAGCAGGACCGCAGCCGCGATGAGCGCAACCTCGCCGACACCGAGTACCTCACGCGCGAGGTGGCCGCGCTGCGGCTGGCCCTGCGCGACACCGCGACCCGCGACTTCGTCCGCTCCGAGCTGCGCACCCTGCTCGAGGAGATGGAGGAGCGCGGGCTCGAGGTGCGGGCCCGTGAGCAGGACGTGCGCGAGGAGCCCCCGGCAGGCGGCTGAGCGACACCGCCCGCATCGGCCCCTCGCGGCGCGACCTACCATGGGGGAATGCCCACGCCCCCGGTGAGCGACGAGACGCTCCACGCAGCCCTGTCCACGGTCATCGACCCCGAGATCCGCAAGCCGATCACCGAGCTCGGCATGGTCGAGGGCGCGTCCGTGGACGACAGCGGCCGGGCCAGCGTCACGATCCTGCTCACCGTCGCCGGCTGCCCCATGAAGGACACCCTGCGCCGCGACACCACCGCCGCCCTGGAGAAGGTCGAGGGCGTCACCTCCGTCGAGGTCACCCTCGGCGTGATGTCCGACGAGCAGCGCGCGGGCCTGCGCCAGCAGCTGCGTGGCGGGGCCGCCGAGCGCGAGATCCCTTTTGCCAAGCCCGGCTCGCTGACCCGGGTGTATGCCGTGGCCTCGGGCAAGGGCGGCGTCGGCAAGTCCTCGGTCACCACCAACCTGGCCGCCGCGCTTGCCGCCCAGGGCATGAAGGTCGGCGTCGTCGACGCCGACGTCTATGGCTTCTCCATCCCCCGCATGCTGGGTGTCGAGCAGCGGCCCACGCAGGTCGACGACATGATCCTGCCGCCGGTCGCCCACGACGTGAAGGTCATCTCGATCGGCATGTTCGTGCCCGGCAACCAGCCGGTCGTCTGGCGCGGCCCGATGCTCCACCGGGCGCTCCAGCAGTTCTTCGGCGATGTCTTCTGGGGCGACCTCGACGTCCTCCTGCTCGACCTGCCGCCCGGCACGGGCGACATCGCGATCTCGGTCGCCCAGCTGATCCCCAACTCGGAGATCATCGTGGTCACCACCCCGCAGACCGCGGCCGCCGAGGTCGCCGAGCGGGCCGGCTCGATCGCCCTCCAGACCCACCAGCGGGTCGTCGGCGTCATCGAGAACATGTCCTGGCTGGAGCTGCCCGACGGCACCCGGCAGGAGATCTTCGGCTCCGGTGGCGGCCAGACCGTGGCCGAGTCGCTGACCCGCTCGATCGGCGCCGAGGTGCCGCTGCTGGGGCAGATCCCCCTCGACCCGACCCTGCGCGAGGGCGGCGACCAGGGCCGGCCGGTCGTGCTCGAGCAGCCCGACAGCGCCGCCGCGGTCGCGCTGCGCGGCATCGCCCGCCAGCTCGCCTCCCGCTCCCGCGGCCTGGCCGGCCGCTCCCTGGGCATCACCCCCGCCAGCCGCTGACGCCGCGCCACCGACGACGAAGGCCCCCTCCCTCACGGGCGGGGGCCTTCTCGTGTCTGTCGCGGCTCGTGTCTGTCGCGGCTCGTATCTGTCGCGGACGCCTCAGGTGGCGTCGACGTCGTAGGGCGTCGGCAGGGTGGCGTCGTGCTCGACCGGGGGCCGGGGGTATGCCGCTGCCGCCGCGTCATAGCCCGGGTCGTCACCGTCCGGGCCACCCTCGGGCTCGGTGCCGGGGAGCGGCTCGGCGAGAGCCTCGCGCACGATCCGCCGCGGGTCGTACTGGCGGGGGTCGTACTGGCGCCAGTCGATGTCGTCGAACTCGGGGCCGAGCTGCTCGCGCAGCTGGCCGCGCGCCCCGTCGGCCATGAGGCGGACCTGGTGGACCAGGCGGGCCAGCTTCGCGGCATACTCCGGCAGTCGCTCGGGACCGAGGATGAAGACGGCGAGGACGGCGAGCAGGATGAACTCCCACCCGTTGATCCCGAACATCGGCTACCTGTCCCCTCGCATCGGTCGGCCCGGCCCGCAGCCGCGCTCAGTCGCCGCTGCCCTGGAGCACCATCGTGGCATCGATCCTCTCATTGCCACGCAGCACTGTAAGGGAGACCCTGTCACCGATGCTCTTGGCCCGGATCGCGACGATGAGCTCGTCGGCGTCGGTGACGCGCTTGCCGTCGAACTCGACGATGACATCGCCGGCCTCGAGACCGGCCTTGTCGGCCGGGCCGTCCTTGGTGACGGCCTCGCCGTTGGCGCCGTCGTCGGCGATCTTGACGCCCTCACCGGTGTAGCGCGAGTCGAGCATGACCCCGATGACGGGGTGGTCGGCCTTGCCCTTGGAGATCAGCTGCTCGGCGGTCCGCTTGACCTGGTCGCTGGGGATGGCGAAGCCGACGCCGATGTTGCCCGAGGCCTCGCCGGTGGAGCCGGGGGCGCGGGCGATCGCGGAGTTGACGCCGATGACCCGGCCCTGCGCGTCGAGCAGCGGGCCGCCGGAGTTGCCGGGGTTGATCGCCGCGTCGGTCTGGATGGCGCTGATATAGGAGGTGTCGTCGGCGGTCGTGCCCGGGACGACCGGGCGGCCGAGCGCGCTGACGATGCCGGTCGTGACGGTCGAGTCGAGGCCGAGCGGGGCCCCGACCGCGATGACGGGGTCGCCGACGACGACATCGGCGGAGGCGCCGAGCGTCAGCGGTGTCAGGTCGGTGCGGGCGACCTTGAGCACCGCCAGGTCATAGGAGACGTCGCGGCCGACGATGGTGGCCTTCTCCTCGTCACCGTTGGAGAGCTGGACGATGATCGTGCCGCCGCTGGCCGCGGTGTCGACGACGTGGTTGTTGGTGATGATGTGCCCGGCCGTGTCGAGGACGAAGCCGGAGCCGGTCCCCTGCCCCGAGCTGCCCTGGACCTGCACGGTCACCACGCTCGGCAGCGCCTTGGCGGCGATGTTGGCGATGGAGCCCTCGGGCCGGGAGGTCGCCCCGGCGCCGGCGGTGGGGATCGAGCTGCCCGGGCTGCCGACGCGCAGCTTGCCGGTCGAGGCCAGCCAGCCGCCGAGCAGCCCGCCCAGCGCGCCCGCGAGCATCGCGGAGACGAGGGCGATCACGAGCACCCCCGGCCACGACGGGCCGCGGCGCACCTTGGCCGGCGGGGCGGTGACGGTGGGCGGGAAGTTCTGCGCGGGCGCGGGGGCGGGCGGCCACTGCTGCCGCGCCCCCTGGGCCATGGGGTATGCCGCGTGCGCGCCGCCCTCGAGCGGCTCGCCGGCGGTCGGCTGCTGGGCCTGCGGCTGCGCCGGCACCTCACGGGTGTGGTCCAGCGACACCTCGCGGGTGTGGTCCAGCGGGACCTCCTGCGTCGCGTCCACGGGCAGCGGCTGTGCTTCGGGCGCATCCGGCGCGGGCTGTGCGTCGGGCTCGACCGGCTCGGCCTGGGCACCGGGCACCGCGGGCTCGGGCTGGGCCGCCCAGTAGTCGTCGCCGCGGTCGGGCTCGGGGTGGCGCTCGTCGGTCATGGCGACGATTGTGCACTGCCCGGAGCGGCAGGACCCATTCCGCCCACGACCTGTGCCCGCACGCGCGACGCCCGGGAGATCGGGACCGACAGCGCGTCGGCGACGGGATGGCTGGCCTGGCACACGTCGGCGCCACCGAGCGAGGCGAAGCCGACGGTGGTGGCCGGGCGGGTCTGCTGACGGGGAGAGGTCAGGCCGGCCTGGGCGCCCGCACCGAGGACACCGACGCTCCACGCGGCAGCCGCCGTGGCACCCGCCGCCATGGTGGCGATGGCCGCCGCCCGCAGCGGCGAGTGGTGCAGCGCGGGGGCGGTCGGGGCGATCGTCGGCAGCGGGGCAGCAGACAGCGGCGCCTGCTGGGCGGGCGTGGGCAGGGGCACCGGCGGCGGCATACTCGCAGCCAGCGCGACCAGGCTGGCCTGGAGCGAGGAGGAGGGCCGCGGGCCGCCACCGCGCAGCGCGGTGATCAGGCGGGTCTCGGCGGCGACGGCCGACTGGCAGTGCAGGCACACCGCGACGTGACGGTCCCACCGGAGCAGCTGGGGAGCCGGCAGCGCACGCAGCGCGTAGTCGTGCACCACCTCCCCGAGGCAGCACCGGGAGCGATCACGTCCGAGCATCAGCGCACCCCGGGCAGCGGCCTGCGCAGGCCGGGGGTCCGACGCGGGGTCGTCGTGCGCTCCTCCACGGGGGTGGGGGCGCGGTGGGCGAGCGCGTCGCGCAGGAGGGCACGGCCGCGGTGGATCCGGGAGCGGACGGTGCCGAGCTTGATGCCCAGGGTCGCGGCGATCTCCTCATAGGACAGGCCCTCGATGTCGCACAGCACGACGGCCGCGCGGAAGTCCGGGGGCAGTGCGTCGAGCGCGCGCTGGACATCGTCGTCGAAGTGGTCGGCGTCGAAGCGGGCCTCGGGGCCGAGCTCGCGGCTCGGCAGGCTCGCGGCGGCCTCGTCGGACAGCGCGTCGAAGCGGATCCGCTGCTTGCGGCGCATCTTGTCGAGATAGGCGTTGGTGGTGATGCGGTGCAGCCAGCCCTCGAACGTGCCGGGGCGGTAGGTGTGCAGCGAGCGGAACACCCTGATGAAGACGTCCTGGGTCAGGTCCTCGGCGTCGTGCTGGTTGCCGGTGAGGCGGTAGGCCAGTCGGTAGACCCGCGCGGAGTGCTGCTCGACGACCTCCTCCCAGCTGGGCGCGCTCCAGCCGTCGACGGCCTCGGCTGCGGAGGACTCGAGCTCATGCCCGGTCACGGTCACGGTTGTCCCTCTCGGTCGTGGCGCGGTCTGCGCCTCGTCGTGCTCCAACGTGCACGGTGCCCCAGATGTTTCCGCAGCTAACTGGGAGAAGGCTGTGCGCCGGGCCGGGCCCGCCTGTCCCCCGGGCGGTGCGCACGCGCAGGGGCCGGTGTGCCGCGGGCGGGCGAACGCGGCATACCGGCCGGGCCACTAGGCTGGTCGCCATGAGCAGCAAGAAGCCCGCCAGCCTCGCCTATGCCGAGGAGTTCGTGTCGGAGAACGAGGTCACCGAAGGGGCCCGCCGACGCGGCACCGAGCTGGGCGCGACGCCTGTCGGCCCGGGCGCGGGCGCACTGCTGCGGGTCCTGGCGGCCACCATCCAGGCGCGGCACGTCATGGAGATCGGCACGGGCGCAGGCGTCTCCGGTCTCTGGCTGCTCGACGGGATGCCCGCCGACGGCGTCCTGACCAGCATCGACGTCGACCCCGAGCACCAGCGGGCCGCGCGACAGGCCTTCCAGCAGGCCGGGATCCCCCACCAGCGCACCCGCGTCATCGGCGGCGCCGCCCTCGATGTGCTGCCGCGGATGACCGACGGCGCCTATGACATGGTCGTCGTCGACGGCGACAAGCTGGAGTACGCCGACTATGTCGAGCACGCCATCCGGCTGCTGCGCACCGGCGGCCTGCTCGTCATCGACAACATGCTCTGGCACGACCGGGTCGCCGACCCCGCGGCCCGCGACGAGGAGACCACCGCGCTGCGTGACCTCGGTAAGGACCTGCGTGAGCGTGACGACCTCATCCCGGCGCTCGTCGCCTCGGGTGACGGGGTCTTCCTCGCGGTCAAGCGCTGAGGCGTCCCCGTCGGGCGATCGCTGCGCCGGCCACCCCGCTCAGGCGGTGATGGGCCCGGGGCCGCAGCGGAATCCCTCGGGCCCCTCGGCGATCGCCACGACCTCATAGGCCTCGACGACCTGCGGCGGTGACCCGATGATCGCGGTGACGTCGCCACAGTCGTCGCCCTGGGCGGCATACCGCTCCCGGAAGTCGTCGCGCGCAGCCTCGGTGGCAAAGACATAGGTGCCCTCGAACCAGGCGCCCTCGCTCATCCGCCACACCTTGAAGGCCAGCCCGTCCTGGAACATGAAGCGGGCCATCGAGGTGCCGACGACGTGCTGGCGCAGCTGGGCCGCGGTCTCCTGCCCGGTCCCGTCGAGGGACCACCGCACGAGCAGTCCGTATCCGGCGTTGAGTCCATCCATCAGGAGCGGCCCTCCAGCCATGAGGTGAGCAGTCTGGTGCCGAAGGCGGTCGCGCCCTTGGCGAGGATCCCCGAGTCCGCGTCGGAGCGGCCGGGTCCGGCGATGTCGAGGTGGGCCCAGGTGCGCTCGCCGACGAAGCGGCGCAGGAAGAGCGCCGCGGTGATCGAGCCGCCGCCGGGCGAGGGCACCGGGCCGGTGTGGTTGAGGTCTGCGGTGTCGGACTCCAGCTGCACGCTGTATCCGTCGTGGAGCGGGAAGGGCCACAGCCGCTCCCCCGCGATCTCGCCCGCACGGGTGAGCTGGTCGCGCAGGTCGTCGTCGGTGGCATAGACCGGCGCCATCGAGCGGGCCAGCGCCACGCGGGCAGCGCCGGTGAGGGTGGCGATGTCGACCAGCGCGGCCGGGGCGAGCTCGGCGTCGGCATAGGCGAGGGCGTCGGCCAGGACCATCCGTCCCTCGGCGTCGGTGTTGCGCACCTCGCTGGTCGTCCCGCCGTAGTGGGTCACGACATCGGAGGGGCGATAGCTCGAGCCGCTGATGGCGTTCTCGGCCAGGGCCAGCAGGCCCGTCACCGGCACCGCCACGTCGAGCTCGCGGCAGGCGGCGAGAGTGGCCAGCACGATGGCGGAGCCGAGCATGTCGGTCTTCATCGCGAGCATGCCGTCGGCCGGTTTGACGTCGAGGCCGCCGGTGTCGAAGGTGATGCCCTTGCCGGCGAGGACGACACGGTCCTGCTCGCGGCCGCACTCGGGCTGGTAGTCCAGGCGCACGAACCGGGGCGGCGTCGCGGAGCCACCGCCGACGGCGAGCAGGCCGCCGAAGCCGTCCCGGGCGAGCTCGTCCTCGGCCCAGACCCGACAGGTCAGACCGGTCTCCGCGGCGAGGGCCTCGGCCTGCGCGGCGACCCAGGCCGGGTTCTTGATGTTGGAGGGGGTGTTGCCGAGGTTGCGGGCGATCACGGTGGCGCGGGCCCGGACGGCAGCGCGCTGGACGACCTCGGGGTCCATGCCGGCCGCGAGCACCGTGGGTGTCGCCTCCGTGGCGCGGGTCGGGCCGCTCGCGCCCCAGCGCGGGGTGCGGTATGCCGCGAGCGTCAGCCCCTCGACGAAGGCCGCGTCCGCGCCGGGCTCGCCGGGTGCGGCCAGGCTGCCGGTCACGACCAGCTCGCGCTCCGCCACGGCCCGGCCGACCGCCGCGCCGGCCGCCCGCAGGTCATCGGTGCTGGCCTCGCCGGTGCCCACGAGCAGCACCACGCGGGCGCCGCGCTCGCCGGGCGGGAGCGAGACGGCGGTCAGGGCCCCTGCCTTGCCGGAGGGCTCGTGGGTGGCGAGCGCGGCGGCTGGGTCGAGACCCACCGCCGTCAGGGCCTGCTCACCGGTCTCGTCGAGCGGCCCGGCCTGGGCGTCGTCGACGGAGGCGACCGGGACCACCAGGGCCAGGTCGGCGCTCTGCGCATCGGCGAGCGCGTCGAGCACGGAGCCGGGGTGGGGCTCCCAGGTGACGACGGCAGGCCGGATCAGATCCTCGGGGACACGTCTGTGCTGGTCGGACGCAACATCTGGCACCCGCAGACCCTAACCCCACCGTGGGCCCGACCGCTGCCTGCCATCCACCCTCTGGGCACCAGAGCGTCTCGCCCCTCCCACACACACATGTCGACTGGCCAAGACACGCCGTGCGCGCGGCCGCGCAGACGGCGTGTCCTGGCCAGTCGACTCGTGGGAGCAGGGGCGCGCGGGCAGGCGGACGCACGAGTCCCCCGCCCGGCGATGGCCGGACGGGGGACTCGTGATGGTCGGTGGTAGGAGGCCTAGAGGCCCTCGCACTCCTCGATCGCCTTGCCGAGCGCCTTGATCTCGTCGGGCGTCATCTCGACGACGAGACGACCGCCGCCCTCCAGGGGCATGCGCAGGACGATGCCGCGGCCTTCCTTGGTGACCTCCAGGGGCCCGTCTCCGGTCCGGGGCTTCATGGCTGCCATGGGTGTTTCCTTCCCTCGCGGCGGCCCCGCGCTCGTGCGTGGCCGATGAACCCACGCCTGCTTCGGCGCAGTTTTGACCGTCATTATCTCTCCGTTGGCGACATCGGCCTAATCAGGGCACGCCACGCACCGACACCCCGCCCACCACGGCGGCTCTCTCCGTTGGCGACATCGGCCTAATCAGGGCACGCCACGCACCGACACCCCGCCCACCAGGGCGGCTCTCTCGCTTCCCGACCTCGGCCTAATCAGGGGGTGGCGGAGCCCCAGGGCGTGTAGACCCAGAGCGTGGCGGTCCACCAGAGCAGCCCGCCGACGAGGGCGAGGACGACCACCAGCACCCGGCGGCGCCAGTGGCGCACCACCCGCTCCCCCGTCGAGGTCCGCATGGCCACACTGGCCAGCAGCGCGGCGATCGGGAAGTCCAGCAGCAGGAAGCGCCACATGCTCGTGATGGGCCGCACCACGGCGATCAGATAGAGCGGATAGACCAGTGCCCAGGTGCGCACCTCGACCGGCAGCCACCGGCCATGCCGCCCCGCCACCAGCGCCACATAGGTCGCGACCAGGCCCACCATCACGGCCACCCCGGCCAGCCCCCACGCCGACCACGCCCAGTCCAGCCACAGCACGAACGGCCCCTGTGCGGGCTTCATCCCCCAGGAGGCCTGCACGTCGAAGAAGGCCGTCGGCACTCCGGTGCGCCACGCGGCATACGCCGGCCACGCCAGCGCCGAGCAGGCGGTCGCGGCCAGCAGCCCGACGGCGCCCAGCCGCTGCCCGCCCAGGGGCGTGACGCGCGCGGCCCGGTCGTCCCGCCAGCGCAGGACCAGGTGCACCAGGACGACGCAGGCCAGCGCCGGTGCCACACCCCGCGTGAAGCCGAGCACGAGAGCGAGCAGCGCGGTCGCGGCATACCGGCGCTCCATCAGCAGCAGCAGCGCACCGGCGACGAGCACGGCGGCCAGCGACTCGGTATAGGGCAGGAGCATCGTGGGGGTCGCGGGATACAGGCACCAGAGGGCGGCCGCGCACAGGGCCAGCCGCTCGCGCGCGGGCTGCGGCGCCGCGTGGAGGGCGAACCGGCAGACCCGCCAGACCAGCAGCACCGCGAGCGCGCCGAGGACGAGGTTGAGCGCGACCGCGGCGGCCGCGAAGGGCAGGCCGATCGCCGTGAGCGGGCGCACCAGCATCGGGAAGAGCGGATAGAAGGCCCACTCGCTGTAGGTGATCGTGCCCAGCTGCGGATCGGTCGGCAGCGGGACCGGGTAGCCGTCGCGCGCGATCGAGGCATACCAGTCGGCGTCCCACAGCATGAACATGTCGCCCAGCCCGGCCTGGAGGTGGCCCACCCCGGCCGGGGTCTGGAACCAGCGGGCGGCGACCGCGAGGGCGAGGACGACCAGGAGCCGGCTCGCGGCATACACACCGATCAGGAAGGCGCGGGGGTGCAGCAGCGCCCAGGTGGCCACCCGGTCCCGGCCGGCGGCCGTGGACAGCGGGGGGCGTGCCTTCGCACCGGGGGTGCCGGCGAGGTCCGGGCCGGCGGTCACGGCGGTGAGTCCTGCGGCGGGTGATAGACCAGCAGCTCCCAGACCCACACGGCCTCGCCGGCGAGACCGAGGCCGACCAGCACCACGGCCAGCAGCGGCCACCATCGCCACTGCCGGCGCGCCGCCACGCCCAGGACGACAGCGACGAGGGGGAAGAGCGGGAGCAGATAGCGGTAGATGCTCGTGTAAGGGTCGAGCACGGCGCCCAGATAGGCGGGATAGGCCAGGCACCAGGCGCGCAGCTCCACCCCGAGGCGCTGGGCCCACGGCCCGCACACCAGCAGGAGCAGCACCAGCACGAGGAGCGCCAGCGAGACCGGCCCATAGGTCGCGGCCGAGTCGCCGTGCCGGAAGACCCACTTGCTCATGCCCAGCCAGGGTTTGAAGGGCACGATCTCGTGGGAGCCGCGCCAGGAGGCCATCGTGTCGGTGTATGCCGTGCGCAGTCCCGTGCCGCGCCAGACCAGCATCGGCCAGATCGCCGCCCCCAGACCGCACCCGGCCAGCCCGAGCGCCCCCTGGGCCAGCACCGGCGCGGGCAGTCGACGCCCGGCCAGGCGCAGCTGCCACCAGTGCCAGGCGAAGGAGAGCGCGAGCACGGCGCCGAGCGGCACCGCGATCGGGCGGGTCAGCCCGATGACGACACCGATCAGGCCGGCCCAGACCCACTCCCGGCGCACAAGCAGCAGCAGGAAGAAGCAGAGCAGGACCATCGCCGGGCCCTCGGTGTAGGCCAGCTGGAGGGACGGCGAGGGTGGGGACGCCGCCCACACGGCGACGACAGCGACGGTCGGCCACGCCCCGATGCGGTCGCGGAGCAGGACCGCCATGAGCAGGGCGGCGGCCAGGCCCGTCAGCAGGGCGATCGTGGAGGCGACCGGCGCGAAGGGCAGACCGGTCAGGCGCATGCCGAGCCGGGCGAGCATCGGCAGCATGGGATAGAAGGCCCACGGGTTCTGCTTGACCCGGCCCAGGTCGTCGCGCGGCAGGACATCGGGATAGCCCTGCTCGGCGATCCGGCGGTACCACCCGCCGTCCCACATCTGCACCATGTCGAGATAGTCGACGTGCTCGTCGGTCCAGGCCGGCATGGGCACCTGACCCCGGGCGGCGGCGGCGATGAGCACCGCGCTGAACGCGCGGATGAGGAGGTATGCCGCGGCCACGGCCATCAGCAGCCGGCGCCCGTCGAACGCGCCGTCTCCCAGGCGCGGGACGCGCGGGACGCGCGGGCGGGAGGCGCGGGGCGTGGTGGCGAGCTGCTGGCTCATCGCGGGGCCTCGGTGCCGAGGGCCGCGTCGAGCACCCTCGCGAAGAGCCACCCGGAGCCGGCCCGCGAGGCGAGTGCCACGGGTCGGCGGAGCAGCGCCGGCACGTGGACGGCAGGCCAGATGGCCTCCCGCCAGACCACCTCGCAGCCCCCGGCCACGGGGCGGACCTGGATGTCTGCGCGGCCGCGCAGGACCCGCCCCGACTTGTCGATGACCAGGGCGCCGGCCTCGCTGTCGGTGGGCGGGCGCCAGTGCGTGACGCGCATGGGGTCGCTCAGGGTGAGCGGGCCGACCCGGGTGACCGCCCTGAAGCGGGCGTCGGGGCCGAGCATGGGATCGCCGTGCATCGTGGTGAGCGGCGCGCCCGCCTCGTGGGCGCTCAGGGTGGTCAGTCGCTGCCACGCGGCGGCCGGCGCGAGCGGCACCGTCCGGCGGACGGTCGCCCACGCCGTCGGCGGCAGGTCGGCGGCATCGATGTCCGGCGTGGTGGTCACTGCGCCCGGGTGGGATCGACCGGGTCGGCCGGGAGGGCGGGGCCGGCCGGGTAGGCGGGGCCGGTGGGATCGGCCGGGAGGGCGGGGCCGGACTCGTGGGCGGGGCCGGCCCCGTAGGGCGCGGCGGGGTCGCTGGGGCGGCCCAGCTGCGCGATGACCTGGTCCTGCTCCTCGATGCGGGCCTGGAGCCGGTCGAGGACCTCGTCGACCTGGCTCATGCGGTAGCCGCGCAGGGCGGTGTCGAAGTGGACGCGCGCCACGTCGGCGCCGGTCGGTGCCGCCGGCAGGTAGGCGTCGGGGACGCTCGAGACGGCCTGCGAGAGCGGGTCGCCGGCCAGCCTGCCGGTCAGCACGGCGGCGAGCAGCCCGAGGAGCGCCAGGACGGCGATGGTCGACACGATCCAGATCACCCCCCGATCGTCGCATGCCCGGGCGGCCTGCCGGGCACCGCCGCGGCCCGGGCGCGCTGGGCGGGGTGGGCTCAGGGCGCCGGAGCGCAGCCCCCGGGCGTGCTTCCGCCGTTGCGCACGCCCTCGCGGACCGCGTCGGTGGCCGCGCGGATGTGTGCCACGGCCTCGTCGACGTCGTCGGTCAGCAGCAGCATGTCGACGTCCTTGGCGCTGATCATGCCGCGCTCGAGCACCTGCTCCCGCAGCCAGGCGAGCAGCCCCGACCAGTAGTCGACACCCATGAGCACGATCGGGAAGGAGGTGACCTTGCCGGTCTGCACGAGGGTGATCGCCTCGAAGAGCTCGTCGAGGGTGCCCATCCCGCCCGGCAGCACGACGAAGCCCTCGGCATATTTGACGAACATGGTCTTGCGGGCGAAGAAGTAGCGGAAGTTGATGCCGACGTCGACATAGTCGTTGAGCCCGGTCTCGAAGGGCAGCTCGATGCCCAGGCCGACGGAGGTGCCGCCCGCCTCGAGCGCACCCTTGTTGGCCGCCTCCATGGCGCCGGGACCGCCTCCGGTGATCACGGCATACCCGGCGTCGGCGAGCGCGGCGCCCACCTGCACACCCACGTCGTATGCCGCGTCGCCCGGTCGCGAGCGCGCGGAGCCGAAGACGCTGACGGCCGGCCCGAGCTCGGCGAGGGCCCCGAATCCGGTGACGAACTCGGACTGGATGCGCATCACCCGCCAGGGGTCGGTGTGCAGCCAGTCGGCGCGGCCGGTGTTGTCGAGCAGCCGCTGGTCGTGGGTGGACTTGGGCACGCGGTCGCCGCGGAAGGTCACCGGGCCGCGCTGGTACTCCCGGCGCGGCTGCCGGGAGACCGGGCCGAGGGCCGCCCCCTCGGAGTCGGCGCCTCCGGTGACGCGCGGCTGCCCCTGCTCCTGGCTCGACATCTCGCGCCCCTCTCAGGCGAGCCAGCGCAGCAGCGCGGCTTCGCAGTCGGTGATGTGCTGGACGGGGCAGCGCTCCTCGTCGTGGTGGGCGAGGTTGGGGTCGCCGGGCCCGAAGTTGACCGCGGCGATCCCCATCGCGGAGAAGCGGGCGACGTCGGTCCAGCCCTCCTTGGCGATGACGTCGACGCCGAGGGCCTCGACGAAGGACTCCGCCGCGGGCAGGTGCAGGCCGGGGCGCGCGCCGCCGGCGTTGTCGGTGCACTCGATGTCGAAGCCCTCGAAGAGGGTCTTGACGTGCAGCAGCGCCTCCTCCTCGGACTTGTTGGGCGCATAGCGGTAGTTGACGGTCACCGTGCACGCGTCGGGGATGACATTGCCGGCGATGCCGCCGGAGATGCCGGTGGCGTTCATCGCCTCGTGGTAGTCCAGCCCCTCGACCTCGACGGTCTGCGGCTCGTAGGCGGTCAGGCGGGCCAGGATGGCATTGGCCTCGTGGATCGCGTTCTTGCCGTTCCATGGGCGGGCCGAGTGGGCCGCCACGCCCCGCGCGGTCACATCGACCCGCAGCGTGCCCTTGCAGCCGCCCTCGACGATGGCGCCGGTGGGCTCGAGCAGCACCGCGAAGTCGGCCTCGATGAGGTCGGGGCGCTGCTGCTCGATCAGCCGCAGACCGTTGAACTGGGAGTCGATCTCCTCGGCCTCATAGAAGACGAAGGTGATGTCGCGGGTCGGCTCGGGGACGGTGGCCGCGATCTTGAGCTGGACGGCCACGCCGCCCTTCATGTCGACGGTGCCCCGGCCCCACAGCTCGTCGCCGCGCCGCTGGGTGGGCAGGTTGGGCGGGTCGGTCGTGAGCGGCACCGTGTCGATGTGACCAGCCAGCACGACCCGCTCGTCGCGGCCGAGCTCGGTGCGGGCGACCAGGGAGTTGCCGATGCGGGTGACCTCGAGGTGGTCCAGCCCCCGCAGCGCTGCCTCGATCGCGTCGCAGATCGCCTGCTCGTCGCGGCTGACCGACTCGATGTCGCAGATCGCGGCCGTCAGGTCGACGACATCGGCGGACAGGTCCAGGGTGGGGACGCTCGTGGCAGGAGTCGGTGCGCTCATGGGCCCGAGCCTAGTGCGCGCCGCCGACGGCGCTGTCGCTGCTCTCGCCTACCCTTGGGGCCATGACTTCGCAGCGCACCGCCTGGGGCATCGGCCTGGCGACCCTGACCGCCGACGGCACCGTCCTCGACACCTGGTTCCCCTCCCCCGCCCTCGGCGACCTGCCGCAGGACGCGGCCGCGCCCGAGGGCCTGGCCGGGCTGGCCGGCGATGACCCGGCCCGCGGCGTGCGCACCGAGGTCGTCACCACGGGCATCGACCTCGACGCCGCCCCCCAGGACGCCTCCGACGCCTATCTGCGCCTGCACCTGCTCAGCCACCGGCTGGTCACACCCAACTCGATCAACCTCGACGGGCTCTTCGGCGCCCTGTCCAATGTCGTGTGGACCAACCACGGGCCCTGCGCCGTCGACGGCTTCGAGCAGACCCGCCTGCGGCTGCGGGCCCGTGGCCCGGTCCAGGTCTTCGGCGTCGACAAGTTCCCGCGCATGACCGACTACGTCATGCCGACCGGTGTGCGCGTCGCCGACGCCGACCGCGTCCGGCTCGGCGCCCACCTGGCCAGCGGCACGACCGTCATGCACGAGGGCTTCGTCAACTTCAACGCCGGCACGCTCGGCAGCTCGATGGTCGAGGGCCGCATCTCCCAGGGCGTGGTCGTCGGTGACGGGTCCGACATCGGTGGCGGCGCCTCCACCATGGGCACGCTCTCGGGCGGCGGCACCGAGCGCGTCGCGATCGGTGAGCGCTGCCTCGTCGGCGCCGAGGCGGGCATCGGCATCGCGCTGGGCGACGACTGCGTCGTCGAGGCCGGTCTCTATGTCACCGCCGGCACCAAGGTCACCCTGCCCGACGGCACGGTCACCAAGGCCGCCGAGCTGTCCGGCCAGTCCAACCTGCTCTTCCTGCGCAACTCCGTCACCGGGGCGGTCGAGGCCCGGCCGCGCGACGGGCACGGCATCGTGCTCAACTCGGCGCTGCACGCCAACGACTGAGCCTGCCCGGTCGCGGGCGGCGTGCACCTGGTCGCCCGACACCGACCAGCCGACCCGCCCAACCCGACCGCACCACACCGACCGTCCACGAGACCGACAACGACGATAGGGACCCATGCCCCGCACCCCAGGCGGTGGGCTCGTGCTCGCCGAGGAAGACCCGACCGCGCCGCGCCGGCGCGGCCTGGTGCGTGCCGGGTTGGCGCTGCTGCTCATCGCCGTGCTCGCCGTGGGCGCCATCGCCGGCCGCAACCTGCTGGCGACCCTCGGCGGCGAGCGCTGCCAGGCGACCGCCTCGGGGAGCAGTGTCACCTTCGACCCCGAGCAGATGTCCAACGCCGCCACGATCGTGGCGATCGCGGCACGCCGGGGCCTGCCGGCCCGGGCCGCGACGATCGCGATCGCGACGGCCATCCAGGAGTCCAAGCTGCGCAACATCACCTATGGCGACCGCGACTCCGTCGGGCTCTTCCAGCAGCGCCCCTCCCAGGGCTGGGGCACGCGCGAGCAGATCCTCAACCCGGAGTATGCCGCCGGGGCCTTCTATGACGCGCTGGTCAAGGTCGAGGGCTACGAGTCGATGGAGATCACCAAGGTCGCCCAGGAGGTGCAGAAGAGCGCCTATCCCGAGGCCTATACCGACCACGAGCAGGAGGGGCGCGTCCTGGCCTCCACCCTGAGCGGGCACTCCCCCGCCGGGTTCGCCTGCCGCCTCAAGGACGCCGGCGCACCCGACGTCTCCGGTCTCCAGACCGCGATGCAGAACGAGCTGGGCCTGGCCGGCCGCCGCTCCGAGGGCTCGCCGGTGTCACTGACCGTCACCGTCCCCAAGAACCGCCAGACCTGGGGCGCCGCGCAGTGGGCGGTGGCCAAGGCCGCCGACTATGGGATCACCTCGGTCGAGGCGGGCGGCACGCGCTGGTCGCGCACCATGGGCCGCGACGGGCTGGAGTGGAAGCGCACCGGCGGCGCCGCCACCGGCAGCACCGTCAAGATCACCCTCGCGGCCTCGTCGGGCTGAGCTCAGGCCTGCGCCCGCGGGGTGCCCTGGTGATAGACCAGCCGCCACGCGCCGTCGGCCCGCCGCCACAGTGAGGTGCGCGCGGCCCGCTGCTCCTCGCGCTGGGAGACCCACAGCACCTGCACCAGGTCGGGCAGGAGCGCCCGCGCGGCCAGGTCGTGCAGCTCGATCGGCGCGGCGGCGCTGTCCTCCTCGGCGAGCAGGGCCATGATCGCGCTCCGGTCCCAGACCCGGCCCGAGGCGCCGATCTCGAGGAAGTCCGCCGCCAGGAGCTCGTCCAGCCGCCCGGGGTCCCCCCGGCACTCGCCGCTCTGGAGCTCCCGCTCCAGCGCGAGCACCGCCTCGAGGTCCCTGTCACTCTCCTGTGCGGCGGCGCGAGCGCGCCGGCCGATGCTCCCCTGGTCAGCCACGCTGCCAGCCTTGCAGACCGACCGGGGCGACGCGACCCGAATTGCCGGACCCGGGCATGTCCACAGACGGGTATGCCGCGGGGCGGCACCCGGGCTGGGTGCCGCCCCGCGGCATACCTGACAAAGAGGCTCGGGCGTGGGTCGCCCGGGCGGTCAGCGCTGGTCGAGCGCGACGTAGTCGCGGGCGTCCTCGCCGATGTAGACCTGACGCGGGCGGCCGATCTTGGTGCCCTTGTCCTCGATCATCTCGCGCCACTGGGCGATCCAGCCGGGGAGGCGGCCCAGCGCGAACAGGACGGTGAACATCTTGGTCGGGAAGCCCATCTGCTGGTAGATCAGGCCCGTGTAGAAGTCGACATTGGGATAGAGCTTGCGCTCCTTGAAGTAGTCGTCGTTGAGCGCGTGCTCCTCCAGCTCCAGGGCGATGTCGAGCATCTGGTCGTGCTCGTGGCCGTCGAGGAGGGTGTGGGCGGTCTTCTTGATGATCGCCGCACGCGGGTCGTAGTTCTTGTAGACGCGGTGGCCGAAGCCCATGAGCTTGACGCCGGGCTCCTTGTCCTTGACGCGCCGCACGAAGTCGGAGACGTCACCGCCCTCGGCCTGGATCTTGGCCAGCATCTCCAGCACCGCCTGGTTGGCGCCGCCGTGGAGCGGGCCGAAGAGGGCGTTGATGCCGGCGGAGACCGAGGCGAAGAGGTTGGCGTGGCTGGAGCCGACGAGGCGCACGGTCGAGGTGGAGCAGTTCTGCTCGTGGTCGGCGTGCAGGATCAGCAGCAGGTCGAGGGCCTTGACCATCTCGGGGTCGAGGTCATAGGGCTCTGCCGGGAAGCCGAAGGTCATCCGGAGGAAGTTCTCCGGGAGGCTCAGGTTGTTGTCCGGGTAGAGGAAGGGCTGGCCCACGGACTTCTTGTGGGCGTAGGCCGCGATCGTCGGCAGCTTGGCCAGCAGCCGGATCGTGGAGATCTCGACGTGCTCCTTGTTGAAGGGGTCGAGGCTGTCCTGGTAGAAGGTCGACAGCGCGGAGACGGCCGAGGACAGGACGGGCATCGGGTGGGCGTCGCGCGGGAAGCCGCCGAAGAACTCCTTGAGGTCCTCGTGGAGCATCGTGTGCCGGCGGATGCGGTTGTCGAAGTCCTCCAGCTGCTCCTTGGTGGGCAGCTCGCCGTAGATGAGCAGGTAGGACACCTCGAGGAAGCTCGACTTCTCGGCGAGCTGCTCGATCGGGTAGCCGCGGTAGCGCAGGATGCCCTCGCCGCCGTCGATGTAGGTGATCGCACTGGTGCAGGACGCGGTGTTGGTGAAGCCGTTGTCCAGAGTGACATTGCCCGTCTCCTTCAGGAGCGCGGAGATGTCATAGCCGTTGTTGCCGACAGTCGCGGGCACCAGGGGCAGGTCAATGTTGGTATCGCCTGCGACGAGCTTGGCTCCCGAGGTGGTGTCAGTCATGTGTGCTCTTTCCTTCTCGCTCGTACGTGGCCTGGTCGAGGCCGCCGGCTCGACCGAACGCTACCCCAGCGCCCGGCCGGGCTTCGAAACTAGGTATGCCGCGTGCGCTCAGTGGAGCACGGGGCGCGACGATCGTGGGGCGTACCCATGGGTAACCATCGGGTCTGTGGCGCACCTCACGCGGTGGCAGCAGCGTACTCCCGCAGGCGGGCCGCGGCGATCTCGATCCGCTCGTCGGAGGCGGTCAGCGCGACCCGCACGTGCTGGCGCGAGGCGGCGCCATAGAAGCTGCCGGGGGCGACCAGGATGCCCAGCCCCGAGAGCCGCTCGACCGTGGCCCAGCAGTCCTCGCCGGCCGTGGCCCACAGATAGAGACCGGCCTCCGAGTCGTCGATACGCAGCCCGGCCGCCTCGAGCGCGGGCCGCAGCACCTCGCGGCGGGCGCCGTAGCGGATCTTCTGCTCGGCCACGTGCTCCTCGTCGCCGAGGGCGACGCGCATGGCCTCCTGGACCGGCCAGGGCATGATCATGCCGGCGTGCTTGCGCACCTCGAGGATGCGCCTGACCAGGGCCATGTCGCCGGCGACGAACGCGGCGCGGTAGCCGGCCAGGTTGGACTGCTTGCTGAGGGAGTAGACCGCGAGCAGCCCGTCATGGCTGCCCTCACAGACCTCCGGGTCGAGGATCGACGGGGTGCTGCGGGGGGCGAGGTGCCCACGCTCCGGCTGCCGCCAGTCGAGCTCGGCATAGCACTCGTCGGACGCGACGACCACGCCGTTGCGGCGGGCCCACTGGACGACCTTGCGCAGGTGCTCGACCCCGAGCACCTTGCCGGTCGGGTTGCCAGGAGAGTTGACCCACAACAGTTTTGGTGTCGTGGAGGGTGTCAGCGGCCCGAGGGCCGCGAGTCCGTCGATCACCTGGGGGGTGGCCCGGGCGAGGCGCGCACCGACGTCATAGGTCGGATAGGCCACGGCCGGGATGCCGACGATGTCGCCGGCCCCGAGCCCCATCAGGGTGGGCAGCCAGGCGACCAGCTCCTTGCTGCCCACGGTCGGCAGCACGCCGTCGGGGTCGACCCCCGGCGCGTTCCTGCGCCGGGCGAACCACTCGGCGACCGCCTCGCGCAGCGGGGCCGTGCCATAGGTCTGGGGATAGCCCGGGGCGTCGGCTGCGGCGCGCAGCGCCTCCTGCACCACGCCCGGGGTGGGGTCGACGGGGGTGCCGACGCTGAGGTCGACGATGCCGTCACGGAGGTCGCCCTGCCCGGAATAGGCGCTCGCCCGCGCCTTGTGGGGCGCGAGCGAGTCCCAGGGGAAGTCGGGCAGGTTCACTCGTCGTGTTCCTGGGGCGGCAGCGCGGAGATGATCGGGTGGTCCTTCTTGATCATGCCCAGCTTGGCGGCACCGCCAGGGCTGCCGAGGTCGTCGAAGAACTCGACATTGGCCTTGTAGTAGTCGGACCACTGCTCGGGGACGTCGTCCTCGTAGTAGATCGCCTCGACCGGGCACACCGGCTCGCAGGCACCGCAGTCCACGCACTCGTCGGGGTGGATGTAGAGACTGCGCTCGCCCTCATAGATGCAGTCGACCGGGCACTCCTCGATGCAGGCCTTGTCCTTGAGGTCGACACAGGGCTGCGCGATCACGTACGTCATGTCGCCATACTATGCCGCCCATGAGCGATCCGGTCAGTGCCCCGGCCCGAGCTGATGCTGGTCACCGGCCTGTCGGCATCGGGGAGCTCCAGCGGCTGATGGTCGCCGGGCACCCCCCGCTCGAGCGTGACCGCATCGGCGACTGGCTGCTGCGGGCCGCCGACGGATACACCGGTCGCGCCAACTCCCTTCTGCCCGTGGGCGATCCAGGGCTCCCTCTCCAGGACGCGATCGCACGCACGCGAGAGTGGTATGCCGCGCGCGGCCTCCCGCTGGCGGTCCAGCTCGCGCTGCCCGAGGGCCGCGAGCCCGCCGACGACCTGCTCGGGTCGCTGCTCCTCGCCCAGGGGTGCACCCTCTCCCCGCCTGTCCTGGTGATGACCGGCGCGACGGCGCAGGTGCCCGACTGCCCACTCCCCCAAGGCTGCTCACTCGAGGTCGACGACGAGCCGACCGATGCCTTCCTGGCCGCCAGCGGGGAGCGGGCGATCGCCCACCGCGAGGCGGCGATGGGCATCCTGCGGGGAGCAACCGACCAGGGCTTCCTGCGCGTGGTCCAGAGCGGTCGGACCGTGGCGGTCGTCCGCTCGCCCGTGCACGACGGCTGGGCCGGCCTCTTCGGCCTGCACGTCGACCCGGCCCACCGCCGCCAGGGACTGGGCGCGGCGCTCACCGCCGCGGTCGCGGCGCAGGCGCGCGCACGCGGCATACCCTCGCTCTATCTCCAGGTCGAGGCGGACAACGCCCCCGCGGTCGACCTCTATCGCCGCATGGGCCTCACCACCCATCACGTCTACTGGTACTGCGCGGCTGAGCCGGCCCGCACATGAGCGACGGGCCGACCCCCGAGGGGGCCGGCCCGTCTGCACTGCCGCTGGGGTCAGTTGCCTGCCTTGGGATGGGTGCAGGTCACGTCGTCCTCGGGGATGTAGTGGGTGTCGTGGTTCTCGCTCTTGACGACCTTGCCGCCCTGGCTGATGGTGCGGGTCACGGTGACGTCGAAGCCGGGCGTGGGGGTCTGGGGCACGCAGCCCTCGGAGTCGTCCTTGATGACCTTGGGCTGGATGACATTGCGGCGCGGCCCCTTGCTGGAGGCGACGTCGAAGGTCTTGACGCCATAGAGGCTGACCGTCACCTTGCCGCCACCCGCGGAGGCCTTGATGAGCAGGCCGCCGTTGGTGGTGTTGGTCCACTTCTGGTCGACATTGGGCCAGGAGATCGTCGCCTCACGGCCCTCGGGATAGCGCGAGATATAGAACGAGTGCGGCATGTACTCGTCGAGCTGCACACCGGCGAACCAGGCCGCGTTGAGCGTGGTCGTCGACAGCTGCGAGATGCCGCCGCCGTAGTCCTTGATGAGGCGGCCGTTCATGATCACCGGCGCCTCGTGGTAGCCCTTGCCGGCGGTGCGCTCGCCGAGGACGCCGTTGAGGCTGAACTGCTCGCCCTTGGCCACGAAGGTGCCGTTGAGGGTGCGGGCGGCGAGCTGGATGTTGGCCACCCGACCGGAGCTGCCCGTGAGGTTGGTCGAGAAGGTCGAGATGAGGCCGGGCTGCCCGGCCGCGGCCTTGGCGGCCTTGGCGGCTGCGGCCAGGACCTTCTTCTTGTCATCCGCGGCGGACTTGGCCTTGGCGGTGGCGGCCGCGGTCGTGACCTTGGGCTTGGTCACGCTGGAGCCGACCACGGCGCGGCGGTCGGTGGAGGTGATCGCCGTGGTGAAGGTCTTGGCGATGGACTTGTCGTCGAGCTTGAGGCCGTCCGCGGAGGGCGTGACCTTGGGCTCGGTGCCCGACAGCGACCAGGTCGCGTCCTTGGCCGCCTTGGCCACACCCTGCTGGGCCGCGACCTCGCCGACGGCCTTGACGATCCGGGCCTCGTTGATCTTGTGCGAGAGGCGGCCACGCGTGTTGACCACCTCGATCGCGGGGGCGTATGCCGTGGTGGGCACGGGGAAGCTCTGCTTGCCCACGACGACCGTCACCGGGCCGGAGACGGCCTTGTCGGCGAAGTCCTTGCGGAAGCGCGTGATCTCGGCCGCGCCGAGCTCCGGCGTGATCTTCTCGACCGGGGCGTCGACGGTGCGCGAGCCGGGCCACGTCGAGGACACGCGGCGCACGGTCTGGTCGACGTCGAAGCGGCGGCCCTCGACCGAGGTGACCGCGGCGACCTTGCCGTCCTTGAAGGCGACCGAGCCCTCCTTGGCGGGGCGGTCGACCTGCTCGGCCAGGTCCTTGACGGCGGTCGTCAGCCTGGCCGTGTCGATCTTTGCCACGGGGTCGCGCTCGACCGACCCGGTGACGCGGTGCCAGACGTTGCGGGGGTCGAAGTCGTCGCCGGTGAGCCCGTCGAGGGTCTTGTCGATGTCAAAGGACATCCCCGCGTCGGCCGGCTTGAGGGCGAGCTCCTTGCCGTCGGCCATCACCCGCACGGGCATGGTCGCCTGGGTCGTCAGGCCGCTCTCGAGGGTGGTCCGGGCCTGCTCGGGGGTCATCCCGCCGATCTGCACGCCCGCGACGGTCGTGTCCTTGGGCAGCCGTCCGCCGAAGTACTTGGCCGCGGCGACATAGCCGCCGGCAGCCAGGACCAGCAGGACCAGGATGGTGATCGTCGTCGTGACGGCGGCGCTGCCGCGCTCGCTCGCAGTGTGTCTCGTCATGTCTCGTCAGGGGTGTCGGGGACGCGTCGGTGGCCCACCGGACAGGGGACCGGGACGGGGCACAAGATCACATTGTGACATCCGGGCGCCCCTGGAGGCGCATTCACGCGTCGCCGGCCGGCTCCCCCAGCGCACGCTCGTGCTCCCCCAGCGGTCTGGGTGGGCCCTCGTGGCGCAGCACCTCACCCGTCGCCGGGTCGAGCTGCTGATAGGCCTCCCGGCCGCTCAGCCGGTGGGCGATGCGGTTGGACAGGGCATAGGCGCCGCCGGTCAGCTGGACCTGGGTGCGGTGCGCGTCGAGCGCGAGGATCTGGCGCGGCAGCGCGGACTGGTCGACCACCTCGTGGGTCACCTCCTCGTCGGGCACGACCGAAGGCTCGTATGCCGCGTCGGCGGCCGGGATGTGCCACCCGAGCCCGGGTGCGAGGTTCGCGGCCAGCCACGCCCGGTCCGCCTCGGCCCAGGACCGCGGTGTGACCACGGCATACAGAGAGGGGCGCCCCTCGTCGGGCAGCACGGCGAGCGCGGCGCGGACCACCTGGTGGGTCTGGACGTGGTCGGGGTGCCCGTAGCCGCCGCTCGCGTCATAGGTGACGACCAGGGCCGGCTCGACCCGCTGGATGACCTCGGCGACCTGGAGGGCCGCCTCGTCGGGGTCGGCACCCACCCAGGCCTGCTCGTGGGAGGCGGCGGGGCTGCCGGCCATGCCGGAGTCGCGGTAGGCGCGGCCGCCGAGCTCGCCCAGCACCTCATAGGAGGCACCGATCGCGGTCATCGCGTCGCGCAGCTCCTCGCGCCGGTGGGGGCCGAGCGCGTCATCGCGGTCCGGGGCGAGATGGGCCAGCTCGGGCGGGATCACCTCTCCCTCCTCACCGAGGGTGCAAGTGAGCACGTGGACCTCGTCGCCGGCGCGGGCGAAGTGGGCGATGGCCAGCCCGGTCCACAGCGACTCGTCGTCGGGGTGCGCGTGCACGAAAAGCAGCTTCATCGTCGGCCTTCTCTCCCGGCGCCGGGTGAGGCACCGACTGTCAACCTAACCCCTCGCGAGGTGTGAGCAGGCCTCCGGAGCACCGCCGGTGCGCACGGCCGACATGCGCGACGGCCGCCCACCAGGTGGTGGACGGCCGTCGTGCGAGCGCGGTCAGGAGTTGGCGTTGGCGCTCCTGGCGCGGGCGGCGGTGCGGGCGCGGACGGTCTGGTCCAGCTCGACCTTGCGGATGCGCACGGTGTCGGGCGTGACCTCGACGCACTCGTCCTCGCGGCAGAACTCCAGCGACTGCTCGAGCGAGAGCCGGCGCGGGGGGACGACCTTCTCGAAGTTGTCGGCCGAGGAGGCGCGCACGTTGGTGAGCTTCTTCTCCTTGGTGATGTTGACGTCCATGTCGTCGGCGCGGGAGTTCTCGCCGACGATCATGCCCTCATAGACCTCGGTGCCCGGCTCGGTGAAGAGCGTGCCGCGCTCCTGGAGGTTGACCATCGCATAGGACGTGACGGCACCCGCGCGGTCGGCGACGAGCGAGCCGGACTGGCGTGTGGAGATCGCGCCGAACCACGGCTCGTAGTCCTCGAAGACGTGGTGGGCGATGCCCGCTCCCCTTGTCTCGGTGAGGAACTCGGTGCGGAAGCCGATCAGGCCACGGGAGGGCACGAGGAACTCCATGCGCACCCAGCCGGTGCCGTGGTTGGTCATCTGCTCCATGCGGCCCTTGCGGGCGGCCAGGATCTGGGTGACCGCGCCGAGGTACTCCTCGGGCACGTCGATCGTCAGACGCTCGACGGGCTCGTGCACCGCGCCGTCGACCTGCTTGGTGACCACCTGCGGCTTGCCGACCGTCAGCTCGAAGCCCTCGCGGCGCATCTGCTCGACGAGGATCGCCAGCGCCAGCTCGCCACGGCCCTGGACCTCCCACGCGTCGGGACGCTCGGTGGGCAGGACGCGCAGCGAGACATTGCCGATGAGCTCGCGGTCGAGCCGGTCCTTGACGAGGCGGGCGGTGACCTTGGTGCCGCGGGTCGGGCCCCGACCGACGAGCGGGGAGGTGTTGGTGCCGATCGTCATCGAGATCGCGGGCTCGTCGACGGTGATGACCGGCAGCGGGACCGGGTTCTCGGCGTCGGCGATGGTGTCGCCGATCATGATCTCGGGGATGCCGGCGATGGCGATGATGTCGCCGGGGCCGGCGGTCTCGCCGGGCTCCATCGGCTTGCGCTCGAGGGCCTCGGTCATGAGCAGCTCGGTGATCTTGACCTTCTCCATGGAGCCGTCGTGGCGGCACCAGGTGACCTGCTGGCCCTTGGCGATGCGGCCGTTGTGGACGCGCAGCAGGGCAAGGCGGCCAAGGAAGTTGGAGGCGTCGAGGTTGGTGACGTGGGCCTGGAGCGGCGCCTCGTCGTCATAGGAGGGCGCCGGGATGGTCTCCATGATCGTGCTGAACAGCGGCTCGAGGTCGTTGTTGTCGGGCATCCCGCCGTCGTCGGGGCGGTTGAGCGACGCGGCGCCGGCCTTGGCCGAGGCATAGACGATCGGGAAGTCGATCTGCTCCTCGGTCGCGTCGAGGTCCATGAACAGCTCATAGGCCTCGTCGACGACCTCGGCGATGCGGGCGTCGGGACGGTCGACCTTGTTGATGCACAGGATGACCGGCATCTTGGCCGCGAGCGCCTTGCGCAGCACGAAGCGGGTCTGCGGGAGCGGGCCCTCGGAGGCGTCCACCAGCAGCACGACGCCATCGACCATCGACAGGCCGCGCTCGACCTCGCCGCCGAAGTCGGCGTGGCCGGGGGTGTCGATGATGTTGATGGTCAGCCCGTCGGCCAGGCCCGCCTCCTGCGCGGCGGGGCCGCGGTAGTGGATGGCGGTGTTCTTGGCGAGGATCGTGATGCCCTTCTCGCGCTCCAGGTCGCCACTGTCCATCGCACGCTCGTCGACGTGCTGGTGTTCGCCGAAGGCGCCGGCCTGCCAGAGCATCTTGTCGACAAGGGTGGTCTTGCCGTGGTCAACGTGGGCAACGATGGCGACATTGCGGATGTCGCCGCGGGTCTGCATGGGCATGGGCTCCATTCTCGCAGGATTTGGCCGCCCTCCTGACCACGCCGGGCGCGCCCACCGGGTCAGCGGGCCAGCAGGGGCTCGACCGCGCGCACGATCGGCAGGTCGGCAGGGAGCCACTCCACGGCATACAGCGTCTCGGCGCCTGCCCAGGCGAGGAGGTCATGGTCCTCCAGCGGCTCGGGCGTGCCCTCGGTGACCTCGGCCAGCCAGACGGCCATCGCATAGTCGGCCCCCAGCGGCCAGCGCCCGTCGGGCAGCGGCCCGGTCAGCCGCTCCCCCAGCCGGACCCGCACCCCCAGCTCCTCCGCGAGCTCGCGGTGCAGCGCCTGCTCCTCGCTCTCGCCGGGGTCGACCTTGCCGCCGGGCAGCTCCCACCCGCCGGCCAGCGCGGACGGCTCGGTGCGGCGCGCCGCCAGCAGCCGGGTCGGCCGGGCGAGATCGTCCACGAGCGCGGCCCCCACGACGTCGACAGTCAGGCTGTTGTGTGATCCATAAGGCGCGGTTGTGCTCATACGTTTCCATCTCGTAAAGATCGCCGTCTCGGCCGGTGAAGCGGCGCATGACGCACCGGTAGTTGATTAGGGTTCCCCCCAAGTCACGGCGCTGTGGCCCCGACCACACTACGGGCAGCGCGTCCGACTTGCCCCTGTGGCCGTCATCCCGGCGGCGACACGACACGAGCGGAGCAACAATGACGATCCGGAAGGCGGCACCCCTCGCCATCGCCGCGTCCCTGGCCCTGACGATGGGAGCGTGCGCCCAGTCAGACCGTGACTCGTCCGGCAAGAGCGGCGACAGCGCGGGCTCAGGCAACAAGGACACCTTCACCTTCGGCGCCGCGGGCGCGCCCGAGGTCTTCGACCCCTTCTTCGCCACCGACGGCGAGACCTTCCGGGTCACCCGCCAGATGATGGAGGGCCTGGTCGGCGTCAAGGCCGGCAGCGCCGAGATCGAGCCCGAGCTCGCCGAGAAGTGGGAGCCGTCGGCCGACGGCAAGGAGTGGACCTTCACCCTGCGCGAGGGCGTGAAGTTCACCGACGGCGAGGCCTTCAACGCGGCTGCCGTCTGCGCCAACTTCGAGCGCATGTACACCCAGAACGAGACCGCGCTGGCCGGCCCGGCGGAGTACTGGGCGGGCAACATGGGCGGCTCCAAGGACAAGCCCGACGAGTCGCTCTACTCCGGCTGTGAGGCCAAGGACGACAAGACGGCCGTCATCAAGCTGACCTCGGCCACCTCGAAGTTCCCGGCGATGCTCTCGCTCGACTCCTTCTCCATGCAGAGCCCCAAGGCCCTCAAGGACGGCAACGCCAACGACGTCAAGGCGCAGGGCGAGGCGTTCATCTACCCCGACTACGCCAAGAACCCGGTCGGCACCGGCCCCTACAAGCTCGAGAAGTACGACGAGGCCAACAAGACCGTCACCCTCGTCGCCAACGACGACTACTGGGGCGAGAAGGCCAAGACCAAGAAGATCATCTTCAAGATCATCCCCGACGAGTCGACCCGTCGTCAGGAGCTGCAGGCCGGCTCGATCGACGGCTACGACCTGCCCAACCCGGTCGACTGGTCCGGGCTGGAGTCCGAGGGCAACAAGGTCGAGGTCCGCCCGGCGTTCAACATCCTCTATGTCGGTCTCAACCCGGAGAAGAACCCCAAGCTGAAGGACCTCAAGGTCCGCAAGGCGCTCTACATGGCGCTCAACCGCGACCAGCTGGTCAAGACCCAGCTGCCCGAGGGCGCGAGCGTGGCGACCAACTTCATCCCCAAGACGGTCACCGGCTTCAACTCCAGCGTCAAGGCGGTCGCCTACAACCCCAACGAGGCCAAGAAGCTCCTCCAGGAGGCCGGGGCCGAGAACCTCGAGCTCAACTTCGCCTACCCGTCCGAGGTCTCACGGCCCTACATGCCCAACCCGCAGAAGATCTACGACGCGCTCAAGGAGGACCTGTCCAAGGTCGGCGTCAAGGTCACCACGACCACCAAGCCGTGGAACGGCGGCTACCTCGACGGTGTCGACAACGGCGCCTTCGACGCGTGGCTGCTCGGCTGGACCGGTGACTACGACGCGGCCGACAACTTCCTCGGCTACCACTTCTCCAACCTCGCGAGCAACGACTTCCACACCAAGGTGACCGACTACGGCAAGACCCTGTCGGACGACCTCAAGAAGGCCGACGCGACGGTCGACGAGGCCGAGCGCACCGCGATGTACGAGAAGATCAACCAGCAGGTGATCGAGGACTACCTCCCGGTCCTGCCCCTGACGCACTCGCCGCCCGCGATCGTCGTGAGCAAGAACGTCGAGGGCCTCGTGGTCAGCCCGCTGACGGCCGAGGAGTTCTCGACCGTCACGGTCAAGAAGTGAGCTGACGGCTCCTGACTGACCGGTCGCACATCGCAAGGGCAGGTGGCCGTCCCAGCCGGGCTGGGACGGCCACCTGCATTGATGGGGACCGGCAGAGCTGGCCAGCAATCCGAGCAACGACCGTGCGAGCGAAAAGAGTGAAGTGGTGCTGAGATTCATCATCAGACGGCTGCTGCAGATGGTGGGAGTCGTCCTGGTCCTCTCCCTCCTGCTGTTCATGTGGCTGCGCAATCTGCCGGGAGGGCCGGTCTCGGCCATGCTCGGCGAGCGGGCGACCCCCGAGACCCGGGCCGCCCTCGAGAAGGCCCTGGGCATGGACCAGCCGATCTGGGTGCAGTACTGGAAGTTCATCTCCCGCGCGGTGCGCGGGGACTTCGGTCCCTCCAGCGCCGTGCTGCCGGGCCGCGACGCCTTCCAGATCTTCCTCGACCGCTTCCCCGCGACCATCGAGCTGAGCGCGCTGGCCATCACGATCGCGATCGTGCTCGGCATCCCCCTCGGCTATATCGCGGCGCGGCGGGCGGGCTCGCTCGTCGACAACGCCTCGGTCATCTGGTCGCTCATCGGCGTCGCGGTGCCCGTCTTCTTCCTCGCCTTCCTCCTCAAGTACGTCTTCGCGATCCGGCTGCACTGGCTGCCGGTGTCCGGTCGCCAGTCGACCGACCTCGACGCGACGCGGATCACCGGCTTCTTCATCCTCGACGGCATACTCACCCGCGAATGGGATGCGGCCTGGGACGCCTTCCTGCACCTGATCCTGCCGGCCATGGCGCTGGCCACGATCCCCTTCGCGGTGATCTTCCGGATCACCCGCGCGGCCGTCCTGGACGTCCTCGACGAGGACTACGTGCGCACCGCCGAGTCCAAGGGCCTGCTCACCCGGACCATCCGCAGCCGACACGTGCTGCGCAACGCGATGCTGCCGGTGGTGACCACCATCGGTCTTCAGATCGGCGGCCTGCTCGCCGGGGCGGTGCTGACCGAGAAGGTCTTCGCCCTCGGGGGGATCGGGGACACCCTGGCCATGGCCTTCGAGAGACGCGACTTCGCGGTGCTCCAGGTGCTCATCCTCGCGGCGACGATCATCTTCGTCGTCGTCAATCTCCTGGTCGACATCGCGTATGCCGTCATCGACCCCCGCGTCCGGACGAGGTGACCCATGGCCGACACACAGAGCACCACTCCCCCGAGCGAGCCCACCGCTGACCGCGCGAGCACCGGCAGCGAGACCCCCACGGGCAGGCGCCGCGGCTTCGGCCAGCGCCGCAAGGCCCGCATCGACGCCCTCGCCGAGACCGTCTCCGACGCCGGCCGGATCGACGACAAGCCCGGCAAGTCGCTCATCGCGAGCGCCTGGGACCGGCTGCGCCGCAACCCGGTCTTCCTGCTCGGCGCCACGATCACCACGCTGTTCATCGTCATCGCGGCCATCTCGCCGTGGATCGCCCCGCACGACCCGGCGGCCCGCCTGCTCATCGACAAGGTGAGCCAGACGACCAACCCGGTCCCCGGACCGGAGCCGGGCTTCCCGCTCGGCGCCGACAACGTCGGGCGCGACCTGTTCTCCCGCCTGCTGGTGGGCAGCCGCCAGACCCTGATCGTCGGTGTCATGGCGACGCTCTTCGGCCTGCTCGGCGGCCTCATCCTCGGCACCCTGGCCGGTGCCTTCGGCGGCTGGGTCGACTCGCTGGTGATGCGCGCCGTCGACGTCATGCTGTCGCTGCCCTCGCTGCTGCTGGCCTTCTCGATCGCGGCGATGGCCGCCCGCCCCAGCCAGTGGACCGTGATCATCGCCATCGCCATCGTCGAGATCCCGATCTTCGCGCGGCTGCTGCGCGGCTCGATGCTCGCCCAGCGCTCCAGCGACCACGTCCTGGCCGCGCGCGCCCTGGGCGTCAAGCCCGGCGCGATCGTCTTCCGGCACATGCTGCCCAACTCGCTCGGCCCGGTGATCGTGCAGTCCACGCTCGTGCTGGCGACCGCGATCATCGACGCCGCGGCGCTGTCCTTCCTGGGCCTCGGCAACCCCGATGACCGCAAGCCCGAGTGGGGGCAGATGCTCGGCCAGAGCCAGCAGTACCTCGCCGACCACCCGCACCTCGCCTTCTATCCCGCGGCGTGCATCATCGTCGTCGCGCTCGGCTTCACGCTGATGGGCGAGTCCCTGCGCGAGGCCCTCGACCCCAAGAGCCGGAGGTAGTCGCAGATGACCACCCAGACCACCAGCCGCCCTGCGCGGCAGGCAAACTCGAGCGAGCCGCTGCTCTCGGTCCGTGACCTGACCGTCCAGTTCACCCGGCACGGGGAGCAGCCCTTCACCGCCGTCGACGGCATATCCTTCGACGTGCGGCCCGGCCAGACCGTCGGCCTCGTCGGCGAGTCGGGCTGCGGCAAGTCGGTGACCTCGCTGGCGATCATGGGGCTGCTGCCCCGCCGCGGCAACAAGGTCACCGGCTCGGCGATGTTCGAGGGGACCGACCTGCTGCGCCTCGGCGACGGCCAGATGCGCGATCGCCGCGGCCGCGACCTCGGCATGATCTTCCAAGACCCGCTCTCCTCCCTCAACCCGGTGATCCCGCTGGGGCTCCAGGTGACCGAGGTGCTCGAGCGCCACCGGGGCATGTCGCGCAAGGCGGCCACCCCCATCGCCCGCGACATGCTCGACAAGGTCGGCATCCCCGACCCCGACCGACGGCTGAAGGACTATCCCCACCAGCTCTCGGGCGGCATGCGCCAGCGCGCGCTCATCGCGATGGCCCTGGCCTGCCAGCCGCGGCTGCTCATCGCGGACGAGCCGACGACCGCACTCGACGTGACGATCCAGGCCCAGATCCTCGCCCTGCTCAAGGAGCTGGTGGAGGACACCGGCACGGCGCTGATCATGATCACCCACGACCTCGGCGTCGTCGCCGGCCTGTGCGACGAGGTCAATGTCCTCTATGGCGGGCGCATCGTGGAGCGCGGTGAGCGTCACGAGCTCTTCCGCGAGCCGCGTCACCCCTATACGACCGGACTCCTCGGCTCCATCCCGCGGCTCGACGGCCAGCGCGGCCGGCTCACGCCGATCCCCGGGTCGGTCGCCGACAACCTCCCCTGGGCGAGCGCCTGCGCCTTCGCCCCCCGCTGCTCGCAGCCGATCGAGGTATGCCGCGAGGTCACCCCCCAGTTCGAGGAGCATGGCGCGCGTGCGCTGCGCTGCCACAACCCGGTCGAGCACAATGCCTTGCAGGACAACGCTGCTCGGCCAACCAGCGACGACCCGAGTCACATGGAGGAGGGCCGATGAGCACCGTCCCCGAGCGCCCCCAGAGCCCGGCACCGGACACCGTCGCACCCGAGGCGGGCACACGGCATACCGGCTCGGGCGCACCCGGCGACGTCCTGGTCGACGTGCGCGGCGTCAAGGTGCACTTCCCCATCAAGAAGGGCGTGATCATCGACCGCACGATCGGCTATGTCTATGCCGTCGACGGCATCGACATGCAGATCCGCCAGGGCGAGACCTATGGCCTGGTCGGCGAGTCCGGGTGTGGCAAGTCCACCCTCGGCCGGGCGATCCTCAACCTCGAGCCGCCCACCGAGGGCAGCGTGGAGTTCGATGGGGTCGACATCGCCTCGCTCAAGGGTGAGACGCTGCGTCGCAAGCGCAAGGACATCCAGATGGTCTTCCAGGACCCGATGTCGAGTCTGGACCCGCGCCAGAGCGTGGAATCCCTTCTCCTGGAAGGGATGAAGGCCCACGGCCTGGTCAAGGACGACGCGAGCGCCAACCAGCGCCTCAAGCAGCTGCTGCGCGATGTCGGCCTGCCCCCGCAGGCCCTCCAGAAGTACCCGCACGAGTTCTCCGGCGGTCAGCGCCAGCGCATCGGCATCGCGCGGGCGCTGTCGGTGGAGCCCAAGCTGATCGTGGCCGACGAGCCGGTCTCGGCCCTCGACGTGTCGGTGCAGGCGCAGGTCATCAACCTGCTGGAGGACCTCCAGGAGGAATACGGGCTGACCTATCTCGTGGTCGCCCACGACCTCGCGGTGGTGCGCCACATCAGCGACCGCATCGGTGTGATGTATCTCGGCGCGCTGGCCGAGGAGGCGAGCGGCGACGACCTCTATGCCCACCCGCTGCACCCCTACACGCGGGCGCTGCTGTCGGCGGTGCCGGTGCCGGACCCGGTCGTCGAGGACCGCCGTGAGCAGATCCTGCTCACTGGCGATCTGCCCTCGCCGTCGCGGCCGCCGAGCGGCTGCCGCTTCCACACCCGGTGCCCGTGGCGCCAGGAGACCCGGTGCGACACGGAGCGGCCGGAGCTGCGTGAGGTGTCGATCGAGGGCGTCGAGCCGGGCCACCGGGTGGCCTGTCACTGGGCGGAGCAGATCGCCTCGGGCGAGATCCAGCCGCACCGGGTGGATGCCGTGGCGGTGGAGCAGAGCTCCGACTCCGGCGACGGCAGCCTGATCGGCCCCGCCTCGGTGGAGGAGCTCCTCTAGCCGGGCTCAGGCCCGGTCGTCGGCGGCTCGCACCACGATGACCGGGCACTGCGCCTGCTGGAGGACACGGTGGCTGACCGAGCCGAGCAGCCGGCCGACGAAACCACCCCGGCCCCGGCTGCCGACGACGACCGAGCCGGCCTCGCCCGAGGCCTCGATGAGGGCGCGGTCGGGGGCGGCGCGCACGACCCGGATCGAGAAGTCGACGTCGGGGTGCTCGGCGCAGGGCCTCTCGGCGATCCGCGCCACCATCGCGCGGTAGCGCTCCTCGACCTCCGCGTAGCGCGGGTTCTCAGGGGTCGTGACGACCACGCCGTCGATGACCTCGAGGTGCCAGGCGGCCAGCCCGACGACGGGACGCTGCTGCGCCACGCCCTGCTCGAAGGCCCGCTCGAGGGCGAGCGCGCTGTCCTTGCTGCCGTCGACGCCGACGACGATCGGCCCGTCCCGCAGCGGGTCACAGCCTTCGGGGATCACGGCGACGGGGCAGGAGGCGTGCATGGCGACGGCCAGCGAGGTGGTGCCGAGGACCGCCTGCTCGAGGGCCTTCTTGCGCGCAGATCCGACGACGACGAGGGAGGCGGTCTCGGACGCGGCGAGCAGCGCCTGCGGCCCGGTCCCCCACGGCCGGTCACTCGAGACGACGAGGTCGGGCTCGGCCCTGCGGGCCAGCTCGACCGCCGACTCGACGCTGGCGCTGTCGTCGACCTGCTCGAGGGTCTCCAGCACACCCGGGTCGAGCGGTGACATGCCCGGAGCCACCCCGGCCAGCACGGTGCGCGCGCGGAGGATGTGGAGCGGGGAGCCGCCGCGGGCAGCCCGGTGGGCCGCCCACTCGATCACGGCCTGGTCCTTTTCGGTCCCGTCGACGCCGACGACTACTGCGCCGGCCGGCACGGAATCGGTGGTGGCGGTGGTGACGTCGTTGTCGCTCATACCTCAGTATCCCCCACGGTCGCGGCGCGTGACAGGGCGTGGATCACCTTCTGACGCTTCGGATTCCGTAGGGGGCCCGAATGACCACATCGCGAGCGGCCTGATGTGCGCCCGCCCGTCACAGCCCTAGCGTGCATCCATGGTGACCATCGCGATCTGGCAGTGTGCCCCCACGGTCCGGGACCAGGCCAGCAACCTCTCGCGACTGGAGAGCGCCGCCCGTGAGGCCAGGGCCTCGGGCGCCACCCTGCTCGTGGCGCCTGAGCTGGTCCTGACGGGATATGACATCGGCGAGCTCGATCCGGGGGAAGGGGCCGACGCGGCCCACCAGCTGGCCCGGGTGGCCGCCAGCACCGGGACGGCACTGGTCGTGGGCGTGGCCACACCGCGCGCTGATGGCGGTCACGACAACAGCTCACTCGTCATCGACGGCGATGGCACCCTCCTCGCCCAGTACCGCAAGAGCCACCTCTTCGCAGACGTGGACCGCAGCAGGTTCACGGCAGGCGATGCCCCATTCGCGATTGTCGATCTCCTTGGCCTGAAGGTCGCCACGATGATCTGCTACGACGTCGAGTTCCCTGAGAGTGTCCGCGCGGCCGCACTGGCCGGCGCCCACCTGCTGGCCGTCCCGACAGCCAACATGGAGCCGTTCCGGGTCATCGGCGACGTCGTCATCCCCTGCCGCGCCTGGGAGAACCAGATCTTTGTGGCCTATGCCAATCACTGCGGGGCGGAGGGCACGACGAGATATGTCGGTGCCTCGCTCATCGCCGGCCCGGACGGGACCATCTTGGCCAGGGCCGGCCAGGCGGAGGAGATCCTCGTGGCGGAGATCTCGGCCGAGACCGTCTCTGCGGCCCAGCGGGACAACCCCTACCTCGCCGACCGCCGGCCCGAGCTCTATCACGCCCTGGCAGCCATCCCCACCGAGAGCGAGCAGGAGGTCCGCGATGGGTGAGCCCATTCTCTTCACGGGCGGGAGGATCTGGTGCCCGACCACGGGCGATCTGGAGGCGCTCGTCGTCGACGACGGGCGCGTGCAGGCGGTGGGCGAGGACGCCATTGCGTGGGCGAGCACCCACGATCACCGGACCGTTGATCTGGCCGGCGGCTTCCTCATGCCCGCGTTCGGCGACGGCCATGCCCACCCGCTCTTCGGCGGTCTCGAGGACGACGGGCCCCAGGTGCGACCGTGCCGGAGCGTCGACGAGATCGTCAGCGAGGTGCGCAGGTATGCCGCGGCCAACCCGGACCTGCCGTGGATCACCGGCGCTTCCTACGACTCGAGTCTGGCTCCCGAGGGCCTGTTCGACGCCAGGTGGCTGGACGAGGCGGTGCCGGACCGACCTGTGGTCCTGCGCGCCTGGGACTACCACACCGTCTGGGTCAACAGCCGGGCTCTCGAGCTGGCCGGCATCACCACGGACACGCCCGAACCACGGCTGGGCGAGATCCCGAGGAGGTCCGACGGCAGCCCGCTCGGGACCCTGCGGGAGTGGGGCGCCGTCGACCTCGTGCTCGCGGCTGCACCGCCCATGGCCGAGGAGCGGCTGGTGGCCGCGGTCGAGCGGGCCGGTCGGGGCTATGCCTCCCTGGGGGTGACCTGGGTGCAGGACGCCTGGGTGGAGCCTCGCGAGCTGGCTGCCTACGTGACGGCAGCCGAGCAGTCGCGCCTGCCGATCCGCTTCAACCTCGCGCTCTATGCGGACCCGCGGAACTGGCCGGGGCAGCTGGCGGCCATGATCGAGCAACGCGACCGGGTCCGGGCGCTCGGGGACACCAGGCTCAGCGCCAACACCGTGAAGTTCTTCGCCGATGGCGTGGTGGAGAACGCGACGGGGGCCCTGCTCGAGCCCTACACCAGCGATCCCGGCAGCGGCATGCTCGTCTGGGAGCCGGAGCTGCTGGCACAGGCCGTGGCCGCCGTCGACGCCGCGGGCTTCCAGCCCCACATCCACACCATCGGGGACCGGGCAGCACGCGTGGCCCTTGACGCTGTGGACCACGCTGCCGAGACGAACGGCCCGCGTGACAGGCGCGCTGTGCTCGCACACGTGCAGCTCGTCGACGCCGCTGACCATGAGCGGTTCCACCGCCAGGGCACCATCGCCAATGCAGAGCCGCTGTGGGCCCAGTTGGACGACCTCATGACCGTGCTCACGCAGCCACGGCTGGGGCCGGACCGCTCTGAGGCCCAGTACCAGTTCGCCACCATGCAGAGCCACGGGACGGCCCTCAGCTTCGGCAGCGACTGGCCGGTCTCGTCCGCCGACCCGCTCGAGGGCCTGAGCGTGGCCTGCTCCCGGCAGACGCTCGAGCGTCAGCCCGCGGGCGGGTGGATCCCCGAGGAGCGGCTCGCGGTCCCCTCCGCGCTCGCGGCATACACGAGCGGGGTCGCGCACCAGGCGTTCCGGAGCGCCGGGTCCCTCATCCCCGGGTACGACGCCGATCTCGTCGTCCTGGACACCGACCCACGCGACCTCGAGCAGCCCCGCGACCTCGACCGGGTCACGGTGCTCAGCACCTGGCTCGCGGGGGAATGCATCTACGAAGGAGACCAGCAATGAGCAACCCGACAGCGCACGCCCACGACGAGGATGTCCACCTCAAGCGGGCCCTGGGCCTGCCCGCCCTGACGCTCTTCGGCCTGGTCTATCTGGTCCCGCTGACCGTGTTCACGACCTATGGCATCGTGACCAACGAGACCGGCGGCCGGGTGGCCATGTCCTACGTGTTCACCTTGGCCGCAATGGTTTTCACGGCCTTCTCGTATGCCCAGATGGTCCGGGCCTACCCGGTTGCGGGCTCGGCCTACACCTACACCCAGAAGAGCTTCGGCGGCCACGCCGGTTTCCTCACGGGCTGGTCCCTGCTCCTGGACTATGTCTTCCTCCCGATGATCAACTACCTGGTGATCGGCATCTTCCTCAACACCCAGTTCCCCTCGGTGCCGGTCTGGGTGTGGGCGCTGATCGCCGTCGCCCTCGTGACCGTGCTCAACATCGTGGGCATCACGACCATCGCCAAGATGAACGTCGCGATCATCGCAGCGCAGACGGTGTTCATCGTCGTCTTCGCCGTGCTGGCGTTGCGCGCTCTCGCGGGACACGAGGCCGTCGACCCCCTGACCCCGTTCACCGGCGATGGGTCGGTCGCCGGGCTTGGACCAGTGCTGGCGGGTGCGGCGATCCTCTGCCTGTCCTTCCTCGGCTTCGATGCCGTCTCGACCATGGCCGAGGAGGCACGTGAGCCGCGGCGGGACATCCCTCGGGCGGTCCTGACTGTGACGATCGGCGGTGGACTGATGTTCATCGTCCTGTCGTGGCTCGCCCAGATGGCGCTGCCCACAACCCAGTTCGCCAACCCTGACAACGCGGCTGTCGACGTCATGGACAACGTCGGCGGCGGGGCGATGGCCGCGTTCTTCACTGCCGCCTATGTCGCCGGGGCCTTCGGGTCTGCCCTGACCTCCCAGGCATCCGTCACCCGCATCATGTACACCATGGGACGGGACGGGGTCCTCCCCCGCCCCCTGGGCGCGCTCAACGCCCGCTTCCAGACCCCCGTGCTGGCCATCCTGCTGATCTCGGCGATCTCGCTCATCTCCGGATGGGCCGACCTCGGCCTGCTGGCCTCGCTGGTCTCGTTCGGGGCGCTGGTGGCCTTCACCGCGGTCAACAGCACTGTCATCAAGCACTACTTCATCGATCAGCACCGCCGCCAGGGCGCCGACATGGTGCGCTATCTGGTCATGCCACTCATCGGCATCGCCCTGACAGTGTGGCTGTGGACCTCGCTCTCTGGGACGGCGCTCAAGGTCGGGCTCGGGTGGCTCGCGATCGGCACCGTGTGGCTGGCCTTCATCACCAGGGGCTTCCGTCAGGCCCCACCCGAGGTCGAGTTCGACGAGACGGTCTGACGACTGGCCGCGCCCACCCGGGGTGCGTCCGACGAGACGGTCTGACGACAGGCGCGCCTGGCCCAGGCCGCGGGGCACCCAGCGGGCATCGCCGCTCCCAGAGTCGACTGGGAGCGGTCACTCTCCCGAGAGGATCCGCGCGATGCGCCGTGCCTGCTTGGACCGGGTGAGCTCGTCGAGCAGCACGGGGCGGCCGTCCTTGTCGCTCAGCGGGATCCGCCAGTTGGGGTATTCGTCGTTGGTCCCGGGCTGGTTGACCGCGCGCCGGTCGCCGACGAGGTCGGGCAGCGCCACGCCGAGCAGGCGGGAGGGTGTCTGGGTGATCAGCCGGTGGAAGGCGGCGACGGTCTCCTCGACGTCGGCGCCCTCCTCGACGAGACCGCGCTCGCGCAGCACATCGCGGAACTTGCCGACGACCTCCTCCTCGGCGGCCCGCTCCTCCTCGACCGGACGGGTGAGCAGACCGAGCCGGTCACGCAGCGCCACGTGCTCGAGCGTGAGATATCCGGCGGTGGGCGGCAGGTCGTGGGTGGTGACGGTCGTCATGCACAGCTCGCGATAGGCCTCGGGCGCGAGCGGCCGACCGTCCTCACCCCACTCGAACCACATGATCGAGGTGCCCAGGACGCCGCGCTCGGCGAGGTAGGAGCGGACGTTGGGCGCGACGACGCCGAGGTCCTCGCCCACGACGACCGCGCCGGCCCGGTGTGCCTCCAGCGCCAGGATGCCGATGAAGGCCTCGTGGTCATAGCGGACATAGGTCCCGTCCTTGGCGGTGTGCCCCTCGGGCACCCACCACAGCCGGAACAGGCCGATGATGTGGTCGACCCGGATGCCGCCGGAGTCCTTGAGCACAGTGCGCAGCATGTCGCGATAGGGCGCATAGCCCAGGGCGGCAAGACGGTCGGGGCGCCAGGGCGGCTGGCTCCAGTTCTGGCCGAGCTGGTTGAACTGGTCGGGCGGCGCACCCACGGTGACGCCCTGCGCGAGCGCGTCGGCCAGACCCCACGCGTCGGCGCCCTCGGGGTGGACGCCCACCGCAAGGTCGTGCACGACGCCCAGGGACATCCCGGCCTCGAGCGCGTCGGCCTGCACCTGGGCCAGCTGGCGGTCGAGCAGCCACTGGAGCCAGCAATAGAACTCCACGCGGTCGGCGTGCTCCTCACGGTATGCCGCGACGGCCGGCGAGTCGGGCCGGCGCAGCCCCTCGGGCCATTCGGTCCACGGCAGTCCGTAGTCCTCGGCGAGCGCCGACCAGGTGGCGAAGGTGAGCAGCCCCTCCCCCTCCCGCTCGCAGTAGTCGCGGAAGGAGCGGGCGCGGCGCCCGGTGAGGCCCGCGGCATACACGATCTCGAGGGCCTCCCACTTGGCCGCCCAGGCGGCGTCGCGGTCGATCAGGGGGCGCTTGGTGAACTCCCTTGCGGCGGAGGCGAGATCGTCGATGCGCGCACGCTCGCCCGCAGGCAGGTATGCCGCCTCCGGGATGTCCTCGACGCGCAGGTAGATGGGGTTGACGAAGCGTCGGGTGGTCGGCAGATAGGGCGACGGCTCCATCGGCGCGATCGGCTCGGCGGCGTGGAGGGGGTTGACCAGGACGAAGTCGGCGCCCAGGTCGCGGCCCGCCCAGTCGGCGAGGTCGGCGAGGTCGGCGAGGTCACCGACCCCCCAGGAGCGGGACGAGCGCGCCTGGTAGACCTGGTCCATCAGGCCCCAGATGCGGCCCTCTCGCATCGACTCCGGCAGCTCCAGCCGCTCGGGCGTGACCACGAGCGTGGCCTCCGCCGTGGGGTCGGGCTCGAGTCCGTCGACATGGGCGACCAGCCGGTGCCAGCCGAGCGGGAGGTTGCCCGGCAGCTCGAAGGTCGCCTCCCCCACCAGGCGGTCATCGACCTGACGCGGCTCGACGGTCTTGTCGACCTGGTTGGCGTGCCAGCGCTGGCCGTCCTCGAGCACGATCTCGAGCCACACCGCGGAGCCGTGGGGCAGGTGCACCGGGACCCAGGGGGTCCACCCCTCCCGCATGACGACCGTCGCGGGCAGGACGCGGCGCCAGGGCGCGAGGTCGACGTCGGCGAGGGCGGCCTCGACCGCCTCGTCGGTGCCCGCGTCGACGCCCAGCGCGCGCAGGACGGTGCGGATCGTCTCGGCGGCGACCTCGACGTGCTCGCCAGTCCACCCCCAGTAGTCGGTGGCGACCCCATGCGCCTCGGCGAGACGGTGGAGCGGTTCCGGAAGCCCGGTCACTTCAGGGCCCTCCTTGATGGGAGCTGGCGAGTGGACGCAGCAAGTCTCGCAGACCCGGCGACGGCTCACGAACCCCCTTTGCGCGCGGCGCACCGGCGGATCCCGACGCATGACGACGGCATACCCCTCGGGGTATGCTCTGCCTCATCCCGACCACCGAGGAGGAGCCGTGAACCTCGACCCCACCGAGCTGGCGTCCGTGACCAAGCGGCTGCGCCGGGCCCAGGGCCAGGTCGGCGGCATCCTGCGGATGATCGAGGAGGGCCGCGACTGCCAGGACGTCGTGACCCAGCTCGCCGCCGTCAGCAAGGCCCTCGACCGGGCCGGCTTCGCGCTCATCTCCGTCGGCCTCCAGGAGTGCCTGGCCGATCCCTCCGGCGACCACGCGGCCGACGTCGCCTCTCTGGAGAAGCTCTTCCTCACCCTCTCCTGACGCCGGTCAGCCGCGTGGGCGCGGGCTGCGGGCAGTGCGCCACGGCTGGCCCCGGCGCTCGCGGGCGCTCTGGCGCGAGCGTGACCACACCTCCAGCGGGGGCAGCCGCTGGTCGTCGGCCAGCTCCGAGCGCAGCCGGCCGCGCTGCTCGACATCGAGCTGGTCCAGCACCGCCTCGACGGCACTGAGGATCGAGCCCCGCAGCAGCCACAGGGTCGGCTCCGCCCGGGCGTCGACGAACATCAGCTCGGTCAGCACGGCGCGCGCCTCCCGCAGTCCGTCGAGGCTTTCCGCGAGCGCGCGGGCGGCCTCCTCCTCGCGACCGGCGACCTCCGCCTCGAGCAGCTCCCCGAAGGCCTCCACCGAGCCCGACATGGTCTCCAGGACATGGGCGAATGCCGCGCGCACCTCGCCCCCGAAGCCGTCGTCGTCGCCGACGACCTCCGGCGCCTCCTCCGGTGCCGCGCGCTGGACCAGGGTCAGCATCGAGCGCACCGCGAGCGCGGTCGACTCGAGGGTGGACAGCCCCGTCCGCAGCGTGGGCTCGGCGCTGCGTGTCGCGAGAGCGACGGGGTGCAGCACCCGGGCGTCCTTGACCTCCGCCACGAGCTCGGAGGCCTCGCCGACCCGCACGCTGACGGCCCGCGCGTCGTCGAGCCAGGAGTCGGCCCGGGCGCGGGTGATCGGCTCGGAGCGCACCCCCTCGCCCGCCCTGCGCAGGACCCGCGCGGTGGAGCCAGCGACCCGGCGCACGGCGCCGACCGCCTGGGGCACCGGCACGGCCGGCGGGAGCAGGAGGGTGAAGGCGATGCCGACCGCGGTGCCGATGAGGGTGGTCAGCACCCGGGTCTCGACCGCCACCTGCTGGCCGTGGACGCCGAGGATCAGCATGGCGCTGATCGGGGTCTCGAGGGCCTGGTGGCCGAGCCGCAGGACCTTGGCCAGCAGCAGCGAGAACGCGACGGCCAGGCCCAGGCTCCACCACGTGAGGCCGGCGAAGGTGGTCAGCAGCACCGCCACCAGCACACCGGTCACGACGGCACCGACCCGCACGATGCCCATCCGCAGGGTGGAGAAACTGGAGGCCTGCACCACCAGGAGCGCGGTCAGCGAGCCGGTCAGGTCGAGCTGTCCCTCGGTGAAGGCGACCGTGAGCAGATAGGCGATGACGGCCGCCGTGGTCAGCCGCAGGACGCGGCCGAGCTCGGGCCGGAGCCGGCCGGGCACGTCGCGCCAGCGACGGGGGTGGCCGGGCCACGCCAGCCGCAGCGCCGATGCCGCCCACCCGTGCGACCGCGTGCGGGTGGGAGCGAACTCGTCCGAGGAGGCCATCGCGCCTCATCGTAGGGCGCTGACCAGCGCGATTGACGCAGCTGTGTCGGCCCATGGCGCCGCCCCGGTGCCTACGGTGGTGGGATGTCCTCTCCCGACGAGCAGACCCCCCGCACCGAACGCGACAGCATGGGCGCCATCGAGGTGCCCGCCGACCGATACTGGGGCGCCCAGACCCAGCGCAGTCTCGAGCACTTCGACATCGGCCGCGACACCTTCGTGTGGGGCCGCCCGATGGTCCGCGCGCTCGGCATCCTCAAGCGGGCCGCGGCGGAGGCCAACGCCGAGCTGGGCGAGCTCGATCCCGGCCTCGCGGCATACATCGTGCGCGCCGCCGACGAGGTGATCGCCGGCGAGCACGACGCCGACTTCCCGCTCGTCGTCTTCCAGACCGGCTCCGGCACGCAGTCCAACATGAACGCCAACGAGGTCATCGCCAACCGCGCGATCGAGATCGCCGGCGGGGAGCGCGGCACCAAGTCGCCCGTGCACCCCAACGACCACGTCAACCGTGGCCAGTCGAGCAATGACACCTTCCCGACGGCCATGCACATCGCCGTCGCCCTCGAGCTGCGCGAGCGGCTGTATGCCGCGGTGCAGGCCCTGCGGGAGACCCTCGCCGGCAAGGCGGACGAGTTCGCCGACGTCGTCAAGGTCGGCCGCACCCACCTCCAGGACGCGACGCCGATCACCCTCGGTCAGGAGATCGGCGCCTGGGTGGCCCAGCTGGACTTCGCCCTGGCCCAGGTGCGCGCGGCCGAGAGCGGGCTGCACGAGCTCGCGATCGGCGGCACGGCGGTGGGCACCGGCCTCAACGCCCACCCCCGCTTCGGCGACGTTGCGGCCCAACGGATCTCGGGACTGACTGGTGTCGACTTCCGCCAGGCCGACAACCTGTTCGCGGCCCTGAGCGCCCACGACGCGCTGGTGGCCGTCAGCGCCTCACTGCGCACCCTGGCGGGGGCCCTGATGAAGATCGCCAACGATGTGCGCTGGCTTGCCTCCGGGCCGCGCGACGGCATCGGCGAGATCACCATCCCCGCCAACGAGCCGGGCTCCTCGATCATGCCGGGCAAGGTCAACCCGACCCAGTGCGAGGCGCTGACGATGGTGGCCGTGCGGGTCTTCGGCAACGACACGGCCGTGGCCATGGCCGGCAGCCAGGGCAACTTCCAGCTCAACGTCTACAAACCCGTCATGGCGCATGGCGTCCTGGAGAGCATCCGCCTGCTCGCCGACGGGTGCCGCTCCTTCGACGAGCACTGCGCGCGCGGCATCGAACCGGACCGCGAGCGGATCGACGAGCACCTGGCGTCCAATCTCATGCTCGTCACCGCACTCAACCGGCACATCGGCTATGACGCGGCAGCGGCGATCGCCAAGCGGGCCCACGCCGAGGGCACGACCCTGCGCGAGGCGGCCGTCGACTCCGGCGAGGTCAGCGCCGAGGACTTCGACCGCTGGGTCGTGCCGATCGAGATGACCCGCCCCTCGGCCGACGGCTGACCCGCGAGGTCACCGGCAGCGGCGGCCCCCTGCCTCGGTGCGCCACGGGCGCCCTGACGCCGAGCGGGCGGAGGGTGGTGTGCGGCGGCCCCGCGGCCCTAGGCTGCCGATCGCAGGGGCGCACACCGGAGGGAGACACCATGACAGGGCCGGCAGCCAGGACGATCGCGACGGCAGGGCTCCTCACGGCTGCGCTTGCCCTCACCGCGTGCAGCGACACACCGGGTCAGGAGGCCGTGACCTCCACAGTGACCGTCCAGGCCGGCGCCTCCCCCGTCACCGGGTCGGCCGGCTCCGGACAGGCCACCCCCGCGAGCGGAGGCACGGCGTCGTCGGGCGTGACGGCACCGACGCCCCCCGCGGGCAGTGCCGCCACATCCGCCACAACCCCGGCGCGCACCGCCGGGCCGGTCGCCGGCGCGCCCTCCTTCGCCGGCGGACCGGCGCCGGCCGGGGCCATCCCCGTCGCGCCGTTCGCGGGCGCCGGGATCAACGTCGCCGTCTTCAGGATGCCCTCGGGCAACATAGGCTGCGAGTTCAGTGACAGCCACGCCGGCTGCGGGATCCAGTCGTATATCCAGCAGCCTCCCGCGGGCCTGCCCCAGGCCGGCTCCGAGCCCAGCTGGTGGGTGGATCTCGGTACATCCGGGCAGCCGACCATCGGCCCCAAGGGCGACGCCCCCTACTTCACCTACCCGGGCGTCCAGGTGCTCCAGTGGGGCCAGGTCGCCCGTCACGGGGACTATGTGTGCGCCTCAGCGAAGACCGGGCTCACCTGCTGGAACTCGACCACCGGGCACGGCGCCTTCATGAGCAAGCAGGCCTATCGCCCGTTCTGAGGTCGGCGCCACGTCAGCCCTGGCGGACGATCCGGGTGCCCTCGTCACCGGCGAGCACGGCGCCCACCCGCTCGAGGTCACCTATCGCGGCATACCCGCCGGTCGCCCTGACGTATGCCGCGGCGGCGCGCACCTTGGGGCCCATCGACCCGGCCGGCAGCTCGGCGGACTCCGCGTCGGCGAGTGGCAGGGCCGTGAGCACGCGTGCCTCCGGGGTGCCGAAACCGATCATCACACCCGCGACGTCGGTGAGCAGCAGGAGCGCGTCGGCGCGGAGGTGCACGGCGAGCAGGGCAGCGACGGCGTCCTTGTCGACGACCGCCTCGACGCCCCGCAGGCCCGCGGGGGTCTCGACGACGGGCACGCCACCGCCGCCCGCGCAGACCACGATGACGCCGGCGGCCAGCAGGGTGTCGATGATCGAGGACTCGACGATGGCCAGCGGTGTCGGCGACCCGACGGCCCGCCGCCAGCCCGACCCGTCCGGTCGCATCGTCCAGCCGTGCCGCTCCTCCAGTCGCCGTGCCGTCGTCTCGTCGACGACCTCCCCCACGGGCTTGGTCGGCGTCGTCAGGGCGGGGTCGTCGACGTCGACGAGCGTCTGGTTGAGAACCGCGGTCACGGGACGGTCCGGCAGCGCGTTGACCAGGGCCTGCACGATCCAGTAGCCGATCATCCCCTGCGTCTGCGCGCCGATGACGTCGAGCGGATAGGGCTGTGCGAGAGAGGAGTTCGCGATGCTCTCGGCTGCCAGCACGCCCACCTGGGGACCGTTGCCGTGGGTGATGACCACCTCGTGGTCGGCCGCGATGGGGGCCAGTGCGGCGACAGCGTCCTCGACGTGTCGGCGCTGGAGCTCGGCCTCGGGCGCCTCACCGCGGCGCAGCAGCGCGTTGCCGCCGAGGGCAATGACAATCCTCACTCCCGCACTGTGGCACATGACGGACATCTCGGGCGGTCCTAGAGTGAGAGACAGGCGGGTCCCGCAGCCAGGACTACCCAGCCATCGGGTGTGTCGGTCACGTCGGTCGACCGCAGCCGCGGAGTGTGTCATGAGCACGTCAGCCAGCACGCCCCGACGCGTCGTCATCCTCGGCGCCGCCGGTCGCGATTTCCACAACTTCAACGTCGTCTTCCGCGACAACCCCGACTACACGGTCGTGGCGTTCACCGCGACGCAGATCCCCGACATCGACGGACGCAGCTATCCGCCCGAGCTCGCCGGCTCGCTCTATCCCGACGGCATCCCGATCGTCGACGAGTCCGGCCTCAGCGAGCTCATCGAGCGCGAGCGCGTCGACGTCGCGGTCTTCGCCTACTCCGACCTGCCCCACACGCGCGTCATGCACCTGGCCAGCCAGTGCATCGCCGCCGGGGCGGACTTCTGGCTCCAGAGCGCGCGACAGACGATGATCGAGAGCAGCAAGCCGGTCATCGCGGTGTGCGCCGTGCGCACGGGCGTGGGCAAGTCGCAGACCACCCGCTATCTCTCCCGGATCCTCATGGACATGGGCAAGCGCGTCGTCGCCATCCGCCACCCGATGCCCTATGGCGACCTCGCCAGGCAGGCATGCCAGCGCTTCGCGACCTATGCCGACCTCGACACCCACGAGTGCACCATCGAGGAGCGCGAGGAATACGAGCCACACATCGACAACGGCTTCGTGGTCTATGCGGGCGTCGACTACGAGCAGATCATCCGCCAGGCCGAGCAGGAGGCCGACGTCATCCTCTGGGACGGCGGCAACAACGATCTGCCGTTCTACCGCCCCGACCTGCACATCACCCTGGCCGACCCGCTGCGCCCGGGCGACGAGGCGGCATACCACCCCGGCGAGGCCAATGTGCGCATGTCCGACCTCGTGGTGATCAACAAGTGCGACTCCGCCGACGAGGCGGCGATCGCCGAGGTCGAGCGCTCGGTCCGCGAGCTGGCGCCCAAAGCGACCGTGATCCTGGCGGATTCGCCTGTGACAGTGGAGTCCCCAGAGACCGTCGCAGGCAAGAGGGTGGTCGTCATCGAGGACGGCCCGACGCTCACTCACGGCTCGATGAGCTTTGGCGCCGGCGTCGTCGGGGCGAGGGGCGCGGGCGTCGCCGAGATCGTCGACCCATCCCCGTATGCCGTGGGCTCGCTTGCCGCGACCTACGAGAAGTACCCGAACGCACGCGGCATCCTGCCCGCGATGGGCTATGGCGAGGAGCAGGTGCGCGACCTGGAGGCCACGATCGACGCCGTGCCCTGCGACGCGGTCGTCTCGGGCACGCCGATCGACATCACCCGGGTCCTGCACGTCGCCAAGCCGATGGTGCGGGCGCGCTATGAGCTGCGCGAGCGCGAGCCCGGCCAGCTCGAGGCCGCCGTGCGCAAGGTGCTCGGCTGACCACGGCAAGACGGAGGGCCCCCGAGGTGCTCGGGGGCCTCTCGTCGTCAGCCGAGAGAGGTCAGGAGCAGCCGACCGCGCCGCCGCCGGTAGCGCTCTCGCGCACGCGTGCGGTCCGCAGGTAGGGGTAGAACTCCTCGACGTCGTCGAACTTGGCCTTGGCGTCGTCGGTCGACACGGTCGGCGGGACGATGATCTTGTCGCCGGGCTTCCAGTCGACGGGGGTCGCGCACTCGCCGCGGTCGGCCTCCTGGAGGGCGTCGACGACGCGCAGGATCTCGTCGAAGTTGCGGCCCGTGGACTTGGGGTAGGTCATCGAGAGGCGGATCTTCTTGGCCGGGTCGATGACGAAAACCGAACGGACAGAAGAGGTGTCGCCCTCGGCCGGGTGGATCATCTCGTAGAGGACGGCGACTTTCTTGTCCTCGTCGGCGATGATCGGGTAGTCGACCTCGCACTTGTTGAACTCGTTGATGTCGGGGATCCACTTGGCGTGGTCCTCGTTGGAGTCGACGGACAGCGCCAGCGTCTTGACACCGCGCTTGTCCCACTCGTCGCGCAGCTGCGCGACGCGGCCGAGCTCGGTCGTGCAGACCGGCGTGAAGTCGGCCGGGTGGGAGAAGAAGACGACCCAGCTGTCGCCCGCCCACTCGTGGAAGCTGATCGGTCCGGCCGAGGTCTCGGCGGTGAAGTCGGGTGCCGTGTCGCCCAGATAGAGCGTCATGCTGTGCTCACTCCCTCGTGTCGTGGATGCCCCACCCGGTATCGGGCGGCTGCGTCCCAGTCTTTCACCGGAGCGTTGCCGCTGTCTGCCAAGGCGAGCCTCACCCGGTCTGAGCGGGCAGCGTCACCAGGTGGTCAGGCCGGCGCGGTCGTGCTCCCCGTCGGGCCAGACGGCGCGGATGATCCCGGCGGCCGCCAATGCCTTGCGGCAGCCCGGGCAGGGCGGGTCGGTGATGTATGCCGTGGCGCCCTTGGTGTCGCGGGTGGCGAAGAGCAGCGCGTTGACCTCCGCATGGATGGCGGTGCAGAAGCCGGGGGTGCCCGGCCGGTCGTAGTCGCCCAGTCCCGGCACCTGGTCATAGCCGAGCTGCCCGCGGGGACAGGAGCCCTCGAGACAGTCCGGCTCCCCCGGCGCGGCGCCGTTGTAGCCCGTGGCGATGATGCGGTGGTCGATGACCAGCACCGCCCCCACGCGACGTCGGGTGCACTTGGCCCGGGCGCTGACCGCCTCGGCGATCCCCAGGAAGTAGTCGTCCCAGCCGGGGACGGTGACGGACTGCTGCGGCTGAACATCGGGCATGAGTTTCTCCTATGTCAAGCCGCTGCTGGCAGCGCAGGGTTTTGACGGTTGTTGTGATCGATGGTCAGGAGGTTGAACACGACGCGGGCAAGGCGTCGTTTGAGGCATCGGCGGGCTTCGGCGGTCGACTTGCCCTCGGCGAGCTTCTTCTCGTAGTACGCCCTGCCGAGGGTCTGTGGCATGCGGGCCTGGGTGATCGCGATGCGGTGGATCGCGGCGTTGATCTGCCGGTTGCCCGAGCGGGTCATCCGCACCCTGCCCGCCGAGCTGCCCGACCAGACCGGGATGGGCGCGATCCCGGCGTGGCGGGCGAACGCGGCCTCGGACCGGAACCGGCCGATCCCCGCGGACTCCCCGAGGAGCTTGGCCGCGGACAGCTCCCCACACCCGGGCAGCGCGAGCAGCTCCGGCGCCTCACGCCGAGCCAAGGACTTGATCCGCTTGTCGAACTCCTTGATGCGAACGGTCAGGGCGATGATGTCCTCGATCTCGTCCAGGGCCATCTCGGCGACGATGCCCCCCAGGGTCAGCAGCCACTCCCGTAGCGCCTGCTGGTGCTTGACCAGGTCCAGCGACCTGGGTTTGGGCGCATGGGAGGGGTCGAGCTCGTGCACCCGCCACAGCAGCGAGTTGATCGTCGCGGTCCGTTGCCACACAAGGGTTTCCCGCCGGTCGACCAGCAGCTTGGCCTGCCTCGAGACCTCGTCATGCGTGGCCACCGGCAACCCCGGCTCGCGCAGGAACGCCCGCGCCACCGCCAGAGCGTCGATCGGGTCAGACTTCCCGCGCGTACGGGCCACCCGACGCTGCTCGGCCATCATCTTCGGCGGCACCCGCACCACCGCCTGACCCGCCGTCAGCAGGTCCCGCTCCAGGCGGGCAGAGAGGTGCCGGCAGTCCTCGATCGCCCAGGTCAGCTCATCCCCGAACTGCTCACGGGCCCACGCCAGCGCCATCAGGTGGCCCTCGCTCGTGGCCGCGACCGTGCGCTGCCCCACCTGCCTGCCAACAGCATCGACCGCGACGAATGTGTGCGTGCGCTTGTGGACATCGGCTCCAACAACAACCATGGTGGTTGCCTCCTTCACTGGTCAGTGACTGGACGGTTGGGCCGGTCGGCGGACACATCTCAGTGGGGGCGATGCCACGCTCCTATCAAGTCACGCCGGCCGGTCCTTCACACCCGGCGCCGGCAAAACTCATGCTCATCAGCCCGAAAGCGACAGCGATGCTATGAGCCAGACACCAGGTGCTCAGGATCCAACCACCGCAAGAGCGGCACCATCACCCTGACACTGATCGCGATGCTAGCCGTCGGCAGCCGGGGGGCTCAGCGCGGCATCCGCCGCCAGACCGCGCGCGGGACGTGGGGCGCCACCGAGAACATCGCGCGCAGCTGCCAGGGGATCCACAGGTCGACCGGGCCGCCCTTGGCGATCGCGGCGACCACAGCCTCGGCCACCTGTGCGGGCGTGCTGGAGAAGGGCGCCGGGTCCATGCCCTCGGTCATCCGGCCGATGACGAAGCCTGGCCTGGCGATGATCAGCGTGACGCCGCTGCCGTGGAGTGCGTCGGCAAGCCCTGAGGCGAAGCCGTCGAGGCCCGCCTTGGCCGAGCCATAGACATAGTTGGCCCGTCGCACACGGGCCCCGGCCACGGAGGAGAAGGCGACGATGGTGCCGCGGCCGCGCGGGCGCATCCGCTCGGCGAGCACGGTCAGCAGGCTTGCCTGGGCCACGAAGTCGGTGTGCAGGATGGCCACTGCCGCCCGGTGGTCGTGCTCGGCCCGCTCCTGGTCGCCGAGGATGCCGAAGGCCAGCACTGCGACGTCGATCGGCCCCGCCTCGGCCTCGACCCGCTCGACCAGCGTGTCGTGGGACTCGACGTCGTCGGCGTCGAACTCGACGGTGACCACACGCGCCGCGCCGGCCGCGCGGCATACCTCCTCAGAAGCCGCCGTGCCGCCCGGGCGGGCCAGCAGCACAACGGTGTTGCTCGGGGCGAGGCGGGTCGCCACCTCGAGGCCGATCTCGCTCCGGCCGCCGAAGACGGCCACGATCTGGTCGCTCATGGGGCCAGCGTATGGGAGGGGTTAGTGTGCAGAGGTGGGGAGCCTGCACAACTCTGTGTCCGACACCGCGCTTGTCTTCGAGGGCGGGGGGATGCGTGGCAGCCACACCGCGGGCGTCGTCCGCGTCCTGCTCGACGCCGGCATCCACCTGCCCTTCGTGGCGGGGATCTCGGCCGGGTCGAGCCACACCTGCAACTACCTGAGCCGCGACGCGTGGCGGGCCCACCACTCCTTCACCGAGTTCGCCGCCGACCCGAAGTTCGGCGACTGGCGGACCTTCGTGCGCGGGCAGGGGATGTTCAACTCCCGATACATCTATGAGGAGACCAGCGAGCCCGGTCAGGCCCTGCCGCTGGACTGGGGGACCTTCTGCGCCAACCCCGCCGAGATGCGGATCGGCGCCTTCCACGCCGAGTCGGGCGAGATGGTCTACTGGTCGCGCAAGGACACCCCCGAGCTGCGGGATCTCGTTGTGCGAGTGCGGGCTTCCTCGACCATGCCGATCATCATGCCGCCCACAGTCGTCGACGGCGAGACCTATGTCGACGGGGCGCTGGGACCCTCCGGCGGCATCGCGCTGGACGCCGCCGAGGAGGCGGGCTACGAGAGGTTCTTCGTCGTGCTGACCCGTGAGCGCGACTATGTGAAGTCGCCCGAGCGGGCGCCTGGCCTCTATCGCCGCTACTTCCGCCGCTACCCTGCCGTCGCCGAGGCGATCATCAACCGGTGGCAGCGATACAACGAGACGCGTGAGCGGCTCTTCGAGCTCGAGAAGGCAGGCCGCGCAGTGCTTTTCGTGCCGGAGGATATGCCCGTGGGCAATGGCGAGCGCAATGTCGCCAAGCTCGAGGCGGCATACCAGCTCGGTCTCGCCCAGGCCCAGCGTGAGCTGCCGGCCTGGCAGGAGTTCCTCGGCGTCTAGCTGTACCCGGCCATCAGGTTGGTAGCAGCGCGCCTGCTTGAACGAGCGAGA
>JAJTBD010000012.1 GCA_021287075.1 Micrococcales bacterium | reverse complement strand
TCCACGACCGGGACGATCACGGCGACCGCGCTACACCACTATGCGGGACTCAACTTCGCCGCGGGCGGGGGTTGAGGCTCGTCAGCCGTCGTCCAGGGTCATCAGGGCGATGAGGAGCACGACCCGGTTCTGGGCGACATCCAGGGACAGGCCGGTCAGCGCCTCGACCTTCGCCATCCGCGCCCGCAGGGTGTGGCGGTGCACGCCGAGCGACCGTGCCGCCGGATCCCACGTGCCGTTGTGCTCCAGGAAGGCCCGCAGCGATCGCAACAACTCCGGGTCGCCCGCCGCCAACAAGGGCCCCAGGGACGGCTCCGCCAGCGCCGCGATGCGCCCCCGCAGGCCCGGCTCGTCCAGGACCGCCTCGAGGGTGAGCCGGTCGAACCAGCCGGTGCCGCGGTGCCGGCGCGCCGCCGCGGCTGCGGCCTGTCGTGCCGTCACGACCGCGCGGTGCAGATCGCTGGGACGCACCGGGGCGCTGACCCCGATGACCGCCTCGTGCGCGAAGCGGTCGAGAATGCCGCGCAGGTGGGCCAGGTCCGGTCGGGCCGAGGACGCCCGCACCACCACCGCCAGCATCGGCGGCTGCGCCGGCTGGCCGTATGCCGCGCCCGCCGGACCGCGGACGGTGTCACCACCGGGCAGGCCGGGGAAGTCGATCCCGATCAGGTGCGGGTGCCCCGAGTCGTCCAACTGGGTGGCCAACGCCTCGGCGACCCCGCGGGCCTGGTCGGCCGTGCCGTCCGGGTGCTCCACGACCGCCAGCACCAGGTCGTCGTCGGGGCGGAAGCCGAAGTGCGGCAGGTGCCGCCGGGCCTGCGCCGACTCCGGTGGCCCGGCCAGCATCAGCCCGAGCACGGTCGCCCCCAACTCACGTCGCGCGGCGAAGAGCTCGGCCGGCCGCTCGAGCAGCAGGGTCATCACCGCCAGCGCCTGGTTGACCAGGAGCCGCTGCGCGCCGGAGGGGGCGGTAGCGCTCTGGACCGCCAGCCAACCGCGGTGGTGCGTTGCGGTGTCGGCCGACTGGATGTGCAGGATCCCGCCCGGCGTGGGCACGCTGATCGAGGTGCGTCGACCCTCGCGGTGGCGACCCAACTCGCTGCGGACCCGGGCAAGCATCCCCGCCGGCGCGTCGGCCCGGGCCAGGGCCCGGCCCAGTTCGTCGAGGATGAGCACCGCCCCCTCCAGCGCCCGGGCCAGGGTCTGTGCCGCGCCCTCCAGGCCGTGGGCCAGCGCGTTGACGGTCAGGTCGTGCTGGAAGTCCACCGCCGATTGCAACACCGCGTGCTGCTCGTCGGACAGCGCCTGGGCCACGGTCTGGGTGATCGCGAGGAAGGGGGTCGCCAGCGGCACCTCCAGCAGGGGCAGGCCCAGGCGGCGGCATTCGTCGACCAGCGCGGCCGGCACCTCCCGGAAGCGCACCCCCACCCCGAAGGCCAGGCCGGCCACTCCGGCGTCGTGCAGCCGCTGCGCATAGGCGGCCTGCTCGATCCGGCTGCGCGGCAGCCGCAGCCCGGTGGTCAGGATCAGCTCGTCACCGGACAGCCACGCAGTCGGGTCCTCCAGCTCGATGGCGTGGGCCCACGAGACCGGCACGCCCTCGACGGCGCCGGTCAGGGGGCGCAACCCCAGGTCGTCCCGGTCGACGAGCTGGTCGAGGGTGACAGGCACGGTCCACTCCGGGTGGTCGAGGGCGGTCGGAAACAGGGCGGTGGCAGGGGCCCTAGCGGGCCGCGCGGCATACTGCCAATGGACAGTCTGGCAGACGAGGAGCGCCAGGACGCGACAGATTGGCTATCCCCTCGGTGGGCCGGCGGCCCTAGCGTGGGCGCTGCGACGGCGTGCGTCGCGCCATGTCAATTTGCCCGAAAGCGAGTCACAGGTATGACCGTAGAGATGCCGGCCCAGCGCCGCCTCGTGCAGACCGAGATCCCCGGACCCAAGTCCCAGGCCCTCCACGCCGAGCGTCAGCAGCACATCACCGACGGCTTCGGCATCACGTTGCCGGTCTTCGTCGAGCAGGCCGGCGGCGGCATCATCGTCGACGTCGACGGCAACCAGCTGATCGACCTGGCCTCCGGCATCGCCGTGACGAGCATCGGCGCCTCCGTGCCCGAGGTCACCGACGCGATCGCCGAGCAGGCCGCGAAGTTCACCCACACCTGCTTCATGGTCACCGAATACGAAGGCTTCGTGGAGGTCTGCAAGCGCCTCAACGAGATGGCTCCCGGTGACTTCGCCAAGAAGAGCGCCCTCTTCACCACCGGCGCCGAGGCCATCGAGAACGCGGTCAAGATCGCGCGTTCCTACACCGGTCGCCCGGCCGTGGTCGTCCTCGACCACGCCTACCACGGCCGCACCAACATGACGATGGCCATGACGGCCAAGAACGTCCCCTACAAGCACGGCTTCGGCCCGTTCGCGCCGGAGATCTACCGCGCCCCCACGGCCTACCCCTACCGCTACGACGGCACCCCCGAGCAGTGCGCCGAGGCCGCCCTGGCCAAGCTCAAGGAGATCGTGCTCACTCAGCTCGGCGCCGACAACGTCGCTGCGATCATCGCCGAGCCCCTCCAGGGCGAGGGCGGCTTCATCGTCCCCGCCCCGGGCTTCCTCAAGGGCGTGCAGGACTTCGCCCGCGAGCACGGCATCGTCTTCGTCGCCGACGAGATCCAGGCCGGCTTCGGCCGCACCGGGAAGATGTTCTGCTCCGAGTGGGAGGACCTCGAGCCCGACCTGATCACGACGGCCAAGGCCCTTGCGGGCGGTATGCCGCTGTCGGCCGTGACCGGCCGCGCCGAGATCATGGACGCCGCCGCCCCCGGTGGCCTCGGCGGCACCTACGCGGGCAACCCGGTGGCCTGCGCCGCCGCGATCGCGTCGATGGACTACATCGAGGCCAACGACCTCATCGGGCGTGCGGGCAAGATCGAGGCCCAGGTCATGCCGCGCCTCGAGGCGCTCGTGGGCGCCGACAGCATCGTCGGCGAGGCCCGCGGCCGCGGTGCCATGCTCGCGATCGAGTTCGTCAAGCCGGGCACCAAGGAGCCCAACCCCGAGGCCGCCAAGGCCGTCTCGGTCGCCTGCCACGCCGAGGGCGTGCTGACCCTCACCTGTGGCACGCACGGCAATGTCATGCGGCTGCTGCCGCCGCTGGTCATCGAGGACGAGCTCCTCGACGACGCGCTCACGGTCATCGAGCGGGCGGTCCGGGACGCCTCGTGACGACCGACGTCAGCAGGAGCGCTCGCACGGGGGAGGCCGGCGAGGAGATCGCCGCGAGTGCCGCCTCCGACGTCCAGCTCGCGCTGACGGCCGCGCGGGAGGTGGCGGCCACGCTTGCCGCCACCTCCCCGGCGCAGCGCCGGGACTGGCTGATCGCCGTGGCCGACGCCGCGCAGGCCGCGACCGAGCAGCTCGTGGCCGTGGCCGACCAGGAGACCGGGCTCGGCGAGGCGCGGCTGAGCGCCGAGGTCGCCGGGATGGCCGGACAGACCCGCTTCTATACCGATGTCGCCGCCGAGGGCTCGTGGCTCGGCGCGACGCTCGACCCCCAGACCGACACCGCACCCGCCCTGGGCCGGGTGCAGATGCCCCTCGGCCCCGTCGCGGTCTTCGGGGCCAGCAACTTCCCCTTCCGCTTCGGCACCCTCGGCAATGACACGTCCTCGGCCATCGCCGCAGGCTGCCCGGTCATCGTCAAGGCCCACCCGGCCCACCCGCTCACCGCCCGGCTGCTGGGCGAGATCGCCACCGGCGCGCTGCGCGACGCCGGTGCGCCGGAGGGCACCTTCGCCCAGCTGGTCGGCTTCGAGGCCGGCACGGCCCTGGTGGCCGCCCCCGAGATCGAGGCGGTCGCCTTCACCGGCAGCCAGCGCGGCGGGATGGCCCTGTGGGAGATCGCCAACCAGCGTCAGCGGGTCATCCCCGTCTATGCCGAGATGGGCACCGTCAACCCGGTCGTGGTCACCCGCGGCGGGGCCGGCGCCCGGCTCGCCGAGATCGCCTCGGGCTTCGTCGGCTCCTTCACCCTGGGCATGGGGCAGTTCTGCACCAAGCCGGGCCTGCTCCTGGCCCCGTCCGGCTCCGACGCGGCCGCGGTCGTGGGCCAGGCTCTGGAGTCCGCCGCCCCGCAGGGCTGGATGCTCACCGAGCAGATCGGCCACTCGGCGGTGGCCGGCATCGCCGAGCTCGTCGACGCCGGGGCGCAGGTGGTGGCGCAGACCCCGGCCGCCGAGTCCGGGTGGACCTCGCCCGCGACGGTCCTGCGCGTCGAGGCTGCCGACCTCATCCGCGGTGAGGAGCGCCTTCTCGAGGAGTGCTTCGGCCCGGTCGCGCTGGTCGTGGAGTATGCCGACGACGCCGAGCGGGACGCGGTCCTGGCCGCCCTCCAGGGCAGCCTCGCCGCCGCGGTCATGCCCGCCGGTGCGGACGACCCCGAGGTGCCCGCGCTGGTCGGCGCCCTGGCCGGGCAAGTCGGCCGGGTCACCGTCGGCGACTGGCCCACCGGTGTCGCCTTCGCCTGGGCCCAGCAGCACGGCGGCCCGTGGCCGGCCACCTCTATCCCATCGGCCACCTCCGTCGGCGCCGCCGCCCTCGACCGCTTCACCCGGCCGGTCACCTTTCAGTCGACCCCCGACGCCGCACTGCCGCCGGCACTCCAGGCCGCCAACCCGTGGGGGATCCCCCGGCGGGTGGGCGGGCGGCTGGAGTCGCCCTCGCCCGAGGGCGGGCCGGCATGAGCCTGCCCCTGGATGGCCTGGTCGTCGCCGACTTCAGCCGGGTGCTGGCCGGCCCCCTCGCCACCACCACCCTCGCCGACCTGGGCGCCCGGGTCATCAAGATCGAGCGCCCTGAGGTGGGCGACGACACCCGCTCCTGGGGGCCGCCCTGGACGGAGACGTCCAGCGCCTACTTCGAGTGCGCCAACCGCTCCAAGGAGAGCATCACCCTCGACCTGCGCGACCCCGACGACCTCGCGGTCGCCCGCGAGATCGCCACGCGCGCAGACGTGCTCGTCGAGAACTTCCGGGTGGGCACCTTCGACCGGCTGGGCCTGGGCTATGCCGAGCTGAGCGAGGTCAACCCCGGTCTCGTCTACTGTTCCGTCTCCGGTTTTGGCAGCGGCGCCGGGGCGGCGCTCCCGGGTTATGACTTCATCGTGCAGGCGCTCGGCGGCCTGATGAGCATCACCGGCCCTGCCGACGGTGACCCCACCAAGGTCGGGGTCGCCCTGGTCGACGTGCTCACCGGCAAGGACGCTGTCATCGGCATCCTGGCCGCGCTCAACGAGCGGCACGCGTCCGGGCGCGGCCAGCACGTCGAGGTCAACCTGCTCTCCAGCCTGCTGGGGTCGCTGGCCAACCAGGCCAGCAACTACCTGACCACGGGTGTCCCGCCGGGCCGGATGGGCAACCAGCACCCCTCGATCGCGCCCTATGAGACCCTGCACTGCCGCGACGGGCTGCTCGCCGTGGCCTGTGGCAACGACGGCCAGTTCGCCCGTCTCGCAACGGCACTGGGCCGGCCCGAGCTGGCGACCGACGAGCGCTTCGCGACCAACCCGGCCCGGGTGCACAACCGTCCCGACCTCATCGCCCAGCTCGAGGACGCGCTCAGCACGGCCGATGTCGCGCACTGGCGCGACCTGCTGGCCGGCGCCGACATCCCCGTCGGCGAGGTCGGCCACATCGGCACCGCGATCGAGCGCGCTCGCGAGCTCGGTCTGGCACCCACCGTCGACGTCGGCGAGGGCCACCCCGCCCAGATCCGCCACGCCGTCACCTACTCCCGGAGCGAGCTCCGGACCCCGACCGCACCACCCACGCTGGGACAGCACACCGACCAGGTCCGCCAGTGGCTGGCCGCAGAGAAGAGGAACTCATGAGCACCGCAGGCCCCCTCCCGCCCTTCGACCGCAACGACCCCATCGGCATCGACGACGTCCTCTCCGCGGAGGAGAAGGCCATCCGCGGCGCCGTCCGCAACCTGTGCGAGACCAAGGTCCAGCCGCACATCGCCGACTGGTTCGAGAGCGGCGTCATCGACGACCCGCGCGCCCTGATGAAGGAGTTCGGCGGCCTCGGCCTGCTCGGCATGCACCTCGAGGGCTACGGCTGCGCAGGCATGTCCGCCGTCGACTACGGCCTGGCCTGCCTCGAGCTCGAGGCCTGCGACTCGGGCATCCGCTCGATGGTCTCGGTCCAGGGCTCGCTCGCGATGTTCGCCATCTGGCGCTGGGGCACCGAGGAGCAGAAGCAGGAGTGGCTGCCCGGTATGGCCGCCGGCGACAGGATCGGCTGCTTCGGCCTCACCGAGCCCGACCACGGCTCCGACCCCGGCTCGATGCGCACCCGCGCCAAGAAGGACGGCACCGACTGGGTGCTCAACGGCCGCAAGATGTGGATCACCAACGGCACCATCGCCGATGTCGCCGTCGTGTGGGCCCAGACCGACGAGGGCATCCGCGGCTTCGTCGTCCCGACCGACACCCCCGGCTTCTCCGCTCCGGAGATCAAGCACAAGATGTCTCTGCGCGCGTCGGTCACCTCCGAGCTCGTCCTCGACGACGTGCGCCTGCCGGAGGAGGCCGCCTTCCCCGAGGTCCGTGGCCTCAAGGGTCCGCTGTCCTGCCTCAACGAGGCCCGCTATGGCATCGTCTGGGGCGCGATGGGCGCCGCCCGCAGCTCCTTCGACGCTGCGTTGCAGTACACGATGGAGCGCGAGCAGTTCGGCAAGCCGATCGCCGGCTTCCAGCTGACCCAGAAGAAGCTCGCCGACATGTCCCTCGAGCTGATCAAGGGCGAGCTGCTGGCGCTGCACATCGGCCGCCGCAAGGACAACGGCACCTGCCGCCCGGAGCACGTCTCCTATGGCAAGCTCAACAATGTCCGCGAGGCCATCGAGATCTGCCGCACCGCGCGAACCATGTTGGGCGCCAACGGGATCAGCCTCGAGTTCCCGGTCATCCGACACGCCAACAACCTTGAGTCCGTGCTCACCTACGAGGGCACCGTCGAGATGCACACCCTGGTCGTCGGGCAGGCCCTCACCGGCGAGGCCGCCTTCCGCTGACCCGGCCATCCCCTGAGGTATGCCGCGCGCTCACCCGAGCGCGCGGCATACCCCTGTAGTGGGGCATCTGCACACAATCTCCAGACATCGCGCCAGCGGCCTCCACGAGCACGCTCGTAGGCTCGCCATATGAGCCAGACAGGTGACGCCGGGGCAGTGGTGCTCGTCGTCGAGGACGACCCCACGATCAACCAGGCGCTGACCGACCGTCTCGTCGCCGAGGGCTTCACGGTGCACCGCGCCTGGGACGGGCTGGCCGCCGTGGCGGCCGTCGAGGAGCACCGCCCTGACGCCGTCCTGCTCGACCTGATGCTGCCTGGCATCGACGGGCTGGAGGTGTGCCGCCGCATCCAGTCCGACCGGCCCGTCCCGGTCCTGATGCTCACCGCCCGCGACGAGGAGACCGACATCATCGTCGGACTCGGCGTCGGGGCCGACGACTACCTGACCAAGCCCTTCCGGATGCGCGAGGTCGTCGCCCGGCTGCGCGCCCTGCTGCGCCGCGTCGAGCGGGCCAGGGGGCTGGCGGCCGCCCGGCCCGCGGCCGTGACCGTCGGCGGCCTCGTCATCGACGCCGCCACCCACCGGGTGACGGTGGAGGGCCGGCCGGCGACCCTGACCCCGACCGAGTTCGAGCTGCTGGCCCAGCTGGCGACCGAGCCGGGCACCGTCTTCACCCGCACCCAGCTGATGGAGGCCGTGTGGGGCTGGTCGGACGCGAGCGGGACCCGCACGCTCGACAGCCACATCAAGGGGCTGCGCGCCAAGATCGGCGCCGAGCGCGTGCGCACCGTGCACGGTGTCGGCTATGCCCTCGAGACCCGCACCGAGACTGCGGCCGGGACTGGGGCGCAGGGGAGCGGGGCATGATCCCCCGGCACCCCCTCGACCGGCTCGCGTCCATCAAGGTCAAGCTCGGCGTGCTCGTCGGGGCCAGCATCGTCGCCGCGGCCACTGTCCTGGCGATCGGCTCCAAGGCGGGAGTCAGCGGCTGGGTGACGCTGCCGGTGACGATCGCGGTCGCGCTGCTGGTCACCCAGTGGCTGGCGAGTGGGATGACCGCGCCGCTGCGCGAGATGACGGCGGCCGCCCGGCGGATGTCGCGCGGCGACTACTCCCGCCGGGTGGAGACCTCCGCCGCCGACGAGGTGGGGGTGCTGGCGGACTCCTTCAACCGCATGGCGGCCGACCTGTCCGAGGTCGACGAGCAGCGACGGCAGCTGGTGGCCACCGTCTCCCACGAGCTGCGCACGCCCCTCGCGGCGCAGCGCGCCGTGCTGGAGAACCTCGTCGACGGCGTCGTGCGCCCGGACGACACGGTGCTCCAGTCGGCGCTGGACCAGGCCGAGCGGCTCTCCCAGCTCGTCGAGGACCTGCTCGACCTCTCCCGCATCGACGGCGGGGCTGCAGCCCTGTCCCTCGACCGGCTCGACGTGGCAGAGCTGGTCTCCGGTGCCGTGCGAGAGGCCGAGATCGCCTCTCGCACAGTCACCTTCGACGTCGACGTCGAGCCCGACCTGAGCGCGCGCGGTGACGCCGCCCGCCTGGCCCAGGTCGTCGGCAACCTCCTCGACAACGCCGCCCGGCACAGTCCTGTCGGAGGGCACGTGGGGATCCGCGCCCGGCGAGCGGGCGCCGACTGGACGCTCACGGTCACCGACCAGGGCAGCGGCATACCGGCGCAGGAGCGGGAGCGGGTCTTCGAGCGCTTCGGCACGGGCAGCGGGGGCGGCGGCACAGGCCTGGGGCTGGCGATCGCGCGATGGGTGTGCGAGCTGCATGGCGGCGCCGTCTCGGCGCTCGACCCTGCCCCCGGGGAGAGAGGGGCGCGGGTCGTCGTGCGGCTGCCGATCGACCCGCGGCCGCTCCGCCCCTGCCGGGTCGAGGCCCCTCCCCGGCCGGGCGCGGCCCAGCCCGTGCAGACCAGCCCGGCCCAGCCGAGCCCGACCCAGCCTGAGCCGACCCAGCCTGAGCCGGCCCGGCCACAACAGAGCCAACCAGAACCGACCCCGAGGATGACGACGATGACTGCCACACCCGCGCCGCCGCTGGGCGCACCGCCACTGCCCACCGGGGCCTCCGCGCCCGCCGGGACCGTCGAGGGGGTCTTCGGGGCGATCTGGCCCGAGCGTGTCAGCCGGCCCCAGCCCCGGCGGGTCCTGGCCGCGGCCGCTGTCGGCATGCTCGGCGCGGCCATCCTCCCCGAGGGCCGGATGGGACTGGGCGTCGTGCTGGTCCTCCTGGCCGCGGCCGGCGTGATCGCCCAGGCGTCCCGGGCCATCCGCTCGCGCTGGGGACTGGCGTCGGTGGCCGTCGGCCTGCCCATGCTGTCGCTCGCCGCGGTCCGCGCCGACGAGGGCCTGGTGATGCTCGGATTCGTCGCTGCTGCAGTCCTGTTGGCGACAGCGGTGACCGACGCGCGAAGCGTCCCGGCCATGGTCGCCTCGGGGGTGTCGTGGGTCCTGTCCGGGCTGCGCGGGCTGCCCCTCCTCGGCCGCTCGATCCGCGCGATGTCCCGCCGCACGGTCTTCTGGGCGGCCATCCGCACCGCGCTGGTGTCGGCGGTCCTGGTCATCGTCTTCGGTGCCCTCTTCGCCTCTGCCGACGCGGTCTTCGGGTCGTGGGCCAAGGCCCTGGTCCCCGAGCTGCGGTGGGCCTCCTTCACCCAGCGCAGTTTCCTGTGGTTCCTCGTCGGCGGCGTCACGCTCGCCGGCACCTATCTCGCGCTCAACCCGCCGCCAGTCGAGCGGGTCCGGCCTGCCCCTGGCCGCCCGGTGCGCCACCTGTGGGAGTGGGTGGTGCCGCTCGCCGGGACGGTGCTCGTCTTCGCCGGCTTCATCGCAGCCCAGGCCACAGCCCTCTTCGCCGGCCACGACTATGTCCGTCGCACGACCGGCATGACCTATGCCGACTACACCCACCAGGGCTTCGGGCAGCTCACTGTCGCAACGACTCTGACCCTCCTCGTGGTCGCGGTCGCGCTGCGCAAGGCCCAGCTCGGCCATCCCAGGGGACGGCTGGTCACCCGCGCCGTCCTCGGCGCGCTGTGCGCCCTGACCCTCCTGGTCGTCGCCTCCGCGCTGTGGCGGGTGGGCCTCTATCAGGCGGCCTACGGCTTCACCACCCTGCGCCTGTTCGTGATCGCCTTCGAGGTCTGGCTCGGCCTGGTGATCGTCGGACTCCTCGCCTCCGGCATCCGGCTGCGCCTGGACTGGCTGCCGCGCGCCGCACTGCTCGGCGGGGCGGCCATGGTCCTCGGTTTCGGCCTCCTCAACCCACAGGGCTGGGTCGCCGCGCACAACATCGAGCGCTATCACGCCACCGGCAAACTCGACGCGGCCTATCTGGCCAGCCTCGGGCCGGACGCGAGCCCGGCCGTGCGCGAGGGGCGGCTGCCCGCCGAGCTGAGCGCCTGCGTCCTGGCCGGCCAGGCCGGGGGTGGCGCCCCCCGCAACCTGCTCGAGTGGTCCCTCTCGCGCTCCCGGGTGGCTCCGGTCGCCACGCCGTCGGGCTGCGAGCAGCTCCTGCTCGACGCAGACCGTCGCTGACCGCCCACGGACCTCTCGTCCCAGACGGTGGGGTATGCCGCGAGGCGACCTCGCGGCATACCCCACCGTCCGCGGAGGTTCACTGCCGGTTCATCCCGGTGACGCACGGTCGGCCCTCTGGTGCACCTAACTTGCGCCCATGCCTGCCATCCGCCCTGCCCTCACCCTGTGCACGGCCGCCCTTCTGGGCGCAGCCGTCGTCGTCCCCGCCACCGCCGCACCGCGGCCCGCGGAGGTCACCCTCACCCCGATCGGCACCGTGAGCACCGGTGCCTTTGACGAGGGTGGCTCCGAGATCGTCGCCCACGACCCGATCCGTCAGCGGGCCTTCTCGGTCAACGCCAAGGCCGGCACGGTCGACGTGATCGACATCGCCGACCCGGCCGCCCCGCACAAGATCGGATCACTCGCGACGCCTGGCGCCAACAGCGTTGCGGTGCAGGGCAATCTGATCGCCGTGGCCGAGCAGGCCGTGGACAAGACCCAGCGGGGCAGCGTGGCCCTCTTCGACGCCCGCCGTCTCACGCTCGTCAAGCGCCTCGCCGTCGGCGCCCTGCCCGACATGGTCACGATCACCGCCAACGGCAGCCATGCCCTGGTCGCCAACGAGGGCGAGCCCGACGGCTACTGCCCGGGCATGACCGACCCCGAGGGCAGCGTCTCGGTGATCGACCTGCGCGGCGGGGCCGCCAAGGCCACGGTGGCGACCGCCGACTTCCGCGCCTGGATCGGCAAGGAGGAGGCCCTGCGCGCCGACGGCGTGCGCATCTTCGGGCCCGGCTCCAACGCCGCCCAGGACATCGAGCCCGAATACATCACGGTCGACCACACCGGCAAGACCGCCTATGTCACGCTCCAGGAGAACAACGCGGTCGCCGTCGTCGACATCGCCTCGGCGACCGTCACGCGGATCATGCCGCTGGGCCTGAAGGACCACTCGGTCGCCGGCAGCGGGCTCGACGCCTCCGACAAGGACGGCAAGGTCAACATCGCGACCTGGCCGGTCAAGGGCATGTATCTCCCCGACGGCATCGCCTCCTTCAAGGCCAAGGCCGCGACCTATCTCGTGACGGCCAACGAGGGCGACGCCCGCGACTGGGAGTGCTTCAGCGAGGAGCAGCGCATCGCCGACGTGACGCTGGACCCGACCGTCTTCCCCAACGCCGCCTCCCTCCAGGGCAAGAAGGCGCTGGGCCGCCTCAACATCTCGACGACCTCCCCGGTCAACGACAGGGGAGAGGTCACGCAGCTGCACGCCTTCGGCGGGCGATCGGTGTCGGTGCGCGACGCTGCCACCGGCGCGCTGGTGTGGGACTCCGGTGACGCGTTCGAGCAGCTCACCGCGACGGCCCGGCCGGAGCTGTTCAACGCCGACCACGTCGAGAACGACTCCTTCGACACCCGCAGCGACAACAAGGGCCCCGAGCCCGAAGGTGTCGATGTGGGCCGGATCGGTGGCGCCACCTATGCCTTCGTCGGCCTGGAGCGCAACTCCGGCATCGTCGCCGTCGACGTGACCGACCCGTCTGCCGGCCGCATCGCCGGCTATGGCATCAACCGCGACAGTGCCGGCGACCCGGAGGCGGGCATGGCGGGCGACCTCGGCCCCGAGGGCGTCCACTTCGTCCCGGCCGGCGACAGCCCCAACGGCAGGCCGCTCCTGCTCGTCGGCAACGAGGTCTCGGGCACCACGACGATCTGGGAGGTCGGCACCTCGCGCTGAGCCGCGCGAGTCGCCATGATGGCCGGGTGACCACCGCCGGCCTGCTCCTCGCCGCGGGGGCCGGCCGCCGGATGGGTGGACCCAAGGCCCTCGTGCGCGACGCCAATGGCACCCCCTGGGTATGCCGCGCACTCGCCGCCCTCGCGGGCGGCGGGTGCGCGCCCCTTTATGTGGTGGTCGGTGCCGAGGCCGAGCTCGTGCGAAAGGCCTTGGGGGAGTGCGACATCCGTGACGCCGAGATCGTCGCGTGCCACGACTGGGAGGAGGGCATGGGGGCATCCCTGCGGGCCGGCCTCGCTGCTCTGCTCGACGGCGACGGCGACGGCGACGGCGACATCTGGCGGGGAGGTGATGTCCCGGCCGCACTGGTGCATCTGGTCGACCTGCCCGACGTCGACGAGCGGGTCGTGGCCCGGGTGCGCGCGGTCGGCGAGGGTCGCGCCGCGCTGGCGCGCGCGGCATACCTTGGGGTCCCGGGCCACCCGGTGCTGCTGGGCGCCGACCACTGGGAGGGCGTCATCGCCTCCGCCGTCGGCGACCGCGGCGCCCGCGACTATCTGCGCGAGAGACGGGTCGAGCTGGTCGAGTGTGGCGACCTCGCCACCGGCGCCGACGTGGACGTCACAGCCACCTCCTGACCCCGCGCGCCCTCCATGCCCCCCAACCGTCCAAACAGGCGGTTTGGTCGGGCGGCATGGCGTGTCGCCGTCCAAACCGCCTGTTTGGAGGGGCTGAGGCGAGAGCTGGGAGGGGCGGGGGGTGCCCAAACGGCATACCCGTGAGGCACTCTTGGGCGCATGGATCTCAGCGTCGAGACCGCGGCGGGCATCGCCGGACGCCTGGCGGAGACGGGATATCTCGCCGACGACGCCCTGGCGACGGTGGCCTTCCTCGCCATGCGCCTGGAGCGACCGCTGCTGCTCGAGGGGGAGCCGGGGACCGGCAAGACCGCGCTGGCCGAGGCGCTCTCGCAGGCCTATGACATCCCGCTGATCCGGCTCCAGTGCTATGAGGGCGTCGACGCGACCCAGGCGCTCTATGACTGGGACTTCCCCCGCCAGATCCTCCGCCTGCGCGCCCTCGAGGCCGTCGCCGGCGAGGACGGGCGCGGCAGTGTGGAGCAGGTCGAGGAGGGCCTGTTCGACGAGCGTTTCCTGCTCGCCCGGCCGGTCCTGCGGGCGCTGCGCGAGAGCCCCTGCGTGCTGCTCATCGACGAGGTCGACCGGGCCGACGACGAGTTCGAGGCATTCCTGCTCGAGGTCCTCTCGACCTGGCAGGTGACCGTTCCCGAGCTCGGCGCCGTCGCGGCCGCACAGCCGCCGCTGGTGGTGCTCACCTCCAACCGCACCCGCGAACTGCACGACGCGCTCAAGCGCCGCTGCCTATATCACTGGATCGACCACCCGGGTCTCGAGCGCGAGCTGGCGATCGTGCGCAGCCGCGCCCCCGAGGTCTCCGAGGCCCTGGCCCGACAGGTCGTGACGCTGGTCCACAATGTCCGCGTCGAGCCCGGCATGGTCAAGCCGCCGGGTGTGGCCGAGACCCTCGACTGGGCCCGCGCCCTGGACGCGCTCGGGGTCAGCGAGATCGACACCGAGAGCGCGGCGGCCAGCCTGGGTGTCGCCGTCAAATACCGCGAGGACGCCGAGCGGGTGCGACTCGCCCTCGACCGGCTGCTCGCCGGGTGAGCCGATGGACGCCGACGAGATCCTGCTCGGCTTCAGCCGGGCGCTGCGCGCCGCCGGGGTGGCGGTGACGCCGGACCGTGAGGAGACCTTCCTGCGGTCGTGCGCGCTGGTGGGGATGGACGACCAGCGCGGGGTGCACGCCGCCGGGCGGGCCACGCTCTGCGCGGGGCCCGATGACCTCGAGCGCTTCGACCGTGTCTTCACCGCGTGGTTCAGCGGCCAACCCGCCGGCCTGGCCGAGCGGTCACCCTCGCCGCGGGTGAGCCCACAGGCCGGGCTCGACGGAGCCGGCCCCGACGGTGCAGGCGAGCAGGACGAGGCCGTGCACGCGGCCGCGTCGACGACCGAGGTGCTCCGCCACCGCGACATCGCCGAGCTCTCGGCGGCCGAACGCGCCTATCTGGCAGGCCTCTTCGCGACACTCAACCCGCGCGTGCCCACCCGCCCGCACCGGCGGCATACCCGCTCCCGCCGGGGTGAGGTCGACGCGCCGGCGACCCTGCGGGCCCAGCTGCGCCGACTGGGCGAGCCGGGCGAGATCGCCTGGCGCAGAAGGGCCGTCCGTGACCGCCGGGTGGTGCTGCTCATCGACGTCTCCGGCTCGATGGCCCCCTATGCCGACGCGCTGCTGCGGCTCGCCCACCGCTATGTGCTGGCCAGCCGCAGCTCCGAGGTCTTCACACTCGGCACCCGTCTGACCCACGTCACGCGCGCGCTGCGCCACCGGGACCCCGACCGGGCCATCGCCGCCGCCGGCTCCGTCGTCCCCGACTGGTCGGGTGGCACCCGTCTCGGCCAGGGGATCGCGGCCTTCCTCGACCGCTGGGGACGGCGCGGGATGGCCCGTGGCGCAACGGTGGTCGTCTTCAGCGACGGGTGGGAGCGGGAGGCGCCCGAGCAGCTGGGCGAGCAGATGCGGAGGCTGCACGCGCTCGCGCACAGCGTCGTCTGGGTCAACCCGCACCGCGGCAAGGCCGGCTATCTGCCGGTGCAGTCGGGCATCGTCGCGGTGCTGCCCCACCTCGACCACTTCGTCGCCGGCCACTCGATGGCGGCGTTCACCGAGCTGACGGAGGTCGTCGCCCATGCGTGAGGTGCTGCCGGACCTGCTGCGGTGGTGGGAGGCCGGCGAGAGCGTCGGTGTCGGCACGGTGATCGCGACCTTCCGGTCCGCGCCGCGGCCCGCGGGGGCCTCGATGCTCGTCGGGCCGGGGGGCGAGGCCGTCGGGTCGGTCTCGGGCGGCTGCGTGGAGGGTGCCGTCTATGAGCTGTCCCAGTCGGTCGTCGCCGACGGCACGCCGGTGCTGCGCCGCTATGGCGTCAGCGATGACGATGCCTTCGCCGTCGGCCTCACCTGTGGCGGCATCCTCGACGTCTTCGTGGAGTCGGTCAGCAAGGAGACCTTCCCCGGGCTCGGAGCCGTCGCCGCCGATGTCGAGGCCCACCGCCCGGTCGCCGTCGCCACCGTCGTGGAGCACCCCGAACCCCAGTGGCTGGGCCGGCGACTGGTGATCCGCCCCGACGGTGACGTCTCGGGCAGCCTCGGCAGCGAGCGCGCCGACCACGCCGTCATCGATGACGCGAGAGGCCTTCTCGCACAAGGGCGCAGCGAGGCCCTCGGATACGGCCCCGACGGTGAGCGACGGGGTGAGGGCATGCGCGTCTTCGTCTCGGTCTTTGCCCCGCCACCGCGGATGCTCGTCTTCGGCGCCATCGACTTCGCCGCCGCTGTCGCGCAGGTGGGCCACTTCCTCGGCTACCGCGTGACCGTCTGCGACGCCCGCCCCGTCTTCGCGACCGCGACACGCTTCCCATCTGCCGACGAGGTGGTCGTCGAGTGGCCGCACCGCTATCTCCAGGAGGAGGTCGACGCCGACCGCGTCGACGGCCGGACGGTCGTGTGCGTCCTCACCCACGACCCGAAGTTCGACGTCCCCCTGCTCGAGATCGCGCTGCGCCTGCCCGAGCTCGCCTATGTCGGTGCGATGGGCTCGCGGCGCACCCACGACGACCGGCTGGCCCGCCTGCGCGAGGCCGGGCTGGGCGACGCTGAGCTCGATCGCCTCTCCAGCCCCATCGGGCTCGACCTCGGCGCACGCACCCCTGAGGAGACGGCCGTCTCCATCGCCGCCGAGATCATCGCGCTGCGCTGGGGCGGGCACGGCGAGCGTCTCACCGGCACCTCCGGCCGGATCCACCACGACGGCTGAGGCGTATGCCGCGGGGCCGGGCCCCGCGGCATACGTCCGATCTGGGCGCTCCCCGAGGGCCGCGCGACGAGATCGCCTCGACGTGACCCTTGTCACACGCGCCGCGGGGCGACAGGATCGGCACACCAGGCGTCGAACACAAGGGAGTGAGCGATGACGACGATCCGCGTCACCGTCGATGGGAGCACCTACGAGGACGAGGTCGAGCCGCGCATGCTCCTTGTCCACTACCTGCGCGAGCAGCTCGGCAAGGTCGGCACGGTCATCGGCTGCGACACCAGCAACTGCGGCGCCTGCACGGTGCACGTCGACGGGCGCAGCGTGAAGTCGTGCAACATGCTCGCGGTGCAGGCCGACGGCCACGAGGTCACCACCATCGAGGGGCTGGCCACCGACGGGCAGCTGCACCCGATGCAGACCGCCTTCCACGAGAACCACGCGCTCCAGTGCGGCTACTGCACGCCCGGCATGATCATGCAGGCCTGCGACGTGCTGCGCGAGAACCCCAACCCGACCGAGGAGCAGATCCGGGTCGGCCTCGAGGGCAACCTCTGCCGGTGCACCGGATACCAGAACATCGTCAAGGCAGTGCAGCAGGCTGCGGGCGCGCTCGCCGGCCAGCAGGGAGGGGAGCAGGCATGACCGTCGCCGACGAGACCACCGCCCAGGCCGAGATCGGCCGCCCACGTCGCCGCAAGGAGGACGCCCGCCTCATCACCGGCCGCACCAAGTGGACCGACAACCTCCAGCTGGCCGGGATGCTCCACATCGCCTGTGTCAGAAGCCCGTTCGCCCACGCGACGATCACCGCGATCGACGTCGAGGAGGCCAAGCAGGCGCCCAATGTCGTCGCCGTGCTGACCGGCCAGGACGTCAAGGACATCCAGGGGTCGCTGCCCAACGCGTGGCCGATCGTGGCCGACCAGAAGGCCCCGCCCCACCCGGCCATCGCCGTCGACCGCGTCGCCTTCGCCGGTGAGGTCGTGGCGGTCGTCATCGCCCGCACCCCGCGTGCGGCCCGCGACGCGGCCGAGCTCGTCGACGTCGACTACGACGAGCTGCCCGCCGTCCTCGACCTCAAGAAGGCCGCGGCCGACGAGGTCATCGCCCACCCCGACCTCGGCACCAACATCAGCGCCCACTTCGAGCTGCACTCCCACGAGATCGGCACGGGCGGCAATGTCGAGGACGCCATCCGCGACGCCGAGGTCGTCTTCGAGCGGGAGTACCGCCAGCAGCGCCTCATCCCGGCCTTCATGGAGCCGCGCTCGGTCGTGGTCGACCCCACCGGCGAGCAGTTCGTCATGTGGTCCTCCACGCAGGTCCCGCACATCCTGCGGCTGATGCTCGCGCTGACGCTGGGCGTGCCCGAGTCCAAGCTGCGCATCATCGCCCCCGACGTCGGTGGCGGCTTCGGCGGCAAGCTCCAGGTCACGCCCGAGGAGGTCATCACCTTCCTGGCCGCGCGGCATACCGGCCGTCCGGTGAAGTGGACCGAGACCCGCAGCGAGTCGCTCCTGGCCGCCCACCATGGCCGCGACCAGTGGCAGCGGCTGACCCTCGCCGCCAAGAAGGACGGCACGATGCTCGGCCTCAAGGTCGAGCTGCTGGCCGACATGGGCGCCTATCTCGGCCTGGTCACCTCGGGTGTCCCGATCCTGGGCGCCAACATGTTCAACGCGATCTACAAGATCCCCTCCTACACCTTCATCTGCGACAACGTCTTCACCAACAAGACCTGGACCGACGCCTACCGCGGAGCCGGCCGGCCGGAGGCGACCTTCGCGATCGAGCGGCTCGTCAGCGACTTCGCCGCCCACATCGGGATGGACCCGATGGAGGTGCGCAAGAAGAACTGGATCGCCCACGAGGAGTTCCCCTACGCGACCGTCTCCGGTCTCGAATACGACTCCGGCAACTACGAGGCGGCCACCGCGCGCGCCGAGGAGATGTTCGGGTATGCCGCGCTGCGCGAGGAGCAGCGCCGGCGCCGGGAGGCGGGGGAGAAGGTCCTGCTCGGCATCGGCATCTCGACCTTCACCGAGGCGTGCGGGCTCGCGCCCTCACGGGCGCTCGGCGAGGCCAACTACGGCGCCGGTGGCTGGGAGCACGCCTCGATCCGGATGCTGCCGACCGGCAAGATCGAGGTCGTCACGGGCTCCTCCGCCCACGGGCAGGGCCACGAGACCGCGTGGAGCCAGCTGGTGGCCGACAAGCTAGGCGTGCCCTTCGAGGACGTCGAGGTGCTGCACGGCGACACCCAGATCGCGCCGCGCGGCATGGACACCTATGGCTCGCGCTCGCTCGTCGTCGGCGGCTCGGCCGTCCTCAAGGCGGCCCAGAAGGTCATCGAGAAGGCCAAACCCCTTGCGGCACACCTGCTCGAGGCCAATGTCGACGACATCGAGTTCGACAAGGGGCAGTTCACCGTCAAGGGCACCGACACAGGTGTCGGCATCGGCGACCTGGCGCTCGCGACCTTCGCGGCCCACAACCTGCCCGACATGATGGAGCCCTCGCTCGACGCGGAGGCGACCTTCGACCCGATCAACCTCTCCTTCCCGCACGGCACCCACCTCGCGCTGGTCGAGGTCGACACCGAGACCGGCAAGGTGGCGCTGACCAAATACGTCGCGGTCGATGACATCGGCAACGCGGTCAACCCGCTCATCGCCGAGGGCCAGGTGCACGGCGGCCTCGTCCAGGGCATCTCCCAGGCGCTGTGGGAGGAGGCGGTCTATGACGACGAGGGCACCCTCGTCACCGGGTCCTTCGTCGACTACACGCTGCCGACGGCGGCCGACACGATCTCCTTCGAGACCGACCGCACCGTCACCCCTGCCACGACCAACGAGATGGGCGCCAAGGGCGTCGGCGAGGCGGGCACCATCGCCTCCACGCCGGCCATCGTCAACGCCGTGGTCGATGCCGTGCGCCACCTCGGCATCGACGACATCCGGATGCCGCTGACCCCAGAGCGGGTGTGGAAGGCCATCCAGTCGGCCGGGCAGGAGCAGCAGGCCGCGACGCCGGCGACGCAGCAGCCCCACTTCGGCGACGCACCCAACCAGGACACCCCCGAGACCGACGCCGCCGTCAGCGGCGCCGAGGTCGGCGGTCCCGACAGCATGAGTCCCGACACCACCCCCGGCGATGGAGCAGAGCGATGATCCCCGCGGCATTCGACTATGTGGCCCCGACCTCCGTGGCCGATGCGCTCGCGGCCCTGGCCGAGCATGGCGACGACGCCAAGGTGCTGGCCGGCGGCCAGTCGCTGATCCCCATCCTGCGGATGCGGCTCAACACGCCCGAGACCGTTGTCGACCTCGGCCGCATCGAGGAGCTGCGCGGCATCCGCGAGGACGGCGATGCGATCGTCATCGGCGCGATGACCCCCTATGCCGATGTCCTCGGGAGCGACCTGGTGCGCGAGCACCTCGGCCTGCTCTACAAGGCAGTGGCCGAGGTCGCCGACCCCCAGATCCGCCGCCGCGGCACGATCGGCGGGGCGCTGGTCCACGCCGACCCGGCCGGTGACGTCGGTGCCCCGGCGCTGGCGCTGGGCGCCGAGTTCGTCATCACCGGCCAGGGCGGCGAGCGGACCGTGCCGGCCGAGGAGTTCTTCCGCGACCTCTTCGAGACGGCGGTCGAGGACGGCGAGCTGCTGACGGCCGTGCGCTTCCCCAGGCACACCGGCTGGGGCAGTCACTACGAGAAGTTCGTCCGCGTCGCCCACCAGTGGTCGATCGTGGCGGTCGCCGCGGCCGTCCGCGTCGAGGGCGGCACGATCGCCGAGGCCCGGGTCGGGCTGACCAACATGGGTGCGACCCCGTTGCGCGCCAAGGCAGTCGAGGAGGCCCTGGTCGGCAAGGAGCTCACCGAGGACGCCGTGGCCGAGGCCTGCGCCGCGGCCGCCGAGGGCACCAGACCGCCCACCGACCTCAACGGCGACTCCGACTACCGCCGGCACCTCGCGACGGTGCTGACCCGACGCGCGGTCCTCGCGGCCGCAGGAGGCTGATTGCATGGAGCTCACCCACTCCTTCACCGTCCCCGCCCCGATCGAGCAGGCCTGGGCGACCTTCATGGACCTCGAGCAGGTCGGCAGCTGCTTCCCCGGCGCGACGGTCACCGAGGTCGACGGCGACTCCTTCAAAGGCACCGTCAAGGTCAAGCTCGGCCCGATCGCCCTGATGTATGCCGGGTCCGGCACCTTTGTCGAGAAGGACGAGTCCGCCCACCGCGCCGTCATCGAGGCCAAGGGCAAGGACAAGCGCGGCAACGGCACTGCCGGCGCCACCGCCAGCATCCAGCTGACGGAGGAGGGCCCCGGGCAGACCCGGGCCGACGTGCGCACCGAGCTGCACGTGACCGGCAAGCCGGCCCAGTTCGGCCGCGGTGTCATGCAGGACGTGTCCGACAAGCTCCTCGGCCAGTTCATCGACTGCGTCGAGGGCAAGCTCGGCCACTCCGGCGATGCCCCCGAGGTGGCGTCGGGGCCTGCCGCAGAGACGACCGTCGCGGATGGGCCTGGTGCAGCGGCGTCGGCCGGCGAGGCCGCTGGTGGTGGCATCGGCGGCGCTGGCGGTGGCACTGACGAGGGCGTGGCTGCAGCCGCGTCGGCGGAGGGGAGTGCTGCCGGCGTGACCGGCAGCGAGGTCCCGGGTGACTCGGAGCGATCCGAAGCAACCAATTCCTCGGACACCCCTGTCGCGCAGCCGATCTCGCCCGGCAGTGCCGGGCCAGCCGTGGCCGCGGGTCACCCGCACCTCGCGTCCGCGCCGGCTGCATCGCGTCGGCCCGCAGCCGTCAGCCGACCGGCCGCGTCCGACGACGACGACGCCATCGACCTCGGCTCGACGGTCGGCCCCGTCCTGCTCAAGACCTATGGCATCCAGGCCGGCGCCGCCCTCGGCAGCCTGCTGCTCGGCATCCTCATCGGCAAGCGGCTCGGCCGCTCCCGTCTCGACGCGATCGAGGACCGGCTGCGCGACCTCGGCGGCTGACCACGCTGCACAACGACGACCACGGTCAGGTGATCTGGCGGCTCCGGCCCGCCTGGTGAGCACGGGCAGCCCGCCCGGGCTGCCGACCGTAGTCGTCGTTGTGCCGGGGGTCGTCCGCGCCGCGGCAGCGCGGCATTCCGGCTGTCCGGCTGGTGGCGGGGACTGGCAGTGGGGGAGCGGGCAGCGGCAGGATGCCGACATGGCCCACGACGTCCCCACCGCAGCCCAGCTACGCGCCGACTACCCCGTGTGGCGGCCCTTCCAGACGCGCTGGAACGACAACGACATCTATGGGCACGTCAACACACCGTCCACTACCTCGCGATGGACACCGTCATCAACGCGTGGATGATCGAGCACTGCGGCCTCGACATCGAGCACGGGGACTCGATCGGGCTGTGCGTGGAGTCGCAGTGCCGCTATGTCGAGTCCGCGGCCTATCCCGAGACCCTCGACATCGGCCTGCGGGCGGCCAGGGTCGGCAGCTCCAGCATGACCTGGGAGCTGGCGATGGTCCGCGCCGACGACACCCCGATCGCGCTGGGCCGCTTCGTCCACGTCTTCGTCGACGCCCAGACCCGCCGCCCCACCCCGATCCCGGACCGGGCGCGCGATGCGATGCGCGGCATTCTCGCGCCGGGCGCCGCGGGCTAGCGCCCCACTAGGCTGGGCCCGTGGCCACTGTCGTCGTCCTCAACGGACCCAATCTCAACCTCCTCGGCGTGCGCGACCCGCAGGTCTATGGCTCCGCGACGCTCGCCGACGTCGAGACGCTCTGCCGTGAGGTCGCCGGCCGCCACGGGCTGGAGGTCGAGTTCCGCCAGACCAACCATGAGGGCGAGCTCATCGACGCGGTCCACGAGGTGCGCGAGAGCGCGGCCGGTGTCGTGGTCAACGCCGGCGCCTGGACCCACACCTCGGTCGCCGTGCGCGACGCCCTCGAGACGGTGGTCGGCCCGGTCGTGGAGGTGCACATCTCCAATGTGCATGCGCGCGAGCCCTTCCGGCACCACTCCTACCTGTCCGACATCGCCGCAGCGGTGATCGTCGGGTGCGGGATCCGCGGCTATGGGTATGCCGTGGAGGAGGTCGCCGCGCGCCGCGCGTGAGCCTGCGCGGGGCCGGATTTCACCTCAGCGCCCTATCCCGTGTAATCTCTCCGCTGCACTGCTCGCGCGTCGAGCAGGCCCCCTTAGCTCAGTCGGCAGAGCGTTTCCATGGTAAGGAAAAGGTCGTCGGTTCGATTCCGACAGGGGGCTCAGGTTTCACCCTCGCCCGGTCGCCCGGGGAGGCGTTGAGGCCCCTGGCGGGGTAGCTCAGCTGGTTAGAGCGCACGACTCATAATCGTGAGGTCGCGGGATCGAGCCCCGCTCCCGCTACGAGACGATTTCAGGTTCACGTCTGGGATCGCCTACTCTGTTGTGTCAATCCTCGTGCGCCTCCGGCCGCGAGCACGATGTCGGGAGCACCCGGCATACACAGTCCATCCGCAGTTTCGAGAGCAGGTTGCCCCGTGGCTAGCAAGAGCGCCGACGTCCGCCCCAAGATCACCATGGCGTGTGTGGACTGCAAGGAGCGCAACTACATCACCAAGAAGAACCGTCGGAACAACCCCGACCGGCTCGAGCTGGCGAAGTTCTGCCCCCGTTGCAAGTCGCACACCACGCACCGCGAGACCCGCTGACGCGAGTCCGCCACCCGCACATCGCGAAGCGCGCCCAGGCCACCGGCCGGGCGCGCTTCGTCGTCCCCGCGGCATACGGCCCACCGGCCGGGATGAATGGGGAGTAGCCCCAGCCACCGCCTAGACTCGCGGGCATGGCCGTCAACACCGACTTCATCGGGCGCACCTATCCGCCCACGGCGCCGTATGCCGTGTCGCGGGCCAAGATCCGCGAGTTCGCCGAGGCGGTCGGCGCGACCGACCCGGTCCACACCGACGTCGAGGCCGCGCGCGCCGCGGGCCACGCCGATGTCATCGCCACCCCGACCTTCGCGGTCATGATCGGCCAGCAGTGCGACGCGCAGTATGTCGCCGACCCCGAGGCGGGTGTCGACTACTCGCGCGTGGTCCACGGGGAGCAGCGCTTCATCCACCACCGGCCGATGGTCGCCGGCGACGAGATCACCGGCACCCTCACGATCGACTCGATCCGCCAGGCCGGCGGCCACTCGATGGTGACCATGCGCAGTGAGCTCAACACGCTCGCGGGGGCGCCGGTCGCCACCTCGCTGTCCACGATCGTCGTCCGAGGAGGGGAGTGACGATGACCCGTCGCGCCTTCGCCGATGTCTCCGTCGGGGACGCCCTGCCCGAGACCACCGTCCACATCACCCGGGCCACACTGGTGCAGTACGCCGGGGCCTCCTTGGACCGCAACCCCATCCACTGGGACGAGCGCTTCGCCCAGTCCGTCGGCCTGCCCGATGTCATCGCCCACGGCATGTTCACGATGGGCGCGGCCGCGACCACCGTGGAGGACTGGGCCGGCGACGCCGGTGCCGTGGTCGAGCTCGGCACCCGCTTCACCAAGCCGGTCGTCGTGTCCTATGACGAGGGCGCCGATGTGGTCTATGGCGGCAAGGTCACGGCCCTCGACGAGCAGACGCGTCAGGCCACGCTCGAGGTCAGCGCCACCTGCGGCGAGGACAAGGTCCTCGGCCGCTGCACCGCCCGCGTGCAGCTCGCCTGATGCGCGAGGAGCACGCCATCCCGCTCTCCGGGCTGACCACGATGCGGGTCGGTGGCCCGGCCGACCGGCTGGTCACCGCCGAGACCACCGACGAGCTCGTCGACGCCGTCCGTGAGGTCGACGACGCCGACGAGCCCCTGCTCGTCATCTCCGGCGGGTCCAACCTCGTCATCGCCGACGAGGGCTTCCGCGGCACCGTCGTGCGCGTCGCCACCAGCGGCGTTGCGGTCGACTCCGCGGACGCGTGCGGCGGCGTCTTCGTGCGGGTGGCCGCCGGCGAGAGCTGGGACGGCTTCGTCACCCGGGCCGTCGAGGAGGGCTGGTCCGGGATCGAGGCACTGAGCGGCATACCCGGATGTGTCGGGTCCACCCCGGTGCAGAACGTCGGCGCCTATGGCCAGGAGGTCGCCCAGACCATCGCCTCGGTGCGGGTCTGGGACCGGCAGGAGCAGCAGGTGCGCACCATCGCGGCGCTGGACTGCCACTTCACCTATCGCCACTCGGTCTTCAAGGCCACCGACCGCTATGTCGTCCTGGAGGTGCTCTTCCAGCTGCGGCCTACCGAGCTGAGCCAGCCGGTGGCCTATGCCGACGTGGCCACCCAGCTCGGCATCGCGCAGGGGGAGCGGGCGCCGCTGGCCGACGCCCGCGAGGCGGTGCTGGCCCAGCGCCGCCGACGCGGCATGGTGCTCGACGAGGCCGACCACGACACGTGGAGCTGCGGGTCCTTCTTCACCAACCCGATCCTGTCGCTGGAGCGCTTCGAGGCGCTCGAGGAGCGGGCCGCGGCCCACCTCGGCGCCGACGGGCCGACCCCGCCCCGCTTCGCGGACGCCGACGGCAATGTGAAGACCTCGGCCGCCTGGCTGATCGACAAGGCCGGCTTCGGCAAGGGCTATGGCATGCCCGGCCCCGCGGCGCTGTCGACCAAGCACACGCTGGCCATCACCAACAGGGGCGGTGCGAGCGCCGCCGACATCGCGACGCTCGCCCGGGAGATCCGAGACGGCGTCGCCGACACATTCGGAGTGACGCTTGTCAACGAGCCCGTCTTCGTCGGCCACCAGCTCTGAGCGCGGGCCCCGGCTGGCCCACTCGCGCCCGCCGATGGCCGGCCGCGACCCGGCCGAGTCGCATCGGGCAGCGACCCCGCTGGAGCTGCTCTTCGACCTGACCTTCGTCGTGGCCTTCGCGGTGGCCTCCGCGCAGACCGCCCACCTCCTGGGCGAGGGGCACATCGGGGCCGCCCTGGCGGGCTTCTCGTTCGCGATGTTCGCCACCTGCTGGGCGTGGATCAACTTCTCGTGGTTCGCCTCGGCCTTCGACACCGACGACTGGGCCTATCGGCTGACCACGATGCTCCAGATGGTGGGGGTGCTCATCCTCGCCCTCGGGCTGCCCGCGGCATTCGAGTCCATCGACGAGGGCCGCCACATCGACAACGGGGTGATGGTCCTCGGCTATGTCGTCATGCGGGTGGCCATGCTGCTCCAGTGGCTGCGCGCCGCCCGGCAGGCACCCCGACACCGTGCGGCGGCGCTCACCTATGCGGCCACCATCGGATCGCCCAGGTCGGCTGGTGCGCCCTGATCCCGCTCCACCTGTCGCTGCCGGCCTTCGCGGTGTGCGCCCTGGTGCTGACCCTCATCGAGATGCTCGGGCCCTTTGTCGCCGAGACCCGCAAGGGGGGCACCCCGTGGCACGCGCACCACATCGCCGAGCGCTACAGCCTGCTCGTGATCATCGCCCTCGGCGAGGTCATCACCGGCACCGCGACGGCCCTCGGCGCGGTGGTCGAGCACAGCGGGTGGTCCTGGCCGACCGTCGGGGTCGGGCTGGCGGGCGTGGGCCTGGCCCTGGGCATGTGGTGGATCTATTTCACGATGCCCATGGGCGAGATGCTGCTGGCCCGGCTCGACCGGGCCTTCGCGTGGGGCTATGGGCACCTGCTGGTCTTCCCCGCGATCGCGGCGGTCGGTGCCGGCCTGCACGTCGCCGCGGCCGCCCTCGAGGGTGCCAGCCACCTCTCCGCGGTGGGGACCGTCTGCGCCCTGCTGGTCCCCGTCGCCGTCTATGTCCTCGCCTTCTATGGCATCTACTACCTGCTCGGCGGCCGGCACTATCGCCTGCACACCGCCCAGCTGACCGGGGTGCTGATCGCGCTGGCCGCAGCGGTGGCGCTCGCCGCCGGCGGCGCCCCGATCCCGGTGTGCCTGCTCGTGATCGCGCTCGCCCCGGCCGCCGTCGTGGTGGGCTACGAGGTCCTCGGCTATCGCCACATCGCGCGGATGGGCGAGGAGGGCGAGCAGGCCTAGCCGGCCGACGCCAGCCAGCTGTCGATGTCGGCGTATGCGGCGTCGCGCACCGCCTGGGGCGCGCGGCTGGCGGCGAAGGACGAGCGCGCCAGACCGGCCAGCCCCGCGTCGTCGAAGCCGAGCACGTCTCGGGCCACGGCGTACTGGTCGACCAGCCGCGAGTCGAAGAGCAGTGGGTCGTCGGCGCCGAGCGCGACGTCGATCCCGGCCTCGACGATCTGGCGCAGGGGCACCTCGGCCGGGTCGACATAGACCCCGAGCGAGACATTGCTCATCGGGCAGACCTCGAGCGCGACCCCTGCGTCGGCGACCCGCTCCAGCACGGCCGGGTCCTCGTTCGCACGCACCCCGTGGCCGATCCGGGTCGGGTGGAGCGCCTCGAGGGTCGTGGCCACCTCGGCGGGCCCGAGCAGCTCGCCAGCGTGGGGCATCAGGGCCAGCCCGGCCCGCTCCGCGATGCGGAAGGCCGGCGCGAACTCCGTTGTCTCACCGCGCCGCTCGTCATTGGACAGCCCGAAGCCGACGACGGTGCCCGCGCCGCTGCCGGCGTGCTGGGCCGCCAGCCGGGCGAGGGTCTTGGCGTCGAGCGGGTGACGGATGCGGGAGGCGGCCACGATGATCGCCACCTGGGTGGGGCCGGCGGCCGAGACCGCCCGGGCCTCGTCGAGGACGATCTCCAGCGCCGGGGTGATGCCACCGACGAAGGGGGCATAGGAGGTCGGGTCCACCTGGAGCTCGAGCCACCGGGAGCCCTCGGCGGCATCCTCCTGCGCGGCCTCCCGCACGATCCGGCGCATGTCCGCCTCGCCCCGCACGCAGTGCCGCGCCGCGTCATAGAGCCGCTGGAAGCGGAACCAGCCGCGCTCGTCAGTGGCCGCCGCCAGCGTGGGCGGGTAGTCCTGCTCCAGGGAGTCCGGCAGCGCCATGCGGTGCTGCGCGGCCATCTCGCGCACCGTCTCCACGCGCATCGACCCGGTGAAGTGGAGGTGGAGGTGCGCCTTGGGCAGCTCCGTCAGCGGACGAGCCATGCCGTCACCCTATGCGGTGCCCACCACCCCCAGACGCAGGTACGCCGCGGGGCCCGGCCCCGCGGCATACCTCTCGTGAGTCCGGGTGGAATCAGCCGTCGTAGTCCTCGTCGTCGATGACGTGCATCGCGGCCTCCTCGGCGGAGGCGCCGGCGCCGTCGATGCCGACATCGCGGCCCCAGGACTCGCCGTCGTGGTCCTCGTGGGCACCCTCGTCGGGGGCCACGAGCCGCCCGGCGCGCTGGGAGCCGACCTCGCGGTCGCCGATCCAGTCCTCGTCGGCGTCGATCGCGTCGGGGTCGTCGCCACCGAGCCGCGCGGTGTCGAGGCCGGACTCGTTGTGGGGCCGGCCATAGGCCGAGCACGGGTCCTCCTCCTCCTGGAGGATGCGCTGGTCGAGCGACTCGTGCCCGTGCTGCTCGGCGGCCGTCGTGCCCCACATGCGGGAGCCGCGGTCGGTGTCGGGCGGGGAGTAGCCGCGGTCGAGCACGTCCTCGACGCCGTCCTGGATGAGCGTGTCCTCGGGCTCGAGCTGGTCCTCGTCGTCGACGCTGTAGGTGCCGAGGTCGTCGCTGACCTGCTCGCGCTCTTCTGTGCCGCCCATGATGGGCTCCTTTCTCCTCTAGGTCGTGTCTCGGCTACGCGCCCGCGGTGAGCCGCTCGGCGGCCGCGAGCAGGACGCAGACGGCCACGCCGTCCATCGCCTCGCTCACCTCGGCCAGCGAGGGGAAGCTCGGTGCGAGCCGGATGTTGCGGTCGAGGGGGTCCTTGCCATAGGGGAAGGACGCCCCGGCCGGCGTGAGCGCGATGCCCGCCTCCTTGGCGAGCTGGACGACCCGCGAGGCGGTGCCGTCCATGACGTCGAGGTTGACGAAGTAGCCGCCCTTGGGGTGGCTCCACTCCGCGATGCCGAGGCCGTCGAGCCCGCCCGTGAGCGAGGCGTCGACCGCGGCGAACTTGGGGGCGAGGATGTCGCGGTGACGGCCCATGTGGGCGCGCACGCCGTCGGCGTCCTTGAAGAACTCGAGGTGACGCAGCTGGTTGACCTTGTCGGGGCCGATCGAGGCCTTCGACAGGTGCTCGGTGTACCACGCGATGTTGTCGGCGGACGCGGCCAGGACCGCGACGCCGGCGCCGGCGAAGGTGATCTTGGAGGTGGAGGCGAACATCAGCACGCGGTTGGGGTGACCGGCGGCCGAGCAGAGCGTGATGATGTCGGCGCTCTTGGCCTCCTCCTCAGACAGGTGGTGGAAGGCGTAGGCGTTGTCCCAGAAGATGCGGAAGTCGGGGGCGGCCGTCTGCATCGACGCCAGCTTGCTCGCGACCTCCTGGGTGGTCGTGCCGCCGGTGGGGTTGGCATAGGTCGGCACGACCCACATGCCCTTGACCTGCGGGTCGGAGCCGGCGATGCGCGCGCACTCGTCGGCGTCGGGGCCGTCGTCGTTCATCGGGACGTTGACCATCTCGATGCCCATGTGCTCCAGCAGCGCGAAGTGGCGGTCGTAGCCGGGGACCGGGCAGAGGAACTTGACCTTGTCCTCCTTGACCCACGGCCGCTCCGACTCCGGTGCGCCGTGCAGCAGCAGGTCGACGAGGCAGTCGTGCATGACGGTCAGGCTGGAGTTGCCCTCGACGACGACCTGGTCGGTCTCGACCCACAGCAGCTCGGCGAAGAGCGCCCGGATCGCGGGCAGCCCGGTGAGGCCGCCGTAGTTGCGCACGTCGGTGCCGGACTCGTCCTTGTGGCCGGTGGGCAGGTGCATCAGGTCATTGCTGAGATCGAGCTGCTCCGGCGAGGGCTTGCCCCGGGTGAGGTCGAACTTCAGGCCGCGCTCCTGGAGCGCGGCATACCGCTGCTTGGCGTCCTGAAGGACGGCGGCGAGCTCCTCTAGGGAGCGCTCGGACAGGGGCCGGGGGGCGGTCTGCTCAGTCACGGGCCCATCGTCGCACTTGGGACGTATGCCGCGCATCGCCCTGCGCTGTTCTGGTCACCACATCACGTCCTGGCGGCCCGGTGTTGGCAGAGTAGGGGCCATGAGGTCCCACTGCGCTGTCTATGTCGACGTCGGCTACCTGCTCGCCTCGGCGGCGACCCGCGTCGCGGGCAGTTCCTTCCGCAGGGCGGTGACGATCGACTACCCGGCGCTGGTGTCGGGCCTGGTCGAGCAGGCCGAGGCCGACAGCGGGCTGCCGCTGCTGCGGGTCAACTGGTATGACTCCGGGTCGCGCTCCGGGGTGGCCGACCCGGGCCAGGAGGACATCGGGCTGCTGCCCCGGGTCAAGCTGCGGCTGGGCCGCCGCTCCTACAGCGGCGACCAGAAGGGCGTCGACGTCCGGCTCGGGCTGGACCTGGCGATCCAGGGGCGCAACCGTGTGGCCGATGTGATCTATCTGGTCTCCGGCGACGACGACCTGACCGAGGCCGTCGAGGAGGCCCAGGCCCACGGGGTGCAGGTCGTCCTGCTGGCCGTGCCCGACCGCGAGGGCCGCCCGCACGCCGTCGCCAAGCACCTCGGCCTGGCCGCCGACGGTGTGCTGCCGATCCACGGCGAGGTCATCGACCGCACGGTCCGGCCCCAGGCGATCCCCGCCGCCCTCGTCCCGCACGAGAGCACCGAGGACGGGGCCGGACAGACGCCCCGGGCTGCGGTGGAGAGCGCGTCCGGGCCGCAGCCGCCTAAGCCGGGGCCGCGGCCCGCGCCGCCCGCGGCCGCGACGCCAGGTGCGGCGACCCCGGGGGAGGCGGGTGCTGGCGAGGGACAGGTGGACGAGGGCCACCCGACCCCGAGCGTGCTCGCGCACAAGCGGGCCTCCCAGCTGCACCTGCCCGAGCCCGCCGTCGCCGCGGCGCACACCGGCCCCCGCGTGGACGCCGAGGGCCATCCGACCGACGAGAGCATCGATGCGGTCGCCCGCCAGGTGGTCGCGGCCTGGTGCACCACCGCGACCCCGCAGGCGCTGGCCGAGCTCAAGGCCAGCCACCCGCAGATCCCGGCCGAGCTCGACCGGGTGCTGCTGGTCGACCTCAGCAGCCACACCGAGGCCTATGACCTGGAGGAGTCGACCCGCTTCCGGCTGCGCGAGCGCTTCTGGGTGCATGTCGAGCGGGTCCGCATCGGCTGACGCCCGACCGCGCCCCCGGCCCCACGGCATACCCGCCCCCACGGCATACCCGCCCCCGGGGCCCCATCCCGTTGAGTTGTAGCAACTCACGCCTAAAACGCCCGGTTTAGGCGTGAGTTGCTACAAGTCAACGCAACGGAGTCGGGGGTGGGGGTGGGGGTTGGGGCTGGGGGTGGGGTATCTCCGGAGCAGGGGCTGACAGGGGAGTGGGGGCGATCAGCGGGAGGGAGGTCTCAGACGACCTCGAGCCGGGGATAGGCCGGGGTCCACATGTGGTCATAGACCGCCTGGATGATGTTGTCCGGCTCGGTCTGGGCCAGCCCCTCGGCGATGGCGGCCTGCACGACCGCCACCGCGACGGTCGCCGAGACCATCCGCAGCTGGCGGATCGAGGGCAGCAGCGCGTCGGCCGGGTGGCGCACCGTCGCGATGCCGGCGACGGCCTCGGCCGCGGCGGCGATCATCCCATCGGAGACCTTGCTGGCGCGGCATACGGCCACGCCCAGCCCCAGCCCGGGGAAGACGAGGGCGTTGTTGGCCTGGGCGATCTCGTGCACCCGCCCGCCGTAGCGGACCGGCTCGAAGGGGGAGCCTGTCGCGAGGGCGGCCTGGCCCTTGCTCCACTCCAGCACGTCGGCCGGGGTGGCCTCGGCCAGCGACGTCGGGTTGGACAGCGGCATCACGATCGGGTGCCGGACGCCGGCCGACATGGTCTCGATGATCTCGCGGGTGAAGGACCCCGGCTGCCCACTCGTGCCGACCAGGATCGTCGGCTGCACATTGCGCACGACATCGGCGAGCGTGTGCGCGCCGGCCGTCTCGACCTGCCAGTCGGCGAGCTCCGCCTCGTCGCGGGCCCACGGCCGCTGGAAGTCGCGGGCCCGCCCGGCGTTGCCCGAGTGGATCAGCCCGCGTGAGCCCAGGCACCAGAAGGCCCCGGTCGCCTCAGCCGCGCTGGTGCCCTCGCGCTCCATGACATCGCGCAGGAGGTCGGCGATGCCGATGCCCGCGGTGCCGGCGCCGTGGATGACGATCCGCTGGTCGCTCATCCGCTCGCCCTTGGCCCGCACGCCCGCCACCGCCGCTGCGACGACCACGGCGGCGGTGCCCTGGATGTCGTCGTTGAAGGTGCAGGCGCGGTCGCGGTAGGTCTCCAGCACGCGGTGGGCGTTGCTGGCGCCGAAGTCCTCCCAGTGCAGCATCGCGTGCGGGAAGAGCCGCTGGACGACCTCGACATAGCGGGCGATGAACTCGTCATAGCGCTCGCCGCGCACGCGGGTATGCCGCGCGCCGACGTAGAACTCGTCGCTGAGCAGCGCGAGGTTGTCGGTGCCGACGTCGAGGACCACGGGGATGGCCCGGCTCGGGTGGATGCCGGCGGCGGCGGTGTAGACCGCGAGCTTGCCGACGGCGATCTCGACGCCACCGACGCCCTGGTCGCCGATGCCGAGGATGCCCTCGGAGTCGGTCGTGACGAGCAGGTCGCAGTCCTCGCCCGGGACGCCGGCCTCCAGGAGCCCGGCCTCGATGGCGTTGGGGTCGTCGATCGAGAGATAGACGCCGCGCGGCCGGCCGTACCAGTGCGAGTACTTCTGGATGGCCTCGCCGATCGTGGGCGTGTAGATGATCGGGAGCATCTCCTCGAGGTGCTCGGCGAGCAGGGCGAAGTAGAGCACCTCGTTGCGGTCGCGCATCGCGTTGAGATAGACGTGCTTGGCCAGGTTGTCCGGCTGCGCGCAGTACTGCTCGTAGACACGCTTGAGCTGGCTGTTGAGGGAGATCACGCGACTGGGCAGCAGCCCCTGGATGCCGAGTGCGCGGCGCTGCTCGGCGGTGAAGGCGGTGCCGCGGTTGATCGCGGGAGTGGCGAGCACCTCCGGCCCCCGGGCATGGACCCGGACCTTCTCGCCGTCGGGGGAGAAGATGGACTCGTAGACGCGTTTCACGGATGCCAGCCTATTGCGCGCGAGTTGGGCTGTGGCGCGGTCCTGCCGTATGCTTCCCGTTCGGGTGTTGTCGTGACCCGTGATGCGGTATGCCGCAGAGCAGGACATCTCGACACCCACGGAACCGCCACCCAACCAGGCGCGTTCCGTAGGGCAGTGGCTCAATTGGTAGAGCACCGGTCTCCAAAACCGGCGGTTGGGGGTTCGAGTCCCTCCTGCCCTGCAAGCTGTTCTCCCGGCACCACGTCTGGGCCCACGAGAGACGCGAGACATCGAGGAAGTTGAGGCGCGACGTGACGGATGCGAGCACGCAGACGCGAGGCTCGGGCCGGCCGACCCAGAAGAAGGGCGGCAACCCGGTCTCGCGCTTCTTCTCGTCGCTGAGCCTGTTCATCCGGCAGATCCTCGACGAGCTGCGCAAGGTCGTCCGACCGACCCGCTCGGAGCTGATCAACTACACGATCGTCGTCATCGTCTTCGTCATGGCGATCATGGCCCTGGTGTCGTTGCTCGACTTCGTCTTCACCAAGCTCGTGGGGTGGGTCTTCGGCGGCTAGCGCCGACGCAGCCCACCACCGCCCGGGCCTGCCCGGGCGCACCAGCCCCCACCACAGGAAGTAGGACATGTCCGACCAGCCCAGCACCGAGAGCGTGCAGCCCGACGCCGACGTCCTGCCCGACGTCGAGACGCAGGACGCCCCCGTCGCCGAGGGTGAGACCGAGGGTCTCGTGGCCGACGACTCCGCCGTCCCGGACGACGCTCCTGCCGACGACGAGGCTCCTGCCGAGGACGCTCCTGCCGACGACGAGGCCGACGAGGCTCCCGCTGTCGAGGACGACGACGCCGACGAGGCTCCGGCTGTCGAGGGCGACGAGGCCGGCGACCCGGTCGACCCGGTGCAGGCGTTCAAGGACGACCTGGCCAGCCGCTTCGGCGACTGGTACGTGATCCACTCCTACGCGGGCTACGAGAACCGCGTGAAGGCCAACCTCGAGAACCGCATCGCCTCCCTCAACATGGAGGACTACATCTTCGAGGCCGAGGTCCCCATGGAGGAGGTCACGGAGATCAAGAACGGGCAGAAGAAGCTCGTTCGCCGCGTGCGGATGCCCGGATATGTCCTCGTGCGCATGGACCTCACCGACGAGTCGTGGGGCGCCGTGCGCCACACGCCCGGTGTGACCGGCTTCGTCGGCAACGCCCACCAGCCGGTGCCGCTGTCGATCGACGAGGTCTACTCCATGCTCAAGCCCGCCGACATCGAGTCGCAGGCCGCAGCGCCCGCCGGCGAGTCGGCCCCCGTCTCCAGCGGCGCGCCGCGTGAGGTCAGGGTCGTCGACTTCGAGGTCGGCGAGTCCGTCACCGTCATGGAGGGCCCCTTCGAGACGCTGCCGGCGACGATCTCCGAGATCAACGCCGACACCCAGAAGCTCAAGGTCCTCGTCTCCATCTTCGGCCGGGAGACCCCGGTCGAGCTCGGCTTCAACCAGGTCGCCAAGATCTGATCGAGGCCGCGCACCCCGCCCCGCTCGCCTGAGCGGGGCAATGCAACCGGGTCATCGCCCACGGCGTCGGCCCACAACACACAAAGGAATCAACACACATGCCTCCCAAGAAGAAGGTCTCCGGCTTCATCAAGCTGCAGATCCAGGCCGGTGCCGCGACCCCGGCGCCGCCCGTGGGCCCCGCCCTCGGTCAGCACGGCGTCAACATCATGGAGTTCGTCAAGGCGTACAACGCTGCGACGGAGTCCCAGCGCGGCAACGTCATCCCCGTGGAGATCACGGTCTACGAGGACCGCTCCTTCACCTTCATCACCAAGACGCCGCCGGCCGCCGAGCTGATCAAGAAGGCCGCCGGTGTGCCCAAGGGCTCCGGCGAGCCGCACAAGACCAAGGTCGCCAAGCTGACCAAGGACCAGGTGCGCGAGATCGCCGAGATGAAGATGGCCGACCTCAACGCCAACGACATCGACATGGCCTCCCGGATCATCGCCGGCACCGCCCGCTCGATGGGCGTCGAGACCGAGCTCTGAGCTCACCCCACCGTCCACCTCGCCTGAGGTGACAATGGGCAGGTATGCCGCGCCACGCGGCATACCTGCTCCGTGGCAGGACCAAGCGCTGGTCCGACCGACCACAACTCCACCGCAACACTCTTTGTAGGAGAACGAAATGCAGCGCAGCAAGGCTTATCGCGAGGCCGCCGAGAAGATCGACGGCGACAAGCTCTACTCCCCGATCGAGGCCGTCCGCCTCGCCAAGGAGACCTCCAAGACCAAGTACGACGCGACCGTCGAGGTCGCCATGCGCCTGGGTGTCGACCCGCGCAAGGCCGACCAGATGGTCCGTGGCACCGTCAACCTGCCGCACGGCACGGGCAAGACCGCCCGCGTCCTGGTCTTCGCCAATGGCGACAAGGCCGAGGCCGCCAAGGCCGCCGGCGCCGACTACGTCGGCTCTGACGACATGCTCGAGAAGGTCCAGGGCGGCTGGATGGACTTCGACGCCGTCGTCGCGACGCCCGACATGATGGGCAAGGTCGGCCGACTCGGCAAGGTGCTCGGCCCCCGCGGCCTCATGCCCAACCCCAAGACCGGCACGGTCACGATGGACACGGCCAAGGCCGTCTCCGACATCAAGGGCGGCAAGATCGAGTTCCGCGTCGACAAGCACGCCAACCTCCACTTCATCATCGGCAAGACCTCCTTCGACGAGAAGGCGCTCGTGGAGAACTACGCCACCGCGCTGGAGGAGATCCTGCGACTGAAGCCGTCCAGCTCCAAGGGCCGCTACATCTCCAAGGCGACGATGACCACGACGATGGGCCCGGGCATCCCGCTCGACGCCTCTCGCACGCGCAACCTCATGGAGGAGGACGCCGCGGCCGAGCAGGCCTGAGCGTCATCCCCTCGAGACGGGGCGGGTCCACTTCGGTGGGCCCGCCCCGTCTCGTATGCCGCGAGCAGCCTTGCGCGCCAACGGTGCCCGTGGGAGCTGGGGGAGGGAGAGCTGCTCGTTTTGACCCTGGCCCGTCCGCACCCGTACTCTTGTCGAGACCAATGACCGCCGGTTGTCCCTGACCCTCCCGGGTCGGAGACCGAAGGTCCCGCCGCGAGCGGGCAGCCAGCGCAGGCGACAGTTCGAGCAAGAGTGCGTGTGCCGTGTGCATGCCCCCTATTGCGAGCCCTGGCCCTGCGCCGGGGCTCTTCCTCGTTTTCGGGCCTGCTTCCGTCGGTCAACCACGACGGAAGGAGGCCACATGGCTAAGGCTGACAAGGCTGCCGCCATTGCCGAGCTGACGGACAAGTTCCAGAACTCGGGTGCGGCCGTGCTGACGGAGTACCGCGGTCTGAGCGTCAAGCAGATGACCGACCTGCGTAACTCCATCCGTGAGCACGCCACGTTCTCCGTGGTGAAGAACACGCTGACCGAGCTGGCTGCCAAGGAGGCGGGCGTCACCGCGTTCGACGGCCAGCTCCAGGGCCCGAGCGCCATCGCGTTCGTGACCGGTGACCCGGTCGAGGCCGCCAAGGGTCTGCGTGACTTCGCCAAGGCGAACCCCCTCCTGGTGATCAAGGGCGGCGTCCTCGACGGCAAGGCCCTGACCCCCGAGGAGATCACGAAGCTTGCGGACCTCGAGTCCCGCGAGGTTCTGCTCGCCAAGCTGGCCGGCGCCATGAACGCCTCGCTCAGCAAGGCTGTCTACCTCTTCGCCGCACCTCTGTCGCAGACGGCCCGCGTGGTCGACGCTCTGCGCGCAAAGGTCGAGGCCGAGGGCCCCGTCGCTGCCGCTCCGGCAGCCGAGGCTCCCGCCGAGGAGGCTTCCACGGACACTGCCGAGGCACCCGCCGCGGCCGAGTCCACCACCGACGTCGCCGAGGGTGGCGACGAGGCCTGAGCCGGCTGCGGGCCCAGCCCGCGACCGACGCAGCGCCGATTAACCAAACAGCCACTCACGGCATACATCAGTAGAAAGGACGCCCATCATGGCGAAGCTCAGCACCGACGAGCTCCTTGAGGCCTTCAAGGAGATGACCCTCATCGAGCTCTCCGAGTTCGTGAAGCAGTTCGAGGAGACCTTCAACGTCACCGCCGCCGCTCCGGTCGCGGTTGCCGCTGCGGGTGCCGCGACGGGTGGCGGCGACGCCGCTGCCGCCGAGGAGCAGGACGAGTTCGACGTCATCCTCACCGCCGCTGGCGACAAGAAGATCCAGGTCATCAAGGAGGTGCGCGCGCTCACGTCCCTCGGCCTGAAGGAGGCCAAGGACCTCGTGGACGGCGCCCCCAAGCCCGTCCTGGAGAAGGTCGACAAGGCTGCCGCGGAGAAGGCCAAGGAGGCCCTCGAGGGCGCCGGCGCCACCGTCGAGCTCAAGTGATCTGAGCCCTCAGGGGCACAGCACGACTCGCAAGGGCGGGGCGGACCATCTGGTCCGTCCCGCCCTTCGTGCTGCCCAGGGGGTTGGTCGGGCGTCGCGTGGGCGGGGCATGGGGATTGGCGTGGGGCGATCGGGGGAGTGGTCGTGAGAGCGCTGTCGGTGGCGCTGTGGTGGCCACATCCGGGGGAGGGGAGGGGTGGCCGACGCGCCAGATGTGACCGGCGTGCTTGACGTCGGCCGCGCGGCGAGTCATCCTTACGGCGTCCTTGTGACGAGCGTGATCACCGGCTTGCGGCCGGGAGGCTCTCCGAGTGGCCCACACCCGGGTCCCGCGCCGGTTCGGCGGGGCGACTTGACGGGGTTGATTCTCTATGCCTAAAGCGGTAGGCTATCGCTTTGCGCTACCTATTCCCATCCGCCGCTCCCCAGTGAGCGGCCCTCCCATGTGTCGGCATGTGCCCGGCACGTGATCACGAGGACCCGCGAAACCCGCGGCGGAGGGCGAATCGAGCAGCGTCCGGTTTCGAACATCAGGCCCGTGGAAGGACCATCCTTGGCTGCCTCGCGCAACGCGACCCAGACTGTGTCCAGTGCACGGACGGCTTCCGGCCGTCTGTCCTTCGCGAAGATCCGCGAACCCCTCGAGGTCCCCGACCTCCTCGCCCTCCAGACCGAGAGCTTTGACTGGCTCCTCGGCAACGAGCGGTGGCAGGAGCGGGTGGCGGAGGCTCTCGAGCAGGGGCGCGACGACGTCCCTGAGCGCTCTGGACTCGAGGAGATCTTCGAGGAGATCTCCCCCATCGAGGACTTCAGTGGCTCCATGTCGCTGTCGTTCCGTGACCACCGCTTCGAGGAGCCCAAGTACTCCATCGAGGACTGCAAGGAGCGGGACCAGACCTACTCCGCGCCGCTGTTCGTCACGGCGGAGTTCATGAACACCACCACGGGCGAGATCAAGTCCCAGACGGTCTTCATGGGCGACTTCCCGCTGATGACCGAGCGTGGCACGTTCATCATCAACGGCACCGAGCGTGTCGTCGTCTCCCAGCTGGTCCGCAGCCCGGGTGTCTACTTCGAGCGCACCCCTGACAAGACCTCCGACAAGGATGTCTACAGCGCCAAGGTCATCCCGAGCCGCGGTGCGTGGCTGGAGTTCGAGGTCGACAAGCGCGACATGGTGGGCGTGCGCGTCGACCGCAAGCGCAAGCAGTCGGTCACCGTGCTGCTCAAGGCGCTCGGCTGGACCGAGGCCCAGATCCTCGAGGAGTTCGGCGACTTCGACTCGATGCGCGCGACGCTCGAGAAGGACAACACGACCGGTCAGGACGACGCCCTCCTCGACATCTACCGCAAGCTGCGCCCGGGCGAGCCGCCGACCAAGGAGGCCGCGCAGACGCTGCTCGACAACCTCTACTTCAACGGCAAGCGCTACGACCTGGCCAAGGTCGGCCGCTACAAGCTCAACAAGAAGCTGGGCCTGGAGCAGGACCTCACCCAGTCCACGCTCACCGTCGACGACATCGTCGCCACCATCCGTCTGCTCGTCACCCTGCACGCCGGTGAGAACACGATGAAGGGCACCCGCGACGGCCAGGAGATCGACCTGCCGGTCGAGGTCGACGACATCGACCACTTCGGCAACCGTCGCCTCCGCAACGTCGGCGAGCTCATCCAGAACCAGATGCGCACCGGCCTCTCGCGCATGGAGCGCGTCGTCCGCGAGCGGATGACGACCCAGGACGTCGAGGCCATCACGCCGCAGACGCTGATCAACATCCGCCCGGTGAACGCCTCCATCAAGGAGTTCTTCGGCACCTCGCAGCTCTCGCAGTTCATGGACCAGAACAACCCGCTCGCGGGCCTGACGCACAAGCGACGTCTGTCGGCCCTCGGCCCGGGTGGTCTCTCCCGTGACCGCGCCGGCATGGAGGTCCGTGACGTCCACCCGAGCCACTACGGCCGCATGTGCCCGATCGAGACCCCTGAGGGTCCCAACATCGGTCTGATCGGCTCGCTCGCGTCCTACGGCCGCATCAACGCCTTCGGCTTCATCGAGACCCCCTACCGCAAGGTCGAGAACGGCCGCGTCACCGACGAGGTGCACTACCTCTCGGCCGACGAGGAGGACTCGCACGTGATCGCGCAGGCCAACGCCGCGCTCAACGCCGACGGCACCTTCGCCGACGAGCGGGTGCTCGTGCGCGCCAAGGGCGGCGAGGTCGAGGTCATCCCCGGCGAGGACGTCGACTACATGGACGTCTCCGCCCGCCAGATGGTCTCCGCGGCCACCGCGCTCATCCCCTTCCTCGAGCACGACGACGCCAACCGTGCGCTCATGGGCTCCAACATGCAGCGCCAGGCGGTGCCGCTGGTCAAGTCCGAGGCGCCGCTGGTCGGCACCGGCATGGAGTACCGCGCGGCGGTCGACTCCGGTGATGTCGTCGTCGCCCAGGCCGCCGGTGTCGTGGAGTCGGTCTCGGCCGACCTCGTCACGGTCGCCCAGGACGACGGTGCTCACCACACCTACCGGATCATGAAGTTCGCCCGGTCCAACCAGGGCAACTCCTACAACCAGCGCGTGCTGGTCTCCGAGGGTGACCGAGTCGAGAAGGGCGGGCTCATCGCCGACGGTCCCGCGACCGACGGTGGCGAGATGGCCCTGGGCCGCAACCTCCTCGTGGCGTTCATGCCGTGGGAGGGCCACAACTACGAGGACGCGATCATCCTCAGCCAGCGTCTGGTGCAGGACGACGTCCTCTCCTCGATCCACATCGAGGAGCACGAGGTCGACGCCCGCGACACCAAGCTCGGCCCCGAGGAGATCACCCGCGACATCCCCAATGTCTCCGAGGATGTCCTGGCCGACCTCGACGAGCGCGGCATCATCCGCATCGGCGCCGAGGTCCGCGACGGCGACCTGCTCGTCGGCAAGGTCACGCCCAAGGGCGAGACCGAGCTGACCCCGGAGGAGCGCCTGCTCCGCGCGATCTTCGGTGAGAAGGCCCGCGAGGTCCGCGACACCTCCCTCAAGGTCCCGCACGGCGAGACCGGCACGGTCATCGGCGTCAAGGTCTTCGACAAGGACGACGGCGACGAGCTGCCCCCGGGCGTCAACCAGCTCGTGCGGGTCTATGTCGCCAACAAGCGCAAGATCACCGACGGCGACAAGCTCGCCGGCCGCCACGGCAACAAGGGTGTCATCTCCAAGATCCTCCCGGTCGAGGACATGCCCTTCCTCGAGGACGGCACCCCGGTCGACGTCGTGCTCAACCCGCTCGGTGTCCCCGGCCGTATGAACATCGGCCAGATCCTCGAGCTGCACCTGGGCTGGGCCGCCAGCCGCGGCTGGGAGATCGAGGGCAACCCCGACTGGGCGAGCCTGATCCCCGAGGACGCGCGCTCGGCCGACCCGGGCACCCGCGTGGCCTCCCCGGTGTTCGACGGTGTCCGCGAGAACGAGATCGTCGGCCTGCTCGACTCGACGCGCAAGACCCGCGACGACGTGCGCCTCATCGACGGCTCCGGCAAGACCCAGCTCTTCGACGGCCGCTCCGGCGAGCCGTTCCCGATGCCGGTCTCCGTGGGCTACATGTACATCCTCAAGCTGCACCACCTCGTGGACGACAAGATCCACGCGCGCAGCACAGGCCCGTACTCGATGATCACCCAGCAGCCGCTGGGCGGTAAGGCCCAGTTCGGTGGCCAGCGCTTCGGTGAGATGGAGGTGTGGGCCCTCGAGGCCTACGGCGCGGCATACGCCCTCCAGGAGCTGCTCACGATCAAGTCCGACGACGTCACCGGCCGCGTGAAGGTCTACGAGGCGATCGTCAAGGGCGAGAACATCCCTGAGCCCGGCATCCCCGAGTCCTTCAAGGTGCTCATCAAGGAGATGCAGTCGCTCTGCCTCAACGTGGAGGTCCTCTCCTCGGACGGCAGCGCGATCGAGATGCGCGACAGCGAGGAAGACGTCTTCCGCGCTGCCGAGGAGCTCGGCATCGACCTGTCCCGGCGCGAGCCCAGCTCCGTCGAAGAGGTCTGACGGTGAGCGGCGGGGTATGCCGCGTGGACGACCACCCGGCATACCCGCCGCAGCCAGCGACCAACCGTTCAGACCACTGACTTCCCCAGAGACACGAGAGAAGGACACACGTGCTCGACGTCAACTTCTTTGACGAGCTGCGCATCGGCCTGGCCACCGCGGATGACATCCGCGGCTGGAGCCACGGCGAGGTCAAGAAGCCGGAGACCATCAACTACCGCACCCTCAAGCCCGAGAAGGACGGCCTCTTCTGCGAGCGCATCTTCGGTCCCACCCGGGACTGGGAGTGCAACTGCGGCAAGTACAAGCGCGTCCGCTTCAAGGGCATCATCTGTGAGCGCTGTGGCGTCGAGGTGACCCGCGCCGGCGTCCGCCGTGAGCGCATGGGCCACATCGAGCTCGCCGCCCCGGTCACCCACATCTGGTACTTCAAGGGCGTCCCCTCGCGCCTTGGCTACCTGCTGGACCTGGCTCCGAAGGACCTCGAGAAGGTCATCTACTTCGCGGCCTACATGATCACCAGCGTCGACGAGGACCAGCGTCACAAGGACCTGCCCTCGCTCGAGGCCCAGATCGAGGTCGAGAAGAAGGAGCTCGAGAACAAGCGCGACTCCGACATCGAGACCCGCGCCAAGAAGCTCGAGACCGACATCGCCGCGCTCGAGGCCGAGGGCGCCAAGTCCGACGCCAAGCGCAAGGTCAAGGACTCCGCCGAGCGCGAGATGAACCAGATCCGCAAGCGCGCGGACGCTCAGGTCGAGCGCCTCGAGCAGGTCTGGGACCGCTTCAAGAACCTCAAGGTCCAGGACCTCGAGGGCGACGAGATCCTCTACCGCGAGATGCGCGACCGGTTCGGCCTCTACTTCGAGGGCGGGATGGGCGCGGCGGCGATCCAGAAGCGCCTGGAGACCTTTGACCTCGAGGCCGAGGCCGAGTCGCTGCGCGAGATCATCGCCACCGGCAAGGGCCAGAAGAAGACCCGTGCGCTCAAGCGCCTCAAGGTCGTCACCGCCTTCCAGCAGACGTCCAACGAGCCCAAGGGCATGGTCCTGGACGCCGTCCCGGTCATCCCGCCGGACCTGCGCCCGATGGTCCAGCTCGACGGTGGCCGCTTCGCCACCTCCGACCTGAACGACCTCTACCGCCGCGTGATCAACCGCAACAACCGACTCAAGCGACTGCTTGACCTCGGTGCCCCGGAGATCATCGTCAACAACGAGAAGCGCATGCTCCAGGAGGCCGTCGACAGCCTCTTCGACAACGGCCGTCGTGGCCGGCCGGTCACCGGCCCGGGCAACCGTCCGCTGAAGTCGCTGTCCGACATGCTCAAGGGCAAGCAGGGCCGCTTCCGTCAGAACCTGCTCGGCAAGCGCGTCGACTACTCCGGCCGTTCGGTCATCGTCGTCGGCCCGCAGCTCAAGCTGCACCAGTGCGGTCTGCCCAAGCAGATGGCGCTCGAGCTGTTCAAGCCGTTCGTGATGAAGCGCCTGGTCGACCTCGACCACGCGCAGAACATCAAGTCGGCCAAGCGCATGGTCGAGCGCTCGCGCTCGGTCGTGTGGGATGTCCTCGAAGAGGTCATCACCGAGCACCCCGTGCTGCTCAACCGCGCGCCCACCCTGCACCGTCTCGGCATCCAGGCCTTCGAGCCCCAGCTGGTCGAGGGCAAGGCCATCCAGATCCACCCGCTCGTCTGCACGGCGTTCAACGCCGACTTCGACGGTGACCAGATGGCCGTGCATGTGCCGCTGTCCGCGGAGGCCCAGGCCGAGGCGCGCATCCTGATGCTCTCGTCCAACAACATCCTCAAGCCGGCCGACGGTCGACCGGTGACCATGCCCACCCAGGACATGATCATCGGCCTGTTCCACCTGACCTCCGAGCTCGAGGACGGCAAGGGCGCCGGCCGGGTCTTCTCGACCCAGGCCGAGGCCCGGATGGCCTTCGACGCCGGCGAGATCGACCTCGGGTCCAAGATCAAGGTCCGCCTCACCGACCTCGTCCCCACCCCCGGCACCGAGCTGCCCGAGGGTGTCGAGGCCGGCGAGGACGGGGTCATCGAGTCGCTGCTGATCGAGACGACCCTGGGTCGCGCGATCTTCAACGAGACGCTCCCGCTGGACTACCCCTACGTCAACAGCCCCGTCGACAAGAAGGCCCTCGGCCGGATCGTCAACGACCTCGCCGAGCGCTACACCAAGGTGCAGGTCGCGGCGAGCCTCGACGCGCTCAAGGAGTACGGCTTCCACTGGGCCACGCGCTCGGGCACGACCGTCGCCATCAGCGATGTCGTCACCCCGCCGCGCAAGATCGAGATCCTCGAGGGCTACGAGACCAAGGCCACCAAGGTCCAGACCCAGTACGAGCGGGGTCTGATCACCGACGACGAGCGCCGTCAGGAGCTCATCGAGATCTGGACCCAGGCGACCAACGAGATCGCCAAGGAGATGGAGGCCAACCTCCCGCGGGACAACACCATCTTCCGCATGGTCTCCTCCGGTGCGCGAGGCAACTGGATGCAGCTGCGTCAGATCGCAGGTATGCGTGGTCTGGTGTCCAACCCCAAGGGCGACATCATCCCGCGTCCCATCCGCGCGAACTTCCGCGAGGGCCTGTCGGTGCTCGAGTTCTTCATCTCGACGCACGGTTCCCGTAAGGGTCTGGCCGACACCGCTCTGCGTACGGCCGACTCGGGCTACCTCACGCGTCGTCTCGTCGACGTCTCCCAGGACGTCATCATCCGCGAGGACGACTGCGGCACCGACCGCGGCCTGACGATGCCGATCGCGACGATCGACGAGCGCACCGGCAGCCGCACCCTGCACGACGACGTCGAGACGGCGGTCTATGCCCGCAGCCTCGCCGAGGACGTCGAGCAGGACGGCCAGGTGCTGGCCGAGGCCGGCATCGACCTCGGTGACGTGGTCATCGGCGCGCTGTTCGCCGCGGGTGTCGACTCGGTCAAGGTCCGCTCGGTCCTGACCTGCGACAGCCACGTCGGCACCTGCGCCAAGTGCTACGGCCGCTCGCTGGCGACCGGCAAGCTCGTCGACATCGGCGAGGCCGTCGGCATCATCGCGGCCCAGTCGATCGGTGAGCCGGGCACCCAGCTGACAATGCGTACCTTCCACACCGGTGGTGTGGCCGGTGATGACATCACCCAGGGTCTGCCCCGAGTCGTCGAGCTCTTCGAGGCCCGCACGCCCAAGGGTGTCGCCCCGATCGCCGAGGCCACCGGCAGCGTCTCGATCGAGGACACCGACAAGGCGCGTCGCATCCTGCTCACGCCGGACGACGGCTCCGAGGAGCACGCCTACCCGGTCAGCAAGCGCGCGCGCCTGCTGATCACCGAGGGCGAGCACGTCGAGGTCGGCACCCAGCTGGTCCAGGGCGCCATCGACCCCAAGCAGGTCCTGCGCATCCTCGGCCCGCGCGCCGTCCAGATGCACCTGGTCGACGAGGTCCAGAACGTCTACCGCCAGCAGGGTGTGTCGATCCACGACAAGCACATCGAGGTCATCGTGCGCCAGATGCTGCGTCGCGTGACCGTGCTCGAGGCCGGCGACTCCGGTCTCGTGCCCGGTGACCTGGTCGAGCGTGGCCGCTTCGAGGCCGAGAACCGCCGGGTCGTGTCCGAGAGCGGCAAGCCCGCTGCCGGCCGCCCCGACCTGCTCGGCATCACCAAGGCCTCGCTGGCGACGGACTCGTGGCTGTCGGCCGCGTCCTTCCAGGAGACCACCCGCGTGCTGACGCAGGCGGCCATGGAGGGCAAGTCCGACCCGCTGCTGGGTCTGAAGGAGAACGTCATCCTCGGCAAGCTCATCCCGGCCGGCACTGGTCTGCCCCGCTACCGCAACATCGCGGTGGAGCCGACCGAGGAGGCCAAGGCGGCGATGTACTCCATGCCCAACTACGACTCCTACGACTACCCGGTCTTCGGCCCGGGCAGCGGCGAGGCGATCCGCCTCGACGACGTCGAGCTGGGTCTCGAGTGACGACGAGCAGTTAGCAGTCTCCGAGAGGGGGCCGGTCCCAGCTGGGGCCGGCCCCCTCCGGCGTGCCCGCGGCATACCTCTCGTCGGCTAACGTCGGGTCATGGCCGCCGTCGGGACCCTGACCCAGCTCATCCGCGAATGCTCCGATCCCGTTGCCCTGGCAGCGTTCTGGCGCGAGATCCTCGATCTGGACGAGCCGGAGATCGACGGCGACTGGGTGACGCTGCGGTGGGAGCAGGTCGGGCGGCTGTCCTTCCACCGCGTCGAAGGCTATGCGCCGCCGCCGTGGCCGGACGACCGCGGCGGGCAGCACCTGCACCTCGACCTCCTCGTCGATGACCTGGCCACCTCGACCGAGAGAGTCCTGGCCGCGGGCGCACGGGCGCTCACCGACGTGATCAACCCGGGGCCCAAGGGGTGGCGCGTGTTCGCCGACCCCAGCGGGCACCCCTTCTGTCTCGTCTCGGTGCCGGAGTAGCGCGGTGCGGCTGCTCACCCTCAACGTCTCCTCGCCGCCGGAGGGGCGGGCCAAGGGCCTGCTCGAATACCTCTGGCTGCGCGAGGAGGAGCTGCTGGTGCTCACCGAGGTGGGTCCCGCCAAGGGCAGCGGGCTGATCCGGCGGGTATGCCGTGCCGCCGGCCATGCGGTGCACTCGCCTGCCCTGGGCGGCCGCGAGCTCGGGGTGAGCGTCATCGGCCGGGGCGTCGACCTCGAGCCGCTCGAGCTGCCCCCGCTGCCGGTGCTCCCCGAGCGGGTGACGGCGGTGCGGGCCGGGGGAGTGCGGGTGCTCGGCGTCTATGGCGCCGCGAGCGACCCGGTGCGCTACTCCTCCGCCGCGCAGCGGGAGCGCAAGCGCGAGTGGCTCGCGGCATACGCACTCTGGCTGGTGGAGGTGCTCGGCGACGGTGAGCCGACCGTCGTCATCGGCGACCTCAACCTCGTCGACCCCCTCAGCGCCGCCGGGCTGCGCTATGTCCAGCCCGAGGAGCGTGAGGTCTATGAGGGAATGGTCGGGCCGATGGGGCTGGTCGACGCCTATCAGCACAGCCACGCCGGGTCGGCGGAGATCTCGTGGGTCGACCACTCGGGGGCCGGCTGCCGCTATGACCATGCCTTCGTGACCCCCGACCTGGCCACGGCGGGCCTGGCGGCCGACCTCGACCACACCCCTCGCGAGGCCGGTCTGACCGACCACTCCGCGCTGGCACTGCGGCTGTAGCCGCGGGCCGGGCCACGCGGCATACCACGTCCGGGGCGGGAGTGCCCGCAGGCCCCGCCAACTGATTTGGACGCTCACCGCGTGACCGGTATCGTTGATAACCGTGTCTGAGGCATGCCCTCGGCCACGAGCGATGACGGCCTCCCAGCCGGACGGCACCGCCCGAGAGGGCCTGCCCCAGGCGACGGAGTACGGCCAGAGCACACCTCTCACCGGGCAGCCCGCACCACCAGGTTGCGGGGAGTGCAGGTGGGAGCACCGTCTCCGACACACCCGAGCGCGGGGGTCGGTGGCGGCAGCACAAGGAGATCCGACGGGCTAGGTCCCGGCGGAGCAGACAACATCTAAGAGACCTACGGAGACAACAGGTTGCCTACCATCAACCAGCTGGTGCGCAAGGGCCGCCAGGACAAGAGCGTCAAGCAGAAGACGCCTGCCCTGAAGGGCTCCCCGCAGCGCCGTGGCGTGTGCACGCGTGTGTACACCACCACCCCCAAGAAGCCGAACTCCGCGCTGCGCAAGGTCGCGCGCGTCAAGCTGACCTCCGGCATCGAGGTCACCGCCTACATCCCGGGCGTCGGCCACAACCTCCAGGAGCACTCGATCGTGCTCGTGCGTGGCGGCCGTGTGAAGGACCTCCCCGGCGTCCGCTACAAGATCGTGCGTGGCTCGCTCGACACCCAGGGTGTCAAGAACCGTCAGCAGGCCCGCTCCCGCTACGGCGCCAAGAAGGAGAAGAAGTAATGCCTCGCAAGGGTCCCGCTCCGAAGCGCGCCCTGGTCGTCGACCCGGTCTACAGCAGCCCGCTCGTCACCCAGCTCGTCAACAAGATCCTCCTCGACGGCAAGAAGTCGATCGCCGAGACGATCGTCTACGGCGCCCTCGAGGGCTGCCGCGAGAAGACCGGCACCGACCCCGTCGTGACGCTCAAGCGCGCGCTCGACAACGTCAAGCCGACCCTCGAGGTCCGCTCCCGCCGCGTCGGCGGCGCGACCTACCAGGTCCCCGTCGAGGTCCGCGCCGGCCGCTCCACCACGCTGGCCCTGCGCTGGCTCGTGGGCTACGCCCGTCAGCGTCGTGAGAAGACGATGACCGAGCGCCTGATGAACGAGATCCTCGACGCCAGCAACGGCCTGGGCGCCGCTGTCAAGCGCCGCGAGGACACCCACAAGATGGCCGAGTCCAACAAGGCCTTCGCGCACTACCGCTGGTGACAGCCGGCCGGGGGTATGCCGCGTGGTGAGCACGCGGCATACCCCCGGCCAACCGCGGTGCACCCCACCGCACGAATGACCCGCAGCGCGAGCTGCACCGAAGCACTTCCGCAACGAGCGAGATGAGATAACGAGTGGCACTCGACGTCCTGACGGACCTCAAGAAGGTCCGCAACATCGGCATCATGGCGCACATCGACGCCGGCAAGACGACGACGACGGAGCGCATCCTCTTCTACACCGGCGTCAACCGCAAGATCGGTGAGACCCACGACGGCGCCTCCACCACCGACTGGATGGAGCAGGAGAAGGAGCGTGGCATCACGATCACCTCCGCCGCCGTGACCTCCTTCTGGGAGGGCCACCAGATCAACATCATCGACACCCCCGGCCACGTGGACTTCACGGTCGAGGTCGAGCGCTCGCTGCGCGTCCTCGACGGCGCCGTCGCGGTGTTCGACGGCAAGGAGGGCGTCGAGCCCCAGTCCGAGACGGTGTGGCGTCAGGCCGACAAGTACACCGTCCCCCGCATCGCGTTCGTCAACAAGATGGACAAGCTCGGCGCGGACTTCTACTTCACCGTGCAGACGATCAAGGACCGCCTCGGCGCGGAGCCGCTCGTCATGCAGCTGCCCATCGGCGCCGAGAGCGACTTCATCGGCGTCGTCGACCTGCTCTACATGCGCGCGCTGGTCTGGCCGGGCGACGCCAAGGGTGACGTCACCATGGGCGCCAAGTACGAGATCCAGGAGATCCCGGCGGACCTCCAGGAGAAGGCCGAGGAGTACCGCAACGCCCTCGTCGAGCGCGTCGCCGAGTCCGACGACGAGCTCATGGAGAAGTACCTCGGTGGCGAGGAGCTGAGCATCGACGAGCTCAAGGCGGGTATCCGCAAGCTCACGGTGACCTCCGAGCTCTACCCGGTCTTCTGTGGCTCCGCCTTCAAGAACCGTGGTGTCCAGCCGATGCTCGACGCCGTTGTCGACTACCTCCCCTCGCCGCTCGACGTCGCCTCCATGGAGGGCCACGCCCCGGGCAACGAGGAGGAGAAGGTCGTGCGTCACCCCGACGCCACCGAGCCGTTCTCGGCCCTGGCGTTCAAGGTCGCCGCGCACCCCTTCTTCGGCACCCTGACCTTCATCCGCGTCTACTCCGGCCGCATCGCCGCAGGCTCGCAGGTGCTCAACTCCACCAAGGTGAAGAAGGAGCGCGTCGGCAAGCTCTTCCAGATGCACGCCAACAAGGAGAACCCGGTCGACGAGGCCGTGGCCGGCCACATCTACGCGGCCATCGGTCTGAAGAACACGACCACGGGTGACACCCTGTCCGACCCGCAGCAGCCGGTCGTGCTGGAGTCGATGACCTTCCCGGAGCCGGTCATCCAGGTCGCCATCGAGCCCAAGACCAAGGGCGACCAGGAGAAGCTCGGCACCGCGATCCAGAAGCTCGCCGAGGAGGACCCGACCTTCCAGGTGTCCCTCGACGAGGAGACCGGTCAGACGATCATCGCCGGCATGGGCGAGCTCCACCTCGACATCCTGGTCGACCGCATGAAGCGGGAGTTCAAGGTCGAGGCCAACGTCGGCAAGCCCCAGGTGGCCTACCGCGAGACCATCCGCCGCGCCGTGGAGAAGTACGACTACACCCACAAGAAGCAGACGGGTGGCTCCGGCCAGTTCGCCAAGGTCCAGGTCACCATCGAGCCGCTCGACACGGCCGACGGCGAGCTCTACGAGTTCGTCAACGCCGTCACCGGTGGCCGCGTCCCGCGCGAGTACATCCCGTCGGTCGACGCCGGCATCCAGGACGCCATGCAGTACGGCGTGCTCGCGGGCTACCCGCTCGTCGGCATCAAGGCCACCCTGGTCGACGGTGCCTACCACGACGTCGACTCCTCGGAGATGGCGTTCAAGATCGCCGGCTCGATGGTCCTCAAGGAGGCCGTCCGCAAGGCCGACCCGGTCCTGCTCGAGCCGATGATGGCCGTCGAGGTGCGCACGCCCGAGGACTACATGGGCGACGTCATCGGCGACATCAACTCCCGCCGTGGCCACATCCAGGGCATGGAGGACATCACGGGCGCCAAGGTCGTGCGCGGCCTCGTCCCGCTGTCGGAGATGTTCGGCTACGTCGGTGACCTCCGGTCCAAGACCCAGGGCCGGGCGAGCTTCTCCATGGAGTTCGACTCCTACGCCGAGGTCCCCAAGGCCGTGGCCGAGGAGATCATCAAGAAGACCCGCGGTGAGTGACCGGTAGACTTCCGGAAGCGCACCACAGCACCACCCCCATAAACGACGCCACGTCCTGCCTGGTCGTACGGCGTATCACCAAGAAACAGAAGTCCTGAGGAGGACATCAAGTGGCGAAGGCAAAGTTCGAGCGGACCAAGCCGCACGTCAACATCGGCACCATCGGTCACATTGACCACGGTAAGACGACGCTGACGGCTGCTATCTCCAAGGTCCTGCACGACAAGTACCCGGACCTGAACCCGCAGTTCGCGTTCGACGACATCGACAAGGCGCCCGAGGAGAAGCAGCGCGGTATCACCATCTCCATCGCGCACATCGAGTACCAGACGGAGAAGCGTCACTACGCTCACGTCGACTGCCCCGGTCACGCTGACTACGTGAAGAACATGATCACGGGTGCGGCGCAGATGGACGGCGCGATCCTCGTGGTCGCCGCCACCGACGGCCCGATGCCGCAGACCAAGGAGCACGTCCTCCTGGCCCGCCAGGTCGGCGTCCCCTACATCGTCGTGGCGCTCAACAAGGCCGACATGGTCGACGACGAGGAGATCATGGAGCTCGTCGAGATGGAGGTCCGCGAGCTGCTGTCCTCCTACGAGTTCCCCGGTGACGACCTGCCCGTCGTCCGCGTCTCGGCGCTCAAGGCCCTCGAGGGCGACGCCGAGTGGGGCAACTCCGTGCTCGAGCTCATGGACGCCGTCGACGAGTCGATCCCGGAGCCGGAGCGCGACGTCGACAAGCCGTTCCTCATGCCCGTCGAGGACGTCTTCACGATCACCGGCCGTGGCACCGTTGTCACCGGTCGTATCGAGCGCGGCATCCTCAACGTCAACGAGGAGATCGAGATCGTCGGTATCCGCGACGCGTCCACCAAGACGACCGTCACCGGCATCGAGATGTTCCGCAAGCTGCTCGACGAGGGTCGCGCCGGTGAGAACGTCGGCCTGCTCCTCCGTGGCACCAAGCGCGAGGACGTCGAGCGCGGCCAGGTCATCGTCAAGCCCGGCTCGATCACTCCCCACACGGAGTTCGAGGGCCAGGTCTACATCCTGGGCAAGGAGGAGGGCGGCCGTCACACGCCGTTCTACGACAACTACCGCCCGCAGTTCTACTTCCGCACCACCGACGTGACCGGCGTCGTGCACCTCCCCGAGGGTGTCGAGATGGTCATGCCCGGCGACAACACCGACATGCGCGTTGAGCTCATCCAGCCCATCGCCATGGAGGAGGGCCTGAAGTTCGCTATCCGCGAGGGTGGCCGCACCGTCGGCGCCGGCCGCGTCACCAAGATCATCAAGTGATCTCTGGCTGACCAGCCCTTCACCTCGAGAGGCCCCGCACCCACCTGGGTGCGGGGCCTCTCGCATGCCCGCTAGCGCCGCCTGGCCCGCTCGACGGCCGCGGCGATGTCCCGGCGATGCCAGCTGATGAAGTCGGCGCTGAAGCCATCGACCATGCGGATGCGCACGATCGCCTGTGCCAGGCGCTGGTGGGAGCTGACCTCGGCGATGCGGTCGATCGGGAGGGCCAGACCGGCGGTGGAGAGGTTGAAGCCGTGGGCCCGGAACTCGACCCGGTCGTCATACACGCTCAGCCGACCGCCGTTGCTGACCTGGCCGACGGTCGCCTTGGCCGCAGCCCAGGGGTGGCGCAGGAAGCTGGTCTCGGGGGACTGGCCCAGCCCCGACGCATAGACGATGTGGCTGGCCCGGCTGTGGTGCAGTGGAGTGCTCACCGGACCAGGTTGCCCGCGATCAGGTCGGCGACCTCGCTGGGGATCTCCAGCGGCATGCCGTGGGTGGCGTCGAGGGCGACCTCGCGCACCTGGCCGCCGTTCGCGGCATACCGCCCGAGCACCGCACGGGTCTGGCTGTCCATCGGCTGCGGCGGCATGACCTCGGCGCCGGGCCAGCCGGGCACCGCGCCCATCTCGCCGAGGGTCGCAAGATCGAACATCGAGCGGTCCGAGACCACGAGGTCGCGCTCGCCGCGCAGCCAGAGCACCGGCGGCTTCCACTCCGAGTCGGCGATGGCGGAGGCGTTGTAGTGCTTGGGCGTCATCGTGTTGAGCACACCGCGATCGCCGGGGGAGACCATCGGCCAGTTGCCCGATGGCGCGCTGTCGCCGGGATAGAAGTCGTCGCCGGTCTGGGTCATCACGAGCTGGTCGGTGAGGAAGTCCATGTCGACGTCGGTGTTGTCGCCGGGCCCGTAGAAGGCCGCCATGACATTGCGTGGGCTCGCCTGGGGGTCCTCCGCGCTGGTGTCCTTGGCGGCGAGGCGTTCGACGAATGCCGCGTTGGCGCCGCCGCCGCCCGAGCCGGCGAAGTCGTCGGTGACCGGCTGGCCGTCCTCGCCCTTGGTCGCGCCGAAGCCATAGGGGGAGAGGGGCGCGATGAGCGTGATCGAGGCCAGGTCGTCGGGGTGGGTGAGCAGCAGCTGGTTGAGCACGCCCGCACCCATCGACCAGCCCGCCGCGTTGACCGAGCGCTTGCCCGCCAGCCCGAGGGTGTCGAGCAGTGAGTGGACATCGTCGACCATGTCACCCAGGCCTCGCGTGGCGTCGATCGGCTTTGCCTCGGTGGCGCCGAAGCCGCGCAGGTCGGGGGCGATCACCCGCACGTCATCGGGCAGCGCATCGGCCACATAACGCCAGAAGCCGCCGGTCGAGAGGTTGCCGTGGACCAGCAGCAGGGGAGTGCCGTCCTCGGGGCCCGAGGTCCACACATTGGTCTCCAGGCGGGGAGTCGACACGGTCTGGGCGGTGAGCTCGCTGCGGGCCATCTTGGGGCTGCCTCTCGGTCGGGCGCCGCCGTCGTCGGCCGGCGCGTTCGAGTCGGTTCTACCAAGGCAGTGCCGCAGGCCATATATGCCAGGGGCACACCCGGCCGCGCCGAGGTGTGGGACCCGAATAGAGTTGGAGCCGGACGGGCTCGGCGCCGTCGGGCCGCACGCACACGAGGAAGTGACCCGGCGATGAGCCGCATCCGCAACGAGGCCCTCCGCCGCAAGGTGATGTCGGCCGACGAGGCAGCCGCCCTGATCAGCCCCGGCGACAACGTCGGCATGAGCGGCTTCACCGGCGCCGGCTATCCCAAGGCGGTGCCCGTCGCGCTGGCCAACCGCATCAAGGCCGCCCACCAGCGGGGCGAGGAGTTCCGCATCGGCGTGTGGACCGGTGCCTCGACCGCCCCCGAGCTCGACGGCGCGCTCGCCGACGCCGACGGCATCGAGCTGCGGCTGCCCTACCAGTCCGACCCGGTCAGCCGCGCCAAGATCAACGCCGGCACGATGGAGTACATCGACGTCCACCTCAGCCACGTCGCCCAGATGACCTGGGAGGGCTTCCTCGGCCGGCTCAATGTCGCCCTCATCGAGGTCACCGGCATCACCGAGAACGGCGACCTGATCCCGTCGGCGTCGGTCGGCAACAACAAGACCTGGATCGACCAGGCCGACAAGGTCATCCTCGAGGTCAACGCGTGGCAGCGCATGGAGATGTTCGGGATGCACGACATCTACTACGGCACCGCGCTGCCGCCGCACCGCAAACCGCTGCCGATCGTCTCGCCCGACGACCGCATCGGCGTCCCGGTCTTCCACTGCCCGCCCGAGAAGATCATCGCGATCGTCGAGACCGACTCGCCCGACCGCAACAGCGCCTTCAAGCCGCTCGATGAGGACTCCAAGGCCATCGCCGGCCACTTCATCGACTTCCTCGCCGCCGAGGCCACGGCGGGGCGCCTGCCCCACGACTACCTGCCGCTCCAGTCCGGTGTCGGCAATATCGCCAACGCTGTGCTCGCGGGGCTGGGCGAGTCGGGCAAGACCGGCCTGACGGCATACACCGAGGTGCTCCAGGACGGCATGCTCGACCTGCTCGAGAAGGGCACGCTGCGGATGGCATCGGCGACCGCCTTCTCGCTCAGCCCCGCGGGGGTGGACCGCTTCAACGACGACATCGACTTCTTCAGCAAGCGGATCATCCTGCGCCCGCAGGAGATCTCCAACCACCCCGAGGCGATCCGCCGGCTCGGCGTGATCGCGAGCAACGGCATGATCGAGGCCGACATCTACGGCAATGTCAACAGCACCCACATCATGGGCAGCCGCATCCAGAACGGCATCGGCGGCTCCGGCGACTTCGCCCGCAATGCCTATCTGTCGACCTTCGTGACCCCGTCGACGGCCAAGGGTGGCGCGCTCTCGTGCATCGTCCCGATGGTCAGCCACGTCGACCACACCGAGCACGACGTGCAGGTCGTGATCACCGAGCAGGGGCTGGCCGACCTGCGCGGGTGCGCTCCGCGCAAGCGGGCCGAGCGCATCATCAGGCACTGCGCCCACCCGGACTACAAGGACCAGCTGCTCGACTACGTGGGCCGGGCCGACGACGGTGCCTGGGGCCGGCACACACCGCACCTGCTCGGCGAGGCCTTCGACTTCCACCTGCGCTTCATGCAGACCGGCACGATGAAGGCCTGACGGGACCCATCCCACGAGCATCGCGCCGGGTGCGTCGTCCTGGGACGACTGAGTCGCAGAGCGACGACCACGGTCCGGCGCTGATCCGCGCCGGTGGCGGGTCGTGAGCGCGGCGCTTGTTGGTGGGCCGGCAACCGTGGTCGTCATTGTGCGTGGGTATGCCGCCCCGCCGCCCCCGTGGTCGGCGGCGGCGTGGGCAGGTGGGTGCGACGCGCCACGAAAACGGGTATGCCGTGGGGGAGTGGCAGGGGTCTGCTAGGCCGATTTGGCCGCTGCCGCGGGGTCTGGCACACTTGTCAGGTTGCTTGACGCGCGGCGCTGACCTGTCTGGAAAACAGGGCACGGGCCGCCACCCCCGGTGACAAGGCATCGAACCGCCCCACGGGCGGGGCGACACACCAGGGAAGCGCAAGCCCCGGCTCGGCCGGAATCCGATCGCAATCGGCGCTTTGAGTGCGCGGTTGCGCCGCGAAGCGGGTGCGACACACCCGACCGCGGGGGTCGGAGGCCAGCGAGCCGGCCACATGCAAGCTGTACGGCGAGAGAGAGACGTAACGGAGATGGCGGGACAGAAGATCCGCATCCGACTGAAGTCGTATGACCACGAGGTCATCGACAACTCGGCGCGCAAGATTGTCGACACGGTGACCCGTGCCGGTGCGACGGTGGTCGGCCCCGTGCCGCTGCCCACGGAGAAGAACGTCTTCGTGGTCATCCGGTCGCCGCACAAGTACAAGGACAGCCGCGAGCACTTCGAGATGCGGACGCACAAGCGTCTGATCGACATCATCGACCCGACGCCCAAGGCCGTCGACTCGCTGATGCGCCTCGACCTGCCGGCTGACGTCAACATCGAGATCAAGCTCTGAGGCTGACGGACATGACTGCTACCAAGACTGTGAAGGGCGTGCTCGGCGAGAAGCTCGGCATGACCCAGGTGTGGGACGCCGACAACCGGCTCGTCCCGGTCACCGTCATCAAGGCCGGGCCCTGCGTCGTCACGCAGGTCCGCGACGCGGAGACCGACGGCTACGACGCCGTCCAGATCGCCTTCGGTGCGATCGACCCGCGCAAGGTCACCAAGCCGATGACGGGCCACTTCGAGAAGGCCGGCGTCACCCCGCGCCGCCACCTCGTCGAGCTGCGCACCTCCGACGCCGGCGAGTACTCGCTCGGCCAGGAGCTGACCGCCGAGCTCTTCGAGGCGGGCCAGCAGGTCGACGCCACCGGCACGACCAAGGGCAAGGGCTTCGCGGGTGTCATGAAGCGCCACGGCTTCCACGGTGTCTCCGCCTCGCACGGTGCGCACCGCAACCACCGCAAGCCCGGCTCGATCGGTGGCTGCGCCACCCCGGGCCGTGTCTTCAAGGGCATGCGCATGGCCGGCCGCATGGGCGGCGTGCGCCAGACCACCCAGAACCTCACCATCCACGCTGTGGACGCCGACAAGGGCCTCCTGCTCGTCAAGGGTGCCGTCCCCGGCCCCCGCGGCGGCATCGTCCTGGTCCGCACGGCCGCGAAGGGAGCCTGATCCTCATGGCTAACACTCAGCTGCCCGCCGAGATCTTCGACGTCCAGACCAACGTCCCGCTGATCCACCAGGTCGTCGTGGCGCAGATGGCTGCCGCGCGTCAGGGCACCCACGCCACCAAGACCCGCGCCGACGTGCGCGGCGGTGGCCGCAAGCCCTACCGCCAGAAGGGCACCGGCCGCGCCCGTCAGGGCTCGACCCGTGCGCCGCAGTTCGCCGGCGGTGGCATCGTCCACGGCCCGCAGCCGCGCGACTACTCGCAGCGGACCCCCAAGAAGATGAAGGCCGCCGCCCTGCGCGGTGCCCTCTCCGACCGGGCCCGCCACGACCGCATCCACGTCCTCGACGGCATCGTCTCGGGCGAGACCCCGTCGGCCAAGGACGCCATGAAGGCCCTCGCCGGCCTGACCGAGCGCAAGAACCTGCTCGTGGTGCTCGACCGCTCGGACGAGATCGGCATGAAGTCGGTGCGCAACCTGGCCGACGTGCACGTGCTGTACGCCGACCAGCTCAACACCTACGACGTGCTCTGCGCCGACGACATCGTCTTCACCCAGGCCGCCCTCGACGCGTTCGTCGCCGGCCCGGCGAAGGCCGACGAGGCCAAGGAGGAGTCCAAGTGAGCATCCAGCTGCAGAAGGACCCGCGCGACATCCTGATCGCGCCGGTCGTCTCGGAGAAGTCCTACGGCCTGCTCGACGAGGGCAAGTACACCTTCATCGTCGACCCGCGCGCCAACAAGACCGAGATCAAGATCGCCGTTGAGCAGATCTTCGGGGTCAAGGTCTCCTCCGTCCACACGATGAACCGCCAGGGCAAGGCCCGCCGGACCCGTTTCGGCATCGGCAAGCGCAAGGACACCAAGCGCGCCATCGTCACCCTCAAGGAAGGCACCATCGACATCTTCGGCGCGAGCGCCTGAGGATCGATGAGGAACTGAGGAACTAGTTATGGGTATCCGCAAGTACAAGCCGACCACTCCGGGCCGTCGTGGCTCGAGCGTCGCTGACTTCGTCGAGGTCACGCGCTCCACGCCCGAGAAGTCCCTGGTCCGCCCGCTGACGAAGTCCGGTGGCCGCAACGCCTCCGGTCGCATCACCACTCGCCACATCGGCGGTGGCCACAAGCGCGCCTACCGCGTCATCGACTTCCGTCGCCACGACAAGGACGGCGTCCCCGCGAAGGTCGCGCACATCGAGTACGACCCCAACCGCACCGCTCGTATCGCCCTCCTGCACTACGCGGACGGCGAGAAGCGCTACATCCTGGCCCCCAAGGGTCTGGAGCAGGGCGCCAACATCGAGAACGGTCCGGGTGCCGACATCAAGCCCGGCAACAGCCTGCCGCTGCGCAACATCCCGACCGGTACGGTCATCCACGCCGTCGAGCTGCGCCCCGGTGGCGGTGCGAAGATCGCCCGCTCCGCCGGCGTCCGCGTCCAGCTCGTCGCCAAGGACGGCCCCTACGCCCAGCTGCGTATGCCGTCCGGTGAGATCCGCAACGTCGACCTGCGCTGCCGCGCCACGGTCGGCGAGGTCGGCAACGCCGAGCAGTCCAACATCAACTGGGGCAAGGCCGGCCGCATGCGCTGGAAGGGCAAGCGCCCGACCGTCCGTGGTGTCGTGATGAACCCGGTCGACCACCCGCACGGTGGTGGCGAGGGCCGCACCTCCGGTGGCCGTCACCCGGTGAGCCCCTGGGGCCAGCCCGAGGGCCGCACCCGCCGCCCCGGCAAGGCAAGCGACAAGATGATCGTTCGCCGTCGTCGTACTGGCAAGAAGCGCTGATAGGAGCACCTGAACAATGCCTCGTAGCTTGAAGAAGGGCCCCTTCATCGACGACCACCTTCAGAAGAAGGTGGACGCTCAGAACGAAGGCGGTACCAAGAACGTCATCAAGACCTGGTCGCGTCGGTCGGTCATCTCGCCCGACATGCTGGGCCACACCTTTGCCGTGCACGACGGCCGCAAGCACGTCCCGGTGTTCGTCACCGAGGCGATGGTCGGCCACAAGCTGGGCGAGTTCGCCCCCACGCGCACGTTCAAGGGCCACATCAAGGACGACAAGAAGGGACGTCGTCGCTGATGGCCGCCACCACTGAGAAGGACACGCAGGTGCTCGAAGCCCGAGCTCAGGCGCGCCACGTGCGCGTCACGCCGATGAAGGCCCGTCGCATCGTGGACCTGGTCCGCGGCAAGCAGGCCACCGAGGCCGTTGCCGTGCTCCAGTTCGCCCCGCAGTCCGCGGCCGAGCCGGTGCGCAAGGTGCTCCAGAGCGCCATGGCCAACGCCCGCAACCTGGCCGACCGCGACGGCGTCGCCTTGGACGAGCGCGAGCTCGTCATCACCAAGGCGTTCGTCGACGAGGGCCCGACCATGAAGCGGTTCCGCCCCCGCGCCCAGGGCCGCGCCGGCCGCATCAACAAGCGCACCAGCCACATCACGGTCGTCGTGGCCCCGCGCGAGAGCAAGGGAGGCACCCGCTAATGGGTCAGAAGATCAACCCGAACGGCTTCCGCCTGGGCATCACCACCGACCACAAGTCGCGTTGGTTCGCCGACTCCACCAAGGAGGGTCAGCGCTACCGCGACTACGTGAAGGAGGACGTCGCCATCCGCAAGATGATGGCTGACGGCATGGAGCGCGCCGGCATCGCCAAGGTCGAGATCGAGCGCACCCGCGACCGCGTCCGCGTGGACATCCACACGGCCCGCCCGGGCATCGTCATCGGTCGCCGTGGCGCCGAGGCCGACCGCATCCGTGGCGAGCTCGAGAAGCTCACGGGCAAGCAGGTCCAGCTCAACATCCTCGAGGTCAAGAACCCCGAGGCCGACGCCCAGCTTGTCGCTCAGGGCATCGCCGAGCAGCTCGCCGCCCGTGTCTCCTTCCGCCGCGCCATGCGCAAGGGCATGCAGTCCGCGACCCGCGCCGGTGCCAAGGGCATCCGGGTGCAGGTCTCCGGCCGCCTCGGCGGCGCGGAGATGAGCCGCACGGAGTTCTACCGCGAGGGCCGCGTGCCCCTGCACACGCTCCGCGCCAACATCGACTACGGCTTCTACGAGGCCAAGACCACCTTCGGCCGCATCGGCGTGAAGGTCTGGATCTACAAGGGCGACATGACCGCCAAGGAGCTGGCTGCCCAGCAGGCCGCCGCGCCGCGCCAGGGCCGTGGCCCCCGCCGCGACCGCGACGACCGTCCGGCCCGCGCACGTCGCTCCGACCGTCCCGCCGACCAGGCCCAGGCTCCCGCCGAGGCCCCGGCCGACACCGCTGCGCCGGCTCCGGCCAGCACTGAGGGAGAGCAGTCCTGATGTTGATTCCTCGTCGAGTCAAGCACCGCAAGCAGCACCACCCGGGTCGCTCGGGCGCTGCCAAGGGCGGCACCACGATCGCGTTCGGCGACTACGGCATGCAGGCCCTCGAGCCCGCCTACGTCACCAACCGTCAGATCGAGTCCGCTCGTATCGCGATGACCCGCTACATGAAGCGTGGCGGAAAGGTCTGGATCAACATCTACCCGGACCGTCCGCTGACCAAGAAGCCGGCTGAGACCCGCATGGGTTCCGGTAAGGGCTCGCCCGAGTGGTGGGTCGCCAACGTCAAGCCCGGCCGCGTGATGTTCGAGATCTCGGGCGTCTCCGAGGAGGTCGCCCGCGAGGCGATGCGTCTGGCAATGCACAAGCTGCCGATGAAGTGCCGCTTCGTCGCGCGTGAGGGTGGTGACTTCTGATGGCAGTCGGTTCCAAGGACCTGGGCATGCAGGAGCTGCGCGGTTTCGACGACGACCGTCTCGTCGACGAGCTGCGCAAGGCCAAGGAGGAGCTGTTCAACCTCCGTTTCCAGTCGGCCACGGGCCAGCTGGAGAGCCACGGTCGCCTGCGCGCCGTGAAGAAGGACATCGCGCGGATCTACACCGAGATGCGTGAGCGCGAGCTCGGCATCTCCGACAAGAGCGAGGCCTGATCCACATGAGCGAGAACACCAACACCACCGAGGCCGTGGAGACCGAGGCGCGCAACTTCCGCAAGTCGCGCCAGGGCTACGTCGTCAGCGACAAGATGGACAAGACCGTTGTGGTCGAGGTCGAGGACCGCGTCAAGCACGCGCTCTACGGCAAGGTCATCCGTCGCAACAGCAAGGTCAAGGCCCACGACGAGGAGAACGCCGCCGGTATCGGCGACCGCGTCCTCATCATGGAGACCCGCCCGCTCTCGGCGACCAAGCGCTGGCGCGTGGTCGAGATCCTCGAGAAGGCCAAGTAAGCATTTCGTGCTGCGCCGGCCGCGCGGCATACCCCCTCTTCCAAGGAGGTATGCCGCGTGGCCACCAGCCACCAAGAACCCCACGACAGTTCGGCAAGGCTCGCGCGGGAGAACCGCAAGAGAACCGGCTCGACGACAGGAGTTAGACAGTGATCCAGCAGGAGTCGCGACTGCGTGTCGCCGACAACACCGGTGCTAAGGAGATCCTTTGCATCCGCGTGCTCGGTGGCTCCGGTCGACGGTATGCCGGCATCGGCGACACCATCGTTGCCACCGTCAAGGACGCCATCCCCGGCGGCAACGTGAAGAAGGGTGACGTCGTCAAGGCCGTCATCGTGCGCACCACCAAGGAGCGCCGCCGTCCGGACGGCAGCTACATCAAGTTCGACGAGAACGCTGCAGTCATCCTCAAGGCTGACGGCGACCCTCGCGGCACCCGCATCTTCGGCCCGGTCGGCCGCGAGCTGCGCGACAAGAAGTTCATGAAGATCATCTCGCTGGCGCCGGAGGTGCTCTGAGTCATGGCCAAGATGAAGATCAAGAAGGGCGACCTCGTCCAGGTCCTCACGGGCAAGGACAAGGGCTCGCAGGGCAAGGTCATCTCGGTTGACCGGGAGACCCAGCGCGTGCTCGTCGAGGGCGTCAACCGCGTCACCCGCCACACCAAGGCCGGTGTCGTCGGCAGCCAGAACCGCGCCGGTGGGCTCGTGGTCCAGGAGGCCCCGATCCACGTGAGCAACGTGGCCCTGGTCGAGGACAAGAAGCCGACCCGCACCAAGACCCGCGTCGAGACCGTCGAGCGCAACGGCCGCCAGAAGGCGACCCGCACCCGCGTTTCCGTGCGCTCGGGCAAGGACATCTGATGACTGAGACCACCACCGAGACCACCAAGCCGCGTCTGAAGACGCGCTACCAGGACGAGATCAAGGACACGCTCCAGGGCGAGTTCAACTACGCCAACACCATGCAGGTGCCCGGCGTGGTCAAGGTCATCGTCAACATGGGTGTCGGCGAGGCCGCCCGCGACAGCAAGCTCATCGAGGGTGCCGTCCGCGACCTGTCCGCCATCACCGGCCAGAAGCCCGTGGTCACCAAGGCCCGCAAGTCCATCGCGCAGTTCAAGCTGCGTGAGGGCATGCCGATCGGTGCGCACGTCACGCTGCGCGGCGACCGCATGTGGGAGTTCCTCGACCGTCTGGTGACGATCGCCCTCCCGCGTATCCGCGACTTCCGCGGCCTCTCGCCCAAGCAGTTCGACGGCCGGGGCAACTACACCTTCGGTCTCAACGAGCAGTCGATGTTCCACGAGATCGACCAGGACAAGATCGACCGGGTCCGCGGCATGGACATCACCGTGGTCACCACGGCCACCAACGACGACGAGGGCCGCGCCCTGCTGCGCGCGCTCGGCTTCCCGTTCAAGGAGAACTGACGATGGCCAAGACCGCCCTGATCAACAAGGCGAACAAGAAGCCGAAGTTCAAGGTCCGCGGCTACACGCGCTGCCAGCGCTGCGGCCGTCCGCACTCGGTCTACCGCAAGTTCGGCCTCTGCCGCGTGTGCCTGCGCGAGATGGCCCACCGCGGTGAGCTGCCGGGCGTGACCAAGAGCTCCTGGTAAGACCCAAACCCTTTTTTCATCCCACACGTTCTACATCGAAGGTCGCCCCGCACTTAGGCGGGGGGAAACCGCGGTGAGAGAGGGCGGAGAAGCCCATGACCATGACCGACCCGATTGCGGACATGCTGACCCGCGTGCGTAATGCCAACTCGGCACACCACGACTCGGTCGCCATGCCGTTTTCCAAGCTGAAGTCTCACATCGCTGAGATCCTTCAGGCCGAGGGGTACATCGCCGGCTGGCGCGTCGAGGACGCCCAGGTCGGCAAGACCCTGACCATCGACCTGAAGTACGGCCCGAACCGCGAGCGCTCCATCGCCGGGGTGCGCCGGGTGTCCAAGCCCGGTCTGCGCGTTTACGCCAAGTCGACGAACCTGCCCAAGGTTCTCGGCGGGCTGGGCATTGCCATCATTTCGACGTCGTCCGGCCTGTTGACCGACAGGCAGGCGGCCGCCAAGGGAGTGGGCGGGGAAGTCCTCGCCTACATCTGGTAAGGGAAGGAGAGGGACATGTCGCGTATCGGACGTCTGCCCGTCGCCATCCCGTCGGGCGTCGAGATCAACATCGACGGCCAGACCGTGAAGGTCAAGGGCCCCAAGGGCGAGCTCAGCCACGTCGTGGCCGAGCCGATCACCGTCGAGAAGGGTGACGAGGGCATCGAGGTCAAGCGCCCCAACGACGAGCGCGAGTCGCGCTCGCTCCACGGGCTGACCCGCTCGCTCATCAACAACATGGTCCTCGGTGTCACCGAGGGCTATGAGAAGAAGCTGGAGATCCACGGCACCGGTTACCGCGTCCAGAACAAGGGCGGCAACCTGGAGTTCGCGCTGGGCTACAGCCACCCCATCACCGTCGAGCCGCCCCAGGGCATCTCGTTCGCGGTGGAGAACCCCACCCGCTTCTCGGTGCAGGGCATCGACAAGCAGCTCGTGGGTGAGGTCGCCGCCAACATCCGCAAGCTCCGCAAGCCCGACCCCTACAAGGGCAAGGGTGTCCGCTACGCGGGCGAGCAGATCCGCCGCAAGGTCGGAAAGGCTGGTAAGTAAGCCATGGCTATGACTGTCAAGCGCGCCAAGGGCAAGAGCGCCGCTCGCGGCCGTCGCCACCTGCGCGTCCGCAAGAAGGTTGCCGGCACCGCCGCGCGTCCCCGCCTGGTCGTGACCCGCAGCTCGCGTCACATCTTCGCCCAGATCGTCGACGACACCGTGGGCAAGACCCTCGCGTCCGCGTCGACGATGGAGGCCGACCTGCGCTCCTTCGACGGTGACAAGACCGCGAAGGCCAAGAAGGTCGGCGAGCTGCTCGCCGAGCGCGCCAAGGGTGCCGGCGTCGAGGCCGTGGTCTTCGACCGTGGCGGCAACCGCTACCACGGCCGTGTCGCGGCGATCGCCGACGGCGCCCGCGAGGGTGGGCTGGCCCTGTGACGACCACAACCACTGAGATGAGGAACATCTGATGCCCGGACCCCAGCGTCGAGGCACTGGCGCCGCTGCCGGCAACGAGCGCGGTGACCGCAACGACCGTCGTAACGACCGTCGCGACAACCGTCGTGACGGTGGGCGCGACCAGGAGAAGAGCGCTTATCTCGAGCGCGTCGTGACCATCAACCGCGTGGCCAAGGTCGTCAAGGGTGGTCGCCGCTTCAGCTTCACGGCCCTCGTGGTCGTGGGTGACGGCGACGGCACCGTGGGCGTCGGCTACGGCAAGGCCAAGGAGGTGCCCGCGGCGATCGCCAAGGGTGTCGAGGAGGCCAAGAAGGCATTCTTCAAGGTGCCGCGCATCCAGGGCACCATCCCGCACCCCGTGCAGGGTGAGGCCGCCGCTGGTGTCGTCCTGCTCCGCCCCGCCTCGCCCGGTACCGGTGTCATCGCCGGCGGCCCGGTGCGTGCGGTGCTCGAGTGCGCCGGCATCCACGACGTGCTGTCCAAGTCCCTGGGCTCGGACAACGCGATCAACATCGTCCACGCGACCGTCCAGGCGCTCCGTGAGCTCGAGCAGCCCGAGGCCGTCGCGGCCCGTCGTGGTCTGCCGCTGGACCAGGTCGCCCCGTCGGCGATGCTGCGCGCCCAGGCTGCCGGTCGCGAGGCCGCTGCCGCTGCCGCCAAGGCTGGTGCGTGATGGCGCGACTGAAGGTGACCCAGACCCGTTCCGAGATCGGGGGCAAGCAGAACCAGCGCGACACCCTGCGGACCCTCGGTCTGAAGCGAATTGGCGACGTCGTCGTCAAGGAGGACCGTCCCGAGATCCGCGGCATGGTCCGTGCGGTTGCCCACCTGGTGACCGTCGAGGAGGTTGACTGATCATGGCCGACAAGAAGGCCACCACCGAGGGCAAGGCCGAGGGCCACGCTCTCAAGGTGCACCACCTGCGTCCCGCCCCGGGCGCCAAGACCGCCAAGACCCGCGTTGGTCGTGGTGAGGGCTCCAAGGGCAAGACCGCCGGTCGCGGCACCAAGGGCACCAAGGCCCGCTACCAGGTTCCGGAGCGTTTCGAGGGTGGCTCCATGCCCCTGCACATGCGTCTCCCCAAGCTGCGTGGCTTCACCAACCCGTTCAAGGTGACCTACCAGGTCGTCAACCTCGACAAGATCGCCTCGCTCTACCCCGAGGGTGGCGACGTGACGGCCGAGGACCTGGCCGCCAAGGGCGCGGTCCGCGCGGGCTTGCCCGTCAAGGTGCTCGGCACCGGCGAGATCACGGTCAAGGTGAACGTCACCGTCGACAAGTTCTCGGCCTCGGCCAAGGACAAGATCGAGGCGGCTGGCGGCTCCATCACCGGAGCCTGAGCCACGGCACCCGGCCGGCCACGCGGCATACCGCGGAACCGACCACCACAGCAGTTCGTTTGACGATGCGCCCCGGGCGCCGGACCACCCGGCTCCCGGGGTATATCGTTTGGTGGCCCTTGCAGGGGCCCGCAACTTCGTATCGCAGCGCGTGGGGGAGACCCTCGTGCCACCAGGAGGACACGTGCTCACCGCCTTCGCCCGCGCGTTCAAGACGCCGGACCTGCGCAGGAAGCTGCTCTTCACCCTCGGCATCATCGCGATCTACCGGCTGGGCGCCCACGTGCCCGTGCCGGGCGTGAGCTTCACCGAGATCCAGCAGTGCATCAAGAACGCACCGACGGACCAGAACAGCTTCCTCGGCCTGGCCAACCTGTTCAGTGGCGGGGCGCTGCTCCAGCTGTCGCTGTTCTCGCTCGGGATCATGCCCTACATCACGGCGAGCATCATCATCCAGCTGCTCACCGTGGTCATCCCGCGCTTCGAGGAGCTGAAGAAGGAGGGGCAGGCCGGTCAGACCAAGATGACGCAGTACACGCGCTATCTGACGATCGCGCTGGCCATCCTCCAGTCCTCCACGGTCATCACCTTCGCGCAGAACCCGAGCAACCTCTTCGGCGCCGGCTGCACCGACATCATGACCGACCACTCGATCGTGACCGTCCTGATCATGGTGCTCACGATGACGGCCGGCACCGGCATGGTCATGTGGCTCGGTGAGCTGATCACCGACAAGGGCATCGGCAACGGCATGTCGCTGCTGATCTTCACCTCGATCGCCGCGAGCTTCCCCAGCTCGCTGTGGGCGATCAAGCAGAAGGACGACCGCTGGGACATCTTCCTCGGCGTCATCCTGATGGGCTTCCTGGTGATCGCGCTCGTGGTCTTCGTCGAGCAGTCCCAGCGCCGCATCCCGGTGCAGTACGCCAAGCGGATGGTCGGCCGGCAGATGTATGGCGGCACCTCGACCTATATCCCGCTCAAGGTCAACATGGCCGGCGTCATCCCGGTCATCTTCGCCAGCTCGCTGCTCGCGCTGCCGCAGATGGTCAGCCAGTTCGCCACCAAGGCCGATGGCACCGGCCCCGCCTGGGCGGAGTGGGTCAGCCGCTATCTCGTCAAGGGCGACCACCCGATCTACATGATCGCCTACACCCTGCTGATCCTCTTCTTCACCTTCTTCTACGTCTCGATCACCTTCAACCCGACCGAGGTCGCGGACAACATGAAGAAGTACGGCGGCTTCATCCCGGGCATCCGGGCGGGCCGGCCGACGGCGGAATACCTCGACTATGTGCTGACCCGGATCACCGTCCCGGGTGCGATTTATCTCGCACTCATCTCGCTGATCCCGCTTATCGCGCTGGTCCTCGTCGGGGCCAACCAGAACTTCCCCTTCGGTGGCACCTCGATCCTGATTATCGTGGGTGTTGGTCTCGAGACTGTGAAGCAGATCGAGTCCCAGCTCCAGCAGCGCCACTACGAAGGGTTCCTCCGCTAATGCGACTCATCATCCTCGGCCCGCCCGGTGCCGGTAAGGGCACCCAGGCCGCTCGGATCGCCGAGAGCCTCGGCATCCCCGCGATCTCCACCGGTGACATCTTCCGGTGGAACATCAAGAACGAGACCGAGCTGGGCAAGCAGGTCAAGGAGATCACCGCGTCCGGCGGCTATGTCTCCGACGACATCACCAACGCGATCGTCGAGGACCGCCTCGCCAAGGACGACTGCGAGCCCGGCTTCCTGCTCGACGGCTACCCCCGCACCACGGGCCAGGTGACGGCCCTCGACGCGATGCTCGCCAAGCACGACCAGTCGATCGACAAGGTCCTCGAGCTGACCGTCGACGAGGACGCCGTCGTCGGGCGCCTGCTCAAGCGCGCCGAGATCGAGGGCCGGGTCGACGACACCGAGGACGTCATCCGCACCCGCCTCCAGGTCTACCGCGACGAGACCGCGCCGCTCGCCAAGGTCTACGCCGACCGCAACCTGCTCGTGCAGGTCGACGGGCTCGGCGAGGTCGACGAGGTGACCGAGCGCATCCTCGCGGCCCTGAAGGCCTGATGGGGATCTTCGGTCGCGAGCGCATCGAGGCCAAGACCGACGACCAGATCGTCGCCATGCGGGCGGCCGGTCTGGTCGTCGGCCGTTGTCTGGAGCTGTGTCAGCGCGAGGCACGCGACGGCATGACCACCAAGGCGCTCGACACGCTCGCCGAGACCTTCATCCGTGACAACTCCGCCGTGCCGAGCTTCCTCGGCTACCACGGCTTCACCGGCAGCCTGTGCACCTCGGTCAACGAGGAGATCGTGCACGGCATCCCGGGGGAGCGGGTGCTGCGCGAGGGCGACCTGCTCTCGATCGACTGCGGTGCGATCGTCGACGGCTGGCATGGCGACGCGGCGATCTCGATGATCGTCGGGGGCCGCGAGGCCGGCCGCCCCGAGGACCTCGCCCTGATCGATGCCACCGAGGACTCCATGTGGGCCGGCATCGCCGCGCTCGCCGTGGGCCAGAGCCTGTATGCCGTGGGCGCCGCCGTCGAGGACTCCGTCACCGCCGCGGCGGCCCGCGACGCGCGCGAGTACGGCATCGTCGAGGACTATGTCGGCCACGGCATCGGCCGTGAGATGCACATGGACCCCCAGGTGCCCAACTACCGCGTGAGCGGGCGCGGGCCCAAGGTCACCTCCGGCACGACGGTCGCGATCGAGCCAATGGTCACCCTCGGCCCCGAGGCCAACCACGTGCTGGCCGACGACTGGACGGTCGTCACCGACTCCGGAGCGCGGGCCAGTCACTGGGAGAACACGGTCGCCGCGACCTCCCGCGGTCTGTGGGTGCTGACGGCGCTCGACGGTGGCCAGGCGCGCCTCGCTGCCGCCGGCGCGGCATACGCCCCTCTCGGCTGATCACCGCGAGGGTCAGACCAGGCGCGCGACGTCGGTCAGGGCCTGACCCGTCAGCCGGCGGGTCTCCCACTCGGCGAGGTGGAGCGCCCCGAGCTGGTCATAGAAGTCCTTGGCCGGGGTGTTCCAGTCCAGGACATTCCACTCCATTCGCTTCCAGCCGCGCTCGTGCGCGATGCCGGCGAGCGTGGCCAGCAGCGCGCGGCCGTGGCCGGCGCCGCGGTGCTCGGGCATGACGAAGAGGTCCTCGAGCCACAGCCCGGGGCCCTGCCAGGTCGAGAAGGTCTGGTACCAGATCGCCGCACCCACGACCTCGCCGTCCTCCTCGGCGACCTGGGCGTATGCCGTGGGCTCCCCGTCGGCGGGGAAGAGGATCGCCGCGTAGTCGGCCTCGGTGCACTCCACGGCATCGGGCTCGCGCTCGTATTCGGCGAGCGCGCGCACCAGGCGCAGGAGGTCCGGGACGTCGGCAGCGGTGGCAGCACGGATCACGGGCCCCAGCCTCGCACGCTCCCGTGGGGTGGGGCAGGGGAGTGAGTGTTCCTCCGGATGCGGCCGCCTCGGTTTGCACTTAGAGTCCGATGAGGAGCTCGCCGCGAACGCCTGATACGTCCTGATACGTGCTATGTGGCACTTGGCAGAGACTGCCGGGAGAGGTTGACCATGCTCGTGACACTTACTGCCCCCGCCATCGGAGTGGCCCTGGGTTTGCTCGTGGGAGTACTCCACGGCCGCTGGCCGACCCCGATTCTGCTGCTGCTCGGAGCCCTGCTGAGCGTGCCGGTCGTCTGGCTCATGATGCGGGGCGAGGACCGGCCTGGCTCCATCGTCATGGCCGTGGTCGCCTACTCAGTCACACTCGGTGTCGTGCTTGAGTACCGCAAACACAGGCGGGTCAGCGAGGCCTGAGATGTCAAGACGGTGGGCGGCACCCCGCGCGGGCGCCGCCCACCGTCTCGATTTCCACAGGGGTGGACCGATGCCCTAGGATGGACTGTCGGCTACGTGTGCGCCCCCGGGCAGGTCAAGCACCTGCGCAGGGACACGCCGCAGCCACATCCCAAGGATGGTCCCAACCAGGGGTCGTCCGCAGCACGGATAGACGGAGGATATGGCCAAGAAGGACGGTGTCATCGAGGTCGAGGGCACGATCGTCGAGGCTCTGCCCAACGCGATGTTTCGCGTTGAGCTGACCAACGGTCACAAGGTTCTCGCCCACATCTCGGGCAAGATGCGTCAGCACTACATCCGGATCCTCCCCGAGGACCGCGTGGTGGTGGAGCTCAGCCCCTATGACCTGACCCGCGGCCGGATCGTCTTCCGCTACCGCTGATCGTCCGCGATCAGGCACTACCCACCCGCACCACCCGGTGCCCAAACGGGCTTCCGGGACAGATCGACACGACTGATGAGGCTATGAAGGTTCAGCCGAGCGTCAAGAAGATCTGCGACAAGTGCAAGGTGATCCGCCGCAACGGGCGGGTCATGGTGATCTGCGAGAACCTGCGCCACAAGCAGCGCCAGGGCTGATCACTGCACTTTGAGCAGTACCTCTTAACAGCACGCACAAGTGAAGAATCGCAGCACCCGACCCCTGAGGAAGCCCGCGGCATACCGCGCGCGATCTAGGACCGGCATCGCCGGCCCGCAGGACGTCACCCCCGGTCTCGGAGGCCGGGGACCGCTTCGCCCCACCCGCCCAGATGGCATCGGGGATTGACCGGAGCGGAACGGTGCCTGCACCAGACCTCCGAGAGACAGATAGGGAAATCTGCACAATGGCACGACTTGTTGGTGTCGACCTGCCGCGCGAGAAGCGCGCCGAGGTCGCCCTGACCTACATCTTCGGCGTGGGCCGCACCACGGCGAAGAAGGCGCTGGAGGCGACGGGTGTCGACCCCGCCACCCGCGTCCGTGACCTCGGTGACGAGGAGCTGGTGAAGCTTCGCGACTACCTCGAGGAGAACGTCCAGATGGAGGGTGACCTCCGTCGTGAGATCGCTTCCGACATCCGCCGCAAGGTGGAGATCGGCTCCTACGAGGGTCTTCGCCACCGTCGCGGCCTCCCGGTCCGCGGCCAGCGCACGAAGACCAACGCTCGCACCCGCAAGGGCCCGAAGCGCACCGTTGCCGGCAAGAAGAAGGCCGGCAAGTAATCACTTGCCTCGCGTAGCAGGTCAGTGACCGTCGCTGCGCTCACCGAGAATCTTTCAGGAGAGAAATGCCTCCCAAGAGCCGTCAGGCTGGCGCGAAGAAGGTGCGCCGCAAGGAGAAGAAGAACGTCGCCCACGGGCACGCTCACATCAAGAGCACGTTCAACAACACGATCATCTCGATCACCGACCCCACCGGTGCCGTGATTTCCTGGGCCTCCGCGGGCCAGGTCGGCTTCAAGGGCTCGCGCAAGTCCACCCCGTTCGCCGCGCAGATGGCCGCCGAGGCCGCTGCCCGTCGCGCGATGGAGCACGGCATGCGCAAGGTCGACGTCTTCGTCAAGGGCCCGGGCTCGGGTCGCGAGACGGCGATCCGCTCGCTCACCGCCACCGGCCTCGAGGTCGGCGCGATCAGCGATGTCACGCCCTCGCCGCACAACGGTGTCCGTCCGCCCAAGCGCCGCCGCGTCTGAGTAACGAGAAAGGAAGCTAAGACACCATGGCTCGTTACACCGGCCCCATCACCAAGAAGTCCCGCCGCCTCAAGACCGACCTCGTCGGTGGCGACAAGAACTTCGAGCTCCGTCCCTTCCCGCCCGGCCAGCACGGCCGTCGCCGGATCCAGGAGAAGGAGTACCTCACCCAGCTGCAGGAGAAGCAGAAGGCCCGCTTCACCTACGGCGTCATGGAGAAGCAGTTCGTCCGGTACTACAAGGAGGCGGCCCGCCGCCCCGGCAAGACCGGTGAGAACCTGCTGACGATCCTCGAGTCCCGCCTGGACAACGTGATCTACCGCGCCGGCCTGGCCCGCACCCGCCGCCACGCCCGCCAGCTGGTCACCCACGGCCACTTCGAGGTCAACGGCGTCCGCGTCGATGTCCCCTCCTACCGCGTCGAGCAGTACGACATCATCACCGTGCGCAAGCAGTCGGTGGAGTCCTACCCGATGCAGCTGGCCCGTGAGACCTTCGGCGAGCGTCCCGTCCCGGCCTGGATGCAGGTCGTCCCGGGCTCGCTCCAGGTGCTGATCCACAGCCTCCCCGTTCGCGAGCAGATCGACGTGCCGCTCACCGAGCAGCTCATCGTCGAGCTCTACTCCAAGAACTGATCCACCGCGTCGGTATGCCGCGTGCGCTCCTGGCGCACGCGGCATACCGCACGCAACGGGCCCGGTCCACGGACAGAGGTGGGCCGAGCCGCTGGCAGCAGGCCAGCGCACTGTCAGGCGTCATATAGCGGTCGCCTGAGAAAGGAAGAACAGCGTGCTTATCGCACAGCGTCCGGCACTGAGCGAGGAGTCGATCTCCGAGTTCCGCAGCCGCTTCGTCATCGAGCCGCTCGAGCCCGGCTTCGGCTACACGCTCGGCAACTCCCTCCGCCGCACCCTGCTCTCGAGCATCCCGGGTGCGTCCGTGACGAGCATCCGCATCGACGGCGTGCTCCACGAGTTCTCCACGATCCCCGGGGTCAAGGAGGACGTCACCGAGATCATCCTCAACATCAAGGGCCTGGTCGTCTCCTCGGAGCACGACGAGCCGGTCGTGATGTACCTGCGCAAGCAGGGCCCGGGTGCGGTCACCGCCGCCGACATCGCGCCCCCGGCCGGTGTCGAGGTGCACAACCCCGACCTGCACATCGCCACGCTCAACGACAAGGGCAAGATCGAGATGGAGCTGACCGTCGAGCGCGGTCGCGGCTACGTCTCGGCGCAGCAGAACAAGTCCGGTGACCAGGAGATCGGCCGCATCCCGGTCGACTCGATCTACTCGCCCGTCCTCAACGTGACCTACAAGGTCGAGGCCACCCGAGTCGAGCAGCGCACCGACTTCGACAAGCTCATCGTCGACGTCGAGACCAAGAACTGCATCGCCCCGCGCGACGCCATGGCCTCGGCCGGCAAGACGCTGGTCGAGCTGTTCGGTCTGGCCCGTGAGCTCAACGTCGAGGCCGAGGGCATCGACATGGGCCCGAGCCCGTCCGACGCCGCCCTGGCGCAGGACCTGGCCCTGCCGATCGAGGACCTGGACCTGACCGTCCGCTCCTACAACTGCCTCAAGCGCGAGGGCATCCACACGGTCGGCGAGCTCGTCGGCCGCAGCGAGGCCGACCTGCTCGACATCCGCAACTTCGGTGCGAAGTCGATCGACGAGGTCAAGGCCAAGCTCGTGGGCATGGGCCTGGCGCTCAAGGACAGCCCTCCCGGGTTCGACCCCAGCGCGATCGTCGACAGCTACAGCGACGACTACGACATGGAGTCCTTCGACGGTGGGGCCGACGACGGCCGTCACCTCGCCGAGGACGAGCAGCTCTGACCACCCGCATCTGATTTCCCGCAGACGCGGTGAGGTCAGCCTCTAAGGAGAAACACAATGCCTACCCCCACCAAGGGTCCCCGTCTGGGCGGCGGTCCGGCGCACGAGCGGCTGATTCTGGCCAACCTCGCCACCTCGCTGTTCGAGAACGACCGCATCACGACCACCGAGGCCAAGGCCAAGCGCCTGCGCCCGCTGGCCGAGCGTCTGATCACCTTCGCCAAGCGCGGTGACCTGCACGCCCGTCGCCGGGTCATGACGGTCGTCAAGGACAAGGGCGTCGTCCACCGCCTCTTCGTCGAGATCGCTCCCGACATGGCCGAGCGCCAGGGCGGCTACACCCGCATCACCAAGATCGGCAACCGCAAGGGCGACAACGCCCCCATGGCGGTCATCGAGCTCGTCCGCGAGCCCGTTGCCAAGAAGGCCACCGTCAAGGAGGCCGAGGCCGCCACCAAGCGCGCCGCCCGTGGCAACACCTCGGCCGCCCAGGCCGAGGCCGCTGACGCCAAGGCCGCCGAGGCTGCCGACGCGACCGCCGCCGAGGCGACCCAGGCTCCGGCCGAGGAGCTGACCCTCGACGACGCCGCGACCGACGCCAAGGCCACCGAGGCCGCCGGTGTTGCCGCGGTCGAGGCGGAGGAGGGCGCTGCCGCCCCCGCCGCCGTCGAGCTGCCTGCGGGCGCCGTCGCGGCGAGCGAGGACGGCACCGCCCCCGAGGGCTACACCGTCAAGGGCAACGCCGACTCGGGTCTCTACCACGAGCCCGACGGCCAGTGGTACGACTCGACCATCGCGGAGTTCTGGTTCAAGTCGGCCGAGGACGCCGAGAAGGCCGGCTTCACGAAGGCCGGCGCCGACGAGTGACCTGAGCGTCCTCCTCGCACCACCGAGACTGCCGCCCGTTCCCCCAGGGGAGCGGGCGGCATTCTCATTGCCCGGGAGGCGATGATGGGGGCATGGAGGAGCTGGTCACCGTCTATGACGACGCCGGTATGCCGTGTGGCACGGCCCCGCGCTCGCGCGTGCGTGCCGACAACCTGCGGCACGCGGGCACCGGGATCGTGGTGTGCAACAGTGCCGGCCAGGTCTATGTCCATCGCCGCACCGACAGCAAGGACGTCTTCCCCGGGCTCTATGACTATGCCGCCGGGGGAGTGATGGCGGCCGGCGAGGAGCCGCTGGCGGCTGCCACCCGTGAGCTCGAGGAGGAGCTGGGTGTCGCGGGCGTGCCGCTGGAGCCGATCGGCGTCGCGGGCTACGAGGACGAGCACACGCGCTATATCGCCCATCTCTTCACCGCCCGCTGGGACGGGCCGGTCCGCTGGCAGCCGGAGGAGGTCGCCTGGGGTGACTGGGTCGACGCCGCGGAGCTGATCGCCTGGCTCGACCGGTCACCCGAGCAGTTCGTGCCCGACTCCAGCTCGCTCCTGCGCGGCTGGATCGCCGAGCACCTGCTCGCTGGCGAGGGCGCGTCCGATGACTGATGTCGTCGAGCGCCACGAGCTCATCCAGCCGGGCCCGGCACAGGCGCTCGCGGCGCTCCTCTCGGTGCCCCTGCCCGATCTCGACCGCGGCGAGCCGCTGCCGGTGTGCTGGCACTGGCTCTATCTGCTCGACCGCCCCGCGACCGCCGACCTCGGACGCGACGGCCACCCCGTCCGCGGTGTCGACCCGGCCCCGCCGGGTCCCGGCTTGCGACGCATGTGGGCCGGGGGACGGGTCGAGCAGAGGGGTGGCCTGGTCGTCGGCGAGCCCGCCACCCGGCATTCGGCCGTGACGGCCAGGACCGACAAGCAGGGGCGATCGGGGAAGCTCATGTTCGTCGAGGTGACCCACACGGTCAGCCAGGGCGGCGAGCCGGTCGTCATCGAGCGGCAGGACATCGTCTATCGCGAGATGTCCTCTGCCGCAGGCGATTCGGTCGCTGCCGCCATCGAGGACGGCCCGGGTCTCGCCGACGGCGGCTGGGAGATCGAGGTGACACCGCCACTGCTCTTCCGCTTCTCGGCACTCACCTACAACGGCCACCGCATCCACTACGACCGCGAATACGCGCGCGAGGTCGAGGGCTATCCGGGGCTGGTCACCCACGGGCCTCTCCAGGCACTGGTGATGGCCGAGGCTGCGCGCGCTGCGGGCGCCCCGACGCGGTCGGTCTTCGACTACCGCCTTGTCGCGCCGCTCTTCGACCACCAGGGGCTCGTGGCGTATGCCGCGCAGGCGCCAGAGCGGCACGTGGCCACCACGGTCACGGACCGGACTGGGCGGGTCACCGCCCGGGGGACGGCGCGGGCGGGCGCGGCCTAGAGCCCGGCCAGCTCCAGCAGCAGATCCAGCTGGTGCTCCGGATCCGCTGGCCCCACGGCGAACTCGTCTCCCAGCTGGTCACCGCTGGCCAGTGTCGTGAGGCCATGCACGACCGTCCAGGCCAGGAGCGCCACCGTCTGGGCCGGCGCGTCCGGCAGGCGCCTGGCCGCCTGGGCCGCGCCAACGCGGCTCAGCAGTCTGGACACCGAGAGCTCCTGTGCCGCAATGAGATCAGGGGAGTTGGCGGCCATCGGTGAGAACATCAGTGCCAGCCAGTTGGGTGAGCCGGTGCCGAACCGCAGATAGGCCCGCGCGGCACTGCGCAGGGCGGTGACGGGGTCGTCGGCAGCGTCCGCGGCTGACTCGACGGCAGCGGTCAGCTGGGCGAATCCCTCCTGCGCGATCGCGACGAGGAGGTCGTCCCGGTCCGCGAAGTGGCGATAGGCCGCAGCGTGGCTCACCCCGACCGCGCCAGCGAGCGCGCGCAGGCTGAGGTCGGCTGCCTGGCTGACCTTGAGCTCCTGGATGCCGGCCTCGATCAGCGCATGACGCAGGTCGCCGTGGTGATAGGGCTTGGCCGTGGTGGCGGCCCGGGAGCGAGGCACGGCACTCATCGTCGCAGATCCTCCTGACCGTCCACGGCGGAAGCCAATGTTGACACATGGCTCCTGATGGGCCTGATCTCGGGCGTGGTGGTGGACCGGACGCACCGTCTCCGGCTCATGTGGCGCACCGACCTGTTCCGGGCGCTGGCCCTCTCGGCCTTCCTGCTGTGGCTGCTGACCGGGGACGCCGATCGCAGCCCCGGCATCGTCGGCATCGCACTCCTGCTCGGTCTGGCCGCGCCCTTCTTCGACAACGCCAAGGCAGCCGCGCTGCCGCAGATCGTGCCGGGCTCCCGTCTCGAGGTTGCCAACGCGCTGACGCAGGTCTCGGCCAGCGTGGGCGGGCAGCTGCTCGGCCCGGCACTCGGTGCTGCCCTTGTCGTCCTCGACCCCACCTGGCCGATGGCCTTCGATGCGGTGAGCTTCCTCGCCGCAGCTCTCCTCGTCGCCATGGCCGCCCGCATCCGGCCCCGCATCGGTCCGCCCGAACGCAGCGGTGAGAGCCCGCAGCTGCGCAGCGACCTGCGCCAGGGGTGGGCGGCCCTCATGGACGATCGGGCGCTGCGCGCGTGCAGCGTCCTCATCGCCCTGTCCAACGCTCTCGTCGCCGGCGCGACGGCCGTCCTGGTGCTCTATGTCGTCGACGTGCTCCGACTGCCCGAGGCCAGCTTTGGCCTCTTTGTCGCCGTGATGGCGGCGGGTGGCATCGCCGGGGCTCTCCTGGCGCCTGCGCTCATCGCGCGGCTGGGCCAGCGTCGGCTGCTGCGGCACGGCCTGCTCCTCGGGGCCGCCGGGTTCCTCGCTGCCGCGGCCACGACGCGTGTCCCGCTGGTGCTCGGCTCGATCGCCACAGCCGGCGCCGGCCTGCTGGCGTGGAATGTCGCCGCGGTGTCATACCGCCAGCGCGTCGTCCCGGCGCGCTGCTCGGCCGTGTCACCAGCGTCTATCGCGTGATCGCCGTGTGCGCTATGCCGATTGGCGCGGTCGGTGCAGGATTCCTCGCCCACGCGATCGGCATCCGCGCGACGATCGGGGCCGGGGCCATCGGCCTCCTCCTGGCCGTCACCGCAGCCGGCCCCGCGCTGGCCACGGCGGCTCCCCGGGGGGCGGCCCACGGCGATGGGAGCCGGGCGGCACCGGACTAGCGGCGGGCCTGCTCAGTAGGTGTCGATGTCGACGCGCTTGCGGACGTGCTCGGTGACGGCCGGGGCCCACAGCATCACGAGCTGGCCGACCGAGAAGGCGATGAGCAGGGGGACCAGCAGGTTGTCGAGCGGCCCGAGCGTGAAGGCCAGCAGCATCAGCAGCGGCAGGGCGATCAGGGCGGTGAGGATGCCGCGGGCCAGGCCCGAGCGGGAGGCCCAGATGCCCCAGAGGAGCGCTGCGGTCAGCGCCGTCCAGATGCCGTGGGAGGCGGCGCCGGAGTCGCTGCCGTCGCCCACATTGCTCGCGATCGACGCCGCGGCCAGTGCGAGCTGGAGAGCCAGCACGCCGATGAGGGCGGCCCGTGGGTCCTGGCGCCACCAGCGCTGCATGTCATCTCCTCGATCGGTGGTCGATAGGCTCTGTGATTATGTCTGACCAGCCCGCCCCCGTCCGACTGCGGATCGACCTCGCCTATGACGGGGGCGACTTCTCCGGCTGGGCGGCCCAGCCCTCGCTCCGCACGGTCGAGGGCGAGCTGAGCGCCGCGCTGACGACCCTGCTGCGCTCGCCGGAGCCGGTCCGGCTGACGGTGGCCGGGCGCACCGACGCCGGGGTCCACGCCCGCGGCCAGGTCGCCCACGTCGACGTCGACCCGAGGTCGTGGGCCAGGGTCCCAGGCCGGTCCGACCGCACCCCGGAGGTGGCCGCGGCCAGCCGGCTGCGCGGCATACTCCCCGCCGACATCGTCGTGCGCTCGGTGAGCCGGGCGCCCGAGGGCTTCGACGCGCGCTTCTCCGCAACCCAGCGGCGCTATCTCTATCGCATCTGCGACGACGCGGCCGGGCTCGACCCGCTGCGGCGCCACGACACGGTCGTGGCCCGGGGCGCGCTGGACGTCGCCGCGATGAATGCCGCCGCGGCGGGTCTGGTGGGACTGAACGACTTCGCGGCCTTCTGCAAGAAGCGCGAGGGTGCGACGACCGTGCGCACCCTGCTCGACTACTCGTGGCGACGCCTGGACGACGGGGTGCTGGCCGGGACGGTCGTCGCAGATGCCTTCTGCCACAGCATGGTCCGCGCTCTGGTGGGCGCTGTCGTGCCGGTGGGGGAGGGGCGCCGCGAGGTGGGCTTCCCCGCCGAGGTGCTGCGAGGGCGCGTGCGCGATCCGCGGGTGACGGTCATGCCGGCCCACGGTCTCTCGCTTGAGGAGGTCTCCTATCCGCCCGACGCCGAGCTGGCGGCCCGTGCGGACGAGGCGCGAGCGACGCGGGAACCCCTGCCGGAGTAGGTCGCTCAGGCCTCGGGCGGCCTGCCGTCGAGCCACCGCTGCGAGCCCGGGCCCTGTCCGCCGAGGGCATCCTCGCTGTTGTAGATCGGGCAGGACGTCGTCGACAGGCAGCCGCAGCCGACGCACACGTCGGTCGCGTCGCGAAGTGCCTCCAGGGCGTCGATGCGCTCCTGGAGCGCGTCATGCCAGACCCGGCTGAGGCGGGTCCAGTCCCGCTTGGTCGGTGGGCGGTCCGCAGGCAGGGAGTCGAGCGCCTGGCGGATCTCGGCCAGGCTGAGCCCGAAGCGCTGCGCCGCACGGACATAGGCGATCCGACGGAGCATGTGCCGGGGATAGCGGCGCTGGTTGCCGGCGGAGCGCGTGGAGACGATCAGGCCCTTGTCCTCATAGAAGCGCAGCGTGGGCACCGAGACGCCCGCGCGCCTGGCGACCTCGCCGACCGGCAGCAGCTCGTGCTTGTCCATCCCCTCACGATAGCCGGTTGACCTCAAGCGCACTTGAGATGACAGGATCGCCGACATGACGACGACCAGCCCGGACACGCGCCGCGAGTCCCTGCTGTCCGGCCCCCATCTGCCGCTCACCGTCGCCGCGGTGGCGCTGGTGACGCTCGGTGCCTATGAGAACCGGGCCGTCATGTCGATCCTCCCGCTGGCGGCCCGCGATCTCGATGGCCTGGCGTGGTTTGGCGTGGCCTCGGCGGCGCCGATGGTGGCGCTGCTCATGGCGACCGTTGTAGCTGGCGTGTGGGCCGACCACGCGGGGCCGCGGCCGGTCCTGGTCGCGGGCGTGAGTGCCTTTGTCGTGGCCCAGCTGCTCACCGGGCTGGCCCCGTCGATGACGCTGCTCGTGGTCGGGCGCATGGTCAGCGGGGTCGCGGAGGGTCTGCTCGACATCGGCATGGTGGTGCTGATCGCCCAGCTATTGCCCGAGCACCTGCGGGCGCGCATCTTCGCCGCCTTCTCCACCGCGTGGATGCTGCCGTCGCTGCTCGGGCCCGGGCTGGCCGGGCTGATCGCGCAGGCCGGGGGCTGGCGCGCGGCATTCCTCAGCCCCCTCGTCCTGGTCGTGCCCGCCACCCTGCTGCTGCTGCCTGCCCTGCGTCGGGGCAGGGCCCGGCGGCGGAGGCGTGCTGACGGCGGCGGAGCGCGCCTCGCTGTCGGCCACCGCGGTGCTTGCTGCCGGCGTCGCAGCAGCGACCTGGGGGTCTTCGGCGGTCCGGCAGTCCGGGCCTGTCGCGATCGTCGCCACGGTCGTCGGGCTGGTCGCGGTCGCGCTGCGCCTGCACCGAGCGCTGCCGAGCGGCGCCGTCCGGCTGTCCCGCGGCATACCGGCGACGATCGCCGTGCGAGGGCTGGTGGCGCTCGCGTTCATCCTCATCGGCACCTATCTGCCCCTCCTCCTGACCGAGGTCCGGGACGCCGGCCCGACGCTGGCCGGCGTGAGCCTGGCTGTCACCGGGGGGTTCTGGGCGGTCGGGTCCAACCTCGCCAGCCGAGACGCTGTGCGCCGCCGGCTGGTGCCCGCCCAGCTGGTGCGGCTGGCGATGCTGGTCATGGCCGTCGGCGCGGCCGGGCCCGCCCTGCTGGCAACCGGGCACATCGGCATCGCCACCGGCATGAGCGGGTGGGCACTGTGCGCGACCGGGATGGGCATCGTCTCCAATGCGCTCGCGACACACCTGGTCGAGATCACCGCCGACGGCGAGCAGTGCAGGGTCAATGCCTCCGCGCGGATCAGCGAGGCGGTCGGCGCGGTGATCGCCGTGGCGGGCGGAGGCGCCGTCATCGCTGCGCGCGCCGACCACCTGACCGGTATGCCGTTTGCCGCCATCAGCGTGACCGGTGCGCTCCTCGCAGGGGCCACGGCCGTCGCCGCCCACCGCGTCGCTCCCTGACGGCGCGCGGCCAAATCCGCTGGCACCTGCGCGGCGCAGCGTCAAGAATGTGCCGGTGGGACATCTCGACATCGCCTCCGTCAGCCACTGGCTCCCCGATGGCCGGCCCCTGCTCCATGAGGTGTCCCTGCGCGTCGGCGATGGTGCCAAGGTCGCCCTCATCGGGCCCAACGGGACAGGCAAGACCACGCTCGTCCGGATGGTCAGCGGCGACGAGCTGGTGCGCGAAGGCACGGTCTCCGGCAGCGGCAGCCTCGGCGTGATGCGGCAGTTCATCGGGTCGATCCGCGACGAGACGACGGTGCGCGAGCTGCTCCTGTCGGTCGCGCCGCCGGCGATCCGGGATGCGGGTCTCGAGGTCGACCGCACCGAGCTGCTCATGATGGAGCGGGAGTCCGAGCAGGACCAGATGGACTATGCGCAGGCGCTCGTCGACTGGGGCGATGTCGGCGGATACGACTGGGAGACAGGCGCCGACGTGGTCACCATGGCGGCGCTCGGGGTGCCCTATGAGAAGGCGCAGTGGCGCACTGTCGCGACGCTCTCCGGCGGTGAGCAGAAGCGGCTGGTCCTCGAGGCGCTGCTGCGCGGCCCGCAGGATGTGCTGGTCCTCGACGAGCCCGACAACTATCTCGACGTGCCGGGCAAGCGCTGGCTCGAGGAGCAGCTGGTCGCCTCGCCCAAGACGGTGCTCTTCGTCTCGCACGACCGCGAGCTGCTCGACCATGTCGCGACCCGCATCGCCACGCTGGAGCCGGGTCGGGTCGGCAGCTCGCTGTGGGTCCACCCCGGGCGGTTCGCGACCTATCAGCAGGCACGCGAGGACCGCAACGCGCGGCTGGAGGAGGCGCTGCGCCGCTGGGACGAGGAGCACGCCAAGCTCAAGGCACTGGTGATCATGTATCGGCAGAAGGCGGCATACAACTCCGACATGGCCGCCCGGCTTCAGGCCGCCGAGACCCGACTGGCCCGCTTCGTCGAGGCCGGCCCGCCCTAGGCAATCCCGTTGCGCCAGAACGTCCGCATGCGACTCCAGGGCGGGCGGACCGCCAAGCGCGCGGTCATCGTCGAGGGGCTGGAGCTGCTGACGGCCGACGGTGGAGAGCTGATGCGTCCCTTCGACGCCGAGCTCTGGTTTGGTGAGCGGGTCGGCATCCTCGGCTCCAACGGCTCGGGCAAGTCCCACTTCCTGCGGCTGCTCGCCGCGGGCGGCAGCGACCCGGGCCCCGAGCACCAGCCCGTGGGCGACCACCGGCCAGAACCGGTGCGCCACAACGGGATTGCCAGGCTAGGCTCACGCGTGCGGCCCGGTTGGTTCGCGCAGACCCATGACGTCCCGTCGCTCCACGGCCGCACCCTGCTCGAGATCCTGCATCGCGGCGACGAGCACCGTCGGGGCAAGCCCCGCGACGAGGCGGCGCGCGCACTCGACCGCTATGGCCTCGCCCGAGCGAGCGAGCAGCTCTTCGAGTCGCTCAGCGGCGGTCAGCAGGCGCGCTTCCAGATCCTCCTGCTCGAGCTGAGCGGCGCCACCCTCCTCCTGCTCGACGAGCCCACCGACAACCTCGACCTGCACTCCGCCGAGGCGCTCGAGGACGCGCTCGCGACCTTCGAGGGCACCATCGTGGCCGTCACCCACGACCGCTGGTTCGCCCGCGGCCTCGACCGCTTCCTCGTCTTCGGCTCCGACGGTCGGGTGTATGCCGCGGACGAGCCGGTCTGGGACGAGACACGCGTCGCCCGGCGCCGATGACGCCGGCACCGGAGAATGGGGGAGTGACCGACCGGCTGCTCGACCTCGTGGACGGCCTCGTGCCGCCGCGGGGTCGGGCGGTGCTCGGGATCACCGGCGCGCCGGGGGCAGGCAAGACGACGCTCGCGCTCGCCCTGCTCGACGGGCTGCGGGCGCGGCACGGGGCCGACCATGCGGCGCGCCTGCCCATGGACGGCTTCCACCTCGCCGACGCCCAGCTCAACCGCCTCGGCCTGCGCGACCGCAAGGGCGCACCCGAGACCTTTGACCACGAGGGGTATGCCGCGTGCCTGGCGAGGGTTCGCACCGCCGCCTGCGATGTCTATGTGCCGGGCTTCGAGCGCGACCTGGAGCAGCCCATCGCGGGCGCGCTGGTCGTGCCGGCGGCCGCGCGCGTGGTCGTCTCGGAGGGCAACTACCTGCTCATGGACGGCTGGGAGGCGGCCCGGGACGCCTGTGACGAGGTCTGGTTCGTCGTCGGTGACGACGATGTGCGGCGCGATCGGCTGGTGGCCCGGCACACGGCATTCGGCAAGAGCCCCGACGCGGCCCGGGCCTGGGTGGACCAGGTCGACGAGCGCAACGCCGTCGAGGTGGCGCGGCTGCTGGAGCGGGCCGACCGGGTCGTGGTCAACGGGCGCTCCGGCTGGTCGCCGCGCGGGCCGCATGCCCGCTGACCTCGCGGCATACCGAAGTCTGCGTATCCCGCGGCTGGTATGGAAGCGCTTGCAGGACTACCCTGCGGGGGTAGACATCCTCAGCAAAGGAGCTGACGTGGTCCCCTCCCGCCTGCGCCCGCTGGCCCTCGCCAGCGCCGCCGCGCTCGCCGCCGGCCTGCTCACCCCATTGGCCGCCACCGCCGCCGATCCGCGCACCGCCACCCTCGCCGGAGACCTCCAGAGCGAGCTCGGCTGCGCCAAGGACTGGGACGAGGCGTGCACGGCCACGCAGCTGACCCAGAGCGGCACGACCTACTCCAAGACCTTCACCGTCCCGGCGGGGTCCTATGAGTGGAAGGTCGCGATCAACGGCGCGTGGGACGAGAGCTATGGCGAGGGCGGCCGCGACGGGGGCAACATCGCCCTCAACCTGCCCAACGCCGCCAAGCTGACGTTCACCTATGACGACGTGACCCACCAGCTCGGGATCACGCCGGTCGGGCTCGCCGGCGCGACGACGGCCGCCGACGCGACGCTCGCCAAGGACTCGCTGCGCAACCCGCTCACCAAGGAGCGTTTCTACTTCGTCATGGCCGACCGCTTCGCCAACGGCGACAAGGCCAACGACACCGGCGGCCTGAGCGGCGGTCGCCTCGAGACCGGCTTCGACCCGACCGACAAGGGCTTCTACCACGGCGGCGACCTCAAGGGCGTCCAGGACAGGCTCGACTACATCAAGGGCATGGGCACCACGGCCATCTGGCTGACGCCCTCCTTCAAGAACCGGCCCGTCCAGGGCACCGAGGGCGCGGAGTCGGCCGGCTACCACGGCTACTGGATCACCGACTTCACCCAGATCGACCCCCACCTCGGCAGCAACGCCGACATGAAGGCGCTCATCGACGCGGCCCACGCCAAGGGGATGAAGGTCTTCTTCGACATCATCACCAACCACACCGCCGACGTCATCGACTACACCGAGGGGCAGTACACCTACCGCAACAAGGCGAGCTACCCCTACAAGGACGCGGCGGGCAAGGCCTTCGACGACCGCGACTACTTGGGCAAGACCTTCCCGGAGATGGACGCCGCGACGTCCTTCCCCTACACCCCGGTCTTCAAGTCCGAGGCCGACAGGACCGTCAAGGTCCCGGCCTGGCTCAACGACCCGCTGATGTACCACAACCGGGGCGACTCCACCTGGGCCGGCGAGTCCAGCACCTACGGCGACTTCGTGGGGCTCGACGACCTGTTCACCGAGCGGCCCGAGGTCGTCAAGGGCATGGGCGAGATCTACAAGACGTGGGTCGACTTCGGCATCGACGGCTTCCGCATCGACACCGTCAAGCACGTCAACATGGAGTTCTGGCAGCAGTTCATCCCCGAGATCCTCGGCCAGGCCAAGGCCGTCGGCAACGCCGACTTCTTCGCCTTCGGCGAGGTCTATGACTCCAGCCCGCAGTTCCTGTCGACCTACACCACCGAGGGCAAGCTCCAGGCGACGCTCGACTTCGGCTTCCAGGCCCGCGGCGTCGACTACGCCAAGGGCGGCAAGGCCTCCTCGCTGGCCGACTTCTACGCCCAGGACGACTGGTACACCGACGCCGACAGCAACGCCTACCAGCTCCCGACCTTCCTCGGCAACCACGACATGGGCCGCGCCGCGATGTTCATCCGCGACGGCGGCGCCACCGGCGAGACCCTCATGGCGCGCACCAAGCTCGCCAACTCGCTGATGTATCTCACCCGCGGCCAGCCGGTCACCTACTACGGCGACGAGCAGGGCTTCATGGGCACCGGCGGTGACAAGGAGTCGCGCCAGGACATGTTCGCCACCAAGGTCGCCGACTTCGCCACCCAGCCCGTGCTCGGCGACACCGCCGGCGCCAAGGACCGCTACAACACCGCGCACCCGCTCTATGCGCACCTCGCCGCGCTGTCGAAGGCCCGCGCCAAGCACCCTGCGCTCGGCGACGGTCTCCAGCAGGTCCGGTATGCCGCGGACGGCGACGGCCTGTTCGTCACCTCGCGCTATGACAAGGGCGCCAAGGTCGAGTACCTCGTCGCGGCCAACAACTCGACCGCGACCCAGAAGACGACCCTTGAGTCGTGGACCGGCAAGGCCATGTTCACGCCGGTCTTCGGCACCGACCACGCGGTCAAGTCGGGCGCGGACCGCAAGGTCACCGTCGACGTGCCGCCGATGTCGGTGAGCGTCTGGCGCGCCAACAAGCCCATCGTGACGCCCGCGGCGGCGCCCTTGGTGACGCTGAAGACGCCGGCCGACGGGGGAGTCCTCAACGGGCGCACCGAGATCGGCGCCGACGTCTCCGGCAACAACCCAGCCCAGGCGACCTTCCTCTATCGCCCGGTGGGCGCCACCTCGTGGACAACCCTCGGCACCGATGACAACGCGCCCTACCGCGTCTACCACGACGTCTCCAAGCTGCCCCTGGGCACGCCGCTGGAATACCGCGTCGTCGTCAAGGACAGCGCCGGCCACATCAGCGCCGACGGCTCGTGGGGCATCACGGGCAAGGCGACCGGTCCGGCCGTCGAGAACGGCGACCGCCCCGCCACCCAGCCTGGCGCGGTGAGCGTCCCCGGGTCGCACAACGACGAGATGGGCTGCGCAGCGGACTGGGTGCCCGCGTGCGAGCAGGCCCAGCTCGGGCTCGACGCCAAGGACGGCATCTGGAAGAAGTCCTATGACATCAAGCCGGGCTCCTATGCCTACAAGGCGGCGCTCGACAAGGACTGGGCCGTCAACTACGGCGTCGGCGGCAGCAATGGCGCCAACATCTCCTACGACACCGCTGACGGCAAGGTCTCCTTCTACTACGACCCGACCACCCACTGGGTGACCTCCGACGAGGAGGGGCCGATCATCACCGCCCCCGGCGACTTCCAGGGCGCCCTGGGCTGTGACAACTGGGCGCCGGCGTGCATGCGCCCGTGGCTCCAGGACAAGGACGGCGACGGGAGCTACACCTGGTCGACGACCAAGATCCCCGCCGGCACCTACTCCTTCAAGATCGCCCACGGCCTCGGCTGGGACGAGAACTACGGCGCCGGTGGCGTCAGGGACGGCGGCAACATCACGCTGAGCGTCCCGTCAGACGGTGCGACGACGACCTTCGTCTACGACAGCGCCACGCACGTCACCAAGGTGACCAGCGGCTGACGCTCTCCCCAACGCACGACCAGGTATGCCGCGGAGCCAGCTCCGCGGCATACCCGCGTGTTGGGGGTGGGGCGATCGTGCCCAAGTGGGCTAAAGCGCGAGGTGGGGTGGGGTGGGCGGCCGACGGGTCAGCGGGGGAGCGGGACGTCGGTGCCCTCGAGGTGGGCGTGAATACCGTTGGCATCGGCGGTGACCCGGGTCAGCGTCAGGCCGTCGGGCAGTCCGGTCACGGGCTGGCGCACGGTGACCAGGCGGGTGACGGCCGGCGGCAGCGGCAGGCCCTCGGCGTCGGCCAGGCCGACCTCCTCGGGCTCCATCACGACCAGGCCGTCCTGGGCGCGGACTGCGCCCTCGGCACGCACCGTCACCTGCCGGCCGAGCACCTCGATGCGGCGGCGGACCTCCACGCGGTCGGGACCGGCGGCCGCCAGTGTCGTCTCGGGCCCCATCTGGGCGGCCACCTCGGCATAGGACAGCAGCGCGTCGGCGTCGAGCCGCTGGGCGCGCAGCTCTTTGCCGCTGGTCGCCGACCGAGCGGGCGCCGCCGGCGCCTCGGCCGGTGAGCTGACGGCCCACAGGAGCGCGCCCAGGCCCAGCAGGACTGCGAGGGCGCCGACGACGAGGCCGAGTGCGAAGCGCTTCACGGCTGAAGTCTCCCCGACTGCTCGTGGCGCAGGGCCGGGAGATAGCAGAAGGCGCCGAGGATCGAGAAGGCGCCGGCGATCACCATTGCGGTCTGGACCGACCAGGCGCCCGCGACCTGTCCCATGACCGTGGTCGAGATCGAGAACGCCAGGAAGCTGACCATCGAGTTGATCGACAGGACGGTCGCCCGGTTGGACGAGTCGGCCTCGCGGTGCAGCAGCGCGGCATGCGGTGCGCCGTTCATGCCGTGCGCGCCATAGGCAAAGAGGTATGCCGCGATGAGCGCGACCGGCCCGGCCGTCAGCCCCATGACGACGGCGCCGATGCCGTTGAGGGCGCGTGCGGCGATGGCGGCCCTGGCGACCCCATGGCGGCGACTTGCCCACCCGGCGAGCGCGGAGCCGAGGGCGAAAACCGCCCAGCCGCCGGCGGCGACGGGGCCGATGAGCGCGCCGGCCCGGGTCTCGCCCCCGACGAGCTCGGCCAGCCGCACCGACATGAAGCTCTCGAAGACGAGCATCCCTGTCGCCCAGAAGATCTCGACGAGCACGAGCGCCCGCAGGATCCGGTTGGTCCGCAGCATGCGCAGCCCCGAGACGACCACAGAGGGTGTCTCCCTCATCGAGCGCAGGGCACGGGCCAGCCGGGTCGCGTCATGGCCGCGCGGGGTCTCTCGCAGGAGGACGAGGACCGCGAGCAGGTGGGCGATGGTGAGCCCGAAGTAGACCCAGACCGGCAGGTCGATGGCCGGCATCGAGCGGATCGGGTGCCACCACACGAGCAGGCCCGAGATGGCCGACCCCACCGCCATCGCGATGCCGACCGTCGTGCCGGCCCGGGCGAGGGGCTGGTCGACGTCGGCGCCCGGGCTGGCCTCGTGGACGGTGTCGACGAACCAGGCCTCCAGCGGGCCCGAGTCCAGGGCCCGGAAGACGCCCATGAGCGCCGCCGCGACGGCGAAGGCCCAGAAGGAGTCGGCCACGGCATACAGATAGGCGACGAGCACGTTGAGCGCCGCGGCCGCGAGATAGACCGGGCGTCGGCCGAGGGCGTCGGCGAAGCCGCTCGTGGGGAGCTCGAACAGGGCGCACGCCACGCCGGTGGCGGCGATCGCCGTCATCGCCTCGGCGACGCTGAGCCCCCGGGAGGTCTGGATGAGGATGAAGAGCCCGACGATGAGCCCGACGGGGAACCACCGAGTGAGGACGAGCAGGAGATAGATGCGCTCTGCTGCCTTGGGGGAGAGGGGCGCCCGCGTCTCAGCCGTCGGCGCGCTCATCCCCGGACCGTCCCGCGCGGCGCCCGCTCGAGGTCGAGTGGATAGACGACGCTGTATGCCGCGACGCGCCGGGCCTCGGGGTTGCCCTGGCCGATCCGGCGGTAGCGGGCCATGACCTCGGCGATCTCCTCGCGCATGGCCTCGAGCTGCTCCGGGGTGGCGACCACGTTGCTGTCGCTCAGCCCGGTCGCGTCACGCCAGGGGACCGGCCAGGTCTGCTCGACGTCGAGCCAGCGCTCGTACTGCTCGGTGAGGTGGCGGATGTAGTCGCGGCTGAGCCAGTTGAGCGCGGTCTCGGCGTCCTCGTCGCCGGCGACATCTGAGGGCCAGAAGGAGTGGTAGTCGGTCGACGCGCGCCAGAGCCGCCGCTTGCCCTCGCCCTCGCCGGTGTCGCTGACCAGCCCGATCTCCTCGAGCTTGCGCAGGTGATAGCTCGTCGCCCCGGAGTTGGTGCCGAGGGCACCGGCCAGGTCGGTGGCCGTCGCCGGGCCGCCGGTGCGCAGTGCGATGAGCAGGCGCGAGCGCAGCGGGTGGGCCAGGACCTTCAGCGCCCGGGCGTCGAGGCGGATGCCGGAGTAGTCGGGGTCGGGCTGCGGTGGCTCGCTCCGGGGTCGGGGAGGCGGCATGTGTGCACAATACCTTTGCATATTCTGTTTGCACAAGTTCTCTGCACGAGAGCTGTCGAGAGGCGTTTGTGCAGTTCAGAGGGGGTTTTTGGGGGAGTGGCGAGGGATTTGGGTGCAGCCAGCCGCGCCCGTAGACTTGAGAACTGTTGTGCCGCGCGCCCTCCAGGGCGTTGCATCCCCCAGGGAGAGCTACCGCCCTCGGGCGCCCGCGGCATACGCCCATCATGAAAGACCACACGTAAGGCTGACATGCGCACCTACACCCCGAAGCCGGGCGAGATCACTCGCACCTGGCACGTGATCGACGCGACCGACGTCGTGCTCGGCCGCCTCGCCTCGCAGACCGCCAACCTCCTGCGCGGCAAGCACAAGGCGACCTATGCCCCCCACGTCGACACCGGCGACTTCGTCATCATCATCAACGCCGACAAGGTGGCCCTCACCGGCGCCAAGCTCGAGCAGAAGCGCGCCTACCGCCACTCGGGCTTCCCGGGCGGTCTGAAGTCGCAGACCTATGTCGAGCTGCTCGAGAAGAGCCCCGAGAAGGCCATCGAGAAGGCCGTCCGCGGCATGATCCCCAAGACCACCCTCGGCCGCCAGCAGCTGGCCAAGCTCAAGGTCTACGCCGGCCCCGAGCACCCGCACGCGGCCCAGAAGCCGGTTCCCTACGAGATCTCCCAGGTCGCGCAGTAATCCCGCGCGGGTCTGCGTAGAAAGCGAAACGGAACATGACTGAGAACATCAACGAGACCGTCCTCGAGACCGACGAGCCCGAGCTGAGCGAGTACACCTCCGAGTCCGACACCGCCGTCTCCGGCGAGCCGGCCCGCCGCCCGTCCGCGTCCGCCCCCGGCGCCGCGACCGGTCGCCGCAAGCAGGCCATCGCCCGCGTCCGGATCGTCCCCGGCACCGGCGAGTGGAAGATCAACGGCCGCACGCTGGAGGAGTACTTCCCCAACAAGGTCCACCAGCAGATCGTCAACGAGCCCCTCAAGGTGCTCGAGCTCGACGGCGCCTATGACGTGCTCGTGCGCGTCCACGGTGGTGGCCCCTCCGGCCAGGCCGGCGCCGTCCGCCTCGGTGTCGCCCGCTCCCTCAACGGGGTCGACGAGGAGCTCAACCGCGCCACGCTGAAGAAGGCCGGCTTCCTCACCCGCGATGCCCGCGTCCCGGAGCGCAAGAAGGCCGGTCTCAAGAAGGCCCGCAAGGCACCGCAGTACAGCAAGCGCTGATCCAGCGGCCTGCACGCCCACGACGGGGCGGTCCCTCCTCGGAGGGGCCGCCCCGTCGGCGTGTGTTCGGGCCGGTCAGTCGGCGGCGACGTGGCGGGCGGGGGCGTGCCCGCGGAACATCCACATCCGCATCGCGACGAACCGGATGAGGGTCGCGATGACATTGGCGCTGAGCACCGCGAAGGTCTGGACCCAGGTCGGCGGGTGAGCGACGAGGGCATGCACGGCCCAGAGGCCGCCCGCAGTCGCGGCCCACGTGACGAAGAACAGGACGAGGCCCTGGAGCTGGTGCTTGGCGGCGCCCTCGCGGCCCTGGACCCCGAAGGTCCACCGGCGGTTGAGGGCGGTGTTGGCGACCGTGGCGATGACCAGGGCGCTCAGGTTGGCCGCCTGCGGCGCCATTACCTGCTCGAATGCCGCGAAAAGCGCGAGGTGGAAGACGGTGCTGAACGCGCCGACGACCGCGAACCGTCCCGCCTGGCTGCTCACATGGCGGCCAGCGGCGGTCACCGCCCGGCGCCTGTCGGGGTGCGGTGGGCGGCTCGCTGCATGCTCCGATTGTATGCCGCGGCCGGCGTGTCCCCTTCCACGGGCGCCCCTCGCGTCGTTTCGTGGTCCGCCGCCACGAGGGAGTAAGTTCGTGTGCTGGGGCTCGCGTGAGCGGCCTGTATGCCGCATGCGCGGCCCACGGACGAAAGGCAACCGACTCATGGCACGACTGTTCGGCACCGACGGGGTGCGGGGACTGGCCAACCGGGACATCACGGCGGAGCTGGCTCTCGACCTGGCCGTCGCGGCGGCCCACGTTTTCCGTGAGAGCGAGGCGGCCCAGGCCGACCCCCGACCGCGCGCCGTCGTCGGACGGGACCCGCGGGCCTCGGGTGAGTTCCTCGGCGCCGCCGTCATCGCGGGCCTGGCCTCGGCGGGCGTCGACGTCTATGACGCGGGTGTCCTCCCGACCCCTGCGATCGCCTTCCTGACGGCCGACTCGGGCGCCGACTTCGGCGTCATGCTCTCGGCGTCGCACAACGCGATGCCCGACAACGGCATCAAGTTCTTTGCCCGCGGCGGCCACAAGCTCGCCGACGAGATCGAGGACGCCATCGAGAAGCGCATGGGCGAGGAGTGGGAGCGTCCCACCGGCGCCGACGTCGGACGCGTCTTCCAGATGACCGACGGCTCCACGCGCTATATGTCCCACCTCCTCAAGGCCCTGCCGCACCGTCTCGAGGGGCTCAAGGTCGTCACCGACGCCGCCCACGGCGCGGCCAGCGAGGTCGCGGCCGAGGTCTTCACCCTCGCCGGGGCGGAGGTCGTGGCGATCGGCAACCGGCCCGACGGGCTCAACATCAACGACGGCTATGGCTCCACCCACCTCGACAAGCTCCAGGCCGCCGTCGTGGAGCACGGCGCCGACCTCGGCATCGCCAACGACGGCGACGCCGACCGCTGCCTTGCCGTCGACGCCTCCGGCACCGTCATCGACGGCGACCAGATCATGGGCATCCTCGCGGTGGCCATGAAGGACCGCGGCGTCCTGGCCGAGGACACGCTCGTGGCCACGGTCATGAGCAACCTCGGACTCCTCCAGGCGATGGAGCGAGAGGGCATCACGGTCAAGCAGACCGGCGTCGGCGACCGCTATGTGCTCGAGGAGATGCGTGCCTCCTCGCTCTCCCTCGGCGGGGAGCAGTCCGGACACGTGATCATCCTCGACCACGGCACCACCGGCGACGGGGTCCTGACCGGCCTCATGCTCGCCTCGCGCGTGGCCGAGACCGGCCGCAGCCTCGCCGACCTCGGCACCGTCATGACCCGGCTGCCGCAGACGCTCATCAACGTCAAGGGCGTCGACAAGGACCGGGTCGAGACCGACGAGGGTCTCCAGTCCGCCGTCGCCGACGCGACCACCCTGCTCGACGGCTCGGGCCGGGTCCTGCTGCGCAAGTCCGGCACGGAGCCGGTCGTCCGGGTGATGGTCGAGGCCGCCACCGCAGAGGAGGCGACCGCCGTGGCCGAGCGCCTGGCCACGGTCGTCAAGGAGCGCCTGGCCATCTGAGGCCGACGCCGCACGACACGGCAGGGGGCCGGCTCCCGTCGAGGGAGCCGGCCCACTGCGCTGTCCGGGGGAGGGGTGGTCTGGCCGTCAGTGCTGGGAGCCGATGATCGCGGCATACTCCCGGCCGCTGTCCTTGACGATCCGCTGCTGGGTCTCGTAGTCGACATAGACCAGCCCGAAGCGCTTGCTGTATCCGAAGGCCCACTCGAAGTTGTCGAGCAGCGACCAGGCGAAGTAGCCGCGCACGTCGGTGCCCTCGTCGATCGCCTCGCGGACCGCGGCGAGGTGGCTGCGCAGGTAGTCGATGCGCGAGGTGTCGTGCACCGCGCCATCGGGGGCCACCTCGTCGGGCCACGCGGAGCCGTTCTCGGTGATATAGACCGGAAGGCCGGACTCGACCGCCGAGCGCTGCACGATCTGCTTGTGGGCGCCGGCGTTGATCTCCCAGCCCATGTCGGTGACGGGGGTGCGGGGCGTGGTCTCCTCGACCTGCTCGCAGCCGGGCAGCGCGTTGCCAGTGGGCGTCTCGCTCCAGCGCACCCGGATCGGGAAGTAGTTGTTGACCCCGAGGTTGTCCAGCGGCGCCGAGATGACCTCGAGGTCGCCGTCGTGGATATAGGAGTGGTCGGTCAGGTGTGCGGTGTCCTCGAGCATCCCCTCGGGGTATGCCGCGTGGAAGATCGGCCCGAAGAAGAGGCCGTTGTAGGCGTTGTCGGCCCGGCGCACCGCATCGAGGTCGGCCTCGGTCGGGTCCTCGGGAGCCAGGATCTGGCTCGGGTTGAGCGTGATCGACACCTCGGCGTCCGCGCAGTGCTCGCGGATGACCGGCACCGCGCGCCCGTGGGCGAGCATGAGGTGGTGGGCCGCGGCCATCGCCTCGCCGCCGTCGTGGTGACCGGGGGCGTGGGCGCCGACGGCATAGCTGAGCAGCGAGGAGCACCACGGCTCGTTGAGCGTCGTCCAGTTGGTGACCCGGTCACCCAGCGCACCGACGACGGCCGCGGTGTAGTCGGCGAACCAGTCGGCGCTGTCGCGGTTGAGCCAGCCGCCCCGGTCGTCGAGCGCCTGCGGCAGGTCCCAGTGGTAGAGCGTGACAAAGGGGCGGATGCCGCCCGCCAGCAGCTGGTCGACCAGGCGGGAGTAGAAGTCGATGCCGGCCTGGTTCACCGCGCCGGTGCCCTCGGGCATGATGCGCGGCCACGCGATCGAGAAGCGATAGGCCTGAAGCCCAAGCTCTTTCATCAGGACGAGGTCCTCGGGGACCCGGTGGTAGTGGTCGCAGGCGACGTCGCCGGTGTCGCCGCCGAGCACCTTGCCCGGCGTGCGGGAGAAGGTGTCCCAGATCGAGGGGCCGCGGCCGTCCTCGGTCGCCGCGCCCTCGATCTGGTAGGACGCCGTGGCAGCGCCCCACAGGAAACTCGTGGGGAAGGTCAGCTCGCTCATCCCCCAAGACTAGGCCCGGTGCCTAGGCCTCCTCGACGGGGTTGAGCAGGCCGGTGTCGACATCGTAGATGAAGCCGCCGAGCTTGACGGTGTCGGGGATGAGCGGGTGGGCCCGCACGCCCCGCAGGTCCTCGGCGAGCGCGATCCGCTGGTCGGGCACGGCGTGGAAGTGCTGCCAGGAGGCGTCCATGCCGGCGGAGGCGCCGACGCGCTCGCGCAGCTCGGCCTCGCTGTTGCTCGCCATGGCGCAGCGGGTGTGCGGGACGACCAGGATGCGCTGGACGTTGAGCAGGTGCACGCCGAGGACGAGCGCCTCCAGCGCCGCCAGCGTGATCCGGCCGCCGGGGTTGCGGAAGATCTTGGCGTCACCGGGCTTGAGCCCGAGCATGCCGAGCGGGTCGATCCGGCTGTCCATGCAGGTCACGACCGCGACGCCGGCGTGGGCGATGCCGTCGAAGCCCTTGAGGTCATGGGTCTCGGCATAGCGCCGGTTGGCCTCGAGCAGGTCGGCGAAGTCGTCGGCGTCGGAGCGGTGGTCAGTCATTCAGGGGTCCTCTCACAGGGGGATGGCCGGTCACTTCAGGCCGGGTCGCTTCTCGATCGTCATGGCGACGGGTGCGGTCACGCTGGCGAAGAAGTCGTTGCCCTTGTCGTCGACGACGATGAAGGCGGGGAAGTCCTCGACCTCGATCTTCCAGATCGCCTCCATGCCGAGCTCGGGGTATTCGAGCACCTCGACCGACTTGATGCAGTCCTGGGCCAGTCGCGCGGCAGGGCCGCCGATGGAGCCGAGATAGAAGCCGCCGTGGGCCTTGCAGGCGTCGGTGACCTGCTGGCTGCGGTTGCCCTTGGCCAGCATCACCATCGAGCCGCCGGCGGCCTGGAACTGGTCGACATAGGAGTCCATGCGACCGGCTGTCGTCGGACCGAACGAGCCGGACGGCATGCCCTCAGGGGTCTTGGCCGGGCCAGCGTAGTAGACGGGGTGGTCCTTGAGGTACTGGGGCATCTCCTCGCCCGCGTCGAGCCGCTCCTTGATCTTGGCGTGCGCGATGTCGCGGCCGACCACGAGCGGGCCGGTGAGGGACAGGCGGGTCTTGACCGGGTGCTTGCTCAGCTCGGCGCGGATCTCGTCCATCGGCCGGGTCAGGTCGATCCTGACAGCGGCGCCCTTGCCGGTGCCCGAGACACCGTCGGTGTCCTCGTCGAGCTGGGCGTCGGTGACCTCGGGGAGGTACTGGCCGGGGTTGGTCTCGAGCTGCTCGATGAAGACGCCCTCGGGGGTGATCTTGGCCAGCAGCTGGCGGTCGGCCGAGCAGGAGACCGCGATGGCCACCGGCAGCGAGGCGCCGTGGCGGGGGAGGCGGACGACGCGCACGTCGTGGCAGAAGTACTTGCCGCCGAACTGTGCGCCGATGCCGAACTGGCGGGTGAGCTCGAGGACCTTCTCCTCCATCTCGACGTCACGGAAGCCGTGCCCGGTCGCCGCGTCGCCGGAGGTCGGGAGCTGGTCGAGATACTTCGCCGACGCGTATTTGGCTGTCTTGAGCGCGTATTCGGCGCTCGTTCCGCCAATCACGATGGCCAGGTGGTAGGGCGGGCAGGCCGCCGTGCCGAGGCCGCGCAGCTTCTCGTCGAGGAAGCGCATCATCGAGTCGGGGTTGAGGATGGCCTTGGTCTCCTGGAAGAGATAGCTCTTGTTTGCCGAGCCACCGCCCTTGGCCATGAAGAGGAACTTGTAGGTGTTCTCGTGCCCCTCGGCCGTGTCGGCGTAGAGCTCGATCTGGGCCGGCAGGTTGGAGCCGGTGTTCTTCTCCTCCCACATCGTCACCGGCGCCATCTGGGAGTAGCGCAGGTTGAGGTGGGTGTAGGCGTCGTAGACACCCTGGGAGAGCGGGCGCTCGTCGGTGCCCTGCGACAGCACGCGCTGGCCACGCTTGCCCATGACGATCGCGGTGCCGGTGTCCTGGCACATCGGGAGGATGCCGGCAGCCGCGATGTTGGCGTTCTTGAGCAGGTCGAGGGCGACGAACTTGTCGTTGTTGGACGCCTCGGGGTCGTCGAGGATCTTGGCCAGCTGACGCAGGTGGGCCGGCCGCAGGTAGTGCGCGATGTCGTGCATCGCAGTCTCGGCGAGCAGCCGCAGCGGCTCGGGGTCGACCTGGAGGAACTGCTGCCCGTCGGGGCCCTCGACCGTGCGCACGCCGTCGGTCGTCAGCCGGCGATAGGTGGTGGGGTCCTCGCCCAGGGGGAGGAGGTCCTCGTATGCGAACTCGGCCATGGCTGACTCCTTGTCAGATCTCGTCTCGGGTGGGTGCGTAGGCGCCGGCGTGGCCGACCGTCGTTGCGGCACAACGGCTCCCGCGCTCGATGGCGGGGGTGACGTCGGCCAGGGTGGCCTCGATGAGTCGGTCTCGCGCGTCGAGGCCGCCGAGCAGGCCGGCGTCGAGCAGGCCGCTGACCAGGCCGGCCATGAAGGAGTCGCCGGCGCCGACGGTGTCGACGACCCGCTCCGCGAGCGTGCGCTGCTCCCCGGTCTCGTCGGTGGCGGCGACGCGATAGACCACGCCCTCCGCCCCGCGGGTGATCACCGCGATCCGTGGGCCCAGGGAGGTGAGGTGGGCGAGGACCCGGCGCAGCGGCATACCGGGATAGAGGAGGGCGACATCCTCGTCACTGGCCTTGACCACGTCGGTGAGGGCGATCGTGCGCTCGATGAGGGGGAGGGCCTCGTCGACCGGGCCGATGATGCTGGGCCGGATGTTGGGGTCATAGGTGATCGTGGCGTGCTCGCGGGCGCGCTCGAGGGTGGCCAGGACCGCCTCGCGCCCGGGGGGCAGGATCGCGCCGATCGAGCCGGTGTGGACGTGGGAGGTCTCGGGCCCGACCTCCGCCGCGGGGATGTCCCAGGTGATGTCGAACTCGTAGGTCGCGGCGCCGGTCTCATCGAGGCGGGCCAGGGCGGTCGAGGTGCGGGAGGCGCGCATGCTCTCGGGGAGCAGCCGGGCGCCCGAGGTGCCGACGTAATCGGCCACCACCCGGCCCCGCTCGTCGTCGGCCAGGCAGCACAGCAGGTCGGTGCCATGCCCGAGCCGGGCCAGGCCCATCGCGACATTGGCCGGGCTCCCGCCGACGTGCTCGGTGGGCTCGGCGCCGCCGCGCTCGACGATGTCGACCAGCGCCTCGCCGACGACGAGGCAGCGGTCCCTCACGCGCGGTCCTTCATGGCACCACGGTAGGCCTGGAGCTTGGCGAGCTTGTGGTGGGCCTCGACGGTGCGGACGGTGCCCGACTTGCTGCGCATCACCAGTGACGTGGTGATGGCCTCGCCACCGTGGTAGCGCACGCCGCGCAGCAGCTCGCCGTCGGTGATGCCGGTGGCCACGAAGAAGCAGTTCTCGCCGGTGACCAGGTCGTCGGTGGTCAGGACGCGGTCGAGGTCGTGGCCGGCGTCGATCGCCCGCTGGCGCTCCGCGTCGTCCTGGGGCCACAGCCGGCCCTGGATCGTGCCGCCGATGCACTTGATCGCGCAGGCGGCGATGATGCCCTCGGGGGTGCCGCCGATGCCCAGCAGCAGGTCGATGCCCGTGTCGGGGCGGGCGGCCGCGATGGCGCCGGCGACATCGCCGTCGGAGATGAAGCGGATGCGCGCGCCGGCCTCGCGGACCTCCTGGGCCAGCCGCTCGTGGCGTGGGCGGTCGAGCATGACGACCGTGACGTCCTCGGGGGACTCGTTCTTGGCCTCGGCCACGGCGCGGATGTTGTCGGCGACCGACTTGGTGATGTCGACGGCGTCGGCGGCCTCCGGGCCGGTGACGAGCTTTTCCATGTAGAAGACGGCGCTCGGGTCATACATCGAGCCGCGGTCGGCCACGGCCATGACCGCGATCGCATTGGACATGCCCTTGGCCGTCAGCGTGGTGCCATCGATGGGGTCGACGGCCACGTCGCACTCGGCCCCCTCGCCGTTGCCGACCCGCTCCCCGTTGTAGAGCATCGGCGCCTCGTCCTTCTCGCCCTCGCCGATGACGACCGTGCCGTTCATGTCGACGGTGGAGATCAGGGTCCGCATGGCCTCGACGGCGGCGCCGTCGGCGGCGTTCTTGTCGCCCTTGCCCACCCAGCGGCCGCCTGCGATCGCGGCGGCCTCGGTGACACGGACGAGCTCGAGCGCAAGGTTGCGGTCAGGGGCCAAACCGCCGACCTGGAGGGCTTCGGGAAGCGACTGGACGGACACGGAGGATCCCTTCACACGGCATCGGGCGGGCCCTCTCAGCCTATCGCCGGGCCCACCCGCCTCCACAGCCGGATCGGGGAGTGGGCGGCGTGGCCCGTCCCACTTCGATCTGCCCCGCTTTGGTGCGCCCCGGTGTGGTCGGCGACCATAGGGGGGTGAGCACCGAGCAGACCCCGCCCGAGCCGACCGCCCCACCGCAGCGCAGCCACTACGCGATGGGCACCGCGGCCAACATGGTGCGCTCGCTGCTGGTGATCCTCGCGATCGTCATCGGCCTGGTGCTGATCATCCCCCGCACCTCGAGCGACAACCGGCCGCCCGTCGAGGTGCACCCGGCCGCCGTCGCGGCCGAGCGCGACGTGAAGTGGGGTCTGTCCGAGCCGACCGGGCTGCCGGCGGGGTGGAAGGCCACGAGCGTGCGCTTCGTGACCTCGACCGACAAGCTGCGCACCTGGCACGTCGGCTATCTGACCCCTGACGAGAACTACGTCGCGCTGGAGCAGACCAAGGGCGCGACCGACGAGTGGGTGGCCGCCCAGACCCAGCGCGCCAAGCGGACCGGCGAGCGGCAGGCCGCCGGCAGGACCTGGGCCACCTATGACCGCGACTCCAAGGTGCAGCGCAGCCTGCTCGACCGGCCGGAGGCCGCCGACGGGCTGACGACGCTGGTCACCGGGACCGGCACCTGGGAGGAGCTGGCGGTCTTCGCCGAGCACCTCACGCCCATCGGCTCCTGACGCCCGCTCAGGCGTCCTCGGCCTCGTCGTCGGCGGTCAGGGCCGCCTCGGCGCCGTCGAGCCAGCGCTGGCAGTGGTCGGCGAGCGCCTCGCCGCGCTTCCACAGTGCCATCGACTCCTCGAGCCCGAGCTGGCCGCCCTCGAGCCGGGCGACGATCTCGACCAGCTCGTCGCGGGCCTGCTCGTAGCCCAGGGCGCGGATCTCCGCCAGGTCGGGCTCGGGGATGGTGCCGACCTGGGGGACGTCGTCGGTGCTGGCGTTGTCGGACATGGCCGCCACCCTAGGTCACCGTGTCGGTCTCGGCGGCCCCGAGCACCCGCACGCCGAAGTCGCCGCGCGCGACCCGCACCCGCAGCAGCTGGTCGACCTCGATCTCGCCCTGGTCGGTGACGACGTGCCCGTCCACGGTCTGCACCACGGCATACCCGCGCTCGAGGGTGGACTGGGGGGAGAGGGTGCGCACCTGGGTGCGGAGGTGGTCGACCTGGTCTCCGGCGCGGTGGACGAGCGCGAGCACGCGCCGGGCGGCGCGGTCGGCGAGGGCATCGAGCTCGTCGCGGCGGGCGGTCACGAGGCTGAGCGGGTCGGCCATGACGGGCCGGCTGCGCAGTGCCTCGATGCGGGAGCGCTCGGTGGTCAGTCGCCCGGTCAGGGCGCGCTCGCCCCGGGCACGCAGCTGGCGTATGCCGCGCCGCTCGCCCTCCGCGTCGGGCACGACGGCCTTGGCCGCGTCGGTCGGGGTGGAGGCACGGTGGTCGGCGACATAGTCGAGCAGGGGAGTGTCGACGTCGTGGCCGATCGCGCTCACCACCGGCGTCGTGGAGTCGGCGACCGCGCGGACCAGGGCCTCGTTGGAGAAGGGGAGGAGGTCCTCGACCGACCCGCCGCCTCGGCTGATGATGATCACGTCGACGCCGTGGTCGGCGTCGAGCTCGGCCAGCGCGGCGGTCACCTCAGTCACTGCGGTCGGGCCCTGAACGGCGACCTGTCGGATCGCGAACTGCACTGTGGGCCAACGGCGCCGGGCATTCTCGACGACGTCCTTCTCGGCCGCGCTCGCCCGCCCGCAGATGAGCCCCACCCGCCGGGGGAGGAAGGGGAGCGGGCGTTTGCGCTCGGCGTCGAAGAGCCCCTCGGAGGCGAGGGTGCGCTTGAGGTACTCCAGCCGGGCGAGCAGCTCCCCGACCCCGACGGGCCTGATCTGCCGGCCGTCGAGCTGGAGGGTGCCCCGGCCGGTCCAGAAGGTCGGCTTGGCCTGGATGACCACACGTGAGCCCTGGGTGAGCGGTGTGGGCATGGCGTCGAGGGCGTTGACGTGGATGCTGACCGACAGCGACATGTCGACGTCGGTGTCGCGCAGCGTGAGATATGCCGTGCGCGCACCGGGCCGGCGGGTGAGCTGGACGACCTGGCCCTCGACCCACAGCGCCGACATCTTGGCGACGTAGTCCTCGATCTTCATCGACAGCAGGCGCACCGGCCACGGGTGCTCGGCGCTGGTGTCAGCGGCGCGCTCCGGGAGGCCTGCGGGGGTTGCGGTCACGTGCGGGAGTCTAGGTGGGGCGCGGGGGCGAGCACGCGGCATACGCCATGGTCAGGCGAGTGGGCACTCAGGGGGAGCCCAGCCGCGGCACCTAGACTGGCTCCATGACTGCGACGACTGAGACCACCGAGCAGGCCAAGCGCGTGCTGCTCGCGGCCCCACGCGGCTACTGCGCAGGCGTGGACCGGGCCGTCGTGACCGTCGAGAAGGCCCTGGAGCTGTATGGGCCGCCGGTCTATGTCCGCAAGCAGATCGTGCACAACAAGCATGTGGTGACCACGCTGGAGAAGCGCGGCGCGATCTTCGTCGAGGAGACCGACGAGGTGCCCGAGGGCGCCACCGTCGTCTTCTCCGCCCACGGCGTCGCGCCCGTCGTGCACGACGAGGCGCGCACCCTCTCGCTGCGCACCATCGACGCGACCTGCCCGCTGGTGACCAAGGTGCACCGCGAGGCCGTCCGCTTCGCCAAGGACGACTACGACATCCTGCTCATCGGCCACGAGGGTCACGAGGAGGTCGTCGGCACGTCCGGTGAGGCGCCCGAGCACATCACGCTCGTCGACGGCCCCGACGACGTCGACAACGTCGAGGTCCGCGACCCCGACAAGGTCGTCTGGCTCTCCCAGACCACGCTGTCGGTCGACGAGACCATGGAGACCGTGCGGCGCCTGCGCGAGAAGTTCCCCGCGCTCCAGGACCCGCCCTCCGACGACATCTGCTATGCCACGCAGAACCGCCAGCTCGCCGTCAAGCAGATGGCCCCCGAGACCGACCTGATGATCGTCGTCGGCTCGCGCAACTCCTCCAACTCGGTGCGCCTGGTCGAGGTCGCGATCGAGCACGGCGCCCGCGACGGGCACCTGGTCGACTATGCCGACGAGATCGAGGAGTCCTGGCTCGACGGCGTCTCGACGGTCGGCGTGACCTCGGGTGCCTCGGTGCCCGAGGTGCTCGTGCGCGATGTGCTGGAGTGGCTCGCCGAGCGCGGCTACGGCGAGGTCAAGCCGGTCATCGCCGCCGAGGAGTCGGTCACCTTCGCCCTGCCCAACGAGCTGCGCAGGGAGCTCAAGGCCCGTGGGCAGAGCGGCGACATGCGCCACGACGCGGCCGCCCGCGGCGGCGACGGCCACCTGCACTGAGGCGTATGCCGCGGCTGCCGTCGGCAGTCCGCGTGGCTATCCGGCGGCCGCCCGCGAGCCCTGACCGCCCGGCCCCCGTCCGTCGCCGGAGACCCGGGTAGCTGGTGACGAGTCCGGCCCGCCCAGGTCGAGCTCGGGTCGGGCGTCGGCGGCGGTGACCGAGTCGAGCAGCTCGACCGCGGTCATCACGCGAGGCGCGGTCTCGACTGCCTGAGGCGGCTCGAGATCGCCCTCGACCACATCGAGGTCACGCATCCGGCGGGCCGTGACGAAGACGCGGGACTCGAGTGCGCCGACCATGGCGTTGTAGGCCTCGACCGAGCGCTGGAGCGAGCCGCCGAGCCGGGCGGTGTGCCCGCCGAGGGTGCCGAGCCGCGCATAGAGCTCCTGGCCGAGGGCGAGCAGCTCGCGGGCGCTGTCGGTCAGGGCCTGCTGCTGCCAGGTGAAGGCGACCGTGCGCAGCAGAGCGAGCAGCGACCCGGGGCCGACGAGGACGACGCGCTCGGAGAGCATCTCCTCGTGCAGACCCGGCTCGGAGGCCAGTGCGGCGCTGAGCATCGCGTCGCTGGGGACGAAGAGGACGACCATCTGGGGGCTCGCGTCGAAGGCTGACCAGTAGTCCTTGGCCGCGAGAGCGCGCGCGTGACCGCGCAGGTCCCGTGCGTGACGCTGGAGCAGGGCGCTGCGCATCTCCACAGACAGGTCCTCGGCCTGGGCCTTGAGGAAGGAGCTCATCGGGGCCTTGGCGTCGATGACCAGGTGGCGATCGCCGGGCAGGGCGACCACGACGTCGGGGCGCACCTGCGCGTCGTGCCGGCTCACTCGGCACACCTGCTCGTCGAAATCGCACCGGGCCAGCAGCCCGGCGTGCTCGAGGACGCGGCGCAGCTGCACCTCGCCCCAGGAGCCGCGCACGCTGGAGGCGTTGAGCGATCCGGCGAGGCTCGCGGTCTCGCGACCAAGGGTCTGGGTGGCAGTGCGGACCTCGCCGAGGGCGGCCTCGAGCGTGGCGTACTGCCCGGTCCGGTCGCGCTCGAGCGTGCCGACCTGGCGCTCGACCCGCACGAGGGCGTCACGCAGCGGCGCCAGGACCGCCGCGGTCTGGCTGTCATCGGCGACGGCGTCGCTCAGCTCCTCCACCCGCTCGCGCAGCAGGTCGCGCTCCGCCGTCACCCCGGCGTGCCGCCCGGCCAGCCAGAGCCAGACGATCACCGCGGCGAGGGCGGCGCCGGCGAGGAAGGGGAGGGCGATCTCGGTCATGGCCTCACCCTGTCACCAGCCCCCGACAGCCGAGTGCAGCCCGGTCTTGGGCGCGGCCGTGGCGAGGGCCTTCACAGAGGCTTCACACGCGGACGCGTGGTCCCTTCATGGCCGCGGCATTGACTCGGATGCAAGGACAACCAGGGGCATCGGCCCAAGATCCGAGAGGACACACGATGGACGCCAAGCGCACCGCAGCAGTCAGCGGGGCTGCCGCACTGATCCTCGCCGCCGCGATCGGAGGCCAGGCGATGGCCGGCCCGACGCCATCGGCGACACCCGCGCCCCGCCCGACGGCGAGCGCCACCGCCACGGCCTCGGCACAGCTGGCCGAGGACCTGACCTTCTCGCGCGACGAGGAGCGGATGGCCCGCGACCTCTACCGCGTGCTCGGGGTGAAGTGGCCGTCCGTCCGGCCGCTCCAGATGATCCCGAACGCCGAGCAGATGCACTTCAACGCGATCGGCGTGCAGCTCGACCGCTTCGGTCTGCCTGACCCGGCCGACGGCAGGCCCGCCGGCACCTTCGCCAGCGCCGAGGTCCAGCGGCTCTATGACGAGTGGAAGGCTGAGGGCATGTCCTCGGAGAAGGCCGCCATCCAGGTCGGCATCGAGCTCGAGAAGCGCGACATCGCCGACCTCAAGGAGCTGATCTCGCGCACCACGGACCCGACGGTGAAGTCGGTCTTCCAGCGCCTCCTCGCCGGCTCCGAGAACCACCTTGCCGCCTTCACCGCTGCCGCCAACGGCACCATGCCCAGTGGCACGGGACAGGGAATGCAGCAGCGCCAGGGCCAGCAGGGCCGTGGCCAGGCGGGTCAGCGCCAGCGGGGTCAAGGCATGCAGCGTGGTCAGGGGATGCAGCAGGGCCAGCGTGGCCACGCCGGTGACTGTCCGATGGCCGACAGCGACGACTCGACCAGCCCGACCGGCACTCCGCGTGGCGGACGGTGGAGCTAACGGCCCGCTGACCCTCGTGCCGCGCGCCTCGGCGCCGACAGGGGGAGTCTGATGGTGAACGCTGCTCCGTGGCCCAGCCCCTCCGAGGCCCCGGTCAGCGTTCCATCATGTGCGCGGACGATGTCGCGGGCGATGGTCAGCCCGACGCCCATGCCGCTGTCGTCGTCGGCGGCCCGCCGGCCCGGCACGCGATAGAAGCGCTCGAAGACCCGCGTCAGATCGTCGGGTGAGAGCCCCTCTCCGGAGTCGCTGACGGTCACCACGGCATCGGCGCCGTCCACCGCTGTCATGAACCGGACCTCGCCGCCCGCGGGGGTGGCGCGCAGCGCATTGGTCACCAGGTTGGTCACGACCTGGCCTATGCGCGCCGCGTCGACGCGAGCGTCCACCCGGTCGCCGGTGACCACAAGCCTGACGTCGGCCGACTCTGCGCGGGGACGCAGCCGCTCGGCGGCCTCGTGGACAATCGCTGTCAGATCGCTTTCCGCGAGGGTGATCTCCAGGCGTCCCTCGTCCGCGCGGCTCAGGGACGACAGGTCGTCACTCAGCCGCTGGAGCCGTCGAACCTCCCCGCGCAGCAACGAGATCCGTTGCTCATCAGCGGGGAAGACCCCATCGCGGATTCCCTCGAGATAGCCCTCCATCACAGTGAGTGGCGTGCGCATCTCGTGGGCGACCTCTCCCAGCAGGCGAACCCGTCGGGTCTCTGTCGAGTCCAGTTGCGCCGCAAGGTGATTGACGTCGTCGGCGAGAGCTGCGAGCTCTCGCTCACGCGGTCGCGCGAGGGTCTCGCCATAGTGCCCGTCCGCGATCCGTCGGGCGGCGGCGCGGACCCGCCCCAGCGGCTTGAGGAGCTGGTATGCCGCGAGCGCGCCCGCGAGCGCCGCCGCCAGGGCGCCGCCGAGAGCGCCCCAGAGCAGCGCGGCATTCACCGCGGTGACGACCTGACGCCGAAGAGCGCCGCCGCGCCCCATCCCCATGCCGCCCATCTGCTGGAGCGTGGAGTCGAACAGCCGCGGGGCCAGCAGCCGCACCGTGAGATAGCTGATCGCGACCGCCGTGAGTGCGACGAGCAGGTGGGAGAGCAGCATCCGGGTGCTGAGGCGGTTCATGACGGGGCCTGGAGGAACTTGTAGCCCACGCCGAGGACAGTGCCGATGAGGTGGGGGTCCGCGGCGTCGTCGCCCAGCCGCTGGCGCAGGGAGCGGATGTGCACGTCGACGACCCGCTCGTCGCCGAAGAAGTCATAGCCCCAGACCTGTTGGAGCAGTGCGGTCCTGGTCAGCACCGCACCCGGTCGCTCCGTGAGCGCGGCCAGCAGGTCGAACTCCAGGGCCGACAGCGTGACTGGCTCGCCGTGCGCGGTGACCTCGCGTCGGCTGGGGGAGATGGTGAGATCGGTGAAGGCGCGGACGTCATCGGACGCCATTGGCGTCTCGGGCCGGCTGCGTCGGAGCACCGCCTTGACCCGGGCCACGACCTCGCGGGGGCTGAAGGGCTTGGTGACGTAGTCATCGGCACCCACCTCGAGCCCGATGAGCCGGTCGAGCTCCTCTGTGCGGGCGGTGACGAGGATGACGGGCATGTCGCCGTTCGCGCGCAGCCGTCGCAGCACCTCGATGCCGTCGACGTCGGGCAGGCCCACATCAAGCAGGACGAGATCGGGGGAGTGGTGCGCGACCGCGGCCAGAGCCTGCTCGCCGCTGGCCGCCTGGACCGGCTCGAAGCCGTCGCGGCGCAGATAGGCGTCGAGGATCTCGCGGATCTGGGGTTCGTCGTCGACGACGAGGACGGTGCGGCCCACGGCCCCAGCGTAGGGCGGGCGCCGAGCGCACGGTGAGCACACGGCATACCCCATGCCGGTGAGCCACTAGACTCCTGTCTTTGTGGCACTCACCATCGGAATCGTCGGTCTCCCCAACGTCGGCAAGTCGACCATGTTCAACGCGCTGACCAAGAACAACGTGCTCGCCGCGAACTACCCCTTCGCTACGATCGCGCCCAACGTCGGTGTCGTGCCGCTGCCCGACTCGCGGCTGGCGCGGCTGGCCGAGATCCACGGCTCCGAGCGCATCCTGCCCGCGACGGTCTCCTTCGTCGACATCGCCGGCATTGTGCGCGGCGCGTCCGAGGGGGAGGGCCTGGGCAACAAGTTCCTCGCCAACATCCGTGAGGCCGACGCGATCTGCCAGGTCGTGCGCGCGTTCGAGGACGGCGATGTCGTGCACGTCGACGGCAAGGTCTCGCCGGAGTCGGACATCGAGACGATCCACACCGAGCTGATCCTCGCCGACCTCCAGACCCTCGAGAAGGCCGTGCCGCGGCTGGAGAAGGAGTCGCGGATCCAGAAGGACAAGAAGCCGGCTCTGGAGAACGCGCTTGCCGCCCAGAAGGTGCTCGAGGAGGGCAAGACGCTGTATGCCGCGGGGCCGGCTGCGGGCGTCGACATGGACCTCGCGCGCGGGCTCGGTCTGCTGACCACCAAGCCGTTCATCTATGTCTTCAACCTCGACGAGGACCAGCTCGGCGACACCGACCTCCAGGAGCAGCTGCGCGCGCTCGTCGCGCCGGCGGACTCGGTCTTCCTCAACGCCAAGCTCGAGATGGACCTGATGGAGATGGAGCCGGAGGAGGCGATGGAGCTGCTGGAGTCCTTCGGCGCCACCGAGTCCGGCCTCGACCAGCTCGCCCGCACCGGCTTCCACACCCTCGGCCTCCAGACCTATCTGACCGCCGGGCCCAAGGAGTCGCGCGCCTGGACGATCCACCAGGGCTGGACCGCCCCCCAGGCCGCCGGCGTCATCCACACCGACTTCCAGCGCGGCTTCATCAAGGCCGAGATCGTCTCCTTCGACGACCTCGACGCCGCCGGTTCGATGAACGCCGCCAAGGCCGCCGGCAAGGTGCGTATGGAGGGCAAGGACTACGTGATGCATGACGGCGACGTGGTGGAGTTCAGGTTCAACGTCTGATCGCTGGCTCGTGGGGGTCGTCGGTGGGGGCTTGGGTGCTCATGTTTGCCGACCGAGGATGCTCATGTGTGCCGGATCAAGGGGCTCACATATGCTGGATTAAGGGGCTCACGTTTGGTGGGGTGAGATGGTGATCCTGCTAGGGTGACAGCATGCAGCTCGATCGACTCGTTCCCCGCCGTGTTAGCGATCTGTTGGCCGAACAGATGCGCACCGAGCCGGTGACCGCGCTGCATGGTCCACGATCGGTGGGCAAGTCGACGGTGCTCCGCGGCTTCGCTGAGGCAGTCGGCGGCTCGGTGATCGACCTCGATGATGTTGAAGTGCGTGAGGCGATCCAGGGGAACCTGGCCGCTTCGGTGCGTGCCGGGGCCCCGATCTGCATCGATGAGTACCAGCGGGTTCCAGACATCCTCGATGCACTCAAGGCCCGGCTGAACCGTGAAGGCAGCCTTCCGGGGACGGCGATCATCACGGGGTCGACGAGGCAGGACGCTCTGCCGGCGACAGCACAGGCGCTGACCGGCCGGCTCCGCTCGCTCGTTATCTGGCCACTCTCCCAAGGCGAACTCGAGGGCGTGCGGGAGAACCTGCTCGACGTGCTCGCGGATGATGTCGACGGCGTTGTGAGCTCCGTTCCGTCTTCGTCGACGACGCGACCCGAGTATGTCGACCGCGTGTGCTCCGGGGGAATGCCGCTCGCCCTGCGTCGGTCAGCCTCAGCCAGAGCTCGCTGGTTTGACGACTTCGTTCGAGCGTCCGTCGAACGCGATGCCGTCGAGCTCAGCAGAATCCGCGAGCGTCAGGCCTTGGCCGACCTCTTGGGACAAATCGCGGCGCAGACCGGTCAACTGCTGAACGTGGCGGCGACGGCGGAGAAGGTGGGGATCAACCGGGAGACGACGGAGAGCCATCTCCGGCTCCTCGAGGACCTGTTCTTGGTTGTGCGTCTCCCCGCGTGGGGCAAGAGCCTCCGCTCGCGGGTGAGTGCGAAGCCGAAGGTCCACGTCGTCGACTCCGGGCTGGCTGCCCGACTGCTCCGGCTCACGCCGGAGAAGGTCATCGGCATTGACCCGACGTCACTCACTGACTTCGGGCACCTGCTGGAGACCTTCGTCGTCGGGGAGTTGCGCAAGCAGGCGTCCTGGCTCGACGAGCCGGTGACGCTGGGGCACTGGCGTACGAGCGACGGGGCTGAGGTCGACCTCGTCGTCGAGTACGACGATGGGAGAGTCGTCGCGTTCGAGGTCAAGGCCAGCGAACGGGCCTCGGGGAAGGAGTTCCGCGGTCTGGCCCAGCTTCGGGACCTGCTGGGGGAGAGGTTCATCGGCGGCATCATGCTGACCACTGGTACCCGCTCCTACACCTATGCGGACCGGCTGCACGTGATGCCCATCGACCGGCTCTGGACTCCTGTGCCTGTCTGAGCGATCGTGCACATGGTTCTACGTGCCGAAACTCGGTCGAGTTCCGGTTAACGTCTGAGGACTGGGCTGGGCCCTAGCGCGGAGGTGCTGCGCGGTCGTGTGTCGGACGCCGAGTGAGATGCCGGCGGGCAGGAAGGACGATATGTCGCAGTCCCACACAGCGTTTGACCCTGCTGCCCCGCAGGAGGTCAGCACGCTCGAGCTGTTCTTCGATCTCGTCTATGTCTTCGCCATCTCGATGCTGGCACAGCACCTGGCCAGCGACGTCTCGTGGCGGGGAGTGCTCGAGACAGCTCTGCTGTCGTTGACGGTTTTCACCATCTGGGCGTTCACGACCTACGAGTCGACGATGGTGCTCTCGCGGGCACGGGGGACGCGCTGGGCCCTCCTTGTCGTGATGCTGCTTGGCCTGGTGATGAATGCCTCGATCCCTGGCGCGTTCGGCGAGTCGCCGTGGTCCTTCGTCGTCCCCATGCTGGTGATCCAGCTGGGCCGGCCGGCCCTCACGAGGGCCTTCGACGTCTACGCAGCGCTGCGACGTCACCGCGAGGCGATGATCGTGTGGGCGCTCGTGTCGGCCGTTCCCTGGATCATCGGCGCGCTCAGCGCGCCGGACGCCCGCCTGTGGTGGTGGCTGGGGGCAGTGGCGATCGACGTGCTCGGCATGCGTCTGCGGCATCCGATGCCGGGGCGCTCGGCCGATGACCTGGCCGATCTCGGCTTCGACGCGCCCCACCAGGTCGAGCGGACCCGGCTGTTCCTGTTGATCTGTCTTGGCGAGGCCATCGTGCAGGCGGGCATCGGCATCGCCGGAGCGCCGCAGCACCTGGAGCACCTCGCCGGGGGTGTGCTGGCCATGCTCACCATCGTGTGTCTCTGGTATCTCTTCTTCGGGGCGGCCCAGGACGCCATCGGCACTTTCCTCGAGACCCAGTCCGCCAGCGTCACCCAGCTGCGCCTGGGGGAGTTGGCGACCAATGGACAACAGGTCCTCGTCCTCGCATTTGTCGCGTTCGCAGTCGGCACGGAGCGAGTGGTCCATGAGCCTGCCGAGCGCCTCGGCCAGGGGCCTACTGCGCTGCTGTTCGGCGGCGTCGCAGTCGCGGTCGGTGCCTACGCGCTCTTCCTCCACCACCTCACCGGCCATGTCGTCGTGCCGCTAGTCGTCGGGGCCGCGGTCCTGGTCGCGGCGGGTGGCATCGCTGCCAACCTGCCTCTGCCCGGCCTCACCTCGATGACATTGCTGCTGCTCATCTCGGCCACGACCGCCCTGGCATTCGGCCGCGTAGCCACACACCTGGCCGTGCCCGTGGCAGATTGACAGGATGCTGGACGCGGGAGGCGAGGGTGTCCTGCTCGGACGACGGAGCCTATTGGTCGCCGGCCTGGCCAGTCTGGGCGGCAGCTCCCTGAGCGGGTGTGCTGGGGGGCCGGACACGCCCGACCCCCCCCCCCCCCCCCCCCCCCCCCCCCCCCCCTCAACAGGGTCGGCCACGCCCGATCCGCGCTCCCCGGAGACCACCGTGTCGGCGTCGAACCCGAGACCACTGCTGGTCTACTTCTCGCGTCCGGGAGAGAACTACTTCAACGGCGGGCGGACCGACCTCGCCGTCGGCAACACCAAGGTGATGGCCCAGCTGATCGGTGAGCTGATCGACGTCGACCTCCACGAGCTCCAGGCTGCCGACCCATACTCGCGCGACTACGACGCGACCGTGGCTCGCAACGTGCGCGAGCAGGACGAGCAGGCGCGGCCGGCGATCGTCGGCCCCCTGCCCAGCCTGGCCGGCCGCGCGACCGTCCTGGTGGGCAGCCCGATCTGGAATGTCCAGATCCCACGGATCATGCGCACCTTCGTCGACGCGGCAAAGTGGTCAGGCATCCGGGTGGTCCCCTTCACCACGCACGCCATGAGCGGGCTGGGTGGCGCGGTGGAGGAGTACGCTCAGGCGTGCCGTGGGGCAACGATCGCGGAAGGGCTCGCAGTCCGCGGTGAGCGAGTGCGCGATTCCCGCCCCGCCATCGAGGCGTGGCTAGGTCGGGCCGGTCTGCGGTAGCGAAAGGATCCCCCTGGTGCCATCCCCCAGCGACGGCGTCGTGACGCCGGCGGCGGCGTTTCCCCGGGAGCTCACCAGCCGTGAGCACGAGGTGCTTGTCGCGATGTTGCGCCAGGCCTCGCCCCACGAGAGAGATGTCACCGACGCCGCTCGGGCCCGTCGGCTGGCGATGGTGCCCGAGATCCGCGTGACAGGCGAATGTGAGTGCGGCCGCTGCCCCTCCGTTGAGCTCGTGCCCGATGCCAGTCCGCAGCCTGGCCGGCTGATTCTCGAGGCCGGTGCGCCGGGTCTGGGCGTTCTGCTGTTCATCGACGGCGACCGGCCCAGCTACCTCGAGGGTTTCCCGGTAGACGTGGATGGCACGGCCCGGGCGTTCCCACCCGCGAGTGAGCTGCATTTCTGACCGAACCGCTGGCGCGCGAAGTGACCGACCTTCAATCGAAGGAGCGTCCTTGGTCCTGTGGGTGAGAACTTGGAGCAAAGAAAAGGAAGGGCGAGCATCGTGGCTGACGTCTCGTATGTGGTGACCGGAGGGACGCAGGGGGTTGGGCGCGCGATCGCCGAGCACCTCGCGTCGAGCGGCGCGGTTGTCATCGTCGACGTCAACGACGCGGACTGGCAGCACCCGAACATCCGCTTCGTCGTGGGAGACGCGGGGGACGAGGGCGTTGTCCGGTATGCCGCACAGCTGGCCGAGGAGCGTGCGCCCCTGGTCGGGTGGGTCAACAACGCGGCGATCTTCCGTGATGCGTCGCCGGTGTCCGCCGATGCCCACGAGGTGCTGGGCCTGATCACGGCAAACCTGGCCCTCGCAGTGGTGGGCAGCCACGTCGCCGTCAACCACTTCGTCACCCACGGCCGTCCGGGCGCGATCGTCAACGTCTCCTCGCATCAGGCCCAGCGTCCCGTGCGCGGCGCGCTGCCCTATGCCACGGCGAAGGCGGCCATCGAGGGCCTGACCCGTGCGATCGCCGTCGACCACGGCCCGCGGGGCATCCGCGCCAATGCCGTCGCGCTTGGGTCCATCACGACCGCGCGCTTCGAGGAGTACCGGCGCGAGCATCCCGAGGTGGACGGGCAGATGGCCCAGCTGCATCCGATCGGCCGGGTGGGCACCCCCGCCGAAGTGGCCGAGGCGGTCGCGTTCCTGCTCTCCCCGGCCGCCGGTTTCATCAGCGGGGTGACGCTGCCGGTCGACGGCGGCCGGGCCGCCCAGGGCCCCGACCCCGAGGCGCGCTGATGGCCCCTCACGGGAGCGCGCTCGACGCGCGGCACGGTCAGGAGGGGGAGGTCCTCCTCGCGTTCCTCGCCGAGCACCGACGACTTCTGCGCGAGACCGTCCTCGGCCTGACCGACGACGAGGCGCGTCTCCGTCTGGTCCCGTCGATGACCACGCCGATGGGCCTGCTCAAGCACGCGGCATTCGTCGAGACTGCTTGGTTTGTCTGCCTTTTCGGCGGGAAGACACGTGCAGAGGCGGGCATCCCCGAGACTGCGGACGAGAGTTTCGTCCTCGAACCAGCAGATTCTCTTGAGGTGCTGGCCGCGACTCACGAAGCAGCCACCTCGCGGGCCGACGAGGTCATCAGCAGGTTGGACCTGGACGCCCGCTGCACCCACCCGGTCCTGGGTGAGCTGTCGCTGCGGTGGGTGCTCGTTCACTGCATCCGCGAGATGGCCCAGCACACCGGACACGCCGAGATCCTCGCCGAGCAGATCAGGGAGACGCGCAGCTGACGGGAGGCTGCTTCCGGCTTCCCCGAGCGCACAGCGGCGGTCTACTGTCGGGAGGACAGGGTGTCGACCGGAGGTGCGGACATGAGCGACGTGGTGGTGCTCGTAGGAGCCGGCTCGATCGGGCGGGCGATCGCCCGCCGGGTCGGGGCAGGGCGCACTATTCTCGTCGCCGATCTGCGCTCCGAGGCGACGACTGAGGCCGCCAGGTCACTCACAGGCGATGGCTATGAGGTCGCGACGTCTCAGGTCGATGTTGCCTCGGCTGACTCCATGGCGTCGCTGGCCGACCAGGCAGCGGCGCTGGGTCCCGTCACCCATGTCATCCACGCCGCGGGAGTGTCGCCGGTGCAGGCGAGCCCCCAGCAGGTCGTGGCGGTCGATGTGGTCGGGACGGCGTTGGTGCTGGAGGAGTTCGGCCGTGTGATCGCACCGGGCGGCGCGGCGATCGTCATCGCCAGTCAGGCCGGCCACATGCTCCCGCCCCTCGGCCCGGCGCAGAGCCACGCGCTCGCCACGACCCCCGCGGCGGAGCTCGCCGACCTGGACTTCCTGCGCGCCATAGACGATTCGGGGATGGCCTACGGGATCGCCAAGCGGGCCAACATCCTTCGCGCGCAGGCGGCTGCACTCCAGTGGGGTGACCGAGGGGCGCGGGTCAACAGCATCAGCCCAGGCATCATCATGACCCCGCTCGCCCGTGACGAGTTGAACGGCCCTGGGGCAGAGGGCTATCGAGCGATGCTCGCAGCGAGTCCTTCGGGGCGGGTCGGTACCTCGGACGAGGTAGGCGACGCCGCCGCATATCTGATGTCTGCGCCCTTCATCACGGGCACAGACCTGCTCATCGACGGCGGGGTCATCGCGGCCCTGGCCGGCGGGCGATTCTCACTCACGGGTCCGATGCAGGAGCCAACGCCAGACTGATCTCGCCCAGTCGGGTGAGGAAGGCCCGCTCGTCGAGCCGCTTGCGGCGCATCCAGGTGGTCAGCTCGGAGTTGCACTTGCTCGCGTTGCACGAGCGGCAGGCCGGCACGACATTGGTGAGCGTGTAGCGGCCGCCGCGCGAGATCGGCAGCATGCAGTCCTTCTGGAGCGCGCCGTCGTCCTTGCCGCAGTAGGCGCAGCCAGCCCACGCCTCGACCAGCGCCCGCCACTGCTGCGGAGTGAGGTCGTGCGTCACCCGTGCCATGCGCCGCTGCCGGCGCCGGGCATAGGTCGCGGCGCGACGACGGGAGGCCATGCGCCGAGGTTAGATCCGGTGGACTCGCGTGCCTTAGAGCCGCGCCGCGAGTGCGTTGGCGGTATGCCGTGACGCACTGACTATGGGCTAGCAGCCGGTGCCGGTCCTGCTCAGGCAGCAGTCCCAAAGACGGGAAGTGATCCTCACTCGGCGGCGTGGTCGTCGGTGTCCGGGTCATCCGTGGCTGCGTCCTCTAGCTCCACTTCACCGGCAGCCCCACGCCTGCGGCCCTTGAGGGGCGCCCGCAGCTTCTTCCCGACAGCGCCCGTCCGTCCGGCTATCACGGTGCCTGCGTGCTTGGCTGCCGACAAGGCGGCCGGCTCATCTGCCACACCGTCACCGTCGCGGTCAACGCTTCTGAACGGTCTAGAGACCGAGCTTGCTGCGTTGGTGATGCCCGTGCCAACCGCGTGCGCCCGCGCACCCGCCGTGTCCCCGACCGAACGGGCTGCCTGCTCGAGGGCCGCAAGAGGGCCATGTCCATCCTCATCCGCGTCCTCGACCGGAACCGCGAGATGGGGAGGGAAGTTGGCTGGCGCTTCGCCGAAGACGAAGCGGTGCGCGCCACCACTGACGGCCTTGCTGCTCATGTCCAGCGCTGCCCCCTGGCGGCGAGACAACTGCGCTCTGAACTCATGGGCGTCCTCGTCGGAGACGAGTGATCGGACCATGCTCCCTGCGGAATCGCCTGAGCCGGGGTCACCGTCGGTCAGTCGGCGCACTAACTCGGCTGAACTCTGCTCATCGAGATCAAGGTCATGCAACTCGGCGAGTGCCAGCGCGAACAGGGCTGTGACCTCGAACTGAAGCTGCTTCTCCCCGGCGGGGACCCAGGTGGACAGCGCCTGGGTGCCTCCCTCCTTCGCTGCGTTCTTGAGTAGCTTCTTCCCGGAGTTCTTGAGCGCTGTCTTTGCGGCGGCTTTGCCTGCCGCCTTCGCTGCCACCTTCCCGCCCTTGGTCGCGGCACTGCCTCCGGGTATGAGGCTGATCCCGATCTCGGCCGCGAGTGATCCAACGGTCAGCGCGGCGCCAGCCGCGCTGATGGCTGCTAGATAGTGACGCTCCAGGATCTTGACCAGATCGCCTGGAGTCGCGACAGGGTTTCGACGGCGCACGCGGATCACATAGCGACGGGCCATCCCCCGACGGCCTGAGACCGCGCGCTGGACCTCTGCGGCGGCCTCGGCAACGTCCAAGACCTCGACATCCGTCGCCTGCTGCAGCTCGTCCTCGGTGGGAGCGGTTCCTGCTGGGTCATCAGTCATGACGTTCCTAGTGAATCCGTGGCACTCAGGTCGGCCACAGATTACGACACGAAGGCTGTCGCCCGAGGCCAGTTGACCCGGCGAAATGGCAAGGCCGTAGTGGGCTGTGGGAGAGTTTCAGCGCCTAGTCCAAGAGCCGAAGGAGCCAGTGATGCCCGAGCTCAAGCTGCGCACGACAATCGAGCCCTTCGGGCCGGCCGCGGCGATCATCCTCACGGACGAGCAGGTCGCCGAGCTCTCGGACAAGAAGACGCCCCCCGGTGGTGGTGACGATCGGCGGGACGAGCACCCGGCTGCGGGTGGCCAGCATGGGCGGCAAGCGCTGTATCGGGCTGAGCAAGGCGACCCGCGCCGAGTTGGGAGTCGAGATCGGCGACGAGGTCGACGCGACCATCGCGCTCGATGCCGACGAGCGGACCGTCGAGGTCCCGCCCGAGCTGGCAGCGGCGTTCAAGGTCGACAGGGCGGCTAAGGCCGCCTTCGACAAGCTCTCCTACACCCGCCGCAAGGAGATCGCCCGCGGCATCGCCGAGGCGAAGCAGGAGGCCACCAGGCAGCGCCGGCTCGACAAGGCCCTGGCCGAACTGCGCGGCACGGACTGAGCCGAGGACGCACGGGGGCGAGATGACAGCGGCACTGCGCGACCGGCAGCTCCAGCGGCTGTGCGATGCGTTCGAGGCGGCCGGACCGGACGCACCCACCCTGTGCGAGGGCTGGGATGTCCACGACCTCGCCGTCCACATCTGGCAGCTCGGGCACGACCCCCTGGCGTGGCCCGGCATCGCGCTCAGGCGGCTCGAGCCGCTGACGGCCTGGCGGACCAGCCGGACCCGGCGGCGGGTCGGCTTCGCCGAACTCGTCGATCTGCTGCGCTCGGGCTCCGGCGCGCTGGCGGCCATGCCGACGGACGCCTTGGAGGGGCACCGCCACGCGCTGGGGGAGTACTACATGCACACCCAGGATGTGGTGCGCGCCAACGGGATCCGCGAGCCGCGCCCTGACGAGCAGCTCGAGGCTGCGCTGTGGCTGCGGGTGCAGCGCGCCACCCCGATCCTCCGCGGCGACCTGCCCGGCCTCGTGCTCCGTCGCCCCGGCGGTGGCCACGCGCAGGTCGTCGCCGGTCCGCGGTCGGTCGAGGTCGTCGGTCCCGCCTCGGAGCTCATCGTGTGGGTCTATGGCCGCGAGGACGTGGCCCGGGTCGAGGTCGCCGGCCCCCGCTAGATGTACCCGGCCGCCACGTTGGTTACAGGCGGCTGATGGGCGGGCGGCCTCCGAGT